>CBDBHE010000008.1:0-181178 GCA_965205605.1 Spirochaetota bacterium | reverse complement strand
ATTTTTCTATTGTTTATAACCTATTCATTCCCTTTATGATCACCTTATCACTGGCGATAACGATCTTTCTTTTAATTTGTCCTATTCAATATTTCAATTTTATTTTTGGAAATTTTTTAACAATTATTAATCACAGTGTTTTTTTTATTTTACAAGAGCCTAATATTGTTTTAGCTTTTCAAAATCATCATCGTTATATAGGTAATTTAAAAATTTGTGTTTTATCAATAATTTTTATTGGTTTTATTTTTTACTTTTTTTTTCACTTTGCTTTGTTTAGAGAAAATCAAGTTCTAGAAAAAATAGGGTCAAATGTTTGAATATTTGTTTGACCTTAATGCTTGCTTTCAGTTTTATTGATCACAAGAGATCTTAAAAAAGTAAAGCTTTCAATTTTTTTACAGCTAACATTTTCTCTTATATGCTGACTACAAGCATTAATGGTTTCTCCTGTTGTGAAGATATCATCGATAATTAAGATTTTTTTATTGATTAGATTTTGTTTTTTCTTTTTAATGAAGAGGTAATCTTTATAGGTATTTTCTCTTTCTTCTTTAGATTTAAAGCGTTGCTTGGTTTTTGCAGAAGGCTTTTTCTTAATGGCTTTTATAATGGGTACTTTTGTTTTTTTGGAGATTTTTTTGACAATACTTAAAACAGGGCAAAACTCTCGTAAATAAGTTTCTTTTTTATTTAAAACAATAGGAAGGTAGACATCAAAATTAGATAAATATTGTTTGTAATGTTTTAAAATAATGTTAGTTAGTATGGGGATATGACTTCTTTTTTGTTTAAATTTATAGTCATAAAAAAGTAGTTGAGAAAGTGCTTTGTTTTTTAATAAAGAAGTATTTTTTTTGAATAAATACTTTTTTTCAAAACAGCTAATACAGTTTGTTTTTGTTTTTGAGTGAGAACATCTAGGACAAGTAGGCTCTTTATTTAAGGTTTCACTTTCTAATTTTTCAATGCATTGATTACAAAGAACGGTGTTATCTTCTTTGGAAGAGAGTAAGGTTTTGCAATAGTGACAGTGGATAGGGAGTAGAAGGGATAGAATTTTTTTTACTATTATCCTAAGTGCTTTTATTTTAAGAGTTAGACTTTTGAAATAATTTGTAAGGGTAGGCTTTATTTTAATCATTGAGAGATGTTTTTTTTTATATGTATCTTAGTATAATAAGTTAATTATTTGATTTATTGTTGAAAGGATTTAAATAAACCTAAAACAAGTTTTAGATGAACAAAAAAAATCTCAGGAAAAGCTCTTTTTTTTAAACTATAGATTTATTTTTTTAGCAGTATCGATTTCATCTTTTATTATTTTTCTAAGCTTTCTTTTTCATTTTTTTTCGGCCAAATAAAGATTTAGAGTATGGGGCTCTTGCGCATTTGAAAGCTACAGAGAAATGTGTGGAATGTTTCATTTAAGAGAAACACCTGCGATTGTGTATCAATTTTAAAAGAGTGTTCATAGACAAAAAGGAGTTAATTGTTATAACTGTCATTTTTCTCTTAAAGGGTAGCCGTCTTTTGAACCCCATGGCTTTTCACTTTCAAAAGAAATTTCTTCTCAAAACTGTGCACAATGTCATGCAACAGAGTACGAACAATTTAATCGTAGTCGTCATGGAATGCCTGCTTGGGCTACTATTAGAGAGGATCAAGGTTTTACCTCTGAGTAAATTGCTCATGGAGAGAAATATCATAAAGAGGCTGTTAAAAGACCTGAGAATCAATTAGCTGCTTTAGAAGGAAGGAAAGGAAAGAAAAAGGAAAATCGGCTATTGTAAAAGGATGTGTTGCTTGTCATGGGATTGGCAAACCTTATTTGGATGATTATTATTGGGCAGTGTACAGAATGTCATGGGGGGTACAATTTCTGTTAGCTTAGCGAGACATCCTTCTGTTTTGATTGGGATTTTAGGAATTTTTTTTCATTTAAAAAGTCATTTTTTTAAAGAATTTGCTATTAAAATTTAGTGTATTTAGCTTTTTTTATTGCTCGTGGGGCTTATGTGGGGATAGGGTTTTTATATTTAGTTAACCGCTTGATAAAAGCAGAAGACTTGATGTGGGCTAAGGAAGTTGTTTTTCTTGTTTTTTTAGGTTTTGTAGGTAATTTGATTCTTTCTTTATTGGCTCATGCTCAAAATGGTTTTTTTTTATAAAACAGAATGGATTCTTGTTGTGAGTAGTGCTTTTATGGTTGGATTTTTGATCCCTTATTTTTTTTCAAGAATGGATTTTGTTTTTGAAAAAATAATTTTTTTTATTTTATGACTTCAAATTGTTATTGGGATTTTAGGCTTTGGATTTCATTTAGTTGCTAATCTTACGTAAAGTCATACTTCTTTAATGTTAATCGCTTTATTTATGGAACCCCTATTTTTGCACCTCTTTTGTTTGTTAATTTATCTTTTTTAGCTTATTTAGGAATTGTTAATTTTAAAAATACATAATAAATTTATTGATGTAAGGTATTAAAATCATGGGGTGATAGTATATGTTTTACTTTTCAAAAAAAATTCTTCAAACCAACGATTTGAGTTTTCATTTAAAAAACACTGGGGGGGGAGCAAAAGTTTTTTTTGAAGGATGTGTTAGAGAAGATGGACTTAAAAAAAAAGTGACTCAACTTGAGTATCAATCCTATGTTCCACTTGCTGAAAAAGAAGGAAACTCTATTTTACAAGAAGTAAAAAATAAATTTTTTATTTTAGAAGTAAAATGTGTTCATCGTTTGGGGATTGTTGCTCTTGGAGAAACTTCTGTGTGGGTAGGGGTGATTGCAAAACATAGAAGGAATGCTTTTGAGGCTTGCGTGTATATTATGGATGAAATAAAAAAAAGAGTTCCTATTTGGAAAAAAGAATATTATTTAAATAAAATAGGGTATTGGGTTTGAATTTAATTTGTATGAAAAAAATATTTTTGACATTTATTTCAATTTTTTTATTTAATTTTCTATATTCTAAGACAGTTGTTATTCCTTTTGAAGGGGAAATTAATGCAGGTATTTATAAATACTTGAAAAGAGCTAGTGAGGATGCCATTAATTTAAAACCATCTCAAATTATTTTTGAAATCAATACTTTTGGGGGCCGATTAGATGCTGCTTATAAAATTGTAGAACTCATTTCAAGTCTTAAATTTAAAACAATTGCTCTAGTCAATGAAAAAGCAATTTCAGCAGGGGCTTTGATTGCTCTTTCTTGTCATCAAATCTACATGATGCCAAATACAACTATAGGTGATTGTGCTCCTATTATGATGGGACAAGGGGGGCCTAAAATGATGGGAGAAAAATTCCAATCTCCTCTTAGAGCTAAATTCCGAGCTCTTGCTAAAAAAAACGGATATCCCATTAAGCTTTCTGAAGCGATGGTTAGCCTTGATAAAGAAGTAATAGAAATTACTTGGAATAATGGAAAAAAAGAAATGTTAACAGAAATTGAGTTAAAAGATCTCAATTCTTCTAGAAGAAAAAAGATTGTTTCTAAAAAAACAATTATTTCTAAAGGAGAGCTTCTTACGATGAGTGATAGTGAGGCTAAAGATTTTGGGTTTTCAAAAAAAACTGTTTTGGGTGTTGAAGAATTAATAAAAGAAGGAGAGGAGATAATTAAAATAAATTTAGCTAATTCAGAAAAAATTTATTTTGCTTTGGCAAATTACTTATGGCTTTTTATTTTAATTGGACTTGCTGGAATTTATTTAGAAGTCAAATCTTCTGGGTTTGGTTTTTATGGGATTATTGCGATTCTTTCTTTTTCAATTTTTTTTCTTTTAAATTATATTGTTGAGCTTGCTAATTATTATGAATTTGCTTTATTGCTTGTATCGATTGGGTTGATTTCTGTGGAAATTTTTGTTTTACCTGGATTTGGATTTTTTGGGATTTTAGGAATTTTTTTTCTATTATTTTCGCTTATATTAATGATGCAATCTTTTACGATTCCAAGTAATCCGTTGGAGTTTTTTGTTTTTAAAGAAGGTGTTACGATGGTATTAGGTTCTTTTTTAATTAGTATTCCTGTTTTTATTATTTTGGTTTATTTGATGGTAAAACTTTCTAAAGTGCTTCCTTTCGGATTGATGCTTACCAGTAGACAAAGGGATGGAGTAGTGAAAAAAGTGATGCCTTCTTTTGGATTAATACTTGGAAATAGACAATTGGGTGGGGTAGCGAAAAAAGAGATGAAATCTTCGCTTTTAAGTCAAAAAAAACAGAAAGAAGTCATCTTAAAAAAAGGAGTCATTGGAGTGACTCAAACAGCTCTTAGACCTGCTGGGAAGATGTTATTTAATAAAAAAGTTTGGGATGTGGTTTCCAAAGGGGTGTATTTAGAAAAAGGGAAGAAAGTTGTGGTGATTGATTTTTCTGAAAATAAAATTATTGTTGAACTTTATTGATTTTTTTTTTTTTTTTTGATACAATTTAAAATATGTTTTATCCAATTCTTTTTATTTCTTCTATTGTTCTTGTTCTTATTTTCTTCTTTTTTCATTTTGTTCCCGTTAAGCTTTGGATAGAAGCTTTTTTTTCTGGAGCATGGGTGAGCATTTTTCGTCTTATTGGTATGAGACTAAGAGGAATGAACCCTACTTTTGTTGTACGCCCTTATATATCAGCGGTAAAATCTGATTTGAAAGATATCACCTTAAATGATTTAGAAGCCCATTATTTATCGATTGGTTCTCGAGACCCTAATGTAGGGCATCGACTTGAAAATTTAGTTTTAGCTCTTATTTCAGCAAATCGAGCGAAGTTAAATTTAAATTCTTCTAGAGCTAGAGCAATTGATTTGGCAGGTAGAAATATTTTAGAAGCGATTAATACTTCCGTTGTCCCTAGAATTATTGAAACACCTAAAATTGCAGCTGTTGCTAAAGATGGTATTCAAGTCATCGCTTTAGCTCGTATTACCGTTAGGACTAATCTCGATCGACTTGTTGGTGGAGCAGGGGAAGAAACCATCCTTGCTAGAGTAGGGGAAGGAATCGTGTCAACAATTGGTTCTTCAAATAACCATAAAGAAGTTTTGGAAAATCCTGATAGTATTTCTAAGACTGTTCTTAAGAAAGGACTTGATGCTGGAACAGCTTTTGAAATTTTATCCATTGATATTGCAGATGTAGATATTGGTAAAAATATTGGAGCGGTACTACAAACAGATCAAGCAGAAGCTGATAAAATCATTGCTCAAGCAAAGGCAGAAGAAAAAAGAGTAATGGCTATCGCTTTAGAACAAGAAATGAAAGCTTTAGTGGTTAAAGCAGAAGCAGATATCCCTAAATCTATTGCTAAGGCTTTTGAAAAAGGGCAACTAGGAATTATGGATTATTATCGTCTTAATAATGTTAAAGCAGATACAGATATGAGGCAGTCAATTGCTTCTGAAGATGATAATGAGATCAAATAAGTATAAATAAATAAAAGAACAGAACAACGACGGTGAACTTTGAATCTATTGTTATTCTTATTGCTTTAATCCTTCAATTTATTTATCAAATTTATAAAAAATTTTCTATTGATCCCGATCGCAAAATTGATTTTGAAGAAAAAACTTCTTCTATTGATGATTCTTATTTAGAAAACCAAAATACATCTTTTAAAGTAGACAAAAATAACCAAGTCAACTTATCTTTTTCAAATGAAACAAATCAAAAAAAACCCATTATTTCTGATGCTGATAAATCAAATCAACCTAATAAGAAGATTGTGAATCAAGTGATTCATCAAAAAAAAAAGAGTTCTTTTTTATTAGATAAAAATTTTGGTTGGAAAAAAGTTTTTTTATTTTCAGAAATTTTAAGAAATCCAAAAGGCTTTCCTAAGATAGATAATAAAAATATTGACTTATTTTAATTTTTTTTTTTCTTTTATAATTGGAAGTGTAAAAGAGAAACAAGCACCCTGCTTAAGGCCTAGAGAAAAAACATCAACATCACCCCCCATTTTATTTGTTAGCTTCTTGGTAATCCAAAGACCTAAGCCGGTTGATTTTTCTTCATTAGTAGGTTTTGCACTTAATTTTTGAAATTGATTAAAGGCTTTTTTAACATCATCTTGTGTGAGTCCTTGTCCGTTGTCTTCAACGTTGATTTTTATAAAAACGTTATCAATAATTTTTGTAGATATTGTAATTCTAGATCCAGGATTAGAATATTTAATCGCATTTCCAATGAGATTAGAAAGAATATCTTTTAAAAGGCTTCCATTATATTTTGCAGAAGGCAAGTCTTTGTCTATTTTTCGTGTTATTAAGATCCCGCTGTGTTTTGCTCTTTTTTTGAAAATATCAATATATTTATTAATATCGTTATATGGATTGTTCACTTTTTCTTTCTTTTTAATATTATTTTTTTGGTGTTTGATCATATTTAAAATGTCTTCAATTTTTTTTAAAGTGTCTTTTGCTGTAGATTGAATCATTTTAATTAATTCATCATCAGAATCTTTTTTTTTCTTATTTTCTTTAATGAGCTCTACTAAACTACAAATCCCTGATAAAGAACACTTTAGATCATGCACAGCCATTATAGTAAAAATATTCATTTCATCATTTTTTTTTTCTTTAAAGGTTTTTTTGTAAAAGACTCTAAAAAAAATTAAAATAACAGAGTATAAAAGTCCAACTACAGAAGGTAATATAAAGTGTTTCCATTCAATAGGAATTCTAAGAATTATTTGTGAATGTAAAATAATTAAAAAATTAGTAAAAAGAAAACTAAACGGAATTGATAAAGCAATTAGTATTTTTTTTGAGTTATTTTTTTCCATATGGGATTATTTATTGCTTTATAAATATTTATAAAACAATTTTTATACTATTTACTATTATGTGTTATTTTTTTTATATTTTTTTAATTTTTTAAAAAAATATAAAAAAAAGAAAGAAGATAGGGGAAAATGTTTTTTTTAGCTAAAAGAACTATATTGTTTTTGAACCCAATTCCAATTAATAATATTCCAAAAGGCATTAATGTATTGAGGTCTTTTGTTTTGATAGTTTAAGTAGTAAGCATGTTCCCAAAGATCTAAAGCAAGTAGAGGCTGTCCTTTTTCTTTAGCGATATCCATAAGGGGGTTGTCTTGGTTAGGGGTTGAGGTGATTTCTAATTCTTTAGATTCATTTAAAATAAGCCAAACAAATCCTGAGCCAAATCGACTGATGGCTTTTTGAGTCCATTGATCTTTAAAAAAGTCATACGAATTAAATTTTTTATTGATAGCTTCTTTTAAACCACCTTCTGGAGTTTTTCCTCCTCTTCCATTAGGAGAAAGACAATTCCAAAAAAAATTGTGATTATAGTAACCACCACCATTATTTCTAATGGCAACTGAATGTTTAGAGATATTTGAAAAAATTTTTTCAATTTTTTGATTTGCTAAATCACTCCCTTGAATGGCAGCTACAAACTTATCATAATAAGTTTTATGATGCTTCTGATGGTGAATCTCCATTGTTTTAGTATCAATGTGAGGTTCTAAAGCATTGTATTCATATGGTAAATTGGGAAAAGTAAAATTCATAAAAGACTCCTAAAAAATCAGCTTACTTATCATAAAATTTTTTTTTACAAAAAGCAAGATTTTTTGCTAATTTTTATTAGGACCTAGCATTTTTTTAGGGTCAACATGTTTTTCAAAATCATCTTCTGTTAATAAATTTAATTTTAAAGCAGATTCTTTAAGGGTAATATTTTCTGTAAATGCTTTTTTGGCTACTTTGGCAGCATTGTCATAGCCAATGATTGGATTTAAAGCAGTGACTAGCATTAAGGATTCATTTAAATACTTTGTGATCATTTTTTGATTTGCTTCGATGCCTATGACACATTTTTCATTAAAAGTTTTACAAGCATCTGAAAGTAATCTAATAGAATTAAGTAAATTAAAAATAAGCATTGGTTTAAATACATTAAGCTCAAAATTACCTGAAGCCCCTCCCACATTAATGGCTGTATCATTGCCAATCACTTGAGCACAAACCATTGTTATCGCTTCGCTTTGAGTCGGATTGACTTTACCGGGCATAATAGAGCTACCAGGTTCATTAGAAGGAATACTTATTTCTCCAATACCACATCTAGGTCCAGAAGCCAGCCATCGAATATCATTGGCAATTTTCATGAGTGAACAAGCTAATGTTTTTAAAGCTCCGCTCATAAAAACAATCGGATCATGGCAAGCAAGTGCTTCAAATTTATTGGTAGCTGTTTTAAAAGGAAGCTTTGTAATTTGAGCAATTTTTTCGGCTGCTTTTTCTGCAAATTTCACATGGGTATTGAGACCAGTGCCTACAGCTGTTCCTCCTAAAGCAAGGTTGTAAAGATCACTTGATGATAGCTCAATTCTTTTAATGGCATATTCCAACTGTTTGGCATAGCCTGAAAACTCTTGTCCCAAGCTCAGGGGTACAGCATCCATCAAGTGAGTTCGTCCAATTTTGATAATGTTTTTAAAATCATTTGTTTTTTGATCTAAAGTTTTTTTGAGTGATTTTAAAGATACTAGTAGAGAATGATTAATTTGTTCTCCAGCAGCAATATGCATTGCTGTTGGGAAAGTATCATTAGATGATTGTGCTTTATTGACATCATCATTAGGATGCACAAGATCTTTACTCCCCAAAACACCACCGCTGATTTCAATAGCTCTATTGGCGATCACTTCATTTGTGTTCATGTTGGTTTGAGTCCCACTTCCAGTTTGCCAAATAACTAAGGGAAAATGTTCATCAAGCTTCCCTTCAATGACTTCCTCGCAGGCCTTAATAATGAGTTTTGCTTTCGAAGTTTCAATAATTTTCAGTTCTTCATTAGTCATGGCCGCTGCTTTTTTTAAAATTCCAAAGGCTCTAATCATTTCTCTAGGCATTCGGTCATGACCTATTTTAAAGTTGAGCAGTGATCTAGCTGTTTGAGCACCATAATATTTTTCTTTAGGGATCTTCATTTCTCCCATTGTATCTTTTTCTACTCTATAATCACTCATTTTTATCTCCTTTTTTCCTATCATAAAACATAATGCTTTCTTTCATTATAGTTAATAATTTAGCTATATTTCAAATGAAGCTGCTTTTATTTTTTATTTTATTAAAACTTATACTAAGAAAATATTCATTTCTTTTAAATAAGTCTCTTTCTTTTGTAAAAAACTTTATTTAAGTTGACTTGCGATGCCTTTCCCTTTTTTTGTTAAAAAGAGATTTTCATTATTTTTTTGAGTAATCAGTTTTTCTTTTATCATTATTTTTACAATATAATACGCTGTTTTTTCTTTCCATCTAAAATGTTTGATTAAATTGGAAATCGTATTTTCAAAGAAAGCTTCTTTTTTCCCATAATGATTTAATAAGTGAATCAGTAAAGTTTGTTTTTTAAATTCTTTTTCTTGATGCTTTCTTTTTTTCATTTGTGAGAAAATCCCATATAAAGGAGAAAAAAAAGCACAAAGACAAAAACAAATTCCTATACTCATTGCCACACACCCAGATACAGAAACTTTTTTTAAAAAAAAAGCCAAAGCAATCCCCATGCTCGAACTTACAATCGCAATAACAATACTTAATATTAGCAGGTTCTTAAATCGTTTAGTTAATAAAAAGGCACTTGCAGGTGGACCTATAATAAAAGCAATCACAAGTATCGACCCCACAGCATTAAACGCACCAATGACTGTAAAAGATACCAAACTCATTAATGTATAATGAAAAAAAATTAAACTAATCCCAATGCTTTTTGCAAACAGTGGGTCAAAAGTAACTACTTTAAGCTCTTTATAAAATATCAAAACAAACCCTATATTAATAAGAAATAAAAAAAAAGAAAGATAAAAAGATTTGGGACCTATCGATTTTCCAAAAAAAGATAATTGGTCAAAAACAGCAAAAGAAATGTCTCCAATAAGGATTGTATGGGTATCAAGGTGCGTGTTTTTTTCAAAAACATTAATTAATATAATTGCAATACTAAAGAAAAAAGGATAAACAATTCCAATGGCACTATCTTCTTTAATGATTTTTGTTTTACTTAAGAGCTCTATTATTAAAGAAAATAAAATCCCAGAAAGTCCAGCTCCTATAATTAGTAGCGGAGAGTTAAGGCTTTTAGATAAAAAAGCAAAAACAACAATCCCTAAAAGTATCGAATGACTAATCCCATCACTAACAAGAGCCATTCTTCTTAAAACAAGAAAGACCCCAAGCACTGCACACGCACACGATGTCGCCCATATAATTAAATAAATGTAACTATTAATTAAAAACGTTGTCATTTATCATTTAATTTTTCTTATTAAAGATTTTGTTTTCTAAAAGACTTATTTTTTTAGTCCCTTTTTTTGTTAGAGCCCAATAATCTTTTTTCACTTCTTCTACTAAATTGAGTTGTTTAAGTTTTTTTAGATTTTTTTTTATAGTTTTTTTATTTGAAGAATTCATCGACTCAATGACTTTTCTATGATGAGGGTGTTTTTTAGATGAAGGATGATTTTTAGCAAGCATTTTTAGGTCAAGTAATGTCTTTTCCAAATACACTGTTTGCATTTGTTTAGCTCTTCTAAAGGTATTAAAAACAATTCCTCTTTTAGGAGAAAATCCAATAGAAAAAAAAGCTAATAAAGTAACAAACAAAGCAATAATAGGCCCTGTAGGAATGGCATAAAGAGAGCTTATAAGAGCCCCCAAAGCACTAGCAAACCCACCAATAAAACCAGCTAAAAAAAATACTTTACCCATGCGATGAGTCCATTGTCTAGCAGCAACAGCAGGAGCAATGATTAAAGCTGTCGTCAATATAATCCCAACAATTTCTAAAACTGACACAATCGCTACCGTTAAAATTAACATCAATATTGTATTTAATTTTTCAGCTTTTACTCCAATCGTTTTGGCATAATTAAAGTCAAAGTTACTAATAATAAGCTTTCTCCAAAATAAAAAAACACATGAAAAACAACCCATACTTAAAAAAATCATTCTATAAATATCGGTTGTCGTAATCGTGGAAGCCATCCCAAAAAGAAATCGGTTTAGCCCCGCTTTTTGACCATAAGGTAATTGATTGACGATAGAAAGAAACACCATCCCAACCCCAAAAAAAACAGAAAGCATCAAGCCTAAAGCACTATCTTCTTTTGTTTTCGTCTCAGAGATGAAAAATTGAACAAGGTAAACCCCTATCAAAGCACTTAAAATAGCTCCTATCGTAATGAAGCTTTTATTTTTGAAAATTAAAAAAGTTAAAGCCACTCCTGGTAAAGTCGCATGAGAAACCACGTCCCCAATCATTCCTTGTTTTTTTATATAAGCAAATGTTCCAATCGATCCACAAGTAAACCCTATAATCATACAACCACCTGTGACGACTCTAAAAGTATGATCAAAATAAAGTGCTTGTAAGGCTTGAAAAAAAGAGAAGCTCATTTGTTATTCAAAATTATAAATCGTAGAGAAAATTCGTTTTTCCTTGATAAGTCTTTTTAAGATTTTTTTTATTTAAAACTTGATTAATAGGACCACTTGCAATCACTTTAGTATTTAAAAAAACAACATGATCAAAATACTTTTTTAAAGTTTGTAAATCATGATGAACCACAATTAATGTCTTCCCTTCTTTTTTCATTACTTTAAAGATATCAATAATTGTTTTTTCTGTTTTTGCATCGACTCCTGCAAAAGGTTCATCCATAAGATAGATTTTGCACTTTTGTATCAAAGCTCTTGCTAGAAAAGTTCTTTGTTGTTGTCCACCTGAAATTTCACTGATTTGATGATCTTTATAAGGTAAAAGATCTAATTGTTTTAAAGCTTCTAACGCTTCTTGTTTGTTTTTTTTAGAAGGAATCTTAAAAAATCCAAGCTCTCCATAAGATCCCATTAAGACCACATCAAAAACTGTGGCTGGAAAATCCCAATCAATACTACTTTTTTGAGGGATATAACCTACTTGTAATTTTTGTTTTTTATAAGGTTGGTCAAAAATAAGTGTTTGACCCGATGTTTTAGGCAAAAGATCTAAAATTGCTTTTAAAAGAGTGCTTTTTCCCGCTCCATTAGGACCCACAATCGCTGTTAGTGATCCCTTGAAAATATTAAGGTCAATATCCCATAAAGCAGGCTTAGCTCGATAAGAGACTGTCAAATCACTAACCTTTAAAGCTATTGTTTTCATATCAAAATATTTTTAAATATTTTTTTTAATGATTTAATTCTGTTTCAATGGTACTGGCATTATAAAGCATCATGCCAATGTAAGTGCCTTCTTTCGTCCCGGGCTTTCCAAGTGAATCTGAATAAAGTTCATTTTTAGAAAAATTAATTTCATAGCCTTTTGCAGTAACAGATTCTTTTAAAGCCATTAAAAATTTATTAGGCATGCTTTTTTCAGGAAAAAATTTTTTGACTTTGTTAGCAATAACCCATTTTGAAAGATCCATGATTTCTTTAGAGCTTGCTTCTGCTCCAGTAGAAATGCCCAAAATAGCTTTTGTTTCAATATTATAAGCACGACTAAAATAACTAAAGGCATCATGAGAAGTCATTAAAATTCTTTTTTCTTTAGGAATACGATTTATCAGTGATGTAATTATTTGATGTGTTTTTCTTAGTTGTTTAAGATACAAGTCACTGTTTTTTTCTAAAAACTCTTTTTCTTGGGGCATTTTTTTAATTAAGTCTTCTTTAAGATAAGAAACAATCTTAATCCAAAGAGAAATATCTCCCCAAACATGAGGGTCATAGGCCTTGATCTTGTCTTTGGATGTTTTAATCAGATCTTTTGAATCAAGTGCTGATTCTGCAATTAAAAGACTTTTTGGCATTTTTTTTAAAAAATGAATCATTTGAGCTTCTAAATTAAGCCCAATCCCATAAATAAAAGTAGCTTTATTAATTTTTTTTACATCGTCTATTGTTGCTACATAGGTATGAGGGTCTACCCCATGCTGACAAATACTACTGCTTTTTACTTTGTCTTTAGCAATATAATTAATAGCATCTTGTAATTGTCCTATTGTACAAAGAATATTAATTTGTTTTTTATTTCCTATTTTTTGTTCTGAACAAGAAAAAAAAATTAAAAAATTTAAAATGATTAAAAAAAGAAATTTGTGCATATTAAGAGAGATTTTTAAATTTATTATAGTTTATTTTGGCTTTATAAACAAGTCTAGACTAATATTTTATTTAGTTTAAACTAAATAAAATATTTTTAAAGAGAAGAAAGGTTTATTTTAAACTATTTTAATACTTGATAAAATTTACTTTTTTTGTTTATAATAAGAGGGGTATCAATTAAAATGTCTTTAGCTTCGTTACATAATGGACATCCTTTAAAGGAGGGTTATTTATTAAGTGAAACTTTGGAGATGTATTTAAAAAGTATTTATCGAATTTCTAGAGAAAAGAAAGTTGCTAGGGTTAAGGATCTTTCTATTGAGCTTAAGGTGAGCAAGTCTTCTGTTACTAAAACATTAAAAGTACTTTCAGAAAAAGGATTTATTAATTATGACCCTTATAGTTTTATTTCTTTGACGAAGAAAGGAAATCAATTAGCTGAAAAAATAAGTCATAAATATGAAATATTAAGATCTTTTTTTTATGAAGTTTTAAAAGTCCCAAAAGAAGTTGCTCAAGAAAATGCCTGTCGAGGGGAGCATGTCATTGACGATTTAGTTTTTAAACATTTAGAAAATTTTTTAAAAGAACAAGTTTAAGAGTTGTTTTTACTAAAAATAGGTGTTTACTAGATATTTTTATGCTGAATTAAGCTTATAAGTCATTTTCTATAAAAAAAAATTTTGATTTTTATTTAATTTAGAAGTTATAATGTGGCTGATAAGGTCATTTTTTTGATTTTAAAATTTATAAACTGTTTACTAATAAAGGAGTAACAAAGGAGTAACTTATGAAAAATAATCAATTATCATTCATGTCTTTTTTAATAGGGTTGTTTTTAGTAATGATAACCTTTACAAATTGTTCTAATGCATCTAATAGTAAGCAATTACAAATTGCTGTTATCCCTAAAGGGACGAGTCATGATTTTTGGAAGACAGTGTATGCTGGGGCCAAAAAAGCAGGTAAAGAATTAGATGTCAAAATTTATTGGAATGGTCCTACTCGAGAAGGAGATCGAAATGCTCAAATTTCCATTATCGAAGATTTTATTACCAAAGGGGTAAATGGGATTGTTTTGGCCCCTCTTGATGATACAGCTTTAGTCCCTGTTGTAGAAAGAGTTTATGAAAAGAAGATTCCTTGTATTATTTTTGATTCGGGAATTAACACAACGAAATATAATTCTTTTATTGCAACAGATAATTATGAAGGTGGGAAAATAGCCGCTCTTCGAATGGCTAAAATTATAAATAATAAAGGAAATATTTTAGTTGTTAAGTATAACCCAGGGTCTTCTTCGACCACTAAAAGAGAAAATGGATTTATTGATGAAATAGAAAAAAATCATCCAGAAATTAAGATTTTGGAAACAAAATATGGTTTAGATACCGTTGAAACAGCTTTACAAGCAGTAGAGGATTTATTAACTCGTCATAAGGATGTACAAGGAATTTTTGCCTGTAATGAATCAACTTCTGTAGGAACATTTCAGGCGATTGTAAGTCAAAGAAGAAAAGAGATAAAAATCATTGGTTTTGATGCCTCTGTTCCACTTATTAATGCTCTTAAAAAAGGAGAAATTGATTCTTTGGTCGTGCAGAATCCTTTTGATATGGGTTATTTAAGTGTGTATTCTGTTGTTAAAGTGATTAAAGAGGAAACAATTGAGAAAAAAGTAAATACACAAGTTAAGCTAGTTACTAAAGATAACATTACTACAAAAGAGGTAAAAGAGCTTCTTAGTATTTAGTTTTATATAAGAATTGTAGTTAAATACTGAGTTTTTAATTAAATGATAGTTAATTAAAAAAAAATCTTTTTTAGTAATTATTTTGTTCATTTTCTAATTTGAGTAAAAAGGAATATAAAAAAATTGGAAAAAATAAATAGTTTTGATGTAAGAGTAGAGAATATTCGAAAAATTTTTGGTCAGACAGTTGCTTTAAATAATGTTTCTTTTAAAGTCGATAAGGGTACGATTCATGCTTTAGTGGGAGAGAATGGCTCTGGGAAGTCTTCTTTAATGAGGATATTGGCTGGAGTGCATCAAGTAGATGAGGGTCAAATTTATTTTAATGATGAGGAAGTAAAGTTTTTTTCTCCAGCGGATTCAATTGATACTGGGATTTCAATGGTTTATCAAGAGCTTAATCTTGTTAGTGATTTAACAGTTGCTGATAATATTTTTTTAGGGAAAGAATTTTCTTTTTTTGTTCCTGGAGTGATTAAAAATCATCTTGTTGTCAAAGAAACAGAAAAGCTTTTGAAGAAGTTTGAAATTTTTTCGATTAATCCTTTAGAAAAAATTGAAAATTTATCAATAGCAGAATGTCAAATTGTTGAGTTTTTAAAAGCGATTGTAAAGAAGTCTTTTTTAATTATTATGGATGAACCGACTTCTTCTTTGTCTTACAAAGAGGTTCAATTTATTTTAGAAACGATTAAAAAGCTAAAAAAAGCAGGGTATTCTATTATTTATATTTCACATCACCTTGATGAAGTAAGACAGATTTCTGATGAAGTGACTGTTTTAAGAGATGGAGAGGTTGTTTATTCTGGAAGGACGAAAAACATTTCTAATAAAGAAATTATTAAGCACATGGTAGGGCGAGAACTAAAGGATTATTTTGTTAAAAGAAATAGTTTTAATAAAAATAAAAAAATAATTTTTTCTGTTGATAATCTTTCAGATGGTAATCGTATTAATAATATTAGTCTTAACATTGGAGCTGGTGAAATTTTAGGGATGTATGGATTGATTGGTGCTGGTAGAACGGAAATAGCCGAGCTTATTTTTGGAATAAAGAAGGCTCATTCTGGAAACGTTTATATTCATGGAAAAAAAACGAAAATTAAATCACCAAGAGATGCTGTAAAAAAACGGATGGCTTTTTTAACAGAAGATCGAAAAAGAACAGGTCTTTTATTGTCCCTTCCCAATATGTGGAATGTAACATTACCTACTTTAGGCAAGTATTTCAGATCTTACTGGCTTGATCACTTTAAAGAAATAAGTATTAGTACAACAGAAGTTTCTAAAATGTCTGTTAAATGGGGGAGTCCTTTATTAAAAACAGAAACGTTATCAGGTGGAAATCAGCAAAAACTATTAATTGTTAGATGGCTTCTTGCTAGTTCAGATATTGTCATTTTTGATGAACCAACAAGAGGAATTGATGTGGGAGCTAAGAAAGAAATTTATGAAATTATGAATTCATTAGCTTCTCAAGGGAAAGCAATTTTGTTGATTTCTTCAGAACTGGATGAAATTTTAGGGGTATCTGATAGGGTTTTGGTAGTAAGAGATTTTTTTATTTGTAAAGAATTTAAAGCAAGTAAATTATCTCAAAATGAAATTATGAATTATGCTACAGGAGAGCTTTAGTTTATGAATAAATTTATTAGGTTATTTTTACCGTTTTTAACGTTAACACTTTTGATTTTAATGTTAGCTATTTTGAAAGTTTGATTCTTTTTTAACTGTTGATAATTTTTTGAATGTTTTAAGAAGATCGTCTGTAATGGGGATTATGGCTTTAGGGATGACGTTTGTAATTATTTCTGGAGGAATAGATCTTTCTGTTGGATCAGTGCAAGCTTTTTGTGCGATGGTGGGAGCTGCGGTTATGTTGGTGATTAGTGGCTATGGGATTAATGAGCTTCAGTTAAATAGTTTACTGCCATCAGCACAGTTGATAGGCACTTTTGCAGGTATTATAGGAGGAGGTTTTTCTGGATTGTTAATTGGTTGGGTTATTATTAAAGTCAAGATACAACCTTTTATTGTTACCTTAGGGGCGATGAGTTTATTTCGAGGAATTGCTCTTGTTAGTAATAATGGAATTCCTATTAATGTGCCTAGTTATCAATTTTTAGGAGGTGGGGATTTATATGGGATTCCTGTTTCTATTTTAATTTTTATTTTCATTTCAGTCATTTGTTACTTTATTTTAAAACATACTTTTTTAGGACGATATACGTATGCGATAGGATCTAATGAAACAGCAACGTATTATGCAGGAGTTAATGTAAAAAAAACTAAAATACTCATTTATCTTATTAATGGGTTGTTAGTTGGTTTAGCGGCTATGATCGGATGTAGTCGAACTGTTTCTGCTCAACCAACAGCTGGAATCGGAGCAGAACTCGATGTAATTGCGGCTGTTGTTTTAGGAGGGGCTTCTCTTTCAGGGGGCAGAGGATCTATTTTAGGGACTCTAATTGGGACTTTATTGATACAGTTTTTAAGAAATGGGTGTACGTTAATAGGGATTTCTACAAATGCACAACTAATTGTTATTGGTATTATTATTGTGGTTGCAGTTTCGGTAGATCAATTAGTGAAAAAAGCTTGACTTTTATTTGCTAATGAGTTAACTACTAGACTAGATGCTATTATTAGGCTAGACACTATTATTTATTTTTTTTAATAGTAGAATTTTTTTAAATGTTCCTTTTTTCCAAGAAATAAAACTTGAGTTATCTTTAATTGAGCTGTGTTTAAAAGAGTACTTAAAAAATTTAATTTTTTTTATTAATTGATTATTTGTTATTAACAATGTTTATTTATCTTAAGACTAAATTTTTTTTAATTATTTTATTTTTAATTGTTTTGTTTTTTAACGCCTCTTTTGCCAAAGAAATAAAAATTGAGTTGTCTTTAAAAGAATATTTAAAAGAAGTTTCTTTACATAATAATAACGTTTTACTTAATAATTTTGATATAGATATTACCAGAGCTTCTTATCATGAAAGAAGAGATCAATTAAAAACTCCTTTTATAGATGGTGTTTTTAATCGTAATTTTGATGTAACCCCAATTGAACAAAGAAATGAAAATTTAAATTTTGGTCTTCAGTCTCTTATTGTTGAAACAGGAGCAACTGTTCGGTTAGAAATTAATAATCGATATGGGATTAATATAGATTCAGGTGCGTTTAGTTCTATTTTTTCAAGTCTTCAAAGTGGGTTAGGGGCAGGACCTGGAGGAGGTACTTCTCAAATAGGCACGGGTTTTGACGAAGAATGGACTTCTTCTTTTGGGTTGGATATTCAGCAACCGCTTTTAAGAGGAGGACCGATTGGTTTTGGGAATGTAAAAGAACTTAACATTTTAAAAGATCGTGTGAAGCTTGAAAGAGCGACTTATAATTTAAAACTCAATTCGCTTATTTTAGAAGCTCTTTCTTTATACTGGCAATTAAAAATTAATAAAGATAATTTAACTTTAGCTAAAGAAGCTCTTGAGGACACAAGGCGTCTGCTTAAACTAACTCGAAAAAAAGTAGCCTTAGGAACAAGTGATGTTGGGGTCCTTTATAACTTGGAAGCTCTTATGGCTGAAGGAGAAGAGGAAATACTTTTAATTAAAAAAGATATTCATACAATTAGTATGCGTCTTGCTTTATTTATGGGGGAAGACATTACTAAAAATAAAGATTATCAAATTATTATTAAAGATGATTTTGTTTTTAAAGAAGAGGCGGGGCTAGAGAAAGGAATAGAAGTTTATAAAAAAACGATTTATAAACGCTCATTAAAAGAAAGAGCCGATATGGTACAAGCAAAGCTGGTTTATAAAGTATCTGAAGATACTCTTGCCTTATCTAAGCTAAACATAATGCCTCTTTTAAATGTTCAACTTAAAATTGATTATGCAGCTAGAGGTGATCAATTAGGTAAAGCTATTAGTGATAGTTTAGAAAATTTAGGAGAATATAATTTTTATTTTGGTTTGAGATTTGAAGTCCCTCTTTACCCACAAGCGTTTTTAACTGCTTTTGAAAGAGCTGAGCATGACTTTAAAAAAAAGAAAAAACAATTAGAAAATTTAAAGAAAAATGTTTACTTGGAAATAAATGAAAGAGTAGGAGAATTAAATCATCAGTGGTTTCGAGTTAGTCGTTATTCGGAAATTGTTTCCACAATGAAAAAACGATTATTTTTTTATCAACAAGATTTTAGAATAGGACGAGTCAATTTAGATCAATTAACAGAAGCTTATAATAGCCTTAGAAATTGGCAAAAAAAGTATTTAAGAAGTGTTTTTCAATATGAAGTTGCAAAAGCCAATTTAAAAATTTCTCAAGGGATTCTACTTAAATTTTATGATATTAAAGTTAAAAATGTTAAAAAAAATGTTCGCTAATGCTAATGTTTAATTTAAAAAAAAAGAGGTATAATGGGTTTCGTCAGATTTTTTATTAATCAGCATAAAGTTATTAATTTAGTTGTTTTATTTATTTTAATTACAGGAGGACTCTATTTTTGGAAAGGCCAAAAAGAAGGCTTTCCCAATATTACTCTTGATACCATTGTAATTTCTACTCCTTATTTAGGTGCTTCTTCTATAGAAATTGAAACCTTGGTTACAAAAAAAATTGAAGAAGCTGTGGAAGGGATCAATGGTAAAAAAAGAGTCGCCTCAACCTCTATAGAAGGGCTTTCAACAGTTGTTTTTGAGATTGACCCTGATTTGGGAATTTCTATGGATGATATTGTTACGGATATTAAATCTGAAATTGATCGAATTAAAAAAGATCTTCCAAGCGAACTTAAAGAAGAGCCTTTTATTAAAGAAATTAAAGCAACAGAATTTCCCATTCTTTCTGTGATGGTTTCAGGGGATATTTCTGAGGAAACATTAAGAGAAGTTGTGGATAAGTTTGAAGACCGATTGATTCAAATATCAGGTGTTTCTAAAGTTGAAAAAGAAGGCTATCGAGATAGAGAAATTTGGATTGAAGTTAAACCTAAGAAGTTGAGATTTTATGATTTAGAAATAGGGGATGTGATTAATACGATTAAAGCTCGAAGTATTAATTTACCTGGTGGAAAAATAAGGCTTTCAGGTAAAGAGTATTTGATTAGAACGATGGGTCAATATGAAACGCTCCAAGAAATACGTCAGAGTGTTGTAAGAGCTAATGACAGTGGTCAAATTGTTAAAATTAAAGATGTTGCTAGTGTCAAGCTAACTTTTGAAGATACAGAAAGAAATACTTTTATACAGGGAGCTTCGGGAATTAATCTTAATATTTTAAAGAAAAGTACAGGAGATATTATTGAAACTGTTAATGATGTTAAAGCTCTTATTAAAGAATATGAAGATAAAAATCTTTTACCAGAAGGGGCTAGAATTTTTGTCTCTAATGATCTTTCTTTTTTTGTTAAACGAAGACTAAAAGTATTAACTCAAAATGCGACTTTAGGCTTAGTGTTTGTTTTTATATGTTTGATTTTCTTTTTTGATTTTAAAACGACTTTTTGGACGACTCTTGGGATTCCGGTTGCTTTTTGTGCGGCGATGATAGTGGTTTCTGCTTTTGGTCTTACTTTAAATTTAATCTCTATGTTTGGTTTTATTGTTGTTGTTGGAATGATTGTTGATGATGCGATTGTTGTTTCAGAAAATATTTATCGGCATAGAGAAATGGGAAAAGACTTTATTCAATCTGCTATTGATGGAACGGTTGAAGTATTAGTCCCTTTAACTGGAATGATTATGACAACAGTTTTAGCGTTTGCTCCTCTTTTAGGGATTTCTGGTATTATGGGGAAATTTCTTGGTTTTATTCCAAAAGTTGTTATTGCAACGATGGTGGCTTCTTATTTTGAGTGTATTTTAATTTTACCGGGGCATTTAGCTCATGTGAAAATTAGTGGTAATAAAAATGAAGCAAACAAAAAAAGCCAATCTAAAAAAACGAAAAAAAATATTAATGATAAAAGAGCTTGGTTTAAAGTTTTTCAAAAATGGTATGTTAATTTTATTGTTTTTGCTCTTAAAAAACCTTTTTTGAGTGTTATTGTTATTATTATTTCTTCTACTTTTCTTTTAGTAGCTCTTTTAAGAGTTGTTCCTTTTGTTTTATTTCCAGGCAGTATTGAAGAACTTGTTGTTAAATTAGATACTCCTAAAGACAATTCTTTAAAAAAGACACAAGAGGTTATTGGTGAAGTAGAGTCTAATTTAAGAAAAAATATGGGTACGATTACAAGAGAATTAATTTCAACTGTGGGTTATTATGTATTAGATACAGGAATAGAAAATAGAGGGACTTATTTAGGATCGATTACAGTTGTTTTGAAACCTGAAAATAAAATGAAAGAAAAGCAAATTGTTGAATTGATAGAAAAAGAAGTCGTTAAAGTTGGAGGGATTACAAAATATAAAGTTGATCAAGTAAGAGGGGGACCGCCTGTGCCGAAACCTGTTTTTGTTCAATTTTTTTCAGATAATTTAGGTGCAGCAGAAAAAGCAGCTATAGAAATACGGGATTTTTTAAAAGATACTCCTAATACAATTAGTGTAGATATTTCTTCTGAAGAAGGAAAAAAAGAATTTCGTCTTAGAGTTAATGAAGAAATTGCTTCTATTTTAGGGATTAACATTAATAGTACGGCGATTGCTGTTAAAAATGCTTTTGATGGAGGTATCGCAGCTATTGCTCGATCGATGAGAGGGATTAATGAAGATATTGATATTGTTGTTAAATATCCTAGTGATGTCAGTCAAAAAAGAGAAGATTTAAATGAAGTGATGGTTAAAAATATTTATGGAAAAAATATTTTATTAAATAAATTTGCTTTAATTGAAAGAGGGAGTTCGTTTTCAGCAGTTAATCGAGAAGATCAAAGTCGATATATATCAGTTTCGTCTCAATTGATTAATGTAAAAAGTAAAAAACATAATGCGGCTAAAATCAATGCATTAATTGCAAGTAAAGTCGCTGGTTTAGAAAGTAAATACCCTAATGTTGAAATAAAAATAGGGGGAGATCAAGAAGAAACTCAAAAACAAGTTAGCTCTACGTTAAGAGCTCTCGCAATTGCGCTGATGGGTGTTTTAATTGTTTTAACAGCTCTTTTTAAAAGCTTTATACAACCTTTTATTGTGATGTCAGTGATTCCTTTTGCATTTGTAGGTTTGATGATGGGGCTTTTTTTTACTAATACTCCTTTGGGTCTTTTTCCAATGATAGGGATGGTTGCTTTAGTTGGAGTGGTTGTTAATGATTCTATGATTCTTGTAAGTTTTGTCAATAAGCTTAGGCGTGAGGGGCATTCTACTCATGATGCGTTAGTGGAAAGTTGCAAAAATCGGCTAAGACCAATTCTTTTAACCACTTTAACAACGGCTGTTGGATTGCTTCCTTTAGCTTATAGTATTTTGGGTTCAGAGCCTTTTTTAGAACCAATGGCAATTGGTATTTTATGGGGGCTTGTCTTTTGTACTTTTTTTGTTTTAACTTTTATTCCTTGTCTTTATTATGTCGTTGATTCTTGTGTACAATTTCTTTATAGAATGTTGCGATTGAATTATAAACTACCTGGCAGTATGGAAAAATAAAAATCAAATTCTAATTTTTATTTTTCCTTAAATTTGCTTTACTATAAAATAAAGACTAAACCCAAATAGATACTAAGAAAACTTTCACAAGTAAGGCAAATGATTCCTAAAGTCCCCAATTAGCTGAATTTTTTCTATTATTTTAAAATTCTTAAAAATAAAAAGAATTCCAAAAATAAAAAACAGTGTTTCTAATAGACCACATTCACTTAAAACCTCTGAGCTCCGAGTATAGATTAAGTGAAAGAAGTTTATTGATATCAGCTTTTTTTAGTATTTTTTTTTCTTGAAATTTAAATTTAATACAAAAATTTTTAAGATAATAAGCTTTTTTTTGATCCAGAATCGACTTCAATCCAAGGTTGTTCTTTAAATTTATCATTAAAAGATCCATTTTTTTCAATCGTTGTTTTTGTAAAGGTATAATTAAAAAAAACCTAATAAAACAAAGTTGCAGTAAAGTATAATCGACCTAATAATTAGGCTCTTGTTTGAAAGCATGGGTGGTTTATTTTTGAGCCGGAATCTTTGATAGTGTGACCAATGTGAAATGGATCACTCCAATTAAGGTTGCTAAGAAAAAAATCTAAAATTATAATAGATGCTTGAATTAGCGAATAAATAATGGTAATTTTATAAACTAAATTAAAAGAAATAAAAGATTTTATTTTAAAAAAACAATAGGTAGTCTTAAAATAATTAGTGTAAACCGTAACAACAAGAAAAAAATATTTTCTTTTTTTTATTAATAGATTGATATCTTCTAAATTTTTTTTGAGTTGAAAATTAGTTGAAAAATAAAAAAGTAGATGAAAATGCCTATAATAAAATAAGTAATTTTAAAATATTTATCAATTCCGGAATTCATTTTTAAGAAATGACAATTCCATAACATCATAATTTAAAATTTAAACCCCTTTCGTTATTAATTAACTTTATTTAAAAATAAAAGATGAGCTTATTTAAAAAAAATAACCATAAACTTTTTGTTTACCTTAATGGTCCTCATGATTCTTATAAAATTTTATGTGAAATTTTTGATATTGGCAAAATTAAAAAATTAAATAAAATTAATTTTTTGGGGCCGATTGGAAAATTAACAGGATTTTTTGCACAAGGATTTTTTTTTAAAGGCTTTGAAGAATATTTTTTTGAAGGTTCAGCAGCAGCAGCAATTGCTCCTTTGGTTAAAACAAAAAACAACAAATTAATTATTAAAGGCAATGACAATGTTCCTTATTGGATGGAGTCTTCAAAACTTTGGGAATTTTGTTTTAAAAAAATCATTAATTTAAACCGATACACAGATGGTTTGATAGCTGTTTCAAAAATGGTTCAAGAAGACTACTTGAAGTTTTTCAAAGGAATGGATATTCAATTATCAGAAGGGTTTATGCTTAGAAATGCTAAAGCACTTTTTAACCTTAAGAGAAAGCCTAATGATAATTTTATTACAATTAGTTCTAATTCTTTTTTAAAAGGCTTGGATCATAATTTGTCTTTTTTTTTAGAGTTAAAAAAACAAAAGATGATTCCAAAAGAGAGTGAATATTTTATTATTGGTGTTAAAAAATATCTTTTTAAAAATATGAAAATTAATGAGAAGGAAGCTTACGATAATGGGATAAGATTCATTGCTTTTACAAGAAAAATAGAAGACTATATTGAAAATGCTTGTTTTCAATTACATCTTGCCCGTTATGAACCCAATGCTGTTTCTATTATGGAAGGGATGAGTGCTGGACTGATTCCTATTGTAAGCCATAAAACAGGTAATAAAAATTTCATTAAAAAGATTGAACCTAGGCTTGTCATTAATATTAGTAAACCCGACTTTACTCAATCTAAAATCAATCAAATATCGTTTCTTTTTGAGAAAAAAGAAACCAAGAAATTAAGTCAATCTTTTAGATCGGCTGAAGCTTTTTATAATTCAAAAGTTGGAATAATTCGCTGGAAAAAAGCGTATGAATATTATTTTCATTAATGTATAAAGAAGTTGCCAAAAATTCTTTTTTTTACACTGTTATTATTTTATCGGCTGCTGTTTTTACACTTGCCACCAATATTTTAATTGCTACGATTTTTGGAGCAGGAAAGCAAGCGGATGCTTATATTATTGTTTTAGGATTTTTTATTACACTGCAAGCTTTTATTAAAGGGGCTTTTTTTGCTAATTTCACTCCTTATTTTGTTGAAATCAAAAAAAATAAATCGGTTAAAACTTTATGGGGATTTATTTTTTATCTTTTTTTATTTTTATCTTTTTTTTTATTGGTTGTTATTGTTGCTTTATATGTTTGGAGAAAAAATATTATTAGTATCATTGCACTGGGGTATGGTAAGGATGAAGCGTTATTACTTCATATGGAAACTTTATACATTGATTTACTTTTCTTTTTTGGTCTTTCGGGAATCAATGTTCTTTTTTCTTCTATTCTTGCAAGTAATAAAAAAATAGCAATGTCTTCTTTTGTGGGAGTGACACAAAACTTTTTTTCTTTTAGTTTCCTTTTCTTTTTAAAAGAAGAGTGGGGACTCCGTAGTTTAACAATAGGGTATGTTTTAGGTTCGTTTTTTAATTTTATTTTTTTTAATTTTTACTTTAGTATTAAATATCGATTTTTTAATAAGATTGACTTTAAAGCTTATCGATATAGTTTTCGGTATTTAAGTAAAATAATGATTTGGATTTCTGTTGATTTTTTCACATGCCTTATTCCCATTTTAGAAAAGATTATTACAGGATTTAATTTTCAAGGAGCTATTTTTATTGTTGATGTTGCTCAAAAACTGATGAATAGATTAATCGTTGTTATTGGCTCTGGGATGGTTGTTTCTTTATATCCAGATCTTTCTTTAAAAGCACTTAAAAAAAATCATCTAGAAATGAAAGAGCTTTGTACTTTAGGGTTTAACTTGATTGTTCTTGTGTCTTTTTTTCTAATGATTCCTATTTTGCTTTTAAATAAAGAGTTGGCTTCAGTGTTATTTTTTTATGGAGAAATGAAAGAGAGTGATATTATTAAGATTTCTTTTGTGATTATTATTTTGGGGGTTGCTGTTTTTTTTCAAAATATTAATGAATTTTTAAAAAAACTTCACATGACTACTAAGAAAATCACCTCTTTAAGTTTTTTAGTTTTATTTTATTTTATTTTTTATATAAGTCTTTCTTATTTTTTAGTTAGTTTTTTTTCTTATTTAAGTATTCCCCTTGCGTTTGCTATTTCAAATAGTATTTTGTTTATTTTTTTATATCTTTTTTTTATTAGAGAAAGAAAAGAACTAAGTTTCATTAAGATGCAGTTTTTACTAAAGATGTTAGTATTAGTTTTAGTGAGCTACTTTTTATCTTTTTTTGTCAAAACATTTTTTCAAGAACTTTATTTAAAAATATTTGTTACGAATTTATTTTTTTTAATTTGTTTTTTATCTTTGGGGAAGATTTTAAAGATAAAAGAGGTTGAAATACTTACTAATTTTTTTTTAAAAAAAATTAAGCTTAAAAAAACAAATCATTAAATTATGTTTAATGAGACGACTTTACCATTATTAAGTTGGTAATTTCCTTTTTTTTGTATATGAATGACTAGAGCACCTTTATTAAGTAGAGTATGAGTTTGAATGGTTTCTTTATTAAGTGTTTTAGTAGAAACGATTTTTGCTCCTTGATTACTAATTGTTTGGTTAAGTATTTTTAAAGAAACTCCTTTTGCTAATTTAATAATAAGACTCGACTTACGATCAATAGTAAGGGTATTGATTGATATATCATTTCCATCGATTATAAGAGAGCTTTCCTCTTTTAAAGTAAGGTTTTTAATTCTTTGTTTTATATTTTTTGTTGATTTAAAAAATAAAGGAGAAAAATAAACCAGAGGAATGTTTTTCAATTTAAAACTAGTGATCACTTTTGTTTTGTTTTTAGCTTGGATTGCAGCACCTATTTTTTTTAGGAAAGTTGCATTTATTTCATAAGAGTCCCATTCTGCTGAAAGGAGGTTGTCAAGAGGTTTTGAGTTTTTCATATTTTCGATTGCTTTTTGAAAATTATTTTTTACAGGGGAGAAAGCCCATTTTCTTTTATATTGTACAATTTTAGAATTTGCTTTTTTAGGCAAAAGAAAGACGATATTTTGCATCATGGTTTCAATGCGGGTTGGTTTTTCAAAGGAATCTTTTTTTTGATTTTTATATTTAGGATTTATAAACTCTTGAGTGAGTCCTTTAGATTTGTTTAATATTTTTTTATAAGTATTTAAACAAATAATAAAAGTATTGGTATTACCTAAAAGTTGGTGTTTTTTTTTAAGAAGAATTGGATTTTTACTTAGAAAGTTTTCTAAAAAATTATATTCGATATTGATAATGGATTTTTGATTTGATTTTACTAAAGAACCCATTTTTTCTCCTATTTTTTTTTTCACACCCACATATAAGAAATCGAGTTTTTGATCACTTGCAACGCCAAGAGAAGGGAGGACGATATTACAGACTTGAGCATTGGTGTCTTGCATAAAGAACAAATATTTTTTTCCCATTTTAAGAAGCTTTTCAGTGTATCTTTTTTGATGAATAAGAATATGCACGTTCCCATGTCCATAAGGTTTCATAAGAATTTCGTGCTTGTTTTTTAAAGCGATTTCTCCTTTTAAATTAGCAATAGCAGGTATAAGTGTTTGTTGGATTAACCATATTTGATTTTTTTTTAGACCATAATAACAATTTTTTTCTAAAAGCAAACTAATTTTTTGATGTGTATAAATAGAAGTCATGATGATTAAAGGAGTGAAAGTTTTTTTTGAGCTTTGAGTTTTTTTACTAAGGTTTTCAAAAGTTAAAATCATCTGACAATAATGTTCTAAAAAAGATTTGTTTAGATATGTATTAAAGGGCATTTCTACCTTAGCTCCTTTGTAACCAAGTCGTTCTCCAAGCCCACCTGCAACGAGCACAAAAGCGACTTCATTGGTAAGTTGTTTACCTTTATTTTCGTAATATTGGTAATGATTGTCCCACTTTAATAACTGAATCACTTCAGGAACCGTAAGTTTTTTTTTAGGATAAAAGTGTGTGTTTTGATTTTGTTTTAGGAAAAGTTTTTTTACTTTTTTAAGATAGCCAAAAAGTCCTTTTTGATAATTTTGATGAAAATGCTCTAATGGTTCAATGATTTTTTTTTTGTAAGCAGTTGTTTGATAGATATTATTCCAATTTTCAAAAAGGTGTTTTTGCCCTTTTTTAATTAACTTTAGAATCATTTTTTTTTGATCTTTGTTTAAAAGTTTTTTTTTAAAAGATTCTTTAATGATTAATTTGAGTGAAGGCATTAAATTTTAGAATTATTTAAAAAATTAATTGGATTTTATTTTGGAATCTTTTTTCATTTTTTTTTGATAAAACTTCATAATGCTTTTGTATTCAAGTAAAGAAATCACTTGATTATTTTCAATGACAGCAATACGATCTACATTATCATAAAGCATATTAGCAATGGCCATAGATAGATCGTCTTTTATATCGACAGATCTTTTATTTTTGTTTAAAATATCATCAGCAATAGAGTTTTTGTTTAAAATTTTGTTGTTGGCTCCAATAAAAGCGCCCCCTAAATATTTATTATTATCATTGACAACAATAAAGTGATAAGAATGAGTTTTTTTAGTATTTTTTTCCATTTGTTTAATAGAAGTATTTGCTTTAACAATACTTAGAAAAGATACTTTTTCAATCATATTGTTTTTTAAAAAATCTTTGATAGTTACATTTTTTAAAAGATCTATTTTCATGTCCCAAAGATGAGCTGGAGATGAAAATCGATTGATGAGTTGATTTTTATAAATAGAGTATTTTTTAGAAAAAATAATGGCTATTATTGAAACTAGCATCAAAGGAGGTAACAATTGATAGGCTCCTGTGATTTCACAGACCATCACCATAGAAGCTATAGGGGCATTGGCTACTCCAGCAAAAAAAGCTCCCATTCCTACAATGGCATAAGGGGTAATAGAATTGACAAGATTAGGAAAAAGAATTTTATAAAAACAACCTAAAGTTCCCCCTAAAAGCCCTCCTATGACTAGAGAAGGCACAAAAATACCTCCCGATCCTCCTGAGCCAATGGTTAAGCTCATTGTCAAACTTCTTAAGACAATTAATAAACAAAAAATCTTGATCGTTTTAAAGTAATCTTTTGCGTTAAATTCTAAAAAAGAACTTTCATATTCTCCAGAAAAAATTCGTTGTATAGTCCCAAATCCATTCCCAATAGATTCATGATACATCAATCCAATGCTCCCTAAAAGTAATCCCCCTATAAGAGGTTTTGCTAGAGTAGGGATAGGAAGTTTGTCAAAAAAAACATCTTTAATAAAGTTAAAACTTTTTACATAAAGGGCTCCAAAAATAACACAAATAAAACCTAAAAAAACATATAAAAAAACTTCATAAACGTCCTTAAATCCTCCAAGAGAATAATACGGTATTGAAAAGAGTCTATCATAACCAAAAAATTGAGCATAAACGATGTAAGCGGTTGTAGAAGAAATAATACAAGGAACTAAGGAATCTGTTTCTAAATCTTCTTTATATAAAACTTCAATTGCTGTTAAAGCTCCTCCCAAAGGAGCTTTAAAAATAGCCCCTAATCCTCCAGCAGCTCCTGTTAATAAAAAAGTCCTTCTTGCCCTTGTGCCCATTTTACTCATTTTTGAAAATAAAGTACCAATTCCAGCTCCTATTTGTGTCATGGGGCCTTCTTTACCGGCATTGCCACCGGTGCCTAAAGTCAAAAGAGTAGTAATCGTTTTTAAAAATGAAACTCTTTTTCGTATATGCCCTTCATTTTGATGAAACGATTCGATAATTGCTTCAGTACCACTTCCTTTAGTCTCTTTTGCCCATTGGTGAGAAATTAAATTGGAAATAAAAAAACCAATAGACGGCACCAATAACAGAAAGTATGAACTAGGAGCAATAAAATGAATTGGGTAACTTTTATGGTATTCATTATCAGCATAGTTTAAATGAATACCAATGATATTATTAATAAACAAATTTTCAAGTTGAGCTAAAATCAGTGTTAAAATGATCGCAACAACCGCTGTTGAACATCCAATTAAAATAGAAAAAAAATAAACCTTTTCTGTAGGATTGATTTTAAGAAGAGAAGTGAATTTTTTAACCATAACTGTTTATGGTTTATTTTAAACTATGGAGATTGCTTTACGCAATAGAAAGAATAAAAGGGAGTTCGTTTTTTTGATCAATTGGAATAAAAATGATTTTTTTAAACTCAGATTTTTGATTAGTAAGAAAATATTGTTTTAAGAAAAAAGAAAAATTGCCTTGATCGCTAATAATAATCGGTTTTCTTTTTACTAAGTATTCACTAATAATTTTATTTGTTGGTTTTAGAGTAAAATTTTTAATTTTTTCTTTTTTGGTTGTATTAAACATTTGAAAAGGTCGATAGCTATTATCGTGTTGTTTTTCAAAAAGTATTGCCATATTAATTTTTTGATCTTTAAGGAGTGATTTAAGATAACCGATGTTATCTTTTTTTTTTGAAAAAAAGTCTTTATTTTTTAAAACAGATTTACAGATATAGTTTAAATCTAAAAAGTTTATAGTATCTATTTTTTGATTTTCTAAATTATCAATTAGTTTGATCGTTTTGTTATTAATGGTTTTTTCATTTTGATTAGCTAGTTGACTATTTGAGTGAGCATTAAATTGTTGATGATTTTCATCGTTATGTTTTTTTTTGTTATTATTTAGGGCTTTGGGATGAGAATTATCTAATGTGTTTTTTTCATTTTCTTTAGTTTTAATCATTTTTTGAATATGGTTTTCTGCTTTAGGAAGGTGTCCATTACTACTAATTTTCATGCTTTCTTGTTTGTGTTTTTTAGCTCCATTCATGATTTTTGATAAATCAAAGTCATAAATTGAATTTTCTTTGTTATGGCTTGTAGTGTTGTTAATTGTTTTAATAGAGTTTAAATGTTGGTGAGAAATTTTTCCATTTGTCTTTTCAGAAGTTAGAACAGCTTCAGGGTTAAAATTTTTGAGAGGATTGATGATTTCTTTTCGATTGTTATTTGGTTTTTCTATAGAATGGTTATTTTCTATAAAAGGAATATTTTTTTTATTTTTTAGTTTTTTACTAAGAAAAATTGCTTTTTTATGTTCTTTTCGTTGATAAAAGTAATTGACATAAAATAAAATTATTGTGTTAATAGTAAGAAATAATAGCCAAAAAATACTGATTGTAGGGATATTAAAGCTATTATCTGTATGGTAATAAATGATAGAGAATTCTTCTGGAAGAGCATTTAATTTATGAGCTGATAATTTTAGTTCAGGGAAAAAAGTATGAGGATTATTAAAATAATTTTTTCCTTTTAAATGATATTTAATTTTTTCAGTAATTCTGGGGGATAGATTTTTTTTTTGATCTGTTAAAAACAAAGTATGTTGATTAATTTTTAAAAAAGAGTTAACATCAAATGCTTTTGGAAATTTTTCTAAAATGATAGCAAAAATGTTTTCAATAGAAATTTCGAAAACAACAAATCCATTTTTTCTATTTTTATCTTGATTAAAAAAACCAAAAAATAAAGATTCTGAATGAGGGTGTAAATAAAATCCATTTTTATAGAAAATATTTAAGTTATTTTTTTTTTGGACCATTTATAAATTTCTTCCTCTGAATTATTTAAAAAATAGATACTTTTAATATTTGCAGTAGGGGGAGTAATGTTTTTGATTTTTTTTCTGTTAAGAACAATCATTTCTTTTGAAAAACTATTAAAAATTTCATTAACAAAAGTACTTTCTGTCCATTTTTTGCAAGTATTTTCAATTGCTTTTAATTTTTTATCATATTCTTGGGTTATATTATTTATATGAGTTTTATAAATATTGTTTCGCATGGAAAAGAAATGATTTTTACCGAAGAAAATCATTAAATTGGAAAAAAAGAAAACAATAATAGAGCAAATTAAGGTATATAAAACCAATCTACTTTTTATGGTTTCAGGTAATTTAGAAAAATCGATCATAAAATGAGGTTCTTTTTTTTTGATTTAAATAATTTCCAAAAAAATTTTTAAAGAGATTTAGAAAAATCAAATTCAATATCTTCTCTTTTTTCTTTTTTTTTTTGATAAAATTTTTGTTTTTTAGATTCGTTAATCATTGTACTGATTTGATAACTAGTGAAATTGAAAAGCAACATGGCTAAATAAAAAAAGAAAAACAAACTTAAAATAGCCAGTAAATTACCTAAAGAATTATTTTTTTCAATAATAGCTCCTAAAGTATATTCTGTGTTTTTAATTTTAAGCTTTATAGATTGATTTGAAACAGAAGTAAGTTTTTGATATAAAAGAAAGGGAATGCTATATTGCTTATTACGAATAAATTCATAAGCTTCATAATTATCAATAATCATTTCGTTATTGGTATTTTTTAAATAAAAAAGGTCTTGGTTAATTTCTAAATAATCTAAGATTTTAGTAAAAAACGAATTATCCAATGTTTGTGAAATCAAAATGGTAGTTTGATTGTTTTTTTTGACTTTAGAAATAACGATTAAATGCTTTTTAGACTTGCTTTTAATAAGAAGATTATCTTTGTTTTCAAGTGTTTTTAAAATATTAGGGTGTAAAATATATTCTTGAATATTATGATATTTAACCGTTGATAATTTTTTTCCATCAGTTTTAAATAAGGAAATTTCTAATAAATCTTTATTATTGATTAAATAGGTTTTTAATAAAGAATTAATTTTATCTTTTTTTTTAGAATAAGAATTTTGAATTAAGAAATCAGTTATCTCGCTATTATTAAGAATATTTTCTGTATTTTTTGTAAAATTAGCAAAATAATTATTGAGTCCTTTACAGAGAATTCTGAGTTTATATTGAATTATTTTTTCTTCTTGATTTACTTTAATATGCGAAGGATTTACGTGAAACCAATTTTTAACAAAAGTAATGTGGTTGTTATCATTAAATTGATCAATAAAACGAGTCATAATTTTAGAGTAATAATTTCCTTGAATACGGGTGGGATTTTTTTTGTAACTAATAAATAAATAAATACTAAAGGTAATGAAAGAGATCAAGAGTCCTTTGGTGATCATTAAAATTAATTTTTTAAATTGATTATAATTGGAATGTTTCATAAGTTAGAAATTATAAGGTGAGTTATTTTATATTTTCGACCTCAAAAGACTTAATTTTTAAGAAAAATGTTAAAAATTATTATTTTTATTAGAAATGAAATCAATTAATGGTACAATCGATTTTATAATCAGTTTATTTAGTTTATGGAATACGACTATAATCCTTCAATTACTCTTTTAGATTTTGAAGCAAAACCTTTGGGATTTTTGTATGAGAAGCTTAAAAATCTGCAAAAACTTGATAGTAATAATAAAGCTATTAGTGATGTTAAAGAAGAGATTTTAAACGCTACTAAAAAAACGTATGTTAATTTAAACAATTGGGCTCTCACTCAAATAGCAAGACACCCTAATCGTCCGTATGCTTTGGACTATATTGACCTTATTTTTGAAAATTTCATTGAAATGCATGGAGATCGTAATTTCAAAGATGATCAATCAACTGTTTGTGGTATTGCCCAACTTGAAGGTCAATCGGTGGTTTTGGTTGCTCAACAAAAAGGGCGTACAACAGAAGAAAATTTAAAAAGAAATTTTGGGATGCCTCAACCAGAAGGGTATCGAAAAGCCCTTCGTTTTTTTAATTTTGCTAGTAAATTTAATAAACCGATCATTACTTTTATTGATACTCCAGGAGCTTTTCCAGGACTTGCAGGAGAAGAACGTAGTCAAGGAGAAGCCATTGCTCGTAATTTAAAAGTGATGAGTGGTCTTAAAGTCCCTATTATTTCTATTGTGATAGGGGAAGGAGGTAGTGGGGGTGCTTTAGGGGTAGGAATTGCCAATACTGTTTTAATGTTGGAGTATGCCATTTATTCTGTGATTTCTCCTGAATCGTGTGCTTCAATTTTATGGAGGAATCCTGAGAAAAAAATAAAAGCAGCCAATGCTCTTAAAAATGACTCAAACACGGCTTTAAAATTTAAAATCATTGATGAAATTGTTAAAGAGCCTTTAGGGGGAGCTCATCGAAATTGGACCCTGGCAGCTTCTAATATAAAAAATAGTTTGACTAAATCTTTTAATGCACTAATTTCTAAAACACCCGATCAGCTAACTTTAGAACGAATTGAAAAATATGCTAAAATGGGTGAGTTTAAAAAACTACCTTCTGACAATTAATTTGCTTTTTTATTTTAAATTTTGATGCTTTTTTTTCAAGAAATTATTACCCGTTTAAATCATTTTTGGGCTTCAAAAGGCTGCTTGTTACAACAAGGTTGCGATTTAGAAGTCGGTGCAGGTACTTTTAATCCAGAAACCTTCTTAAGAGCTTTAGGTCCAGAGCCTTACTCTGTTTGTTTTGTAGAGCCTAGTAGACGTCCAGAAGATGGGCGTTACGGTGAAAACCCTAATCGACTTCAAAAATATTTTCAGTATCAGGTCATGCTCAAACCTTCTCCTAAAGAGATTCGTAATTTCTATTTGGAAAGCTTGGCTCATTTAGGGATTGATTTAAATTGTCATGATATTCGTTTTGTGCATGACGACTGGGAATCTCCTACCTTGGGAGCTTGGGGACTAGGATGGGAAGTTTGGATCGATGGGATGGAAATTACTCAATTTACTTATTTTCAGCAAATGGGTTCTATTGATCTTAATCCTATTAGTGTTGAAATCACTTATGGTCTTGAAAGACTTGCGATGTATCTTCAAGAAGTTGACTCTGTTTATGATTTACAATATAACGATCAAATCACTTACGGGGAGATTTATCAAAAGAGTGAATATGAATTTTCAAAGTATTATTTTACGTTAGCTTCTAAAGAAAGACATTTAACTTTATTTGATTTTTTTAAAAAAGAAGCCTTAGAAAATATTGATCATAAACTTCCTTTAGTGGCTTATGATATGGTGATTAAATGTTCTCACCTTTTTAATGTTTTAGAAGCAAGAGGAGTCATTTCAGTGATTGAAAGGGTTTCTTACATTGATGTGATAAGAAACTTAGCGAAAAAAGTAGCAAGGCTTTACTTAACTGAAAGAGAAAAAATAGGATTTCCTCTTTTAAAAAACAAAAATTAATTTTTTAATTGATGGCTGATTTTTTATTAGAAATTGGAGTTGAAGAATTACCTCATTCTTTAATTGATACGGGAATAAAAGAAACTGTCAGTGTTTTTGAGACTACTTTTAAAAAAGAAAAAATTGGTTATCGTGATATTAAGTTTTACAGTACGCCAAGAAGACTGGCTATTTTAGTCAGTGATATAAATGAGAAAATCAAAAAACAATCAATTTATAAAAAAGGGCCTTTGCTAAGTCAAGTTTTTAAAAATGAAAAATGGACTCCTCAAGGACTTGGTTTTTTAAAATCAACGGTAGGGGAAAGCTTTGATCTTCGTTACCAACTTCAAATTTTAGATAGAAAAAAACCTCTTAAAGAAGGCCTTTATAAAGAAATAATAGGGAATAAAGAATTTCTTATTTATTATTTTGAAAAAAAAGCAGACTCTATTGCTTCTTTATTACCCCATCTTATTGAAGAAGCTTTACCAAAAATCACTTTTTCAAAAATGATGAAATGGGGTAGTGGAGATACTTTATTTTTAAGACCCATTCGGTGGCTACTTTGCTTGTTAGATCGAAAAACGGTCTCTTTTCGTTTTGCAGGGTTAGATTCTAATAATGTCACTTATTCTCATGGGCAACTTTCAAAATTAAAATCTGCTCTTTGTATCCCCCATGCTAATGAATACAAAAAATTATTAAAAAAAAACTTTGTGATTTGTGATTCTGCTGAAAGAAAAAAAATTATTGATGATCAAATTGAAAATCTTGAAAAAGAAAAAAAAATAAACGTACTACAAAAAGAAAAAGTAAGTCATATTACTAATCATTTAGTAGAATATCCAACTCTCATGGAAGGGACATTCAATGCTTCTTTTTTGTCATTGCCTTCAGAAGTTTTAATTTCCGAAATGGTCGAATATCAAAAGTACTTCCCTGTATCTGATCTAAAAGGTAATTTACTACCTCGTTTTATAATGATCTCTAATATTACAAAAAAAGAAAAAGTCATTAAAGGTAATGAAAGAGTTTTATCAGCTCGATTTAAGGATGCAGAGTTTCTTTATAAGGAAGATATTAAAGTTGGTTTTAATACTTGGGAAGAGAAATTAAAAAAAATGACGGATCATCATCTTTTAGGTTCTTATTTTGATAAGACAGAAAGATTAAAAAAACTAGGTTTAATTCTTAACTCCTTTTTTGAAGAAACAATTGAAGAATCTCTTTTAACTAAAGCGATCACGTATATGAAGTGTGATTTGGTTTCTGAAATGGTTAAGGAATTCCCTACACTTCAAGGAGTGATGGGCAGGTATTATGCCAATGAATATAAGTGGAATTCTAAAATTGGAAAAGCTTTTTCAGAACAATATTTACCTAAAATGGCTCATTCTCCTCTTCCAGAAACAACGTTAGGGATTTGTCTTGCTTTAATTGATAAGTTTGATTTGATTTTAAGTTGTTATGCTATTGGGCTTATCCCAACTGGCAGCGAGGACCCGTATGCCCTTAGGAGAGCTGCTTTGGGAATCTCTAGAATTTTAATTGAACACAAAATCTCTTTGGATCTTTTTACATTGATAAAAAAAATGAGTTTTATTTATCAGCCTTATTTTAAGAAAACAAGTCTTTTTGAAAATCAACAAGCATTTCAAAAAATAGTTTTAAATTTTTTTAAATCAAGACTCGTTACTATTTTTAAAAATTATGAATTTAAAGTAGATGAAATTAAAGCTAGTTTTAAAACAGAAAATAATAATTTTTATGATTTATATTTAATTGTTTTTTCACTTCATCAGTTACGGCAAAAAAAAACTGAGATTTTTAATCAATTGATACAAGTTTTAAAACGTTTAACTCATATGATACAAAACCAAGAGGCTAAGGGCTCTATTAATGAAAAATTAATAAAAAAAAAAGAAGAAAAAGAACTTTATAATTATTATCAATTTAGTAAAAAAGAAATAAAAAAAGCTTTTGAAGAAAGAAATTATGAAAAAATCTATCAAATTATAGCGAACTTTAAGGAACCTTTATCTCATTTTTTTAATGAAATCTTTGTTCTTGTTGATGATGAAAAGATTAGAATTAATAGACTTTTACTTTTAATACATATAGAGAATTTTATAAAAAGAATCATTGACTTTAATGAAATTAAAGTTTAACATTTTCTTTATTTCATAAGGGAGTAAGAATTTGAAGATAAAGGGCCAAGACTCTTCTTTTCAGAGTATTATTTTAGAGATCATTAGAGAAAAGCTTAACTTAATGGTAAGTGAGGTTTTTCAATTAAATAAAAAAGTTGATTTCAATGATCATTGCAAACTGACAAAAATTTTTTTAAAAGAGATTTTAAAAAACAACATTCATTCTGTGCACATTACAAAAGCTCAAGCTAAAAAGTTCATTCAAATTTTTGACAAACTTAGCTGTCATCAAGAATATGGTTATGAGATTGACCCTAGTAGTAAAACACACAATACATATGACGAAAAAAACAACCCCTACTCTAGCAGTCCTTTTTGTTAAATTATTAGCTTTTAATTAAGTTAACCATTGCCTTTTTTTTCAGTTGTCATTCCTGTTTTTTCCAGATATGAGCTTTTAAAAAGAGCTTTGAGTTCTGTTTTAAACCAAACTTTTAAAGATTATCAATGTCTTATTATTGATGATGGCTCACCTACCAGTGTTAAAGATTTACTTCCCAAAGATAAGCGATTTCAATATATTTACCAAAGTCGAGGAGGGGTTTCTAAAGCAAGAAATCATGGAATTCGTTTGTCAAAAGGCAAATGGATTGCTTTATTAGATTCAGATGATGCGTGGTTAGAAAAAAAACTTGAAAAACAATATCACTTTATAAAAGAAAACCCTCAGTATCATATTTCACAAACACAAGATTTTTGGATTAGAAATAATAAACAAGTTGTTATTCCAAAAAAATATCAAAAGACGGCAGGGTTTTTATTTGATTTAAGTGTTAAGTATTGCGTGATAACACCTTCCAGTGTTGTTTTAAGTAAGGCTCTTATTGATCAAATTGGTTTGTTTGATGAAAAATTACCTAGTTGTGAAGATTACGATTATTGGCTTAGAGTGACAAACAAATACTTTGTAGGGCTTATTGAAGAACCTTTAATTAAGCGTTATCAAGGTCATTTAAATCAATTGTCTTTTCAATATGAAAGTATGGATCGTTTTAGAGTGAAAGCACTTTGTAAAATTTATCACCGAGATTTAGAGGATGGAAAAAGAAGTCTTGTTAAAAAATACATACTTAAAAAAACCTTTATTTTGTACCAAGGGGCTTTTAAAAGAAAAAGATACCTACGTGCTTTTTATTTTTTTTTTCTTAATCGGTGGTACGGTTTTAAAAGATAAAAAACAAACATGGATTGATTTTTAAAAGATCTTATTTTAAATTTACTTTAAAGTAAATTTTTAAGAAGGCAAATTTTATGAAACGAGAAAGGTGGAATAATCGTTTAGTTTTTATTATGGCTGCTATTGGTTCAGCTATAGGACTTGGGAACATGTGGCGCTTTCCGTATGTTGTTGCTCAAAATGGAGGAGGAGCTTTTTTAATTCCTTATTTTGTTGCTCTTTTAACGATAGGGATCCCTGTTATAATTTTAGAGTATGGGCTTGGAGTTTTTCATCAAACTTCTATTTCAATGATTTTTGCTCGAATTAATAAAAAATTAAGATTTTTTGGGTGGATTATTGTTATTTCTTCTTTTTTACTGATTGTTTATTATTGTGTTATTTTAGCTTGGATTCTTAAATATCTTATTTCTTTTGATGTGACTCATTTTGGAAAAAATCTTGAAAATAGTCAAATTTATTTTTATCAACATGTGTTAAATATTTCTAAAACTCCTTGGGATGGGCTTTTACAAGTGAGATGGTTTATTTTAATTGGTTTGAGTGTGATTTGGTTTTTTGTTTGGATAGTGGTAAAAAGAGGTATAAAGCAAGTAGGACAAGTAGTGCTTTATACGGTGCCTATTCCTATTTTATTACTTGTTATTCTTGTTTTTAGAGGAGTGACTTTAAATGGAGCTTCCTTAGGTTTGAATTATTATTTATCAGCGGATTGGTCAAAGCTTCTTGATATTCGTGTGTGGCTTGCTGCTTATGGTCAGATATTTTTTTCACTTTCTGTTGGTTTTGGAGTGATGGTAGCATATGCTTCTTTTATGGATAAAAAAACAGAGATTCCCAATTCTGCTTTTATTACTTCTTTTTCGAATTGCGCTTTTAGTTTTATCTGTGGTTTTGCTGTTTTTTCAATTTTAGGTTATTTTGCTTTCAATTCAGCGGTTTCTATTGAGACTCTAGCGAAATCTTCTGGGCCTGCACTTGCTTTTGTTGTTTACCCTGTTGCATTGGGAGCGCTTCCATTTGGAGTTAAGATCTTTGCTTTTTTGTTTTTTTTAATGCTTTTATTACTTGGGATTGATTCTGCTTTTAGTTTATTAGAAACAGTAACAACTGCTATTTCAGATCATTTTGGTTTTTCTAGAACAAAGGCTTCAACTTTAGTGAGTTTATTTGGTTTTGTTTTTGCTTATCCTTTTGTTACAAGATCAGGGCTTTATTGGCTTGATATTTTAGACCATTATGTTTTTAATTATTTGCTTTCGTTTAATGTTATTGTGTTATGTGTTGTGGCTTCTAATTTTATGAAACTCGATCAATTTTGTAATCAAGTTAATCAATATGCAGAAATTAAAATTAAAAAAACATATTCTTTTTTAATTTCTTTTTTTATTCCGATTCTTTTAGGGATTACTTTAATTTTATCGTTTTATGCAGAAATAAAAAACCCTTATGGTGATTATTCACTGCCAAGTCTTTTAATTATTGGCATTTTTCCTATTATAATGACAATATTGGTTTCCTTTTTACTTGGTTTTCTTGAAGATCGAAAGAAGAAACTAATTTAATAATATAAGGTTAAGGGGGTTGTTTTGAATCTATCATCAGTTATGATGCTTATTTGTGGTTTTCTTTTTCTTTTTGGTGGTCTTTCATTTTTCATTTTAATCGCGATTAAAAAGTCTAAAAAAAAATAAAATATGGAGATCCTTTTCATTTAAGATTTTATTAAAATGTCTGAAAAAACAGTTATTTCGGTTGTTAATTTAAAAAAGATACACCCCCCTAAAAAAGAAGTGATTAAAAAGTTATCGCTTTCTTTTTTTAATGGAGCTAAAATTGGGATTATTGGAAAAAATGGAACCGGTAAATCATCATTACTTAAAATTTTGGCTAAGCAAGATAAAGAATATTTTGGTGAAGTCATTATCAATGAAAAAACAAAGATTGGTTATTTAGAGCAGGAACCTCAGTTAGATTTATCTTTAAATGTAATGGATAACATTAAAAAAGGAATGGGGGAAACATTAGAGCTTTTGACTCGTTTTGAAAAACTTTCTGAAAAAATGGGAGAATCTTTAGAAGAAAAAGAGATGAATAAAGTGATGGAAGAGTTTTCACAAGTGCAAGAAAAAATTGATGCTACCGATGGCTGGAATGTTGAACGGACTCTTAATGTTGCGATGCAAGCTCTTAGGGTACCAGATGGACAAATGGATACAAAACAATTATCAGGTGGAGAAAGAAGGCGAGTGGCTCTTTGTATTCTTTTGTTACGCTCTCCTGATATTCTTCTTTTAGACGAACCAACCAATCATTTGGATGCAGAATCCGTTGATTGGTTAGAGAATTATTTAAAGAATTTCAAAGGCACTCTTATTGCTGTCACCCATGATCGTTATTTTTTAGATAATGTAGCAAACTGGATTTTGGAAATGGACAGAGGAGAGGGGTTTCCTTTTGAAGGCAATTATTCTAGTTGGTTAAAGCAAAAAAAAAGCAAATTAAAATTAGAAGAAAAAACAGAATCCAAGCGACAAAAAACTTTAAAAAGAGAGCTTGAGTGGGTTAGACAAGGCCCTAGAGGTAGGCAAGCTAAAAGTAAAGCAAGAATTACAGCTTATGAAAATTTGCTTTCTCAAGAAGCTAATGATGATTTGGATAAACTTGAAATTAACATTCCAATTCCCCCACGATTGGGAGAGAAAGTCATTGATCTTAAAGATGTTTGTAAATCTTTTGGGGATCGTGTTTTGATGGATCACTTAAATATGAATGTACCAAGAGGGGCGATTGTAGGAATTATTGGGGGCCAATGGAATGGGTAAAACAACGTTGTTTAACATTTTAGTGGGACTAGAAAAAGTTGATCAGGGAAAAGCTTCCATAGGGCAGACTGTAAAGATGGGCTTATGTCGGACAGTTTCGAGATAATTTGAAGCAAGATGATAATATTTGGCAATCAATTTCAGAAGGTCAAGAAGAAATTGATTTAGGCTATAAAAAAATGCATTCTAGAGCGTACGTGGGCTCTTTTGGCTTTAAAGGTGTTGAGCAACAAAAAAAAAGTAGGAGGACTTTCTGGAGGAGAAAGAAACCGGGTTCATTTAGCTAAGTTATTAAAATTAGGGGGAAATGTTATTTTACTTGATGAACCTACTAATGATTTGGACATTGATACGCTTAGAGCTTTAGAAGAGGCTCTTTTATCATTTGCAGGTTGTATTTTAATTATAAGTCACGATCGTTATTTTTTAGATCGTATTTCAACTCATATTTTATCTTTTGAAGGAGAGAGCAAAGTTAACTTTTTTATTGGTAATTATACAGAATATGAAGAATATAAAACAGAAATTTTAGAAGAAGAAAATTCTCAATCTAAAAAAAGCAAACATAAAAAACTAAAAGATTAAATAAAACTTTTACTTACCTTTTCAAAATATTTTACATTAAGCTTGCAAGCTTCAATAATTTCGTTATAAAGCATTTTTGAGATTTCATAAATTTCTTCTTCTTTGGAAAGTGTTTTTTTTGTTTTAATTTCTTTTTCACCTTTTACTTTATTGATAATGTCTTGAATAGCAACGTTAATGAATTTTTTTTCAAAAAAATCTTGTTGAAGCAATTGATCGGTTTTATCTAATTTTTCTTTTTCTTTGTAATAATTTTCTTTTTTTTTAATTTTTTTTATTATTTTCACACAGAGTTGATTAGCCTCTTGGACCTTTTTTTCGTAGCTAGAGATATTTTTTTTAACCTCTTGTAAGCTTAATAAGAAGTTTTTTTTATTTACTTCATCAATAGAAGGTTGATTATTTTTGATTAATTCTTTTAAGAAGCTTTTTTTATCGATAGAGTTTTTGGCGTATTGCTTAATGAAGTCTGTAAATGGCAAATAAGAAAGTCCGTTAATGGAGACGGAAGATTTGGAAGAATTAAAAAGTTTTAACTGATTGTCGATTAATTTTTTTTCAAACCAATTTTTAAAAAGAGTAAACTTGGCATCAACGTAACCTATTTGTTTGTCAATGGTTTGTGTTTTTGCTAAATTAAAATAATTCAAAAGTTTAAAAGTCTTCATTTCAAAGGTTTCTTTATAATCAATGGTTGAAAACCAATAATCTTCATACATGGTACCAGAAATATGATAAGCATCTTTTGTATAACACAAATCGAGACCTGTAAAAGTAGCTACTTTGCAAGATAATAGCTGCAAGACTTCATAAGCGGTTGTTGACACAGAGCCCCCCATATCAATACTACCTTTTTTGCCAAAAAAGGTAGTGAGGTAGTTATAGTAGGGAAAGATAGTATCAAACATAAAGATATTTTTAAACTCTCTAATTCCTTTTGGGCAAACAGCTGGTTCTGCAATGACAATCAAATCATTTTTTTTTTCTTTTTTGATATTTTCAATATACTTACTATTAATTTTTTGTGGGTCTACAACAATTAAAATATCAGGAAAAATTTTATGATTTAAAAGAGTTTTATAAATAGTGTCTAAAGCAATGATAATAAAATTTTGTTGATGTTTTTTAATAAAATTTAAGTCAAAAGAAAGCGAAGGGCCCGCTCCAATAACAACAATTGGGTGATTTTTTCCTTTATTTTTAAGGATGGTGCAAGGAGAGGCTTGAATGATTTTTTGAGTATTTTGAGTAATATTTCTAAGCCACAATCTTTCAAATCGAGATAAAGTAGCGATGTTAATTGCTTTTTTTTCGTGTGTTTCTTTAATTTTTTTTTGAATCTTTGTGTAAAATTCTGGAAAAAAGCTTTAATTGGATTCTATTGTAAAAGAAAAGAATTCGCTTTGAAGGGAAATTTTCAAAAAGTTCTTTTATTTTTTGAAGGTATAAGTTGCCCCATTTAATAAAAAGCTATTATTTGCTTGAGGAAGCTGTTTTTGAATTTCTTTTAAAATAGAAGGGTGATTTTCAATAATTAAACATTGGGCTTGTTTATACGTTTTTAAAATTTCAAAACAAAGAGCAAGATTACCCGCTCCAAGACAAAAAAACAAATTGGACTTCTTTAGTTTCTTTGATCGAGGCATTTTCAATAATTCTTTTAGCTTCTTTTATTGGAGCGTATTGACTGGATAGAAAGTAATTTTCTTCTTTTTTTTTATAATAGATTTCAATGATAGGAGTTGAATCTTTAGCTTTAGAAATTTTTATAGGGAATGAGGTGTCCACTTTTTTTTATTTTTTTTTAAAGAAAAGTTTTATTTTCATTCTTTTTTTAAGAGTTTTTCCTGCATTAGGGGTTTGTTTGTAAACATATCCTCTACCTTGAGTTGAGTATTTGATTTTTTTTTCTTTGTTAAATTGCTGTATTTTTTTAACTAAAACAATGGATTCCCTTAAAGAAAGTCCTATAAAAGAAGGCATTTTATCTTTATTAAAACTATTTTTTTCTTTCTTCTTTGCTACAGTAATAGGGACATTGTTTTTATTAAAACTGCTTTTTTCTTTCTTCTTTGCTACAGTAATAGGGATATTGTTATAAGTTTTTATTTTCTTTTGATGGTAGACTTTTAAATGGGCAGCAGCTTCTGGGACAATCTTAGCGTAAAGAGAAGCAGCTACAATACCACCAGCGTGAGATTTTTTAGGATTAGTAACAATCACTAAAATAGAAATTTCTGGTTTTTTTTGAGGAAAAGCACCTACAAAAATAGAATCATACTTATTTTTGTAATACCCACCTTCTTTCTTATTGACTAATTGACTGGTGCTTGTCTTACCAATACTTTTATAATCTGTTTGATTTGCTTTAAATCCAGTACTACCTTCTGTTGTCCCGTAGCTTAGTAGCAATCTTATTTTTCCAATGATTTCTGTTTCAATCACCTTGCTTAGTATTTCTATAGGTGTATAATTAGTTTGCACTTCCCCGTTAATGGTTTGTTGAATTTTTTTTTCAATTAAAGAAGGTTTTTTATAAAATCCATCTCCTATTAAAGCAGAAAAAGCCGTAATTAGCTTTAAAGGACTAACCGCCACCCCTTGTCCAATAGGAATCGTTGCTTTGGTCCTAAGACCCCAAGGTTTTTTATAATGAGGGATAATGCCTACTGATTCTCCAGGAAACTCAATGCCTATTTTTTTTTCGAAGTGAAAACGACTTAGATAATCATAAATTTCTTTTTGACTTAATGAAGCACAAGCTTGAATAATACCACTATTAATAGAATGCTTGATAATATCTTTAAAAGAAATAATCCCATACGCTTTAGTGTCTTTAATTTTTTCTCCATTTTTTAGAGTATACACACCTCTGCTAATATATTTTTTTTGATCTAAATTAGCTCCTTTTTCTAAAAGATAAGCTGCAAAAAATGCTTTAAAAATAGATCCCGGTTCAATATTTTTGTAAATAGCATTATTAATAAAATATTTGTTAGAAAATTGATTAAAGATATTAAGATTAAACTGTGGGTAATTTCCAAGTGCTCTTACTTTCCCTGTTTTGATTTCTTGAACAATAATACTTCCAGAATCTCCTTGATAAATTTCAATAGTTTTTTTTAAATATTCTTCTACTTTTTTTTGTAGTTTATAGTCAATCGATAAATGAAGAGCTCCATTTTTAAAACCCCCTTTTTCATTATTTAAAAAATAATTATATTTCTTTTCGATTCCTGTTAATCCATACCCATCAAATCCAACAAAACCAAGAGTTTGAGACAAAGTGTTTTCTTTTGGATAAAATCTTTGATAAACTTTTTCTAAAAGAAAAGCATTATTTCTAGTTTCATAAATCTTTTTAGCTTCTTCAATGCTAATAAATCTTTTGATTAAGACAATTTTTTTTTGTTTTGATAGTCTTTGTAATTTTTCTTTATTAAAAAGGAACATTTCTACTAACAGATCAATGGCTTGTTCTGTTTTTTCTTTTTTTTGAGTATTTAAGTAGACGTTATATTTCTCAAATGAAGTTGCTAATAAAACTTGGTTTCGATCATAAATAGAAAAGCGACTGCTTGTTTTTCTGATTTTTTTACTCTTAATTAAAATAGGATTTGAAGAGTAAGTAATATAAATAAGCCTACTAATGCCTATAATAAAAAAAAATAGTAACAAAATTAAATATAATTTTAAATCTTTTTGAATACATTCTTATAAAAGGAAATGAATTCTATTAAAAGGATAGTAAACAAACAGAGGAATCCCAGTAAGATTAGATTTTGAAATTTCTCCAAATAATCTAGAATCAATACTATTATTTAGATTATCACCTACAACAAAAATAGATTTGTTTATTTTTTTGATTCTTTTAACTAATTGAATATTGTTTTCAATATGATTTAATTGATCACTTTTAAAGCAAATAATTTTTTTTTCTAAAAAAGATAACGGAATAAAATCAAAATACTTAATTGTAAGCACATGATCCCCTTTTTTAAGGGTTGGAAACATTGAATTAGAGTGAATGATTTGAGTTTTAAAAATAAAAAATCGAAATAAAAAAACAATTAATATGGAAATACTAATATTAATTAAATAATTTCTTATTTTTTTTTTTGGAAAGATATTTTTTTGAAGGTCCATTGTTTAATTAAAAAGATTTTTTTTTATTATTGTTTCATTCGTCATAATTTTTTCAATGCATTGTTTCCCTTTTTTTGCTAATTCAAGTCGTTTTTGCTTGTTGAAAATATAAGTTTTAAGGGTCTCTTCTATTTTGTTAGGTAAGAGTCGAATGACCCCTTTTTCTTTTTCAAAATAAGATGTAATATCTAAATAAGATATCATAAACTTCCCATAAAATGTAGCCTTTTGCAATGAAAGAGGCTCTAAAAAGTTATGACCTCCTTGAGAAGGAAAAAAAGTATCCCCTATTAAAACAATTTCAGAAAGATTATAGCATTCTAAACTAATACCCATTTGATTAATAATAAGAATATCTGTTTTTTTATTTTTTGAAGACAACCATTTTGAATAAATGATTGTTTTATATTTTTTAGAAAAATAACGATAAAGTGAAGTGGCTCTATTTGGATTTCTTGGAATGATGATTACAGTTACTTTGTTACCGATCCATTTTTCAATTGCTTTAATTAATTGTTTTTCTTCTTTTTGGTGTGTGGAACCTAGTGTAATAATAAATTGGTTATTTTGTTTGAATGTTTTCAAAGAGTTTTGATTGATTTTTTTTTGTAAAAGAGCTTTGGTGTATTTTAAATTACCGATAGTTTTTAAGGTTGTATTATAAGATAAAAAAGGTTTTAAGGAATTTTCATAAGATTTGTTTTGAAAAAAAATTTCATCTACTTGATAAATAAACTTAGCTAAATTAGGAAATTTCTTCAAATAAAATAAATCCTTAGGTTTTAAAGCAGCATTAAGAAGAATTCTTTTGATTTTATTTTTATGGAGATGATTTAATAAATTAGGCCAAAGGTCGTGTTCGATAACAAAGAATTTTTTAGGGTTTACTTGCTTGACTAATTTTTTACTAATGGGGTACAAATCAAAAGCAAGGTAGCAAAAAGTTACTTTTTTATGATTTTCGTACAATTTTTTGGCTAATTTGTAACCATTATTTGACATTAGAGTGATTAAAAAAGTTTTTGAAGGATTTAAAGAAATGATAAAATTGGCTAAAATGATTTCACCAGAGCTAACGGCATGAATCCAATAATCTTTTCTAGACACTTTAAATAAACCAAGTCTTTGTTTTACTTTTTTAGGGTCAATTATTAGTAAAAAAGGGCTTAATAAAAAATAAAATAAATAATATAAAGAAACTAAAAGGTTATATAAAAAGTAATATAAAAATTGCATAGGGTATTATTTCACACTATTATTTTTTTATGAAGTCATTATCAGGAAAAACAGTTTTAATCTTAGGAGGGTCAAGAATGCAGCTTCCTCTTATTGAAGAAGCTCTTTTGAATAAAATGCATGTTGTTGTGATGGATCAAAATAAAAAAGCAATTGGAATGCAAAAAACAAGTAGTGTTATTATAGAGAGTATTTCAAATATTGACCAAGCAACTAATAAAGCTTTTTTATTTCATAAGAATATTCGCTTGCTTGATGCAGTGCTTACAGTAGGGACTGATTTTTCTTTAACGGTTTCTCATATTGCTAAAAAGCTTAAAATTTTAGGAGGACTGCCTTTAGAAGACGCTCTTGCAACAACCGATAAAGAAGCAATGCGAAAAAGATTATTTAAAGCTAATTGCCCCCAAGCAAAGTTTATTGTTTTAAATGATTTAAATCATTTGAAAGATTTAGTATTACCTTTTTCTTTTCCAGCTGTTGTTAAGCCAGTAGATTCTATGGGGTCTAGGGGAGTGAGGCGAGTCGATAGAAAAGAAGATTTGCATCAAGCTAGTAAAGAAGCTTTTGTTTTCTCAAAAAAAAAAAGAATTATTATTGAGTCCTATATCCAAGGGGATGAGTTTTCTTTAGATGCTCTTATTTATAATAAAAAAATTCACATTACAGGGATTGCTGATCGAAAGATTATAGGGGCTCCTTATTTTGTAGAATTAACTCATACCATTCCATCTCAAAAAGATTCGCTTGTTGTTTCTCAAGTCATACAAGCTTTTAAATCAGCGATTAAAGCCATGAATATTAAGCAAGGAGCAGCAAAAGGAGATATTCGTTTTAATCCAAAGGAAGGAGCTTTTATTGGAGAAATTGCTTCTAGACTTTCGGGAGGATATATGTCTGCTTATACGTATCCATATTATAGTGGAGTTAATTTGATGAAAGCTATTTTACAAGTTACTTTTGGTATTAAGCCAACAGATCTTGAAGTTAAAAAAAATCAAGTGGCGATGGATCTTGGTATCATTGGTAATGGGGGGACTATTAAGAAAATACATGGGATAAATAAAATTTCAAAAATTAAAGGAGTTAAGAATATTTTTCTTAATGTTAAAGTAGGAGAAACAATCAAAATCCCAAAAAATAACCTTATGAAAGCAGTCAATGTTCTTATTGTTGCTGATAATCATGAAAAGATTTTGAAACTTGAAAAAAAAATACGTTCCTTAGTTGTTTTTGAATTAATTTAAATTTTTAAAAATAAAAAATAATTTAATTAAGAGATTTGAAGTGTTTATTTCTTTTAGCCGATTATAAGATAAGATGAGTTTTTTTATTTTTTTTATAGGAATTTTATTTTTAATTTTCATTTCTATTTTTATTAATAATAATTATCGCTATCCAAATAAAATAAAAAAAATTGATGCACTTATTAAATCAGAAGATTTTGATAAAGCATTAAGCATTTTAAATACACTTCCTGAGGTTAAAAAGATTCTTCCTGAAAATCAGATGAAATTTTTTGATGTTTTATATAAACAAAAAAATTACTATTTATGTCTTTATCATTTAACTGAAATCAAAAAAAGAAATATTTTTACAAGCGAAGTCAGTGAAATAGGAGTTTGTTTATCGATTGCAGAAATTTATGAAAAAATGGAAAAATTTAAAAAAGCCATAGAAGCTTATCATTATCTAATCCAAAAAGACAATGATCATTTAATTGCCAATGAAAAAATTGCTTTAATTTTTTATCGAATGAAAAACTATGGAGGAGCTTTGCCTTTTTTAGAAAAAGCGTATGAGCTTAAAAGTAATTCTAGTCAAATTGCTTATTGTTTAAGTTATATTCATTATTATAATGGGCTGTATAAAAAAGCATATTATATAACTGATGAAGCTCTAAAAGCTTACCCAAAAGAAAATCGTTTTATTCTTTTAAAAGCAAAATGTGCTTTTTTCCTCAAGCAATTTGAAGAAGTTATTAACCTCATCCTTTTAATTGAAAACGATAAAAGTTTTCAAGATGAAACAGCTCTTTTAAAAGGTCTTGTTTTTTATCATCAAAAAAAAATCAATGAAGCAAGTGGCATTTTTGAAAAAACCCTTCCTAAAATTAAAAATGATTATCAAGGAATTGTTTTAGAAGCAAGATATTTGTATGCCAATTTTCTTTTACAAAAAAAAAAATTACAAGAATGTTTAATTCAACTTCAAATGACTTATAAAAAAGGCAAGCCTTTTAAAAACAATGAAGAAATAATAGAGTTTTTAACCCCTATCGTCAAAAAACATCCTTTTGTATTGGGTATGTTTCTTTGTAAAGATGAAGCCAGTTTTAACAATTATCTTTCTGGTGCTGCTAAAAACAAAGCAATAAAAATAGAAACAATTGAAATACTTAATAATTTCTTTGCAAAAATTGTTATTAAAGTAAAAGATGTTTCTTTAGTTTTTGGTATTAATATCTATTTAGAAGATGCAAAAGAAGAAGCTTTTTTAGATCAACTTAAAGAATTTTCAATCAATCAGCAGATAAAATCAATTTATTATTATTCAGCAAAAAGTGCTGTTAACTTGGTTTTTAATAAAAAACATCTTATTTCTAACCAAGTAAAAATACTTGACAACTATCAAATGAATGATTTTTTAAAAGGAAATTTTTCGTTTTCTTCTTTAATTTCAAAGGAAAAAATTAATTCTTGATTCGTTTCGTTCAAGCCAAAAAAGAAGGAGAATGCCTGTATATAGGAGAAAAAGCCTATAGTTCTATTTTTAATCCTATAAAAGAAGCTGAAAGAATATGGCAAAATTTTTGTCAAAATAATAAAAAAAATGTTATTTTTTTAGGAGGGGCTCCTTTTTATCCTATTTTACATGCCTTAAAAGAAGAGAAGAATGTTTTTGTTATTGATGCTTACTTAAGTGAAATGCTTGATCAAAATGATTTTTTTAAGCGTTTAAATAAAAACTTAAAATTTTCTCTTTCAAGTCTAGCAATTACAATTTTTAAAAATAGTCACCATTTCACTAATTATTTTTCTAATCAAGATCAAGGTAATTTTTTAAAAGATTGTTTTTTTATCCCCTCTCCTTATGAGGGAGAAGAAAATATTAAAACAATGCAGTCAGGTATTCTTGATTTTTTTTCTAATTTTTCAAAACTCTATACAACAAATACTTATTTTGATTTAATATGGGACTTTAATTTTTTAAAACAAGTAAAAAGAAAACAAAAGATTTGTTTTACTAATGATCTTGTTTTTAAAAGTAAAAATTGTCATAAAGCCATCCTTGTTTCAAGTGGTCTTTCAACAGAAGAGCACCTTTCTCTTATTAAAAAATGGTCTGCAGAAGCTTTTGTTTTTAGCTTACCAGGGATTTACCCTCTTCTTAAGCAATATAAAATACCTGTTGATTTTCTTATTTCTAGCGATGGAGGTTATTATAATGGAGTGCATTTTTCTAGAATTAAGGAAACTTCTATCCCGTTGATTGTGCCTTTTTCTATTTATGAAGGGATCACAAGACGTTTTGAAAACACTTTTTATTTTATTGATTTAGAAGAACATTATGAAGTATTAAAACAATGCTTACATATTAATGAATCTCTGTTGATCCCAATGAACGGGACTGTGATTAATAGTGCTTTTACTGTTTTAAAAAATTTGGGTTTTCAAGAAGTGATGCTTTTTGGAATCGATTTTAAAATAAGTCCTTTTAAATACCATAGTCTTTCAAATACAACAGAAGAAATGTATTTTAATTTTTGTCATAAATTAACTCCTTTTGAAACATTGATGGATAAGACTATTTTACTTGAAAAAAATGATAATAAAACTTATACAGATCACAAGCTTGCTTTATATGAAAAACTTTTTAAAGAAACACAAACGGCTTGTCATTTAAAAATTTTAGAATTTGATTATCTTACAAAAAGCAAACCTCAAAAAAAAAGCAAAGCATGGAGTCATCTTTCCAAAGGGCAATTTATTGATCGCCTCAAATTTAAAAAGACTTATTTAAAGTTAAAGAAAAAAAGTATTTTAAATAATCAAAGAGAAGATTACTTTAGAAAAAGACTTGAGAAAATTTTAAAAAATTTTTAAATATACGAAAAAATATTTAATGTTTTATAATAGGCAAGTATCCCTCTGATTAGCAAAGGGATATATTCTTGATATGGGCTCCAAGTGGCTAAGGGTTTTTTTTTCATTTCCCCATTTTCATCGATTTCCATTTCATAATTTCCATCAAATAGATAAATTGTTTTTTGATTTTGGTTTTTATAAATTGATAATAATTCATAGTGAATGATGATATCACTTTTTTTATTATCGTTTTCTCTATAACTAGTATAGATATCATATCTTGATAAATGTTGTTTTAAAGCTTGAGTGAAGTCTTCCCACATTTCTGAAATGATTCTTTTTTTAATGCTCATATCTTTTGGTAAATTGGCTGTTTTATAAGCAATTTGAATGATATCGTGCTCTTCTGTAATATTTAAGAAATTTTCTTTTTGAATATAACTTTTGATAAAAATTTTAAAAAGTAAACTAGATTCTTTAGTTTGTTTTTTGAGAGTTTGTAAGATCTCGGTACAAGAAGTAAGGTAACTTTTAATTTGAGCCACTTCTGCTTTTATAAAAGAAGTTTGCTTATAAGAGGTTAATAAATTGAGATAATCATCATTAAGTTTACTAATTTGTTTTAAGATTTCTTCAAAAACTATCTCTATAGGAGAGTGAGTTTCTAAAAGTATGAATTTGAGTTTTTTAAGACTGTCATTAATATTTTTAAACCCTTGAAAATAGTATTTGAATTTTTTAACAGATTCAAATTTTTTAATTTCTTCAATAACTTGTTTTAGAATTTTGTTATTTCTTTGAAAGCGCAAACCATTTTGTATTTTTTTCACTAAAAGAGCATTTTTTTCTTCTGTAATAAGCCCTAAATCAAAATAAAAATATTCAATAGCTTGTGTTTCTGGGTCAATAAATTTCCCAATAAAAGCAAGCTGATGGCTATGAATTAAATCTAAAACTTGATCAATAGCAAGTGTTCTTTCAATAGGATCAGGGAGTAGAGTTTCTATTGATGGGTCAAGAAAAATTTTTTTTTCTGTAATAAGAAATCTTTCTGTAAATTGAAAGGATAATTCTAGTTTTTTTCTTATTTGTGATAAAGTAGCAAATATTTTATCGTAAATAAGAGAGTATTTATTTCTAATATTAGCGTGTGTTTCTGCGTCAAATTCTTGATTATTAATGACCCTTAAAATATCTTTTAATCTTTCCTTTTCAGTCTCTATTTTCCTGGCAGCATTTCCTTGAGGCTTGAAAGATAATTCATACTCTAATTTTGAAAATAACATCTTTAAGATTTTTCTAATGCCAATAACATAAGTACGATCATCCATTTTAAATACTTTAGGGATTTCTTCATTGAGTCTTTTCCAGTGAATTTGAATACTTTCTTTTTCATTAAATTTAAGTAAATAAGTTTTTTTTATTTGTTCAATATGAGCTGTTTTTTTGGTTTCTAAATTAATTTGATAAATAATTTTAAAAATATTAAAAAAAACCTTTTCTTTTTCTTCGGCTTCTTTATTTTTAGTTTCTTTCATTATTTTTCTCTTTGATCAAAAATTTATTATAGTTTATTATAAACTATAGTGAATTTTTTTTTCTTTTTTAAAAAATTAAAGAAGGTGAGCCCCATTATCAGCATAAAGAGTTTGCCCTGTTAAAAAAGAAGCATTAAGAATAAATTTCAAACAATCTAAAGCATTTTCTATTTTAAGGGGTGATTTTAAAGGAAGGTTTTGGGTTCTTTGTTTCCAATTGTTTTCAGTTTCATTTTCTAAGGGAATTAGAGGACCTGGAGCAATACTATTTACTCTAATATTAGGAGCTAGAGCTAAAGCGGAAGCTAGAGTAATTTCTTGTAAGATTTTTTTACTGATTTGATAATTTTGAAACTCAAGGCTTCTTTTTAAATTAGCATCAGTTATGTTGATAATGACTCCTTTATTAATTAATTTTTGGTATTGCTGAGTAAGGGATAAAGGGCTAAGGGCATGAAGGCTAATTTGATTCATTAAATGGTTTCCATTTTTAAGATTACCTTCTAAAAAAACAGAAGCATTATTAATAAGTCCTACAATAGGTTTGCCAAGAGACAAGCATTTTCGGATGAAATTTTTTTGTATTATTGTTAAATCTGCTTTTAATAATTTGACTTCAATCTTATTTATTTTTTCTAGTTTTTTCTTTATTTTTAAAGCTTCATTATGAGATTTATGGTAATGAATAATGAGACTATAGCCATAGGTATTAACTAAAAATTCAGCAATTTTAGCTCCAATTCGCTTAATTCCCCCTGTGATAATAAAGTATTGTTTCACTAATAAAAGGCAGAGGAATTGAATAAAGAAAGTTTATTTTTTAATAAATATTCAGCTTTCATATTTTTAGGGTTTTCTTTAATGGCTTTTTTTAAATATTCTGTAGCTTTTTGTATAGATTTATTTTTAATTTCACTCATTGCTGCCTCTAATAAAACTAAAGATCGAAGGTTTTTGTTTTCGTCTTCATCAAGATGATCGATTGCTTTATTTAGATAAGATTGATAATTAAAAATATCTCCTTTATTTTTTGACAATAAAGACAAATTAAAATAAACACTAAGCTTTGTTTTGGATTTTTCTTTTAAAAGTATTTTATAAGCGTTATCAATTTTTTGATGTTTTGCTAGTGCATAAGCTAAGTTATTAATAATTTTTTCTCTAGTGTCTTTATTAATATCTTTTTTAAGGGATAATTTGTAATAAGAGGTTGCTTTTTTATAATCTTTAATTTGATTATAGATATCTCCAATTTGTTTGTATAAAAAACCATTATTAGAAGAAGTTTGAGCTACTTTAATAAAAGCATCTAAGGCTTCTTGCCATCTTTTATGTTTTTTAAAATAACTACCTAATATGAGATTGATATTAGGATAATCTGGTAGGTGTTTTTTAACTAATACAGGGAATAATTTGGGTCTATATTTTAAAGTAAGGTAACCTAAAGTTAAGATGGTTTCTTCTCGAGTTTTCCAAGTAGTAATAGCTTCTTCAAGTAAAGATGGCCAAATACTTTTATAGCCTAACTTTGAGTAAGCAATCGCACTTAAAATAAAAGCAGAAAACGTATACTCGTCTAGCAGATCTTTATTTGAAATAAAAGGCTTGAAAAAAGTGATTGCTTTTTGATAATTTTTAAGCTTGTAATAGCAAACCGCATAATAGTAAAGACTTTCTCGATTAACAGGGGCGAGCTGCCTAAATTCATTGGCACTATCGGTATAATTTTTTTCTATAAAGTATAAAAGACCTAAAGTTTGTTTAGGAGTGTATTGTTTTAAATTACTTTCAAGACTAAAACTATTATTGATTTTTATTGATTTGATTGCTTTTTCATTTTCGCCTAGTTTAATAAAATTAATAGACTGTAAGTAAGAATAAGTTTGACGTTCTTTTAAAGAAGCCAAAGATAAAGCTTTATCATAGTAAGAACTTGCTTTATGATTTTTATTTAAATTTTCAAAATTAACAGCAGAAATCAAATAGGCAGTATCTTTGTAATAATTTGATTTTGCAGGAATGATTTTTTTTTCAATAATTTTATTAGATTCTTTATATTTTTTTAGTAAATGTAGGCAAGCTGTTTTTTTGATTAAAATCCCTATTGATAATTCTTTTTTAAAGATTTTACTTGCTGTATCAAAATATTTAAAGGCTTTTTGGTAATTACCTTGTTGAAAAAACAAATTTCCAAGTTGCTCATAAGCATTCATATAAAAACGATCTTTTTTAATAGCTTTTTCGTAACTTTTTACAGCTTCTAAAGGTCGATTCATTTTTTCATAAATAGAGCCTAGCATAAAGTAAGCAAGAGGAACTTTTTTAATTTCAATGGCTTTTTTGCTATAGTTGATTGCAGTATGATAAAGCCCGAGACTTTTATTGACGTAAGCTAGTAAAAAATAAATGGATTGTTGTTGCTTTTCTTTTAAGATTTCTTCTTGCTCTAAGGATTTTAAAGTACGAATAGCTAATTGATATTGCTGATTTTTAATAAAAGTATTAGCTTCATTGATTCTTTGAAAAAAAAAATTAGCTTCTTTGGTTTTTAAGCTTTTTAGAAAGGCGACATCAGTATTATAGTTTTTTAATATGAGATAAATCATAAATAAAACTCCCATACAAAAAAAAGCAAGTAAGTATAGGAAAAAATAATCTTTATTTTTTTTCTTTGATGCCAACTTTATTTAAAACTGCATTAATAAATTTATAATCATCTTCTTCACTAAACCATTTAGAAAGATCAACGGCCTCGTTAATGACTACTCTTACTGGGATTTCTTTTTCCCAAAAGAGGCAGTAAATCGATAATCTTAAAATCGCCTTGTTGACCCAAGCAACTCGGTCAAAAGTCCAATCAATTAAAAGAGAAATAATGATTTCATCAATTTGTTTTTGATGCTTGGTAGCTCCTTCGACTAATTGTTTTGCAAACCGATATGTTTTTTTATTTTTTGTTTCGTTCCAATCAAATTCAGTAATTTGTTTGATGTTGTTTGTTTGTTGACACTCAATAGCATAAAGAGCTTGCACGGCTAAAATTCTTGCTTTTCGTCTAGGAGTTAAATTTTTTTCATTAACAATTGCTTTTTCAATAGAAACTTTTTTTAACCTAGCTTCAGAATCAAATTTTTTTTTTATCATCAATTAAGCTTTACTATAATTTTGAATGTAAAGACGCCATTTCTATAGCATTAAGAGCTGCTTCCCATCCTTTATTAGGTCCTTTTTTGATCCCACATCTTCTCATTGCTTGTTCAGCGGTATTTGTGGTTAAAATACCAAAAGTGATCGGGCAAGCAGTTTTAAGAGAGGCTTGTAAAAGACCGTGAGTCGATCCAAAAGCGACTTGATCAAAATGAGCCGTTTCTCCTTTTATCACACAACCTAAACAAATAATAGCATTATATTTTTTTTTAGTGGCTACTTTTTGAGCCACTAAAGGAATTTCTAAAGCCCCAGGAACATGAATAATTTTGATCTTTCTCTCTCTAGCTCCATGTTTAATCAAACATTTAATAGCACTTTCTTTTAACTTTTTTGTGATAGATTCATTAAATCGACTAACAATAATACAGAAAGAATAATACTTTGCTAAAACCTCCCCTTCTATTTCTTTTATTTCCATCAATTCAGTCTCCTTTTATAATTTTCTTTTTCTAAAAGAGTTAATTTTTTTAGACGATTTTGATGTCGTTGTGCTTTTTCAAAGTTTTCTTCAATATATTGATCTATAATACTAGTAATTGATGTGGAGTATTGGACCCTTCCTCCTAAAGCAATAAAGTTTGCTTTGTTGTGTTTTTTGGCCATTTTAGCTGTAAAGTGATCATAAATCAAAGCACAACGAATACCGTTTATTTTATTGGCTGCAATAGAAACCCCAATCCCTGTCCCACAAATCAAAACTCCAAATTCATATCGATGGTTTAAAAACTCATAACAAGCTTTCTTAGCATAATCAACATAATCAACAGACTTTTCTTCATTGGTGCCTAGGTCTAAAACATCAAATTGTTTTCCTTTTAAGTGCTTTTTAATCTTTTCTTTAACACTAATTCCACCGTGATCATTTGCAATAATTATTTTTTTCATTGTTTTTTTTAGTTTATAAGAAATGATTTGATTTCTTTTGCATTTTGCTGATTTAAAATTTTTTTTTGAAATTGAGAGTCTTTTAATTTATGGCAAATATAAGATAGAAATTCTAAATGTTTGCTTGATTCACTAACAGGGGAAATCGTTAAAATTAAAAAATTGACAGGCTTGTTATCAATTGAATCAAAAGCAACTCCTTTTTTATGAAATCCAAAAACAAAAATGAATTCATTAACTAAATCTGTTTTTGCATGAGGAATAGCAATCCCATTTTGTAATCCGGTACTTCCTTTTTCTTCTCGATTGAAAATTTTTTTTAAAAGATCATTTTTAATCTCTTTTTTAATTTTTTTTTCAATAATGGCAAACTCAACCAATTCCTCAATAACTTCTTTTTTAGTATTTTTTTTTAAATTAAGGATAATCGAGGCAGATTTAACATAATCATTAATAGTCAATTTAGTTTATTTAAAAATAAAGTTTAAAAAAAAAAGGCAATTTAGTATAGTATACTTATGTGTTCTTATCAATTCATTTTCTTGTTTAACGATATCTTTAAATAGATGACTGAAAGTATTTTTTTTTCTAAGCTTTTCTTTCAAAACCCTATTGTGACTACTTCTGGGACTTTTGGTTATGGATATGACTTTAGCTCGGCTTCTTCTCTTAATTCATTAGGTGGGTTTACCATTAAAACCCTAACATTAAAGCCAAAAGAAGGAAATCCTTCTCCTAGAGTTTGTGAAACAGAAGTTGGATTTATTAATTCAATAGGGTTGCAAAATGAAGGTTTGGATTATTTTATTCGTCATATTTACCCTTATCTTCAGCCCATTAAAACAAGAAAGATTATTAATATAGCAGGTCAAAGTACTGAAGAATATATAAAATTAACGCTTGCTCTTTCTAAATTAAAAGCGATCGACCTCATCGAACTTAACGTTAGTTGCCCTAATATTGATCAAAAAGGAAAAAGTTTTGCTTTCGATAAAAAAGCACTTAAAGAAGTGACTAATGAATGTGTTAAAATTTCAAAAAAACCCATTATTGTGAAGCTTTCACCTCTTGTTACTTCTATAGAAGAAATGGCGCTTGTTTGTGAAGAAGCAGGTGCTAATGGTCTTTCTATAGCCAATACTTTTCTTGGTATGAAAATCGATACAGATAATCGTAAACCGATGATTCAAAAAATCATAGGGGGATACTCTGGAGTAGGACTCAAGCCGATGATCCTTAGAATGGTCTATCAAGTTTCTAAAGTATGTTCACTTCCTATTTTAGCTATTGGGGGAGTGCATCAAGGAGAGGATGTTGTAGAATACCTTCTTGCAGGAGCTACTTTAGTAGGGGTTGGGACCGCTAATTTAATTGATCCTAGGGCTTCTTTTAAAATATTAAAACAATACCAGCGTTACTTAAAAAAAAATCAAACAACCACTCAATCTTTAATCGGAGCGATGGATGAAAAATAAAAAAACTAAATGGTTTTATTCAAAACAACTAAGTGATTTTCAAGGAATTCGGCATGGATTTTCTACAAAAAACATCACTGATTTTTCAAAAGAAATTACTTTTGTTAATTCAGAATCTTCAAAAAAATTTATTTTTTTAAACCAAGTTCATCAAGCAGATGTTTTAGTTTTAAAAAAAAAAACTCAATCCAAAGGAGAAAATTATGGAAATTTTGATGGGGTTATAACTGACTTAAGGGGGCAATGTTTATGTATTCGCACAGCAGACTGTTTACCTATTTTGATTCATGATTCTAAAAAAAAGGTAATTGGTGCTTTACACGGAGGTTGGAAACCTATTAGTAAAGGGATTATCGAAAAAGCGATTCATTTATTAAAAATAAATTATCAAAGTTCTTCTGAAGATTTACATGTTGCTGTTGGCTCGGGTATTTGCGGAGAACATTACGAGGTGAAAGAAGACCTTTTAGAAATTTTTTTGCCTTTAATAAAAGAAAAAAAATTAAACGAAACCCTTTTTTTTAAACAGAAAGCAAAGGGGTATTTGTTTGATTTAAAAAAATTAACTGTGTCTCTTTTAAATCATTTGGGAGTCTGTGATAAAAATATAGATGTTCTTAATCGTTGTACTTTTGGAGAAGAAGAATGGTTTTATTCTTATAGAAGAAATAAAACCTCCAAAAGACTTGTTTGTTTTATTCAACTTAATCAGTAACTTTTACTACTAAAAAAATTAATTTTATCGATTTTTTAAGTAACTATATACAAATTTACAGTAAAAAATTTATTTATTAATATAGCATTAATCCTTAAAGCCACTCTTAAGATAATCAATTCCTTTTTGTGTTAATCTAAAGCCTTCCTTTATATCTTCTAAATAGCCTTGTCGAATAGGATTAGGCTTGTTGTTTTTATTGGATTTTATATTTCTAACCATAATCATATATTTTGGTTCTTGTCTAACCTTTGCTATTTCTTTATATTTATCTTCAATCTTGATATAGGAAGGCAATTTTTCTATCAAAGTTCTTGTGGTTATTTCATTACTTTTTCCTTCTTGGTAAATAATAAAGGCACAAATTTTCCATAAATCTTGGCTAAAATCTTTAAACTTTAATTTACTAATAGTGGTTCCTTTTTTTTCAATTTTCTTAATATTTTCCACAAAAGGCAAATCCTCAGGAGCGATACCACTGATAGATAACATAGTTTCACGCACTTTCCTACCCACTAAATAATGCACTTCATTTGCTTTTTCTTTGGTTTTAATTTTTTCTCGCTTTAATTTTTCTTCTGTTTGCGTTACTCTAAAAAAATTGGCAGCTAACTCTGTACTTCTCATATGGTCTAATATATCATTTTCAGGTTTTAATCCTTTTTTAACTGCTATTTGACGTTTTGTTAAACCATCATAAAGCCCTTTGTATCCTTCATTTTGGAAAATAGCATATTCAATACTATTTTGTTTTTTATTGTCAGTATTTCCTACTCCAGCTTTTTTTGCTTCACTAGTTAAGTGTTTATTGTGTTCTTTAAGTTGCTTGCGTAAAAATAGTCTTTTATCATCTTCAGTGGCACTAGAGCCAATACCTTTAATTTTATATTCGCCTGTTTTTCGAATAGAAGGCAACACTTCTTTTGTTACCCATCTTTGAAATTTTTCTGCCTCAGGCTTACGGCTTTTAAGAAAAAAAGAAAATTCTTTTAACCATTTCTATTTGTCTATATTTTTAAGAAGTAAGTTAGGCTATAATCAAATTGAAAGAAATATCTATGGGGTTTCAAATTTTAGTATCACACAAGAAGTATTAGAAAAACTTAAAATTTCAATTCTTCCAAAATCTTTTCAAGTTTCTATTGAAAAACTCGTGAGAGAAGCTCACGAAAAACAAATCAAGTCTAAAGTGCTTTACAAAGAAGCCCAGCAACTGCTTTTAAAAGAACTTGATTTAGTCGATTACCAACCAAAACACACGCTTTGTTTTGAAACCACAAAGCAAGCAGTGGATAAAGCGACAAGGTTTGATGCGGAGTATTTTCAGCCGAAATATGATGAGATTATTAAGAAAATTGAAAGTTATAAAGGCGGGTTTGATGTTGTCGGTAATATTGTAAACTGGAAAAAAAGAATAAAAGTAGGTAGTGATGAGTATCAGAATGAAGGAAAAGAATTTTTAAAGGTTTCAGATTTTTCAATTTTTGGTTTTAGTAAAGTTGAAAAAAAGATTTCAAAGAAAAAATTTGAAGAAATAAAGGAGAAATATCAACCAAAAATAGGTGAGATTTTATTTTCAAAAGACGGAACTTTAGGAATTAGCTATGTTGTAAAAGAAGACCAAAAAGGAATTATAAGCGGAGCATTTTTAAAATGTGATTTTAAAAAAAAATATAAAGATTTTGAAAAAGAATTTTCATCATTATGTTTCAACTCTATTATTTGTAAACTACAAATAGAAAAATTTTCTGGTGGAGGGCTTATTCCACATTTAAAACCTTCTGATTTTGAAAAAATCAAAATCCCACTTATGGGTAAAAAGATTCAAACCCAAATTGCCGAGAAAGTCAAATTAAATTATCAGCTTAGAAAAGAAAGTATCGCTTTACTTGAGAAAGCCAAATCAAAAGTAGAAGAAGAAATTGAAAAACCTTAAAAAAAATCATTTTTTATCTAAAGAAGATTGGTTTTAATTTAGTAGAAAAATATATATCGCTAGTATTTAAAACAACTTTTGATTTGTATAGAAGGTTTAAATATAGTCATGTTAAAATCACTTCTTATAAGTTACACAAGGGTGTATAGCTCAGTGGGAGAGCGCTACGTTGACATCGTAGAAGTCGCTGGTTCGATCCCAGCTATACCCAAGTTTTTATCAAAAACTATTCTTATGAGCAAGAAAAAAATCTTTTTTACAGGTGGAGGTAGTGCTGGACACACTGTTTTAGCTTTAGCGATTATTGAAGCTTTAAAGAAAAAACATCCTTCTTGTTCTGTTTGTTATATCGGTAGTCGCAAAGGAATTGAAAAGAAATTAGTTAAAGAAGCCCATGTTTTTTATTACGCTATTTTTACAGGCAAGTATCGAAGAACATTTACATTTAGTCATTTTTCAGAATTTTTCTTTTTTCTTTTAGGATGCTTTCAATGTTTTTTTATTTTCATTAGATTTTTTAGAAAAAAAGGCCTTGTGTTTTCTACAGGAGGTTTTGTTAGTTTGCCCGTTGTGATCATGAGCTCTCTTTTGGGTTATCAAGTTTATCTTCATGAGCAAACAACCTATGGTGGATTAGCTAATCGTATTGCTTCTTTTTTTGTTAAAAAAATCTTTATTTCTTTTGAAGCTTCTAGGAAAAATTTTCCCCCTAAAAAAATTGTTTTTTCGGGTTATCCTATTAGAAATGATTTTTTGAAACCTCTCCCCAAGTCACTTTTTTTTGAAGGGCTTGATTTAAAATCTCTCACCAAACCTATTTTGCTTTTTTGTGGTGGGGGCAATGGCTCTGTTTTAATCAACCAACTTGTCGATTTTCATTTAAAAAAATTATGTTCAAATTACATTGTTTTGCATCAAGTAGGTAAAAATTATTTAGATCAGTGTAGGGTTAAAAAAAATCAAACTTATTTTCCTTTTGCTTATACTTTCATGTTTCCTTTGTTAATTAAAATCGCTTCTTTAGTGATTTCTCGTTCTGGAGCTGGAATGGTCTCTGAACTCATTTGGTGTCAAAAAAAAGTTTTTTTCATTCCCCTTAAAATCGCTCAAAAGAATGAGCAGTATCTTAATGCAAAAGAAGCTTTAAACCACATCCCTGCTAAAATTATTTTGGAAGATTCTTTAAAAACAATTGATTTTTTAAAAGAAATAAAGCAAATTTTAAAACAAAAACAAACAAGTAAACAAGCAAATAAACAAACCAAAAATCCTCTTGATTTTTTAGTTAATGAGATCGCTTCTAGTATTTTTAAATGAATGGCTTTATTTAGTGATTTAAATAGGCTTGATATATTTTTAAATCTTTAATCACTTTTTTAAAAATTTTATCGATTGTTTGTTTTTCTCCTTTTTTAATTTCAAAAAGACCGATGTTTATTTTTAATTTGACTTCTTCATTTAAAAATTTAAAAGTCATTCTTTCGCTTTCTTCTACAATTTTTGAAAGAATGGGTTGCCACTTGTCTTTTGAGCCTAGAAAAAGAATTGAAAAGTATTCTTTATTAAGAAAATAAATGTGAGTTTTTATATTTCGATATTGACTTAGATATTCTGAAAATTTTTCGTTAGAAAAATTCATAAGGCTTAAGTTTTTTTTTTGTTCTTTTGAAAAAGAAAGCACTTCTAAAAAACAAATAGTAAATGAGTATCGACTTGTTTTTTCTTTAATCATTTTTTTCAATTCATTTTGAAGACTTGACTCGTTTAAAAGATTGACCTTAGGGTAAAGTTGTTTTTTTTGAATTAATTTGACATTTTGAATATTATAAGAAAGATGCCTTAAAAGATGTTTTAAAAAAAGTAATTCTTTTTCTAATGCTTCAGAAGTATTTTTAAAGTTAATTTGTAATATTCCAAGCACCGCTTCATTTTCAAAAAAAGGAATGAAGTATTGAGTAAAATTTTTACCTTCTTCTTTGAAGATTCGCATTTGATAGATAGCTTGTCCTAAAGGCCCTATTTTGGGGTAAAGGTGCTCTCCTTGAGATATTTGCTCTTTATAATAGTTTGTTTTATTTTCAAAAAACCGGCAAGCTAGATAGAAAAAATCTTCTTTTTCACTTTTCAAAAAAAATTTAATTTCATTAATAGGGTTAAAAAGTTGAATAATAACCCTAAGGTAAATTTCAAGTATATTTTCCACTTGATAAACTTTAAAGCTTAAATCACTTAATTTTTTAAGCAATTTCATTTGATTAAAATGCTTTTCATATTGATTTTCATATTCAATAATTTCTTCTAAAGGCCTTATCGTAGAGGTTGCATTTTCTGTTTTATTTAATTTAGAAGGGTTGTTTTTTGAAGGCTTTTTATCTAAAAAATCATTTTTAAAAAGTAATTCTTTAAAGTGAAAAGCTTCAGAAATGAGTTCTTTTTCAATAATAATTTTAAATTTTTTTTCTTTTCCTTCGATGGTTTTTTTTTTGTATTGGCTAATTTTTTTTTTAGCTAAATACACTCTAAGACTTTTTAAAAAAGTAATCAGTAAAAAAAGAGAAACAATTAAGAAACAATATGAAATTAAAAAAGCTTTTTCAATGAAAAAAATTTTTTCTTTGTAAGTTTTATCAACAAAGCCCAAATAAGTTGAAAGAGAAGAATTGAATGTAGGTGTCTTAAAAAAAAGCATTTTGGTTTGAGAAGAAATGTGAAATTGTTTCTCTTTCATTTTTGTTCTAATTTCTTCATCGATTATTTTCAAAAGTTGTTTGCTTCGTATTTTTGGGCTTACAATACTGATTGGCTTTAGGTCTTCTTGATAATGAATGATGATGTTGGGTAATATTTTTTCTTGATTTTTATAGAGAGCCTTATTAAGTTTTTCTAATTTTTTTTTAGAGATTTGATTAAAATCTTTTAAATAATTTTTATAAAAATTATTAATACCTTTGACAATTGGTTGATATTTTTTGTAATATTTTTGTTGGTAAACAATGTTTACAAATAGATTTTTTATAATAATAAAAATTCCAAAAAGGATAAAGGCAAATAAGATAAAATATAAATTTTTTTTAAAAAGCAATTTTTGATAAAAAGTATTTTTTTGGAGATATGATAATTTATTTTATATTGAGCTTGTGAGTTTATCAAAAAAACTTATCGACTTTTTTTAGAAAATAATAACAAATAAATTTTTAATAATCAAAATTGTATTTTTTCCGAATTATTTCATGTAAAAAAAATGAGTTTTTTGAAAATTTTATAAATAAGAATGATACAAGGCAATTTTCCTTTTTTAATTAAAAATCTGATTCGTTTAGAAAAGATAAAAAAACAATACCTTGAAAAAGGACATTGGAAACAATTAGAAAAATTATGTCAAAAACAATTTTCTCTTATTTCTTTATTAAAAAAATCGGGTTTTATAAAAGATTTTTTTAAAGAAAAAACAACAAAAACTCTTATTAATCAATATAAAAATTTGTTTCTTATTAATAAGCAAATCACTCAAGAAATCGGTTATATTTCCCAGTTTTTTGCTAGCCAAATCAATACGGCAACGTTAGATACCTATGAAAAAAATGGAATGCAGTCTCAACATAAAGGAAATGGTTTATGCTTGGTGAGAGTTTAAGAAAAGAATTTTATTTTATTTTAGTTTTTAAAAGGAGGTAAAAAATGGCATCAACTTTTTTAGGGATTGAAATTGGCAAGCGTTCTTTAATGGCGCATCAAAAGGGATTAAGTGTTATTGGCCACAATATTTCTAATGCTGATAATAAGACTTATTCTAGACAAAGAGCGATTTTATCTGCTGTGGATCCACTTTATGAGCCTGCTTTAAATAGAGCTGAAGTTGCTGGTCAAATTGGACAGGGTGTTCAAGTCAGTGAAATTCGAAGAGAAAGAGACAAGTATCTTGATATTAGAATTAATGCCGAAACAGCTAATAAAGAGTTTTGGAAAACAAATCAAAATAACCTTCATCAAATAGAAGATGTTCATCATGCTTTAGAAGAACAAAATCTTCAAGAAGACATGGATCGTTTTTGGGTTTCTTGGCAAGAACTTTCAAAAAACCCCTCCGAACCTGCTGTTCGTCAAGAATTAGTTCAGCGTTCAGTGGCACTTTCAAGGCAATTTAATACCCAATTTAACAGATTTAATGAACTCAGACATGAACTTAATGAAAAAATTCGATCGGATGTTTCTCGTATTAATCAAATTGCAAAATCAGTAGCTGACATTAATACTAAAATTTTGCAATCACAAGCCTTGGGAGATAACCCAAATGATCTTCTCGATAAACGAGATCATTTAATTCATGAAGTTTCAAAAATGATTAACGTTAAAATTAGCTTTAACGATGATAACGAAATTATGATTTTTACAGCAGGAAAAATGTTAGTTCAAGGGCCTGAAACAAAACAGTTGAAATTAGAAGAAAATCCTGAAAATGAAGCTCATTTTGATATTTACTGGGAAGAAAGTAATGATCGATTTGCCCCTCAATCGGGTGCTTTAAAAGCAAACCTAATTGCAAGAGATGAGCATCTTAAAAATCAAATTAAACGATTAGACACTTTAGCAGCCAATTTAATAGTTGCTGTTAATGAGATTCATCAAAGAGGATTTAATGCTTATGATGCTAGAGGGGGTGTTTTTTTTCAAGAAAATCCTTTGAGCTCTGATATACAAGGAAATTATGACCTTAATCAAGATGGTGTTTTTGATTCTACTTTGATTTTTCAAGTAGTAGGAAGTGCTAAAATAGAAGGTAGTGCTCCTATTGGTAGTGGAGGAATCATTCGACTAAGAAAAGAGGGTGAAATTATCGAAGTTCCTTATCAAGCAGATGATCGCATTAGTGAAGTCATTGAAAGAGTCAATCATTCTCAATCAGAAATTAGTTTCCATCTTAATCATAATAAGCAACTTGTTGTTAAAGGGAATTCTAACGGGCCACAGCCTTTTTCCATTGATTATTTGGAAGACACGGGCAATCTATTAACAGGTATTAGTGGTGTTTTAATAGCTCCAAATACAGCGTTTCAATATGATGTACTTAATAGCGTAGCGTCTTCACTTGCTGAGGGGGCAGATTTTAAAACCATGCCGATGTATCACCCTTCTAGCTGGATTAATCTTAGAGAAGATATTCAAAAAGATCCTCAATTAGTCGCTAGTGCTCATGGCACAGACTATGATGGCATTGGTGGAGCAGAAATTAGTAATGGGAGTGGGGACGGGAGAGTTGCTCTTGATATTTCAAATTTAAGGCAAGTAAATTTTATGCTTGATAATCAAAAAACGTTTAATGAATTTTATGTTTCTATGATTGACGACGTTGGTTCTAAAGGAGCCGTAGCGGATTTGGAAGTAAGTAAATATGAATCGATCGTTTCCAATTTACAAACACTACAGCAATCCGTTTCAGGAGTCAATATTGATGAAGAAATGGCTAATATGGTTGCGATGCAGTATGGTTATAGAGCTTCAGCAAAGCTCATTAGTGCGATTGATGAAATGCTTGATACTCTTATTAATAGGATGTCTTAGGCTTAATCATTTTTTAAAGCAGGAGGAGAAAAATGAGAATTTCTAATTTTAGTGTTAAAAAAAATTTAATTGATAATGTTCAAAAAAATTATTCGAAAATGGAAAAAAAACAGACTCAAATGGCAACGGGGAGAAAAAATCTTCGTGTTAGTGATAACCCTATCGAAACAATCAACAGTATTTATAATCGTACTCGTTTAAATCATATTAAGCAATATGAAAAAAATATTTTAGATTCTAAAGATTATATTAATCTCTCTCATGACAAGATGCTTCATGGTGTTGATGTTATGCAACGCATAAGAGAGCTTGCTGTTCAGGGAAGTAATGGAATTTATTCACCTAGCGATAGAGAAAAAATGGGCATCGAAGTTGAAGAACTTCTTCGAGAAATGATCCATGCTTCAAATACTAAATTTGATGATTTTTACTTGTATTCTGGTACAAGTGATCAAACGAAACCTTTTGCTTTTACTGAAAGAACCGTTACGGAAGTAGGCCTTTCTGTTGTTGAAAAAGTTGAATACCTTGGTGACCATCGGGAGTCGATAAGAGAAATAGGAAAAGGAGAAATGGTATCAGTTGGATTGCCTGGGAATGAAGTTTTTTGGGCAGAGCAACATGTGATTGTGGGTTTGTCAGATGCTCAAAATTATATTGCTGGGACGGACCAAACCATTCGTATTGATGGGAAGGAAGTTTCTATTTCACAAGGAGATAATTTAGATGCCATTATTGCATCTATCAATCGAAATGTTTCAAGTGTAACTGCTTTTAAAAGATCTCTTGAAAATGGTAATGTTGTTTTTTCTATTGAATCTAATTACCCCCATCAAATTACTTTAGAAGATATTTATGGAGGGAATGTTCTACAAAATTTGGGAATCATTAGAGAAGGTAAAAATTCTCAATTTCCAGGACGTAATATCAATCCTAATACAATTGAAAGTACGGGATCAATTTTTGATGCGATTATACAATTAAGAGATAGCTTGATTTATAATCGACCTCAAGAGATTTCTGGAAAAAATCTCAATAGTGTTTCTGAAGGCCTTAACAATTTACTTAGAAATCAATCTAAGATATCAGCCCTTCAAGAAAGATTAAATTTTTTAGAAAAATCTTATAGTTTAGAAAAAGTGCAGGTGACTGAACGCCTTTCAAAAAACGAAGATATGGATATTGCTGAAGCTTCAATGCAATTAAATCAGCTTCAAAATGTACATCGTATTTCGTTAATGACAGCTTCAAAGTATATTCAGCCGACTTTAATGGACTATTTGTAAAATAAAGTAATATTTTATTAGTAATATTTAAATTTATGGAGTATAATAAATGAAGTATAAATCTACTAAATTAGGTTATATAGAGTATTCTAAAGAGAGCATTCTATCTTTTGAAGAAGGACTTTTTGGTTTTGAGGGGTTAAAAGAATATGTGCTTGTTAGTGATAAGGAAGGGATTTTTCAATATTTGCAGTCTCTAGAAGATGCAGATATTACTTTTGTTGTTTGTAACCCAACTGATGTTGTTAGTGATTATGAGCTCATAATTGATAAAAATGATATTGAAAGTTTAAATTTAAAAAGTAAGAAAGATATTGCTAGTCTTGTGATTGTAACTATTCCAACAGATGTTAAGAAAGTGACAGTTAATTTTTTAGGGCCTATTGTTATTAATGTTAGTAATAAAAAAGCTAAACAAGTGGTTTCAAAGAGTGAAAATCACACAACTAAGCACAGTCTTTTAGAAGAAGAAGAAGAAGGGGGAAAAAATTACATTAAAAGAAAAAACATCGTTTAACAAAAAAATTAAAATATACTATGATATTTATAAATTAAAAGGAGGATACTTTTAAAAGAGAGGTATGTATGTTAGTTTTAGCAAGAAAAAAAAATCAGAGCATTATTATCGGTGATAATATTGAAATTTTTATTATTGATGTTAGTCATGATCAGGTAAAATTAGGCATTAAAGCCCCTAAATCTATTGCTGTGAATCGAAAGGAAATTTATGAAAGCGTTAAGCAACAAATGCAAGAAGCAGTGAATAGCGATTTTAATCGTTTAAAAGATGTTAAAAATATTCAGAAAAAAAATAAATTCAATTAAATAGTATAATGTTTAAAATGTTTTTGCTAAAATGAGAGCGTAATTGTGGATATTAAAACTAAAAAATCAAATGACATAGCAGTGGTCTTGATTAGTGGTGAAGTAGATCTTTATAGTGTTGCTACACTTAAAGAAGTCCTTAGGGGTGAAATCGAGAAAAGTAAAAATATTATTATTAATTTAAAAGAAACAACGTATATTGACAGCTCGGGAATTGGTGCTTTGATTACTAGTTTTTCTGAAGTAAAAAAAGAAGGTGGAGTTTTGAAAATCTGTGAAATTCATGAAACCGTTAAAAAAATTTTTTCCCTTACAAAATTAGATCTTTTTTTTAAAATCTATGACACTCAAGAGTCAGCAATCAACTCTTTTAAATAACGATTTTTTTTAAAAAATATTTTCTTTAAATGTTTTTTGATTTTTAAATAAGGATTCTTTTTTAGGATGTTAGAAAAAAAGAAGCTGCTACCCCTCGAGCATTTCGATCAAATTCAAGCCATTTTTAAAGAATACCAAAAGGTTATTGTGGCTCAAGAAGACTTATTAACCAAAATGCTCATTGCTCTTTTTGTTGGAGGTCATGTTTTACTAGAAGGCGTCCCCGGTTTAGCAAAAACAATGGCTATAAAGACTTTTTCTAAAATTTTGGATTTAGACTTTACTCGTATTCAATTTACTTCTGATTTGTTGCCTTCTGATATTCTTGGCGTAGAAGTTTATAATCAAAAAATAGGTGAGTTTTATCTTAAAAAAGGACCTTTGTTTAGTAATGTTGTTTTAGCTGATGAAATTAATAGAGCACCTTCTAAAGTACAGTCTGCTCTTTTAGAAGCAATGGAAGAAAAACAAATCACAATTGGAGATAAGACTTTTTTATTAAATCAGCCCTATATTGTTATGGCAACTCAAAACCCTATGGAACAAGAAGGCACTTACCCTTTACCAGAAGCTCAAATGGATCGTTTTATGTTAAAAGTAATGCTTGATTACGTGAGTCAAGAGGAAGAAAAGGAAATTATTAAGCGAGCTTTTTCTTTAGATTTTAAATCTATTAGGAAAATTTTATCTTCTAAAGATATTATGTTTTTTAGAACATTAGTTAAAAATTTATATATAGATGAACGTTTAATTGATTATATTATTGATATTGTTTATGCGACTCGATTTCCGGAAACAGTAGGGATCGATCCTTCTTTTATTACTTATGGAGCTTCTCCGAGGGCTTCAATTTATTTAACATATGCAGCTAAAGCTTTTGCTTTTATACAAGGAGAAAACTTTGTTACAACAGAAGATGTCAAATCGGTTGCTTTAGATGTTTTAAGACATCGAATTACCTTAAGTTATGAAGCTGAAGCACAAGGAAAAAAAACTGAAGATATTATTAAAACAATTTTAGATACAGTTAAAACCCCTTGATTTTTGAGAATTATCGTTTTATTTAATTTTCAATTTTTTTTGAAAAAATGATTTTTTCTGATTTAAAGCAATCTAAAAAAAAAGAATATTCTTTTATTAATGAGGATATTTTAAAAGAAATCCCTGCCATTGAGATTCAAGCTAAAAAAATTGTTAACACTACTTTTTTAGGAGAATATCGGTCTTATTTTAAAAAAAGAGGAATTGATTTTAGTGAAGTAAGAGAGTATTTATATGGGGATGATTTGCGTGATATTGATTGGAAAGTTACTGCTAGAGTAGGGACTCCTCATACTAAAGTTTATGAAGAAGAAAGAGAGCTTATTAGTATCATTGCTTTTGATGGATCTGCTTCTAATCAATTTGGGACACAGCGTTATTTCAAATCAAAAATAGGTGCTAGAATTGCAGCTATTTTAGCTTTTTCGGCAATTAAAAATAATGATAAAGTAGGTCTTATTATTTTTACAGATACCGTAGAAATTTTTCTTCCTCCTAAGAAAGGAAGAAAGTATGTCCTTAGAATCATAAAAGAAATTTTATCTTTCAAACCAAAAAGTAAAAAAACTAATTTTTCAGTAGTTGTTGATTTTATAAAAAAAGTTCATAAAAAAAAAAGTTTGATTTTTTTTATATCGGATTATTTAATTAATTCCAAAGAAATTGAAGTTTTAAGTTATTTAAGTCGTTTTCAAAATTTAGTCGCTATTCGTATTTATGATCAAAGGGAGCTTGAAATGCCTTCTGTGGGACTACTTTCTCTTGAAGATTTAGAAACTTCTAAGAAAATTTTAGTAGATACTTCTTCTTTTTTTTTTAAAAAACAAATGTTAAAAAATAAAACACGTTTAAAAAAATTAAAGAAAGACTTTGTACAAATGAAAATTGATTTCATTGATTTACTAGCAGATGATTTTTTTTTAAAACATTTAGTTCAATTTTTTAAGAAATAAAAGCATTTTTTTATATAAAAATATTTTAGTTGTACCTGGTTTGATTTTAGAAGAAAAAGAAACACTCATTAAGTTTTTAATTGAAACTAAAGCCGTACAATTTGGAAATTTCAAAACTAAGAGCGGGCGTTTGTCTCCTTATTTTATTAATACGGCCTGTTTCTTTGAGGCTAAAAATCTTTATAAAATTGCTTCATTTTATGGCGCTTTTATTCATCAAAAATTAGAAAGTATTTCTTGTGTTTATGGACCAGCTTATAAAGGAATACCGCTTTGTATTTCAATTGCTTCTTTTCTTTTTACAGAATTTGGGGAAAAAACATCTTATCTTTTTAATCGCAAAGAAAAGAAAACCCATGGAGATGTAGGTTTCTTTGTTGGAAAAATGCCTACTGTTAAAGAAAAAGTAGTGATTGTAGATGACGTGATTACTTCGGGAGGATCTTTAATTGAGGCGATTGAATTTTTGAAAATTAAAGGAAACGTTGATATTGAGGCAATTGTAGTTCTTGTAGACAGACAAGAAAAAGGAAAAAATAAAAATGCTGTTTTAGAGCTTTGGGAAGAATATCAAATTCCTTTCTATTCTTTACTTAGAGTTACTGATATTATTAGTTATATGAAAAAATATTCATTACTTAGTAAAACTTTAGAGATTAAAATTAAAAATTATTTTGAAAACAAGTAATAAAAAAAAATTAAAAAGTAATAGAAAATTAATAACATAGATATGAACATTACGCTAAAAGATGGGAGTTTGAAACGATATAGTGAAGGAGTAACTGCTGGAAAGATTGCTTTTGATGTTTCTCCTCAATTTAAAAAAAAGGCAATAGGTGCTATTTTTAATGAAGTCCTTATTGATTTGATGACCCCTATTAATTCTTCTGGGACACTAGATATTTTGACTTTGGAAGACCCCAAATCGGTATCGATATTACATCATTCTTCAGCGCATGTAATGGCGTTTGCTATACAAAAATTGTACCCTAAAGTGAAGTTTGCAATTGGCCCTGCTATTGAAAGTGGTTTTTATTATGATTTTGATGGAGTCCAATTAAAATCAGGTAATTTTTTAGCCATTGAAAAGGAAATGGAAAAAATCATTTCAAATAATCTTCCTTTTTCTAGGCATGAAATTTCCAGAAAAGAAGCAATGTCTTTTTTTAAAAAAGAACCTTATAAAGTAGAGATTCTTAAAAATCTGTTGGAAAAAAAAGTGATCACTTATTATAAAATGGGAGATTTTATTGATCTTTGTAAAGGCCCCCACTTACCTCATACAGGATACATTAAAGCTTTTAAGCTTCTTAAACTAGCAGGTGCTTATTGGAGGGGAAAATCTTCTAATCCAATGCTTGTGAGATTGTATGCAACTAGTTTTTCAAAGAAACAACAATTAGATGACTATCTTCAAAAAAGAAAAAAAGCTGAAGAGAATGATCACGTTAAGGTTGGAAAAGAAATGGGGCTTTTTTTTACAGATGAAATGATTGGACAAGGGTTGCCTCTTTTGACCCCTAAAGGGGCAGTTTTGAAAAATATTCTTGTTCAGTTTGTAGAAGAAGAAGAACGCAGAAGAGGTTATTTGTATACAGCGACTCCTTTTCTTGCTAAAAGTGACCTTTATAAAATTTCAAGACATTGGAATTTGTATAAAGAAAGCATGTTTATACTTGAAGAAGAAAAAATGGCTCTTAGGCCTATGACATGTCCATTTCATTTTGCTATTTATAACACTAATAAACATTCGTATAGAGAGCTTCCTATTCGTTATGCAGAAACGAGCTTTTTATTTAGAAATGAATCTTCTGGTGAAATGCATGGATTGACACGTATACGTCAATTTACTCTTTCTGATGGACACATTATTTGTCGCTTGGATCAACTAGAGAAAGAATTTGGAGATAGTTTAGACTTGATTCAGTTTATTTTAAAGACGCTTGATTTGAATGACTATTCGTATCGTTTTTCTAAATGGGATCCTAATGAACGTTCTAAGTATATTGATGATCAAATGACTTGGGAAAAAACACAAACTATTATGAGAGATATTTTAAATAAAAAAAAGCTTACTTTTGAAGAAGCTAAGGGAGAGGCTGCTTTTTATGGCCCTAAGCTTGATATTCAAATGAAGAATGTTTACGGAAAAGAAGATACCATTATGACGGTACAAATTGATTTTGCTCTTCCTCCTCGCTTTAACATGACTTATATAAATGAGGATGGAAAAGAAAAGCATCCTGTTGTGATTCATCGCTCTTCGATTGGTTGTTATGAAAGAACGATTGCTCTTTTAATTGAAAAATATGGAGGAAAATTTCCTTTTTGGATGGCCCCAGAGCAAATAGCTATTTTGACTGTGAGTAAAAAATTTGACTCTTATGCCAAGGAGCTTTTTCAAGATTTTTTAAATCATCGATTAAGACCGGTGATAGATTTGAGAGAAGAAACTCTTAAAAAAAAAATTAGAGATGCCCAACTTTCTAAAATACCATGTTTTTTGATTATAGGTGAAAAAGAAGCAAGTAACCAAACTGTCAGTCTTAGAATGCCTTCAGGGAAACAAATTTTTGATTTAAAGAAGTATTTTTTTATAAAGGAATGTTGTAAAATGGTGATTGATCGTTCTATTGATCCTTCTTTTAATGTTTAAAAAAGCTTTATTATTATTAGTTTTTGTATTTTTATTTGATAAGCTTTATAGCTTCCCACCAAGGAATTTTGGCATTTTTTCAAATAATGTTATTCGATTATTAAAAAATAGGCAATACTTTTATTTAGAAAAATACTATGAAAAGCATCACTATCGTTTTTTAAAAATATCTAATTATCACTATCTTTCAGCGAAGCTCATTGAAGATATTCCTATTTTAAATACTAAAAAATCTTTTATTGAGATTTATCTTAAAAAAAATAAAAAGCCTTTTTCTAGAATTTGTTTTTTAAAAGCTTGGGTTTTATATGATCAGCATGAAGTTAAACAAGCTTATCAATGGTTTAAAAAAGTGACTTCTCCTTTGGGTTTTTTTTATATGGGCCTCATTGATTTTGATTTAAAGAGAGATAAAGAAGCAGATCGTTACTTAAAAAAATTTTTAGCAAAAGTAAATAAAAATAAATTTAAAAAAGAAGTATCTAAAGCTTATTTAGTTTTGTCTGAAATTAACTACCGTCAAAAGAATTATACGTTAAGTTTGAAATATGCAGAAAAAAGTAATTTAAGGAGTATTGATAGAACTATATTACTTTATTTTGTTTATAAAAAACTAGGAAGGCTTCAAAAAAGTAAGAATATTTTAGAATTTATTAAAAATAACTATTCAAAAACATTAAAAGGTAAGAATTTTTTTGATTCCTCCCCTTTGAAATAGTTGAGAAAAAGTAATTAAAGGAAAAAAAATTATTTTTTTTTATAATTTTTTCAAAATAAATTGAATTTTAAAAAAATTCAAGATAGGATTCGAAATGTCAAATTTATTTCAAAGAGTTTTTTATGATTTTTCACTTTCTTTTTTTGTTATTTTTTTCTTTATTCTTTTAAGTAGTTCTTATGGAGAGGAAGTTTTAAAAAAAGAAAAAACGGCTAATGCTTTAAGTAATGAGTTTAAAAAAAAAGAATCATTGAAAACAGGTAGGGTTGATTTTAAAAAACCTGAAGAAAATAAGACGGAAAATAGAGACCCTTATTATCGAGATCCTACTAAAGAAAAAAGAAAGAATCCTTCTTATTTATACTTACTTTTTCGCTTATTTTTTGTTTTTTTTGTTTTAATTGGTATTATTTTTCTTCTTTATTTTTTGTTTCGTTATCGATTTTTGAAGACTAATTTGAATCAAGAAGAAGGGTTGTTTCGTGTTGTAAAAAATTATTTTATGGGACCTAATAAGCAGCTTACTGTTGTTCAAATTGTTAATAGTTTTTATTTGTTTGCGATGAGTCAAGATAATATGAGTTTAATTGAGAAAGTAGAAGATAAAGAAATGGTAGATGCGTTTAAACTTGAAGCTAGTAAAACAGAAAATAAAAAGACGTTTTTTAAAGATGTTTTTTCAAGGTATGGGGTGGTCCGAGGAGGATCTCCTATAGATATCACTAAACGAATTCGAAAAGGGCTTTGGAAGATATAAAAATGAGTTTGCTAAATTTTTAAAAATAAGTAATTTATAATTTTGGGAGGGGTTATGGTTTTTAAAAAAAAGCTTAATTGGTTTAAGCTTTCATTTATTTTTTTCTTTTTACTTTGGGGAAGTGTTTTTTCTCAGCAATTTCCTATTCCTTTTTTTGATATTGGCCTTAGATCAGCTAAGAATCAAGGGGAAGTTTCAGTTGCTTTACAGGTTCTTCTTTTATTAACGATTTTAAGTATTGCTCCTTCGATTATTATTATGATGACTTCATTTATAAGAGTTTCTATTGTTTTGAAATTTATTCAAAGAGCCTTATCGCTTCAGCAAGAACCTCCCAATCAGGTTATTTTGGGATTGGCTTTATTTATTACTTTTTTTATTATGGCACCTACTTTCACACGTGTTTACAATGAAGCTTATCTTCCTTATAGTCAAAAAAAGATCAAAACAGCTGATTTTTTTGAGAAATCGATTTCTCCTATCAAGGATTTTATGTTAAGGCAAACAAGAGAAAAAGACATTGATCTTTTTATTTATTTAAGTGGAAATGAAAGACCTAGTAATGAAAAAGAAGTGAATATGATTTCTTTAATCCCTGCTTTTATTATTAGTGAAATTACAATTGCTTTTAAAATAGGGGTTTATTTATTTATTCCATTTATTGTCATTGATATGATTGTTGCTAGTATTTTGATGTCTATGGGAATGATTATGGTGCCTCCGGTAATGATATCACTTCCTTTTAAAATCATTCTTTTTGTATTGGTAGATGGTTGGCATCTTATTACGCTTCAAGTGGTTAAGTCTTTTAATATTTAGTGATGAAAAAAACAGAGAGGGAGAAGGAATGACAGATTCTAGTGTAATTGATCTTTTAAGAGAAGCGGTGATGGTAATTATCATTGTGTCAGGACCTGTTTTAGTTTTAAGTGTGGGGATAGGGCTTATTATTTCTATTATTCAGACAACGACTTCGATTCAAGAACAGACACTTACGTTTGTTCCTAAAATAGTAGTAATTTTATTATCTCTTATTTATTTTTCTTATTTTATTATTGGCAGGTTAGTAAATTACACCATGGATCTTTTTGGCACAATCCCTAATATTGGTTTAGGAGGATAGGGAGAGAAATCAATGGATTTTTTTTTACATTCTTTTCAAGTTTTTCTCATTGTTTTTATGCGGGTGAGTGCGATTTTTTTTATTGCTCCTGTTATTAGTTCGAATGTATTACTAGTGCGCTATCGTTTAGTTTTGGCTTTTTTTATTGTTCTTTGTGTTTTTCCATGGCTTTCAACTTATTTGAAAGATTTACCAGAATCGATGTTTCTTTATTTTATTATATTAGTTAAAGAGTTTTTATTAGGAGCGATGATTGGTTTTTTTATTTTACTTATTTTCACTTCTTTTCAATTGAGTACACAATTTTTTTCTACGCAGGTAGGCTTTGGGATGTCTCAAATCATTGATCCTCTGACGCAAGAAGAAACGCCTTTGTTTGGTTATTTTTTCAATACAGCTGTTATGTTGATGTTTTTGATTATTGGGGGGGTTCATTTAGTGATCAAAGTGGTGGTGGATAGTTATAAATTAATACCGGCTGTTGATATGATTGGTAATGGAGAGCTTATTATGAATGAAGCCATTAAGTATTTTGGTATTATGTTTACACTTGCTTTAAAAATAGCGCTTCCTGTGATTGTGTCTTCTTTGATAGTGGTTGTAGCGTTGGGACTTATTGGAAAAGCAGCTCCACAAGCAAATATTATGATTTTAGGGTTACCGATTCATTTAATGGTTGGTTTGATTATGGTGATTGCGATTCTTCCTTTTGTGGTTGGTTTTTTTGAAGGTGCTTTTTTTAGTACGATCAACGATATTATGAAACTATTTGAGGGATTTAAAAAAATATGAAAACAAGTGAAGAGACTAATTTAATTAAATTAGAACCTTTTTTATTTTCTAGCTTTAAGGCTTCTTTAAAAAATTTAGCTCAATTGGGTCATTTTGACTATGATTTATCTCTTCATGCAGCTGAAGATGAGGGAAGAACAGAAGAGCCAACTGAAAGAAAAAAGAAAAAGGCAAAAGAAGAAGAAGGAAGAGTTTTTTTAACTCAAGAAATACCGCAGTCAGTTGTAGTGTTTGTTGTTTTTTCCTTAGTTGCTTTAATGAGTAGTTATTATTTAAATGAATTTAGAGAGTATTTTATTCTTTATTTATACAATCCCAATCAAATAGAGGTTTCAAAAGAAAGTATTCAGGTTTTATTTTCTAAAAATATTATTTTTTTCTTAAAAATAATGCTTCCAGTTGGAGCTGTTGCTATTGTGAGTGTTGTTTTGGGAACGATGATACAAACAAGATTTCATGTTTCAACTAAAAGCCTTAGGCTTGATTTTAATCGAGTGGCTATTAGTTGGAATAATTTTGTTAAAAAAACTATTTTTTCTAGAACACAAGTTTTTAATTTGATTAAGTCTTATTTTAAGATTTTTGTTGTAGGGCTAATTTGTTATTTTTTTATTGTTTTTCGCTTTGAGGAAATCGTTCTTCTTGTTAAAGGGGAAGTGTTATTTTCATTAGTAAAAGCTAGCCAGTGGACGTTTCAGTTTGTTTCATTAACTTTAGTTTTCTTTTTAATGATTGCTATACCTGATTGGTTTATTCAAAGAGCTGAATATCTAGAGCAATTAAAAATGTCTAAAGAAGACATTAAAGAAGAAATGAAAGAACTAGAAGGAAATCCTGAAATCAAACAAAAGCAAAAAGAAAGAGCCAAAGAACTTGCTAATCGTAATATGTTAAAGGAGGCTAGGGATGCGGATGTTGTGATTACAAACCCTACTCATTATGCTTGTGCTCTTTCTTATGACCCTTTTTTGATGAATGCTCCAAAACTACTTGCTAAGGGAGTTGATTTGATGGCTCAAAAAATCAAACAAATTGCTAAAGAAGAAAATATTTTAATTATTGAAAACAAGCCTTTGGCAAGAGGACTTTATAATAGCGTGGATATCAATGATTACATTCCTCCTGACTTTTATGCGGCTGTTGCTGAAATTTTATCAATACTTAATAAATATAAAAGGAATTAAAAAGTAAGAAGGTTTTAAAATAACAATGGCTCAAAGTTCAACGAATGTTCTTTCCTATAATTCAATTTTAAGTTTGGTTAAAAATAAAGATATCCTTTTATCGATTGGGGTTATTTTTGTTTTGGCAATGTTGATTATTCCATTACCGACTGTTTTTTTAGATTTTTTAATGCTGGTTAATTTGATAGCTGCTTTGATGATTATTTTAACAACGATGTATTCAAAATCAGTTTTAGAATTTTCTGTTTTTCCAACGATTCTTTTGTTTTCTACTGTTTTTCGCTTGGCAGTTAATGTTTCATCGACTCGTCTTATTTTGACACAAGGGGCGGGTTTTGAAGGAAAAGTAGTGCGTACTTTTGCAGAGTTTGTTGTTGGTGGGAGTTATGTGATTGGCTTTATTATATTTATTATTATCACAGCGGCTCAGTTTATGGTCATTACAAAAGGAGCAACGAGGGTTTCAGAAGTGAGCGCCAGGTTTAAGTTGGATTCGTTACCGGGGAAGCAAATGGCTATTGATGCAGATTTGAATGCAGGGCTTATTACAGAAAAAGAAGCCCTTACTAGAAGGAGAGCGATTCAAGAAGAGGCAGATTTTTATGGAAACATGGATGGTGCTACTAAATTTGTTTCAGGAGATGTACGTCTTGGTATTGTGATTACTCTTGTTAATATTATTGGAGGAATCGTTGTAGGGATGGTTGTTCGTAGTGAAGGGTTTCAAGAAGCTCTTCAAAGTTATGTCATGCTTGCAGTTGGAGATGGACTTGTTTCTCAAATACCTTCTCTTTTAGTGGCAACGGCAACAGGGGTTGTTGTTACACGTTCGGTTTCTGTGGGTACTTTGGGAAGTGATTTATCGAATCAATTATTTACCAACCCTAAAATATTGTATGTTACAGGTGGTTTTGTGGGAGTCCTTGGTTTTATACCAGGCTTTCCAACGGTGGTTTTTTTATCGGCTTCTGGTTTGATGACTTATATAGGTTATTACATTAGTAAACAAAAAAGAGAAGAAGAAATTAAAGGAGAGCTAAAATCTGAAGCAGATGAAATTAAACAAGAAGATGAGTTTACTCCTGAAAAAATGGTAGATCTTGTTAGTGTTGATCCACTTGAGATTGAATTAGGTTATGGATTGATTCCTTTAGTAGATAAAAAATCGGGTGGTGATTTATTAGAGAGAATTAAAAAAAGTAGAAAGCAAATTGTTTTAGACTTAGGTGTTATTGTACCTCAATTACGCATTACAGATAATATGCAACTTGAAGCAGATGAATATGTGATCAAAATAAGTGGTGGAGAAGTGGGGCGCTCTTCAATTAAAATTAATCAATTTTTGGCAATGAATACTTCAGGAACAGAAGCTATTTTAGAAGGTAAGGAAGTCATCAAAGAACCTGTTTTTGATCTCAGGGCACATTGGATTGAAGAAAATGAAAAGGAAGATGTGGAGAAAAAAGGATTTACCGTTGTTGATGGGCCGACAATTGTTGCCACTCACTTAACAGAAGTCATTAAAAGAAATGCCCATGAAATTATGGGTAGAAAAGAAGTGAAAAGTATTTTAGAAAATATCAAAAAGAAAAATCCAAGCCTTTTAGAGGAAATGGATAAGTTGCAAATTAAAGTTGGGGATATCCAAAAAATCTTAAAAGAACTTTTAAAAGAAAGAGTTTCTATTAGAAACATTAGTTTGATTTTAGAAGTCATTTGTGATCATGCTTCTATTGTTTCTGAACATGAAATGCTTGCAGAGTATGTAAGAGCGACATTAAAAAGACAAATATCTGCTAGTTTGGCAGATAAAGGAAAAAATTTAAATGGAATCGTTTTTTCCCCTGAGTTAGAAAATGAACTTGTAAATCGTATTACAGAAATGGAAGGAACTCAAAGTGTGCTTAACATATCAACAGATATTCTTTCTAAGTTTATTGATAGAATTGATGTTGCTATTAAAGAAGTGCGTCAAAAAGGGTTTGATGATTTGATGATTGTAGACCCTTTGCTTAGAAAACCTCTTAAAAATCTTTTGTTTAGGTATTTTAAAAATCTTAATATCCTTTCTTTAAATGAAGTTGCAGATGGGTATAATATTAATGTGGTTTATACGCTTTGATAAAAAAAGAAAGGGAAATATTTATGGAATATAAAAGATTTGTAGCTAAAAATTTTGAAGAAGCTAAGAAAAAAATGATTATGACTCTTGGGATTAATGCTTATATCTTAAAAAGAAATGATATTGTGAAATCTAAATTTTTTGGTTTAAAAAAAGAACGTTTTGTTGAAATACAAGCAGGAATTTTAGATAATCTTGCTTATAAGAAAACAAATCATTATTTACCTTTTAAATCACAAGAAAATTTAATCAAAACCAATAAAAAAATAAATTCTAATGATTTTTTGCAAGAAATGTTAGAAGGGTATGAAAATAGAGAAAAAGATTTGTTTAATAAAACTTACTTTCAAGAAAGAAGTAAAAAATTAAGTCAGCTTCAAGAAATGATCGCTGTTAAAAAAGAAAACTTTGGTAGACAAAAAAAAGAATCTAATTTTATTTTAAATCAAGATGAATTTTTGGAAAAAAAAGAATCGATAAAAAAAGAGAAAAAAGACAATTTGTTAGATACGATTCAAGTAAAAAAAAGTAATGTTTTTAATTTTTTAATAGAGCGAGATTTTAGTAAAAAATTTGCTTTTGAAATCAGTCAAAAAATGGATTTGAATGATGTGTCTTTTAAAGAAAATAAAAAAAAATTAGCTTCTTTTATTAGCCATCAATATGAATACATGAGAGATGTTAAAATTTATTCGGCTAATCCAAACATTCTTTTTTTTGTAGGCCCCACAGGCGTAGGGAAAACAACGACTTTGGCTAAAATCGCTTCAAGGCTTTATGTCAAAGAAAGCAAATCTATTGTTATGGCTACCTTTGATATTAGAAGAATCATGGCAACTGCTCAACTTGAAAAATATGCTCATATTATGGGGGTGCCTTTTAGTGTACTTTATGAAAAAGATGAACTTCAAAAATTAGTTAAAAAATATATTAATAAACAATTAATTTTTATTGATACCGCAGGTACCAGTCAACATGACAAACTTCATTTAGAAGAACTTAGTGATTTTGTAAATTTTTTAGGGTATCCAAAAGAAGTTTATCTTTGTTTAAACGCTTCTTTTCGTTATAATGATCTCCTGAAAATCGTTGACCCTTTTTCAAATACTAATTTTGATCGCTTATTGATCACTAAAACAGACGAATCTTATAGTTTAGGTTCTGTTTTAAGTATGGCTTACGAATTAAAAGTCCCTCTTTCTTTTTTAACCAACGGTCAAGATGTCCCAAATGATATTTTATTGCTGGAAGCTTCTTTATTAGAAGAGCTTCTTTTAAAGGAGTGGATATGATTAATCAAGCAGCTATTTTAAAAAAGATCGTTGAGCAAAAAAGAAAAGCAGAATATTCAAAACTTATTGATCAGCGTCAAGTCAATCAAAAAGTCATTGCGATTGCTTCTGGAAAAGGAGGAGTTGGAAAAACAAGTTTGGCAGTTAATTTGGGAATTTTGTTTTCTCGACATAAAAAAACACTTGTTTTTGATGCTGATCTTGGTCTTTCAAATGTCAATATTCTTTTAGGGGCTGTACCAAAATATAATCTTTATGATGTTTTTAAAGGAGAACGTTCTTTAAAAGAAGTCATCTGTAAAACAAAGTATAATTTAGATATTATTTCTGGGGGGACTGGATTCCATGAGCTTTCTAATTTAGCAAATGAAGAAAAAATGCTTTTAATGGGACAGTTAAGCTATTTAAAAGATTATAATTTGATTATAATTGATTTGAGTGCAGGGATATCTGATAATGTTATTTCTTTTTTGAGGTTAGCAAATATGGTACTTGTGGTCACAACACCTGAACCAACAGCTATTACTGATGCTTATGGGATGATTAAGGTGTTATCTTTAAAATCAAATATTGCTAATATTAATTTAATTGTTAATCGGGTTGATTCTATTAAAGAAGGTCAGGAAGTAAGTAAAAAAATCAAAGATATTTCACTTAAATACTTGAAAGTTTCTATTGATTATGTGGGAATGGTTTTTCAAGATGAAATCGTTACTCGTGCTCTTTATAAAAGAATTCCATATGTTTGTTTTAATAAAGAAGCAAAATGCTCTGTTTCAATTAAGGATTTAAGTGACAATCTTTTAAAAAAATTAGATAATGACTTTTTTTTAGAACAAAAGAAGAAGAGTTTTTTAAGTAGGATATTTAGTACTTTTTAATCATTTTAAGGAGTTGAAAAATTTAAATAATGTTTAAAAATAAAATCCCTTTTTACGTTGGAGGCTTTCTTTCTTGTTTTTCTTTTTTACTGCAGATATTATTTTTTAGTAATTTTTTAGCCTTGATTTTAAAACCACTAATAACTGGATTTCTCTGGACAGGGTTATTTATAGCAATCATGTATTTTTTAGAACGTTATGTTCCTGAAATTTATAATGCTATGTTTTCTTCACATCAAAAAGATAGTGAGAGTAAAGATCCAAACAAAGGTGAAGAAGTTGATATTACAATTAGTGAAGATAATTTAGAAAATAATATTTCTACAAGCAAGACTAATCAAGTAGATTTTAACTTAGAAGGTATAGAGCAAGGATTTTCTTCTAAATCTCAATCGACTAATTCTTCATTGAAAGAAGGAATTAAAATAAAACCTAAAGTGAATCAAGAGATGGAAAGAATAGAAAAAGAAGAAGACACTACTTTGGCTAAAGCTGTTAGAAGAGTAATGAATAAGTAAATATTAAGGATAGAAAATGAGTGTTAAAATTAAATTAGATTTAAATATTAGTGAAGAGGGGGAGATTGAAATTTGGAAAGAATATCGTAAAACTAGTAAGGAAGAATATCGACATTTTTTTGTTATTAAATACTCTCCTTTAGTTAAATATGTGGCTGGAAAAGTTGCTTTTAATATTCCAGATAATATAGAATTTGAAGACTTGGTAGGATTTGGCACGTTTGGACTTTTAGATGCGATTGAAAAATATGATCCTAGCAAAGGAACAAAATTTAAAACTTATGGGATTACTCGTATTAGAGGGCAAATTTATGATGAACTTAGAAACTTAGATTGGGTGCCAAGATCGGTTAGACAGAAATTTAAGCTCATGGAGGAAATTCGAAAGAAATATCAAGAAGAATATAATAAAAAAATAACAAATGAAGAACTAGTTGAAAAAACAGGAATTAGTTTATCTGAAGTTGAACGAATTACTAATATGGCAAATGATTCAACAATTGGCTCTCTTGATGATGTTTGGTATTTGGGTAAAGAAGATGATGAGGTTTCTATTAAAGATACGATAAAATCGCCTAGTTCTTTAAATCCTTATAATACTGTTGAAAAAGCAGAGATTCAAAAAACGATTGCAAAAGAAATTCAGAAATTACCAGAAAGAGAAAAAAAGGTCCTTATTTTATATTATTATGAAGATTTAACTTTAAAAGAAATTGGGGCTGTTTTAGATGTCACTGAATCAAGGATTTCTCAACTTCATACAAAAGCAATTAGGCATTTAAGAGTTTATTTAGAAGATATTAAAAAATCATTGTTATAGAGGTTTATTTTTTTTGGATTTTAAAGAATATTTAAGTCAAAATAAGTTAAATTTAGTTAATTTAAAAGAGTTTGATAATTTAAGAGCTCTTTTTGAAACAAAATATGGTAAAGATAAACTCATCAGCATTGATCAGTCTTCTAGATTGGAAGTTGTTGCTGATAGTATTGAGTCTGCTTCTGAGGTAGCATCTAAACAGTTAGGAGTTGATATTAGTCGTCTTGATTATGAGATCATTGAAAGAGGAAGTAAGGGTTTATTTGGAATGAAGTCAAAACCTTTTAAATTTATATTTCATTCTAAAGGAGCTGAAGATTTTTCTGGAAGTGAGTGGGGATCTGAAAATTTCAGTGATTTTGATATGCAGAAAAAATCTAAAAATTTTAATGGAAAAATAGAAATCGTTGTTACAAGACAAGGGAAATATATAGCAGTCCACCCTCCTAAAGGCAAAGGTAAAAAAGTCACAGAAGCCATGATGCTTCAAAAATTAAGTCAAAAAGGTATTGAAAATGCTGATCTTAGGATGCTTAAGCTAATTTTAAAAAAATCTAAAGGAAAATTAGAAAAAATAGGAGATTGGTCGTTTGATCCACTAAAAGATGGGAAAGTTTATTTAGAGGTTTCAAGTAATAGAATGCAAGCTTTTATTCGAATTATTCCCCCTAAATTAGATGGAAGAGAAATCGATCTTGAAGATATAAAAAATTTGTTTGATGAAAGGCATGTTGTTTATGGATTTGATGATAAGAAAATTGAATCTGTTTTAAAAATGAAAAACTATAATATTCCTCAACTTGTTGCAGAAGGAATAAAACCGGTTGCAGGGAAAGGGGCTCAATTAATTAATAAATTAAAGCTTAAAAATAAGATTGATTTTGGTAATATTTCTGATGATGAAAATATTGATTTTAAAGAAGTTAGTACGGTTGTTAGTGTTGTCAAAGATCAGATTATTTTAGAAAAAATTATGCCCCAAAAAGGAAAAGATGGCATGAGTGTTTATGGTGAAATTGTTAGTTGTGTTGAAGGGAAAGAATTTCAATTAGAGAGTGGAGAAAATACTTATGTTGCTTCAAATGGTCGTTATTTGAAGGCTAGTGTAACAGGTCATGTGGTTGAAAAAGGAAAAGTATTTCATGTTAAGGATGTTTATGTTGTACAAGGAGATGTAGGCCCTCAAACAGGGCATATTACTAGTTTAAGTTCGGTGGTTGTTAATAGGTCTGTTTTAGATGGATATAATATTAAATCAGGTGGTAACATTGAAATTAAAAAAAATGTTGGTAATTGTTATATAGAAGCCGTAGGGGATATTACTATTTTTTTAGGGGTTAATGGGAAGTCTTCTGGAAAATTAGTGAGTACATCAGGATCTGTGAGGGCTAAATATTTACAAGACTGCTATGTAAGATCAAAAAAAGAAGTTTTAGTTGCAGAGTCTGTGATTAATTGTGAAGTTAATACAGATGAGTCATTATTTTTAAAAGGTAAAAAAGCAGGAATTACAGGGGGTGTCATAAGAGCTTTAAAAGAAGTTTTTTGTCGTTCTCTTGGAGCTGTTGCTGGAGCAAAAACAGAAGTCTATGTAGGAGTTTTGCCTCAAATTAGGATTGGCTTTAACAAATACACAAAATTAATTGAACAATATGATGATCAAAAAAGAGCTTTCGAATTGGATATTAAAAATCTTGAAAACCAGCAAGAAGACGGTGAAGAAAAACAATTAAAACTTAAAGAGTTTCAAAATAAACTTAATTCTTTAGAAGAAAACCATGTTCAAAATAAAGAAAAATTAGAACAGATAAAAATGGCAATTGAAAATTCTGAAGAGGAGGGAAGTGTGACTGTTTTATCAAGAATGATGGTTGGGGTTACTTTGATTTGTAACACAGCTATTTTAGAAAATAAAAGAGATCAAGGAGCTTCTAAATATATACAAGACATTGAAAATCCAGAATATGTTAAGCTTGAAGCTATCAAATCAAGAAGAAGAAAAAGGTGATATTTAATGTCTCTTAGACCTATTGATTTACAACTTTTATTAAAGCAAACAAGCAGTGTTTCTAAAAGAGAACTACAAAACAAAGTTAAAAGAAGGGATGAAAAAATAGCTAAAGATCAAAAAATAGAATTAAAAAGAGAAAATATTATTGTTGAAGTTGATAAAACTCAAGTGGATAAAAATGTTGTAGGAAGTCTTAAGTTAAGTGATGAAAAAAAAAAATCCAAAAGTAACAATAAAAAAGAAGAAGATAAAACTACAGATGAAAAAGATAAGCGAGATGAAAAATATAAAGGAAACTTTTTAGATATTAAAGAATACTAATGATTTATTTTTTAATAATTATTTTTCAACTTATTGTTAATTTTGGTTTTTTGTTTTTTTTTAAAAACAAAATTAAAAAAGAGATTCTTACGCAAGATATTAAAAATGAACTTGACCTTTTGATTATTTCTTTTAACAAGTATGCTGATAGAAATATTTCTTTAATAGAAGATAAAATTGAAGAAAATAAAAAAATAGTAAAAATTATTGAAGAAAAATTAAATATAAAAAAAAAAGAATACTTTTTAAAGGGAGAATTTGTTAATAAAAAATTAAATAAACAAAATAATTCTACAATATCTATTTTTAATGATCAAAAAAAAGATAAAAAAGAACTTCAAGATTCTTCTGTTCAAAAGGCTTATCGAGGTGTTTCAAATTTAAAAACTTCATCAATTTCTTTAAAAAATTATTTAGAAGAAAAAGAACAAGAGTCTTTTCACAAAATGACTTTGGAAGAAAAACTTTTTTATTTTAAAAAAAAAAATATCTCTAATAGAGAAATAGCAAAAAAACTTAATCTTTCTATAGATGAAATTTCTCTTTTAGGTCTTGCTAAAAAAAATTTCTAATTCCTTTTAGTTTTTTTTAAAATTCTATTTTATCTTTGTTAAATAAGCTAAAAATAATAATAATTATTGACGATTATAAAGAGTATAATAAAAATAAAGATGTTTAAAGAATATTATGATTTATTAGGCGTTGGCTTTGATTGTACATTGCCTAATTTAAAAAAAGCTTATAAAAAAGCTCTTTTTAAATACCATCCTGATACAAGCGATCAAAAAAACTCAAATCAAGAAATATTTAAAAAGCTTCTTAGAGCTTATCAATTTATTAAAAACCGAATCAATGTAGGACAAAAATATTTTGATTTTGAAAAAGTAGATTTTATAAAAAAACATTTTAAGCAATTAAAGAAAAAAAATCAAAACCCTGTTATTACTAAAGAAATTTTTGAAAATAGAATCTTAGAAATTAAATTTTCTTATTATTGTATTCCAAATCTTTTTAAGATTAATTTTACTAAGGAAGAGTATTCTTTGAAAAGAATAACAGAAAATTTATTAATTAAGCAATATGAAGCAATTCAAATGCGTAATGAAAAAACTTCTATTTTAAAAGTATTGAGACTTAAAAAAAATGATAAATCTATTTATTCTTTATGGGATTTGATTTTGAAAGAAGAAGATGAAGTCTTTGTTAAAGAGGGAATTAGGTTGGTGGGTGGCTTGAAGCTAGTTGACTGTATTGATGGTTTACTAATTGTGTATTCTAAAAATTTCTCTTATGAAATCAATGACTTGATTCTTAATACTTTGAGTGCTTGTGATAAAAAAATAATAGATTATGCTTTAGAAAAAATTTGTTTTAAAAATGAACTAAACGGAAATACTCAAAAAATTCTCAAAAAGCAAATTGTTTGAAAATACAAAAACTAATCTTTTACAAAAGATTAGTTTTTTAAAAGGAATTACTTCTTATAAAGCTAATCTTTATATCAAAAAAAATATTTTTACTGTTAAGGATTTACTTTTTTATTTTCCTATTCGTTATGAAGATCGTTCTTCTATTTTATCGATTCATGATTCTGCTCAAAAATGCAAAGAAGATGAAAATTTTGTAGCAACGATTATTTGTGTTTGTATTAAGAAAAATGAGTTCCGTTTTAAAAATAGAAAAATTAAGAAATTTGTTTTTACTGATAATAAAGAGAAGCTAGCTTTTACAGCTTTTAATCCTTTTTTTCGTTACTTTAAAGAAAATGAACATTATATTTTATCAGGAAAAGTTAAATGGAAAAACTATAAGTATGAGTTAACGCTTTTAGATTATGAAGTTTTTGATGAAGAGGGTTTTAATAGTATTCACTTAGGGCGTATTGTTCCTATTTATTCTTCAACGCAGGGGTTGAGTCAAAAAAATATTCGATCTTTGATAAAAAGTGTGTTTGACAATTTTTCAGATACTTGTTTTCATTACGAGCTTCCAAAAGAAATTATTAAACAGTATCGTTATTTTGATAGCAAAAAAAAAGATTTGAAAACAACGCATTTTCCTTCTTCTCACCAAGCTTTAAAAGAATCTAGAAGTCGATTAATTTATGAAGAATTCTTTGGTTTTCAGTATCAGCTTTATAAAAAAAAACTTAATAGTGAAAAAGGAAAAGAAAAAAATCGTTATTTAAAACACTCTCAATTGATTTTATTTTTTCAAAAAAATCTTTCTTTTGATTTAACATCGGATCAAAAAAAAGTCATCTCTGAAATTACTGAACATATGAAAACAGAAAAAGTGATGAATAGGCTTTTACAAGGAGATGTTGGTAGTGGTAAAACGTTGGTTGCTTTGATAACCATGTTGTTATGCTACGAAAGCGATCACCAGTGTGTTTTAATGGTACCAACGGATATGCTTGCTAGGCAGCATTATAAAACTTTTAAAAAATATTTAACGTCTATGGAAATTGTTTTTTGTTTATTGACAAATTCTATTAGTGAAGAGGAAAAAAAAGAAGTCTTACATCAAATAAAAAACAAAAAAGCCCTTATGGTTATAGGAACGCATTCTTTGATTCAAGATTCTGTTTTTTTTTTAGATTTAAAATATGTTGTGATTGATGAACAGCATAAATTTGGTGTTGAACAAAGGGAAAAACTCAAAAAAAAAGGAACCTTTGTAGATAGTTTAACAATGTCAGCAACTCCGATACCAAGATCTCTTTGTATGACATTTTTTGGAGATTTAGATTTTAGCACTATTAAAGAGCTTCCTTTAAATTATAAAAAAAAGCAGACAAAGTTACTGCTGGAAAAGGATCGTATGCATGCCTATCGGTTTTTAATGGATCGAATTAAAAAAGGAGAGCAAGGCTATGTTGTTTTTCCAACAATTGAGGGAGGTGTTGGAAAAACAAATAAATCACTTATAAAAGAATTTGATTTTTTTAAAAAAAATATTTTTAAATCAATTCCGATTGCGATGATTCATGGAAAAAGTGATTTAGAAGATAGAGAGCGATCTTTAAAAGAATTTGAAAAAGGAATTGTTAAAGTACTTTTCACCACTACGGTTATTGAAGTAGGAATTCATTATCCAAATGCAACGGTACTTATTATTGAATCTTCACAACGCTTTGGGCTTTCTCAATTGCATCAATTACGGGGACGTATTGGAAGAAATCGTAGTGATAATTTTTGTTATTTAATACATCAAGATGATGTATTAGAAAAAGCTTATTTCAGATTGGATGCTTTTTGTAACATACAAGATGGCTTTAAGTTGGCAGAAATAGATTTACAAACTAGAGGACCTGGAGAATTTTTAGGACAAAAACAATCTGGTATTCCACAATTTAAAATAGGTGTTTTAGAAAGAGATTTCGAACTTTTAAAAAAGTCTAGAAAAGATGTCCAAAAGTATTTAATAGATAAAATAAACTAATTTTTTTTATAAATAATATAAAAAAAAGTTTACTCTTTGGTAAATAAGTTTAAAAAATATTTTTCATTTTTTAGAAAAATAATTGTCTGTAAGATAAAGATTTGGATTCTAAAGATGATATCTAAGGTATTTTTTTGCCATTCTTATCATTAGGTGAAGCAAATAAAGGTAGAAGGAATTTTTCTTTTTTTAAGATTTGAAAAAAAATAATAAAAAATATCATAAAAAAATGTTTTAATGAAACTAATTAAATCTTTTTGAAAAAAAACCAGCTTTATTTTGATTTTTTTTTTTTTATTTTATCATTAAAAATATTTTTCAATCATGATGAAATCAATATCAAAATTTTAATAAAATTTATTTTGATGAATCAATTTAAAAAAACAGCTTTATTAATCGTTGACCACGGTTCTAAAAAAAAAAAAGCTAATAAAATGCTTGATTCTTTAGGTAAAATGGTGCAAAAAAAATGTAAAGATATTTTTGTTGTTTGTGCTCATATGGAATTAGCTTACCCAAATATACAAGAAAGTTTTACTCTTTGTGCTAAAGCAAAAGTAGATTTTATTAAAGTACACCCTTATATGTTAAGTTTCGGTAGGCATGTTCAAGAAGATATCCCAAGGTTAGTTAAACAAGCTGCTTTGAAGTATCCCAATATTGTTTATGAAATCACACCTCCTTTAGGTCTTCATGAAAAGATTGTTGACGTTATTTTACAAAGAGCTAAAATCTAAGAAACTATAAGAATTTTTTAAAAAAAATTTTAATTTTTAAAAAATTCTTCTATAATTATTTTCTTAAGTCTTATATCCATTTTTTATAATGAAAAGAGATAACAAAATTAAATAATTTTAAAATTTAATAAAATCAAACTATTGACCACAAAGCAAATTAAAAATTCTAAAAATGTTATTGATGCTTTTGTCAAAGTAAATCATGATATTAATAATTATTGTACAACAATGCTTTATTACATAGAAAACCTTAAAAATATTTTTAAAGAAAAAAGAAATCAAGATTTAAGAAAGTTAGATATTGCCCTTAATAAAATTATTTATTTGTCAAAAGATGCTTCAAAAATACTTTATCAAGATGAAGTTTCTGAAAAAAAGATTGATCAAAAAACCAATTTATTTGAAGTCTTTTCTTCTATTATGAAAGAAGATTTTTTTTGTAAAAACATTTCTTTTAAATTAATTTGGAAGGCGAACAATAAATTCATTTCTGGAAATTTAGCTAAAATTGAAAGAATCTTTTATAATCTTTTTAAAAATTCTATAGAAGCTAAAAGAGATCATGATGAAAAAGTCAATGTTTGTCTTTTAGTCAAAGAAATTAATCATCAAATGGTTGTTATGATTAGTGATAATGGGAAAGGTTTTTTAGAAGCAAAAAATGATCAATTATTTCGTGAGTTTTATAGTACAAAAATATCTTTAGGAAGAGGGCTGGGTCTTTCTATTTGTAAAAGTATTATTAAAGAATATGGAGGAGATATTATAGCTAAAAATAAATATGATTTTAACAAACATTGTAAAGGAGCTGAACTAACTCTTTATTTTCCTATAGAGAATAAAGAGTTAAATAAAGATTTTTTTTAAAGAAAGCAATCAAATACTTTTTTTTTAAAGGCGAAAAAATTTAATTTAATTTTTTATAACCTAGATTTTAAAGAGTCTACTGAAGAAATGAAAATAATTTTAAGTAAAGTGTATTACCATCCTTTTTTAAAAAAAGTAAGAGGGGAGAACAGGCGATGATGGAAGAGAGTACAAAGAAGTCGAATATTTAGATTGTTATTTTTTTGAAGTCATTAAAAATCAAAAATTTTTAAAAAATAAAATAGTAAATATTTCTTAGTTTTTTTTGAGTATAAAATTAATTAGAATTAATAGTTAATTCATGCTATTAATTTTCATCTTATTTTTAATTTTTTGATAAATAGGTAGGATCTTAAAATGTCTTATGATTTTAAAACAATAGAAGAAAGATGGTGTAAAATTTTTAAAGAAGAGAAGGTCTTTAAAAAAGACAAAGATAGTAATAAAACTCCTTTTTATTGTCTTGAAATGTTTCCTTACCCTAGTGGAAATATTCACATGGGACATGTGAGAAACTACTCTATTGGGGATGTCGTAGCTCGATTTAAACGACTAAATGGATTTAATGTCCTTCACCCTATGGGATGGGATGCCTTTGGTCTTCCTGCTGAAAATGCAGCCATTGAGCATCAAATTTCTCCTTATAAGTGGATTCAAAAAAATATCACGGATATGAAAAAGCAATTTGAAAAAATGGGTTTTTCTTATCACTGGGAAGATGAAATTAGTACAGCAGATTCTGACTATTATCGTTGGGGACAATGGTTTTTTACAAAAATGTATGGGAGGGGTTTGGTTTATCGAAAAAAGGCTTCTGTGAATTGGGATCCGGTTGATAAAACAGTATTGGCTAATGAACAAGTGATTGATGGTAAAGGATGGCGTTCGGGTGTTTTGATAGAGAAAAAAGTAATTTCCCAATGGTTTTTTCGTATAACAAAATATCAAGAAGAGCTTCTTGAAGGATTAAGTCAATTAGAAGGAGATTGGCCAGAAACAGTTTTGACAATGCAACGAAACTGGATTGGAAAAAGTGAAGGGGTTTTGATTACTTTTAAACATGGGGATATTGATTTTCCTATTTTTACAACACGTCCAGATACACTTTATGGAGTAACTTATGTGGCAATTGCTTTTGATCACAAAAATTTGGAAACCTATATTAAAAAAAGTGATCGATATAATGAAATTAAGTCTTTTATTAAAAAGTGTTCTCAAATTAACCAAAACATATTTTATAAAAAAGAAGGCATTTTCACAGGAGTTTTTATCACGCATCCATTAACAAAGCAAAAATTACCTTTGTATATTGCTAATTTTGTTTTAGCTTCTTATGGCACAGGGGCGATTATGTGTGTTCCAGCTCATGACCAAAGAGATTTTGAATTTGCTAAAGCTTATGATCTTGCAATCAAAATGGTGATACAAAATAAGGAAAAAACAATTCAAGAAAGCTCTTTGAAAGAAGCTTATGAAAAAAAAGGTGTTTTAGTTAACTCAGGTTTATTTACAGGACTCTCTAGCCAAGAAGCTATTTTGAAAATTACTTCTTATCTTGAAAAACAAAAAATAGGAAAAAGAAAAACGCAATATAAATTAAAGGATTGGTTAATATCAAGGCAGCGTTACTGGGGAAATCCTATCCCGATTGTTTATGATGAAAACAATCAACCTATTTCACTTGATGAAAAAAATTTACCTGTTATTCTTCCAAAAGACATTGGTTTTGATGCAGGGTCTATACAATCTTTAAAATCTTTAGAAAGCTTTAAAAAAATGAAATTTAAAGATGGAAAAAAAGTTATAAGAGAAACAGAAACAATGGATACTTTTACTTGTTCTTCGTGGTACTTTATGCGTTTTATGGATCCACACAATTCACAATGTCCTTTTTCAAAGGAAGCTTCTAATTATTGGAAACAAGTAGATCTATATATAGGAGGTATAGAGCATGCTTGTTTGCATCTTTTATATGCTAGGTTTTTTTATAAAGTAATGAGAGATATGAATCTTGCCGTTTGTAATGAACCTTTTAAAAAATTGCTGACGCAAGGAATGGTTTGTAATTATTCTTATTATCGCGTTAATGATAAAGGAAATAAAATTTATTATTATGCTGATGAAGTTAGCTTAAAAAAAAATAACAAAGGAGAAATTACAGGAGCTTTTTTAAAAAAAAATCAGAAAAAAGTCATGATAGGGCGTTTGGAAAAAATGTCTAAATCAAAAAAAAATGGTGTTTTTCCAGAAGAAATTATTAAACTTTACGGAGCTGATTCGGTGAGGTTGTTTATTCTTTTTGCCTCTCCTGTGGAAAGAAATTTGGAATGGAATATTCAGGGTCTTGAAGGTTGTTATCGTTTTTTAAATAAACTTTGGCGATGGTATGAGGGGTTGGTTTTTTTGATAGTAAAGAAAAAAGAAAGTGATTTTTCACAAGGTGCCTTCAGTGAGGAAACTTTAAATATAAGACGAAATTTTCATAAAATGCTTAAAAAAGTTACTGAAGATATTAATAAACGTTATCAATTTAATACCGCTATTGCAAGTATGATGAGTTTTTTAAATGAGACTTGTAATTTTATTCCTAAAACTAAAGAAGATAAAAATTTTTTTAAAGAAATGTTACGAGATTTTTTGATTGTCTTGTCTCCTTTTGCTCCTTTTATAGCAGAAGAAATATTTTTGATGATGCAATTTGAAGGGAGAGTTTATAATGCTACTTGGCCTAAATATAATTTAAGCTATCTTCAAGAAAGCGAGCAAACCATCATTATTCAAGTGAATGGAAAATTAAGAGCTCGAGTCATTATTCCGTTAAATAGTACTCAAGAGTTTGTGATTCAAAAAGCAAAAGAAGAAAAAATTTTAACTAAATGGTTTGAAGAAAAAAAAATTGTTAAAGAAATCTATATTCCTAATAAACTTGTTAATTTTGTTGTAAAATAATGTCTTTTATTTCAAAAAGAATGCAAGATTTTGAATCTTCTGGGATTCGAAAAATTTTTGATATGGCAAAAAACCTCAAAAATCCCATTAATCTTAGCATTGGGCAACCTCATTTTAATTTGCCTGCCCCTATGAAAGTAGCTGCTAAGCAAGCTATTTTTAATGATGACAATAGTTATACACAAACCCAAGGAAGCAAAGCTCTTATTGAGTTAATTAAAGACCAAATAAAAAAAGAAAGAAAAACCGATCTTTTAAATCAAGATCTTATTATTACTTCAGGTGTTTCAGGTGGGATTTTTTTAACCCTTAGTGTTTTACTTAATCAAGGAGATGAAGTCATTATAACAGATCCTTATTTTGTGATGTACAAGCAATTGGCTCTTTGGTTAGGAGCTAAAGTGGTGTATCTTAATACGTATCCAGATTTTTCAATTAAAATTGATCAATTGAAATCTCTTGTCACTTCTAAAACAAAAGCAATTATTCTTAATTCACCAAGTAATCCTACAGGCAAAGTTTGCTCTTCTAAAGAAATAAAAGAGATTATTTCTTTAGTTTCAAAACATGGTTTTTATATTATTACAGATGAAATTTATGAAAAATTTTATTATCAAGAGACGGCTTCTTTAAGTATTTTACCCTCTCCTTTTGGTTTGTACGAACGAGTGATTTTACTCAATGGATTTTCAAAATCTCATAGTATGACAGGGTGGCGAATTGGTTATGCTATTGGTCCTAGAGAAATCATTCAACAAATGAGTAATTTGCAACAATATACATTTGTTTGTTCTCCTTCGGTAGCTCAAAAAATGGTACTTTTAGCTTATGGAAAACAAGTAACTGCTATTTTAAATGAGCAAGTTGCCAAGTATTTGAAAAAAAGAAATTATGTTTATGAAACTTTAAAAAATGATTTTCATTTTTCTAAAGCAGAGGGAGCTTTTTATTTTTTTATTGAGTGTCCTTGGAGGAATGGAGATGAGTTTTCTAAAGTAGCGATTAAGAAAAATCTGCTGATTGTTCCAGGAAAAGTTTTTTCTGAAAAAGATACTCATTTTCGTCTTTCTTTTGCCGTCAAAGATGAAGTTTTAAAAAAAGGTTGTGAATTATTAATCGAGTTAACTAGTGAGTTTAAAAAAAATTAACTTTTTAGGCTTTTTCTCTAACTTCTCTTATTTTAACTTTTAAATAATTGTCTAAAAAATAAAGACTTTCTAATTCTTTAAAAATGTTATTTTTAATTTCACTATTTTTTTCATTTTTAAGGTGGTCAAATAAAATTTCATCTTCAAAAAGAAAGTTTTTGATGAGTAAAAATAATTTTTTTCCATGTAGAATTTTATTAGAGAGAGTGTAATCTTTGTTGAGATCATAGCTTATTTTAAGTAATTTTAAGAAAACATTACTTTTATTTAAATCAAAATGTTGGGGATAGTCAACAATAAAGATCTTTGAAAGCAAAATAAAGGTTTCAGGATATTTTGTATAGTGATTAGTTGCATTTTCAAATATTGTTTTTAAAATTTCATATTGTCCCTTATGAATGACATGATCGATAATGAGTTGTTTTTTATCAACATTAGTTTTTTCTAGTAAAAAAGAAATAGTTTCTTCATAATTTACTTTTTTTAAATTATAAACAGAGTTTAAAAAAAGGTTTTTTAAAGTACTAGTTTCTAAATTTGAAAATGTTTTTTCAGTTAAATGGATATCAAAGAGAGCTTTAAAAAAATGATCAAAATCAAATGTTATTTTTAAATGATAACTTTTTATAAGGTGTTCAAGTAAAAAAAGAGCTTTTAATGAATCTTCTTTTTTATTTTGGATATATTCTTTTAAGTAATCAGTAAATTGATTTAATATATTTTCATTATATTTAGAAGAATGCATAAGATAAAATTCGATTTGATGATATTTTTTCTCTAGTGAAGAGCTATTTTCAAAAAGTTTTATCGTTATTGATTCGATGTTTAAAGATTCTTGAAAGAAGTCATAATGTTTATTTTTAAGTTCAAATTTTGAAGAATGATGAAAAGTTTCTTTTAGTTTTTTCCATACATCTGACCATTTAGCATTTTCAATAAATTTAGGGATTAAAAGAGATTTTATCTCTTTAACACTGGCTGGTTTTCCAAGTGTTTTCAAAATACTAGAAGCGAAATTTTCTTGATTTTCTAAAATATCGTTAATTTTTTCTTTTTTAAAATGGTGTAAAGCATGAAGATGTTCTTCGGGTAAAACTTGTAGAGAATTAATAGCGATCCTTAAACTCATAGGGTGATTTTTATTTTTTTCAAATTTGATAGTTAATTTTGTTTGTTGGATCATGTCAAAAATTTTACTCCCCATAGGTTTTTGAATTGATTCAATCATTCCAAGACCAAAGCTTTTGTGAAGTACAAAAGCTCCAACGTGATATTTAATATGACTTTCAAAAATTTCGATTCCTTTTGTGATGTTCTTCTTTTTTGTAAGACCACTCATTGCCAAAACATCTTCTAAATGAGAGTGGCTTTTATAGAGTCTAGAGTAAGTCTTAGCTAAAAGATGATTAAGATTTTCTTGAAAAATTTTATTGTTTACAATTGATTTTAAAATAGAAAGAAATTCTTTTTCATTTCCTTCTAAATTTTTTTCATAATAATTAATAATGTATTTGTATAAGTTTCTTTTTTCTTCAGAGTTTAGTTTATTTGCTATTTTTTTACCTTGAGTAAGATAAAAAGCAGGATCTTTAGGGTTAATTTTTGATAATTGCTTCCAAATTTTTAAAGCTTCTTCAATTTCTTTTGATTCATAAGCTTTAATAAAAGCTATTTTATAATAATAAGTGGCTTCACTAGTTTCATTTTTTTTTTTCTTTTAAAGCAGCTATTCTTTTAGGAAGGGTTGTATTTATGTTATCAATTTTTAAAATTTGAACCCAAGTTTCAAGAAGGTTATCTTCATCGTGTTCTTTTTCATATTCTAAAGCTAAGATATTTAAAGCATTTAAAGATACCGAGTGATTTAAGATCTCTTTTGCCAAATGGATAAGGACGGTTCCTTTTTGAGTTTGAGAGGCTATTTTTAAAAGTTTATTATTAAGGTCTTCATTTGATATTTTTAAACGATAAAAAAGACTGGCTAGGAGATAGTTATAAAAAATAGAGTATTCATTTTTTTTCAAGTAATCTTTTAAAATTTCTTCAGTTTCTTTTTCTAGTTTTTTTTCAATCACTTCTGTTATCCAATCAAAGCCTTCTCGAAAATCTTTAAGAGAATACTGTTCGTTTGCTTTCTTGGTAATAAAGTCTTCTTTTAATTTTTCTTTGAATGTATTAATAATTTCCATAGGAAGTATGACTTAAATGAAGTTTAATTTTTTTGAAATAGTTGGATTAAGATTTTGTATTTTTTTTATTAAAATAGAAACATTTTCGCAAATAAACCCTTCGGTAATGGAGTAGTGTTCGATAATATATAAATAGCTATTAATTAAAACAGCTTCTAAGTTTTTTTTTTTGTCGGATTAACTTGATAAGCATGTTCTCTTTCTTTTATTTTTTGGATTACTTTTTTGAATTGTTTTTTACTTAAAGCTTTATTAATTTTTTAAAAATTTTTCAATTCTTGCATAAGTAGGCAACCAGTAAACAATTTCTTTGTCATTAAATCCCATTTCTCTTAATTGAAAAATAAGTTTAATCAATTCTAAATCTTTAATTTCTTTTAAATCAATTTCTTCTTCAGCAGACCAAAAAAAAAATTCTTTATAATAATAAGATGATTTTTCTTTTTCTTTTAATGCTTGGTAGCATTCACCCAATAACAAAAATACAGAAGAATTATTTTCACTTAATTTTAAAGCATATTTTAAAGTTTCTAAAGCTTCTTTTTCTTCTTTTGCTTCTTTCATCATTTTTGCTAAATTAATAAGAGAGTCTATATTTGTGTAATGAGAGTTTTGTATTTCTATAATTAATTCTTCTTTTATTTTTTTGTGAATCGTTTTTTTTAAAGTAAAAAAAATATTATTAATTCCTATTTTTTTATCTTTAATGAATTTTTCAAAAGTATTCCATTCTTTTTGTAAGTATTGAGATTTTTCTCTTCCATTGTTTTTATTATTAATTTCTTTTTCTCGATTAATCCAAAAATGCATATATTTCATCAAGTCAAAAAGAAGTGGACTTGATACATTTTTTCTCAGCAATTCATCAAAAATAAAGAGGGCTTGTTTAAAATTATTTTTTGCTATAAAATCTATAGATTTTTCATATTGCTTAAGGGAATAATTTTTTTCAAAAGTGAGTTGGGCTGTTTGTAACATTTTTAGGTAAATACTACTTCTATTTAAAGGTTTTTTATAGTTTGAATAATAATTTCACTTAAAGCAATACAATTTTATCGTATTATTATTTATTTGATAAGTCAAATCGCTTTATTTTAAGTTTTTTTAGTAATAAAAAAATTTTATTAAATAAATTTGATTTTTAGTTTTTTTTTTTTGAGTTTTTATAAATGTTAATCATTAAAACAGTTGATGAAATTAAAAAAATGAGAAAAGTCGGAAGATTAGCAGGACAATTGCTTGAAGAAGTAGGTGGTCTTGTAAAAGCAGGTATTTCAACACAAGTATTAAATGATTTTTGTGTTACTTGGGCTAATAAACGCAACATTAAACACGCTCCTTTGCATTATAATGGTTTTCCAAAAAGTATTTGTACTTCTGTTAATCATGTTGTTTGTCATGGGATTCCTAATTCAAAAAAAGTGTTAAGAGAAGGAGATATTATTAATATTGATATTACTCTCTTACTAGAGGAATATCATGGGGACACTTCTAAAACGTTTATGGTAGGTAAAGTTGCTGAATCCACAAGCCTTTTAGTCAAACGAGCTGAAAAAGCGATGTGGGCTGGTATTGAAGCTGTTAAAAAGAATGGGTATTTAAATGATATTGGAAATACAGTGAGTGAATATCTTAACCCTTTTGGGTATGGAATTGTGAGAAAATTAGGAGGTCATGGGATTGGTAAAGAGTTTCATGAACATCCTTTTGTTCCTTATTATAGTCAAAAAAAAAGGGGTTTAAAGCTTAAACCGGGCATGACTTTTACGATTGAACCGATGATTAATGAAGGGAGCAGTGATGTTACTATTGATAAGTATGACGGGTGGACTGTGTATACAGCAGATGAAACAATATCTGCTCAATTTGAACATACGATTGCTATTACAGAGGATTCAGTTGTAATTTTAACAGATCCTAATTAACAATATTTTTTTTCTGATAAGATAAAGGGTTTTCTTTTACGAAACAGGAGCTTTCCAAGCATTGTTTTCTTTAAGTAAATCAACAAGTGCATCGACGGCTTTTTCTGAAGGAATATTGCGTTTAATGATTTCTTTTTTTTTATAAAGGGTGATCTTTCCAGGCCCCGAACCTACATACCCAAAATCTGCATCAGCCATTTCTCCAGGTCCATTAACAATACAGCCCATAATTGCTATTTTGACGCCTTTTAAATGAGAGGTTTTGGATTTGATTTTGGCAGTGACTTCTTGTAAATCAAAAAGTGTCCTTCCGCAAGAAGGGCAAGAAATATAATCAGGTTTTGAAATACGAGATCTACTTGCTTGAAGGATGTTATAGGCGACTTTAATACTTTCTTCATTTGCCTGCTCCATCCATAAGCCATCTAAAAGACCATCTATTAATAAAGGCCCTGCTTGTAGAGCTTGTTCAGTGGCTTCGTTTTCAAAGTCTTTTTTTGGTTTATTTTTTATTATCAATATTATTGGTGTGAATATTTTTTTTTGATGAAAATGAAAAATAATATTTCTTACTTCTTGACTAGTATGTTTTTTGATTGCTTCTAAAACAAAAACACAGGGGTGTTTTTCTAAAAGTTTAATAGTGTCTTGATTGAATTTGTTAATATCATTAATAGAAAAATGTATAAAATTACTGACATCACTTTTTTTAGAACTATTTAAAAAGCTTCCGAAGCAATCATAATAAGGGTAATTATTTTGATTGTTTTTTTTTTCCCAATTGACATAAGGCATAATAAATGGAATGCCAATAGGTTCATTTATAAAATCTGTTTCTCTATTTAAAAAGATAGCATCAGGAGCAAATTCTCCACTTTTCCATTTGTCAATATCTTTTATTTTAGTGATTTGATATTGCTTTAAATCTTCTATTTTTAAAATGGCTTCTTTAGAAGAGAGAATAATCTTTGGGACTTGATTGCTTCCTATATGATTAATGGTGTTTGTTTGTCTTCTTGAAAACTCATAAGGGTTAAAAGAACAAGGAATGTCTTGTAAATGAAGTAAATCATTTTTTTTAAAATCAAAATACTCGATAATTTTTTTACAAACAATGACTTCTTTTTCAGCTTTTTCTGTTAAAGAAACTCTAATTGTGTCCCCGATCCCATCTGCTAAAAGAGTGCCTATTCCAACAGCTGATTTGATTCTTCCTTCTTGTCCATCTCCTGCTTCGGTAACGCCGAGATGAAGTGGATAATAAACTTTATTTTTTCTCATTCTTTCACTTAAAAGTCGATAAGCTTGCACCATGACGATAGGATTAGAAGATTTCATTGAAATAACAATTTGATCAAAATGATTATTTTCACAAATTTTAATGAATTCAAAAGCTGACTCGACCATTCCTTTAGGGTTGTCTCCATGCTGACTGATAATTCTATCTGAAAGAGAACCATGATTGGTGCCGATACGAAGGGCTGTTTTATATTTTTTGCATATTTTGATAAGAGGAATGAATCTGTCTTCGATACGTTTAATTTCTTTTTGATACTCTTTATCAGAATATTTTTTAAGATTAAATTGTTTTCGGTCGACATAATTTCCTGGATTAATACGAACTTTTTCAACAATTTTAGCTGCAATTTCTGCTGCTTTTGGGGTAAAATGAATATCTGCTACAAGAGGAATTTTACAATTTTTTTTTTCTAATAGATTTTTAATATCTTCTAAATTTTCAGCAGTTTTTAAATTGGGGGTTGTTAGTCGCACTAACTGAGCTCCAGTATTTTTAATACTAATAATTTCCTCTACTGTTTTTTTAGTATTCATTGTATCGGAGATCGTCATTGATTGGATTACTATAGGATGACTTGCCCCGATAGTGATAGAACCAACTTTTACTCCAATGGAATGGATTCTTTTATATCGGTTTTGGATAACAGGATTTAAAAAATTCATTTTTTAAATTATAATTATACATTAAAAAAAATAATTTTTAAAAAGATTAATTCAGGTTACTTTTTATAATAAGATTAAATAAGAGGTATCCATATGTATCGAGTTGGAATTGGTTATGATACGCACATTCTTGTCAAAGATAGAAAGCTTGTTTTAGGGGGGGTTGAGATTGATTATGAAAGGGGACTTTTAGGTCATTCGGATGCTGATGTTTTACTTCATGCCATCAGTGACGCTCTTTTAGGAGCGATTGGAATGGGAGATATCGGCAAACTTTTTCCAGATAATGACTTGAAGTATAAAGACATTAGTAGTGTTGAAATTTTAAAAATGACTTATACTCTTTTAAGAAAAAAACAATTTAAAGTTGTTAATGTTGATAATGTTATTATTTGTGAAAGGCCTAAAATTAGTCCTTACTCCCAAAAAATGGTTGGTTTGATTTCGAAGGTTCTTGATTGTAAGGCGATAAATATTAAAGCAACAACAACAGAAAAAATGAACGCAGAAGGAGAAGGGAAGTGTATTTCTGCTAAAAGTGTGGTTTTAATTCAAAAAGTATCAGTTTTAGAATAATTTTTTTGCTATTTAAAAATCATAAAAAACATTTTTTTTTGCAATAGAATGAAACCCGTATTGTTTAATTTTTTTTAAATAATCACCAATATTGTCTCCATAGTGCATTAAAATCATTTTGCTTTTAATATTTTTAGGAAGGTTTTTCAATTCTTCTAAGTTGGCATGAATCCCTCCGGGGAAGACTTGGCAATCATGAAAAATGATTTCAATTTTGTATTTTTTGTTGTATTCAAAAATAAGATCAGGGTCATATTTAGTATCTGAACTAATAAAGATTTTTTCATCAATAATAATTCCAGTGCTCCAAATAGCATTTTCCCAAGAAGTTGCTTGGGCTGGAATATGACAAGTTCTAGGCATTTTAAGATCTAAGTTTTCAAACTGATAACCCCAAGTTTCTCTTTTAAATTCTTTTAATTTTTCCATTTCAAGGACAGTCCAAAAATCTTCAAATTCAAGAGGTTTGCCATTTTTTGTTTCTGAGAAAGCATTGCCTCCTTTTAGAGAAAAATCCCATAAAATTTTTTTATAATGTTTGTTAATAATAATTTTAGGTTTTTTATTGGCTAATTTTGGATTTTGAATATAACGATAACATAACATGACTTCTTCTAAGCCTCCAATATGATCAGCGTGTGAATGAGTAATATAATAATTTTTAATATTCATAATGTTATTTTTTATTTTGTTTAGTGCTTTTGTACATGTTGTCCCACAATCCACTAAAAGATGAGTGTCGCCTTTGATAATAATGAAATTAGTTTGATAATTTTTTTTAGAAAAGGCAGAACCTGTCCCTAAAAAAAAAATTGAAATTCGATCTTTTTTACCTGTTAACTCAAGAGGTTTCCCTTTTCTAAGTGGCCTTATTTTCATTTGTATTTTTTTTGGGATGATAGTTATTTAATAACCCATTTTCTTATAGAGTTAGTTTTATTTTGAATTTCGGGATAGGTAAACATAAAAATTACTAAATCTCCTTTTTTTACTAATTTTACTTTTTTAAGTTTTTTTTCAATTTCTTTAAACTGTTTGTCAATTGAATTTTGATAAGTAATTTTAATAGGCTCTATAGAATAATAAAGTTGGCTTTTACTATAAAGTTTCTCATTAAAGCATGCAACTATAGTTGGTACTTCACTTCGATAAGAAGAAATTAATCTAGCAGATTTACCCCAAAAACTAATTGTAATGAGTAATTTGGCTTGATTTTCCATTGCTAGCATCAAACTAGCTTTGCAAATAATAGAAATTTCTTCTTTATGTTTAATAGGAAAGATATTTAAAGATTGACTTTCTTCTGTTTTTAAAATAATTTTTTTCATAATTTTAATGGCTTCTATAGGGTAGGCACCACTGGCTGTTTCTCCAGAAAGCATGACAGCATCAACTCTTTGTAAAGCAGCATTAGAAATATCAGTAGCTTCTGCACGAGTGGGTCGTGGATTTTTGATCATGCTATCAAGCATTTGAGTGGCAACAATAATAATTTTTCCTTTTTTTTTTGTTTTTTCAATAATTTCATTTTGAAGTACAGGAATAAATTCAGTTGGAAACTCTACCCCTAAATCTCCTCTTGCAACCATAATTCCATCAGACACATCAATAATCGAATCTAAATTAGTCACAGAAGCTTGATTTTCGATTTTAGAAATAATAGTAATCTCTGACTTTTTTTGCTTTAGAAAAGCACGTATTTTTTTTACATCTTCTTGATTACTTATAAAAGAAGCTGCTATCCCATCAAGATCATTTTTAATAATAAAATTAAGATCTTCTTTATCTTTTTGATTAATAATGGGTAGTTTTATAAGAATATTAGGGATATTGATTGATTTATTTTGAGTTAATTTACCACCGTTAATCACTTTGCACAAAATATCTTTTTTTTGAATTTTGAGGACAGTTAGCTTTAATAGGCCATCATCAATAAAAATAGTTTGCCCTTTTTTGACCAGCTGATAAAGTGTTTTATGAGTGATGCCTATGGCATCTTTAAGTTTGTTTTTATAATAACTTAAATGAATTTTTTTATCTTTTATCAGGGTGTAAATTTGTGTGTCTGTTCTAATCTCGGGTCCTTTTAAATCCCCTAAAATAGCAATAGGTTTGTCTAATTTTTTTGAAATCGCTCTTATTTTTTTGATAGATTTTAGATGATAAGCATGATTGGCATGGGAGAAATTAATTCGAAATACATTGACGCCTTCGTTAATAGCTTTTTCAATCAGACTTTCTTTTTCAATAGAAGGTCCAACGGTAGCAATAATTTTTGTTTTTTTCATGCTTTTTTTAATACTAATATATATATTGTCATTTTTCGAATCGGTTTTAAATTTATAATTAATTTTAAATTTGTACAAGACATGTCTTGTATAATTAATGATTCAATCAAGTCACTAATTTAATTGTTGATTCTATTTAATATTTTTTATTTAAAGAAATTAACAGCATTATTTCAGTTTATATTTCTCTTTTTTTTCTTTGAAAAGATAAAAAAACTTTGTTGTTGCTTCTCTAACATTATTAATATAACCTTGAGCAATAAGAGCATGAACTTTGAAGTGGAAACAGAAAGTTTGAATTCGATGTTTTCTTTAGAAAAAAAGCTATTATTTGATAACCCAAGATTTATTTAATCAAGTTATTTGGTTAAAATAATGTCATTAATTTGTTTTAAAAAAACATTTCCCGCATAGTCACTAGCTTTTAAAACTAAAGTATATCTCCCTTGGGGAGCTTGCTTGTAATGTTTGTCTTTGCCAAGCCAATTGATTCTAAGAGGTTTGTTTTTTAATTCGTTTACTTTAAAATGAAGTGTTTTAATTGTTTGGTTGCCTTTATTAATTAAATTTAATTTAATAGAGTCTGTTTTTTGAGCTTTTTTAGATGCTAGTATAATAAAAGAGAAGGTGTCTTCTATTCCATCATTATTAGGGGAAAAAGCCTTATTTTTTGTTTGAAGTTTAATATCAGGAGCAGTTGTATCAACAATGATAGGAATGAGCGGAGAAACTATTTTATCATTATTTTTATTAATCAATTGGATTTGAAAATAATAAGTCCCTTCACCAACAATTTTGCCATCAGTTGTTTTTCCGTCCCACTCAATGTAAGGCGGAATTTCAAGTTTTTTTTTAGGTGCAATAAGGCTTTTCCAAATTGTTTCAAAATTGGTAGGTTTTAAAATTTTGATTGTTTTGGATTGATATTTTCTAATAATTTTGAAAGATTTTTCTTTTTTTACAAAATAAACGATCCATTTTTTAATAGTAGACTTTTGAGTGATTTTTAAAGGGATTTTAATCGTATCTTTTTTTTTATCTTCATTTGGGGAAAAATATCTATTTTCAATAACAGATTGCCCAAAGCAAATGTTTGTCATAAGAATGATAATAGTTAAATGCTTCATTGTAGATGATGGTTATTCATTAATGATGGTGTTTTCAATAATGCCTTCTTGTCCAAAGTCTTCTTTGGTATTAATTTGAGGTTTATTGTGGCCTTTTTGTTTGAATTTTAATTGAAATGAAAGTAAGTGATGATCGTTGTTGTTGTCTCTTCTCGGTAAGATCGCATAATTTAATGAAGGACTTAAATATTTAAAATCAAAAAAGAGACTTAATCCAGCCGTAAAAGGGCCTATGTTTTTTATTCCGTATCGCTTAGTATTTGGAATAAAGCCAGCTTGTAAAGTGATTTGTTTGATAATGGGCATAGGAATCTGGTAAGAAGTTTTAAGACCTAGATTAAAATTAAAATGCTCGTTTAAAGGGTAGTAAGTCAAATCTGTGTAGATTCTAGTAGCAAAATTTTCAAATTTTAAAACATCAAAAGAGATGCCTAATCGTGTTTCTAAAGCACGTATAAAGTTAGTTTGGTTTAAATCATTGATATAAAAAGGAACAAGGCCTATATTCTTAATTTGTACTCCATAATGAATATTTTGTAATAAAAGCAAACCAAACTGTTGATTATTACCTATATAAATCAAATTAACATCTCCGTGAAATCCACTAAGCATCGTCTCTGATTCGTCGCTATTGGCTTTAATTAAGGCTACTTCGGAGTTAAACTTAAATCCAACATGATAGTTGGGAAAAATTTTTTTAGAAAAAGCAATTTGAGTTGATTGAAATTTTTTTAAATCAAAACGGTTTCCATTTACCTGGTGATACACGATAGAAAAAACCCCATAATCAGTTGGTTTTGAATAACCAAAAAGATAACTACTAGAAATATTATTAAAACCAAGATAACTTGAAAAAAAAGTAGGATGTTGAATTAAAGCCGCTTTTGTAGGATTGTCAACAAAATTATCTTGGATATCATTATCACTTGTAAAAGCTCCCCCTAATGAAACAGCACTAGCCGAAGAACCTAGATAAAGAATTTCAGATCCAAAAGGAATGAATAAAGCTGCTTTTAAAAGAGGGGTTTGAAAAATTAATATTAAAATTAAAAGATAAAAAAAAATATTTTTCATCATCATTTTTTTATTAGTTATGACTAAAAATAATTTCGACACGTCTATTTTTTTCTTTTAAATTTTCATCTTCTTCTTGATAAATGGGTTTCTTTTCTCCATAAGCTTCTAGTTGAATACGTTTTTTTGAAAGACCATTTTTAATTAAATGATTTTTTACTGCCAAGACACGTTGTAGGGAAAGTTGATAATTAAGCTCACTATTGCCTTCAGTATCAGTATGACCACGAATTGTTATGAATAAGTAAGGGAATTGTTTTAAGAGTTTGGAAGCTTTTTTTAGAGTAGGGTAAGAGTTTGTTATAAACTCACTTTGCCCCCTTTTGAAAATAACATTTTCTATAATAGGAATAAAAGTGGGAGGAATTTGACTTTTTTGTTCTGTAAAAGTAGTAACAGTTTTTGTTTCTTTTGCTTTTGTAATATCTTTTTTTAAGATTTTTATTTTTTTCTGAATAATTTTCCATTCCTCTTGGGTTTTTTCAAGGTAATATTGAAATATTTTATCTTGAAGGAAAGTATAGACATCACTAGATTTCCAAATATCTTCTATTTGTCCTGTTAAAGGGTTGAATTTTTTAGAATATTTTTCATTTTTATTTTTGGTTTTTATATAAACCTTAACCTCTGCTTTTTCATCTTTTTTAATGTAAGTTTCTAAGATTTCAAAAGAATCAATTTTATAATCACTATTTTTAATGAGAAAGGCTTCAAATTCTTTTAAAATAATGATTCTTTCGTCATGTTTAGAAGTTTTGAAGCGTTCGTAAATTTCTGTTGATGCGTAAGAATTTTCTAAGTATTGTTTGGTGTCAACTGTTTTAAAAAAATGGTTCCATTTTTCTTCTATGTGAGAGGTAAGATGTTTGATAACCGTATTTTTAGGAGAAGATTGAGAAGATTCGAATTTTTTTTGAATTTGAACAATTTCCTTTGAGGGTTTTTTTTTATAAATAATTTGAGATTCTTCTTTGCTCACGTTAAAAGATAAATGGCTGATTTTATAAGAATAAGCATTTTCTTCAAAAAAAGGGTTTGGGAAAAAAGTGCCTTCTACGAAAAATTTTCCTGATTTATTAAAATCAACCCATTTAGACAAGTCAATTAAAGTTGTAAATCTTTCTCCTTGTTTGAGATGGATTCGGCGAGGTTTTTCATTTTTTTCAATAAGAGTTCCTTTCCAAGTAGAATAGTTAAGTGTTTCTGGGAGTCTATTTTCATATTGATCAAAAACCTTAATTTTAAAATGGTGAAATGGATTTTCATATAAATGAAGTCGAAACACATTATCATTACTTGATTCATTAATAATCGTTATTTTAAACAGAGCTGGTTTATTAAGAGCGTATTGCCATTCAGTTGCTTTGATAAAAACTTTTAATTTTGGATAAGAAAGTTGATTATTTTTGGAGTTTTGAATTACTTCTTCTGCTTTTATGAGAGTAAAAAAAGAAAAAATAAGAAATAAAAGAGTTTTTTTTGTTATTTTCATAATGTTTCTTTATAAACATTATTTTGTAGAAATAATTGATATTATATAAATCGGTTAATTAGTTGTATCTCTAAAGTAATTCTTATCTGTAGAAAAAATTTAATTTTTTTTAAATTATTTTTTTTTATTAAAATAATATACTTTTGATTTATCTTTTAAGACTTTAAACTGAAACAGTACTTTTTCTTTTTTTAAAAGGTTTAATTTTTGCTGTACTTGATTGTTTTGTAAGCTTCCTTCGTAGCCACCTATAGAAAAATCACTTTTAATCACTCGATGACAAGGGATTAAAGGAGCAAAAGGATTTTTTTTTAAAGCTTGACCAACTGCTCGAGGAGAGGAATCAAGTTTTTTGGCAACTTGTTTATAAGTGCTTACTTTGCCTTTAGGGATTTTTTTTATAAGCGTAAAAAGTTTTTTTTGAAAGGGAGTGAGTGGATTCAAGTGATTTTTTTTAAACACTACCTTATAGTAAGATGATTTTGATTTAATTTGTTAATATAAGTGATTTTTTTATTATGATACATTCTTATGAATTAATTTTAAAGACGATTGTTTTTTGTGTTTCTTTAGGAGTATTTACACTAGTTTTCTCTAGGAAACTACGTATTCCATCGATACCACTACTAATTATAGTAGGGGTATTATTTGGGGAAGAAGGACTGGGGGTTATTGATGTTGATGTTTTTGGTCCTTTTTTAAGAGTCTTTATTTCTATTTCTGTTGCGATTATTCTTTTTGAAGGAGGTTTAACCTTAGATTATTCTAACTATAGAAATTTAAACAAGGTGATTAGAAGGTTGCTTAGTGTTGGTATTTTAACGACGTGGTTATCGATTTCGTTATTTATCTATTTTATTTTTTCTTATTCGATTTCTTTTTCTCTTTTGGCAGGTAGTTTGGTTATTGTAACAGGGCCTACTGTTATCCTTCCTCTTTTACGTAGAGTGAAACCTAAAAAAGATATCAATCAAATTTTACATTGGGAAGGAGTTTTAAATGACCCTATTGGAGTTTTCATTGCTATTTTATGTTTTGAGATTGTGGGAAAAGAGTTTGCTTTTGTTGCTATTTCTCAGTTTTTTTTACAATTTCTTACAGGCATTATTTTGGGTTGTGTTTTTGGGTTTTTATCTTACTTTCTTTTAAAACGAAATATTATTCCACGAGATTTGACGAATATTTTTGTTTTAGGCATTGCTTTAACGACTTTTGGGGTTTGTGACTTTATTGTTAAAGAATCAGGTTTACTTGCTGTTGTTGTAGCAGGATTAATTATTGGGATTAAAAAACCGATTCCAATGGAAAATCTAAGGAAATTCAAATTAGAATTAACTCAGATTTTTATCGCTATTGTGTTTATTTTACTGTCTTCAAAAATTAATATTCTTAATTTCAAGTTATTTGGTTTTAGGGGAATATGGCTTATTTTATTTGTAATTTTAGTTGCTAGGCCTCTTTCTGTTTTTTTATCAACTTTTAAAAGTGGTTTAAGTTTAAGAGATAAACTTTTTATTTCTTGGATTGCTCCTAGAGGAGTCATTGCAGCATCTATAGCAACACTTTTTAGTGTTAGTTTAAAGGATCAAGGGGTTGAAGGCACTTGGTTTCTTGAAACTTTTACTTTTATGGTGATCACAACAACCGTTATCGTTCAAGGATTTACAGCGGGATTAGTGGCCAAAGTACTTAAGGTAAAAAGAAGCCAATTAAATAGTTGTTTGGTGATAGGGATTCATCTTTTTTCAGAAAATATTGCTGATTTTTTAATTAGTAAAGGTAAAAAAGAAATTATTTTTCTTGATAGAAATAAAAGCAAAGTTGATGCGGCTAGAAAAAAAGGCTATACGGTTTTTTTAGAAGATTCGATGGACCCTAATTTATTAGAAGATGAGCGTTTTTCAGAAGTAGGAATTGTTTTAGCTCTTACAGATAATGAAGAACTAAACACCCTTTTATGTCAACAATGGTCAAAAATGGTTGGAAGAAAAAATGTTTATTGTTGGGTTAGTTTTGGAGGCAATCAAGATACTTTTTTAGAAAGGATTGGTAAATCTATTTGGACTAATTTTCCAAAACTTTCTGTTATTTCCGATGAAATTCAAAATTTAAATACGAATCTTCATGTTGTAAATAATAATAAAAAAAACATTAGAGATAAATTTTTTTTATTGGGCATTGTTGATAGAAAAGTGATTTTTAATAAAGATGAAAGAAATTCATTAATTGAAAAAAAACAACCTGTTGTTTCTTTATACCTTTCTAGAAAAAAAGAATCTATTATGGATTTAATTAAAAAAGATAAATTTGTTTTTTATTCTTCAATTAAAGATTATAAGGGAGTTTTAAATTTTCTACTTAAAAAGATTGTTAGTAAATACCCTGCTATATCAAAAGACTTTGTTTTAAATGAATTTTTATCTAAAAATAAGCAAGAGTTTACTAGTTTAGATGAAGAAATTTTATTCCCTCATTTGTTTTTAAAAGAAATCAAAGCTTCTATTTTGTGTGTTGTTAAATTATCGACTCCTATTAAATTTGAAAAAAGTCATGAAAAACCGGTGAAACTTATTTTTTTCAATTTAATCCCCTCTAATGATATTCAAAAGCATTTAGCTATTTTATCAAGAGTTGCCAACTTTTTAATGAATCAGTCTTATCGAAACAAGCTTCTTGAAGCTTCTAGTAAAGAAGAACTTTTATCTATTCTTAAGGTTTAGGTTTTTAATTAAATAAAAGTAAATAAGAGTATAATACAAAACTTTTTAGACTTTGTTTTAAATTCATGTCAGATCCTTCTATTTTATTTAAACTTTTTGATGTTCTTGAAAAAAGAAAAGAAACGGCCAGTGATCAATCATATGTTGCTTTCCTTATGAAAAAAGGGACTAAAGAAATGAATAAAAAAATCATCGAAGAAACTATTGAACTTTGCCAAGAATCTATGAAAGAAAAAAACTATCAAAAAGATAAAATGATTTATGAGATTGTGGATCTTTTATTTCATGTTTTTGTTCTTGCTTCTTATTTTGAGATTTGCTTTGATGATTTACTTTTGGAGTTTTCAAAACGATTTGGTACTAGTGGTTTAGAAGAAAAACAAAGGCGTAAATAATTTCAATGAGTTTTTTGGATCCTTCAAAATTAAAAATTGGAATTCCTAAAAAAGGAAGACTTTTTGAGCCCAGTGTTTTTATTTTAAAAGAAGCGGGGTATATTTTTCGATTGCGAAATAAGGCCTTGTATGCGACTTGTTTGAATGCAGAAATTGAGTTTATCTTTGTAAGAGCTGCTGATATTCCTACTTTAATTAGCAAAGAGGCCATTGACCTTGGTATTACAGGCGAAGACCTTGTAGTTGAATATAAAGTGGGAGTATTACAAAATCTCTTAAAACTTAATTATGGAATCTGTAAACTAGCTATTATCACTAAAAAAGACTTTATTTACCGAGAGATTTCTCAATTATCTGGAAAAATAGTTGCAACTTCTTTTCCAAATTTAACAGCCAATTATTTTAAAGAAAAAAAAATAAAAGTTTCTATTATTCCTATGAGTGGAAGTGTTGAAATTATGATTGCTCTTGGGGTTTGTGATTTCATTGTTGATTTAGTTGAAACAGGTGATAGTTTAAAAAGCAATCATCTTAAAGTTATTGAACCTTTGGAGAGTTATGAATGTAGTTTATTTACGACAAAAGAAATGGCAAATAAAAAAGAAATTTTGCATTTTAAAAAAAATTGGAAGGGATTTTAATTGCTCGTTCTTATAGCATGTTGGAGTATAATATTCCTAAAGAAAAATTAAAAATAGTTGAGAAAATTACACCTGGTTATAACTCACCAACTGTTTTGCCTTTAGATGATGAAGACTTACTTTCTATTCGAGCTTTAGTTCTTAAAGATAAAGTATTTGAGATGATTGATTTGTTAGAAACAATAGGAGCAACAGGAATTTTAGAGTTAAATATTAAGAATTGCCGTCTTTAATTAAATAAAATTATTTTTTATTTAATCGTCATTTGATTTGTTTTCATCTACTGTAATAGTACAATTTCCTTTGAATTTACATCCAGGTGCCATGTTTAAGATAGGAGATGTAATGTTTCCAACCACACTACCTATTTGACTAATATCAACACTTTTACTTGCTACAATATTCCCAATTATTTTTCCTGCAATTGAGATGTTTTCAACTTGAATATTTGCTTCAATAATAGCGTCTTTGCCTGCGATAATTTTATTTGTTTTAATGTTTTCACCTTTAAAGGTGCCATCAATTTTTAAAAGATCGGTTGTTTCAATTCGTCCTTCTACAATTGTATTTTTACTAATAGAACTTGCTTCCATTGACTAATCCTATAAATTTTATTTTGTCATTCTAACATTAAAAAATTAATAAAAAACTATTTTGAAAAAAAAACTAATATCTTATAATTTTTCATTTTACTTAATCTAAGCCAAAAAATCATTTATTTCATTATAAAATAGACGTTAAAAGAAACTTTTAGAGGCTTTTTTGTTTAAAAAATATTTTCACCCTTATACTTTTTTACTTATTTTAGTTGATTCTTTTCTTTTACTTTCTAGTATTTATTTATCTTATCAACTTAGAATTCAAACTAAAAATTGGCTTCCTTTAATTTATGGGTTTCCCTCTAAAGAAATTTATTTTCAAATGATGTATATTTTTATTCCTGTTTGTATTAGTGTGTTTATGCTTTTTGATTTGTATAAAATCAAAAGAGGGGCTTGGGTTATTTTTGAAGCTCCTAAAGTTTTTAAAGGGGTGAGTATTGCTTTAAGTTTGTTTATTATTTTTATTTTTTTAATGAAAAAAGGACCTGGGTATTCAAGAATTATTATTGTTTATTTTTGGATGATTAGTGTTATTCTTTTAACTTCTTCTCGTTTTTTTTTTAGGCGATTACTACGTTATTTAAGAAAAAAAGGAATTAATACTAAAAATGTTTTAATTATTGGAGCAGGTGCTGTTGGAATGAAAATTAGTCAAAAGCTAAAAGAAGAGTTTTGGTTTGGGTACCGAGTGGTTGGTTTTTTAGATAATCCTTCAAAGAAAATAAATAAAAATTTTCAATTAATTGGTTCTATTAATCGCTTAGAAGAAGTTTTAAAAAAGTATCAAATTAATCATGTTTTTATTAGTCTTGATTGGGGTTACTATAGTCGACTTACAAGTATTTTAAATACGTTGAAGCGATGTTCGGTTTCAGTGATGTTTGTTCCTGATATTTATCAGTATGATATGTTGCTTAATAGTGATATCAGTAATATTGGAGGAGTGCCGGTTATTAGTTTAGTCGATAGTCCTATGTATGGGTGGGATCAATTTTCAAAAAGAACTTTTGATATTATTTTTTCTATTTTGTTTTTAATTTCTTTTTCTCCTTTGTTTATTTTAATTGCTATTTTAATTAAATTTGATTCTAGAGGCTCTATTTTTTATTTACAAAAAAGAGCAGGGCTTGATAATAAAGTATTTAAGATTATTAAATTTCGTACGATGCCAGTAAATTTTGAAACAAAAACAGGGCCTATTTGGTCTAAAATAGGGGAAAAACGAGCAACAAAATTAGGGAAATTTTTAAGAAAAACTTCTTTAGATGAAATTCCGCAATTTTTTAATGTTTTACTTGGTCAAATGTCTGTTGTTGGCCCTAGACCCGAGAGGCCTTATTTTATTGAACAGTTCAAACTTGTAGTTCCTAGGTACATGTTAAGACATAAAATGAAGTCAGGGATTACAGGGTGGGCTCAAATTAATGGATTGCGCGGAAACACATCAATTGAAAAAAGAATTGAGTTTGATGTTTACTATATTGATAACTGGACTTTGCTTTTTGATATAAAAATTATTTTAAATACAGCTTACAAAGTTTTTTTTGATAAAAATGCCTACTAAAAAGGCGAAAATTCTTATTATTAAGCTAGGAGCTATTGGTGATGTTTTAATGACAACACCAGCGCTTCGTTTGATAAAAAAAACACACCCTAAAAGCACGATTCATTATTTGGTTGGTAATTGGTCGCATCAAGTTTTAGAAAACAATCCTTTAATTGATCAAATAATTGTTGTTGATGATGCTTTATTTTATGAAAGAAAGCTGAGCCTTTTAGCAAAGCTTTTTTGGAAACTTTATCAAAATAAATATGAGTGTATTTATTTTTTTCATCGAAATAAATTACTTTATTTGTTTTTTTCTCTTATAAAGGGAAAAAAAATCTCTTTTATAAAATGGGTTTCTTTTTTAAAAATCCCTTTATTTTTAAAGGATTTTTTTCAAGACAGAGAACATCATATTAAAGAGTTTTTACGTTTAGTTGATTCTACTAATTTTGTAAAAGAGAGTAAAAAATTAGATTTTTTTACAGGTCAGACTTCTTTTAATAAAACCTTGAAACAAATTAAAAAAGCTTATTTTTTGAAAAAAAAAGAAAAGAACATTTTTATTAATCCTGGTGGAGGCAGTAATCCAGGAGAATCAGTCACGGTTAGAAGATGGCCAAAAGAAATGTATATCGATTTTATTTGTGATCGATTAAAGAAGCCTTCTGATGAAAAGGAAATTTTTTTTCTTGTTGGAGGAAAAGCTGATGAAAGTCTTTGTGAGGAAATTAAAAATTCTGTTTTGAAACAATCTTCTAAAGCAAAAATGATTAATCTTTGTGCGAAACTTTCTTTAAAAGAATTTAGCTTTTTTTTAAAAGAAGCTCATGTATTTCTCACAGGAGATACAGGAGGGATGCACCTTGCAGCAAGTATGGATGTCCCTATTATTTCTATTTTTGGACCAACTGATCCTAAAGAAAAAGCTCCTTTATCACATAACAGTATAATTTTAGAATCTAAAATAACTTGTAGTCCGTGTTATCAAGGAAAATTTAAAGGATGTAAAAATCCTATTTGTATGCAAAGTATTACTGTGAAGCAAGTAAGCAAAACTTGTGATTTGATTTTAAACAAGAAGGCTAGCTAATCCATTGATGTTAAAAGAAAGAGGAAATCGATTACTTAAATTAGTAGATCGTTATTTTGCGATTCCTTTAGTTTTTTTTTTAGGTTTTTTTAGGATTAAAAAAAAATCGATTGTTTTAAGAAAAAATAGTAAAATTCTTTTTATTAAAACAGGAGCAGTAGGGGATGCTATTTTGCTTTCAGCGATTGCTCTTGAGCTTAAAAATCATTTTCCTAAATCTCAAATTGCTTTTTTAGGCACCAATAGTAATCAAGGCATATTTCCTCTTTTAAAAGGAATCGATCAATTTTTAGTATTTGATTTTTCGCATCCTTTTTCTTCCCTTATGAAAATTAGAAGAAGTGAGCGGTATGATTTATTAATTGATTTTGCTGCTTGGCCTAAAATTAATTCGGTTTTAACTTTTTTTTCTAGAGCTCAATTTAAAATAGGTTTTAGACGAAAAAATATGTTTCGTCATTATGTTTATGATCGTTATATTGTGCATAAAGACACGGTGCATGAAATGGACAATTATCGAAGCTTACTTCATTTAATGGGTCTACAAACAGAAAAATACTTACCTCAATTAAATCAAAATTCTTATAAAAAATTTAAAAATGCTAATCAAATTGTTAATAAAAAAATAGTTGTTTTTAATCCATTTGCCAGTGGACAAAAAGCACATTTTAAACAGTGGCCTGTTTCTTTTTGGGAAGAAATCAAAGATTTTTTAATACAAAAAAATTATTTTATTTGTATTACTGGAGGCAAAGATGATGCAGAAAAAACAAATTTGTTTATCAAAAGTCTTTTGGAAAAAGAAGAAGAAGACGAAAATAAGATCATTTCTTTTGTGGGGATTTTAAAATGGGAAGAGGCAGCCTTTCTTTTAAGTCGAGCAAAATTACTAATCACTGTTAATACAGGTATAATGCATTTAGGTGCTACAATAGGAATTAACACAATTGCTTTAAATGGACCTACGGCAACTACAAGGTGGGGAGCTTTGAGTAAAAAAAAAAATGTTTATAATTTAAAAAGCTCTTTTTGGTGTTCGCCTTGTTTGTCTTTAGGCTTTGAGTATGCTTGTGCTCAGGGAGGATGTATGGAAAAAATTAAAGTAGAGAATGTTCGTAAAATTATTGAAACTATTTTAAAGTAAATGATTAGAGGTTTGTTTTTTAAAAGATGTCAAAATTAAGATTATTTTTTTTTCCGTTTGTTTTTTTAAAAAAAGGGCAAATAGATTCTTTATTAAATCATTTGGGCTGTTTTTTTTGTTATACTTTATTTTTTGGTATTTTTCTTTCCAGATCTTTACAAGAACTGGGGACTTATGGGTGTCTTTTAGTTTTGTTTGTTGCTTTGTTTTTTAAAGAAAAACGGACTCAATTAGTAAAATATTTCGATAAGTTTTTTTTAGTCGTTTGTTTTTTAATGTGCTGGATATTGTTTTCTTATTTTTACCGAAAAACAAACTTAAGACCAGATATTTATTTCAGTAGAATGTCGAAATTATGGACAGGTTTTTTTTTCCCTTTAGTAGGTGTTTTAGGTTATTTTTTTCTTTTTCAAAAAAAGATTTTCTTTTTTAAAAAACTAGTTTTTGTTGGGATACTAGGCTTAGCGATTAATTGTCTTATTGGGCTAATTGATTTTTTATTTCTGAAAGGATTATTACTTCGTTTTCTAGGTTTTAACTATCATGATAGTCGATTAAGATCGATACATCATTTTATTGCTTTAGCTTCTTTTTTATCTCAGATGATTTTTGTTTGTTTTTTTTCTTTAATAGGAGGTAATTATTTTTCTTCTAAAAACAAAAAACATTTTTTGTTTTTAGTTTTAATTTTACTGTTTTTAATTACTTTTATTTTAACTTGGGCAAGAACTCTAATAATTTGGTTTTTGTTCCTTATTTTTATAAGTTTTTTCTTTTTAAAAAAACATAAGAAAAAAATTTTAGGAAGTTTTTTTTTATTAAGTATTGTTTTTTTTATTTTTATTTCTACAAGTGATAAAACAATTTTTAAAGGAAGACTTCAGAAAGTATATTTTAGTATTGTAACAAAAGATTTAACTAAGTTAGATCCTCAAACGTTAGATCGAGTTTTTTGGATAAAACATGGGCTGCAAATGATAAAAGAATACCCTTTGACGGGAGTTGGAATGTGTTCATTTATTGACTATATGGTAGAGAATTATCAACCTATGAAAAAATTTCCGATTCTTGATGGTTATTTTAACAATTTTTATCAATTAAAAGTTGAGCTTCCTCATAATGATTTTATAGGTCTTTGGGCTCAAATAGGCTTTATTGGATTTTTTACTTATTACTTAATGTTGTTTATAGTGGGGTGGACTTATTTAAAATTTTTCCAAAAAAGTCAAAACTCTTATCCATTAGGTTTTTTATTGGGTTTAATGATGTTTTTAGGAAATGGGTTTACAGATTCTAATTTTCAACATGCTCATTTTTCTATTTTATCTATTTATGTTATTTATGCTTTTCTTTTAAGAAGTCAAAAAAAAGCAATTGATTAAGAAATGAAGGTTCTTATGGTGTCTCCAATTTCAATGCCAATCCCTCCTTTGGGGTATGGAGGCTCACAAAGAGTGTGTTGTAATTTAGCATTAGGGCTTAAAAAACATATAAAAAATATTTTTATTTCAGGAGTGAAAGGAAGTGACACTTTTGATGGAATGAAAGTCATAGAAACGGCAATAAAAGCTAAAAGAGGAGCAAAAAAAAAAGATTATCTCAATTATTTTAAAGATATTGCTCATAAAATAAAATCTCATAAAATTGACCTCATCCATGGTCATGGACATTGGATAGAAGATGCTGTGTCTTGTTTTCCTAATGTTCCTATTGTAAGCACGATTCATGGTTACCAAGAAAAACTTCCTCAAAATGCTTCACTTGTTTTTATTAGTCATTCTCAAAAAAAAAATTATGAAACATTAGGTTTAAAACAAGATTTTACGGTGATTTATAACCCTATTAATTTAAGTGAGTTTCCCTTTATTTCCAAAAAAGAAAATTATTTAATTTTCATGGCAAAACTTAATTGGAAAGTAAAAGGATTGGATATCGCAATGAGAGTTGCAAAAAAGAGTGGTCATCAATTGATTATTTGTGGGAATGGATTGTCATTTTTCAAGCAATTAATGCTACCTTCTTTTGTTTCTTATGAAGGTGAAGTTTGGGGAGAAAAAAAAGGACAACTTTTAGGAAAAGCAAAAGCTCTTTTGTACCCAACAAAATGGCTTGAACCTTTTGGGTTAGCCCCTGCTGAAGCCAATGCTTGTGGGACAGCAAGTCTTGTTTTAAATAATGGAGCTATGAAAGAAGTGGTAAAAGATCAAGTTTCTGGTTTTGTTTGTTTTTCAGAAGAACAGATGGTTGAAAAAATTAATTTTTTAAATAAAATTAAACCAAAAGCTTGTCGAAATTGGGTAGAAAGCAATTTTTCTCATGAAAAAATTGCTTTAAAATATTTTAATTTTTATAAAAATGTTTTAGATAAAAAAAATCGAGAAAAAAGTTTAACCTTTTAAACAAATTAGTTTTATTAGAAAGTCTTTTCTTTTTATGATAAAATAATTAAATTTTTGATTTAACTTTTACTTAGGAAGTAATATTGATGAAAGAAACAGTAGCAAATAAAAATGATTCGGGCGAGTTTTGGAAAGAAAAAACAGCTGATAAGATAGACTCTAAATATAAAAAATTTATTGATGATTATGAAAAAGATTTAGAGTTTAAAAAAGAAGGGAAAACAGATGAGAAGCTTTTTGCAGAAATACGTCTTCGTATGGGAGCTTATGGTCAGCGTTATGATAATGGCAAAAGAAATGATGGTAAGCAAGACAGGCAAATTAACTATCCTAGAGATTTGACAAAAGGCCCAACGACTCTTTGGGATGCTCCTGGAATGCAAAGAATTAAGTTGCCTTATGGAGCTATTAATGCTAAACAAATGGATCTTTTCGCTGATCTTTCAGAGGAATATTCTGATGGGATTTCTCATATCACCACAAGGCAAGATATTCAGTTGCATTTTATTCATATTGAAAATACACCTTCTATGTATCGGCGTCTTGGTGAGGTAGGGATTACAACAAAGGAAGCTTGTGGTAATTCGGTTCGTAATGTTACGGCTTGTCCTTATTCGGGCACTTGTAAAACAGAAGCTTTTAATACGATCCCTTATGCAGAAGCAATATTTAATTTTTTATTGGGTCATCCTGATGTTCAAAATTTTGGTAGAAAATTTAAAATAGCTCTTTCTGGTTGTAAAGATCATCCTTGTGCTCTTGCAAATATTCATGACTTGGGTTTGATTGCTAAAGAAAAAAAAACAGACAAAGAGATTAAACAAGGTTTTGAAGTGTGGGTAGGGGGTGGTTTGGGAACGATACCTTTTAAGGCAAAACTCTTTGATGATTTTGTTGTTCAACAAGATATTTTTTCTACCATACAGGCCATTTGTCGAGTTTATGCTCGTTATGGAGAAAAAAAAATTAGGTCAAGAGCTCGTATTAAGTTTTTAATTAATGATTTCGGAATTGATAAATTTAAAGAAGAAGTTTTAAAAGAAAAGAAAAAATTATCTCCTGATTCTAAATGGGCTACTTTTCTAGAAGATCTTAAAACAAAGACTCAAAAAGATTTAGCCATTAAAGAAGTCAAACAAGAACATCATTTATTGTCTAAAAATACAAGTGATAGCAATTATAATCAGTGGTTACAGTTTAATGTAAAAGAACAAAAGCAAAAAGGATTTGTGAACCTTATTATTTACTCTCCTTTAGGTGATTTAAGTGCTTTACAGATGCGTTTTCTTGCAGATCTTTTACGAAAGTATCCAACTATTTTAGCGTACACCACTGTGGATCAAAATCTTTTGATTCAATGGGTATCTATAAAAGACTTGCCTGAAATTTATAAATATCTTAAAGCAAAATCTTTAGCGAAACCTTTTTTTAAAACTATCGTTGACATTACCGCTTGTCCTGGAACGGACACATGTAAACTGGGTACGGCTTCTTCTAGAGGAGTTGCTTCTGAGCTTTCAAGCTCTCTTTCTAGGGAGATGGCTATGATGGATGATTCGATTAAAAGTCTTTCAATAAAAATTAGTGGTTGTTTTAATTCTTGTGCTCAACACCACATAGCAGATATTGGTTTTTTTGGCATTAGTAGAAAAAAAAATGGTTATGTGGTTCCTCACTTTCAAATGCTTTTAGGAGGTGAACAAAAATCAAATATTAGTGATTATGGACTTAGTGTGATGGCTTTTCCTTCAAAAGCAATTCCACAAGTTGTCAAACAAATCACTGATTTGTATTTAAATGAAAAAAAAGATCGTCATGAAAGCTTTCGAGATTATGTTCAAAGAGTTGGGAAATTACACCTTAAAAAACATTTAGATTATTTAACACAAGTCCCTGAATATGAGGAAAATAAATCTTATTATGTTGATTGGTCTGATGTAAGAGAGTATTCTGTTTCTGATAAGGGAGTTGGAGAATGTGCTGGAGAAATTGTTTCTCTGACTGACTTTGAACTTCAAAAAGCAGAAAGACAAATTTTTGATGCTCAAATTAAACTTGACCAGCAATCTTATCAAGAAGCAGGAATGATGGCTTATGAGTCTATGAAGCTGGCAGCACAAGCTTTAGTTAAGAGTTATGACATTGATGTTTCTGATCACGATGATCAAGTTGTCAGTGAATTTAAAACTCGATTTATTGATACTAACTTTTTTCAAGATCCTTTTGCAGGGAATAAATTCGCTAATTATTACTTTTCTTTTCATAAAAATAAAAATGAAGCTTTCGATCAAGAAAAAGCTTTTCAACGTATTCACGAAGCACAGCTTTTTATCGAAGCCTGTCATGCTTGTAATGTTAGACTAAGTGAAAAAGAAGTCGTTTCTAAGTAAATATCTTTTTTTAAAAAATAAAATATTAATCAATGAATTTCTTAGAAAAAATCAAATGGAGTATTGGTTTTAAAAAATCTAAAGATCTCCCTTTAGATCTTTTTTATCAATGTTTTAATCATTGGATCCCAAATAGTCCAGAAATTTTTGTTGATGTTGTCAGCTATGCTCATGTGTACGGGGGAGTTAAATTATTTTTAGCAGGGCATCACGAAAGCTATGCGATCGAAGAAATTGAAGAAAAAGCTCTTTTTTTTTCTTATTTTAGAAATGGTTTTTTAGGTGAATCTGATAATGTTTTAAAATTAAAAACAACTTTTAAAAATTTTATAAAAAGATTTTTGGATTTCAAATTTTTTGAAACTCTTTCTAAAAAATGTGAATTTAATGTATCACAGCTTATTTTTCAAATAAATGATAGAGCAATTGCTCCTAATGAAAAAGAAACTTTTGATCTTGTTAAAAAAGATTTAAGTGATTTTTTTGACTTTCTTTTAGGGAAAAATCAGTACCAATTAATCTATGAGAAAAAAGATAAAAGAAGTTTATTTTTGATAAAAATTGTTTTTAATAAGGAGATTTTTGATTGGAAGGAAATACTAGAAAAGTTGAAATAACTTTTTATTAATTACATTGTATGCATCATAAAAAAAAATATCAAGTAGGGATTGATTTAGGTGGGACCAAAATTGAAGGCATTGTCCTTAATAAAGAAGGCAAAGAAATTAAAAGAAAAAGAATCGCTACAGAACAAACAAAAGGTTATCATCATTTATTAAATCAGATTTTTTCTTTATATAAGGAATTAATTCAAGATTTTTCTTCTCAAGAGACTTCTTTTGGAATTTGTACTCCAGGTTCTATTTCTTTAGAAACAGGAAATTTGCGAAATTCAAACACACTTTGTCTTAATGGCAAGCCTTTTAAACAAGATTTAGAAGGACTATTAGAAAAAAAAATTGTTATTGAAAATGATGCTAATTGTTTTACTTTAGCAGAAGCGATAAATGGCTCAGGGATTAATCAAAAAATGGTTTTTGGGATTGTTTTAGGCACTGGATGTGGGGGGGGGATTGTATATGAAGGAAAACTTTATAAAGGAAAAGAGGGAATTGCTGGGGAATGGGGACACATGATGCTTGAAGTAAAAGGCCCTAAATGTTATTGTGGGAAGAGAGGGTGTGTGGAAGTTTACCTTAGTGGAAATGGGGCGAGTAAACTTTTTGAAAATCAGTATAAAAAGATTCTTAGTTTTCCCCAAATTATTGAAAATTTTCGTAACAAAGACACCCATTGTTTGGAATTTATGGAAATCTACTTAGATTATTTTGCTAGAGCTTTAGCTAATGTGATCAATCTTTTAGATCCAGATTTGATTGTTATTGGAGGGGGGGTTTCTCAAGTAAAAGAATTGTACACCTTAGGAGTTGAGCATGTTAAAAAATATGTTTTTTCAGATAGCTGTAAAACTTCTATTGTTTCCAATCAATTAGGAGATAGTGCAGGAGTTTTTGGAGCTGCTTATATAGGAATATAAATATTTATAGAATCAAGAATTAGATAATAGATTTACGACCAATTTTGCTAAATTTTCAAAGCTTGGTTTGTCTCTAAGGGATTTTGATGGGTAACCCCATTTTTCCACTTCTTTTCTTGTAATAGGGCCAATACAAACAAAAATAGGATTTGGTTGTTTTATTTTAGTTTTTTTATATTGACTAAAAAATGAATTAACGGCACTTGGAGAAGCAAATAAAATAGCATCAGAGTGGTGTATTTGCTTTAAATCAACTCGGTTAGCGGTTGTTTTGTAAAGAGGAATAAGGCTATAAGGTATTTTTTTTTCTTTTAAAAATGCCTCTAAAACTTTTCTAGATTCCAAAGCTCTTGGAAGGATGATTTCAACCTTGTTTAGATTGCTTTGTTTTTTTAAAAGAGTTACAATACCTTCTTGAGAAGAATTTTTAGATTTAAGATCAATATTAAGATGATACTTTTTGATTGTTTTGGTTGTTTCTTTGCCAATGGAAATAATTTGACTCTTATATAAGATTCTAATATCTTTTTTATTTTTTTTTAATGTTTCAAAAAAACGATTAACCGCTCTAGAAGAAGTAAAAATAATCATTTTTTGATGATTTTCTTTTAATTTTTCAATAAGAAATTTTTCTTTTTTTTGATAAGAGTCATTTGAAATAACGGGTAAACAAGTTACATTTGCTCCAAAATTAGTTAAAGAAGCATTCAAAGCAGGGAGTTCTTCAAGGTTTCTTGTTATCACAATATTTTTTCCAAAAAGAGGTTTTTTTTCATACCAGTTCATTGTATTACGACATTTAACAACATCACCCATAATAATAAGACCTGGATGTCCTAATTTTAATTGTTTATTTTTTAATTGTTCTTTTATGTTTCCCAGGGTTGAAACAGTTGTTTTTTGTTTTAAAGTACAGCCATTTTCAATAATAGCAATGGGAGTATCTAAAGGCTTATTGGCTTTGATGTTTTTTTCAATAATTTTTTTGATATTTTTAATACCCATTAAATAAATAACCGTGTCTGTCGAAGAAATAAGCATATCTTTGTTGTTATCCTCTTTTTTAAAGTGACCTGTCATAACAGAAAAACTTCTAGAAGATTCCCTTAGGGTGAGAGGAATACCTGCGTAAGTGGAAACAGCATAAAAAGAAGAAATACCAGGAATAATTTCAAAAGGAATTTTATTTTCTTTTAAGGCATTTATTTCCTCATAACCTCTTCCAAAAATAAAAGGATCGCCTCCTTTAAGACGAATAATGTAAAATGTTTTTTTTGATTTTAAAAGAATTTTGTTTTTTGCAAGTAAACATTCTTTAATGAGGATATTGTTGATCGTTTTTTGTTTTGGATCTTTTTTACTTCTTGTTTTTCCAACATAGATTTTTTTTGAATTTTTTGGGCAAAAAGAAAGAGCTTCTTTGGGAATAAGGTTGTCATAAACAACAACATTGGCTTTTTTTAATAGGTTAAAAGCTTTAAGGGTTAGTAGACCAATATCACCTGGACCAGCTCCTACTAAAAAACATTTTACTGGATGCATTTTTTAAGTGTTTTTTCAGTAATTTTAATACATTTTTTTAAAATAGATTTTTGTTTATACTTTTGATATTTAAGTAGTAATCTTTTTATTTTAGTTTTTGAAATTTTTTTTAAAAAAAAATCAACTTTTTGGTATGAATTGTTTTTAAGCCTTTCTCCATAGGGATAGAGAAATTTAGCTAACAAAGCATACTTTGGAAAAAATTGGTTTTCAATAATTTTTTTTAGATATTTTGAAAAAAAAGGGAATCCACTTGAATAAATTGATATTAAAAGAGGGGTTTGTTCAATTGTAATGGCGTTATGGAAGTTGGAATTTTTTTTTTGACTACTATTATTAATTAAAAGATTTTGTTTTTTTGCATATTGAGCTACTTTTTCATTAAATACAACATCATTTGTACAAGCAAATATAAGTTTGTAATCTTTTTTAATATCTTTTAAAGTAGCCTTTTTTGAAAGATAATTAATTTTAGGCAAAATAGATTGAAATTGAATTGAAATAGAAGGACTAATAATCGTAAGATAGCAATGAGTTTTTAAAAGCTTAGTGGTTTTTTGAAAAGCTGTATTTCCTCCTCCTATAATTAAAATTTTTTGATCTTTTAAATCAATTAAAACAGGATAGGTGCAAGCCATTCATTAATTGGATTTAGTACTTAGGAGTTATTTTCCAATTGAGTTTTTTTTCCCCTATTTTAATTAGATTTGGTAAAACCGCCATCGTGTATAAATAACATAACAAAACAGCTATCGTTAAAACGATACCTGTGCTACTAATAGCTTTCATAATCGATGGAATAATAGAAGAAAATCCAATGGCTGTTGTTAAAGCAGAAAGGAAAATTGCTTCGCCTACATTTTTAATAACAATATTTAGGTGACCTTTCCCTTCTTTTAAATATCGATCACAAATATGAATGCTATAGTCAACCCCAATGCCTATTATTAGAGGAAGACAAACAAGGTTAATAAAGTTAAAGTGAATTTTAAAAAATCCCATGATGCCTAATAAACTAACAGATGATAAAACAACAGGAACCATAGCAAAAATAGATAAGTAGAAATGTCTTAAGATTATTAAAACATAAAAAAAGACGATTAAGAAAGCAATGGGAACAATCATGAAGCTGTCTTCACCAATAACTTTATAGTACTCTTCTGCTAAGAGGATTAAACCTGTAGCTTTTTGGGAAATTTGATGAACAGAAGCAATAAATTGTTTTCTAAATTTTTTTGGCCAAGGATTTTTAGAAGGAAATATGGTTAATAAAAATTTACTATGATCAGTTGAAACTAATTGATATTTGATATTTTCTGGTATATTATCAATCGTAATAAATTTTTCAGAAATAATTTGATTTTTAAATTTATCAACTGTTTGATTTAAAGTTGTTAAAATGATTTTATTTTTAGTATTTTTCTTTTTTAAAGCTTTGACTAATTGACTGATTTTAGAAGTTTGACTGTTAGTGTTAATCCCTATTTTTTTTAGTAATTTCACAACTTCTTCCTTTTTATGGGTTTGTGCAAATAGAGAAGCTTTTAACAAAGTTTTTTCTAGGTTTTTTAAATTTTTAGTGACTTTGCTTCGATCTTTTAAAAAAAAGTAGCTAACTTTTCTTTTTTTGATTTTTTTTATTTCAGAAAATCGTTTTTTTTGTGTTTTAGTAGATGGTAAGAAATTAATAATAGAATTTACCATTTTTACATTTGAAACAGCCATTAATGCATTATGAAGCTTTCTTGTGTTTTTGATGCTATCAGATTGAATAACCAATCCTTCTGGAGCAAGATTAAAGTATTTGATTAATTTATCTTGCACTTGAATGGAAGCAAGGTTTTTGTGATAAAAATCAAGTGGGTTGTCAACTTGTTTTACAAAAGGAATCCCAAAAGATAGAAGAGAAATAATTAAAAGAATAACCCCTAAAGTCCTTTTGGGGTATCGAGAAATTTGTATCCAAAATTTAGTTATTTTAAAATAATAAATTTTTGAATATTTTGATTGAGCTGAGCTGTTTTGTTTCATTTTATTTTTCAAACAAATGAGGCAAGGAAGGACTATAAACATTGCTAAAACTTGAGAAATAATGTGAATAGCAGCAATAATTCCTAAATCTTTCAAAAATTCCATTCGAGAAATTTGAAAAACTAAAAAAACTAAAATAGAAGTAATCGCTCCTCCAATGATGCCTTTTCCTGTTTTTGAAAAGCTTTTATTTAAAGACTCTTCATGGATTCTTTTGTGATTAAAACGTTCTTGGGTATAAGACATCATAAAGTGGACTGAAAAATCAATTCCAATACCAGAAAGAGAAACAAGCACCATGCCATGTAAAACGTTAAGTGTTTGGTATAAAAAACCAATCGTTCCTATCGTCCAAGTAAATCCTATAAAAAGCGTTCCCATAATAATAATTGGAGAAGATTTCATTCTAAGAGAAAAAATTAGTAAGAAAAAAATTGAAATAAAAGAAATAAAAAATGAATATTTAATATTTTTATTGCCACTAATAACGCCTTCTCGGTTTCTAATGTGAGGACCGGTTAATCCTATAGTGACTCCTTTTGCAAGTTTTATTTGACTTAATTGTTGCTCTAGTTTTTCAAGTCCGTTTATAAGATAGTCTCTGTTAGAAGAGGAATATTTAGGAATTAGTAGAAGAAATCCTTTGTTTTCATCTATATTTAAAAAATAATTTTGACCTATAAAAATATTTTTGAGATTTTTTTCTAAATTCTCTGTATTAATGGATTGTTTATGATCTAAAAAATTCATTAAATTTTCTAATATTTTAATGAGATTATTTAAATTTTGGACTGTTTGATCTTCATTTTTAAAAATACTTTTATCTTCAATTTTTTTTTTAATATTTTCATTAAAAACCTCAACAAGATTATTAAAGGAAGGATTTTTTAACAGTTTTAAATTGGTATCAAAGGATTTGTCATCAATTAAAAGAAGAAAATTTTGATAAATAAAATCAATATTTTTTTTATCGATAATAAATTTAATATCTTCGTTTTTTTTTAATTCTTTGCTAATGAGGTCAATTGTTGCGATAGTTTCTTTTTTATTATTAGCTTCTACTAATAAAAAGATAGAGAAGGCAGTTGAAAATTCATTATAAATGCTTTTTAATTGATTTGATTGTAAAGAATCTTTTGGAAAAAAAATTGTATTTGAGAAATTAAGTTTAACTTTGATTGCACCAAAAAGTGCAATAAGTGTTATTATAAATGCAAAGCTTAAAATCCACTTCCAGTGTTTATTAGAAATTTCCCCCCATTTTACTAAATTTTTTTTAATCATGATTCATTATTATTTAAATTAAACTTAAGTAAGTTAACATTAATTTTTCTTTTGTTGACATTTAAGAATTGAAAAAATAATGATCTTAAGTTTAGGAGATATTTGAATTTAAATAGTTATAATTTATTTATTATTATATAACAATTGAATTTATATCAAGATTGTTTTTAATAAAAAACAAATTGTTTTTTAGTTATAGGAGAATGATAAAAATAATAAAAAGAAATAGATTTTTTATTTAGATGTCATTTCTTTTTTTCACGGCTTTATAATAAATAAAGTATCTTGAATGAAAGAAGGCTATTTTTGAATAGAAAATTTTTTGATTATTTTGAATAATTTTAAGAGCAATATTATAGCAAGTAAGACTTACTAAGGGGGTTAGCTTTTGATGAAAGAATACGCTTTTTGCATTGATTTAAAAAATAATAAAGAACTTATTAAAAAGTACAAGGATTATCATGCAAATCCATGGCCAGAGGTTGTTGAAGCTTTAAAAAAAGTAGGTGTTAAAAAGATGAATATTTATCTTTTGGGAAGGCGACTTTTTATGGTTTTAGAAGGTAAAGAAGATTTTGATATTAGAAAAAATTTGCCAAATTATTTAAAGCTCCATCCACGATGTCAAGAATGGGAAGACTTAATGGGCACACTTCAAGAGTCAGTAGCAGAGGCAAATGAAAAAGAAAAATGGACTTTAATGGAGAGAATTTTTGAACTTTAAAGATGGGGTGTATTTGTGATAAGAATTGATTGGCATTGGCATTTTTGGAAATATTCTAAAGTTTTGTTTTTGTGGTATTAAAGTTTTGTTTTTGTGGTATACAAGGCTGTGTTTCGGTACAACCAAGAGAAATTTTAGAATTAAACAAGATAGCTTTTACAATTAGCACAAGGGAATGATTTTATTTTAGGAATTGTTGGGTGGATTGATTTGTGTGGTGAGATTTTTTTTTTAAAATTCTTTGATTTTTTGAGCATTTTTCCAAATTAAAGAGGGTTTGTTACATTCTACAAAACGAAGGAGATGACAGCTATATGCAAAAAATAGGTAAAAATTTTTTTAAAAAATTTGCAAGCTTCCAAGAAAAAATCTCATTTGTGGTTTATTAATTTAAGAAAAACATCTAATAATTTCACTTATTATTGTTATTAGGCAATATTATTTTCATTAAAAATAATGTTTTTTATGTTAGAATTTTAATTATTATGTATTTAAATAAAAGTATTGATTAAAAATCAAACTTAGGAGTATTTTTTATGAATCAATTTAAAAGGTTTAAATTTATTTTTATTTTTTCATTAAATATTTTATTGGGCATTCTTTTAGGAAGTATTTTCTTTTATAGAGACTTAAAAAAAGGGGCTCTTGATTTATATGCTAAAGGTTTTCAAGCTGAAACGATTAGTGATAAAGAGCTTGCAGCTTTACCGCTTCAAAAAGTTTTAAATAAAATAGCCGATAGAAATTTACCAGCGGTAGTGAGTATTCGAGTAGTTAAATCTGTTAGAAGTAATTCTCAAGATTTTTTTCAAGGGGATGAGTTTTTAAAGCGTTTTTTTGGTTTTAGAGATAATCTTCCTGAAGAAGATAGGTCAGCGTTTGGTTCTGGTTTTATTATTAGCTCAGATGGCTATTTGATTTCTAATAATCATGTAGTTGATGGAAGTATAAAAATAGTTGTTGTCTTTAAGGACAATGATAAAGAGTATGAAGCAAAAATTGTTGGTCAAGATGTAGATACAGATGTGGCTCTTTTAAAAATTAAAAATGTTAATAATTTACCTCATGTTACTTTAGGTAATTCGGACAGTGTTAATGTCGGGGATATTACGGTTGCAATCGGCAATCCTTTTGGTCTTTCTCATACTTTTACAATGGGGGTCATTTCAGCAAAAGGAAGAAAAGGAATTGGAAATACTAAATATGAAAATTTTATTCAAACAGATGTTGCGATTAATCCAGGAAACTCTGGGGGGCCTTTAATTAATTTAAAAGGGGAAGTTATTGGAATTAATTCTATGATTTATTCTAAGAATGGTGCTAATATTGGCATTGGCTTTGCAATTCCTGTTAACATGGTTAAAAATATTGTTAGACAGTTAAAAGAAACAGGAAGTGTTGTTCGAGGGTGGTTAGGGATTAGTGTTCAAGATATTAATGAAAAATTGGCAGACGCTTTAAGTATTAGTAAAAAAGGAGTTTATGTTCCTGATGTAACGGATAATTCTCCAGCAGATAAAGCAGGGATTAAAAAAGGAGATGTTGTTATTAGTTATAATCAAAAGCAAGTTAAAGATTCTTCTGATTTAATTAATTTTGTTGGTAATACAAAACCAGGTACTGTTGTTGAAATCGAGCTTTTAAAAAGAGGTAACCCTAAAAAGAAAATAGTCATTAAAGTTAAAATTGGTCAAAATAAACCCTTGCTTTCAAGCTCTTCTTCTAGGGGTAACTTAAGTCAAAAATATTTAGGAATCACTGTCAACAACATTAATCAAAAAACAAAAGAACGTTTTTCACTTAAAACCTCCAGAGGGGTTGTTATTGAAAACATCAACAAAAAATCTCCTCTTTTACAACAAGGGGTGCGTTTGGGAGATGTGATTGTTTTGGTTAATCATGAAGAAGTCAATGGCATCAGTCAATATGAAAAAGTAATGCAAAGATATCACAAGAAAAAAAAAATTATTTTTCATATTCAAAGAGGGACATCTTTGTATGTGGTGGCGATTGAAAACTAAAAAAACAAATATTTTTTTTGGGCTAATTGCTCAGTTTTTTTTTTGATAATTGAATTTAAAAGCAATATTTCGTCTTCTTGTTTTAATTTGAAATTGTTAATTTCTTTACAAATTTTTTCAAATAAACTTTTATCAATCCTTTGAGTGACGGCAAACCTTAAATAAACATAATTTACAATAATAGACTTATTATTAGCAATTTCTTTTGCTTGTCTATAGTATTCATCACATTTTTTGTAGTCTCCTCCTAAAATCTCGGTCCTGCCACCATAATAAGCAATAAAAATACTTTTATTAATTCCTTTTAAATAGGTTGGGTAAACCTTTTCAATGGTACTAGCAATATCTTTTACAATTTCTAGTTGAATGATTTTTTTAGGATTTGACAAGTCATTAAAAATAATCATCGCCCATGAAAAATTAAACCAAAAAAGAGTTTCAATATGTTTTTTTTTGATTTTTTTAAGAATAATTTTTCTTTTTTTACTGTCTTGAAGAAAAGAAAAAAAATTTGGAATCTGTTTTTCTAAACTTGTTTTACCGTAAAAAAAAGCTTTTTGATAGTAATGGTCAACTTTGGTTGTTTTTTTATCATAGTCTTCTTCTAAATCGTCGTAAGGAGAGTTGTCAACAAATCCAAAAGTATAGGCAGCGTATAAAAAACAAAGTTTCCCAGAATAATAAGGAGAATGTGGGTAGTAATGATAAAATCCTTCTGCTAATTTAATTGTCGCTGGAAGAGATATTTTTGCTGCTTGAATGTCATTTTCTAAAAAAAAAGCTTTTTGCACAGAATTAATTAAAGGGATTGTTTGTTCAACTACAAGGCTTTTAATTAGACTTGTGCAACTATTTAAAGATAAAAATAATATTAATAAATAAATAAAAATAAAAGAATGTTTTAGGTTACTTTTTTTCATTTTTAATCAATGGGAATATCATGCAATCAAAGTGATTTATTATTAAGCTAGCTATTTTTTTTATTAAATTTTTTGAAAAACATTTTTATTTCTTGATCCCTCAAAAGAAATAATATCAATATATACGTGCTTATAAATAATATAGAATTGAATGATAATTCTGTAAAGAGAGAAATTTTTTTTATAAAAGATTGTTTTACTAGAGGGAACTCTGTAAGCATTTTTGAAAAATAATGATAAAGATTGATTTTACTAATTAATAAAATAAAACTTAATGTTAAAAAACAAGCAAGTGTTGTTTGATAGATTTTTTTAAATAACGCTTTAAGTCGAAAGTATTTTATTTCTTTTTTAATACCTATTAAAAGCAATAAAGAACTAACCAATCCTGTTAAAAAGCTTGCTATTGCAATACCTTCAACAAAGAAATCAAGTATTTTTGTTAAAAGTAGACAACTTGCTAAATTAACAAAAATAGAAACAAAGGCAATTTTTAAAGGAAATTTTGTATTTTTTAATGAAAAAAAAGCAATCATAAAAATACGATTGATGGCAATGAAGGGAAAAGCTAACATATGAAAAAACAAACAATTAGCGGTTAGTTGTATTTCTTTAAAGCCAAAGGTACCCCCTTCAAGTAGTAGGGAAATGATTTTTTCTCTATAAAGCAGTGTCAGAGTAAAAATTGGCATAATAATGGTGATAAGAAATAAGAGGATGTTAAGAAGTATTTCACTTACTTTTTTAAAATTTTTTTTTGTTCCATATTTTGAAAGAAGAGGGAGTCCGACTGTGCCAAGAGAAACGCCGATGATTCCAAGAGGGAGCTCTAAAAGACGATTAGAATAGTGAAGGATAGAAACAGCGCCTTCTCCTAAAGAAATTGCAATAGGGTCGATTAAAATCACGTTGATTTGATAAATTCCAGAAGAAAATAATATAGGTGCCATCAGTAAAATGAATTTTTTAAAATGAGGGTTTTTTAAAAAAAAAAGGTCTGTTTTAAAAGAATACCCAAGCCGTAAAACAGAAGGGACTTGGAGTATAAACTGAAAGAGGCCTCCAAAAAGAGTTGAAATAGAAATAAGAATCATTTTTTCAAAAAGTGTTAGATTTAGGAAAGGAAAAAAAAGACAAACAGCAATAATCATTAAATTGAACACAACGGGCATTGCAGCTGAAATAGAAAAAATATGATGAGTATTTAAAACACTTTGACAAAGAGCAGCTAGAGACACAAATAAAAGATAAGGAAACATAATTTGTAAAAATAATGTTGTTTCTTTAAGTGGAGAAGATGAATGAGTTTTTAATAAGTAAAATAATTGGGTGATATAAGGGGCCAATAAAATCACTAAAATAATCAATAAACTAAGAGCGATTAAATAAAAAGTGAAAATGTGACGAAAAATAATTATTTTTTTAGATTTTTTTCCTTTGTTTTTGTCTAATCCACTTAAAATAGGGATAATAGCAGAATTAATCGCCCCCTCTGAAAAAAGTCTTCTAAATAAATTGGGTAGTTTGAAAGCAATAACAAACGCATCAAAAAGAGCACTTGCCCCGAAATAATAAGCAAAAAAAATGGTTCTTATGAAACCTGTGACTCTAGAAAGGATGGTGAAAAAAGAAACTTTAAAAAAATTTTTTAAAAATGAAGACAAATATTATTTAATCATTCTGTTTTTAAAAAGAGAACTCATCATATTTCTTAATTTTTGACCTACTTGCTCGATAGGATGTTGATCGCCCAATCTTCTTTCTGCTTTCATACGGATTTTTCCGTTTCGAGCTTCTTGAATAAATTTATTAGCAAAAGTTCCATTTTGTATTTCTTTTAAAACTTGCTTCATTCGTTTTTTAGTTTCGTCGTTAATAATGCGTTCACCTGTAACATAATCTCCATATTCTGCTGTTTCAGAAATAGAATAGCGCATATTTTGAATCCCCCCTTCATACATCAGATCCACAATCAGTTTGATCTCATGAAGACACTCAAAATAAGCCATTTCAGGAGCATAACCGGCTTCTGTTAATGTTTCAAATCCTGTTAAAACAAGCTTCGAAAGTCCCCCACATAAAACAACTTGTTCGCCAAATAAATCGGTTTCTGTTTCTTCTTTAAAATTGGTCTCTATAATTCCTACTTTACCACTACCAATGCTGCTTGCTTGAGCAAGTGCTCTTTGTTTTGATTTACCACTTGCATCATTGTGAATGGCAATTAAACAAGGGACTCCATTTCCATTGATATATTCTCTTCTTACCGTATGACCTGGGGCTTTTGGAGCAACCATATACACATCAATCTCTTTAGATGGAATGATTTGTTGATAATGAATGTTAAATCCATGTGAAAAAACAAGCGTTTTTCCTTTTTTTAAATAAGGTTTAATGTCTTTTTCATAGATATCTTTTTGAAATTCATCAGGAAGTAAAATTTGAATAATATCAGCTTTTTCAACTAATTCTTTAATACCAAGAGGTTTAAATCCATCTTTGATAGCTTGCTCGTAATTTTTTGAGCCTTCTCTTTGGGCAACAATTACATTGATGCCACTTTCTTTTAAATTTTGTGCTTGTGCATGCCCTTGAGATCCATAGCCAATAATCCCTACTATTAAATTATCTAAAATCTTTAAATTGATGTCTTTATCGTAGTAAATTTTCATTATGTATGTAATTCCTCAAAATATAAGTATTGGTTTTTTTACTTGGAAAAACTTTATTTTATTATAGGGGGATTTAAAATTCAACTTATTTATTACTTTTTTATATCTAATTTCTTCCGAAGAATAAAAAATATCTTTCAAAATGTTAATTAAATTTTTTCTTTTATTCTTCTTTTTATTTCTAAATTTACAAGCTTTGGTTTATAGAAATTCACAAGCAAAATGGCTAGTGGATATTCATTCTAATTTTAAAATAGATGATCAAAAAGCTCCTAAGATGATTCAATGGATTAATGCAAAAAAAGGCATTACTTTTCAAATCATTACTTATCAAAACAATCGATTTTCTAGCTTGAAGCAATTTGTCGATTTTACCAAAAAACAACTAAAGCTGAAAGGAATCGGTGAGGAAATAAATTATTTTTCCTATCAATCTTACTTTATTGATGGTCAATTGGTAATTGATAATGAGCTTGTTAAAGCCCAATTATTTTGTTTTTTTAAAAAAAACTCACATCCTGTTTTAATGATATCTCTTTGTAACGATAAAGATTTTACAAATAACAAGTTGTTTATTGCTTCATTATTTGATTCTTTTTCAATTAATGAAGAAACTTATTTAAAACCAGGTCCTTTTAGTTATTTAGCATTTCCAGTTTCAAGAAGAAAAAAAATGGTAGATAAAAAAAAAGTTTCTTTTGAATTACATACATTTGAAGTTTTTTTTAATTATCAAGATATTGCTTTAATGGAAGCTGTTGTCAAACGAGAAACCGAAATTATTTTAACTTACCCTGATGTTAATTATAATGCTCTTAAGCGTTTTTATCGAATGATTTTTAGGAGCTCTTATGAATCGGTAGGCTTTTTAGTTAAGGAATTAAAAGATCTTTATCCAAAAGAAAAGACGTTTACTTTGTTTAATTATATTTACCTTGTCATTAGGAATATGAAAACAGAAATACTAAACGGTAAGGAAATTATTAAAACTCCTTTAAATTGTATTTTAGAAAAAAAAGGAGATTGTGATACAAAATCGTTGTTATTACACATTCTTTTGAGACACTTGAAAGTGGATTCGGAGATTTTACTTTCTTTTAACTATCACCATGCAGCAATAGGGGTACCGCAATTTTTTTCAAAAACGAAGAAAGATGTTTTTTTAATAGGAGAGAGTAATCATAAATTGGTTTATTATGAAACTTTATTAGACCCTGTTATTACTAATCCTTATAAAACAGATGTTAAGGCTTGGTTTTCTTTTCAACTTGATAAAATGCCATAAGTTAATTAAAAAAAATATAAAAAACCCATTATGCAAAATAAATAAATACTTTATAAAATATATTATAAATAGCTTTTTAATTATTGTAGGTTTTTTTATTTCTTTTTTTAATTTAAAAAGTAAAGTCAAGAGTAGAATAATGAACTTGAAGGGATTAGTGGTTAAAAATTATTTTGAATTTTTTGATAAAAAGAGATGAAATTAAGTTTGGAATTTTTTAAAAAAGGATTATTTGCTTATTAAAGCATTCTCTTTAAAGTAAAAAAATGAGTATTATTCCTATTAAAAAAGCCATAGAAGACATTAAACAAGGAAAGATGTTGATTGTTGTTGATGATGAAAATAGAGAAAATGAAGGGGATATTATTGTTGCTTCTCAAAAAATTTCAGCAGGAATTATTAATTTCATGATCACCCATTGTAAAGGGCTTGTATGTGTTCCATTAGAAAAAGAGCGATTATTAGAGTTGGATCTTCCTCAAATGACGAATAAAAATGAAGAAAAACACACTACAAAGTTTTCTATTTCCGTTGATGCTAAAGAAGTAACGACGGGAATTTCTGCAAAAGAGAGAGCTTTAACGATTGAATATTTATGTGATAAAAATAAGGGAAAAAATGACTTTAGAAAGCCAGGGCATATTTTTCCTTTACAAGCTGAAAAAGGAGGAGTTCTTAGAAGAGCCGGTCATACAGAAGCAGCTGTTGATTTAGCAAAATTAGCACAGCTTCATCCTTCTGGGGTTATTTGTGAAATTATTAAAGAAAATGGAGAAATGGCTAGATTCCCTGATTTAGAAGATTTTTCAAAAAAACATAAAATTGGTATTATTAAAATTGCTGATTTGATTGCTTATCGATTACAAAATGAAACCATTGTTAAAAGAAGGAGTGAAGCGATGATTCCAACGATTTATGGGGATCTTAAAGTAATTGCTTATAAAAGTTATACAGATAATTACACACATATTGCTCTTGTTTATGGAGATATTGTTAAAAAAAAAAATGTTTTAGTACGAATGCATTCTGAATGTTTCACAGGAGATGTTTTGGGATCTTTAAAATGTGATTGTGGAGATCAACTGCACACGTCTTTTGAAATGATTTGTAAAGAAGGTGCTGGAGTGGTTGTATACCTTCGTCAGGAAGGTAGAGGAATTGGGTTTGAAAATAAATTAAAAGTCTACAAACTTCAAGAAGAAAAAGGCCTTGATACAGTAGAAGCTAATAAACATTTGGGATATAAAACAGATTTAAGGGATTATGGCGTAGGGGCGAGTATTTTAAAAGATTTGGGTCTCTCTACACTTTCTATTTTAACGAATAATCCTAAAAAAATTATTGGGTTGGAAGGCTATGGGCTTACCATTAAAAAACGAATTCCTATTATTATGCAATCAACAAGATATAATGAAAATTATCTCAAAACAAAAAAAGAAAAAATGGGACATTTACTTTAAAACATTGTCTTTATTTTTATGACTTATCTTATTTTCAAATCACTTCATTTTATTTTTATTGTTACTTGGTTTTCTGGCTTATTTTATTTAGTGAGGCTGTTTATTTATCATACAGAAGCTTTTAAAGAAAAAGAACCTAAAAAAAATATTTTGTGTTCGCAGTATCTTTTAATGGAAGATCGTCTTTGGAAAATAATTACAATTCCATCGATGTTTGGGGTGTTATTTTCGGGAGTGGGACTTTTAATTTTAGTAAATGCTTATCATCAATCTTGGTTTCATTTAAAAAGTTTTTTATTGCTATTACTTTTTAGTTATCATTTTTTTTGTGGAGTGATTAAAAGAAAATTAGCAAAACAAATCATTTTGATGAGTAGTCTTAAGCTTCGTTATTATAATGAAGTGGGGACTTTTTTACTTTTTGGGATTGTGTTTATTGCTTCTTTAAAATCGCTCACTTTATTTTTTAAAGTGAGTATTTTTTTAGTCTTATTTTTTATTTTACTTTTTTCTTTTGTTTCTTGGTATAAAAGGATAAGAGAAAAGAATGCTCAAAAGTAATTATTTTCGTTTTGCTTGAGCTTTTAGAGGAATTGAGAGCAAGCTAATAAATCCACTGGCTTGCTTTTGATCATAAGCTCCACCATCCCAATCCATAGAAGCAATTTTTTTATTATAAAGTGAGGTCGAAGACGATCGTTTTTGAATTAAAACATTACCTTTGTAAAGCTCTAAAGTGACACTACCGGTAACGTTAGTTTGAGTTTTTTCTAAAAGAGCAAGAAGACAATTCATTTCTTGAGTGTACCAAAGACCATTATAAACTAAGCGAGCAAATCTAGGCATGAGAGACTCTTTTAAGATTAACACATCTCGGTCGACACAAAGTTTTTCTAAATCTTCGTGAGCTTCTTGAAGGATGGTTACAGCAGGAGCTTCGTAAACCCCACGACTTTTCATTCCTATAAAACGACTTTCAACGATATCAATGCGACCAATGCCATGAAGGCTGCCTATTTTATTGAGATTTTCAAATAGTTGTATGGGAGTTAGTTTTTTTTGATTAATAGCGAAAGGGATTCCTTTGTTAAAAGAGAGTTGAATTGTTTCTGACTTATCAGGAGCTTTTTTAGGGGAACGTGTCCATTCATACACCTCTTCTGGGGCTTGAGCATTAGGGTCTTCTAAAACACCTGCTTCATAGCTAATATGAAGTAAGTTTTCATCACTTGACCAAGGTTTTTTAGGGGTGGCTTTAATGGGAATTTTATATTTTTTAGCATACTCAATGGCATCTTCTCTTCCTTTGATAATAGAGAAAAAATCTTCTTCTCTCCAAGGAGCGATAATTTTAATCTTAGCATCAAGTGCATAAGCAGAAAGCTCAAAGCGGACTTGATCATTACCTTTTCCGGTGGCACCATGAGATAAAATATTTGTTTTTTCTTTTTTGGCGATGGCAACCATAGCTTTTGCAATTAAAGGTCTAGCCAAAGCGGTCCCAAGAAGATATTTTCCTTCATATTTGGCATTAAATTGAATGGCTAAAAAGGCATAATTTTTAATGAGTTCTTCTCTTAAATCAGAAAGAATAAATTGACTTGCTCCTGAAAACAATGCTTTTTTTTTGAGTTGAGAAAAGCTTTCTTTTTGACCTATATTAGCAACAAAGCAAATGACTTCGAAGTCTTTTTCAGCAAGCCACCTTGCAATTACTGAAGTATCAAGCCCTCCAGAATAAGCTAAAATAATTTTTTTTTTCCTAGTGCTCATTAGCAATACAACAAAAATATTATCATTTATTAAGAAAATCAACTGTTAATGATTTGCAATGGTTGTTTTATTTTTATATTGCTTCTTTTTTTGACTTAATGTTACAATTAGCAACGGTTAAAAAAGCTATTTGAAAACGGAGATATTAGTTTGAAAAATATCGATATTGCCATTATTGGTGGCAGTGGTATTTATGACTTTGAAGAGATAAAGCTATTAGAAGAAATTAACTTAGAGACTCCTTATGGAAAACCTTCAAGTAGTATTAAATGCTTTGAGATTGAAGGTGTCAATGTTGCTTTTTTAACTCGCCATGGAAAAGGGCATGCTTTAACCGCATCTGAAATCCCTTATCGAGCTAATATTTTTGCTCTTAAGAAGCTTAGTGTTAAAAAAGTACTTTCGATTTCATCTATTGGGAGTTTGAAAGAAAATATTCACCCTGAAGACTTTGTGTTGCCTGATCAAGTTATCGATCGTACCAAATCAAGGGTTTCTACTTTTTTTGAAAAAGGAATTGTTGGTCATGTTTCTTTTTCGGAGCCTTTTTGTGAGAAAATAAGAAAGGCAATTTATACAGTTTTAAAGAATAATAAATACCCTGTTTATAAAGAAGGCACTTATGTTTGTATGGAAGGGCCTGCTTTTTCAACCATTGCAGAAAGTAATCTTTATCGTTCTTGGGGAGCGTCTGTCATTGGGATGACGGCTATTCCTGAAGCAAAATTGGCTCGTGAAGCAGAAATGTGTTACGCTCTCTTGGCCATGACAACTGATTACGATTGCTGGAAAGAAGATGAAAAGACCGTCTCTGTCGAACACGTTATGAAACATATGATCAAAAATACCAATACTGTTAAGTCTTTAATCGTTCCAATGGTTACAGCTTTAAATGAATTACCAGATTGTGAACACATGCATGCCGCTAGCAATGCAATTGTTACTGATAAGTCACTTATTTCAAAAGAAATCAAAGAAAGACTAGGACCTTTGTATGAGAAATATTTTAACTAAGTTCTTTTTAACCTTTTTTTTTCTTTGGGTTCATTTAAATCTTTTTGCTTACGATCATAAAGATTTTTTTATACAAGATTCTTCTCTTTTATTTAAGTTGTCTCTTAATGAACCAGCCATCTCTTCAGTCCCAAATCTTTATTTAGAAGAAAATACCCAAAAAGAATCGATTGATTTTTTTAGAAAAAGTGAGATCATTTTTTTTATTTCACTTCCTTTTACTATTTTATATACAAATTTTTTAAATAATATTTTCTTAAATATAATTGATATAACCATTATTTTAAATGGTTATAGACCGACAGGGTCTGTTGGTCTGAGACCGACAGGGACGATTAATAATTTTTTTATTCCTAGTAACCTTTTTATTTGGATTAATCCTATTTTGTGGTCGGGGGTGATTTCTTTTAACTATCCTATTGAAAAACTTTTTAAATCTGAATTATCTACTTATCTAAATTCTAAAGATCAGTATCGTTATCGCTATGATATGAGCTTTTATCAATCATCTTTTTAAATGCGGCATCAGTTTACTTGTCAGCATTCTTTACCTATTAGAATTGATGATTATCTTTTGAATATTAAAAAAGTCATTTTTTCTAAATCTAGTTTGAAAAAAGAAACATGTCATTTATATGTTAATGAAAAAAAAATTAAACCTACATATAAAGTTAAAAAAGGAGATGAGATTTTGCTTTTATTAGAGAAAGCTAGGCCTTTTTGTTGCTTTAAAAATAATGCTGAAGAGCTTAAAATAAAAACAATTTATGAAGATGATGTTATTTGGGTTGTTAATAAACCTGCTAAAATAAAAACACACCCGACTTCTTTTTTAGAAAAAGAAACTCTTTTTAATTGTCTCATTAATAGAAAAAATTATCTTTTTAATTTAGAAAATAATCTTAGGGAAGGAATTGTCCATCGTTTGGATAAAGAAACGTCTGGACTGATGGTGATGGCAAAAAATAAGAAAGTAGCTTATGATCTTATTTTACAATTTAAAAAACGAATCGTAAAAAAAGAATATCTAGCTCTTTTAAAAGGTAATCACTATAAAGGAAAAGGAATACTTGACTTTCCTATTGGAGTGAGTCTTAAAAATCCTTTAAAAAGAACGGTGAAGAAAGATGGGAAAGAAGCAATTACTTATTATGAAGTTGTTAAATATTTTGATGGTTTTACCCAAATTAAAGTAACCCCTTCTACAGGAAGAACTCACCAAATTAGAGTTCATTTTTCTCATATTAATCATCCTATTGTTGGAGATGCTCTTTATAGTCGTTATTATAAAAAAGGAGATCAGTTGTATTTGTTTTCAAAATGCCTTTCTTTCAAACATCCTGTAGCAAAAAAGATGATGTCTTTTAATTTACCAATACCTAATTTTTTTTCAGAAATGATTTTCAGTCTAAAAAACCTCTATGAAAATTGATGCACACACTAGTTTATATGGGGTTGTAGGATGTCCTATAAAGCATTCAAAATCACCTCTTATTTTTAATGAAGCTTTTAAAAAAGATCGTATTAATGCTGTTTACGTTGCCTTTGATATTGATAAAAAAAAAATAAAGCATTTTTTAAAATTGGCATCTACTTTAAATATAAAGGGTTTGTCAGTGACACTTCCTTATAAAGAAGAACTAAAAAATCAAGTTGATCAACTAAGTCCATTGGCTTTAGAAATTGAGGCGATTAATACGGTAATTTTTAAAAATGGGATTACAGAAGGTTATAATTTTGATGGGCTAGGGGCTATTAGTGCTTTAAAAGCAGTTCGTTTGAATTGGTTAAAAGAAAAAATATTAATCTTAGGTGCTGGTGGAGCAGCAAGAGGGATTAGTATTACGATGGCGTATGAGTATGGTCATTGTCAAATAGACTTTTGCGTTAGAAATAAAAAAAAAAGTACTCTTCTTCAAAAAAAGATTCGCTCTTACGGATGTGAATGTCAAGTTTATAATTTTGATGAACTTTCAAATTTGAACAATAAAACGCATACGATTATTATTAATACGACTCCAATTGGGATGTTTCCTAATATTGATCAAAGTCCTATTTCTAGTACGTTTTTTGATTCGAAGATGTTTGCTTATGATATTATTTATAATCCACTAATAACGAAATTTTTAAAAGAAGCGAAAAAAAAAGGAGCTACTATTTTAGATGGTAGAAAAATGTTTATTAATCAAGCTTCGATGCAATATCAACTTTGGACTAATAAAAAATTTAATATTAAAAAAATGATCCAACTTTTATAATTTTTTAAGATGAATAATTTATCGATTGGTATTTTTGATTCTGGAGTAGGGGGTTTGACAGTTGCACAAGCAATTTATCGATTACTCCCTAATGAAAATCTTCTTTATTTTGGAGATTCTGCACATGTTCCTTATGGGAATAAAAGCAAAGAATCTATTATAGAGTATAGTCTTAACAATCGTCAATTTTTGGAAAAACAAGGCATTAAAATGCTTGTTGTTGCTTGTAATACAAGTACGGCAATTGCCGTTAAAGAGCTAAAAAAAAATAGTCCATTTCCTGTTATTGGGGTTATTTACCCTGTTTGTGAAGAAGCAGCTTTAAACAGTAATAAAATTGGAATTATTGGGACTTATCGGACGATTACTTCTAAGGCTTATTCGAGAACAATAAAATCCATTAATGTTGAAAGTGTGGTTTTAGAGAAAGCTTGTCCTCTTTTTGTTCCTTTAATAGAAGAAAATTTTTCTAATGAAAATATTTTAAAATTAATTATTAAAGAATATTTAGATGGTATAATTTCAAAAATTGATACTTTAGTTTTAGGCTGTACTCATTATCCTTTTATAAAAAAAAAAATTAAAAATCTTTATCCTAAGTTAAATATTATTGATTCTACTTTAGCAACTGCAAAATATGTTTTAAAAACGATGGAAGAAAAAAGTCTTAAATCAAATCAAAAAAAAGGAAAAATCAAAATTTTTACTAATGACAAAAATGAAATTTTCAATAATATTGCTCTTAAAATTTTTCCAAAAATCACAATTGAATCTATTAAAAAATGAAATTAAAGTTTTTTTTAATTAGTTTTTTGTTTTTTAATATTTCTGTTTTTTCAGAAGTCATTGAAGAAATTTATTTTATTGTTAATAACAATATTATTACAAAAATGGATTTTGAAAGGCAGAAAAAAAATACTTTAAAGGATCCTGCAATTAAAAAAAACCTTGGAATAGACAACTATGATCATTTTATTATTTCCAATATGATTGTTAATCATCTTATTAAACAAGAAGCCATTCGTACAGGTATTTTTATTAGTGGTGTCGATGTTACTAATCAGATTAATAGAATGGTTAATTCTAATGGACTTAAAGATATTGAAACGCTAAAAAGATACTTGGAAGAAAGAGAAGGAATTGATTTTGACTTTTTTTATGAAAGTCAAGAAAACAGTTTATATGTTCAGTCATTTGTAGGGCGATCTATTTTTGTTCAAGAGCCAACAGAAATAGAAATACGAAACTTTTATAAAAAAAATAAAGAAAAATTTTTAATTAAAGAAGATACCCCTTTATATTCTTTATCCGTTATTTTTTTTGAAATCATTGAAGGGATGGGTTTTTTAGAGCAAAAAGCAATCAAAAAACAAGCTCAAAAAGTGCTTGATCGTTTAAGAAATAAGAAAATCTCTTTTGAAGAAGCTGTTTCAAAATATAGTGATGATATTAGCTCGAAAGGAATTAAAGGAGATCTAGGTTGGATCATTCTTTTAGAGCTTGGAAGAACTGAAAAAAGAAAGATTGAAGTGCTGCAAAAGGCTAAAAAAGGGTCGATAACGCCTATTATATCAACTCCCAATGGGTTTTATTTGTATAAAGTTAAAGATATCAAAACAGATGGCTTGGTTCCTTATAAAAAGGCATCTGTTATTGTAAAAAATATTATTATATCAGAAAAAAAGAAAAAAATTTTTGATGAAAAAATTGATTTTTTATTTAAGCAAGCTATTTTAAAGCAAAAAACTCAATTTTTTACTAACTTAAAATTACCCTATCAATCTTTTTGAAAATATTTTTTAAGACGTGTTAAATCTTCTTTAGTATTAATATCGATTGTTTCTTCAGTTGTTTCTTTTATAAAGATTTTTTCTTTCATTTCTAGAATACGAAGTTGCTCTAAGTTTTCGCTTTTTTCTAAAGGTGTTTGGGGATACTGATTAAATTTAAGTAAAAAGTTTTTTTCATAAGCGTAAAGACCGATATGTTTGTAATAAGTGATATTAGCTTTTTTTCCTCGATTGTAAGGAATAGGAGATCTAGAGAAATAAAGAGCTTCTTTTTGATCATCGGAAGTAACAACTTTGACAATATTGGGATTTTCAATTTCTTTTAAGTGGGTTATTTTTTTTATAAGTGTACTTACTTTTTTTTGTTTTGAGTGATTTTCTAAAAAAGGAGTTATAAGAGAATGAATGAGATTTTTATTAACGAGAGGCTCATCTCCTTGAATATTTAAAATAAGATCAAAAGGCTTTATTTTCTTAACGACTTCACAAATTCTATCCGAACCGGTTGAGTGGTTTTTAGAAGTCATTAGAGCTATTCCACCAAAATTTTCTACTGTTTTTTTAATTTCAGAATCATCTGTAGCAACAATAATTTTTTCTATTTTTTTATAATTTAAAATACCTTCATAAGTGTGTTGAATAATAGGTTTATTATTAATGGTTATTAAAAGTTTATTGGGTAGACGAGTAGAGTTTTTTCTAGCAGGGATAATAGCAATAATTTTCATTGAGGTTAAAGGTGTTTTTTAGAAGTATTGAAATTCAATTTTGATTTTCCAGTTGTTCTTTTTTAGAATCAAAATCAACTTTAATTGGGTAATTTCCTGTAAAGCAAGCTTCACAAAAATTAGAGTTTTCACTTGCTTTTAATAAACCTTCTAAACTTAAGTAAGCTAAAGAGTCTAATCCTAAAAATTTTCTAATTTGTTCAACTGTTTTCTTATGAGCAATAAGTTTTTTTTGATCAGGAAAATCAACCCCATAATAACAAGAATGTTTTAAAGGAGAGCAAGCAATACGCATATGGATTTCTTTTACACCTGTTTTTTTAAAAGCTTCTATTTTTTGTTTTGTTGTTGTTCCTCTTACAATAGAATCATCAACTAAAACAATCTTCTTGTTTTCAATAATATTTTTGATAGGGTTTAATTTGATTTTAACAAACGATTCCCTTATTGCTTGATTAGGTTGAATAAAACTTCTACCAACATAATGGTTTCTGGTAATGGACATTTCAAAAGGAGTTTTGGATTCTTCTGCATAACCTAAAGCAGATTGAACTCCAGAGTCTGGAACAGGAATAATCATATCAGCATTTTTGACAGGGGCTTCTTGAGCTAAAATTTTACCCGCTCTTTTTCTAAATTGATAAACAGATTCTCCAAAAATAAGAGAGTCAGGTCTTGAAAAATAAATAAGCTCAAAAATACATTTTTTTTCTTGAGGTCTTTTGGTGTAAAATTCTCTTTTTAAGATATCTTTTTTGATGGTAACTAATTCTCCTGGGTTCACTTGACCTGTGTACTTTGCTCCAATAAGGTCTAATGCACACGTTTCAGAAGAGATAACAAAAGAATTTTTTAACTTCCCAATACATAAAGGCCGTAAACCATATTTATCTCTTGTTGCATAAAGAGTATTTTTTGTCATGATTAGTAAACAAAAAGCACCTTCTACTTGTTTAATCGCATCTAAAATAGAATCTTTAATCGATTTAAAAGGTGAAGTTACAATTAAATGAAGAAAAATTTCTGTATCCATTCCTGTTTGAAAAACCGAACCTTTTTGTTCTAATTTCATTTTAAGCTTTTTAGCATTAGTAATGTTGCCATTATGAGCAATAGCAACACTTCCTTTGATATGTTCTGCTACAAGAGGTTGGATATTAAACGTTGAAGCTGAGCTTCCTGTCACTGAATATCGATTATGACCAATGGCTAATTCTCCTTTTAATTCATTGAGTTTAATTTTAGAAAAAACTTCGTTAACTAGCCCTTTGCCTTTTTTAGAAATAATCTTTTTTTCATTAGAATACGTTATCCCACAAGCTTCTTCACCTCTGTGTTGTAGAGCAAATAGCCCCATTACAGTTAATGAAACAGCTTCTTTAGAGTTACTGATGCCAAAAATACCACATTCTTCTTTTTTTTCTTTTTTAAATTTCATTTTTTTTTAAAGATATCTTTTTGAATAGAACGAACATTAAAATCTCGTTTTTTTTTTGTGGTAATAGCTTCTGTTGTTGCTTTTATTCCATAAATTGTTGTAACAATAGGGATGCGATGTTGTTGAGCTAAAGTACGAATATAGCGATCTGTTTTTTTAGCTTTTTTTCCTATGGGAATGTTAAAAATAAGTTTGATCTCACTATTTAAAATAATGTCTCTAATATCAGGTCTTCCTTCGCCCATTTTATGAATAAATTGGTTATCAATATGATGTTCTTTTAAAAAATTGGCAGTTCCCTCTGTGGCATAAATTTTAAAATCTGCTTGATAAAGAGACCGACAAGAATGAATAATATCTAAATGATTTTTTGATTTTACAGTCACTAAGAGGCTTCCTTTCAAAGGAAGGTTTTGGTAAATGGCTTCTTGAGCTTTATAATAAGCTTCCCCTAAATTTTTTCCGATACCCATTACTTCTCCTGTAGATTTCATCTCGGGTCCAAGTAAAGTGTCTTCTTCTTGAAATTTGTCAAAAGGAAAAATAACTTCTTTAATATTAGTGTAATTAAGCTTTTCCCAACAATTTTTTTGAACTTTAAGTTTTTTGATGCTTTTTTCTAAAATCACTTTTGTAGCTATATTAACCCAATCAATACCAGTGGCTTTACTAACAAAAGGAATCGTTCGAGAACCCCTTGGGTTAACTTCTAAAATATAGAGTTCGTTTTCTTTGAGAGCAAATTGAATATTAATGAGTCCTTTTACATTAATTTTTTTTGCTATTTGACTTGTTTGTTGTTTAATTTTTTCAATAATGGGTGGGCTAATAGAATAAGGAGGTAGCACGCAAGCTGAATCCCCAGAATGAATTCCTGCTTCTTCGATATGCTCCATAATGCCACAAATGACGGTTTCTTGTCCATCACAAATAGCGTCAACATCTAATTCGATTGCATTTTCAAGATATTTATCAATTAAAATCGGTTGATTAGGAAAAAGTCTAATTGCTTTTAAAATGTATTTATTAAAATCTGTTTGATTATAAACGATTTCCATTGCTCTGCCTCCTAAGACAAAAGAAGGACGAATAAGGAGAGGGAAATCAATTTTTTTTAAAAAAGCAAGAGCTTCTTTTAAAGAATAAATAATAGCACTAGTGGGTTGTTTAAATTGAAGTTGATTTAAGATTTTCTTAAATTTTTTTCTATCTTCTGCCATAGAAATATTTTTTGATTGAGTTCCTAAAATAGGGATGCCAGCATCATTTAATTTTTGACTTAAATTAAGAGGGACTTGACCTCCAAATTGAATTAAAATTCCTTTTGGTTTGATAAAATCAATGATTTCAAAAACATCTTCATAAGTAAGAGGATCAAAAAAAAGAGCATCGGAAACATCATAATCTGTTGAAACGGTCTCTGGATTAGAATTAATAATAATAGACTCATATTTCATTTTTTTTAGAGCAAGTGAGGCTTTAACACACATATAATCAAATTCAATTCCTTGTCCGATTTGGTTGGGACCACTCCCTAAAATAATAATTTTTTCTTTTTTTTTTGAAGGAATATAGTCATTTTCTTCATCATAATTGGAATAATAATAAGGAGTTTTGGCCAAAAACTCTCCTGCACAGGTATCTACTATTTTAAAACTAGGTTTAATATTTAAAGTGTTTCTCTTTTCCTTAACTAAAGTCGTACTGGTTTTAAAAAGGAAACTTAATTGAGGATCAGAAAAGCCATTTTGTTTGAGAGTTAATAGTTCTTTTGGGGTTGTGTTTTGAAGTTTTTTCCCCCAAAATTGTTTTTCAATAGTAACAATATCTTTAAGTTGATGTAAAAACCAAGGATCAATTTTTGATAAAGAATAAACTTTATCCACAGATAAGCCAAGAAAAAAACAATCTTTAATGTAGTTGATTTTTTTATAATGATTTTCAATAATTTTTGTTTGTAAGGATTCCATTAAGTCTTGGTTTTCTTTAGAAATGGTTTCGATTGTTTTTTTATTTTTTATTTTATCAATTTTTTCATAAGAAAAAATTACTCCTTCATACCCGATAGTTTCTTTTTGCAACCCTCTAAAAGCTTTTTGAAAGGATTCTTTAAAAGTTCTTCCGATGGCCATGGTTTCACCCACTGATTTCATTTGAATGCTTAAATTTTCAGAAGCAGAAGGAAATTTTTCAAAAGCAAATTGAGGCATTTTAGTGACAACATAATCAATGGTAGGTTCAAAACAAGAAGGGGTTGTTTGTGTAATGTCGTTGGGTATTTCTTCTAAGGTGTAACCAATGGCTAATTTACTAGCAATTTTTGCAATGGGAAACCCAGTTGCTTTTGAAGCTAAGGCTGAAGAACGAGAAACTCTAGGGTTCATTTCAATGACAATGATATCTCTTGTTTCAGGATGGACTGCAAATTGTACATTTGCTCCCCCTGTTGAAACCCCAATTTCTCGTATAATATCTATGGTCATATTTCTTAGATTTTGGTATTCTTTATCGGTTAATGTTTGCTGAGGAGCAACAGTAATGCTATCTCCTGTGTGAATTCCTACTGGATCAATGTTTTCAATAGAACAAATAATCACAACGTTGTCTTTACAGTCTTTCATTACTTCTAGTTCGTATTCTTTCCATCCGATGATAGATTGTTCTACAATGACTTCATGAGTCATAGAAAGTTTTAAGCCTTTCTCTATCATTACTTTATATTCTTCTAGGTTGTAGACAATTGAGCCGCCGGTTCCCCCTAGGGTGTAAGAAGGCCTTATAACAAGAGGAAATTTAACTTTATCAATAACTTTACTGCTTTCTTTAAGATTTTTAACTAATTTTGAAAAACAGGTTCGAATGCCTATTTTTTTCATTGTTTTTTTAAAGAGTTCTCTATTTTCTGCTTTTTCAATGGATTTTAGATTAGCACCAATGAGCTTTACTTTATGTTTTTTTAAGAAATCTCCGTCTTTTGCTACTTTTAGAGTTGTATTAAGAGCGACTTGTCCTCCGATAGTTGGTAAGATAGCTTCAACTTTTTCTTTAACAATAATTTTTTTAATATTTTCAGGTGTAATAGGTTCGATATAAGTGACATCAGCAATATTGGGGTCGGTCATGATTGTTGCAGGGTTAGAGTTAATTAAAATGATTTTATAGCCTTCTTCTTTCAAAGCTTTGCAAGCTTGTGTGCCAGAATAATCGAATTCACAGGCTTGGCCAATGACAATAGGCCCTGCCCCAATAATAAGGATATTTTTAAAATCTTTTCGCTTAGGCATTATTTTTAAAATGATCTATGGTAAAAAGAAAATGATCAAAAAAGGATTCTCCATCGTGAGGACCAGGGGAAGCTTCGGGATGGTATTGAACAGAGTGAAGGTATTTATTAGGTAAATCAATACCAGAAATAGTAAAATCATTTAAATGAATATGGTTAAATATTTTTTTATTTTTTTTCTTTTCATCAATTGCAAATCCATGATTTTGAGAAGTGATTTTTATTTGTTTAGAATTTTTGTCTTTTACAGGTTGATTACAACCTCGATGTCCAAATTTAAGTTTATAAGTTTTAAAATTCAAGGCTTGACCGATGACTTGATGTCCAAAGCAAATACCAAAAATAGGAATTTTACCTATTAATTGTTTAATTGTTTTAATAGAATGGGTAACAACAGAAGGATCCCCAGGTCCATTAGAAAGCAAGAGCCCATCTAAAAGATACGATTTAATTTTGTTTAATGAAGCATCAGGAGGAAAGACAATTAATTTACAATTTCTTTTTGATAATAAACGTAAGATATTAGTTTTAAGGCCGTAATCAATAATGCCAATAGTGTATTTAATGTTATTTTTTTTAAAAAATTTATCTTTCCACTCATAAATTTTTTTTGTAGCGACTTTTTTTGTAAGATCCAAGCTAATAATAGAAGGTGATTTTTTTACTTTTTTAATCAGGTCATTTTTTTTCTCTCTGTGAGTTGTTAGGATTGCTTTTTGACAACCTTTGTTACGAATGATTTTAATTAATTTTCTTGTATCAATTCCTTGAATGGCTAAAATTTTATTTTTTATCAAAAATTCTGATAGAGAAGAAATTGCTTTAGGATGAGAATATTGATGACTATAATGTCTCACAACAATGCCAGAGCAATGAATTTGATTAGATTCATTATCTTGGAGATGGATACCATAGTTACCTATTTCAGGGTAAGAGAAAGTAATAATTTGGTTTTTATAAGAAGGGTCTGTAATAATTTCTTGATACCCAGTCATTCCTGTATTAAAAACGAGCTCCCCATAAGCTTCCCCTTGAATTCCAAAGCTTTGTCCTTCAAAAATATCTTCTGATTCTAAGGCAAGAAAACAAGGGACTGAGATCAACGAAAAAGACTCACAAATAGAAAATTTTAAAAATAATAAAGTAGATCAATAATCAATTGATATAACGATATTGATTTTACTATAGAGAAAAATTGGTGTCAAACTAGGTGATTTAATGATTTATGGGTTTAATTTTTTTTTAAGTGTTTTTTTAATTAAATCAAGATCTTTTGGTAACTTAATAATTTCATTAGCAAACTTTGGTTTAAAAGATTTTGTATTGTTTGTGTGATAATTAATTTTAAATTCTGAAAATTTAAGACCGTGAGCTGTACTGATAATAACGATTTTTTCTTTTTTAGAAATAATTTTTTTTTCAATTAAGTTAATAAAAGCTCCTAAAGCAACACCTGTTTGGGGACAATTAAAAAACCCATGAAAGTCGCCTATAGCAGCACTATTGGCTAATTGTTTTTCACTGACTTGTTCTACGACTCCATTCAATTCTTTTAAAACTTTAATGGCTTTTTTAGCTGAAACTGGATTACCTATTTGAATAGCAGAAGCTTGGGTTTTTTTTGCTTGAATTGGTTTGATAGATTCTTTTTTTTGACTATAGGAGAGGTAAAGAGGATTTGCATTTTTTGCTTGTGCAACAGCAATTCTAGGAAGATCTTTAATTAGTCCCATCAATTTCATTTCTTTAAACCCTTTTCCCAAAGCAGAAATGTTTCCTAGATTTCCACCTGGAATAATAATCCAATCAGGTACTTTCCACCCAAGTTGTTGGCAAATTTCCATACTAATTGTTTTTTGTCCTTCTAAACGAAGAGAATTCATAGAATTAGCAAGATAAATACCTTCTTGAGTGGTTATCTCTTTTACCACTTGCATACAACCATCAAAATCTGTATCGAGACTAAAAACTAAAGAAGCATTTGAAATAGGTTGAATTAATTGAGAAATAGAGATTTTGTCTTTGGGTAAAAAAACAATCGAGGGAATTCCTGCCCAAGCAGCGTAGGAAGATAAAGCTGCTGAAGTATCTCCTGTAGAAGCACAAGCAATTGCTTTAATATTTTTACCTTCTGCAATCATTTGATTCACTTGACTGACAAGAACGGTCATTCCCAAGTCTTTAAAAGAACCTGTGTGGCTAATACCGCATTGTTTAATCCAAAGACTTTTTACGCCTAGTTTTTGGGTAAATTTTTTAGACTCAAGTAAAGGAGTATTTCCTTCGCCTAGAGAAATGATATTTTTTAAAGAAATGTCAGGAAGGACCCATTCTTTTTTGTTCCAAACACCAGAGTTGTATGGAAATTGAATCGAGTTAAGTCGATGGTCAAAAAGTTGTTTCCATTTTTTTGGCGATTTACTTTTAAGATAGTTGGGGTCTAAGGTTACTTCTAAAAGGGTATTTTCATCACTATAGTAACGAATTTCATTTAATTGATATTCGGCATCTGTTTTCTTTTCTGAACAAGTAAAGTAAGCTTTTGTTTTCATCGTAAAAATTATTTAATAAAGTTCTGTAAGTTCAAGTGGATTAATAGATTTTCCTTTTTTTAAAATTTCAAAATGTAAATGGTAGCCGGTGGACCTCCCTGTTGTCCCCACTTTTCCTATAGGATATTGAGATGGAATTTTTTTACCTGTCCTTACTAAAATAGAATTTAGATGAGCATATTTTGTTTTATAATTATTGGCATGTTTTATAACAACAAGGTTGCCATAACCAAAAGCATATCCAGCAAAAATAACCGTTCCTCCTTTTGAAGAGTAAACAACCGTGTGTTTGTTCCCTGCAATATCTACTCCCGAATGAAAATCTCTTTTTTTAGTTATTGGATGAATTCGTATTCCCCAATGACTTGTGATTCTTATATTAAAAATAGGTTTTAAAAAAAGATAACCTAGTTTTTTACTTCTTTCTGCAAGTGAAAAGGTAGCATTAGGAATGAAAATTTGATTTGTGTCATTATGATTAGGGTTGAAATAAGCAAGTACTTTTTTAGAAATTTTGTAATTAGAAGCGAGGTAATTGAGATTTTCTTTTAAAAGATTTTCTTTTTCGTGCCAGATTCCGTCCACGTTAGGGATTTTAAGTTTGTTATTTACTTGGATAAAATGGGCCTTTTCTGGATTATTAAGAGAAATGATGGAATCGATAAAAATACCTTTTTTTTTGGCTATATTCCAAAAACTATCTTTATTTTTCACATGATAAGTAGTAAAAGTAATAGGAGAGGTATGATTTTTAGAGATTGTTTTATATGTGTTTAAAATCAGTAATTTATAATATTGAGAAGTAGTTGGAGCGATATAAGAGAAAAAAAGAAGATCAAAAATAAAATATAAAAAAATTAAGAATTGGGAAAATATAATAATATTGAATAAAGGGAGCATAGCCAAAGATTAAATCAATTAGTATAAAAATAATATGTAATCACGCTCGAGAAGATTTGAACTTCCGACCTTCAGGACCGCAACCTGATGCTCTATCCAGCTGAGCTACGAGCGCCTATTTTAGAGAAAATTATAGCATTGTTTTTTTAGATTTTTTTTTAGTTAAATAAATTTCTAATGATTTATTTTTTCTATGGCATTTTTTACAAAAGAAATCGCTTCTTTTCTTTTTTTTTCAAGAAGTTGTTTTCCATAGTCTTTTTTATTATTTTTTTTAATAGATTGATCAATGATCTTTGGTAAATCTTTAAGAGTGCTTGTGCTTATATAGGAATTAAAATTTTTTATAATATTTTTAAAATGATTCATATAAGGTCCTACAATTACTTTTTTATTGTAATGAATAGCTTCTAAAGGATTGTGCCCTCCTATAGGGATAAACGAACCCCCAATAATAACTAGATCACTAATAGAATAGATACTGGCAAGTTCGCCATAAGTATTGAGAATCAATAGTTGATTTTTTTTTTTTTGATTTTTTTTTTCTGTTCTTTTAGTAAATTTAACATTGTTTTTTTGAAGAAATTTGAAAAGGGGCTTTGTTTTTTTGATTTCTCTTGGGGCTAAAATGAAGTAAAAATGAGGGTTGTTTTTTAGAAGAGGGAGGATTTGTTTTAATATAAGGATATCTTCTTTAAAGTGAATGGAGCCTAAGGTAATGATAAAAGAGTTTTTTGGAAATGAAAGTTTTTTTTTATAATCTGTTTTTTTTTTAACTTTTGAAAAACCTTGTAAGTATTTTAAGTTGTGGCCGACAGAAATTTGATTTTTCGAAAATCCTATTTTTAAAAATTTTTCTTTTTCATTGAAGTCTTGAGTAAAAACATGTTGATAAGCTTTAGATAAAAAAGAAATAAATTTTTTTATTTTTTGATAATGAATAAAACTATTATTTTGTAAACAACCATTAATAAGATAAGCTTGTATTTTTTTTTTAAAAAGAATCATTAAAAAAAAAGGCCATATTTCTGTTTCAAAAAAAATAACTTTATTAATATTGAATTTTTTTATTATTTTTTGATAACTAAAAGGATTTTCTAAAGGAAAAAATAAAGAAGGAAGATTAGGCCAATCTTGCTCAATGATTTTAGAAGTGTCTTGATTAAAATAAGTAATAAGAAATTTTTTTTGATTTTTCTTTAGGAGTGTACTTTGAGATTTAACAAGTTGTTTTAAAAAAAAATGATTTGTTTGATATTCTCCTAGGGAAGAAAAATGAAGCCAAATGGATGGCTTATTTGGATAGCAGTTTTTAGGGATACTGATGCCAAGTTTTCCTTTAAAGTTTTCATAAGAAATAAATTGAAAGAGAAAAGCGATGATTAAAAAGAATAAAATAAAGGGAGCTAGTAGAAAAAAAAGAAAATAAGCTAAGACCAAAGGAAGCATTTTATAAAGATTTTTCTAAAAAAAAGAAAGAGTTGTTTTTTAAAAGAAGTTTCATTTTCAAACTAAGTCGTTATTTTATAAAACTTTCTTTTTCCTATTTTAAGAATTAATTCTTTTTCAAGGGTAATTTGAGTCATTTCATTTAGGATTTTTTCTTGGTTAATTGAGACGCCACCTTCTTTTATTAGGCGTCTAATTTGATTTTTGCTTTCATAAATTTTTGTTTTTTCTATTAAAGAAATGATATTGATTTTTTTTTCATTTATTTTTATTGTTGGAATTTCATTAGGGAGGCCTTTGTTTGAAAAAATCGTTTTAAATTCTTTTTCTGCTATTTCTGCTTTTTCTTTAGAGTGATACATGGAGACGATTGTTTTTGCTAAAATGATTTTAATATTTTTAGGGTTTTCTCCTGTGTCTATTTTTTGTTTATAATGGTTTATTATTTTATAGCTTACATCTGTTAAAAGTTCGAAATAGCGAAAGATAAGAGTATCTGGAATTGACATTAGTTTGCCATACATTTCTTTAGGCGTTTCAAAAATACCAATGCTATTACCTAAAGATTTACTCATTTTTTCTACGCCATCTAAGCCTTCTAAAATAGGTACGGTGATAATAATTTGAGGTTTTTGTTGATATTCTTTTTGTAGTTGCCTTCCGACCAATAAATTAAACTTTTGATCGGTTCCGCCAAGTTCGACATCGGCTTTTAAATGAATAGAATCCCAAGCTTGGATTAAGGGATAAAGCATTTCAATGATAGAAATGGGTTGATTATTTTTAAAACGTTTGGAAAAATCATTTCTTTCTAAAATACGAGCAACGGTGTAATGACTAGAAAGCTCTAGAAAAGAGGTTAAGTGACTATTTTGGTGCCATTGACTGTTAAAAATAACACTTATTTTAGTTTGATCAAGAATTTTTTTAATTTGAGAAGCATAAATTTTAGCATTTTTATCAACATCTTGTTTTAAAAGTTTTTTTCTAATTTTTGATTTACCACTTGGATCTCCAATCATTGCTGTGAAATCTCCAATTAAAAAAACGACTCGGTGGCCCAAGTCTTGAAATTGCTTCATTTTTCTAAGTAAAACAGTGTGTCCTAAATGAAGGTCAGGAGCTGTGGGATCAAATCCAGCTTTTATAATTAAAGGTTTATTTTGTTTTAATTTTTTAGTTAGTTCTTCTTCTGAAATGATTTCTTCTGCCCCTCGTTTTATAGTTTCAATAATTTTTTTTGAATCCATTTTTTTTAAATCCGTAACCAAGCATTAATCAAACCACTTATTTCTCCGTTCATAACAGCTTGAATATTACCAATTTCATAACCGGTTCTATGGTCTTTAACAAGGTTATAAGGGTGAAAAATATAAGAACGAATTTGAGAACCCCATTCAATTTTTTTTTTTTCAGCACTTTTATTTTTAATTTTTTCTTTTTCTTGTTGTTTGTAGTAATCATAAACTCTGGCTTTAAGTATTTTCATAGCTCTTTCTTTGTTTTGAAACTGACTTCGTTCTGCTTGACAAGAAGTAACGATATTAGTTTTTAAATGGGTGATTCTAACAGCAGAGTCTGTTTTATTGACATGTTGACCACCGGCTCCACCGGCTCGATAAGTATCCACTCTAATATCAGACGCTTGAATGTCAATATTAATATCTTCATTAATTTCAGGAGTCAATAAAACAGACGAAAAAGAAGTATGCCTTTTTTTGGCACTATCAAAAGGAGAAATACGAACCAATCGATGAACACCTGTTTCAGCTTTGAGATACCCGTGAGCATAATTTCCTTTTACATAAATAGTGACAGATTTGATCCCTGCTTCTTCACCACTTTGATAGTCAACAATAGAATGTTTAAATTCCATTGATTCGATCCACCTTAGATACATTCGATAAAGCATAAGAGACCAATCACAAGATTCTGTGCCTCCTGCTCCAGAATGAATACTAAGGTAAGTATTACTAAAATCATCTTTGTCTTTAAAGATTCGAATAATTTCCAATTTATCAAGCGTTTGACGAATTTTTTTAATGGTCGTTTTGATTTCTTTATTTAAAGAAAAATCTTCTTCTTCAATTGCCATTTCAACAAGTGCTTGTAGATCTTCTTTTTTATTTTCTATTTCAATCCAAGGATGAATGATTTTTTCTATTTCTTTAATTTTAATATTAATGGTTTTTAGTTTTTCATAATTTTTATAAAACTCAGGATTAGTTTGTTGTTTTTTAAGATTGTTTAAATTTTCTTTAAGTTGTTCTAATTTTAAAGCTTGTAAATTGTTTTTTATTTTTTTAGAGATGATTTCTATTTCTGATTTTTCTTCTTCAAGCATTCTTTGATTCTCTTAGTTTAAGAAAGTAGTTTTTTCAATTAAAATTGTAATTTTATGACCTAGCCAATACCCCATCAATGCTGATGTTAATCCTAAAATATTGTTTAAAAAAATATTCCACAAAGCTTTTTCATACATATTAAGCATCATAAATTGTAAGGATTGATAAGAAAAACTAGAAAAAGTAGTTAAAGCCCCCAGTAATCCAGTCACCCAAAAATGATGTTGATAGGTATTTTTCATAAAGTTTTGTTGAAGCAGGAACCCAATTAAAAAACAACCTAAAATATTTGATAATAAAACTCCTAAGAAGGTAATACTTGAATATTTTTGGGCAAAATGAGTAATTAGGTATCTTAAACAAGCTCCAATCCCTCCGCCTATAAACAAACAAATAAAAACTGATTTTATCATATTGTTATAAAAGGGATTTTACGTATTGTTCACTGTTAAAAAGAGAGAAATTTTCTAATTTTTCCCCGTTACCAATAAAATAAATGGGTAATTTAAAAGTATTGGCTATAGAAATTAAAATACCTCCTTTGGCATTGGTATCAAGTTTTGTGATCATGATGCCATTTAAATTAAGTTTTTCATTAAATATTTGTACTTGATCAAAAGAGTTTTTTCCTAAAGTAGTGTCAATAATAATGAGGTTGATAAGATTAACTTTATTTTCAAATTTCAAAATGACTCTTTTCATTTTTGTTAGTTGTTCCATTAAATGTTTTTTGTTTTCAAGTCTGCCAGCTGTATCAATAATGCAAAGATCATGTTTTTTTGAAAGAGCTGACTCGATAGCATCATAAGCAACAGAACAAGGGTCTTTAGCTTGAGAACTGCCAGAGACATTGACACTGAGTCTTTCCCCCCAGATATTTAATTGTTCAAATGCAGCTGCTCGAAAGGTATCAGCAGCTCCAAGTGAAATTTTTTTACCCTGTTTTGTTTGGTAATAATGAGCTATTTTGGCAATACTTGTAGTTTTACCAACACCATTAATACCACTAATTAATAAAACATTGAGTTTGTTTTCTTCTAAAGTAAGTGGCTTGTCTTCACTAAAACAAGAAAGAATCGTTTGTTTTAAAATTGTTTTAAAAAATATCTTTATCATTTGTTTTTTTTTCTTTCAGTTTATTTTTAAAATGATCTAGTATAAAAGAACAGCTTTTAAAATCACAATCAGCTCGAATAAGGCTTTCTTCTATTTCAGAAAAAATTTTTTCATCTATTTTTTGGAAATGAAAAATTTTTTTCCAAGGGTAATTTGATTTTTTTTTTTCAGTAATTTTTTTTTTAAAAATGTTTTTAAACATAGTTTTTTTAAAGCTTATGGAGATGAATTTATTGTTTGAGGGAATATTTTAATATTAACATCTTTTTGATGTTTTTCAATTGTTTCGATCTTGATATTATCTTTTTGAATCTTAAAAACCTTAGATAAAGTAGCTATGGTGAAGGAAACCAATGAAGTTATAATTAAGCTTGAGTTTAACTGTTGATAAAAGTTTAATTGATCTTGAAGTGTGTTGAAATAGGGTGTTGAACTTTGATAGTTGCTTTTTATAGAAGGCTGGAGTTGATCTTCTAATTCTAAACTTTGACTAAATGAAAATATTAAAACTCCAAAAGAAATCATACCTAAAGTAGTAAATATTTTATTATTTCTTGAATAATTAAAAAAAAAATCTTGCCATGGGTTTTTTTTTTTAGTTTCTAAATTAAAATCAATAGAAAGCAGTTGATTTTCATGAATATCTACTTTAAACCATCTTGGTGAATAGATTTTTTCTTTAACTTTAATAAAGTAATTACCACTTTTTAAATTTGTTGAAAAAGTGTTTGTATTTTTTTTAACTAAATGAGTATTTAGGTAAAAATCAGATTTTTTGGTGTTTCGAACGGTCATCGATAATTTGCCTTGATTTTTTTTTAATTTAAAGACAAAGTTAAGTTTTGATTTTTTTGATTATTTTTTGTAATCATTAATTTTGATTCTTTGGGGTTAATTTTTACAGATTCTGCTTCGACTTTAGGAGAATCAGCATTTGGATGCCAAATTTTGTATTCGTAATTGTCTTTAATAATTTTAGTTAGATGTAATGGTGTTTTCCCAATAAATACTTGGTTTAAATATAAATACGCTCCTGGAGGGGTAGAAGTAACTGATAAATTAACATTAACAAGAGGTTTTTCTTGGATAAAAGATAAGATTTCTAATGTGATTTCTTTTATAGATTCATAAAAAAGATTTGATTTAATTTTTTTCTTTGTTACTAGAGATATTTTTTTTGAATGTTTGTAAATAAGAAAAATATTAAGTTCTAAACCACCAATAGAATCTGCTTTATAATTTCCATAAATGCAATAATCAGAGCTAATTTGTTTAATAAACTTTTCAATAGCAATTTTTTTAAGTTGATATAATTTATCTTCAATTAAAAATTGTTTTTTGGAAGTATCTTTTATAAAAAAATATTTTAAACCTAAATGATTAGTTTTGATGGAGTAGAGTGCTTGGTTTGTAAATTGAGTTAAATTGTCATTAATATGAGCATCAATGTAATCATATTTTTTTTTTTTTATATAATAAGTAACAATGTCTTTTTTTTTATTGGTGATAGAATAAGCCATTTCATCCAATTCTTTATTTTTTTTAAAGGTATTGGATAATGATTTTAGATGTTCTTGAGGTTTTTTTTTAATTGAAAAATCAATGATTTCATATTGATTATAATTTTCAAAAATAGGGCTTATGTCATTTTTGGGAACATTAATCTGCTTATATTGTTTGAGTTGATGAGCGATGGCTTTGGGGATACGGTCTTGAAAAACATCATAGGTCTCATCTGAATTTAAAGAATCAAATTGAATAAAACAAAGCGTCCGATTTGTTTTATCTTTTCCTTGTAAAACGATCACTTCTGCAGGAGGTTTGACTCGTCCTGTGAGAGAAAAGCAAATATGAATAATAATGAAAAAAAAAGATAAAAATAGCTTCATTATGTTTTTAAAACATTAATAAATGTTTTTTGGTGAATATCAACATTCCCTACGGATTTCATTTGTTTTTTACCTTCTTTTTGTTTTTCAAGTAGTTTTCTTTTACGACTAATATCACCTCCATAACATTTTGCTGTGACATCCTTTCTAAGAGCTTTGATAGTTTCTCTTGCAATAATCGTTGAGCCAATAGCAGCTTGTAAAGGAATGGCAAACATTTGTCTTGGAATTTCATTTAATAATTTTTTTAAAATACCAAGGCCTCTTTCTCTTGCTTTCTCTTGATGGATTAGAAAGCTAAAAGCATCGACAACTTCTTTATTAATTAAAATATCAATTTTACAAATATCAGCAGGTCTGTAGTCGATGAGTTCATAATCAAATGAAGCATAGCCTTTGGTAATTGATTTTAATTTATCGTAAAAATCAAACACAATTTCTCCAAGAGGAAGTTCAAAAATACCCTCGACTCTTTTTTCATTAAGGTAACGTAAGTTGAGTTGTGTTCCTCTTCTTTCTTGGATCAATTTTAAAATTCCCCCTAAATATTTTGAAGGGGTAACAATAGAAGCTTTAATGTGAGGTTCTTTAATACTTTCAATCAAATTGGGTTCAGGAAATTTTGAAGGGTTATCAATTGAAATTGTTTTTGCTTCTTTATTATTTTTTTTGCTTAAAGTGACTTGATAAAGGACACTAGGAGCGGTAATAATGACTTCCATGTTAAATTCTTGGCTGAGTCTTTCTTGTACGATTTCCATATGAAGCAGTCCTAAAAAACCACACCTAAAACCAAAACCTAAAGCAAGTGAATTATCTTTTTCATACTTTAAAGCCCCATCATTTAAAACTAATTTTTCCATAGCATCTTTTAATTCTTGATATTTATTGGAATCAATAGGATAGATTCCTGCAAAAACCATTGATTTAATTTCTTTGTAACCTTCTAAAGGTTTTTCACAAGGGTTTTTAGCATTGGTTAGCGTGTCACCTGTTTTAATTTCTGAAACAGATTTAGCTCCTAAGATGACGTAACCGACTTCTCCTGTTTTTAAAGAGTCTCTTTTTTTTCTTTCCAGACCTAAATAGCCGACTTCTTCGACCTGGTATTCTTTATTAGCAAAGAAAAGTTTCATTTGAGAGTTTGTTTTGATTTCACCTTCAAAAACCCTAGTACAAATAATAGCTCCTCGATATTTATCAAAAAAAGAATCAAACACCAAGGCCTTAGTTGAAGTAGCAGCAGTATTTTTTAAAGGAGGGGGGATGATGCTAATAATGCCTTCAAGCACGTCCTCGACACCAATATTATTTTTAGCAGAAATTTTAATAATGTTGTCTGTGTCTAAATCGAGTTCTTTTTCAATTTCTTCACTTGTTTTTTCAATGTTAGCAGCAGGCAAATCAATTTTGTTAATGACGGGTAAAATTGTTAGATTGGCTTCAAAAGCTAGATAAAAATTGCTTAATGTTTGAGCTTCAATTCCTTGACTGCCATCAATAATAAGAATAGCTCCTTCGCAAGCTGCAAGTGATCGACTCACTTCATAAGTAAAATCAACATGACCTGGGGTATCGATGAGATTGAGTAAATACTCTTCTTCGTTTTTGGCACGATATTTTAAAGAAATAACAGCACTTTTAACCGTAATCCCTCGTTCTTTTTCAATATCAAGAGAATCAAGGATTTGATCACTCATTTTTCTTTTGTCTATAGCATTGGTGGCTTCAATAAGGCGATCAGAGAGGGTTGATTTTCCGTGATCAATATGGGCTACAATACAAAAATTTCTTATTTTTTCAGGTCTCATCTTAGAAAAGTGTTTTGATTTTTCTTAAAAAATTGAAGTTATTATAAACTCTTAAACAACTTCTATCAAATAAAATCAAGGGGCTTTATTGTTTTAGTTTTTAGAAAGTTTTAAAAGCCCTTTAACAATAGGTTCAAAAGGATCTTTTTTTTTTAATGGCAAGCAAGCTTTATTAAGATTTTGAGTTAGGTGTTGGTATTTTTTTTTATTAAAAAGAATAGACTTTGTGTATTCGATGAGATTATTTTCATTTAGGGCTTTATTGGTAAATTCTTGGCAAATCATTTTTTTAGAGAGAATGTTTAAAATGCCAATAAAGGGATGTCGGTTTAATTTTTTTAAAATAATATAAGATAAAAATGAAATTTTATAACAGATCGCATGAGGCACCGATAAAAAAGAAGCGAGTAAAGTCGCTGTGCCAGAAGACATCCAAGCAAAATCACTGATTCCAAGGGTTTTTTTAGCAGATTCTTTTAAAAGAAAAGTATTAAAGATTTCTTTTTGATACTGTTTAATCTTCTTTTCAAATTTTGTGTGAGAGCAAGCAATAATAAAAAAAGTATTGGGGTAAGCTTTTTTAAAAGATTTCGCTGCTTTTAGAAAAATAGGAGTTAGAGTATTAATTTCTTGATAGCGACTGCCAGGAAAAATTGCAATCACTTTAGATTGAGAAGGAATCTCCAATTTTTTAAGTAAAATGTTTTTTTGTTGATGATTGTTTGATTGTTTAATAATTGAAAAAGGATGTCCCACTAAATGAGAATTAATTCCTTCTTCTTTGTAAAGACTGACGTTGTCTTTAAAAGGACAAAAAACAAAATCAAAATATTTTTTTATTTGTTTTTTATACCATGTTCCCCAAATAAAAATAGGAGGTGGAAAATAATAGGCAGTTTTTATTTTTTTTTTCTTAGCGATCTTTCCAATTGGGATGTTTTTACCTTGTCCATCAACACATAAAACAATATCAAAATGATTTTTTTTAAGATATTGTTTTAATCGATTAAGAAAAAAAAAATCATGAATTAAAGAAGGAATTCCTTCAATAATTCCAACAGTATTGGTTGTAGAAATATCGAAAATAATATCAACATTTTCTTTTTTTAAAGCATCTCCTCCAATGGCAGCAAACAAAAAAGTATTATTGTAATTTTTTTTTATATAACGCACTAAATTAGCTGCATTTTCATCAGCAGAAATTTCATTAGTAGAAATCAAAATTCTTTTAGGTAGAGCTATATTTTTTAATTTTTGCTTAGGATTTTTTTGATTCATTACTTAGCAAGAGCCATTATTTTATCGACTTGACAAGCTACTTTATCTTTGACGTAGGTTTTCCCAGAAAAAACAAGTCTTGATTGGCTTAGGTTGATGATTTCTACTTTAATAATGAGTTGATCTCCTGGAACAACGGGAGATTTAAACCTAACTTTATCTATTCCCATAAAATAAATAGCTTTTTTAGATAGATTTTTATTATTTTTCCTCAAAGCTAAAATGCCACCAACTTGAGCGATGGCTTCTATTTGTAAGACGCCAGGCATAATAGGAAAATCAGGATAATGGCCTTGAAAATAATTTTCATTAATTGAAATATTTTTAATCGCTTCTATAGAATTATCTGTTATTTTAACAACTCGATCTACCATAAGAAAAGGGTAACGATGAGGAAGGAATTTTTTAATTTCATTAATATCTAAAATAAGTTTTTCTTGTTTATTTTCTTCTTTCATAAAAATACTCGCTTTTTATTTTTTTAAAAATCTTGTTAAAAGATTATCAATCCGTAATTGAGCTCTCATAGGTCTTAAAGGAACACCCAGCCATTTTGTATTGGCTTTAAACTTTGATTTGCTGTACGATGTCCCCCCAATACCAACTGTAATATGATCTTCTAAAACACAATGATCTGCTATTTTTGAGTTTCCAGCTAAAATAACATTGTTTCCTATTTGAGCACTCCCTGCAATACCAGTTTGTCCAGCGATAATCGTGTCTCTTCCAATTTTAACATTATGCGCTATTTGAACTAAATTATCAATTTTAGTTCCTTCTTTAATTAAAGTACTGCCTATCGTTGAACGATCAACACAAGTGTTGGATCCTATTTCTACGTTGTCTTCAATAATGACATTACCAATCTGAGGGATTTTAGTCCATTTATCGCCTAAAAACTCATACCCAAAACCATCTTTTCCAATCACACTATTGGCATAAATGGTGACATCATTACCAATGATGCAATCATCATAAACAATCACTCCTGGATGAAGCGTTACATTATTTCCAATTGTACACTTGTGTCCAATAAAATTATTGCCCATCAAGTGAATATTTTTTTTAAAAGTAACATTTTCTCCACAAATAACATTGGGGCCTATTAAAAGACCATTTTTTGAGTTTAGTGCTTTATAATTAGTTTTGTTTTTATAAGGATTAAAAAAATCTAATAGTTTGATAAATGATTTTTCTGCTTCTGAAGCTACTAAGTAAGTTTTGTTTTTTTCAACTTGAAGGTTTTCTTTAGCTTTTTTAGAAATAAGAAAACAATCTCCTTTATTTGTTATTGCTTTTGTTAATTCTTTTCGAACATAAACAATCGTATTTTTTTTAATATCTTTAATATCAGAAATACCAATAATTTTTTTTTCAATATTACCTATAGATTCTTTTATTTTTAGAATCTCAATGATTTTTTTGATAGGGGTCATTTTAAAAAAAAATTGTTAACGAGAGAGTTTTTCTTTTTGTTTTTCTAACTCTAATAAAACATCTTTAGTGATGTCTGAATTTGAGTCTGCATAAATCACAACAGTGCCTTTTTCAATCACAATAGAAAAGCCATTCCTAATAGCAATTCTTTTTACAACGGTGTATAAATTGCGAATAATATCTACTGAAAGTCTTCTTTCTAAAGAATTAATAGATTTTCTTTGTTTATTTAGCATTTCTCTTAATTCTTCTTCTCTTTCAATAATTTCTTTTTTAATTTCAAATTTTCTTTTTTCACTTAATTTTTGAGTTTCGGTTATTAAAATGGCTTTTAATTTTTGAATTTCCTTAGAAATACCTTCGGTTCCTTTGATAAAGGTATCTTTTTTTTTAGATAAGACTTGTTTTAATAGTCTATCTGAAGAAACTTTATCAATAATACGTTGTACATCAATACAAGCTATTTTTGTAATTTTATTTTGAGCGGATAATACTTCTTTTGAGGGTATTAAAGCTAAAACTAGTAAAATAATAATAATTTTTTTCATATATTTACTCCTTTATTGTTAATTTTAAAAAAAACCGGCAATGGTTAATACAAAATTAGGCTGTGGAAAATCTGTTGAAAATAATTTTTCATTGTGATTATAGAAATACCACTCATTTGATTTTTTATCATTGATAAATCGCCAAGACCAAAATAATCTAATAGGTAGTTGAGCTATTTGGAGCCTAACCCCAAGACCAAAGTCATACATATATTCCCAGTAATTAAGTAAAAAATTATTTTTATCTAGAGAGAAACCTAAAAAATCATCTGATAAGTTTCCTGCATCTACAAAAAAAACTCCCCAAAGAATAGAACTCACAATTGGAAAGCGAATTTCAAAAGAATGTCTAATTTTTGCTTTACCAACAATATTAGCATTATTAATTAAATTTTTAGCAGTAAGTTCATTTCTAAATTTTCCAATATGAAAAGACTCCCAACCTCGTATTTCTTCTCGATAAAATCGGTAATACAGTCTTGTTGTGTAGTTAAACTTTCCATTAATAGCATTTCCTAATGTCGATAAATTAGCAGAATAAACGCCTACTAAAGGACCTAAAAATTTAATGTATTTTGAAAATTGAAAATTCCACTTTGTTAATGAATATTGACCAAATGTATAGTTTGCTTCTAAAGAAATATGAGAACCTCTAGTTGCATTGAGCCAATTATCTCTTGTATCTTTAGTGATAACCTCTCCTATAGTAAGAATGGGTTTGAAATCTTCTTCCATAGGAGGAGGTTCAGAAAATCGATGAGTATTTAAATTATAAATTGATTCTTGACTAAATTGTTCACCAGCGAATCCATCAGCTTCATCTAGCAAATAATTTTTTTCTAATTCTATAGAAAATTTAGCTGTATTTCGATACCAGTTTAAAAATCGTTGAGTTGATGAAAGTGTCCAAATAAAAACATCTCGTGTATAATCAATTTCTTGAGCAGTTTTCTCTTCCCCATTAGGCAAAAAGAAAAAAGAAGTGTCATTAGTACTACCATCGTCATTGATGGCTCTTTGATCAGCTTGATAGAAAAGGGTATCTCTAGAAAATTGAATGCTAGATCCTAAAGAAGTTGAAATCCCTAAAAACCATGGTTCAATAAAGCTAAAGGAAACAGTTTTTCTTCTTTGTCCGTATTCAACTTTGGTCCCTACGGTTTGCCCGTTTCCTAGAAAATTATTTTCTCTTGCTTGTGCTTGTAAGCTAAAACCTGTTTGAGTACCAAGACCAGCTCCCCCAGAAATTAGAGCCGTTAATTGTTCTTCGATTTGAAAATTAATATTCATCAGTCCTTCAATAGAACCAGCCTTTGGCTCTGGAATGACGCTTTTGAAAAATTGAAGATTCATCAGTTTTTCAATGGAACGTCTTATTTTATAAGCATTAAAAAGTTCTCCTTCTTTAACTTCTAGTTCTCTTTTAATCACATGCCTTTTGGTTTTTTCATTACCAGAAATAAAAATGCTTTCTATATGAGCGACTTCTCCTTCATAAATATCAAAAATATAATGAATTTCTTTTGTTTCATTATTAACATTTTCTATAGGGGTTACTCTAGCAAAAATATAGCCACTTTGGTGGTATTTTGATACAATATTTTGAATGTCTTGTTGATGAATTTCTTCGTTAAAAATTTTTCCTTTGGAGCGTCTAAACAATTTTCTAATTTCTTTAAAAGAAAAAAGACGATTGCCTTTTACCTTCACATCTCCAAAGAAGTGCTGTTTTCCTTCTTCAAGAAAAATATCAATATAAATAAATCTAGACTTTTTAGTTTTTGGGTTTTTCCATCGATAAGTCGTTTTGATATCACTAATTTTGGTATTAATAAATCCATTTTTTTTATAAAGCTGAATGATTCTTTTTTTATCTTCTTCGAAAATAATTTCATCATATTTACCTTCGCTATACCATTCATCTTTTTTGGTTTCCAGTACCCCTAAAATGATTCCTCGCTTTATTTCTTTATTTCCATGAATGGTGACCTTTCCAACTAAAATTTCAGTTCCTTCTTTAATATCAAAAAAAAGACTCATCGTGTTTTTTAGATTATTTTTTCTCTTTTCTACTTTTACTTTAGTTGTAAGATATCCTTCTTTTCTATATAAATTTTTGATATGTAAAATAGCATTATTAAGTTGATTATCTGAATAATAATCATTTTGTTGAATAGGCAAACTTTCTAAAATTTCTTCTGTGGTTATTTTCCGATTACCTGCAAAGCTAATTTTAGTTACCTTGGGGAGCTCTTCAACTTTAATAATGAGGTTTAATTGACCTTCTTTACTTTCTTTGAGTTCAAATGTAATGTTTTTAAAAAGACCTGATTCGTATAAATTTTTAAAATCTTTTCTAAGATAACTTTCATGAAGTGGCTTGTTTTTTTTAATATAGTTTAAAAAAATTTTTATAGCATTATTTTTTAAGCTCACGTTGCCTTCAATGATGATTTTATTTAAAAGTCTCCCATTGTAATCAATTTGAGGGTAAGAAACCTTTATTAAAATTAAGATAGGTATAATAATAACGGTAGTAAAAAAATTTATTTTTTTGTTTTTCATAAAAATGAGCTTAATTATAAGTTAATTTAGACTAAAATTGCCATATTTTATTGACTTGAATAGTGCTTTCTTGTGTGTTTTGGATAATTGGGAAAGAACCTTCTAAAATAAAATAGTCAAATAAATTGTATTCAAAGCCAAAAACAGTATTTGAAAGTAAGCTAATAGTATCATTAAACTGTAAATCAGCATCAATTTTAAGGAGTAAATCATAACCAATATATTTTCCAAAAGATAAATTAGCATTAAGGGCATTAGTTCCATCAAGGGTATTTTTAGGGTTTTCAATGATTCGGTGAATATCACTATCAATATTCAAAAAATCTAAGTTAAAAGCTTTTCTTATGGATTGCTCGATTGGTTGCAAAACAAGATTAGCAAAGATTGTTTTAGAAGCTTGATTTACAAAAAAATTTTGGTAAGAACTTTCAGGGTTAGAATTATCTTTTTTGAGGCCTAGGAGAATTTGAATTTCATCTTTACTTTTTGAAGGAATCGAATAAAACGTTACATGGTCACTTGAAAAAGGAGAAATTCTTGTTATAAAAATTTCAACGATTTGTTTGTTTTCAAAATTTCTTTTTTTAGTTTTGCCGGTAACAATGATAGTAGGATCGAGTGAGTTTTTTTTTTCAGGAAAAATAATTTCAGTTTTTTTAAGCTGAAAATCAACTCCTTGATAAATATAGGTCCCTGCATTTTCTCGACCTAAAACATTTCCACTAATTTGGTAGTTTGAATTTTTAAAGTTTCCTTTCACATTTAAATAAGAATTTCTTTCTATAGGAAAGTTTAAAATGACACTTTTAAAATTAACATTTTTTTCTTCAGTTGATATCTTTAAGTCATAATCCGATTTATATAAAAAATCATTACTAATGGAGCGATTAATATTATATTGATTCAAAAAAGAATTAAATATAATTTCACTTTTAGAGAGATGAATATTTCCTTTTATAGTAGGATTTTTTTCACTTCCATTGATAAGAAGATTTAATTTCGTCAGTCCATCAAAATCGATATTAGCTATTTTAGTCCTAACAGGGATGCCTCTTTCTCCATCTGTTTTAATTGAAATATTGATATCCTCAACTGTTTTAAGGTCTTTTATTGAAGCATTTCCTTCAATTGATATTTTGTCATTGTCATATTGAAAAGTTGATTGTTCGATATAAAAAACATTATTTTCCAAAGTCAAATCCACTAAATAATAATTAGAAGGTCTTAAAGTCCCATAAAGCCTTATTTTTCCTGCGCCTAAATAGCGACTATTTAGTAATGTTTTGCCATATTGATCGATATTGATTTTTAAGTAGAAATTAATTTTTTTATCTTCTTCACCTTTTTTCTTAAAAACAAATAATTTTTTTTGAGGCTTTTCATCATAAAAGATAGGCAAAAAGAAATTTAAATAACTGGTTTCAAAACTATCGGATAATATTTCAATATTCCAATTTTTATTTTTATAATCTCCTGTAGTAACAAATTTTTCCTCTTGATAATATTGATATTTAAGATTTATTTTTTTATCTTTATTTAAAAAGACCGATCCTGTCAATCCATTTTTACTAGGAGTATTCAAAAGAAATTGATCTTTTTTGAATTCAAAAAAAGTATAGAAATTTTTTATATTTTTTTTATTAATAAAATAATCAGAAGACGAAACAAATCCTTTTTGATTATTTGGATTATAAGAGAAATAAAAATCACCATTTATTTTGCCAACTAATTGAAAGTCTTGGAGTTTAATTTTTAAATTATTGAGGCCTAGTTGATTGTTTTCAGTAATTGAAATATTAGGGGTTTTGATAAATTTTCTATTGATATTAAAAAAGTCTATTTTATTCAAGTGCCATTTTTTTTCCGTATAGTAAAAATTCAGCATACACATCATATTTTTGATTTAGAATTTTATAATCTTTAACATAACACTTAATCGTCAAATTTGGACTTAATAAAGAACCTCTAAGCCGAAGATTTGCTCTTATTTTTCCATTAACATAATACTTTCTTTTTGGAAACCACTCACTTAAATCTATATTTTTAACAATAAGGGTACTTTCTGAACGCAACCCTAACACTTTTCCATAAAGCTTAATAAAACCTTCTGATTTTTTTTTTTTAGATTTAGTGAATAAATAAAATTTTTTCCTATGTAAGCTTCACCAAAACCACTTAAGTAATTAGAAGGAGTTTTATAAACTAATGAATTAAATTTAATTTTTTTTTTATCAATATTAAATAAGAGTTTTAATTCTTTTTCTTTTTTTTGACTCAAGTAAACAAATCCTTTTCCTAAAAAAGTTTTAAAAGAATAATTAACAAAAAAAGAAAGGTTTGATTTTAAGAAAGGTTCTAAAATATTGTTGGCTGCTAAAGTTAGTTTTTTTTTTTGAAAATAATAATTAACTTTGATATCTTCTTCGTTAAATTTTAAAGTGATGTGATTTTTACTTTTTTCAAGTTTTTTGGCAGTGTAATGATAAGGTTTGTTATTAATCTTAGCGGAGAATAAAAGGGCATTGTTATTAACATTATTTTTATAAGATAAATTGATATTTTTAAAAATGAATTGTTCGTAGGTGATTAAGCTATTTTGAACGAAGAGTCCTTTTTCATTAATGAGTATTTTTAAATTAAGATTTTGATTTCCGGTTAAAATATTTTGGGCAATAAGATTGACCTTTCCATTTGCATTTTGATTTTTGTAAATAAGATGCAGATTGCCGTCGATAATATTTTCTTTTAAATTGGAGTTTTTAAATAAAAAAGAAAGGTCTTTAAGGGGATATCTTCTAGTTTTAATGTTTAAAGTATGTTTTTTTTCTTTTAAAGAATAAAAGTATTTATAATAAAGTGACTTTTGGTGGTTTTCCCCTTTGATTAAGATAAACTGTTCATTTTGAAAGTCAATGAGGCAATTAGCTTGAAAGATGGCTTGATTAATTTTAATTTTATTAATTTTAATTTTAATTTGTTTAGAGAGTAGTTTGAAATTTAAAGGACCATTAATTTTATTTTTTTTAAAAATAAAATTGTTAAAAAATAAGTTGCCTTCTAAGTGTTGAAAGTCTTTTATTTTGAAAGTGCCGTTAAGGATGGGTTTTTGTTTTTTAAAATAAGAAAATGAAATTGATTTATTTAAAGTGTTATTTTGAAGTTGTCCTTTAAATAAAGTAAAACTATTTTTTCGATTTTCAATTGAAAAATCCCAATTTTTTTTTTTCTTTGAAAGATTTTTCTTGGTAGAAATATGAAAAATTAAATTTTTTAAGGAAATTTCATTTGTTTTTGAAATAAAGAAATTTCCTTTATTTAAAGAAGGGGTTAGAATTTTTTTTTCTATTTTGGATAAAAATGAATCTTGATTTTTTCTTTGATTTAAAAGTATGTTAATTGGTAAAGCTGATAAAGTACTTTGAAATTGAAAGGTATTTTGATCATATTGATATCGTAATGAAATTAAATTTTCTTTTTTTTTTGATGGATGGATGCTTAAAATAAAATCTTTTTCACTTAAAAAATCACCCGTTAATTTATAAGAATAACTAATGTATTTTTTTTTAATTTTTAATTTTCCATTGGATTTTTTTTTTTTTAGATTTGAAGCAAAATAAATTTGAAATAAAGTTTTATTTTTTAAAATAATTTTTGTAAAAATTTTAATTTTCTTTGAATTCTTTTTAAGTTTTAAATGAATTGATTTTGGGTTTAAAGTTAATTTTTCAGATTTAATTAAAAAATGACTTAATTTAATATTGAGATGGTTCCATTTAATATCAGAAGAATGATTTTGTTTTTTAAAGAGTAAGGGGATGATTTTTTGAAGATCAAAAAATTGGGTTGTTTCTTGATTTTTTCTATAAAGAGTGATACTTCCTTGATGAAACTTAATTTTTTTTATTGGATTTTTTTTTTTAAATATTAAAAGCAAATGAGGGGTAAGAAGTAGGTGAGATGTTTTTAAAGAAAAACTTTGATTAGATAAAATAACATTTTCAATAGAAAGTTTAAAAAGAGGAGTGAGTTTAATTTTTTTATAATCAACAACAAAAGGAAACGTTTCTTTGATTTTCTTTTCTTTTAAAAAAATGACTTTAGAAGTATTATAATGTAGTATAAAATAAGCAATTAATAAAAAAGAAAAACAAAATAAACTTCCCCAAATTAACTGGGTGTGTGTAATTTTAGATTGTTTCATTTTTGTTATAGTTAATAAATAATTATTGTTTTTCTGTTGATAATAAGATGCTTTTTATTCCTATGTTTTTTACAATACCCATGACTTTGATTATTTTTTCGTAAGGAACTTGTTTATCTCCTTTAATGGTAATGGTTTCATTTTGTGGATTACTAATTTTATTTTTTAAAAAATCTTGTAAATTTTCTTCTTGGATTTCTTGGTTATCAAAGTGGATTTTGCTATCTTTGCTAATTAAAAGAGTAAGAGGTTGTTCTTTTTCGCTACTACCACTACTTGCTTTAGGGAGATCGATTTTTATAGCACTTTTTTTAACTAAAGTACTTGAAGTCATAAAGAAGATAATAAGTAGAAAAACGATATCAACCATGGGAGTAAGATCGATGGTTGCTTTTTTGGGTATTTGTCTTTTAATCATGTTGGTTTTTTTACAAGTAAATGATAGTCATTGTATTTAGCCAACTAAAGCAATTAATAAGCCCATTAAAGCGATGAGAAGGAAAGTAGAGAAAAAGAATTGTGCTCTTTTGTCATGATTAATAAATTTAGTGATATTTTTTGTCATTAATCCAATTTTATTTAAAGTAGGATTTTTAGCTTTGATAAAGAAGTCTTCAAAGATGATAAGACTGATAAAAAGAGCTAAAAAGCCGATAATTCCACTAAAAATTTGGACACTATTTTGAGTTAAAAAAGGGATTAATTTAAGCAAAGAAAAAATGGCAGTAATTAGAGTGATTAAAGAAAAAGTTTTTTTATAGGGAGTTATTTTGTCTTGTATTTTTTCTAAGTGAAATTTGCTAACAATAATTTTTGGAAAAAGGAATAAGGACAAAGCGATAATTAATAGACTACTAATAAAAAGAATCATTTACAAATAAATTTTAGCATTTATTCATTTTGTTTTTTATAAATATTTGTTTTTTTTTAAAAAAAAAGACTATAATGATACTTGGATTGGAATTGAGTAAAAAAATAATTAAAATTGCGATTACAGGAGCAGCTGGACAAATTGGATATTCTTTACTGTTTCGGCTTGCTTGTGAGAAGATTTTTAATGAAAATGTCGCTATTCGTTTGCAACTTTTAGAACTTGAACCAGCGATACCTGCTTTAAAAGGTATCGAAATGGAGCTTAATGATTGTGCTTTTCCTAGATTAGAGTCGGTAATGACTACTTCTAATATTGATGAAGTCTTTAAAGAAGTTGATTGGGCTTTGTTAGTTGGGTCTGTTCCAAGGAAAGCAGGGATGGAAAGAAAAGATCTTTTAAAGATTAATGGAGGTATTTTTACCAAACAAGGACAAGCGATTGATCAGTTTGCAAATGAAAACTGTAAAGTGGTGGTTGTGGGTAATCCTTGTAATACCAATGCATTGATTGCAAAAGCTAATTGCAAGCGAATTCCTCAAGAAAATTTCTTTGCAATGACAATGCTTGATCAAAAAAGAGGAATGTGCCAATTGGCTCAAAGAGCAGGTGTTCACGTAAATCAAGTTAAAAATGTTGCTATTTGGGGAAATCATTCGGCGACTCAATACCCTGATTTTTATAACGCTTTAATTAATAATAAGAAAGCTTTAGATGTGATTGATGATGAAAGTTGGTTTCAAAATAATTTTATTGCTTCGGTACAAAAAAGAGGAGCTGAAATTATTAAAGCAAGAGGTTTGTCTTCGGCAGCTTCTGCTGCTAATGCGATCATTGAAACAGTAAAATCACTTTCTCATCCTACCCTTAAAGGACAATATTTTTCAGTAGCTGTTTCGTCTGATGGTAGTTATGGTGTTCCGAAAGGACTTATGTTTAGTTATCCCGTTCAAATAAATGGGCAAAAATGGAAAATCGTTAGTGATCTTGAACACAATGCATTTTCTAAAGAAAAACTCACGATTACTTTAGATGAACTTTTAGAAGAAAAAGAAGCCATTAAAGATCTTCTTTAAATCAATTTAATTCTTCATTTATTTTTAATAAATCATTTTGATAACGTTCTCCAGAATCGCAAATAAAAAAACCAATTTTTTTATTTGAAATTTGATACCGTTCAACATAATTTTTAATCGCTAAAAGACTAGCTCCTGAAGACACACCGCCTAAAATTCCTTCTTTTAAAATAAGTTTTTTAGTCATCATTAAAGCTTGTTCACTAGAAACCGCTATAATATCATCAACAATTTTTGTATCATAATTATCAGGAATAAACCCTGCCCCAATACCATTAATAAAATGAAATCCTGCTTTATTACCGCTTAAAACAGCTGATTCTTTGGGTTCTACAGCGATAATTTTAATATTTTTGTTTTGTTTTTTTAAGTAATTACCCACTCCCATAATAGTACCTCCTGTCCCAACTCCTATAAACATGAGATCAATGTTTCCCTTAGTATCTTCCCAAATTTCAGGCCCGGTTGTTTCATAATGAGCTTTTACATTAGCTTTGTTTTTAAATTGATTGATCCAAAAAAAACCTTTGTTTTGAGATAAATCTTTTACTTTTTTGATAGCTCCACTCATGCCTTCTTCTGATGGAGTAAGGAGGATTTCAGCACCTAAAAGACGAAATAATTTTTCATTTTTAAAAGATGTTTTTTCTGGCATTGCTAGAATGACTTTATATCCTTTAAGGCGTGAAAGATAACTTAAAGCAATCCCTGTGTTGCCACTTGTGGCTTCTAAAATAGTACTGCCAGCTTTTATGAATTTTTTTTTTTCAGCTTCTTGTATCATATATAAAGCAGAACGATCTTTAATTGATTTAAGAGGATTGATATTTTCTAATTTGGCTAAAATAGTATTATTGGTTTTGAAACAGTGATGGATTTCAATTAAAGGTGTTTTTCCAATGCATTTTGTTATATTTTTTAAATAAGGCATTATAGTTAATTTAAAGTAAAGAATTCCTTTATTTAAGTTAGAAATTAAATTATAATATTAACCAGTTTTTAATAGTGATTTTTTGTTAAAAAGAAAAATAATGAAGAAAATTATGTTTGTTTGTTTGGGAAATATTTGTCGTTCTCCTTTAGCGGAAGCTGTTTTTAGAGATTTACTTGTTAAAGAAAATAAATCAGATCGTTATTTGGTGGCTTCTTCGGGTACAGGGGGATGGCATATTGGAGCTGATTGTGATCCTAGAACAAGATTAACAGCTGAAAAAAATAAGATTCCTATGACCCATAGAGTAAAACAATTTTCTTTACAAGATGGAGAAAATTTTGATATTATTTTAGCGATGGATCAAATTAATTACCAAGATATTAAAAATCTTTTACCTACTTTTTTACATAAAAAGGTTTTTCTTTTTAGAAGTTTTGATTTAGAAGCTGATAGCCAAGATGTGCCGGATCCTTATTATGGTGGTTCTGATGGATTTGATCGTGTTTTTGATATGGTTAAAAAAACTTGTTATTTAATTTATAAACGACTAGAAGAAAATAACTAAAGCTGTTTAATTAATAAAGACTTTTTAAGGTTCTCACTAGTAATTTGAAAGTGAGACGCATTCCAAACAACTTTTTTATTTAAAAAGAGAAGCACTTGAGGGGACTTGTGAATGACTTCATTTTCTTTTGCAATATATTGAGATAAATTTCTGTTTTTAATGACTAAAATAATCCAAAAATTAAAATCTTTTTGTTCCTCTTTAAAACGATTATAAACTTGGATAGCGTTTGCTGAAATATCACATTGAGTTGAGTGCTTTAAAAGAAAGACTTTTTTTTTCTGACTAGAAATAAGAAGTTTTTCGTAATCACTTTTATTTTTAAGATAAGTTGTGCTCATAGGGTTAGTTATTAATTATTTGTTGGCTGGTTTTAGAGTAAGAAAGAATTTCGTCTGCTAGTTGTCTTATATTTTTATTTAAGCAGTTAATGGTAATGTGGGATAAAGATTTGTATAAAAGAATTCTTTTTTCAAATTCTTCTTCAATAGTTTCTTCAAAAATAATCAAACCTCGATTCATTGATTTTTTAATATTTTTTTGAATATTTTCCCAGGAAGTTTGCAAATAAAAAATAGTTCCTTTTAAATTTTTCAGCTCTTCTTGAGCGTAGCAGCAACTGCCTCCTGTGGCAATAATTTCTTTTTTTAAATTTTTTTCAGTTGCTATCTCCTTAATAATTTCTTGTTCGATTTTAATGAATTTGTTGTTTCCATGTGTTTTTAGAATTTTTTCTAAGGAAAGAGAAAATTTTTTTTCAATATATTGATCTAAATCAACAAAAGATTTTGTTTTAGATAAATATTGACCAATAGATGACTTGCCACAACCAGCCATCCCAATAAGAATAAAAGGAAAAGGATAAAAAGAATCGATTTTCATAATTAATACTTAAAAAATAACATCATTTTATGTTTTTTGAAATTAAGATTTTATTTAGGGTTTAGCCAATAAAAAGAATAAGGAATGAGCTTGATATTGAAATTTTTTGAAAAATACTCTTTTGTTACGATATCTATAAAATCAGTTTTTTTTTTGAAGATTTTTTTTGAAAAGGAGCTTAATGGAAAAGAAATAAGTTTTTTAGAAGTATTATGAATCATGATCAATTGGGAATTTTTTTCTTTTCTTTCAATAATAAAAAGTTCTTTAAAAGAAGAAGAATGAGCTTTAAAAAAACTATTTGGGTGAAAACAAGGATATTGTTTTCTAACTAAAATTAAATCACAGAGAGCTGAATAGACATGGTAACGGATATGGTTTTTATTTGCAAGTTCTTTTTTAAGTTTTTTGAGGAATAATTTTTCTCGATTAATACTTCTTTTTTGCTTTGTTTGTTTCACTCCTTTAAGATCATTTTGAGAGCCAAAAAAGCTATGAAAATAAACAGCGGGAATCCCAGGCATGCCCATTAGAATAGAATGAGCTAAAAGAAATTTTTTGACTGAGATGTCTTGAGAATCTTTTTTTTGAGTGATAAAATCTAAATAATTAATATTGAGCTCATAAACAGATAGATGGTTATTAGAGTTTTTTTTGTAAGAAATTTGTCCTTTATTCTCTAAACAATGCTTGATCATTATTTGTTGTTGGTTTTGACTTAGGAGGGATTGAGTGGGCATCATACCGATACCATCATGAGAAGCTAGAAAGTTAAAAAAAGTTGTTTTTTCAGAAAGCCTTGGGAGTGTTTTTGCCCATTTTGTAAGAATAGAAGCATCTTCTGTAAGCAGTGTGTAAGCCGTTAAAGGAGGAAGCGGAAACTGATAAACCATTTGGGCTTCATCTCCGTTGTTTCCAAAATAAGAAATATTTTCTTCATGAGGCACGTTGGTTTCTGATAAAAGTTTAACGTTTTGATAGGTTTCATCTAAAACAAGACGGATGAGTTTGACAATAAAGTGTGTTTGTTTTAAATGGATACAAGTGCTTCCTAATTCTTTCCATAAAAAACCAATAGCATCGAGTCTGATATAGCTGGCTCCATTTAAAGCATAAAAAAGAAGAACCTTTAAAATAGCTATTAAAACTTTTGGATTTTTAAAATTAAGATCTACTTGATCTTCACTAAAAGTAGTCCAAATATGAAGAATTTTGTTTTGCTTGTTTTTATAAGGGGTTAATAATGGTAAGTTTCTTGGACGGATCACTTTAGATAAATTAGTTTTAGGATCTTGTTTGATAAAATAGTTTTCATAGCTTTTATTCCCTTCTAAATAACTTTGAAACCAGTTGCTTTTTGAAGAGATGTGATTGATAACAGCATCAAAAATTAAATTAAAGTCTTTGGAAAAGGATTTGATTTCATTCCAACTACCAATAAAAGGATCTACTTGTTGATAATCAATGACAGAAAAGCCGTCATCGGATGAATAAGGAAAAAAAGGGAGAAGATGAACAAGATTAATTGTTTCTTTAACTTTTGTGAGTAAAAATTGGTGAAGTGTTTTAATGGGTTTTTCTTTTTTTTCTTTGAGTATATCAGCATAACAGATAAGAGCAATCGTTGATTGATCCCATTCTTTTGATAAGGTCGTTGTTTTTTTTGTTTTTTGAATTAGGGAATTAATTTCTTGATAAAGTAAGTCAGGGTTGGCTTTTGGGTAAACTTGTTTTAAGAGGTTTTTAATTTTTTGTTTTGAAGTCATCGATTACAAATAGTTTAAAGTATTAATGATAATAGGACACAATTTTTTTGCCATAACTTTATGATTAAGTTTTTTTTCTAAAACTTTTAGATTATGGAGAATCATTTTTTTGGCTTTTTGTGGATCTTTTATTAAAGAATAAGCTTGTTTAATAAAAGCATCTGTTATGATTCCATTGTTTACAGAAATAAAATCAAACCCTAATTTTTTAATATCTTTTTTGTAGACAGAATATTCATTAATAACTACAGGCATTCCCATGCTGACCATTTCAAATAAATTGTTACCAAAACCCTCCACTTCACTAAAGTAAGTCCCAATCCCACCATATTTGGCAACAATGGCGGGAATGTCTTTAAAACAATAAAATTTTCTATCAACAATAATTTCTCTTGTTGGCAAAATAAATTTTTCAGCAAAATTTAAAATCACAGGCAGTTTAAGAAAGGCATGTTCTTTTTGTCTTTTTTGATAATGTTGTTTTAAAAACTTTACATACTCATCATCTTCATCTCCAGAATGCCCACTAATAAGGAGTACAATGGCTTTATTAATTTCATCTTCTTGCAAACAGCAAGCAATTTTAAAAACAAAATCAATGGCTAAATCAATTCTTTTTCTTTTTACAATTCTAGTATGTTGTAAAAATAAAACTGTTTCTTCAAGACTATAGTTTTTTTTTTGAAGTTTTTTGTTTAAACCGATGTCATCGAAAAAGTGAATATTAAAAGGGTCTGTTTTAGGGTAAGGTGCTGTATTTTGATGAGTTTTTTTCCATTTCCATTCGATGTCACAGGTATTTGGAATAATAGTCGATTTTTTACTAAGGAGAATATGGGCATCTTTTTTGATACTTTTAAAGTAATTTTCAGCTAATTTTTTTTGATAAGAATTAATAAAAATAACGCCATCAACAAAAGACCCTGGAATGTGCTTGAGGTATTTTTTAATGATAGGATTTGGATTTTCAAATCGTTTTCTTTCTAAATGAGAATCATGCCACCACAAAAGATATCTAGGAAAATATTTTTTTTTTTTTTTTAAAATGGAAAAATATCGGTCCACTGCTATAGAATAAATAAAATTAGTTGGATGGGATGAATTATGAACTATTAATAAATCAATATCATATTTATCAATAAAAAAAATCACTTTTTTAAGACAGTAACTTACCTTACTTTCAATAAATTCTTCAAAAGAGTCGTGTTCTTCTTTTTTAACAGGAAGAGAATTATAATGATTTAAAATATAACGATTTTCATCATTTTTATGCCAAAAAATATTGTCTTCTAAAGTATTAAGTCTTGAAGGAGCTATAGCAGAAAGAAAAAAAATATTGTTAATAGAAATATTTAAATATTCTTGCATTGCTAAAATACTTTGGTCAATAACAATCGAAACTCCATCATTTTTTCCGATTAAAGAGTGGATAATACCAATATTTAATTTTGATAGATTCATCTGTTTTTAAATAATTATAGAATAAATGTCTTTAAGGGAAGTTAAAACATAAGTTGGTTTGAGTGATTGTATTTTTTGATTGCCTTTTCTTAAATTAAGGGAACGTTTATCTCCTGCAAAAAGAGCGGTTTTAAAATTAACTTGACTAGCAGGGAGAATATCTTTTAGTAAATCATTTCCGATGAAAAGTGTTTGTTCAGCAGAAATATTTTTTTTAGCTAATTTTTTTTTTAAATGTAAAAAATTAAAAGAATCTGGTTTTGCTCGAAAATTTTTATAAGAATAAAAACAAAGTGATTTTGGGAAAAAATCTTTAAATGAGTTTTGAAAAAAAAGTTTATTGAAAAAGTAGCTCATTAGTAAGGGAGTATAAAACTGAGCATTAGAAATAATGCCTAAAGTAATTTTTTTGCTTTTCAAGTAGTTTAATATTTCTTTAAAAAAAGGCATTGGGTAAGTGGGATTGGTAATGCATTCAAAATAAATAGCAAGTTTTTTGATAGAGCCTTTTTTTTTAATAAGGGATGCTTTTTCTAGAGATTTGATGATTTTTTTCCAGATTTTTAGAACATCGATTTCAGGGAAAGGGTAAGGTTTTTTTTCTTTTTCTAAGATAATCACTTTTTGATATTTTTTAATAATAATTGAAGCTATTTTTTCAGGAAAATGTTTTTTGTTTATTTCAAATCCACTTTTTTCAAAAGCTTTTAGAGCCTGTTTGTTTTTTAAATTATTTTGACCAATGTCGCCAGAATCACTAATAATTAAAGTTCCATAAATATCAAAAATAATCGCTTTAATATTTTTATTGCAATTTATTTTAGCTTTTAAAGAGGTTTTAATGGGTTTTATTAATTTTAAATCATTAAAAATAGGTGTGTAGTTCATAATTTTAATTAAAAAAATCTTGTTTTAGTTTGAATTAAAGAAAAATTAATTTCTAATAAGATGAATGTTTTTTGAATGTAAAAAAAACTTAACATTATTTTCTAAATTATTCATGTTAATTTTTTTTATTTTTTTTATTTTTTTATTAATAATAATTTTTTTATAAATTTGTGTTAATTGATTTAAATAATAAGTAGAACTATAAAATTGAGTAATGATTTTTTTATTATCTTCATTGCTTTTGAAATTCAAAGTTTCTTTGAGTATTTTGTTATTTTTTTTACTAATCGCTAATTCATAGGGTTTTGAGGCAATTGTTTTTTCAATGATTTTCATTTGCATTTCTATAGAAAGATTTGCAAAGTCAAGATAGCTTCCTTTGCATTTAGAGTTTTTAATTACCTTATCCAAATTGGTGGGAATGGGTAAAGAGAAATCATTATATATTTTTGTATAGAGTTTTTGATATTCATTTTTTAGTGTTGAAGCCTCAATTGGATCTTGATTTGGGATCCAAAAATGCTTGTATAAGGATAATTGTTTGAATCCTTTTTTCTTGATATCAATGGTAATTTCTGGAAGATCTCTTCCAAAAAGATTTAGGTTATACTGCCAAGGTTCTAAAAAAATCATCCCAAATCCTTCACAAACACTAGTTGTAATCACTTTATTTGCTATTTGCATAAGATTTTCAAATGAAATTAATTGACCGATATTATATTTAATGGGTAATTGGTGCTTTTTTGAAAATTTGACCCATGCGTTGTAAGCAATTTTTTCAATTGGGTTTTCAGGGGCAAGAGAGAGGGCAAATTGAGCTGATTTTTTAAGTAAGGTAGCAATTAAAATAAACTCACCGATATTTTTTCTTCTTATGGCCCTTATTGGATAAACGATGAGTGGTTTTTGAATATTTAGATTTAATTTTTTTAAAAAATCTTTTTTGGATAGGGGTAGGCTTTTTGGATTTTGTTTTTCAAAATGGATGGCATTGGGTAGATAAAAAATTTGTTTTTTAAAAATATTCATTTTTTTTAAAAGAGTTGTATCTCTTGAATTGATAGTTATGTAAAAAACATTGGGTCGATTAGGATACATTACTTCTGCTAAAGGTTGCTTGAAGATTTTTTGGATAATTAATTTTTGATTTTGATAAAGCTCTGAGCGTAAATCTTCACAGAAATCGTGAATGTGTTTGATGATTTGGTAATTATTTAAACAAAGTTGATGTAGAGCTAGCATTAAAAGAGGATTTTTTCCTAAATTAGGATTGTGAATATGGATAATAGAATCTTTTGAAATTTCTTTTTTTAAAAAAGAAATGATTTGGATATAAAGTTGTTGAAGGATTTTTTTGCTTTTAATGTTTGGATTTAAGTAATCAAGCAATTTGTTTTGCTTGATGGATAAATTAAATTGTTGAATCCAAGAAGGAATAGGGCATTTTCCGGTGATGAGTTTGATATGAAAATTGTCAACTTTAGAAAGAATTTTTGATTGCATTTCAACAATACGATTGACGCCACCGGGATTAAGATGGTGGTGAATAATGATAATTTTCATATTAGGTAAAACTAGTGTTTAAAAAAGCTATTGAAGATGTTTTTTTTTTTTATAAGCTTTTACTTCAATCATAGGCTTTCGTTCGTGTTCTTTGATTTTGTGGCTGATAAGATTTATTTTATTTTGTATTTCGACATGATTCATAAAATAACTTTTTAATTTAAGCCCTTTAATTTGATGATACGTTTCAAGTCGATTCCAAAAAGATTGAAGAATCCCAAAAGACATGCGACCGAGTGCTTTGGAAGATTGATTTCGATGATTTCTTAAGTCAAGGTCTGTTTGAGCAATACATTGTAAACCAAATTTTTGACTAATATCAATAAGAGTGCTTGTTTCAACCCCATAACCAATAGGAAAAGGAAGATTTTCTAAAATTTCTCTTTTTCCAGCAAATTCTCCTGAAAGAGGCTGAACAATACCAGTAAGTTCTGGAAAAAATTGAGAGAAAAGAGGTCGAATCAGTATTTCTGTTAGTCTTCCTCCTTCATTATCATTTTTAACGTTTCCAATTTTTAAAGGTCTTTCATAAAAGGCTTTAACAAACGAAATATTTTTAGGGTTATATAAAATAGGGCCTAAAAGACCATAAATAAACTTTGGGTGAATATTAGAAATATCAGCATCAATGTACACAATAATATCGCCTTTAAGTAAGTAAATTGCTTT
>CBDBHE010000007.1:515000-742916 GCA_965205605.1 Spirochaetota bacterium | reverse complement strand
TGTAAATAGGAAAAGTTTCTTGAGCAATATTCCAAAAACGAATTTTTTAATGATAACTCCTTTTATATTAGCCAAGTCTTCTTGAGTACAAACTTCTTTAGTATCAACAATTAAAACAAATTCAATATTTCTAACTTTTGTTGTATTGGACTGACGTCCTCCTCGGTAACGCGTATAACTTGAGGTAACAATTCCTATTTTCCCTTTATTTGCTAGAACCTCTAACATCTCATCAAAAAGAATAATCCCTTCTGTAGAATAACTCACTAAAATATATTTTGAACAGATTCGTTTCACCAAAATCTCAAATTCTTCCCGAGCACTTTTCTTATAGCAAAAAACCTGATTTTGTCTTAATCCAATCTTTTCTAATAGCACTTTTATCTTTTTTCTTGCCATTAATAAAAAAGCTTTTATTCACAAAAGGCTTGTCATTTAAAGCGATTGTATTAAGTAAATGGTAATTAGAACCATATTGATGCTGATTATAAGGAGGATCTAAATAAACAATTTCGGCTTCAAAAAAAGATAATTTTTTAGCTAAATTAAGGGCATTAGCTTGAAACACTTTACAACGATTTTTTTGAGCAGACATTTTTGGTATCGAAAGAAAAATATCACTTAAAATACGACTTAAAGCATCTTTTTTTTTCCCTCCAAATCCTTGATGAAATCCTTTAAAAACACCTGAAGTATTTGATCTTTTAGAAGCTTCTAAAAGGAGAAGACTTAAAAAGAAAATAGTTTTTTTTTAACAACTTCCTTACTTTTTTCTAAAGGGAAATCATTTTCTATTGTTTGTCTAATATTATCAATTAAAATACCATTTGCCCTAGTGTAAAAAAGACGCTCTGCTGCAAGATCAACATGCTCATCATCCTTTGGACAATAATAAACAGAGAAATAAGCAGATTTTTTTTTAAAAATCCTTTAACTGATTAAGTCTTTTATAATTTTTTCAAATCCACCTCTTTTTTGATAAAGAGAAAAAATTTCATCACTATTTTCTAAAAAAGATTTATTAATAATATACGAATACCTTTCCCAATCATTAGAAATGACTTGATACCCCAAAGATTTTGCCAATCTAGAGACGACTCCTGTCCCTGCAAAATAATCAATAAAAATTCTATTTTGACGAGAATGAACGCTTTTTTCTCGTTTTTCAATTTCTTTAATCGCTTGGAGTATGAGGTTTAATAATCTTCTTTTATTACCAATATAAGCTAAAAGCTTTTGTTCAACATATTCTTTTTCATAAACATATTCTTTTTCCATACCCTCAAAAACGGAAATATCAAAAAAAAATGAATTTTTTTAATTTTCATTTTTTTTTTTAAATCAAGCAATTTAGCTTTTTTATTTTTTAAAAAAAATCTAATTTTTAAATAAAAAAATTAATTAATAACATATTGTTATATTAAGCAAATATTGTTATATTAAAAGATAATTAAATTATGTTTATGATCACTTTATAATTTTTTAAAAAAACATCCTATTATGCGCCTTTCTATAACTTTAAAATTAGTTTTTTTATTCACTTTCTTGCTTTTATTTATTCTTATTTTGACAACCTTTCGATTTGGGCGAATGGCTTATGTACAAATCGAATCGAAACTTAGGATCTACTTTAAAGCACATTGCCAGTACTGCGGTATTAAAAATTGATGAAAAAGAACACCGTGTTATTAAAAAAAACAATGATGATCAAAAAAAAGAATTTAAAAAAATAAAAAAATATTTAAGCCAAATCCAAAAAGCCAATGATTTAAAAATGGACACCATCTATACGTTTCAAGTCCACCCAAAAACTCATAAACTTACTTTTGGAGTGATGCTAATTGAGCCTTCTTTTATCAACCATAATTACAGTCCCCCCAAAGAAAATCAACCTATTTTTGACAAAGTCATTATAGACGGCAAGTCTACTCACACTAAAGTTTATCGAGATGCTCATGGGGATTGGATTTCTGGTTTTGGCTCCTATTAAAAATCAAGCCGGAGAAGTAACCGGTATTTTAGAAGTCGATTATAAAGTAGAAAAAATTCACTAAAAAAGTTACAGAAACCACTGTAAGCATTGTTCTTGGTAGCCTTGTCCTTATTATTATCAGTATTATTATTGTCATTTTTATGGCGAATAAATTTACAAACCCTATCAAGATCATCCAAAAAGAAGCTCGAAAAATTACTAAGGGAAATTATAGTAGTACAAAATTGCATATTAAAAACAAAGATGAAATTGGAGATCTTGCAAAAGATTTTGAAAAAATGAACACGTCTCTTAAAGAGAGGTTTCATTTACAAAAGTATATCTCTAAAGATACGGTGGATATGATTAAAAAAATGATTTCTCATGAAGTCGATGAAAGAGGGGAAGAAAAAGAATTGGCTATTTTATTTTCGGATATTAGAGGGTTTACTAAGTTTAGCGAATTAAGAGAACCAGAGGAAGTGATTACAATGTTAAACTTGTATTTAGGAGCACAATCAAGTGTCATTAAAAAAATATGGTGGACGTATCGATAAGTATGTAGGGGATGAGATTATTGCTCTTTTTGAAGGAAGTAATAATAGTGAAAAGAGCCATCCAAGCTGCTACTGAAAATGCAAGCTGTGGTTAAAAAAAATCAACCAAAAAAAAAATGAATCAAAAGAAAGATTACAAGTTGGTGTCGGGATTGCAAAAGGAAATGTTTTTATGGGAAGTATTGGTGGCAATGATTTGAAAGATTATACAGCCATAGGAAGCTATGTGAACCTAGCTTCTCGATTATGTTCTGGGGCATCTGCAAAAGAAGTCATTGTTACTGAAAAAATAAGAAATGAAGTTTTAAATAATCAAAATCTTAGGGAAAATTTTATTTTTAAATCATTAGAAGCGATTCAATACAAGGGTTTCTCAAATAGTATTTTTACTTATTCTGCTAAGAAAATTCATAACTAAATTTCATTTTTTTTTATATTGTTTAAATGCAATTAAAATTCACTGGTAAAATACGAGATCCTATTTATGGAGATATTTATTTTACTGATTTTGAAAAAAAAATTATTGATCACCCTCTTTTTCAAAGGTTAAGAGAAGTAAAACAACTTGGATTTTTAAAGTATATTTTTCCAAGTGCTAACCACAGCCGGTTTGAACATTCAATAGGCACCATGCACTTAGCAAGTGAGTTTTTAAACCATCTTCTTAGAAACCAGTCTCAAATCATGAGTCAAAAAAAAATTGTTTTAAAAGAATTTTCTTTAATAAAAAAAACTCTCATCCCTATTTTACAAAAAGAAAAAACAATACTTCTTCTTAGAATCGCAGCCCTTCTTCATGACATCGGTCATGGGCCCTTCTCTCATGCTTCTGAAGTCTTATGCGATCAAATCAATTTTAAACAAATGATAAAAAAAATTCCTCAAAAAATTCCCTGGTTGATTCACTTTTTTGAAAAAAAAAATCAAAATAAAGTAAAAATAACTCACGAAATGATTGGATATTTACTTATTTATGAACTCTTTTCAAAAGAATTACCTATCAAAGAAGACTTTTTACAAGAAATTTTATGTCTGCTTGATTGTGATTTTTCTCTGCCAAAAAAATCTTTTTTAAACAAAGAAGCGCAATTGATTTTAAATAGCTTTATCTCTAGTCAAGCAGATTGTGATCGGATGGATTATTTGTTAAGGGATGCTTATTTTACAGGGGTACGTTATGGCTCTTTTGATTTAAAAAGGATCTTAGAAAGTATTTGCATCATAAAAGAAGATTCTCAACCTTACCCAACAATTGCTTTTAAAGAAAATGGCGTTTACGCCTTAGAACACTACCTTCTTTGTCGTTATCATATGTACTTACAAATCTATACCCATAAAACTAATCTCGCTTTTGAATCAATGATGATTCAATTGCTACAAACAATTTCTTTAGAGTACCCCCTTACTATCAAAGATTTCTTATCTTTTCATGATACTTCTTTTGCCAAAATCATTGAAAACCATCTCTTTGAGCCTCATCAACAGTGGGGAAAAAAACTCCTAAAACAACTTTTTTATAAAAGAGAACCATGGAAAATTATTTTTTCTAACTCTTTTATGAATCAAAAAAAAGAAAAAGAATACCTCCTTATTAAAAAAAAACTCTTGAAAAGTCCTTATAGAAAAGAATGTTTTTTTTATGAAAATGAAAAAGATTTTAAAAAAAAACCTTTTATTAAATCAAAAAAGAAGCAAAATAAAAAAATTACTATCTTAAAAAAATCTCCCCTAAAAAAAACTTATGAAATTATTTCTTTAAAAAATCTTTCCCCTTTCTTTAATTTTTTTGAAGATAAAGAAATTAATCTAAAAAGTATTTATGTCAACCCTAGAAATCAAAAAGAAATTCTACAGTTTTTAAACAAAACAAATTCAAACTAAAACACATTGTTTAAAAAGTCTTTTTTTCTTTTTTTTTTTCTTCTTCTTCTCCTTCTTCTTTTTTTTTGATCTCAACTTGCCTTTTGAGTTTTTTTTCTTTGATAGCCTCTTCAATTTTTCTTTTTCTTTCTTTAATTTTAAAATCTGCTTTAGGCCTCCAATTTTTAACCACCACAACTGCTTCTATAATAAAAAAAAAAGAAATAACCCAAATAATAAATTTAATTTCATTCCAAGTTTGAAAGTAATGAATAAATCCGCTTAAAAAATCTTCCCAAGAAAAATTTCTAATTTTAACCATTTCTTTTTCCATTATTGGTTTTTTGTCCTCGCTGAAAACAAAACTAAAATAAAAAAAAAAGCTAAAAATTATTTTTTTCATTTTCTACAAAGTCCTTGTAAGCCCTACTTTTTAAATCACAAAACCAATAAAAAAAACAGCTTAATTTAATTTTGATAAGTCTACCCTTGTGTGAATGTTAATATACTTTGAATAAAGGTTCAAGTAGTACAGATAAAGTGGCAATTGTCTCTTTGAATAGAGGTTTTTAAATCATTCGTTACCGGATTTCATGCCGTATTGATCCTTTCAACTTTAGATATTTCAAGCACAATATGATTTTGTTTTAATCACATTGAATCAAAGTATTTTGCCAACCTTGATTTGCTTTACCTAATTTTTTAAGTAGAATATCTACGCAAAGTGAGAAAAAACAATGGTATTAAAGTTATATTTGACAATCAATCTCAATTACGCACTACACCTTGAACAACAATGCAAAGACCAACAACAATTAAAAGGGTCCCTATTATATTATAGACGGTGAGCTTCTCATGAAAAAAATAAGCTGAGAAAAAAAGAATCCCTATAAACGTAAGGCTCGTAAAAGAATACGCATACCCTAATGCAAGTCGACTAATGACCAAAAGCCATAAAAGAGAAGATAAAAATCCTAAAAAATAAGCTAAAAACATGTATGGGTCTAAAAATAATCTTCCCATAAAAAAAAATTTTTTAAAAAAATCAATCGGGATTTGATCACTATATTTCCCAACTCGCCACTTCATAAGAAGCTGCGCCATAATAGAAAAAGAAATCATCGCTAATAAATAAAAATAAGTCATCATCAATACAACACAAACTTAATCATTTCATATACCTTATAATATTAATATACAAAAACAACGATCAACTAAAAGATTGCAACTCTACTTTAATTCTTTTAAGAGTGGCTTCAAGGGTTTTTTTTTTTTTTTGTTCTTTATCAACAATTTTTTTTTTAGCTTTTTTTAAAAAATTTTCATTATTAAGTTTTTTTTGACATTGTGAAAATTCTTTTTCTGTTTTTTCAATCACTGTCTTTAGACGTTGTTTTTCTTTATCAAAATCAACCAAATGCCTTAAATCAAGAAAAATTTCTAAAGCAGGAAATACTATTTTTGTTAATAAATCCAAATGATTTGTATGGTTGACTTCTTTAATAGATAATTTTGCAAAGTTACAAATAGAAGCTTTATGATAGATGAAAATATTTTTTTCTTTTGGATCAATGATTTTATAAAAACAGTTAATGATTTCACTTTCTTTAATATGAAACCGTTTTCTAAGGCTTCTTATTGAAGTAACAATACTCTGAAGAAATTGAAAAGAATGGCTTCTTTGCTGATTTTCTTTTAAAAAAGTGTTTTTTTTTTCTTTTGGGAAAGTAGCTACGATAAGGTGTTGTTGTTCGTCTTCTTGGGCCCAAAATCCTTTTTTAATTGAAAGGCTCCTAAGAGAAGACCATAGTTCTTCAGTAACAAAAGGCAAGAGAGGATGTAAAATTTTTAGTGTTTTTTTTAAAACTAAAGTAAGAAAAAAGATTTTTTCTCTTTTTTTTACAAGATTATCTGAGGTTTTAAAAAAAAGTTTTGTCAGTTCAAGATACCAATCACAAAAATCATTCCAAACAAATTTATAATAAAGAGATCCTAATTTAGAAAATTCATAAAGGTCCAAAGCTTTTTTCACCTCTGTTAAGGTTTGAGAAAAACGCATTAAAATCCATAAATCTTCTTCTCGAGGGATGAATTTTTTTTTTACATAGGTAGCATCTTCTAAATCATTTAAATGCGTCAGGACAAACCTAGCTGCATTCCAAAATTTAGTAATAAATCGACGACCAATATCCACAAAACGATCGATCGATAAATGCAGCTCTTGCCCTGAAGAACAAAGATAAATCAAGGTATAACGCAAAGCATCACAACCCACCCCAAAAAATCCCTCTGGATAATTTTGTTCAATTGCTTTTAACATTGATTTCATATTAGAAGGTTTGGCATCATAAATAGGGTCTTTAAGTTCTTCTTTTGTTGCCCCTTCAATAATATGAATGGGATCAATACCATTGCCTTTTGATTTAGACATGGTTTTACCATTTTTATCCATAACGGTTGAATGAAAATAAACATCTTGATAGGGTATTTTTTTTTGAAAATGAAAAGTCATCATATTCATGCGAGCAACCCAAAAAAACAAAATGTCTTTTGCGGTTGATAAAATTGTTGTTGGGAAATATCGTTTAAAATCAAACGTATTTTCAGGCCACCCAAGAGAAGACATCGGCCAAAGCGAAGAAGAAAACCAAGTATCTAAAACATCATTTTCTTGCTCCCATTCGTTAGAGTTTTCAAGCACTTGCTTGGGAATATTTTGCCCTACAATTATTTGCTTTGTTTGCTTATGAATCCAAGCAGGGATCCGATGTCCCCACCAAATTTGCCTTGAAATACACCAGTCTTGTATATGATTAAGCCAGTGATGGTAAACTTTTTTCCAATGAATCGGAAAAACATGAAACGCTTCATCATGATTTAAAACTTCTTGAGCTAGCTCTTTCATTTTTACAAACCACTGATCTGAAAGTCTATATTCAATAATCGCTTTAGATCGATAAGAACGACCTATGGCAATTTTTTTCTTTTCTTCTTTAACTAAAAGACCTTTTTCAGAAAGGATTTGTAAGACTTTTTGACGACATACTTCACGACTTAATCCTCTAAAATCTTTTGGGACTCGCTCATTCATACAAGCCTCTTGATCCATGACATTAATACAATCTAATTGATGTCGTTTACCCACCTCAAAGTCATTAGCATCATGAGCGGGAGTGATTTTAACACAACCACTGCCAAAGTTCATCTCTACAAACGAATCAAAAACAACAGAAACTTCTTTTTCAACAATAGGAACAATGATTTTTTGATTTTTTAAACGACGATAACGTTTGTCATCTGGGTGAACAGCAACGGCAACATCTCCAAAAAGAGTTTCTGGACGCGTTGTTGCAATCACAACAGAATCCTTCCGATTAGAAAAAAAATAACGAATATACCAAAGAGAACCTTCTTCAACTTCAACTTCAACTTCATCATCAGAAAGCGCTGTTTGATCTAAAGGACACCAATTAACAATTCGTTTTCCTTTATAAATAAGCCCTTTCTTATACAAGTCACAAAAGGCATACGAAACAGCTTTAGAAGGAGTGTCATCCATTGTAAAAACACTTCGACTCCAATCACAACTACATCCCAATCTTTTTAATTGATTTAAAATAAAATCCCCGTATTTTTCTTTCCATTTCCAAACTTTTTTTTGGAAATCTTCTCTTGAAAGATTACGATAATCAATCCCTTGAGCATCTAGATTTTTTTTAACGACACTTTGAGTGGAAATTCCCGCATGATCAGTCCCCGGTACCCAAAGAGCATCAAAGCCTTCCATCCGTTTATAACGAATGAGAATATCCTGAATCGTATTATTAAGCGCATGTCCCATATGGAGTCTCCCTGTAACATTAGGAGGCGGCATGATAATAACAAAAGGCTTTGATTTAGAACGCTTTAAATTTCTTACGATACCATCTTTATTAAAAGCAGCTTGAAAATAGTTTGCGTTTTGCCAAAGAGAATAAATAACGGCTTCTTTTTTTTTAAAGTCATAACTAGATTCAATAGGAGAAGTCATTTATTTATGTTTTTTTTTAAATCAATTACAGTTTAAAACCAAGGGTTTTTTTAAAATTTTAAAAGCTTCAACTGATTTTCTCCAAGCACAAAAAGTTTCCTTCATACAAATCTCTTTTAGAGCCTCGATAAGAAGAGTACCTGAGTTGATTTTTTCTTTTCCTAAAATTTTTTTCCTCGATAAATCATAAGCTCGTAAAGTACCTCCACCATTATCAGAATATAAAAAAACAATTTTATTTTTATCTTCTTGTAAATCTTCTAATACCTTTAAAACACTTCCAACACTTTTATCTAAAGATAATATCATGGTAACAAAAGTAGCGTTTTTAATGCTTGGGTTTTGTTTATACTTGTTAGCCAAACTGTTTAGGAGCATGAAAAGAATCGTGAATGACAAAATAAGAAAGATGTATAAAAAAGGACTTGTTTCGTTTTGCTAATTTTTTAAGCGCCTCAACAATGCTAAGCTTTTTTAAAGATAAAAATTACTTTATTAGTTGATAAGCAATTACCCGATCATCAAGTTGATTTTCACTAAAGAGCCAATCCCCCACCTTTAATCGAAAAGGGTATTTCTCTGTTAAAAGGCTCGCTTACAAAACACTTATTAATAGGTAGGAAAAAACAATCGTTGCTTTTATCTGACCCCTTTTTAGATGAAACTCAAACTCATTAATTATTAAGCTTAATAAAACCATTTCCTTGTATTTTTATCCAAGTGAAATCTTTGCGATTTCCTCCTAAATTTATCTTGATTATAGTTTTTGCCAATATTAATGAATCGCTTTATTTTCTTAAGTATAAGATACTTTATACTTGAAAGTTTTAAACGAGTAATAAAGAATGAAGAATCAAAACAATTTAATTTTTGGATTTGATATTGGTACGGGCTCATTAGGGTTTGCTGTTAAAAAAAGAAATTGTATTGAAACAGCAGCCTCTTATTTAATTAATCCTGATCACGGAAGGTCATCCAAAAGTCGAGAAAAAAGAAGTTTTTTTCGAACTAGGAAAGCTCATAAAGAAAGAGAATCTAATTTACAAGAAACATGGAAAGGCTTGGGAAAAGAAATTCCATCAAAAGAAAAAATGAAAAGAGAATTCCCCAAGAAAGGAGACGAAACCGTTTACAATTCTGCTCTTCTTCGGATCCAACTGCTAGAAAAATATTCTTTAGAAGACTGGCAGATTTATAAAGCAATTCGATCTGCTATTCAAAGAAGAGGCTACGATACAGACGTTCCTTGGAAACATTCAAAAAAAAAGGACAAAGATGAAAATACAAAAAAAGTCAATGAATTCAAAGCCATTCTCAATGAAATAATAGACGATGAAAATTATCATTTTCCTTGTTACTATGATGCTTGGCAAATGGGTCTGTGGGATGAAAAATCAAAAAAAATAAAAACAATACGAATCAATCACCACGCTAAAAAAGCAAGAGGTTATACTGCAAGTAGAGAGTTAGTTGAAAAAGAAATTTTCTGCCTTTTAAAACAAGCGAAAAAACAAATTCCAAAACTTCGTGGTCAAAGTGATTTGATTCTTTATGGAAAAAATGAAAAACCTTATCAGTCAGCTAAAAAAATAGAAGGGATTTTAAATCAAAAAAAACCTCGTTTTGATAATCGATGTGTCAACCATTGTTGTCTTTTTCCAGAATATCAAGTAACACGCCATCATCTACTTTCAGGCTCGGTAACATTTCTTTTACAACTTAAAAATTTTAGATTTCATGACAAGGAAAACAAAGAAGAAAGCTTTACAACAAAAGATATTATTTCTTTATACCAAGAAAAATATCAAAAAGCTCTTAAAATTCTAAAAGAAAATAAGAAAAATTTTAAAAAAGCGATAACGGCTTTTAAATTTTCTGAAGCCGATCTTAAAAAAATTTTAGAAAAACAAGGGGCTTCTTTCTTGACCACAAGAGAAATTGGTGCTCCAAAAACTGAAGGGAGGTCTCGTTATAGTAAACCCGCTCTACGTCTTATTAAAGAATTAATCTTGTCGGGAAAATCACCTATGGATTTTTATCAAGAAAAGACCAAAGCTTTTGAAAATTTAACTCCTGAAGAGAAAAAGAAAAGTTCATTAGAAATTAATCATTTTGAAGTGCTAAAAAAAATGGGTGATTCTTGGGAGGAAATTCATGTTCCCAATATCTCACCTCTGAAAGAAGTTTCATCTGAAAAAGAAAAAAATGTTGAAAAGATTATAGCCTCTTGTCGAAATGGAGTGGTGCGTCATCGTTTGGATTTTTTTTACAAAGAATTTAAAAAACTGCTTAAAGAATATGGCGATCCCGATGAAGTGCATCTTGAATTTATAAGAGAGGATTTTTTAGGTAAAAAAGCAAAAGAAAAACTAATTAAATCTCAAAACAAAAACCAAAAAGAAAATACAAAAATAAGGGAAGAAGCTCAAAAACACACTGCTTCAGAGGAGATAAGTGTGAACACTTTTAAAAAATACAAGCTCTGGAAACAACAAAATCATGTCTGTATGTATACAGGTGAAAGTTTAAGTGCTAACAAAATGGATGAATACGACGTCGATCACATTGTCCCTCGATCAAGGGGTGGTAATGATGCAGACTATAATTTAGTGCTCACAAAAAGGGATACTAACCAAAAAGAGAAGAAAAATCAAATCCCTTATGAATGGCTAGTTAACAGTGGAAAATGGGGTGCTTATAAAGAAAGAGTTTTAAATACAACGGGGATTAAAAATAAAAAAGATAAAACCAAGAGGAGTAAGAAACAAGAATTGCTTCTTTCAGAAAATGCTGTTGCACTTATTGACAAATACACGGCTCTTGCAGAAACTGCATGGATTGCTCGTTTGACTCATGAAGTCATTTACGCTCATTATGGGAAAATAATGGGAGAAAAAGGAGAAAAAAAACTAGTGCGGGTAATCGACGGGGACACAACCGCCGCTTTGAGAAGAGCACATCGATTAAATCATAAGCTAGGAGAGCCCATCAAGCGAGACAGCGAAGATTGGAAAAAACTTTCCTATGACGAAAAGAAAGAAAAAATTGAAAATAAAAAAAAAAAAAAATAGAAGTGACAAGAGGCACCATGCTCTCGATGCAATGGTACTGACTTATGCTGGAGAATGGATGAGAGACCGAGAACGTCACCGAGAGGAAAATGACCATGAAGAAAGTGACCGTAAGAATAAAGATATTTTGCTATACAAAAGTATCGACTCAGAAGCAAGAGCAAGTATTGTTAAGCAACTGGAAAAATTGATGCCCAAAACGGTGGTCGGTGCTAAACCTGCTTTGGGGAAAACTTATTATGGATTAAGAAAAATTGTTGTGGGTGGAAAAGAAGAAAAAAAAATTGTTGAAAGAAAAAGTCTTTTAAACGACAAAAACGAATTTTTTGGATTAACCAATGAACAAAGAAAAAACATTCTCGACGGCGAGGTTGTCAAGCGACTTGAGGAATTTGAAAAGGATTATTTAGACATCATTTCTAACAGAGAGAAAAAAGAAGACCTTATCAAAGCTTTTAAAGAAGAATTTTTTTCTGGAAAAAATGGGAAAAGAATTGTCAAAAAAGTAATGCGTAAGGTTGGTAACCCTGATTCTTATAAAGACATTGCTCCTAAAGGCAAAAAAGGTCAGTATGTAAAAGATGGCAGCAGTTCAAGTCAAGGAACCTTTAACCATGGTCAATTTTTAGCGATCAATACCGTCAATCAAAAAGTCGAGGTTTTTCCTGTGCATGCCTTTGATTCACCCAGAAAAATCAAAGAAAAAAAAATTAGGTCCAATGCAGATCTTGAGCTTTTGTTTGAAGGAAAATTATTAAAAGCAGGAGAAACGATTCTTAAATTACAAAAGGATTTTAAATATAGTAAATGGGATATTCCCAAAGGGCTGTATACATTAAAATCACTTAAGACAGAGGGTGTGATTGCTATCGAAAGCAATAGAGGGGTTGTACATAAAAATTTTCAAATAAATGACCTTTATCATGAAACACATTTAGAAATCGTTTAAAGTCAAAATTAATCAAGCCGACTCCGATAAAAAAGGATGAGCCGCCACATTATTCATATCCTTAAAGAAGGGTCTTATCTGTATAAGAAAAGAGGATTTCTCGTTTGTCAAAGAAAAGATAAAAGCGAAAAGAGTACTCCTTTAAAAGATATCAAAGCTCTTGTCATGGCATGTCGATCTGGAGTGCTTTCTGTACCAGTCGTTGAGAGTTTACTGGAAAACAAAGCGGTGATTCTCCATTGCGATGCTTCTTTTTGCCCCATCGGCTTTACGATGGGCATTAGTAATATCATTAATAAAGAAACCACTTTTGGGCAAGTGTATCAGAAAGATGAATTTCAAAAAGAAATTTGGAATAATATTTTACACCACAAGATTCAAAACCAGATTAACTTGCTCAATCTGATTGGATGTGACACAGATCTCTTATCAGAAAAAATTAAAGAATCAAAACTAAATGAATCTATCTGTGCGAGGATCTATTTCAGTCACTTGTTTGGATACTTGTCAGATGAAAGAGTAAGACGTAGAAAAGACCACGATCACCCAATTAATCAGAAGCTCAATTATGGGTATGCCGTTTTATCAGCTCTATGCCACCGTAGTATTGTCGCTCATGGATTGCTTCCTCAATTTGGTTTGCAACATAGGTCTCGTTATCGTTCACACCCTTTAGTGTATGATTTGATGGAATGCCTCAGGCCTTTTATTGACGCTTGCTTGGTCTTTTTTTATACGGATCCATCTTTTGAAGAAGACATTAACTCTTTTAATACTTGGTGTAAGCTTTGTGCACAAGAGCTTTATCAAAAAAAAATACCTTATAAAACAGGTAACACTACCTTGCTAGAAGCGATTGATATTTATATAAAGTCTTTGTGTTTGGCTTTTTCAAATCAAAAAAAAGAAAATTTATGGATTCCTGAAATTGACTATGCAGAAGAAAATCTCCAAAGGGCCTTATAAAATGGGCTGGATTTTAGTGATGTTTGACCTACCAGTGATGACAGATACAGAACGAAAGTCCGCAAGCCGTTTTCGAAATGATCTTTTGAATGATGGCTATCAGATGATGCAATATTCTATCTATATGCGTTACTGTGATAATTATGACCATATGAAAAAACATGCCATTTTTTTAGAAAAAATCACCCCTTACGCAGGGAATGTTCGTGTGATTTTTATCACCGATAAACAGTGGGAAAAAAGCCTTGGTGTCATAGGAAAAGACTATAAAAAAAAGAAAAAACTTAAAAGTGTAGAGCAACCTTTGTTGTTTGATTTTTGGTAACTTAAAAAGAAAGAAGAAGACCCCAAGGTATTCCCTTACAGAAATAGAGCGTGAGAGCATCTTCTAAGTTTAGTTAAGACTTCCCCAAGTATAACTAATTTTATGTATTATAACATATCCGAAAAAAAGGGGAAGTCAAAACGAAAAGGGGGAGGTAACGTGATTGGAAAATATTATAACATATCCGAAAAAAAGGGGAAGTCAAAACAAAGAAGGAACGGACCGGTCGGCCACACATATTATAACATATCCGAAAAAAAGGGGAAGTCAAAACAAACACAATACACACACTGATTAGACTCAAATTTATTTTATAAACTCATTAAACGATCAAAAAAAGCCACCATTCACCATTCAAGGATAAGAAACGGCAGTAAAAGTTTTACGCTCTTATATATTTTTTTGAGCTTCTTTTTCTACTTATGAAAAAGAACGCTGCTGGGAATAGTTTGTCTCTTGATCTCTGGTCCTTCATAAACAACTTTAATGGATTTCCCCCCCGAAGCTTGAAAATAGCCAACTCTAATTTTATGGAACCCTTTTTCTAACAACACTTGACCGGGGACCAGCTCACCAGCCCCATGTAAACCATTGTTATCAACGATTTTCTCATCCCCAATGTAAAGCAAACTACCATCATCACTCCTGGTATAAAAAGTATAAATACCATCAGACGGGACTTTGATATAACCCTCAAAATTGATGGCAAAAAAATTAGATCTTATTTCTGGTAGCAACCTAAAAACCTCTTGCACACCAACTCGCTTGACTTTTAGCTTGCTGAAATTGGGCACTTCTCGAATCCCTTTTTGAATTTGATCATAATAAGAAAATTTCAAACCTCGTTTAGCATCTTTAAGTTTAGAGGCTTTTTTCATAACCAACTTTTTAAACTTACTAGTAGTCGCAATACTCATTCTACCCGTTTTGGTCACATTACGAGCTTTAAGAATCATGCTTTTTTTAATGGTCATGGGGCCTTTAAAAATTGGTGAAGCCTTCGTAGGCTGACTCCCATCAATCGTATAATGAACAGCCCCATCAACTGGGAAGGGAATAATATTAATCTTGACACTGTCTCTAAAGAAATACTTTTTTTTCAATCCAGCAGGACTGGGAAGACGATAATTAACATTCAAATAATTCAAATGAGTGATATGACTTGACAAGCGTCTGTTAAAATCTGAAAAATTTTTATTTGATGGTTGGCTCCAAACGACTTCGGCTAACGCGCAAAGACGAGGAAAGATCATATACTCAACATGTTTAAAGTCTCTTATATGCTCTGTCCACACATTTCCCTGAGCACCAAGAACACGCTTGCCTTCTTTACCACTAAGCACTGCTGGAATAGGATTATAGCTGTAGACCCTTTCAAAAGGAAGAAATCCACCATGTGCCAAAGGCTCTTGGGGATCCAGGCTTTGATAATAATCAAAATAGCAGTAGTTTCTAGGGGTCATGATGACCTTATGACCTCTTCTGGCAGCTTCAATACCTCCCTTTTCACCTCGCCAACTCATAACTATTGCACTAGGAGAAAGCTTCCCCTCCAAGATTTCATCCCAACCAATAAACTTACGCCCTTTTTTCTCTAAGAATCTTCCCATACGATTAACAAAATAACTTTGAAGATGGTTTTCATCTCCTAGTTTTTTTTCTTTAATACGTTTTTGACATTTAGGGCATTTTTTCCATCTGTCTTTAGGGCATTCATCCCCACCTAGATGAATATATTCACTTGGAAACAATTCCAAAACTTCTTCAAACACGCCTTCAAGAAAATCATAAACCTTCTCATTGCCAGCACAAAAAACATCTCTAGAAATCCCCCACCTCTGACGAACCTCATAAGGGCCACCCGTACAGCCAAGCTCTGGATAAGCCGCTAAAACAGCAGATGTATGACCTGGTAATTCGATTTCGGGAACAACCGTAATAAATCTTTCTCCCGCATAAGCGACAATATCACGAATTTCTTTTTGAGTATAAAAACCACCGTATCGTTTACCATCATACTTCGTTTTGCCTTTACCATCACGCTTCGTTTTGCCATCAATGATCGTTTGATCCCGCCAAGCTGAAATCTCAGTGAGCTTTGGGTATTTTTTAATTTCGATACGCCACCCTTGATCTTCTGTCAAGTGCCAGTGAAAATAATTTATCTTGTACATTGCGAGATGATCAATGTATTTTTTGATTTCTTCAGTCTTCATAAAGTGGCGACCCACATCAAGGTGCATCCCTCGATAACTAAAACGAGGCTTATCGTTAATCTCCGTTGCAGGAACGTCCCATCTGACCCCATCGACCTTAATTTTACTTTCAATTGCCCCAGGCAGTAAGTGACGAAGTGTTTGACAACCGTAAAAAACACCTCGAGTGGTACGAGCACGAATCACAACACCTCGCTCATCACTCCTAAAAAAATAACCTTCTTTGGTATACTTTTTGGATTTTGCTTCCGTTATCAAAACGATTGCATTCTCATTCTCATAGCCACCCTTCTTAAAATACTTTTTGCTTTCCTTGACAATTTTGAGCTTAAAACCTGTCGCTGGTCTAAGCAGTTGAGCCAAGTATTTCCCGACATTATATGTTTTTTCAGAAACAATAATTTTAGTTGAAGCTGTTATTTTATAACCCCCATTTTTGAGCATCTTAACACTCTTAGGGACGGGGATAACATCGATTTTACTTACCACTACCTTAGCAAAAATCGGCCCTTCAAAAAAAGCTAATAAAAATAGCAAAATAAATGATAATAAATACCTACTCATAGACTAATTATACCTTTATAATAAAAAATTGTTCAATAAAATTTAATTTATTTTTATAATTTGTTTTATAATCTGTTTTATAGGATAATCTAAATATGCATTTTTTTTAAGGAATTGATTGATGGCTTTAGAGAAATTTTATGAAGAAACCAGTAAATTTATTAAAAGTGTTTCTAAAACAATTAAAAAAAATACTCCAAAATATGCAAAAATTATTCAAAATAAAGCCAATCAATACGGCAAAATTAGCATTCAAAAAGTAGATATTCAAATCCTTATCAATAAGCTTAACCATCAATACAAACTCTTTGGTGAATCAATTTTCCAAGAACTTAACCCTCAAAAAATAAATGAATATTCAAAAAATATTCAAAAAGTATTCAAAGATATCGAATTTTTAAAAAATAAAATCGATTCAGAAGAAAAAATTCTTAAAAAAAATATTGAAAAAACAAAACCCAAAACTCCTAAAAAAAAATTGATTCAAAAATCAAAAAAAACTTCTGAAAAAAAACCTTAAAGTTTTTTTATTTTTAAATAAATCTTTTCTTTTAAAAAATTAGACCGATTCTTTAAATAAAAAAGACCATCGGTATTTTCTTTTGCAATCTTATCGAAATTATTTCTTATCAAGACATACTTCCTCTTCTTCAGAAAAAAAAAAAAAAATTTACCTACTTCCCATTACCTTATTTTTATTTTCTTCTTTTTTTTATTTTAATCCCGTCTTTACAACCACTCCTAAAACTCCAAACAAAGATGAATTCAACACTTCTTTGACAACTACCACCAACTCCAATAACACCCAACTAAACAATTCAATCATCTATTCAAACAAAAACATTCCTACAAAAATTAAAAACCTAGAAGTAGAACACAAATACATTCTTTTAGATGATATCGCTGAGTTTATTACTGAAGAAGAGCAAACGATTGGTATTAAAAAAATTGAAACCCAAAAAAAGATACCTTATAAAAAAAAAATGATTCCCCTTCATCAAAAAGTTAGAAACTTCTCAACCTACAAAGTCAAAAAAGGAGATTCTCTTTGGTTAATTGCCAAAAAGAAAAAAATCAGTATTGATTCGATTATTAGTGCAAATAATATTCAGTCTATTTACATGTTAAAAATAAATCAAATCTTAAAAATCCCTTTTTATGAAGGTCTTTTTTATAAAATAAAAAAAGACGATACTTTAGTCCGCATTTCTAAAAAATATAAAATTAAAATTGCAGAAATAAAAAAATTCAATCAAATAAAAGGAAAAAAACTTCAAAAAAACTCCCTTCTATTTTTAAACAAGGCCAAATTTAGTCAAACAAAAAGAAACCAACTCTTTGGAGGGCTTTTTATTAAACCTCTTGCGGGAATTATTAGCTCCCGGTATGGTATGCGAAAACATCCTATTAAAAAAATATTCCTTTTTCATACCGGCATCGATATCGCAAGTCAACAAGGGGCTAAAGTCAAAGCAGCTTCTGCTGGAAAAGTTGTTTATAGTGGCACTAAAGGGGGGTATGGAAATTACATAGAAATTAAACACGATTTTAATTACACCACCGTTTACTCTCACCTAAGTAAGCTATATGTAAAAAAAGGTCAAATGGTTAAACAAGGAGAGGCTATTGGTGAAGTGGGTGAAACAGGAATCGCAACTGCTCCTCATCTTCATTTTGAAATTAAAAATAAAAATAAATACATTAATCCACAACGTTTTATTCATCCAAACCGTCTAAAAATTTAAAATCAACAAACATCCGTTTGAAATTAAGTGATTTTAAAACAACTTTTACCTCATTTCCAATTTCAAAAATTATTTTTCCTTTTCTGTTTTTAAGCACAAGTAACGAAGGATCAAAAAAAAGTTCTCTATTAAAAAGAGAATGACTAACCATTCCTTGAATCCCTGTTTGAAGGTCTTCAACAATCAAGCCTTTTTCAAAAATTCTTACAATGCCACATTTAAAAATAATCCCTTCTTCACAATTTTCTAAATAACGAAGGCATTTTAATTTCTTATACTCTCTTTCTGCTTGTTCGGCTTTTCTTTCTTGAAAAGAAGAAAAATTAGCTATTTTTTCAAGCTCCAAAGAAGAATAAGGTTTTTTCTTTTGATTTAAAGAAGCTTTAATCAGCCGGTGAACCACTAAATCAGGGTAACGTCTAATCGGGGAAGTAAAATGACAATACGCTTTAAATCCTAATCCATAATGTCCTTTATTTTTAGTTTCATAACGAGCTTGCTTCATGGAAATCAATAATAAATAAGAAAAAAGATTTTTATGAAAATGATTTTGAACGGATTCTAAAAACATTTGATATTTATTTTTACCTTTCTTAATCAAAGGATTAATCACTCCTTTTTTTGGAAAAGAATATTTTTTCAAACAAACCAACGTTTTAAAAGCGGCTATTTTTTCCTGGTCAGGCTCTTCATGCACTCGATAAAGACCATGTTTATTTTTTTCAATAAAGTTAGCAGCACATTGATTAGCTAACAACATAAACTCTTCAATCATTCTTTCAGAGGTCAAGTCTGGTTTTAAAAAAAGAGATTTTATTTTTTCTTGTTGCATCAAAAAACCCATTTCTTTTTTTTGAAAGAAAACCGAACCTTCTTCAATTCTTTTTTGAGTTAAAATGATTTGTAGTTCTTTCATTAAATGAATTTGCTGATTTAAGCTTTTTCCTAAATCAAGTTTGTTTTCTAAAACTTGATCGACTTCTTGATACGTACACCGTCTTTTATTTTCAATCACCGAAGAAACAAACTCATTATGTTTGATATTTCCTTCCCAATCAATTTTCATTAAACACGAAAAAGTAAGTCTTTTTTCTCCTTCAACAAGTGAGCATAAATGATTAGAAAGAATAAAAGGAAGCATCGGTAAAACTTGTGTCATCAAATAAACAGAAGTCGCTCGTTTTTGAGCTTCCTTATCAAGGAGAGTTTCTTCTTTTACATAAAAAGAAACATCTGCAATGTGCACATGTAAATCAAATCCATTTTTTGTTTTTTTTATAAAAACAGCATCATCAAAATCTTTGGCATCTTCCCCATCAATTGTAATAACAAAATCTTTTGTGAAATCTCTTCGATGAGCAAGATGATCTTTAATAAGATCTGTTTTAGCATTTTTAAAAAGAGTTTCTGCTTCTTTTTTGACTTTCAAAGCCATGTCTTTAGGGTAAGCAAAACGACTTAGTAAGATTTCAAAATCTTTTTTTTCGTCTTTTTCATACACAAATTGATCTTGAAGATAAAGAGAATTAAAGGTTTTTTTTTTACTTTTTGAAGGCGTTAAAAAAAATCGATTTGAAGCCTTTTTAGTTTTTCTTTTGCCCCATTTTTTTTTTATCATGGTTTAATTTTAGCTATTATTTAAAACTTAATTTTTATTTCAAAAATTGAATCTTAATTTTTTTAACACTCGTTTTTTCAGATTTCAAAATATGAATCATAAAAAATTTTGTTTTTTTATTTTCGCCTTCTTTTGGCAAATACCCAAACACATCATTAACATAACCTCCCACAGTTTTATAATCTTTTTTAGGGATATGCAAACCAAAAAATTGATTAAAATATTCAATATCACACACCGTACTAATTTCATAAACCAAAGGAGCTATTTCTTTTATCAGTCTTTCTCTATAAAACTTTTGATCTTTATTTTTATTACGGAACCCAAAAATATAATCAATCACATCCTTCTCCGTCACCAAGCCTGTACAACCACCATATTCATCAACAACAACAACTGATTTAATAAAGTTTTTAAAAAAAAGAGTATACAGTTTATCTAAAGTATTAATTTCAGGAAAATAAACAGCTTCTTTCATAAAGTCTTTTCCAATTTTTCTCCTCTTTGAAGCATTAAAAATATCAATCGCACTCACAAGTCCCACAATATTATCAATTCGCTCTTCGTAAACGGGGATAAGGTCTCTGTTTTCTTTAAAGATTTCATCAACGACTTGTGAAATATCTTGGGATTTATTAATAAAATAAAGATCCACTAAAGGTGTCATGATTTCAGAAACCTTTGTTTTTGACAAAGAAGAAAGCGTATTTAAAAAATGTTTTTCTTTTTTTTCTATCAGACCCTCTTCAACAATATCATCTAAAAGGTCATTAAAGTCTTCTTTTGAAAGTTTTTTTTCTTTTTTAAAAGAAATCAGAGGCTTAATTAAAAAAGAGCTCAAACTAGTAATTAAAAACACAAAAGGTCTAAAAAAAATTGCAAAAAAAAATAGAATACTTCCTAATTGGTATAAAATTTGGTTGGCATATTTTTTAAAAAGAATCTTAGGAAGCACTTCAGCAATCACTAAAAATAAAGTTGCTGATAAAACTGTAAAAATTAAAATAGAACTTCCTTTTGTCAGTTCAAACCAAAGACGCTCACCTATATAAGTCGCACAAATATTCGCTAAATTATTTCCTAGTAACGTCACCCCTAAAACAATATCCAAATTATCCACAAAAGGCTTAATCAAAGAAGCTTTTTTATGATGATTTTTAATATCTAATTGATATTTTTCTTGATTCAGTGAAATAAAGCCAGCTTCATTCCCTGAAAAATAAAAAGATAAAAGCAGAATAAAAAAATAAATAAAAATTAAAACTAAAATTAAAGTCATGATTAATAAATTTTTCGAAGTAATAATTTTTTGATTCTTTTTTTAGAAGCTTCTCTTACAATAATCTCAAAACGCTTATCTTTAACCACTGTTCCTACTTTTGGGATCTCCCCTACTAATTCAAGCACATACCCCCCAATCGTTTCTGCTCGATCACATTTAACACGAACTTTAAAATATTCATTAATAGTATTGAGTGAAACTTGAGGATTGATCAAATAATGACTGAGCCCCAATTTCCTAATACTAAGCTCTTCATCACCATTTTTGTTTTTCCCAAAAAGCTTATTAATAATATCAACATAAGTTACAATCCCTTCCACTCCTCCATGCTCATCGGTAATAATAGCAAGCTCACTATTGTCTTCATTCATTCGTGAAAGCACATCAATGATCATTGTTGATTCAGGCACTAATTTAGGAATTTCTAAATATTTTTTAAAAGTCTTATGCGAAATGTTTTCAAGATCATTTTTTAAAGCCAATTTTCTTTTGGAAAGAATGCCAATAATATTATCTTTCACTCCTTCATAAACGGGAATCGTGTTATATTCAAAAGACTTGATTTGTTTGAGTAAATTTTCAGAAAGTTCTTTTAAATTAAAAGCCTTCATTTCTTGCCTTGGGATTAAAAGCGATTTAACAGAAATGTTTTTATTCATAACCAAGCTTTCAAGCATATTCGTTTCTAGTTTCTTTAAAAATCCTGTATCTGAGCCCAACTTGATATAACCGAGAAATTGATCTCTAGCAAAAAATTTTTGTTCTTCTTCATCTTTAGAACCCATCAAAGTATGAATAAATTTTTGAGCAAAACGACTTAATAAATAAGCCAATGGATACGTTAAAATATAAATCGGAAACATCGGTAAAGCTCCTAAAATAACTACTTTTTCTGCATAATAAATAGAAATTCGCTTTGGTATCACTTCACAAAAAACAATAAAGAAAAAAGTAAAAACTATAATAAACAAAACCCAAAGAAAAGTTTGATTTAAATAAATGTTTTCAAAAAGATGTGGAGCTGTCCTTTCAAAAATAATTTTGGCAAAAAGAGCTGCAAGAATATTATTAAAAAGATTAAAAAATAAAACAGAAATAATAAAAAAATCAATATTTTTAAAATACTGGCCCACTAAAAAAGCAAAAATAAACCCCTTTCTCTCAAGACGATTGGCAATAATACGATTTAAAGAAAGATATGCTGCTTCTACTCCTGAAAAAAAAGCAGAAAAAAGAGCAAAAAAAACAAAAGAAATAATTAAAAAAGAAAGCGGTGAATTTGAAATAAGATCCATATTTGACAATTAAAAATAAATCATTTTTTCCTTAAAAAATCTCATTAAAAAATTAACGATTATCAATTAAACGTTTGCCCATTAAAACCATTTTTTTAATTTCTATTTCTTTATAAAGCTCATTTTTATATAGAAAATTATATATCGATAAATAAAAAGAAAGTTGATTTGAAAAATGCTTACAAAAAAAATTAAGAAATTCCAACGATTTAAATTTAAACACTGGTAACGATTGATCTTGTTTCAAAGAAAAAAATACATACTCTTGATTTTCTATATTATAAATAAAACGATCTTTTTCTTTACTAAAAGCCTCTTCATTTCCATTAAAAACAGGAAAAACTCCTAAAAAATAAAGAAAAGAAAACAAAAAAATAAACTCCTTAAACAATAAAGATTTTTTAACAATTTTTTGATGATTGATAACTTGAAGAAATTGATAAAAATCGTTTTCTTTACTTTCATAAGGAACTTTACAATCAATGATTTTTAAAATATGTGATAAAAATAAAAAATCAGATACTTTTTTTGTTAACAAATTAATTTTTTTTTCTGTTAAGCCTTTTAAAATATAAGCATTTCTTTTATGTTCTAATTCAATTTCTACCCAATTAAAACGAGAAAGAATCACTCTTCTTAAAGACTTAATTGATTTAGAACCATAAGAAAAACAACTAATTTTACCCAATTTTTCAGTAAAAAAAATAATAATTTCATTTTTTTCTCGATAAGATTTTTTTTTTAAAAGAATACCTTCTGTTTTAATAATCACGAAAATAGTTAAATTGAATACAAATACGTTAATTTTGAAATTGATAAAAAACTAAGTGACTTAACCCATGAGAAACATCTTTTATTTTTTCAAAACAATTTTCATTGCTTTCTAAAAAGAAATCTTCTGTTTTTTTATGGGTTTCAATAACCACTAAACTATTTTTTTTAAAAAGAGAATTTTTTAAAAGACAATTCATTAAATGTAAATAATGATTAAAAAAATAAGGAGGATCTAAAAAAATAATATCAAAACGTTGTTTCATTTTATGAAGAAAAGATAAATTTTTTCGATAATGACCACATAAAATAGTCGTGAAGACATTCCAAAAATTAGCGTGTTGTTTGATTAAGTTGCAAAGTTTAAAATTTTTTTCAATAAAAAATACTTGCTTGGCCCCTCTAGAAAAGGCTTCAAAGCCAACGGCTCCACTCCCTGCAAAGACATCTAAAAAACAACTATTTTTAACCTTAGTGCCTAAAATATTAAAAAGGCTCTCTCTCACTAAAGACGTCGTCGGTCTAATAGAACCAAACCCTTTATTTTTTAAAACTCTCCCTTTAAGAACACCTGAAGAGATTCGAATCATATATCTAGATTAACAACTTCTTTAGAGTATTGATAAATAAACTCTTTTCTTGGTACCACTTCATCTCCCATTAAAGTAGAAAAAAGCTTGTCGGTTTCTTCTAAGTCTTCAATTTTAATTTTAACAATATTTCTTGTTTCAGGGTTCATGGTGGTTTCCCAAAGTTGAGAGGAATTCATTTCCCCAAGCCCTTTATAACGCTGAAAGGAAGGATTAATATCTTTGAAGTGGGTTTTTAAAACCTGATCTCTTTCTTGATCAGTATAGACATAAAAGATTTTTTTTTGATGCCAAATTTTATACAGAGGAGGCATGGCAATATAGATTTTTTCACATTCAACTAAAGGCTTCATATAACGAAAGAAAAAAGTTAAAAGAAGCGTCCTAATATGCGACCCATCCACATCAGCATCAGCCATAATAATAATCTTCCCATAGCGAAGCCTCAACACATCAAAGTCATCCCCTATCCCAGCTCCCAAAGCAGCAATAATTGGTTGTAACTTTTCATTAGAAATGACTTTATCAAAACGTGTTTTTTCAACATTAAGCATCTTTCCCCAAAGCGATAAAATAGCCTGAAAATTACGATCCCGTCCTTGTTTCGCTGTCCCACCAGCAGAATCTCCTTCCACTAAATAAATCTCTGTTTCTTCAACAATTTTACTAGAACAATCCGCCAATTTTCCCGGAAGACTATCATTCATTAAAGCTGTTTTTCTTCTTGCAATTTCTCTTGCTTTTCTAGCCGCTTCTCTAGCTTGTGAAGCTTGGACGGCCTTACTAATAATGATTTTCCCATCAGCAATGTTGGTTTCAAAATATTTTTGCAACTCTTGTTCAACAATTTCTTTCATTAAAGGCTGAACATAAGAGTTTCCTAATCGATTTTTTGTTTGACCATCAAATTGAGGTTCAGGGACTTTCGCTGAAATAATGGCAACAAGCCCTTCGCGAGTATCATCGGAAACAAACGAAATCTGATTTTTTTTATCCAACTTATAATAATTTAAAAACTTAGAAAAAATTCGAAATAACGCCATTTTAAACCCACTAACATGAGTCCCCCCTTCTGTCGTTTCAACATTATTAACATATGAATGCAGGACTTCATTATAATTTTCTGTATACGACATCACCACTTCAACAGCAATATCATCTTTTTCACAAGAAAAATAAATTGGGCTTTTTGTAAGGGTTTTTTTATTTCTATTTAAATGCTCAATAAAAGAAACAATCCCCCCTTCAAAATAATAAGTGTTTAACTTATTTTTATTTTCTCTCTCATCTTTAAACTCAATTTTAAGTCCTCGATTAAGAAAAGATAGCTCAAGGAGCCTCTTAGCAATAAAGTTGTATTCCATTTGGGTTGTTTCAAAAATCTCTTCATCTGCTTTAAACTCAATAATCGTTCCTCGTCTCTTGCTCGTCCCTATTTTTTTAACCGCTTCAACCACTTTGCCTTGTTTAAGTTTAATTTCATACTTCCCCCCATCTCTTTCAACAATTACATGCATCCATTCTGATAAAGCATTGACACAAGAAATCCCCACTCCATGCAAGCCTCCAGAAACTTTATAAACATTTTTCTGAAATTTCCCTCCCGCATGAAGCTTCGTTAAAACCACTTCTAAAGCAGAAACTTGATACTTGGGATGTGGATCAATTGGAATCCCTCTCCCATTATCCTCAACTCTAAAAATATCGCCTTCTTTAAAAGTAACTTTGATTAAATCACAAAACCCCCCAAGCGCCTCATCAACCGAATTGTCCAAAACTTCATACAAACAATGATGCAACCCATGAACATCCGTAGACCCAATATACATCCCAGGTCTTTTTCGAACCGCACTAAGCCCTTCTAAAACTTGAATATCACTTGAAGTATATTTTTGATTAGCCATGATTTTTTAATAAAAAAATTATTTTTTTGCTCTTTTTAACCAATTACTCTTAGGGTTTTTAGAAACTAAAAAAGATTTAATCACCGACCCTTTTTGATCTAAGATATTTAAAACTCTATTTTCTTCATGATACTTAATCACAATCAAAGTATTTTTATAAGAATTAGAAAGATTAATCAGTACCGGAATACGATTGATCCGCCCCAAAGAAATATTAGCAAATTGATTCGTCGACTTGTTAATCCCATCAAAAGATTTAAGAAAGGCATCTATTTCAACATAATTCTTTTCAGGTAAAACTTGATTTGATAATTTCATACTTTTTTTCTTTACTGGTTTTAGTTCATCAAGCTTTTTAAGCTTCTTCTCATCTTCTTTCAAATCAAAAAAATAATAACTCCGTTTCAAACAACCTGTACAAAGCGTGTAACTAATCCCTTGACTATCTTTATCAATAATCATCTCAATTTTTTGTAACTTTCTTATCGGTATTGATTCATCTAAAAAAATACCATATTCCTTTTTATTAAGATAGTCTTTATACAAAATAAGCTTTCGATTTTCATCAAAAGCAAGATTAAAATGAATTTGATAATCTTTTAAATCTTCTTTTTCATAAAGATGATATAAAAATCTCTCTTGAGCAATATTAGTCGTTAACATAAAAAAAGAATAAATTCCTCCTTTCTCATAAAGAAAAAAATCTTTCTCAAACCTATCTTTCCTTTCAGATATTTTTAATAAAGAATCATTAGAAATATAAAAAATCCACTTCTTAAAAAGTGAAATAGGGCTAAATTTAATCTTTACTAAAAACTTTTGGGGTAAAGTTACATCACTTATCGAAATTGATTTTTGTTTTAAAAGATTAATAAAGTCTTCCTTCTCAAAAAGAAATCCTTTGTCATTAAAATTTTTATTTTGAAAAGCCCCCAATCGACCTACATTACCACTAGATAAAATAGAATCAAGCCCTTCTATAAAATACTCTAATTGACTTTGAATAAACGGATCCAATGAAACCTTCATTGATAAAATAAAAAATAATTAAAAACGAGGATTCATCCTAGCATTATTTATATAAAAAATAAAGCAACTATTCATTTTAATTCACTTTTTTTGTTGATTTTCAAAAAAAAGAAACTTAAAAAAAAACGCTCTTTTTTAAACCGTAATCGATTTTATTTTTTCTAAAATAATTTTTGAATCTTCCTCATTGCCTTTTAAAACAAGCAATTCATAATATTCTTTTAAAAAAGGAATCGTTTCCTTGATCGAAAATTCTTTTATTTCATAAACATGAGATAAAATACGTTGATAAATGATTTCTGCTCTTTGGTAATCTTTAATTTGTTTATACAAACTAGCTAAATAGCTTTGACACACTATCGTTTCACAATTATCTTCACCAAACATTAAAATATTTTCCTTAACCGCTTTAGTGAGAAATGCTTTTGCTTTTGGGTATTTTTTTTCAGCTAAATAGACTTTACCAATCAATAATAAGCACTTGGTTCTTTCTTTCATTTTTTCTTTACCCAAAAAACTAGTTAATCTTAAAACTTTCTTAGAAAAAAACAAGGCTTTTTTATATTGATGCATTTCTAAATAAGTTTCAATTAATAAAAAGTAAACTTCTTTAAGAAAAAGAGAGTGCTTTCCAAAAAACTGAATATAGATTTTAACTGCTTTTTCTAAATCATTTTTAGCTTTTAGGTAATCTTTGTTTTCAACCAATAGCTTTGATCTTAAAAACAAAAAATAAGCTTGATCCGCACTCCCTTTAAAAAATTTCTTTTTATTCCACTCGTTGGCGCAACGCATCTGATCAACAAACTCATTAAAAGCATCCATCTTAATCCATGACCTTGCTAAAAAAAGATATCCTAAAGCAATTTCTTTTTGATGAGAACTCTGATGATAACAATTATAAATACGCACTGCTTTCTGATAAAATAAGAGAGATTCTTTTATTTTATGATATCCATAAAATAAATGACCTAAAATAAAAAATATCTCCGCAACTTTTGGATGGGTGTCTCCTAATTTTTCAATAAAAATACGTGAAACAAAATGAAGAAACTTCTCTACCATCGTAAAAAAATCTCCTGGTTTTACAAAAACAAAAAATTGCTTAGGAGAAGAAATATATAAAGCAGACAACCCCTTTAAAAAAAAAGCGTAATCTAAAGAAGAAATTGATCCATTTTTTTGCTTAATCGTGTGAGCTTGTAAATAAGCTTCTTCTGCTTTAAAATTTTGACCAAAAAAATAATAAATATCTCCTAAATGACGATATAAAAAAAATAATTTATATGAATTCCACCGATTAATTTTTTTCTCTAATTGGATTGCTTTTTTAAGAAAAAAAACAGTTTTTTTATATTGATAAAGTTCTTTGTAACTTAAACCTATCTTGAAAAAAACATCTACTAAGCGATGGAAACACCTCCCATGTTTAACTTTATATTGTTTTAATTGTTTACAATAAAACTCTTTAGCTCTTTTAGGTTGCTTTAAATTAAGGTAATAATCTCCCAAAGCCAAATTATTTTCTAATCGATTAGAATTATCTTTAGGTAAAAAACGAAAATACATCGAAGTTTTTGATAAAAAAAATAAAGCTAAATCAAAATTTTCTTTAATTAAATATATTTTTCCCAAATAATGCGAACTAATCCCTGCAAAAAAAAACGATTCGTCTAAATGAGAATCGCATAAAAACAACACTTTTTTTAAACAATTTTCTGCAAGGGTGTACTGGTCTTTTAAAAAACAACATTTTCCTTTTAAATAAAAAGCTTGTATTTCAAGTTTTTTTGCTTCTGGTTTTTTTGAAAAAGACTTTAAATGAGTTATAGATTGATTGAGAATAATTAAAGCTTGATCAAAAAAGCCATTGAAAATTAAAAATAAACTATAAAAATGATTCGCTTTTATTTTTTCAATCTTTAATCCTTCAGAAGAATAAAGGATCTTAAACGCTTTTTGCAAACCTTCAGAACTTTTTTTAAATTCACCTAGTTCTAAAAAAATTTTAGAAAGTAAGAATAAAAGTTCGACAGTTTCTTTTTTTCTGGCTATATTTTTTTCTGATTTTTTAACTAACCTTAGTAAACGTGGTAGAAGTTTAGAAAAATCTTCTTTAAAATTCACAAGATAAAATAAATGAAGTAAGAATTCTTCTCTTTTAAATTTTTGATTGCTAAAAAAAAACAGAGATTTCATAAGTAATATTATGTAAAAAATTTTAATCTTCAGTTACATTTTCGTGACTCAACACCGAAAATTTAAGCATTAAGAGAATTTTGTTTAAAAAAGCACTCTTTTAATCTTTTTAAAGATGAAAAAAATATTTTATTCCCATTTTATTGATAGCCTTTGGGAATTTTTAATCATTTTATTACTTCTACTTGAATTGATCTTTCTCCCATTAAAAATTGTGTTTAAATTCGACACTCATTTTTTTTTTAGTAATATCGAAAAATTAATCATTGTTGTTTTTGCGACTGATTTTATGATCAAAGTAGCCATGCACTTCAAAAACAAGAGTATCAAAAATTATTTAAAAGCTTGGTTTACAGCTGATTTTCTTGCTGCTGTCCCTTTTGAGATTATTTTAAACGTTTTTCTCGTTCATCATAGTCAAACAAACCAAGCTTCTCCCTATACCAATTTTTTAAACCTTTTTAGACTACTTCGTTTTCCAAAACTCTTTAGAATTAGAGACTATTGGAAAAAATTTCAACTAAAACAGTTTCACAATCCTATTTTAGTCCAATCGATTTTTTTTTCTATTGGGACCCTCATTGCCACTCATTGGATTACTTGTGGTTGGATTTGGGTAAGAGAAGAAAACAACTTAAATAACTCTCTCAGTATTTATATTAATGCTTTCTATTGGTGTGTGACCACTCTAACAACAGTTGGATATGGGGACATTACCCCTAAAGGTAATGGAGAAAAAATTTATGCGATGTTTGTGATGATTTTTGGTGTTGGTATTTATGGGTATATTATTGGTAATATTGCTAATATTATTGCTAATTTTAATATTGCTTATTCTCACTTTACTTACAAAATGCAAGAAATTAATAATTTTTCTAAAAAACAAAATATTCCAAAAAACTTGCAAAAAGAAATGCAAATTTTTTATCGCTATACTTGGGAAAATAATATATCCAATAAACAATTGGACCTTTTATCTAATTTTCCTGAAAATCTTCGAAATAAAGTTATGATGTTTTTAAATCGAGACATTATCAAAAAAGTCCCTTTTTTTAGAGAAGCTAAAGAAATCTTTATTAAAGATATTATTAAATTAATGGATCTTGTTACTCATTTGCCAAACGATACCATTGTTAAAAGAAACGAAAAATCAAAAGGTCTTTTTTTTATTAATAAAGGAACTCTTATTGTTTTAGATGAAAAAAAAAATAAAATTATAAGCCACTTAAAAGAAGGACAATTTTTTGGAGAAATCTCTTTTTTAGAAAATCAAAAAACTCCTTATACGATTAAAACAAAAAATTTTTGTACCTTATATTTTCTCAATAAAAAAGACATTGAACAACTTTTAAAAAAACATCCTGCTTTTAAAGCACATATTATCAAAGTCGCCCGTGTAAGAAAAAGAAAAAATAATAAAAAAGATCTTTTATTAAAGAAAAATTTTCTTAAAAATCCAAAAAAAAAAAGTTAAATTAATTTTTTTAACATCGCTGTTTCTTCACAATGAGGGTAAGAAGCACACCCTAAACAGTCTTTCCAAATTTTTTCAGGAAGAGCTTCTTTTTTTATTTCTAAAAATTGATGTTTTTTAAAAAAATGGACTTCTTTAGTGAGAACAAAAACTTCTAAAGCTTTTTTTTTTTTAGCTTGCTGTAAAACATAATCAAGTAACTGACCTCCAATACCTAAAGAATGATAATGTGGGAAAATCCCCAAAGATCTAATTTCAACTAATTTTGGTGAATAATAATAAAGCGAACAACACCCAACAAACTTGAATTTTTTTTTAGCAATAAAAAAATTATTAATCTGATTTTGAACTGTTTTATCATCGACATCCAACATCAATTTTTTTTTGTAATAATAATGAATTAAACTAGCAATCTCTTTAGAATCTTCTAAAACAGCATGCGTCATCAAACACATAAAAAAATTATTCTACCGTTGCTAGTCTTGCTTTAGGATCAATGATTTCAGTTACCCTTACCCCAAAATTTTCATCAATAACAACCACTTCTCCTTTAGCAATTGGCTTGCCATTGACAAGTAAATCTACTGGTTCACCAGCAAGTTTGTCTAGCTCAATAATAGATCCTTCTCCTAACGAGAGGATTTCCTTAATTGATTTAACAGAACGCCCAAGTTCGACGGTTACTTCCATAGGAACATCCAAAAGAAGACTAATATTACCCCCATCTCCTTGGTCACTTGGCTTGACATTTTGAAGAGGAGAAAATTGAGCTTCTTGAATGTTGGTTTCTTTAGCTCCTCCCGCCAACAAAGATTCTAGCCCACTGGTGTCATTTTCGTCTAAAGGTTTATCTACATTATCCATTATCTTATTTACCTCCTTTGTTTGCTCTATTTTTGCTGCTGTATCTTTAGTGTTTTTTGAAGAATCTCCACCTACATTAGAAAGAAGGTCATTCATTTCATCACTTGATAAATTTAAATCTTCCATCAAAGAGACTCTACTTGTTCAAACTAGAGATTCTCGCTTCTTCTTCACTTTTTTCTTCAATAATATCGGTAATTTGAACACAAAGACGTTTATCTAAAAGCCCCGGTCGACAAAAATATTTCGTTTTATTACCAATGGTAAGTTGCAAATCATTTTTAACTTTAGAATTAAGGCGAACCACATCTTTTTTTTTTAGTGCTAAAAGCTCATTAATATTTAAAGTGACTTCTCCAAGTCTAGGCACAATACTTAAAGTAGTGTCATAAATATGCCCTTTAATTAATTCAAAATTTTCAATATTTTCTCCCCGATGCACACTCGAATACATATATTGAGCAGAAAGTTTTGTGTTAACCGTTTCAATAGCAATATAAGGAATACAAAAATTAATCATTCCTTCTACATCCCCAATTCTTGTTTCCAAAGTAATTAAAACAACCATATCATTAGGAGGAACAATTTGAGAAAACTGAATATTAGTTTCAATATTACCTAGCTTAGGTCTTAAATCAATCACATTTGACCAAGCTTCTCTAAGATTTCCTAAGGTACGAATGACAATTCCTTCCATAACAGAAAGCTCGATATCTGTAAGTTCTCGATTGTCTTTAATTGATTCTCCTTCTCCTCCAAAGAGACGATCAATAATGGCAAAGGTAATCGTAGGATCGATTTCCATAATAGCCGACCCTTTTAAAGGATCCATGTTAATGATAGCCAATGTTGCTGGATTGGGAATACTCCTTGAAAACTCTTCATAAGTCAGCTGATCAACCGAAGCGACGTGAACATTAACAAAACTTCTTAATTGAGCCGAAAGAGAAGTTGTGGTTAAACGAGCATAAGTTTCATGAATCATTTGAAGAGTTCGGATTTGATCTTTAGAAAATTTATCCGGACGCTTAAAATCATAGATTTTAACAGACGTTGCTTTTTTAAAATCATCATCCAAGTCCCCATACATCCCCCCATCTCCGCCATCGGAACTACTGTCTGTTGCTGAAAAATCATCAACATCAACAGCTGATAAAAGCTTATCAATTTCATCTTGAGATAATATTTCTGTCATTTAGTTTTCTCTTAAATATCCTTTAATCAATTTTAATGAAGGGTAAAATCTCTTAAAAACACATCAATTACACCTGGCTTTCTAACAATAAGTTGTACTTTTGTTTTAATTTCTTTTGTTAAAATTTCTTGATTATGAATGCCACGAATATCTGAATATCGTTTTGAACCAATGATTTTTCTAACTTCCGCATGTAATTGCGAACTCCTTGCTGTAAGCTCTGTTAAAATAGCAGGTTTTTCTTTATCATAAGAGACAACAATTTTTGCTTTAACAAAATGATTGGCATCTTCATCGGCGGTATTAATAATCATTTCCTCCATCGTCCAATCAAAACCTGATGGGATAGGAGTATAAAAATCATCTGTATTAATATCTGTATTTCTAAGTTCTTCTTCAGACATCTTAGCATTAAACTGCTGGGGAGAATACACACTTTCTTTATTTCGAGAAGAAACACAGTAAGAAATAATAAACGTTAAAACAGCAACAACAATATATTGAAGACTTGTTAAAAGAATTTTCTGAAAATCAAAACCAGGTAATAAAGAATCATTCGAATTTTTTCCTACATCCTCTCCTTCTATTGAGTCATTATTTTCTTTTTCTTTTTCATCTGCCATAATGCTTATTCCTTTTTAAATTATATTACAAGTAATTAAAATTACAATTCCTCATTAATAAAAACAATATCGACTCTTCTATTATAAGCTCTTCCTTCTGGAGTATCATTACTTTCAACCGGTCTCGTGCCCCCATAGCCATGAATAGAGATTTGATTTTCATCAAAATCACTAAGCGAAGGGATCAACTTTAAAGCATTTAAAACTGACCAAGCTCGCTCTGTTGATAAATGCCAATTATCTCTAAAATCAGTTCCTCGATAATCAACACTATCCGTATGACCTTCTATTTGAAGATGATTATCAAAATCAGGATCATCCATTAGTAGCCTTACATTTCCTAAAATATCACGAACATCATTAAAGTTGATGGCCGCCGTACCACCTTCAAATAATAAGTCACTCATTAAAGAAATAATGATCCCTCGCTCAGTTTCAATCACACGTACTTTTTTAGATTTAATTTCAGGTTTAAAAACAGAAATCGCTTTCTTATAAGATTTTGAAAGAAAACGAGCTTTTTTAGTAGAAGGAAGCGATTCAATACTTTGGCCCATATTTTCAAACTCTCCGGGTGAAAGAGACTTACCTCCTTTTAAAAGACCCAGTTTTCCAGAAAAAGCCGATAAAATAATTTTTGTTTTTATGATCTTCACTTCGCCTGAGGCAATCAAAAGTACAAAAAAAACCATCAAAAGAGTGGTCATATCAGAAAAAGTAACCATCCAAGCAGGGGCACCTTCTTTACATTTTTTGCACTTTTTTTTCAAAACCTAGTCCCCTATTTGGTTTTTAATATCTTCTCTTACTGAAGAAGGAAAATAAGAAACTAATTTTTGTTGTAAGATTCTTGGATTATCTCCTGATTGAATAGATAAAGTCCCTTCGATCATAATCGTTTTAAGGACGATTTCATCATTATTAACTTTTTCTAGTTTTTTTGAAATAGGAATAAAAAATACATTTGCCATAATAGAACCATACAGCGTTGTTAATAAGGCAGCAGCCATTCCTCTTCCAATAGCACTTGCATCTCCTCCCAAGTTGCTCATCATCACAATCAACCCAATCAACGTTCCAATCATTCCAAACGCAGGACACATCGCTCCAAGATTATAAAATATTTCAATAAAACCTTCATGGCGAGACGAAAGAGCTTCGAGTTCTCCATCCATAATATTTTTTACGACTTCTGGCTCTGTTCCATCAACAACAAGTTGAATCCCTGATTTAAGAAAAAGATCAGACGTCTCCTCAAGATCATCTTCCAAAGCAAGAAGGCCTTCTCTTCTTGCTTTTTCAGAAAAACTAAGAAGAGTTAAAATAATCCGACTAGGGTCTTGAACTTTTTTTTTAAAGGCAATCAATAAAATAGCTACAAACTTCCTGATGTCAGCCCCCGAATGCGAAGCAATCACCGACCCAAAAGCCCCTCCTAATACAATAAAAATAGAAGCCACATCAATATAGCTTGAAAGTAACCCTCCCCCCGATAAAAGACCAAAAACTAAAAAAACAAAGCTGACACTAATCCCTATAACTGTTGCTAAATCCAAGAAAAACCTCCTCTATATTTTTTTTGTAGTTTCTTCTATTGCAAGTAATTTTAAATACTCACTTTTCTTATCTAAATGAAAAACAGATTGCCAATAAATCATCATTTCTTCAATAATTGTTTCCAAGTTATCAGCAACAATTAATTTTTTTCCATTCACTAAAGTAATAGTTAAATCAGGTGCTTTTTCAATTTGTTCGATCATCATTGGGTTGAGATAAAACACTTCCTTATTGAACCGACTTAATTTAACCATTTTATTAATACTCAAAATAAAAATAAAAAAAACTAGTTTTTTTTATTTTTTTTCTGCTAACACACAAATCACATCTCCTAAACCAAAGCATTTTAAAGCCTGATTACCTATTCCTTTAAAAATACCCCTAGGAGCTGCATAACCCCCATAAGTAAAATACTTTAAGACTTTATAATTTTTTCTTTCAAGCGCTCTAACAATGGTTTTTTTTCCCGGTAACCACCGATGCGAAGTCAGTGAACATCGCCAAGTTTTAATATTTTTTTTTGGAAAATAACCTTCTACATTAGGGCATGTAATGAGCATCTTTCCTTCTTTTTTAAGCCACTTTGATCCAATCTCCAGCATCGAAAGAGGATTTTCAAGATGCTCAAAAACATGATACGAATAAATAAAATCTAAACTAGACGGTTTAATTTTACTAATTGTTTTTGCCTCTTCTAAGATTCCTTTAAAAAGTTTTTTTTCTAATTTTTTGACACTTTTATCAAAAAATGGAATCAATCGTTTTTTTGCTTTTTCATATTCACTTGGAATAGGTTCAAATCCAAAATAAGCTCCTTTTCCATTTTTATAAAGATGCTCTACTAAGTAACCACTTCCGCAACCAATTTCTAAAAAAGAAGTTTCTTTTTTCAAAAGTTTTTTCCAAATACCCATTTCTTTTAAATTAATTGTTGCTACATTGACATTTTGCTTATCATTCATAATGGGGATCATGGGTTTGTTAAGTGCAACCGTTTCTTTTTGATTAAAAGGAAGTTGAGCAACCATAAATAGAGGCGTTGTATCTTTTTGTTTCATTTAATTGTCCTTTATGTAATTCAAGTATTAAATTTCTAATTTAAGTTATCGAAAAAAAATCAACTTTCATTAGTAGATAATCATTTTTTAAAAAGTACTTTGGTAAAAAGAGATATTTTGACAAAACAAGTGGGATATGATTAAATATAAGCTTATTGCGGGGTGGAGAAGTTCGGTATCTCATTGGGCTCATAACCCAAAGGTCTCAGGTTCAAATCCTGACCCCGCTAATTTTTTTAAGTATAACGGCGATGTAGCTCAGTTGGTTAGAGCAGTGGGATCATAATCCACGTGTCCGGGGTTCGAATCCCTGCATCGCTATTATTAATAATTTTGATCTAAAACATGCAGCAAACCTTAGGAATCATAAAACCAGATGCTACCAAAAAAAAATGTATCGGTAAAATATTAGATAAAATCGAACAATCCAATTTAAAACTACTTAATATAAAAATGCTAACACTGACAAAAAAAGAAGCCAAACAATTTTATAAAATTCACCAAAGTAAACCTTTTTTTGATGATCTTACTGACTATATTAGTTCGGGACCGATTGTTATTTTTAAACTTGAAGGCCACAATGCCATTGAAGACTATAGAAAATTAATCGGAAATACAGATCCAAAAGCAGCAAGTGTTGGCACCATTAGAAATCTGTATGGTGAAAGTAAATCCGAAAATGCTATTCACGGTTCTGATAGCTCTAAATCTGCCAAAGAAGAAATTAATTTTTTCTTTAAATAAATAAAATGACCCAAAATCAATTTGGTATCCCTACTTTAAAAAACCTAACTACTTCCAAAGAATGGTTGGATTTAAAAAAACACTTTGAAGCCATCAAAAATCTTCATTTAAAAGATTTATTCAAGCAAGACCCCAAGCGAAGTGATTTTTTTTCCATCAATGCTATAGATATTTTTTTTGATTATTCAAAAAATAGAATTAATCAACAAACTCTTAATCTTTTAATCACTTTAGCCAAAGCCTCCGGTCTACAAGACTACAAGCAAGCTTTCTTTAGCGGAGAAAAAATTAATTGGACAGAACAGCGTGCTGTTTTACATACCGCACTTAGATACCCTCTCGATCAAGAGCCTTTATTTGTTCATCAAAAAGAAATTTTAAACAAAGTTTTCAAAACTCGAAAAAAAATGCGTGATTTTTCCAATCGAGTCAGAAATGGCACTTGGAAAGGAGCCACTGATAAGAAAATTGAAGCTATTGTCAATATCGGTATTGGGGGCTCTGATTTAGGACCTAAGATGGTGTATCAAGCCCTCAAATATTATGCCAGTGGCCCTAAAATTTATTATGTATCCAATCTAGATTATGCCGATTTATACGAAACCCTTAAACAACTTAATCCCGAAACCACTTTGTTTCTCATTGCCTCAAAAACATTCACAACTCAAGAAACAATTCAAAATGCTCTTAGTGCTAAAAAATGGCTAATGGAAAAACTAGGAAAAGAAGCCATCCAATTTCATTTTTGTGCGATTTCAACCCATTTAAAAAAAACAAAAGAGTTTGGAATTCATGAAGAAAATATTTTTGAATTTTGGGATTTTGTTGGAGGAAGATACTCTGTTTGGTCTTCAGTTGGATTGTCGATTGCTTGTGCGATTGGGTATGATGAGTTTGAAAATTTTTTACAAGGAGCTTATGAAATGGATCAACATTTTTTAAACACTCCTTTAGAAAAAAATATCCCCGTGTTACTAGCTTTACTCGGTATTTGGTATAACAATTTTTTTGAAACATCAACCTATGCCGTACTTCCTTATAGCCAGTATTTAGAGCTCCTACCTAAATACCTCCAACAACTTGATATGGAATCTAATAGCAAAAATATTGATCTAGAAGGTAAACCAATTTCTTATCAAACAAGTTCTATTTTATGGGGAGAAATTGGCACCAATGGGCAGCATTCGTTTTACCAGCTTCTTCACCAAGGGACCAAGTTGATTCCAATTGATTTGATTAGTTTTAAAAAAATGCCTCATCCCAATCAAGCTCACGACCAAAAATTTTTAGCTAATTTCATCGCTCAAAGCCAAGCACTTGCTTTTGGGCTCAGTAAACAAGAAGCTTTAAAAAAACTAAAAGACTCAAAAGTTGATATCGCAACCATCAACCGCTCCCTTCCCTATCGCGTCTTTGAAGGCAACAAACCAAACAACCTTATTTTACTAGAAACCTTAAATCCAAACTCTCTTGGAAAGCTCCTTGCCTTATATGAACACAAAGTTTTTACTCAAGGTGTTATTTGGAGGATCAATAGCTTTGATCAATTTGGTGTCGAACTTGGAAAAGACCTCACCCAAAACATTTTAAAAAACCTAAATGAAAAAAAAATTAGTGATCATGATAACTCAACAAAAAAAATTCTTCGTTTTTTTATTTAAAAATTTTTTTTTAAATAAAAACCATTAAAAACTCGAAATTCATGACAAAAAAAAAATTCATCACCGTCGAACTCAAAATAAAAGGTCACGTACAAGGCGTTTTTTTTAGACAAAGTACCCAAAAACAAGCCAATAAACTTTTGCTCACAGGCTATGTTAAAAATCTTTCAGATGGGTCTGTCATCTGTGTCGCAAGTGGCCCTAAAGAAAATATTGACAACCTCATCACTTACTGCAAACAAGGGCCTCCTCAAGCATCTGTTGAAAAGGTGATCATTACACCCATCCAAACTTCTCTAAAGTTATCTTCTTTTAAAATCCTTGTTTAAAAAAAAATCTTTCCAATCTTCTTTTTTTCTATTTATTTTAATTAGTTTTTACTTTATTTCGTTATTAATTGTTTTACATCCTCTTGGTAAACAACTTTTGATTTCTTACTTTAACTATACCCTTCTTTTTTTACTTAGTATGGTTATTTATAAAAAAATCAAGCCCCACTCATCTTCATTTTACATTTACTCTGTAACAGGTTTAATCATTTTAGTGTATGGTAGCTTGATCTTTTACATGCCCAGTGATGATGTCTCTCGCTACCTTTGGGAAGGAATGATTGCCAGCAAAGGCTACAATCCTTATCTCAAAGCCCCCATAACCTTTGTTGCAAACTCTATAAGTGAATTCCCCTATTATTCAACGATCAACCATAAGGATAAAACAACGATTTATGGGGCTGTGTACTTGCTAATCATGCGTGTGATTTATTTTTTGAGTGGAGAAAAATCTTACTTGATTGTTTATAAAGTTTTTATTTGCCTTTTGTCTCTTGGGATTTTAAGAATTTTATTTTTACTGCTTAAAAAAAACAAAAAAGACCCTAATGTTACTTTTTTAATTGCTCTCAATCCTCTTTGGCTTTTTTTTGTGATTGGAGAAGGTCATATTGATGTTGTACAAATATTTTTTCTATTGCTTGCTTTTTTATATAAAGACAAAAAATCACCCATGATGATGCTTATTTTTTACTTAGCTTCTTTACAGATTAAAATCACCTCAATTCTTTTTTTCCCACTCTTTCTAAAAAAACACCCTCTAAAATTAATGTTCTTAACGCTCTTATCTTTATTGTTATACGCTCCTTATTACCAGAGAGGTGAACCCACTCTTCTTAATTCACTGATTACTTTTGGAACGGAGATGTCTTATAATTCATTTTTTCATACCTTGGGCATCAAGCTATTTAACACCCCTCTTATGATGAGAAGTGTCTTTATAATCATTTATGGGTATTTTTTATTATTTTCTGCCAATTTAATTCGGACTTGTTTTCTCTTTTATTTATTGTTTTTACTGTTTTCTCCAATAATTCACCCTTGGTATTTAGGGATGCTGTTAATTTTAAATGCTTTTTTTAAAACTCGTAGTATTTTTTTATGGACTTTTTGTTTTATTTTCTCATTCCCTCTTTACCATCGATTTTACACAAGTGGACTTTGGCAAGAATATCCTTTGGCAAAATATTTCATTTACCTTCCTTTTTTAGGTTGTTTATTTGTAGAGTGGTATCAAAATAAACTCTTTGGCTTTTCTAGAAAAAAAATCAAAGATCCTTTAATCACCATTATTATTCCCACCCTCAATGAAGAAAAAACCATTTCAAACTGTATTAAAGCGATCAAACAAAACAACTCTAAAATCCCCTTTGAAATCATCATCTCTGATGGGGGTTCAGAAGATAAAACCATCGCCTTAGGCAAACAACATGGTGCCAGGGTCATTACAAGTCAAAAAGGAAGAGGCTATCAAATTGAGGCAGGATATTTACAAGCAAAAGGAAACCTTATTTGCGTACTACACAGTGATGTTATGATTTATAAAGATACCCTTGGGCGAATGAAAAAAACTTTTTTACAAAACCCAAATATTTTAATGCTTTCGTTTTCAATGCAATATCGTGAAGAAAAACAAATGAAGCGGATTAGCAAACTTAACAATCTAAGAGTGTTTTTGACTCAAATTAGTTTTGGGGATCAAATCCAGTGCTTTAAAAAAGAAGCTTTGGAAGCTACTGGCGGTTTTCCAAAAATAAAATTATTTGAAGATGTGGAAGTTTGTCTTCAAATAAAAGCCAGTGGAAGGATTACTTCACTTAAAAATGGAGGCGTTATTTCAATGAGAAAGTGGAAACAAGGCCCAAAATGGTTTAATGTGGTTAAAGTGATTAGTTTATTTTTGTCTTATTTTATTTTTCGTTTTTTTTCACCTAAGAAAGGGGGAGAAATTTTATACAAACTTTATTACAAATAACCGGATTTATTTTTTTGAAAACCATTATCTTATTTTTTAAATACCCCAAAGTTGGGAAAGTTAAAACAAGACTCGGAAAAGAAATTGGATTTAAAAAAGCTTGCTTAATTTACCAACAACTATTATCCTTTCGTTTAGAATCTCTTTATCGATTACCAAAAACATATCAAATTTATTTTTATATTGATCAAATAAAAGGGCATTTTTTAAAAAAAATTTCTAAACAAATGACTGATTTTAAAAAAAAATGCTTTAAACAAACAGGAAATAATTTAGGAGAAAAAATGGCCTTGGCTTTTAAAAATCACCTCATTAAACCTTCTGATAAGGTAGTGATTATTGGCAGTGATATTCCTTTTATTTCTCATGCCATTTTAAACAAAGCCTTTAGGTTACTTGAAACAAAAGACCTTGTTTTAGGGCCGACTCAAGATGGGGGTTATTATTTAATAGGGCTTAGAAAAAGTAACAAACAACTCTTTTCTTTATTTAAAGGCATTTCATGGAGTAATGAACAAGTTTTATCACAAACAATAACACAAAGTAAAAAAAATAAAATTAATTTCTCTCTTTTGCCAAAGCTTTTTGATATTGATAATAAAGAAGATTTAGAGCAACTTTATGCTATAATTTAAATTATTTTTTTTTTAAAAAAAAATTGTTTAATGAATCTTCTTTTCTTTTTTGAAATCATTTATCTTCTTTGTGCCTTAATTTTTTCTATCTTTGGGATTCACTATATTTACATTACTTATTTATTTTTAAAGCACAAAAAAAAAATTGGAAATGACAAACAATTTATTAGACAATTTTATCGATCTCATTCCCTCGATGACCTCCCTAAAGTCCTAACCCAAATCCCTGTTTTTAACGAAAAATTTGTTGTCAAAAGAATCATTGATAAAATCACTCAAATAAACTACCCTAAAGAAAAACATGAAATTCAAATTTTAGATGACTCGACTGACGAAACCAAAGAAATCATCGAAAAAATTGTTGCTAAATATCAAAAAATAGGATTTTTGATCACTCACATTCACCGAGAAAAAAGAATTGACTTTAAAGCAGGAGCCCTTCAAAATGGGTTATTATTATCAAAAGCAGATTTTATTGCTATTTTTGATGCCGATTTCCTCCCTCCTAAAAATTTTTTAAAACACACTATCCCTCATTTTGTTAAAAACAAAAAAGTAGGAGCGGTGCAAACAAGATGGGGCTATACCAATCGAAAAACCAATCAAATTACTTCCACTCAATCGATTGGAATTGATGGCCATTTTATTATAGAACAATCCGCCAGGTATTGGAACAAACTTTTTTTTGGATTCAATGGCACCGCTGGCATTTGGAAAAAACAAGCCATTTTAGAAGCCGGGGGATGGCAAGCAGATACCCTCACTGAAGATTTAGACCTTTCGTACAGGTCCCAGCTAAAAGGATGGAAAATGGTTTATTTACCTTACATTGTTTGTCCTTCAGAAATCCCTGAAAATATCAGCTCTTATAAAACACAGCAATACAGGTGGGCAAAAGGCTCCATTCAAACGGCTAAAAAATTACTGCTACCTATTTGGAAAAGCCCTATTAAAATCAAACAAAAAATAGAATCTTCGTTTCATCTACTTCATTATGGGATTAGTCTTATTATCCTTACTTCCGTTTTAATTTTTGTCCCTCTTGGAATTATTTTTTATAAAAGCAAAAATTATCTTATTAAAGAAGAGTTTATTCCTTTAATAATTTTCATTTTCGTATGTAGTTTTCTTTCTCCTATGCTCATGTATACATGCTCTCAAATAGCTTTATTTAGAAAAAATTGCCTAAGAGAGATTCGTTTGATTCCTGCTTTAGTCTTGTTGGGACTAGGCAGTGCTGCTAATAATTCAATCGCTGTTATTAGCGCTCTTTTAGCAAACCCTAAAAAAAATCATTTTGTTAGGACTCCAAAAACAGGCTCCTCTGTAAAAACCACTAAGAAGACTAAGAAAAAACTGTTATATAAATCTTCAAAAAATAGCTTGATTATCTTAGTTGAATTGTCTTTAAGTGTTTATACGATTTTAGCTTTCTTGTTATTTTTTTCTAAAAATGAATGGGGTTTAGTCTCTTTATCTTTTCTTTATTTTTTAGCTTTTACTTATTTTTTTATCATCTCTTTAAAACATCAAAACGCTTTCTAAAAAAATGCAAGGACTTATTATCAATGGCACTTGTGAAAACATCGGAAATACGGATTCTAAATTACTTTATTTTGGGGTTTTAGAAAACGGAAAAAATTTCATCTGGGAACAAGAAAAACCTTATCTTCTTCTTTTTACAGCAGAAAAAAAACAAGCCATTAGAAACACAACAAAAAAAATCATTAATAAAAAATTTAAAACCTTAGACAATAAACCACTTGATTTGCTCTATTTCAATACAGAAAAAGATTTAAAAAACGCTTGTGAGGTTATCGATAAAGATAAGCAATATGAAGCCGATATCGAACCTTCAATGCGTTATTTAATGGAAAAAAATATTAAAGGAAGTATTAATTTTGAAAGCTTACCCACCGAAAAAAAAGAAAATGATTTTATTTTTAAAAATCCTAAAATCAATCACTGCAAAAACTCTATTGAACTAAATCTTCTTTCAATTGATATCGAAACAGGAAATAACAACAAAGATCTTTATTGCATTAGTTTGTATAGTAAAAACGTAGAAAAAGTTTTAATCATATGGGGTAAAGCCTCTAAAAAAAAAGGTTACATTCAATATTACCCTAATGAAAAAGAACTTTTAAAAGCCTTTATTGAAGAAATCCACATCATTAATCCTCAAGTTTTTATCGGTTGGAATGTTGTTAATTTTGATTTTGATTTTTTAATTAAAAAATACCAACAATATCATCTTGATTTTTGTATTGGAGTTGAAAGAAGAAACATCGAATCATTTCGACCTAAAAATAAAAAAGGTTTAATTATTAGAATCCCTGGAAGATTCATTTTAGATGGGATACAAATGTTAAAATGGCTAAACATTAAATTGCCTGATTATCGACTCGACTCAGCAGCTAGTGTGTTGTTAGGTGAGAAAAAATTAATTGAAGCAACCGGCAAAAAAAAAATCAAACAAATTGAATCTCTTTTCTTAAATCAAAAAGAAGTCTTAGCTGAGTACAATTTAAAAGATTCAAAACTAGTCTGTCAAATTTTTGAAAAAGAAAAAATTCTTTTGTATAAATTAACTCATTACTTGCTAAGCGGAGTGTATATTGAAAGAGCTTTAAACACAAATTATGTTTTTGATAATCTCTATTTGCCTAAACTGCATCAAAAGCGCTTTGTGGCACCTAATGAAAAAAAGACGTCTCCTGTCAATACTGATTTTTCAGAAGATATTATCGAATCTAAGCATGGTGCATTTGGCAAAGTGTGTGTGATTCATTTTAAGGATTTTTTTCCTTCTATTGTACAAACCTTTAAAATTGATCCTCTTGGAAAAATGCAAGCCATTCAAGATCCTACTCAAAGCATTTCAAGTCCTCGAGGAATTAAATTTCATACCACCAAACATATTCTCCCTTCCCTTATCGAAGACTATCTAAATAAAGCAAAATCAAGTAATAAAGAACAAAATGATTTAATGAAAAAAGCAAGCACTTCAATCCTCTTTTCTCTGATTTCAACTTTAAATAATCCTCGCAGCCGTTTTGCCCTTAGTGGTCTTTTTGACTCCATTAACAAAAATGCCACCTATTTTACTTTAGAAAGCGTGAAAAAAATAGAATCCTGGGGGTGGGAAATTCTTTATGCCGATACAGAAGGCATGATCATCTCTGCTTCTAATAAAACAGAGTTCTTATCAAAAATACAACAACTTTGTAAACGACTCAATCATTACTGGGAAAAAACTTTAAAAAAAAAGTACAAAGCTCACTCTTATTTGAAAGTTGAAATAAAAAATATTTATGAAAAAATATTTTTATTTGAACAAAAATCAATTAGTTTTGATAAACTAAAACCTCAATACATCGCTGTAAAGGAAGTTGCTAAAGAATGGGTTGAAAAAGGAATCGAATCCATAAAAAAAGATTTTGTTTCTATTGCTATAAAACTACAAAAAAAAATTATTAATGCCCTTTTTGAAAATCAAGACCCAAGTGAAATCATCAGAGAGCTTAAAAAATCGCTGCTTGCTGGACAAGAAGATTCTTTGCTGATTTTCAAAAAAAGATTTAAAAAATCAACAAAAACTTATGAAAAATCTCTCCCTCTTCACCTTCAAGCCGCTCAAAAAATAAAAGGAGAAAAGCCTTTTTATATTCAGTATTTTATGACTAAAGAAGGCCCCGAACCTATTGCAAACCAATCTAATTCTATTGATTATAAATATTATCTAGAAAAACAAATTAAACCAATTTTAGAATCCACCCTCTCTTCCACTTCTTACCAAGATTTAATTGAAGAAATTACAGATACAAAAAGTCAACTTAATTTTTTTGCTATCAAGTAATTGATTCTATAAAATAATGATTTTAGAAAGTATCCTTAAAACAATTTATGCTTCTTTGCTAATGTTTGTGTGTATTTTAAATATTATTTACTTCATTCATTCTAATACAAAGCTTCGTCTTACTGTTTCTTTTTTTGCCATTGTCACAATGCTATTATCTACTTTTTATCTTGTTGTCTTTAGTCTCAATCGACAACGACTCCCATTTTTAAATTTATATGAATCCCTTGTTTTTTTATCGTGGGCTTTAAATGCCATTTTTGTTTTAATGAATTATTTTAGTCAACATTTTTTTATGGGAATTTTTGTTTTTCCCGTCATTACTTTTATTTTTCTTCAAGCACAGCTCTACCCTCCTTTTGCCAATCTTCACACCCCCTATCATACTCATCAACTCATTATTATTGGTCATATCTCAGTTTCTCTTTTAGCTTACGGCCTTATCTGCTATAGTTTTCTTTTAACGATTATTTTTAACCAACGATTTAAAAACATCAAAGAAAAAAAAGATTCTTTTTTATTTCAGCGCTTACCTTCTTTAGAATTACTAGAAAAACAAATTAATACTTTTATTTTTATTAGTTGTCTATTATTAACTGTTGGATTTTTACTAGGGTATCAATTTTCTTCGATGACGCAAAACTTTTCAAAACCTATTATTATCAAATTAATTACTTCTAGTATTACCATTTTGATTTTTTTCACATTTCTTTTTTTAAAGAAAATCAACAAGGCTTCAAAAACAACCTATCTAAAACTATACGCATTTGGATTTTTAAGCATTCTTATTACATTATCTTTAATTAAAAATTAAAATGGATCTTCTCCTTATTGGGCTTAATCATAAAACCACTCCTTTAGAATTAAGAGAAAAATTTTTTCTTTCAGAAGGGAAATTAAACCAAGTTTTACCTCAAATTAAAACTCATGCCAAATCACTTAAAGGCATCGTTATTTTATGCACGTGTAATCGAGTGGAATATTATGGGGTTTCAAAACAACCTAAAGAAGGACTAAAAGAGATGCTCGAAGTATTAACACAACATCATAAATTAAAAATCCACCCTTTAAAAGAAAAAATTTATCAAAAAAGTAGTCTTAATGCCATCGAACATCTTTATAAAGTTGCTTGTGGGATGGATTCGATGATTTTAGGAGAAAACGAAATTTTAGGACAAGTTAAAAAAGCTTATTTTAAAGCCCTTGAAAAAAAAACAACAGAAAGCATTCTCAATAAAGTTTTTCAAACAGCCATCCAAGTAGGAAAACAAGTCAGGGCTCAAACTGGTATTAATAAAGGAAATGTTTCTATTGGCTCTATTTGCGTAGAACTTGTAAAAAAAATTCATTCTCTTAATACTAAAAACAATATTTTAATTATTGGAGCTGGTAAAGTGGGTAAAAATGTGATTTCTCATTTAAAAAAAAGAACAAAAGCACACCTCATGATTACCAATCGTTCTAAAAAAAAAGCAAAAGATTTAGCAAAAAAAGTGAGCGGAAGTTGGATCCCTTACGAGGAAAAACATCAATATCTTATCAAATCAGATGTCACCATTGTTTCTACTTCTTCCAAATCACCTATTATTAAAAAAGATGTTTTAAACCCTCTTATTAAAACTTACGGGGTGAAAACAACCTTAATTATTGATTTATCGGTCCCTAGAAATGTTGATCCAACCATCAATGATTTTGATCATTTTATTTTATATTCTATCGATGATTTGAAAATTATTATTGATAGTCATAAAAAAAATCGACACCATCATTTTGCTCAAGCAAGTGAAATTATTTTAGAACATCTTAATGACTACTCTAAGTGGTATTGGAAACAAAAAAGTCTTCGAAACTTAGAAAACAATCCACAAGATTTACAGCTGATCAAACAAAAAACTCTTTCTTTTTTCTCAAAAAAAATGCATTTTCTTGCACAAGAAAATCAAAAACTTATTGAAGATATCTTAAACCAATTTATTAAAAACTTAAATCAAAAATCATTACCTAAAAAAAACAAACCCTAATTCTTTTTTTTGTTTCTTCTAAAAAATTAACTCATGAAATCTTGTATAACCATCGTCACTAGAAAGAGCACTTTAGCCTTAGTGCAAGCTAAACAAGTACAAAAACTCTTACAAACTCTTGATTCTAAACTCAAAACAAAAATCCTTCCTATCAAAACTAAAGGAGATGAAGCAAAAGAGCCTCTTTGGCATTTTAGAGGGGAAGGTGTTTTTGTAAAAGAATTAGAAGCCTCTTTAATCAAAAAAGAAAGTGATTTGGCGGTGCATAGTTTAAAAGATATGCCAAAAGATCAACCCAAAGGACTCATCATTGCCGCTTATTTAAAACGAGAAGACCCAAGGGATATTCTTTTAATTAAAGAAGAAAAAACAACCTTTAAGGAGCTTTCTAAGCACTCTATTATTGGCACTAGTAGCCCTAGAAGAATGATGAATTTAGAGTATTTAAAAAAAAAGTTTATTTTCAAGGCGATACGAGGAAACATCGAAACTCGAATCAAAAAATTAAAAGACCCAAGAGGACCTTATCACGCTATCGTTATGGCAAATGCAGCGATTAAAAGACTAGGACTTCATTATGCCAACATTCATTTTTTTTCAACCAGCGACTTTATTCCCGCCCCCGGGCAAGGGATCATTGCCATCGAATGTCCTATAGAAAACAAAACATTGCTTCAACATCTCAAACAAATTAATGACAAAAAAACTGAAATTTGTGCCAAAGCAGAAAGAATGTTTATGAATGCTTTAAATGCCTCTTGCCAGTCTCCTTTAAGTGCGTATGCTTATATCAAAAAAAACCGTCTTTATTTTAAAACTTTGGTAAGCGATGAACAAAGAAAAAATATTATTCCTTTATATACAGATTTTAAGATAGAAGAAGCTAGAGAAAAGGTTCCTTTGATGGTAGAGGTGATTAAAAAAAAATTAAAATAAAAAAAAACATTTCTTGAAAAAGGATAAAAACAAATGAAGAAACATAAAAAAAGTTTAGAATTCTTTAAAGAAGCCAAAAAAGTCCTTCCTGGGGGAGTGAATTCTCCTGTAAGAGCTTTTAAAAGTGTTAATGCCAGTCCATTAATCATTAAAAAAGGAAAGGGAGCCTATATTTATGACGTCGATGGTAATCGATACCTTGATTTTGTAGGATCGTATGGCCCTCTTATTTTAGGGCACCAAAATAAAAAAGTCATCAAGGAAGTCCAAAATGCTTTAAAAAAAGGCACTACTTTTGGAGCTACCTGTCCTCTAGAAATTGCTTTAGCTCAAAAAATCAAACAGTGGGTGCCTTCTATTGAAAAAATAAGAATGGTTAATTCAGGCACTGAAGCCACCATGTCAGCCATTCGTTTGGCAAGAGGTGTAACAAAAAGAGAAAAAATCATTAAATTTGAAGGCTGTTATCATGGGCATGCCGATTTTTTTCTGATTAAAGCAGGATCTGGGGCATTATCTCTTGGGAAACCAAGTAGCTTGGGTGTAACAGAAGGCAATGCAAAAGATACACTAATCGCTCGTTTTAATGATTTAAAAAGTGTTGAGGCTCTTTTTGAAAAAAATAAGCAAACGATCGCAGCCATCATTGTCGAACCTATTGCTGGAAACATGGGAGTAGTTTTACCTAAGGAAGGATTTCTTGAAGGACTGAGAAAAATCAGTAAGCAAAATAAATCATTACTAATTTTTGACGAAGTCATGACTGGATTTAGAATGGGTACTAAAGGAGCGGGAGGACTATATAAGGTGAATGCCGATCTTAGTGTTTTTGGAAAAATTATTGGGGGAGGTTTTCCTGTAGGAGCGTATGGAGGCAAAGCTAGTTTTTTCAAAGATCTTGCTCCTGAGGGAGGGATTTACCAAGCAGGGACTTTATCTGGAAACCCTATTGCAATGGCAGCAGGACTGGCTAGTTTAGAAGAAATTGAAAGGAGAAAAGACTTTTATGCTCGACTCAATACTTGGTCTTTTAAATTTGAAGAAACCCTAACAAGCCTCATCACTCAATACCAAATACCCGCTAGTATTCAAAGAATAGGCTCTATGATGACCATTTTTTTTACCTCTAAAAAACCTACTTTTTACGAAGAAGTCCTAAAATCAAACCTCAAGCTTTATGAAAAATTTTTTAAAGCATGTTTACAAACAGGGATTTATTTACCCCCTTCTCAATATGAAAGTTTTTTTATTTCTTTTCCGATGATTATGATTAGGTTGAAAACAATAAAACGAAAGTTTAAGCTTGTTTTTGAAAGAATGCTTAAAGCACTCTAGGAAAAACAAAACAATGGAGATGATCGGGATCGAACCGACGACCTTCACAATGCCATTGTGACGCTCTCCCAACTGAGCTACATCCCCAATGAAAAAATTATACTATCAAAAAAATAGGTAAAATAAAAGGATTACTAAAAATAGGCAATGACTAACAAGTTTAAAGCCATAAAAAAGATAAAAATTAAAATTTAAGAAGTCAATACTTTGACATTTATCTTGATGCTAATTAAAGCCATCTTCTTTAATAACGCTATTTAGTCACTTGCCAGAAAGCACTAAGAGGCTATGAATCGGGTCATTGATAAAAATTTTCCTTTTTTTTAATTTAAAAAATAACCACACTCCAACAGAGATTAAATATATAAATACCAAGCTTTATACTTAGTATTTATAGTATTTTCATAATATAATTAATTATTAAAGCGTTTTCATTGTTTCATAAAATAGTAAAACAAAAAAACCATGAAAAAAATAACTTTTTTTTTTAGTATCACCTTTTTAATTACGTTGATCTCTTGTAGAAAATTGCCAGAGGAGCCGGAATTAATGAAAGAAGTAACCCCATCATCAGAAGACCTTAGCTATTTTAGTACAACTAGGTACCCGGATGGAAGTATAAAGAGAACAAAATTAGATGGAGATCAAGAAATAATAGGACTAAAACATGCTTTGCTTTTTAAAGGAGGCACTACAGTTGACTTTCACGAAAACGGCGAAGTCAGTCACGGAACGTTAGCTTCAGGAGATCAAACCCTACAAATAGGGAGCGATGCAAATGCGAAAATGATAACCTTTAAAGGAAGCTCTATAGTTAACTTTCACGAAAACGGCGAAGTCGGTCACGGAACGTTAGCCTCAGGAGATCAAACCTTAGCTACAAGTAGGGAGCGGTGCAAATGCAAAAATGATAACCTTTAAAGGAAGCTCTATAGTTTTTTTTCACGAAAACGGCGAAGTCAGTTACGGAACGTTAGCCTCAGGAGATCAAACCCTACAAGTAGGGAGCGGTGCAAATGCAAAAATGGTAACTTTTGAAGAAAGCACTGCAGTTAATTTTCACGAAAACGGCGAAGTCAGTCACGGAACGTTAGCCTCAGGAGATCAAACCCTACAAGTAGGGAGCGATGCAAATGCGGAAATGATAACTTTTAAAGGAAACACTAGAGTTTTTTTTCACGAAAACGGCGAAATCAGTCACGGAACGTTAGTTCCAGATGAAACCATAAAAGGAGTTACGTATCCAACAAGTGTTCTTATAAATCTTGATGATGAAGGTAATGTTGTTAATGTTATTACTTTATGAGCTTATGTTATGAGCAAGAGAAAATCATAGGAACTGGGGATCCTACGGATTGTATATAAATAAATAAAAAGAAACTTGTAAATTGTTGTCAAAAAATAATTTCTTTTTAAGTAAAATGCTTTTAAAATGGAATCAATCAATCTGAGCACATTATGCTCAGCGTGGTCATCGATAAAAATTTTCCTTTTTTTTAAATTTAAAAAATAATCACGCTCCAACAGAGATTAAATTTAAATACCAAGCCTTACACTTAGCATTTATAATATTTCTTAGTATTTATAATATTTTTATACTATAATTAATTATTAAAACGCTTTTATTATTTCATAAAATAGTGAAAGAGAAAAACCATGAAAAAAATAACTTTTTTTTTTAGTATCGCCTTTTTAATTACTTTGATCTCTTGTGGAGAATTGGAATTGCAATTGCCAGAGGAGCCGAGAATAACAGAATTGCTGAAAGTAATAAAAGAAGAAGTAACCCCATCTGAAGACCTTACCTATTCTTCTAGTTCTAGTGCAACTAGGCACCCGGATGGAAGCATAAAGAGAGCAGCATTAGACGGAGATCAAGAAATAATAGGGCTAAAGCATGCTCTCCTTTTTAAAGGAGGCACTACCGTTAGCTTTCACGAAAGCGGTGCCTTCAATTACGGAACGTTAGCCTCAGGAGATCAAACCCTACAAATAGGGAGCGGTGCAAAAATGGTAACTTTTAAAGAAAGCACTAGAGTTAAATTTCACAAAAACGGCGAAGTCAGTTACGGAACGTTAGTCTCAGATCAAACCCTACAAATAGGGAGCGATGCAAAAATGGTAACTTTTAAAGGAGGTACTACCGTTAATTTTTACGAAAACGGTGCCTTCAATTACGGAACGTTAGCTTCAGGAGATCAAACCCTACAAGTAGGGAGCGGTGCAAATGCAAAAATGATAACTTTTAAAGGAGGCACTACCGTTAATTTTTACGAAAACGGTGCCTTCAATTACGGAACGTTAGCTTCAGGAGATCAAACCCTACAAGTAGGGAGCGGTGCAAATGCAAAAATGATAACTTTTAAAGGAGGCACTACCGTTAATTTTTACGAAAACGGTGCCTTCAATTACGGAGCGTTAGCTTCAGGAGATCAAACCCTACAAGTAGGGAGCGGTGCAAATGCAAAAATGATAACTTTTAAAGGAGGCACTACTATTAACTTTCACGAAAACGACGAAGTCCGTCAAGGATATTTAGCCTCAGGAGATCAAACCCTACAAGTAGGGAGCGGTGCAAATGCGGAAATGGTAACTTTTAAAGGAAGCACTACAGCTAAATTGACTAAAGTTAAATTTCACGAAAACGGCGAAGTCAGTCACGGAACTTTGATTTCAGGTGAAACCATAAAAGGAACTACGTATCCAACAAGTGTTCTTATAAAGCTCGATGATGAAGGCAATGTTGTTAATATTATTACTTTATGAGCTTATGGGGTTATGAGCAAGAGGAAATCATAGGAACTGAGGTCCCTACGGATTGTATATAAAAATAAAAAGAAACATGTAAAAATGAAGAAGAAATGACGCTTGTTCTTCAACATGTTTTAAATAGCTATAACACTTTTCACTTTCTATAAGTTCATTAAAATCATTAATTTTTTTTTTAAATATAAACTTGTAAATTATTGTCAAAAAATAATTTCTTTTTAAGTAAAATGATTTTAAAATGGAATGAATCAATTTATTCTTAAAAAAAGAGGTATTAATTTGAAAATACACGAGTACCAAGCTAAAAATATTTTAAAAAAATATCAAGTCCCCATTCAAGATGGATACACAACTGAAAAAAAAGAAGACATTGCAAGTTTAATTAAAAAAGCTTGTAAAGCATTTAAAACTTCTTCCCTTGTGATCAAAGCTCAAATCCATGCCGGTGGCAGAGGAAAAGGAGGGGGAGTTAAGTTTTGTAAAAATGAAAAAATAGCTCTTGAAAAGGCAAACGAAATTTTAGGGATGCACCTCATGACTCCTCAAACAGGAAAAGAAGGAAAATTAGTTAAAAAAATCATGATTGGAGAAGCGATTGATATTGATAAAGAATATTATTTAGCCATTACTCTTGACAGAGAGCAAGAAAAAAATGTCATTATGGTTTCTACTGAAGGCGGAGTGGAAATAGAAGAAGTGGCAAAAAACACACCTAAAAAAATTATCAAAGAATGGGTTGATCCAAAAATAGGGCTTCGAAGTTTTCAATCAAGACGCCTTGGCATTGAACTGGGGTTTGAAGAAAAATTGTTAAAATCTTTTATAAAGATTCTTTCCAAAATCTATCAGTGTTATAAAGTCAATGACACCAGTCTTTTAGAAATCAATCCTTTTGTGTTAACCAAACAAGGGGGTCTGATTGCTTTAGACGCTAAGTTTAATTTTGATGAAAATGCTCTCAGTCGCCAAAAAGAAATTGCCAGCTTAAGAGACCTTGATGAAGAAGATCCTACAGAGATAGAAGCTAATAAATACCATCTCAATTTTATTAAACTAGATGGAAATGTTAGTTGTATGGTTAATGGAGCCGGACTAGCGATGGCAACGATGGATATTATCAAGCTCAAAGGCGGCCAGCCGGCGAACTTCTTAGACATTGGAGGAGGAGCAAGTGCTGAAACTGTTGAGAATGCTTTTAAAATTATTTTATCTGATAGCTCTGTTAAAGCTGTTTTAATTAATATTTTTGGAGGGATTGTCCGTTGTGATCGAGTTGCCAGTGGTATTATTAGTGCGGCTAAAAATTTAAAATTAACCGTTCCTATTGTTGTGCGTTTAGAAGGGACCAATGCTGATTTAGCAAAAGAATTATTTGCCAAATCAAGCGTCCCTATCACAGCCACAACCAGTTTAGATGAAGCAGCTAGTAAAGTGGTTTCTTTAGTTTCATAAAAAGATTTCATAAAGAGGTATTATAAAGCATCATGGCGATTTTACTCGATAAAAACTCAAAGATTTTAGTTCAAGGGATCACTGGCACTGAAGGAAGCTTTCATGCCAAACAATGTCAAGATTATGGAAACAATGTTGTAGCAGGTGTCACTCCTGGCAAAGGGGGACAAAAGGTTTTAGACAATCAAATCCCTGTTTTTGATACTTGTAAGCAAGCCGTAAAAAAAACAAAAGCCAATGTTTCCCTTATTTTTGTGCCACCTTTTTTTGCAGCTGATGCCATTATTGAAGCGGCTATGGCAAAAATCCCTTTAATCGTTTGTATCACAGAAGGGATCCCTGTGAAAGATATGTTAGAAGTCATTTCATTTTTAAGAGCAACCAACTCCGTCTTAATTGGACCTAATTGCCCTGGTATTCTTACTCCAAATCAAGCCAAAGCAGGCATCATGCCTGGCTTTATCGCCAAACCAGGTGATATCGGAGTCATTTCAAAATCAGGAACTCTCACTTATGAAGCCGTCCACCAACTTTGTGAAGTCGGTCTTGGACAATCAACTTGTATTGGTATTGGGGGTGATCCACTCATTGGGACTAACATGAAAGATTTGCTACAAATGTTTGAAGAAGACTCTCAAACAAAAGCCATCGTACTGATTGGAGAAATTGGAGGCTCAATGGAAATTGAAGCTTCTTATCATGTAAAAGAAAAAATTAGCAAACCAGTGATTGGCTTTATTGCTGGAAAAACAGCCCCTCCAGGCAGAAGAATGGGGCATGCTGGGGCCATCGTATCCGGAGCAGATGAATCAGCGGATGCTAAAATAAAAATTATGCAACATTGCGGCATTCACATTAGCTTTTCTCCTGCAACCATTGGGAAGGTAGTCAAAGAAGTCCTTTCTAAATAACCATTAAGATATTTTTTCTCTAAAAAAGTTAATGAAAAAAAAAATTTTTATTGACGGTCATTACGGCACAACCGGTCTCGAGCTGGCTTTAAAACTTAAAAAACACCCTTTTATTGAAATCATCAAAGCAAAACAAAAAGATCAAAAAAACTTAAAAATTAAAAAAAACTTTTATCAACATGCCGATGCCATCATTCTTTGTTTGCCCGATGACGCTTCTAAACAAGTCATTAACTTTCTTCAAAAAGAAAATATCAAAACCAAAATCTTAGACACCAGTACCGCCTATAGAACTCACAAACAATGGACTTATGGATTTCCTGAGCTGAATAATAATATTAAAAAAAAAATCCAAACATCAACCTACATTACTAACCCAGGCTGCTATGCCATCGCTTTTATCGCTGCCATCGCCCCTCTTGTAAAAAAAAATATTCTTTTACAAAATACTGTCGTTTCTTTTACAGGAATCTCAGGTTACTCTGGTGGAGGTAAAAAATTAATTTCTTATTTTCGTCAAAAAAAATGGCTCAAAAAAATAAACCATTTCTCTCCCCTCCCTTATACTCTAAATTTCTCCCACAAACATTTAGCAGAAATGAAACTTCATACTGGTCTTTTACAAAAACCTTTTTTTCAACCAATGGTCGGTAATTTTTATCGAGGACTATTACTTTCCATTCCTTTAAACCAAAAAACCATGTTTAAAAAAAACACCTCTCTCAACTCTCTTCTAAAAACTTATCATGCCTTTTACAAACAAAAACCTTTTATTAAAATCAATCAAATTAATGACCTTCCTTTAGAAAAAGAAATCTTCCTAAACCCTTCTATTAACAACAAAAGCAATTTTATCAATATTGCTCTCGCCTGTGATCAAAAAGATTATTTCATGGTGTATGTTTTTTTAGACAACTTAGGCAAAGGAGCTGCTTTATCAGCCATACAAAATATAAACTTAATGCTCGGATTTAAAGAAACAGAAGGAATTTTATAAATCTTCTTTCATCACTTTTGAAATCACAAACGCTAATTTTTTACTAATTTGTTTATCTGCTTTTTCATAATCTTCTTTTCTTTCAAAAGTAAGGGTTTTATCTAAAAAACCTAGTTTTTGATAACAAGCATATTCTCCTTTTACATACTTGGCCAAACGAAAAAGATCAACGGCTCTAAAATAATTTTTTAAATGAAAATAATGTTGAGCGAGTCGAATAAGCCCATCTTGATATAAAACCGATCTGAAAATTTTTTCAGCTATAAGATATTTTTTTTGATTAAAAAGATAATTGCCTTTATGAATTAAGGCAATTCTTTCTTTAGAAGTAAAAAAAGGTTTTTTTTGTTTTTTTTCATGGAAATTATTAGAATCTTGGCTTAAATTCATCAAAAATTTTCATCTTTTTTTTAAAAAAAAGAGCGGGAAACGGGATTTGAACCCGCGACCTGCTACTTGGCAAGCAGCCGCTCTAGCCAACTGAGCTATTCCCGCTTAATTTTTCTTTGAAATCATTAAATCTTATAATTTTTTCTTAAAAAAAACCAATCAATCTTAAAAAAGATATTAAAAAGACTACTTTAAGTAAGTATGTGGTCCCATGAGTTGCAAAAAAACCTCGCCTCTAAAAATTTTCCTATGGACTCGCCCTAGAGGATATACTTTAAAATTCAAACTTGGTTTTGCTTTAGATAAAAAAGCTGCTTCAAATCCTTCAAAAAAATCCCCTTCTTTTACCTTAATCAAATAAAGGTTCCTAATCTTTTCATCTGGCGAAAAATAATCATGACACTTGATCCAAAAAAGACTTCTTTTTTGAAAAATCGGGTACTGAACAAACCCTTGAAAAGGCCACCCATAAATCTGAAGACCCAAAATTGAAGCCATCACAGGTATAGAATGATACACATTCACTCGATCTTTTTTAAAATCATACCCAATTTCTTTTAAAGTCAACCAAAGTTAATCCACTGTATTTGCAAATTGTTTTTCTATCTTGACCCCTTTAAGATAAGGGCTATACTTTGAATAAGCAAGCCTCTTGTCTTTAGTAAAATGATCTCTCCTACCAAGATTAAACTTGCTATTAAAATTAAAAAAAACAAAACTAACAACGACCCTTCCTTTTTTAAAACCCTCAGTATGCACATAAAATAAAATAAATAAGTAAAAGATTCAACCCTAAAAATAGGGGTGAAAAAGAAGCCGTTCGTTATTAGATGTGATCCTGTTCCTACAGCAAAACCAATACCTAACAACAATACAGCCCCCATAAAAAAAGAAAGCTTTTTTTCAAATAAAACTTTTCCTTTTTTTAAAAAAGAAAAATCTTTAAAAAAATAAAAATAAACCCAACTAAGACCCACCAAACTTCCTAAAACATTTGTGCTAATATCAGGGTTTTTAATAGAATTGACCAAAGCATTTTCTTTAAATTTAAAAAAGAAATCTAAACCCATCTGGAAAATGGGAAAAAAAACAGAAAAACAAAATAGCATCACCCCTAAATTAAAAACATATCGCTGAACAACACTAAACAAACGAAAAAAAATAAACTCTTCCCTAACTCCAAGTCCTAATGGACCTGCAAAAAAACTAAACCCGCTAAAAAACTAACAAGACTACTTAAATACAAAATACGATTTAACATTTTTTCATTCTATTATCTACAATTTATTTATACAAAATTTTTTCAATGAATAAAATGAGATTTTTTAAATAAAGCAATTTTTTAGCTGAAACCATCACATAAGGCAAATACTTAAAATCATGTCGATTAAACTCAGGCTTTTTTTGGATTAAATCACATTTATTAAAAACATAAATCATTTTTTTACCCTGACACTGCAAATCAACTAAAAACATTTTTGAATGTTCAATTTTTTCTTCAAAACAAGGATCATTAATATCAACGACATTTAAAATTAAATCGGCATACAGTGTTTCTTCTAAAGTAGACTTAAAAGCATCAATTAATTTTGGAGGTAGGTTTTGAATAAAACCGATGGTATCTGAAACAAGAGCCATTTTTTTAGTCTTAGGTAAAAAGAGTTTTGAAGTCGTGGTATCCAAAGTAGAAAAAAGAACATTTTTGACCCCTACTTTTCTTTTGGTTAAAGCATTAAACAAAGAAGACTTTCCTGCATTGGTGTAACCAATAAGAGAAATGGTTTTAAAGCCATTTTTAGCTCTTCGTTTTCGATTAAGTTGTCTACTTTTTTTAAGTTGATTCATTTTTTGAGAAATTATTTTTTTTCGATTTGATAAATAGCGCTTCATGATTTCTGTGTTGGTTTCTCCAATTCCTTTTGTACCAATCCCACCGGCTTGATTACTGAGTTCTTCACCCATGCCATAGATTCTGGGGCCATAGTGTTTGATATTTGCCATTTCGATTTGTAATTTAGCTTCAGCTGTTTTAGCATGTTTTCTAAAAATATTTAAAATCAGATCAATTCGATCCCAAACTTCTAATTTTAAACGAATATTTTCTAAGTGAGCACTTAAATAATAGATTTGAGATGGTTTAAGGGATGCGTTAATAATCAGTAAATTCGCTTTAATCTCTTTAGAAATCTCAATAATTTCCTGAAACTTACTGCGACCAATAAAACTAGTACTTCCTGCATGATGTCTTCTTTGGATGATTTTTACTAAAACAACCCCCCCGTAAGTCTCCAAAAGATTTTCTGTTTCTTTTAAACGACTCAGCGTTTGCTCTCGACTCATAAAAGGAAGAATAATATCATAAAGAACGGCTTGTTTAACGCTCTTAAGCATTATCTTTTATTTTACTGTTTTCAAATCCGATACTGATAAAGGATAAATTCATATGAATACCATTGAATCTATTAAAAAACATGTTTATTCTCACCCTTTGAATGCTTATATTGAAGAGTATTACCAAAACCTAGTTTCTGCCCAAGAAAGAAAAAAAAAAATCAATGCCTTTGTTTGTCTTTTTAGTAGTTTAAACATTTTAATTAAAAACTCTCATTCAAAAAGAGGCTCTCTTATACTTTATACTAAAACCCTGGACCTTATTAAAGAATTAGCAAAAATAATCCCAGAAGAAATTTTTAAAAAATACGAAAGCCTTTTAGATGAATCATACGAAGACAACCGAATGAGGCAAATTGAAGAAGTGTTACTAAAAAAAAAAATTGATAAACCTCGTTTATTCCCTTTTTAAATAATTTTTTTTCCTAAATAAGGACTTAAAACTTCTGGGACTTCGATACGACCTTGTTCATTTTGATAATTTTCCAAAATCGCCACAATCGTCCTCCCCACTGCCAAAGCAGAAGCATTTAAAGTATGCACAGGAATATTCTCCTTCTCTGCTTTATAACGAATCAAAGCTCGATTGGCTTGAAAATCTAAAAAATTAGAACAAGAAGAAATCTCAACATAACCTTTTTTAGAAGGCAACCAAACTTCTACATCATAACACTTATAAGCTCCAAACCCTGTCTCTTTTGAGCATAAAAGCATGACTCGATACGGAAGTTTAAGTTTTTTAAGTAAATCTTCAACATCGTCTAAAAGGGATTCGTGTTCTTGCTTAGAATGTTCTGGTTTGGTTATTTTCACAAGCTCTACTTTATTAAATTGATGTTGCCTAATGATTCCCTTAGTTTCGATTCCACTAGCTCCAGCTTCTTCTCTAAAGCAAGCAGAAACTCCTGTTAGTTTAATCGGAAGCGATGTTGCTTGTATAATTTCATTTCTAAATAAATTAGTTAAAGGAACCTCTGTAGTGGGAATTAGATAAAAAGGGGATTTTGTTTTAAGTTGAAATAAATCTTTTTTAAATTTAGGTAGCTGCCCTGTTGCGATTAAACTTTCTTCATTGACAATAAAAGGACAAGCATATTCTTGATAGCCTTTTTTGATATTTTCATCCAAAAAAAAAGCAATCAAAGCTCTTTCCAGCTTGGCACCGAGTACTTTCATAAAAACAAAATTACGACCACTTGTCTTAGCCCCTCTTTTAAAATCAATAAGATCAAGCTCTTCTGCTAAAAAAACATGATCTTTGACTTGAAAAGAAAATTCTTTAGGTTTCCCCCATTGCCTGATCTCTTGATTATCTTTTGCTCCTTGTCCTTCTGGGACTTCATCTGCAAGAAGATTTGGAAAATGCAAACAACAATCAAAAACTTTTTGTTCCACTTGAGTGAGAATTTGTTCGTCTTTTTTAATTTCTAAAGCCAATCGTTTCATCTGGTCTAAAAGAGTTTTTTTAAGCCCTCGTTGATCTTTTTGTAGTCCAATTTCTTTAGAAACTTTATTTCTAATGGCTTTTTTATCTTCTATTTGTTTAATGAATTTTCGTCTTTGCTCTTCTAAAAGGTAAAAGGTATTTAAGTTTTCATTCAAACCTCTTTTTTTAAAAGAAGCTGATACGATGTTTAAATGGTCCCTAATAAACTTTGGGTTTAACATTTTTTTTAATTAAATCCGATTACTTTTCGGATTTCTTTCATTTTAGCTTTTGCTAGTTTTCTTGCTTTTTCTCGACCCAATTCAAGAATAATCTTAATTTTTTCTTTATCAAAAATCCATTCTTCATAATCTTGTCTAATAGGCTTTAAGGCTTGATTGATCACATCAAATAATCGTATTTTAATGTCCCCCCATCCAATGCCTCCAGCTAAATATTGTTTTGAAAGTGTTTTTTGTTCTTCTAAAGAAGCAAACAAACAAAAAAAAGTATACAAGAGACAATTCTTAGGATCTTTAGGAGCCTCGATAGATTGCGAATTAGTGGGAATTTTCATAATTATTTTTTTTAATTCTTTTTCTGAAGCAAATAAAGGAATGGTATTTTGATAACTTTTACTCATTTTTCTTCCATCAGTTCCTGGGATTTCTCCTTGGGAACGTTCAACAAAACTTTTTGGAAGTTTAAAAAGAGCATGGTTATAATTTTGATTATAAAATAAAGCAATATCACGAGTAATTTCAATATGTTGTTCTTGATCCCTTCCAATAGGAACCATATCGGTATCAAAAAGAAGAATATCCGCTGCCATTAAAATAGGATACATAAAAAGACCCATATTAACTTTTTTATCAGAGTCATTGCCTTTTTTAATATTGTCATCAACGATGGCTTTATAAGCGTGCGCTCGATTCATAAGACCTTTGGCAGTAAAATTTGTTAAAATAAAAGCTAGTTGGGCAATCTCAGGAATATCAGACTGCCGATAAAAAACAACTTCTTCTGCTTTAAGACCACAAGCAAGCCACGTCGCCGCTATTTGATAGGTTTGCTCTTCTAAAACACTCGCTTCTTTAATCGAATTAAGGGCATGATAATCGGCAATAAAATAAAAAGCTTGATATGTTTCTTTTAATTTTAAAGCAGGTCGTATCGCCCCAATATAATTTCCTATATGAACCTGACCGGTGGGCTTGATTCCTGTTAAAACGACATCTGACATAATAACGATTTATTTTTTTAAAAAAAAGCCTTGTTATTAAAAAAATAGATGTTTTATCTTACTATTAATTATTAAATCCCTCAATCTTACTCATGAAGCTTTTATTATTAATTATTTTGTTTGGTTTGTTTCACTGTAGCACTACTTTTTACTTAGAAAAAAAAATAAAACCCACTCAATCTCAATTAACTTACAAAAAAAATAACTCTCACCTCGAATCTTCCATTAAGTACATTCCTATGAAAGATTACTTTCATAAAATGATTAATCCTCCAAAAAAAAAGGTCACCCAAACCAATTTTTTAAGCTCTTTTCCCTATGCTTTATTATTTAAATTAAAACTCAAAAACTTACAAACCACTCCTTTTAAATTTAATCCCAATACTATTTTTTTAAACTATTCAAACAATAAAATCAAAGCCTATAACCATCAAACTTACAAAAAAAAATTCCCAAAAACGCTTTTCTTTAGCTTCAAAAAAGAAGCCTTCTTCAATCACCAAAAAGAAATTATCCTCCCTTCTAAAACCTCAACTAATTTTTATCTTATTTTCCCAGTCGTTCCTAAAACTTACCATACCTTTAATATTACTTTTAAAAAAAAAAATCAAATAATTCTCAATTATCAGTTTACAAATTTCATCCAAAGAGTAAGAAAATAGTATAATAATGTTTATAGAAATTAAATTAAATTAAATTAAATTAACCATTGCTTTTTATTTACGATTTTTTATTAGGTCTTATTCAAGGGATCAGTGAGTTTTTACCTATTTCGAGTTCTGGTCATTTACAAATAGCCAAACACTTATTACATTTAAATACTCAAAAGCTTAATTTAACTTATGACATCTTTTTACACACAGCAACGATGCTTGCAACTCTTTGTCTTTTTTATAAACATTTTTTTCGTTTCTTCAAACTCTTTAAAATAAAAACCATTGAACCCAAAGAAAAAAAACAACTTTTTAAATATTTAATTTTCATGATGGTGTCAATGATCCCAGTAGGACTAACTGGTGTTTTATTTGAAAAAAAATTAGAACCATACTTTCAATCACTGACTTTAGTTGGTACCTCTTATCTTATAACGACTTTTTTTCTAGCAATGGCTTATTTTTATTCCAATGGAAAAAAAAATCTGAGTCAACTTCCATATTTATTTCCTATCATCGTTGGATTATCACAAGCAATTGCTGTTTTACCGGGAGTTTCAAGGTCAGGGATGACCATTGCGACGGCTTTAATCCTAGGATCTCATAAAAAATTAGCTGCTGAGTTTTCATTGATGATCTCTGTTCCTATTATTTTTGGAGCCTTCTTACTTAAATGCTTTTCTTTAGATATAAGTGAGTGGGGTTTGGTAACCTTGGGGCATTATCTTGTAGGTGGTATTAGTGCTTTTTGTTTTGGATTGATTGCTTTGATCCTTCTTTTAAAAATAGTAGAACGGGGGAAAATTTATCTGTTTAGTTTTTATACATTTTTATTATCCCTTCTTTGTTTTTACTTAAGTTTTTTTTAAATTTGAAAAAAAAAATGAAAGAAAAAGAATGTATCTTAATTACTGTCAGTGGGATTGATCATCCTGGGATTACTCATGGACTGATGAAAATTATTGCCGATGCCAATTTTGAAGTCTTAGACCTCAGTCAATCAACCTCTCAAGGGCTTTTATCTCTTAGTATCATTCTTCAAACTCATCTAAACAAAAATAAAAACGAACTCGTTTTAAAAAACCTTTTATTTGAAGCCAAAAACAACCAGTTATTACTTAATTTTAAAATTGTTAATTTAAAAAGCATCAAAGAAAAAATTCATAAAACTAAAGTTGTGATTCATTGCATTTCAAAAAAAAACCTTTCGGCTATTTTTTTAAGTAACCTTTCAAAAGTACTCAAGCAATATTTTGTTAATATTTATAAAATTAATAATAACTCTAAAGGTATTTTTAATTCTTTAGAAATTACAGCAGACATTCCTTCTACAAAAAAAATCATCAAAATTAAAAACAACCTTTTTGAAGTCAGTCATCAACATAAAGTAGATATCGCTCTTATTGAAGAAAATCTTTACCGAATTAACAAAAGACTCATCGTTTTTGATATGGATTCAACTCTTATCACAACTGAAGTCATCGATGAAATGGCAAAAGTAATGGGAGTCGAAAAAGAAATTATTGCTATTACTAAAAAAGCAATGGAGGGAAAAATGAATTTTAAAAAATCATTGATTCAAAGAGTAGCTTTACTAAGAGGGTTCAAAACTACTAAAATGACAGCCATTAGTAAAAAACTACCTTTAACGCCTTCCATTGAAAAGCTGTTGAATGCTTGTAAAGATCTGGGGTATAAAACGGCTATTATTTCAGGAGGTTTTTCTTTTTTCACTCAATTTTTAAAAAAAAAACTAAAAATTGATTACGCTTTTGGTAACGAATTAGAAATCAAAAACAACCAACTCACCGGAAATGTTTTAGGAAACATTATTGATTCAAAACAAAAAGGTGAAATTTTAGAACAATTAGCCAAAAAAGAGGGGATCTCTCTTAAACAAACCGTTGCCATAGGAGACGGAGCTAATGATCTATTGATGCTTTCTAAAGCAGGTCTTGGGATTGCTTTTAATGCTAGAGAAATTGTTCAAAAAAAAGCCAAACAAACCGTTAATCATAATTCGATTGCTTCTATTTTATACTTGCTTGGTATTTATCAATCCTAATTTTTAAATGCTAAAAAAAAAGCTATCTACCCATAAAGCAGAGCCTTTAAAAACAATGGAGTTTTTAGATCATGTGAAAGAATTGCGTTATCGTTTTATGATGTCTTTAATCGCTTTAATCATAGGAAGCTGTTTTTGTTTTATTTTTTATACTTGGATTATTGATTTTCTTTCAAAGCCTTTTGAAAGCATCAGTAAGATTTCAAACCAAAATAACCAACTTTATATTTATTCTATTTTTGAAGGATTCACAACAAAAATCAAAATTTCTTTATTAAGTAGCCTTTTAATCACTTCGCCTTTTCATTTACTTCAATTGATTCGTTTTATTTTTCCAGGCTTACATTCTTATGAAAAGAAAATTATTTTGTATTCGTTAATTGCCAGTAGTTTTTTAATTTTTTTTGGTTTTTATATTAGTTTTTTTAAAATAATTCCTTATAGCATTGGTTTTTTAACTGAAGGGGGATTTATTCCAAAGAATGTAGGTCTTTTTTTAAATTACAAAAAAAACATTTTTTATGTTTTTCAATTTTTATTCTTTTCTCTTATCCTTTTTCAAATGCCTATTATTTTAGAACTAATGTTGGTAATGAAAATAGTTAGTAGACAAGCTTTATTAAAATCTAGTCGTTACATTATTATTGGCATTTTCATACTTTCAGCACTAATTACCCCTCCTGATCCTGTTTCACAATTAGGCTTTGCTTTACCTTTGATATTTTTATTTTACCTGACAATTTTAATTGCAAAAATATTTAACTTTGGGTCAAAATAATGTTTGGGTTTGGATTTTTTGAAATTCTTATTATTTTAGGAATGGCACTTATTTTTATTAAACCTGAAGATTTGCCAAAAGTCATCTATAAACTGGGAAAAATTTATGGAAAATTAACCCGGATTTACGAACAATTTAAAAATCAAATTAATAAAATTCAAGATGATTTTGAAGAATCTTTAAACACAGATCAAACTAAAAAATTGGTCAAAAATGTTCCTTATAAAAAAAAAAAGAAAAAATCTCCAAAAAAAATTCAAAAAAATTCAAAAAAGAATGAACAAAAATAATTTTTTTATTAAAAATTTTGTTTTATTTTCTCAACTTTTTCTTTATAATGGTACTATAATACAAACTAAGGTTTAAAATGATTGGTACAACAGAACTTATTACTATTTTAGCCATCGGGGTTTTATTATTTGGTGCCTCAGCCATTCCAAAATTAGCCAAGTCAATTGGACAAGCTAAAACAGAATTTGAAAAAGGTATCAAAAGTAACTACTCTAGTGAAGAAAAAAAATTAAAATCATCTAAAAAAAAGGAAAAAAATCATGATTAAAGATAAACCAACCCCTGAAAATTGGGTAGTTTCTAAAAAACATATCTTAAAGTCCATTGAAAAAATGACTCCTAATTATAACCAAAACGACAAAAAAGGGTCTATTCATAACGTCAATGCTTTTATAAAAAATGAACAATACGCTCTTGCCACCGAAGAATTAATGTTAATTGGAAAAATGAATTTTTTTTCAAAAGAATTTTGGCAATCGCTTCATTTAGCAGCTAAAGCTATCGACTTTAAAAAATTTAACCAAGAATTGTTACAAAAATCTTAAATTAAATTAAAATCCATTTATTAAAAATAAAGTATCACTTATAAACGATAAGTGTCTATTCAAAAAGTTATTATTATAGGCTCAGGGCCAGCGGCTCATACGGCTGCTATTTACACAGCAAGAGCAAGATTAAACCCTCTTATGTTTGAAGGACTCTTAGCTGGCGGCATCGCAGCCGGCGGACAACTCACTACTACCACAGAAATAGAAAATTATCCCGGTTTCCCAAAAGGAATTTCAGGTGATGATCTTATGGAGCAAATGCGCCAACAATCTCTTAATTCAGGTGCTGACATTCTTACAAAGACCGTTGATCGAGTTGATCTCAACACCTATCCTTTTAAAATTTTTGTTAAAAACACTATTTTTTTAACCCACTCACTTATTATTGCAACTGGTGCAACAGCCAAACGATTAAATCTTCCAAACGAAGACTTATTTTGGCAAAAAGGAATTTCAACATGTGCGATTTGTGATGGGGCTCTTCCTATCTTTAGAAATCAAATCTTAGCTGTTATTGGTGGTGGAGACAGTGCATGTGAAGAGGCTGGTTATTTAACAAAATATGGAAAAAAAGTCTATCTTATCCACAGAAGAGACCAATTACGTGCTTCGAAAATCATGCAAGAAAGGACTTTAAAAAACCCTAAAATAGAAATTTTATGGAACTCTCAAATCATTAATCTTAATGGAAAAAAAAAACTTGAAGAACTTGAAATTGAAAGTACTCAAAATAAAAAATCATGGACTTTAAAAGCAAGTGGTTTATTTTATGCTATTGGACATACCCCAAATACCCATTTTTTAAGCCAACAGATTGCTTTAGATGATCAGCAGTATATTACTACACAAGCAGGAAGCACAAAAACTAATAAAAAAGGGGTGTTTGCTGCAGGAGACGTTCAAGATAAAACATATAAACAAGCGATTACAGCTGCTGCAACAGGTTGCATGGCTGCTTTAGATGTCGAAGAGTTCCTTATCCACAGCCAATAATCCTTTACTTCTAAAGTAATAATTACAAATACGACTCTTATTAAAAGAGGAACCAAGGTAAATTAGACCAACTTTTATTTTATTGCTGATTAAATGTTATAAAGCTTTTTTACAGTCAGCTCGATGTAGAATATTATTTCCTATTAATTGGTTGGCATCAAAATATTTATCATTAAATTTTAATTTTTATCTTTTCTATTAGTTCTAACTTGTATTTGTATGATAAGTGCCTTTTTTTAATTTTTCTCATTAATTAAAGCATTTAAGTTAATCTCTATAGTAATATTTATAGAGAAAAAAATATGGTTAATTTTTTAATAATTAACAAATTGCATAGGTAGGTATATTTAGAAAATGAATAAGATTTTCAAAAAAAATTTAAAGTTAAAAAAAATTCTATATAAATCAAAAGGCGTAAGGGCATTTTTGTTGATATTTATGTTAAGTGCCGTAGGGTTATTATTGGTTAACTACTCTCAAGTTGTCGCTGAGCGTAACAAAATAAAAAAGCAACCCAACATTTTATTTATTCTAATTGACGATATGGGTATAATGGATTTAAGTCTTTATGGCGAGAAAGACTCCCCATGTAGATAAACTAGCTCGAGAAGGCATGTACTTTACACGTGCTTACACAGCGGCCCCTGTGTGTTCACCCTCGAGAGCTAGCATACTTACTGGTAAGTATCCAGCTGTGGTCGGGGTAGCACAAAACCTCACCTATAGACTCTCTAAAAAAAAAGCGAAGAGTGGCCACCGCTTTCACGTCTCTAAGTGGAATCTACCATTAAAGGATATTACTGTGGCCGAAGCGATGAAAGGCTTTGGTTACGCTACATCTTTCATCGGCAAGTGGCATTTAGGAAAAACCGAAGAATATTACCCCGAAGAACACGGTTTTGATACCAACATTGCTGGCTACTTTAAAGGTCATCCTAAAAGCTATTTTAGTCCTTATAAAAACAAATACCTAGCCGACGGGCCCAGGGGTGAATTCCTTAATGATAGGCTAACTGACGAAGCCATTAATTTAATGAAAACCTACAAAAAAAAGGGTAATAAACCATTTTTTATGTACTTATCGTATTACACCGTGCATTCTCCTATTGTGGTAGCAGATCAAAAAGTTTACAAAAAGCTAAAAGCAAAGAAAAACATTATCAATCCAAAATACGCCTCTATGGTGATGCGAATGGATTACAACGTTGGTCGCATTATGAAAGCCCTAAGGCGCATGCGCATCGATAAAAATACTGTCCTCTTTTTTTATTCTGATAACGGCGGAACCATGGTTGCTTACAAAGAGTACAAAGATCAAAGGCTTAAAAATAAAAGTCTCAAACCTCTGCCTCCCGATTATAAAGCACCTTATAGAGGCCACAAGGGCCTATTGTATGAGGGAGGCGTAAAAGCACCTTTCATTATTCGCTATCCATCTATGGTTAAAGCCGGAGGCATTACCTCCGAACTAATGAGCTCGCCAGATATTTATCCGACATTAGTAGAGCTTGCTTCAGGTAAAGCCGACATCCCAAAAGGCCATTTTACGGATGGAATTAGCTTAGTGCCCCTTATGAAGGATGCCAATGCCAAACTTCCCGATCGCGACTTACATTGGTATTTCCCACATCGTGGCAAGAAAAAAGTTCTAGGTCAAAAATCCATTATTCGAGGCGACTATAAATTGATTGTTACTTCGCTTATACGCGATAACAAAACAAGCACTGAGCTTTATAATTTAATGAAGGACATAGGAGAACGTACTAATTTATCAAGTAGCATGCCTGAGAAGTTAACCGAGTTAAAAACGGCTTTGGACATTTGGCAAAACGTCAATGGCCTCTCGACAAACTTTGAAGCAGGCTACCCTATTTATCCCGTTAAGCGATAATTAATTAAAAGAGTAACAACGCTTTATCTTTTTTTACTCATTTAAATTAGGACTAATTTGATTTTTTCCCTTAATTGACCTAGTTTTTTTAGTATATTATAATGACGGTTTATGTTTCCTAAAGGGCCCATAGCTCAGTTGGTTAGAGCAGACGACTCATAATCGTCCGGCCCTAGGTTCGAGTCCTAGTGGGCCCAGTAAATAAAATGAAAATTTTCTAAAGTATCCTATCACCATTGAAAATTAAAAACGCTATTTTATCTGTTTATGATAAAAGTCATCTAGATACTTTTGCAAAAAAACTTGTTTCCTATGGCATAACACTTTATTCAACAGGCGGTAGTAAAGCATTTTTATCTCAAAAAAATATCCCCGTTCATGAAATTTCCAATTTAACTCAGTTTCCCGAAATCTTAGAAGGCCGTGTCAAAACCCTTCATCCTTTCATTCACGGGGGAATCTTAGCCAAAAGAAGCAAACAAAAGCATCTTAAAACAATTCAAAAACATCAAATTCCTCTCATTGACCTTGTTGTGGTCAACTTATACCCCTTTAAGGAAATTTCCAAAAAAAAAGAAACCTCTTTAGAAGAAGCAATTGAAAACATTGATATTGGAGGGCCTACTTTAATAAGATCGGCTGCTAAAAATTATCTAGATGTAGCCGTCGTTTGTGACATCAATGATTATGAAGAAATAATTAAACAAATTGAAAAAAAAGGAGAGCCTTCTTTAGAGCTTAAAAAAAAGTTAGCCGTAAAAGCTTTTAGTCATACCGCTTGCTATGATAGGGCAATCGAGCATTATCTTAAAAAAAATCTTTTAAACGAAGATTCTCTTTGTCTTAATTTTTCTAAAGGAAAACCATTGCGTTACGGAGAAAATCCTCATCAAAAAGCATTCCTTTATTTTGATACAGAACAATCTCTTATCGGTAATTTAAAACAACTTCATGGTAAAAAAATGTCCTATAATAATTACATCGATGTCGAATCTGCTTTAAAAATTATTTTAGATTTAAAAAACGAATATTCTCATTTAATGACCATTATTAAGCACTCAAATCCTTGTGGTTTAGCAACAGGTCACAGCTCTCTAGAAGCCCTTGAAAAAGCCTGGGAAGGAGATCCTGTTTCAAGCTTTGGATCTATTATCGCAAGTGTGAGCCCAATTGATAAGGCAACTGCTTTATTTTTAGCCAATCAGTTTATTGAAATTATTATCGCTCCTGATTTTTCACAAGAAGCTTTAAGTCTTTTAAAAAAGAAAAAAAATCTTAGAATTTTTAAAATTCCTAAAAATCAAACTATAAACTCAACCCACTATCGACTTTTAGAAGGAGCTTTATTAAAGCAAGAAAAAAATAAAGAAGTTTTTAAAACATTTAAATGTGTCACTAAAGAAACCATAAACTTCAATGAAAAAAAATTATTTCAGTTTACTTATCAAATCGCCAAATACCTTAAAAGCAATGCGATTGCCATTGGTTTGGAATATAAAAAAGATCAATATATGCTTATAGGAGCCGGAACAGGTCAGCCAAATCGACTTGATTCTGTTAAAAGTCTCGCTCTGCCAAAAGCAATTGAAACCATCAAAAGGCTTTACCCAAAAGAAAAAACCCAAAAAATCCTTGCAAACTGTGTTTTAGCAAGCGATGCTTTTTTTCCTTTTGCAGATAATATTTTAAGTGCTCAAAGGCAAGGTATAAAAAAAATTGTTCAACCGGGAGGAAGTATTAGAGACCAAGAGGTCATCGATGCTTGCAATCAAGCTAAAATAGCTATGATTTTTACTAAAACACGTCATTTTACTCATTAAAAAAAACAAAGGAGATCATAAAAAAATGAAAGAAGAAAAAGGATACATTTCAGAAATTAGTCAAAAAAAAAAAAAATACTTTTACATCGCTCTAGGAATTTATATATTTGCTTTTATTTTACTTTCAACCATTGGTTCAGCGATTAATGAAAATGGCTATCTTTTAAGAGCTTTTATTACTCCTGTTTTATTTTTAATTGCTATTATTGCAATTCCATATGTTTTATACAAAAAAAAATAAGTTTTATTATCTATTAATTTTTTTCTTACTTAGTATTCAATTTAGTTTTGCTTATCGAGAAAACAATTATACTTACGTCATAAATGGGGCAAAAACGACTGCCTTAGGTGGCAATATAGCCGCAACATTTGAAAGTCGGGATTTTATTTTTCAAAGTCCTGCATTACTAGGTTCTTTAGAAAAAAACTTTTTTTTTTACGAGTTTGCAACAGACCTTCGATATCAAGGGTTTCGTTCAGATTATCGATTTAATTTTGATTCACTTTCTTCATTAGCGGCTGTTTTTTCTTTTAATCAATCTGCTATCCCTTACTTAGCTGTTGTTTATCAAACATTATTTCAATCCATCGAAGACAACCCAAACAATACCGATTCTTTAGAAATGAAACAATTTGGACTATCTTCTTCTTATTCGTTTTCTAAATCATCAGCTATTGGGTTTAATGTTGGTAGCTTGCTTGCTTTTGAAAGCAATGAATTTACAATCGCTCCTTCTTTTCAAATTTCTTACAAAATAAAAGTTTCTCCTGTTTTTTTTGTTGGCTTTAGTTTTTTATCCCCTCACTACCTTAATTGGGGTCTTTTTTCAGGTAGCAAAATAACCGAGTGGACTCCTTCAATAACACGAATAGGATCTCTTTGGAAATTAAACCCTACTCTTTCACTATATTCAGAAATCAAGCACCAAGGTTGGGATTTTATTTCTTATCAAAATAATAACCAACAAGAAATTATTGACAGAGGAAACTCTTTTTTTGATTTACATCAAGATATTTTTTATAGCTTTGGAATTCATTACAAAAATAGACCTTTTTCTTTAAGTAAAAAAGAAAAAAAAATCATCTATGAAGAAATTAAAACTTTAACAAAAACCATAAACGACCTTCAAGAAGTACCTTCATATGAAAAAGAAAAAAAAAAACTCTTAAAAAGAGTCCATCAAACTTCAAAAGAAAACTACAACTTAAAATATAAAACTCTTTCCCCTGTACAAAAACAAGAACTAAAACAAATTTATCTTGAAAAAAAAGAAAAAATAAATAAATTAAAACTCTTAGAAAAAAGAAAAGAAAAACAATATTTATTCGTTAAACAAACCAATCAAACCTCTGAAAAAAAACAACTTTTAGCCGATATCAAATCTCTTGGTCAAAGAGAAAAAAAACTAAAATATCACAAAATGACACCAGCTCATCAAACACAATACCAAAACAATCTCCTCCTCATCAAACAACTTAAAAGTAACTACCGCCTCCTCATTAAAACAAAAAAAGAGTCGAAACAATCAAAAAAAAATACATTAACCCTTATAGAAAAAAAAATTAAAGCAAAACAAGAATTGTCTCAAGAAGAAGAAATTTTTTTTAAAAAAGAAAGTACAATAAATCTAAATAAAAAAACAATTAAAAGATTGAGGGCAAAACTTAATAAAAAAACCCTCCTTCCTTTTAAAGGAGACTATTATTTAGGATTTTACCCAGAAGCAATTTATTCTTCTTTAAGTCGAGAAGTCTTAAAAATGGGCAATATTACGATGGGATTTTCTTTTAAACCTTTTAATATTGATCGTTTAACCGCTCATTTAAGTGTTGTTGATAAATTAATTCTTGGTTTAACAGGTATTTTTCCCGATAATAATTTACAAGATTATTTCCAAATTACCGTTGAAATTAAATTTTAGGAAACTCAAATGATACCAATTACAGATAAAGGTAAAAAACAACTCGAATTAAAATTAGAAGAACTTAAAAAAGAATTTAAAACCCTTCCCAGTATTATTTCTGAAGCAAGAAAAAAAGGTGACCTCAAAGAAAATGCTGATTATCACGCCGCTAAAGAACGACAAGGAATGCTCAATGCAGAAATCCAAAAAATTAGTGGTGATTTGCACAATTGTCAAGTCATCGACATCACTACTCTTCCAAAAAATATTGTTACTTTTGGAAAAAAAGTCTCTCTCATTGATTTGAAAAATAATCAAAAAATTTGCTACCAAATCGTTAGCCCCTCAGAAGCCAATGCAAAAGAATCTAAAATCTCTATTAAAAGCCTTGTTGCAAAAGCACTCCTTGGCAAAAAAGTACAAACTAAAATATCCATTCAAGTCCCTGCGGGAGAAAAAAATTATCAAATAAAAAAGATCAGTCTTTAAAAAATTACTTAAAAATGAATCCAAGTAAAACCAACCTTGATGATATTAATATTTTTTCAAAATCATTCTACGAAGTTTTAAAAGAACATCTGCGTATCTATAGTCGAAAAGGGCAATTAGTCATTCGAAAAAAAATTAATCCTATTAATGGTATCGCTATTTTGATCGCTTTTACTGAAGAGCTAATCGGTCGTGTGATTGTTTGTATGTCTTTTGAAACTAGTCAACGATTTACAGAAAGATTCACTAAAAATACTCAAGCAGAAACAAATGATTTATATATTTATGCTTTAAAAGAATTTGGCAATATTATTTGTGGAAATGCTGTTAGTAAATTTATTCAAAAAGATATCGAAATTAAAACTTCTTCTCCTACTATTTTTCATGGAGAAGCCATTGAAATTTTTGAAGAATCTCATCAAGAAATAATTGTCATCCCATTTGAAACAGATGTGGGGATTATTGATTTGAATATCATTTTAGAAAAAAATAATTAAAAAGATGATTTTCTTTGAAAAAACTGATTATTAAAACAACTTCAAAACAATACCCCATTTTTATTGGATCAAACTTTTTCAAAAAAAAACTTGCTAGTATTATCCCAGCCTACTGCTCTAAAGGTAAAGTAGCTATTATTACAGATTCTAATTTAAAAAAAAAGTATGTTTCAGTTTTAAAATCATTTTTAAATCATCAAGTTTTTCTCTTTTCTTTTAAAGCAGGTGAGCCCTCCAAAAATCGTACCATTAAAGAACAAATAGAAGATTTTTTAATTACAAATCATTTTAATAGAAAAAGCTTACTCATTGCTTTTGGTGGAGGTGTCGTCGGTGATATCGTAGGGTTTGTGGCAGCAACTCTTTATAGAGGCATTGACTATATTCAAATTCCCACTAGTATCATCTCAATCGTTGACTCTAGTATTGGAGGGAAAACCGGGATTAATACTTTACAAGGAAAAAATCTTATTGGAGCTTTTTACCATCCAAAAAAAATTCTACTTGATATCGATTTACTAAAAACTCTTCCTCAAAAAGAATACCAACAAGGGCTTGCTGAAGTGATTAAATATGCCTTAATTTTAGACATCTCATTATACAAGCTATTAGTTCAAAAAAAAGATTTGATTTTTAAAAGAGATCAGAAAACAGTCATCAAAATGATTATAAAAAGTATTCTTTGTAAAAAGAAAGTGGTTAAATTTGATGAAAAAGAAGAGAGATACCGACAGATTTTAAACTTCGGTCACACCATAGGTCATGGCATCGAAAAAGGATCTAATTACAAGCTCTCTCATGGAAATAGTATTGCTATTGGGATGCTTCTAGAAGCTTTCTTAGCCAAACAAGCTGGTATCTTATCCAATCACGCATTTAATAAAGTACGTTTAATATTGAAACAATTTGAATTTTCGCTTAAGTACCCTGCTTTCATAAAAATAATTGATCTTTATGACTTAATGCTAAAAGATAAAAAAAATACGGCTCAAACAATCCAAATAGTCTTTATTGAGTCTATCGGTAAAGCTTACCAACATAAAAAACAATATACTTATCCCTTTTTCAAACAAGAGCTAATCAAGCAAATAAGAGCTTATCAAGCTTTAAATTAAAGCTTTACTTTACGGTTTATTTTTAATAATATGAAAGAAAAGCTTTAAGTAATTTAGGGCAGTTTTCATTTTATTATTAACAATCAGGCTTGTTTTAGCCCCTGCAAAATCAGAAATATTTCTAAGACATTGCCTAGATTGTTGTTGATGGGTTTCAGTGATATTTTTTAAAAGAAAGAAAATCACTTTAAAAGCAGTAAGGCTGATTTTAACGATTTCTTTAGCCTCTTCATCAATTTCTGCAACAAAATCTTTTAAAATATTATGATATTGACTATCTTCTGGTTTATAAGTAGTCGCTAATCTTTTAAGACGAATACCAAATTCTCCCTCATCAGACATTTTTTGATCAAATGCCCCAAGCAAAGTAACTAAATCATTCAGCTGAAAAAAAGCATCATTAGAAGATTTTCGCATCTCTTCTTGGTTAAAATCCCCTTTAACCACTATCATATCAATCAAAGGTTTGATTTCTTCTGCATACCTGGCAACTAAAAAACCATAGACTAAGTTGATTTCATAAACATATTTTAAAAAAGCCTTCCCAATTGATTGCCCTTGTAAAAAATTATTTTGTTCTAGATTATAAAAAGCAAGGCTAGGTGGATTAACCCCTGAAAACAGTTTACCAGAAAGCTCTTTAGAATGAAGCTGCTTTTTCCTTTTATAAATATTCGAAATCTGAGCTCTGGCTTTTTGTAAAAAAGATTGTATCAAATGATTAAAGTCAATAACAAGATTCGTCTTAAAAGCAGAACGATAATCAAAGCTCTTTTTACCAAAATTAATAAGGTTAAAAAAGATTTTATGCGTATTTAAAAAAGTAATGTTTTTAAACACTTGATTTAATTTCCCTTTTTCAATTTCCCTACCAACAAACTCAGAATAATCAAACACATTCTCTAAAAAAGAACGACCTATTCCAATGGAACCAAACACTTTATCTAATAACATAAAGTCTTGAGTAAAAATTTCAACTTCTTTAGATCGAAATCGAATTAAACTGGGTGATTTATTAACTTCATAAGAAGAGTCAAATTCTCTAAAAAAATTTAAAAAATCAAAATCCCTTAAATCCATTAATCTACAAACATCACTATAACAAATATTTAAATTTTGCTTCACTTGAGGAGATAAATAAGTATTATAGTTTTTAACCACCTCATTTAATTTAATAATCATTTTTTCTTCTGTCATTTCACTTTCTTTAGATAAATTCAAAATACTTTCTTCACTATTAAAAACACTCATTTCCAAAACCACTTTTTTATCAATCTTCTTTTCAAGAATATATTTAATAAAGCCTTGTCCTTTTTTAACTTCAAGCTCTTCTTTAAAAGTAGGAATGATCCCAATTAAAGGTCTAATCGTATTTAAAAGAAAATAAACAAATTTCGGATGGATATCCTCTGTTTTTTCATTAATAACAGGAGGATGAAGATATGCTAATTTTCTAACAATTTTTTTTAAAGCTCGATTTTTCTTCTGCTCCGGAGAAGTAGCAAAAAGATCTTTAAAAAACTCAATAACACTCATCTTGTCTCTCTAAATTTTCGGTAAAATTAATTTAATAATAAACAAAAATACATAAAATAAAAAAAATAACTAATAAAAGTTCATTTAAATTAGAAAAAAAAAAAGGTACCATCCTTCTTAAAAAATTTAAAATAATACCCACTCCATACAAATAACCTAAAACCATTAAAATAAATTTCCAATTTTTATATCTTAGCTTTAAGATTTCATTAATATAAGGTAATTTTTTTGGTTTTTTTAGCTTCAAAGTTAAAAAATAATTTTTTTTTACTTTACTATCCTTTAAAAAAGAAGTATTTAATAAAGACCATTCTAAATGCTCTTGAGGCTTATGCCAATTTCTTTTGATCAGTTTCAAATGATTGGAAAACCAAAACAAATAAAGTAATCCTACCACCATACTTAAAAGAAAAAATAAACGGACCAATAACAATAAATAAAAATCCTTTGAATAAAAAGGCATATTTGTATATAAGTTATATAAAATGAAAAAAAGTAATAAAGGGTAAAAAAAATGAAAGAAAGTAATGCCATTTTTTAATGAAAAAGCCACATAAAAAGACTTTAGGAAAAGCTGACTATCAAACGAATCAAGCAATAAGTAGCGATAAATTAATTGTAAAATAAGATTTACAAAAAAAAGTAAAAAAAATAAAACAATTGTTTTAAAAAGAATCTTTAGAGCTTTAATACATTCTTGAAGATACATTGACGACTCTAACTTTTAAATAGATCTTTTATTTAAGTTTGAATTTTAGGTTCAAATTGATAAATTAAATCATGATACAAAATTGACTTTAAAATTTTTAAAGAATATAATTGTATAATATTTTTTAAAAAACTACTAATGCCAGTCTTTTTCACTTATTTTTTTTATAGATTGAATCAAATTTTTTTATTGACATTTCTTATTCTGACTCCTTTTTTTCTACAAGCTAAAAAGCCTGAAATTATTTTAAACAAAAACGATCAAAGACAAAAAGACGAAATTAAAATTGTTGAATCAACAGGTCTGGCTCAAATCACCAAGTCAGGGGAGCAAAGTGCCTATGAAAGAGCCCTCGAACATGCCATGCGAAATGCTGTCGAAGAAACACTAGGCACTATGATCGAATCTCAAACTCTCGTTAAAAATGCTACTTTAATAGAAGATCATATTTATTCTAAAAGTACTGGTTTTATTCAAAAATACAAAGTATTAAATACAAAAAAATCTGGAAAAACAAAAATAGTCACCATTCAAGCTTGGGTTACGATTAAAGACATCAAAGACGATGTTTTAAGTTTGGGGATTTTACAACAAAGAGTCACTCGCCCCTATTTAATGGTCCTTGTTAAGGATGCTTCTAGTCAACTGAAAAATAGTCCTTATGAAGCTCATGTGAAAGAAATTTTTCAAAATTATTTAACTGAAAAACAATTTCAGTTTATTGATGAAACCACTTATAAAAGTATATTAAACATTCAAAAAAAAAAATCTAATTTAGAAGCTTTAGCACAGATTATTTCTAAAAACGGCGTTCAAATTTTAATCCAAATCCAAATCCAATATGCCAAACAAAATGTTTCTTTTTTACCTGATAATTGGACTTCCATTCGATCTACTCTCGAAGCCAATGCAATTTATGCCGGTGATGCCTCCCTCATTGCTTCGGCTTCGCATCAAGGGGCATACTCAAGCATTGACCCCATAACTGCTACTAAAGGAGCTTTGAAAAAAACTTCTAAAAAAGCCGTTGAATCTTTATTTAAAACAATCATTAAACGCTGGGATGATATGATTAATCAAGGCTTTGAATACCAATTAATCATTTCAAAAATCTCTTATGGAGAAGCAACCTCTATTAAAGATAATATTTTAAAAAATATTGAAGGGATTAAAAATATTTTTGAAAGAGGATTTAATAAAAAAACTTTGACTCTTTTAGTGCGTTACTCTGGAAATAGCAGTGAGTTAGTCAAAATGCTTATTAACGAAAACAAAGTTTTGACTACTTTAAAACTTACAAAATACAACACAAAATCAATATCCCTTGTAAAGAAATAATAAAAAGGGACTACAATTTTCAAAATAAAAAGGAGAAAAAAAATGAAAATAACAAAAAAAATAATTAAAAGCATTGGTTTTTCCATGCTAACAATGATATTTTTTATTTCTTGTGCTAGTAGATATGGAAATAATCCTAGCTTTCGTGGTGGACGAAGCACCACAGGCACTGAAGGATGGAAAAATAATGATATGTACGTCCTTGTTGTCAGTGGACAGTGGGATAGAAAAAAATACTACATCGAAGAATCTAAAAACGCCAACACAGAAGGGAAAGAAGCGAAACCAGGTATCATTTTAGAACAAATCTCTAAACGAGCCGCTAAAGAACAAGCCAAAAGAGATTTTTTAGAAAAAGTCGTCGGATCTTTTTTAGAAGCCAAAACAGGCACTAAAAATGGAAAATTAATTGAAGACGTTATCCAATCAGGGGTCAGTGGAAAGATTCCTTCTCCCATATCAACAAAAGAACGATATACAAAAAATCATGATGCCCGAATTACATTTATTTTTCAGTCAAAAAACTTAAAAAATAGAATTAATAAAAGCGTTGACAAGATTATTCAAAAGCAAGTTAAATAAATATAACAAGCTCAATCTGGCCATTCATATCGAGCAAACTCCATGGCTTTTAAAAGAAGAGTTAAATTAAACTCTTCTTTTTCCATGGCTTGTAACACAGAAGCTACTTTTAAAACAGAACTAATTTTCCTAAGAGAAATCACTTTTTTTTCAAGTGCTCTAATAAAAATTTCTTTACAAAAAGGGTAGCGCTTTACAACCTCTTTAAGGGGCATAAATAAATAAGGAAAGTTTCTTTTTTGATAACTTTGTTTTACTAAATCAATTTTAATTTTCATTTCTTTTGATGTTAATGTCGTTGTATTTTCAAAATCTTTTTTTTTAATTCGATCGATATACAAAATAATATCAAAGCGATCTAAAAAAGGACTTGAAATTCGACTATAAAATTGTTGAATCATTCTTCTAGAACATGTGCAAAACTGTTCTCCTTCTCCTCCTTCAAAAAAATAACCACACCGACAAGGATTAGTCGCCGCTAAAAGAGTAAAATCACACGGATACACAACTGATTGATTGACTCGATCAAGTTTGATTTTTTTTTCTTCCATCGGCTTCCTTAAACTTTGAATGGTTTGAGACTGAAACTCAGATAATTCATCTAAAAACAAGTATCCTTTATGAGCCAAACTAACCTCTCCTGGTTTTGGAATACTCCCCCCCCCAATAAGAGAATGCATTGATATCGTGCTGTGCACTTCTCGAAAAGGTTGTGTTTTAATAATCTCTTCAAACACTTCCCCACGAGCAAGATGAATTTTAGTGACTTCAATGGCTTCTTGATCATTGATATCCCCTAAAACCGTCTTGATACTTTGCATCAGCATTGATTTTCCACACCCTGGAGGGCCTATAAAAAGTAAATTAAGTTTCCCTATAATCGACAACTGTATCGCCAATTTAGCCAAATCCTGACCTAAAATATTACCAAAATCTAAAGGATTTTTTTTCTTTTTTTTTATTTCTCGCTTATCTAAAAGTGAATTGGGTTCTAAAGTCATTGGCTTCTTTTCAGATTTAATTAAGTTGCCTTCTAAAAAATCAATGGCTTCTTTTATATTCAAAATACCTTGAGCTTTTTGATTTTTTGAAAGCGATTTAAGCTCCAAAATATTTTCACTAGGAATTAAATAAGTATATTTTTTTTCCTTTAGAGAAATCGCCGTATTAAAAATACCATTAACTCTTCTAACACTGCCATCAAGTGAAAGTTCTCCTGCAATAAGAAGCTCTTTCAAATCTCTTTTAGAATCAATTTGCTTTGAAGATAAAAGAATGCCTAATGCAATGGGTAAATCATAATTCGTTCCTTTTTTTTTTAATTCTGCTGGAGCTAAATTAACCGTAATATTGCCTGGGGGCACTTTATAATTAAATTGTCTAATAGAATGAAAAATTCTCTCCTTCGATTCTTTAATGGAGATATCAGGCAAACCAATCACTTCAAACTTAGGGATCCCCGGATTTACTTTAATTTCAATTTCAACTTGAATTGATTCAAGTCCTGCTAAAGAATAGGATAAAAGTTTTATATACATTAAAAATACTCTCTTGACTATATAAAGTCGATTTTATATACTACTCAAGTAGGTTTTTAACTTAATTAGATATTTTTAAAAAAATAGTTTTTTTTTACCTCTTATAAAGAAGTAAAACAATAAGATGGTTTTTTCTATCTTTACTTAGTATAATTAGTCTAAAATTAATGATTTTTACTTTTATTAAAGGTAAAAAAGATCAAAGAAGGCTCTATTTGTTTAAAAAAAAAATTTCATTAAGTCTGTTTGTATTTTTTCTGACTCTTGTAAGTTTTTTTCCTGTCCTCTTCAGCCAATCCCCTTCTTTTAAAGACAATCAACTTAGCGTTTCACTAGTTTCAGAAATTGAAACTTATTCTGATCAAGATTCTTTTTTAGTTGCGCTTCATTTTAAAATTAAGCCTAAGTGGCATCTTTACTGGAAAAACCCAGGTGAAACAGGTTTAGCTCCTCAAATCAAATGGGACCTCCCCAAAGGATTTACGTATTCAAACTTCATTTGGAAAGCACCCCAAAGAATTGAATGGAAAACAGAAGAATCTTCATCGATTACTTTTGGTTATGAAAATACCCTACTTTTAATCACTAAAATTACCCCTCCCAAAAAAAAACCAAAACAACCTATTTTAATTAAAGCCAAATTAAATTGGCTCGTTTGTGAAAAACTCTGTTTACCAGGAAAAGCCGTTTTAAATTTAACCCTTAACATCACAAAAAAAGAAACCATTTCTTCCTACCAATCCCTCATCGAAAAAGAAATCAGTCAATTACCAAAGCTTTATCATCCTAAAAAAGACCCTTTAACTATTAATGTTATTTTAAAACCAAAATATTTAGACATCCATCTTATCAGTAAGGACCCTTCTTTTTTTAAAAATTACACCATGAAGCAAACTCATTTCTTCCCTTATCAAGAAGGGGTTTTTGATCTTCAAAAAAAAGAAAAAATCATCAAAAAATCTCCAACAAATTACATCATCAGAACTTTTTTAGACAAAAAATATCAACCCTCTCTTAAAGAAATAAAAGCTCTCATTGCTTTTAAAAAAAATAATGGAGAGCCCCAAACCTTATTAATTAATCTCCCTCTCGCTCATTCTTCTCATAACGCATCCTCTTCTACCATCCCCCGTTCTATTGTATTAATTGCTTTATATGCTCTTTTAGGGGGTTTACTCCTTAATTTAATGCCTTGTGTGTTCCCCATTCTTTCCATTAAAATATTAAGTTTTATAGAAAAAACTCATTATAGCTTTTCAAAACGACTCTATCATGGAGGGGCTTACTTATTGGGTGTTTTAGGTTCTTTATATATTTTTGCTGGACTTGTGATCATTTTAAGGCATCAAGGTCTTAGTGTAGGTTGGGGGTTTCAATTACAATCTCCTATTTTTGTTTGTTTGATGATTATGTTGTTTTTTCTTATGGGGCTTAATTTATCAGGCGTTTTTGAAATAGGTCAATCATTAACCCGTCTCGGTAATTTACAAAAAAATACTTACAATTATTTTTCTTCTTTTGTAAAAGGAAGCCTCACTGTTTTAATTAGTACTCCTTGCACAACTCCTTTCATGGGAGTTGCGATGGGGTATACTTTATCTCAAAATATTTTTAAAACATTTTTAATTTTTAGTTTCTTAGGCATAGGGGTTGCTTTGCCTTACATAACGTTCTTAGCGTTCCCAAAAACACTTAAATGGTTACCTAAAGCAGGTCCTTGGATGATAACCCTCAAGCAATTAATGGCTTTTTTTATTTATGGGACGGTTGTTTGGCTTTTTTGGGTCCTCATTAAACAAACCCCTTCTCAAGTTTTAATCAGTCATCTTGGAATTTTAATTATTTTATCTTTATCTGTATGGATTTTTGACACTTGGGGAAAGGTGCATCTTTCTAAAATTAAAAGATATCTAGTCAATAGTGTCACCTTTTTGTTAATTGCTTCTTGTGTCTACATGAGTTTTCAAATAACAACTAAGTACCAAAAAATATTTTCAGATTCTCAAAACATACCGACTGTAGGCAATCAAAATAGTCCATTAAAATGGATTCCTTATTCAAAAGAAAAACTACAAGCTTCTTTAAATAAAGGAGAATCTGTTTTTATTAACTTTACAGCAGCTTGGTGCCTGACATGTCAGCTTAATAAAGTGCCCTTAAACTCAAAAAAAGTCATTAAAATTATTACAGAAAAAAACATTACTTTGCTAGAAGCCGATTGGACAAAGTATGATCCAAAAATCACTCAAGCCATCAAGTCCTATCATCGCCTCGGGGTCCCCCTTTATGTCTTTTACCCTAATAAAGTAAATGGGAATAAAGAAAAAAAAATTATTTTACCAGAAGTTTTAACTTCCAAACTTTTGATTAAAACCTTTCGTGATTTAGAAAACCAATAATCATTGATTTCATTTAAGAAGACCAAAAGAAAAAAGAACCTTTAAAAAATTAGAAAAGAAAGAAAAAAAAAATTATTTTTTCTTTGCAAAAATATGAGTTGCCATGCCGTGAAGAGATTCGGCTGATTCCATAAAAGTTTCCGCTAAAGTAGGGTGAGCGTGAATGGTATTTGTGATATCTGCCATAACAGCACCCATTTCTAAAGCAAGACAACCTTCAGCAATAAGCTCACCTGCATTATAACCAACAATGCCCACCCCTAAGACTTTCTCTGTTTTTGGATCAAAAAGAATCTTAGTCAAACCATCGTTAGAAGAAACCGCAGAAGCTCTTCCTGAAGCAGACCAAGGAAAACTACCTGTTTTATAATCAAGATTGTTTTCTTTTGCTTCATTTTCTGTAAGGCCTACCCAAGCAAGCTCTGGATCAGTGTAAATAACAGAAGGGATACCTCGATGATCCCAAATGGTTTTTTCACCTAAAATGACCTCAACGGCAATATGCCCTTCTCGACTGGCTTTATGAGCCAACATCGGGTTTCCGATCACATCACCGATTGCAAAGATATGAGAGTCATCTGTTTTCATTTGTGCATCTACTTTAATAAATCCCTTTGAATTTTTTTGGGCTTTAGTATTTTCAAGTTTTAAGTGATTGGCATTAGGTTTTCTTCCAATGGAAAGCAAAACTTTATCAAAGTTTTTTTGGAAAACATTTCCTTCTTTTTTATAATGAACCTCAAGAAAATCTCCCTTATCGACAATTTTTTCAACCAATGATTTGACATGAATCTCATGAAAACAAGTCAAAAGTTTTTTTTTAAGAATCCGTAATAAATCCCTATCAACACCTCCTCCAATATCGCCTAAAGCTTCAATAATGGTGACTTTAGACCCAAAAGAACTATAAACTTGTCCCATTTCAAGACCAATGACTCCCCCACCAACAATGAGTAATTCTTTTGGAATATCACTGATTTCAAGAGCATCGGTAGAATCAATTAATCTTTTTGAGTCTAATTGAAAAGCCTTTGGGACGACCGGTAAAGAACCAGTCGCGATAATGGCATGAACGAAAAAAATGATTTGCTTTTCTCCTCCTTGTTGTTCAACTTGGAGTGTATGACTATCTTTAAAACTAGCCTCTCCTCTAATAAGACGAATATTTCTATTTTTTGACAATTGGTTTAAACCTATTCTCATTTTATCAATCACCGAGTTTTTAAAATTTCTAATCTTATCTAAATCAATGCGAATTTGGTCAAAAATAATGCCATGCTCTTTAACTTTATTTGCTTTTTCTTTAAAAGAAGCTAAATGCAAAAGAGCTTTAGAAGGGATACAACCCACATTCAGGCAAACACCCCCTAAATTTTTATGGCGTTCGATAAGAGTGACATTAAGACCTTTATCAGCTGCATAAAAAGCAGCCCCATATCCCCCTGGGCCACCTCCAATAATCACTAAATCAACTTTATTAGTATTCATATCGATCAAAACCAAATTTTAACTAGGCAGTCCCAATCGATTAAAATCAGGATTTTCAAGGATTTCCGTCAGCTTCACAATAAATCGAGCCCCATCCGCTCCATCAATAACACGATGATCATACGCTAAAACAGTGGGTAAAATACTTTTAGATTCCCATTTACCATTAATAAAATAAGGCTTAATTGTATTTCTGCCGATTCCTAAAATAGCCACTTCGGGCCAATTAATAATGGGAGTAAAAAAAGTCCCCCCAATACCGCCTAAATTGGATAAAGTCATCGAACTTCCTTTAAGATCTGCAGGATGAACTTTTCTTTCTCGAGTTTTTTTTGCTAGTTCTTTTAAATTTTTTCCAATATTAAAAACATTCATCTCATCAACTTTCTTAAGCACAGGCACAATCAGTCCCTCAGGAGTGTCTACAGCAACTCCAATATTCACGTATTTTTTAAAAATAATCTCTTCCTCCCCTTCATCATAAGAAGCATTAAATCTTGCAAACGCCTCTTCTTTTAAAACCATCGCCATCGCTTCAATGACAAATGACGTCACACTAATCATGCTTCCTTTTTCTTTAAATTCAAGTTTTTTTTCTTTTTGAAAGTCAACTATTTTAGTCACATCAATATCTTGAAACTGGTGAACATGGGGAATATTTTGCCAGCAAAAAGACAAATTTTTAGCAATTTTTTTTCTAAGATTAGACAAGGGAATTTTTTCAACTTTTCCAAAACTAGAAAAATCAATCATTTCTTTTGTGGCGAAAGTTTGTTTTGGTGTTTTGCCACTTAAAGTAGACTTAACATACTGTTTAACGTCCTCTAAAACAATCCTCCCTCCTCTAGCGGTTCCCTTTACATTTTTAAGATCAACACCAAGCTCTCTGGCTAGCTTTCTTGTTGCAGGGCCTGCAGCAATGGTTACATTTGTCGTGTTAACCATAACTTGAGAAATCCCTTTATTTTGAGGTAATGGAGCACTTTCAATAGAAGGAGGGGGGGATTTTAGTGCTTCTTCGCTTTCCTCACTAAGAAGTGTCCCTAAAGAGGTAGAAGGGGTGAATTGTAAAACAAATATTGGCTCACCCACTTTAATTTCTTGATTTTCTTTAATTAAAATTTCTGTAATCACTCCCGCCTTTTTAGAAGGAACTACAACAGAAGCTTTATCTGTTTCAAGCTCAAACAATGATTGTTCTTCACTGACTTGATCTCCAAGACTGACTTCTATTGAAGAAACAATCCCTCCTTCAATGCCTTCACCCAAATCAGGGAGTATTAAGGTTTCATTTTTAACACTTATTACTGTTTTTTCAGAAGAGGTTTTTTCTTTAAGCATAGCAGAAACCTCTAAAGTATATAGCAAGCTACCTATTTTAAGTTGATCCCCTTCTTTAACATGAATTGTTTTTATAGCCCCACTTTGACTAGCAGGGATGGGTAAAACGGCTTTATCCGTTTCCAACTCTAAAATCTGAGAATCTTTTTTAATCTTATCTCCTATTTTAATGAAAAGTTCACTCACGATGCCTCCTTCGAGACCATCGCCTAAATTTTCTAATTTAATTTCTTCTAACATTTTAATTTACCTGAATAAAGTCTAAAGGATATGATTTGTTTGCATCATAATTAAAATCCTTCATTTTTTCTTGTAAAAAAGAAAGATCAATATTTCCTTTTTTGTAAAGCCCATAAAGAGCTGCTAAAACAATCGAACCGACATCAACTTCAAAGTAATCTCTAAGCTCTTTTCGACTAGAAGATTTTCCAAACCCATCTGTCCCTAAAACTTCAAGCCCCCCTGGAATCCAAGGAGCAACCATATTAGGAAGGGCACACATGTAGTCACTTACTGCTAAAAAAATCCCTTTTTCATTTTCTACAAGATTTTGGAGATACGATTTTTTGGGGGTTTCATTTGGATGAAATCGATTATAACGCTCAGCAACCAAAGATTCCTCCCGAAGAAGCTTATAAGAAGTCACTGACCATAAATCACATGAAACCTGGCATTCTTTTTCAAGGATTTCAATCGATTTTAAAGCTTGTTGTAAAATAACACCACTTGCTAAAAGTTGGACTTTCAAATCATCTTTTTTAAGCGTTGATTTTTTCAGTTTATACATTCCCTTTAAAACACCTTCTTCACATCCATCTGGCATAGGGATTTGAGCATAATTTTCATTATAAACCGTTAAATAATAAAAGATATCTTCTTGATCAACATACATCCGTTTAAGTCCATCTTTAACAATAAGAGCAATTTCATAATGATAAGCAGGGTCATAAGTTTGAATCGTTGGAAATGTAGAGGCTAAAATAGGAGAATGACCATCTTCATGTTGGAGGCCTTCTCCATTTAAGGTAGTCCTCCCTGCCGTCCCTCCAATCAAAAATCCTTTACATTTCATATCACAAGCAGCCCAAATAAAATCCCCCACTCGCTGAAAGCCAAACATCGAGTAAAAAAAATAAAAAGGGACCGTTACAAATCCTAAATGTGAATACGAAGTCCCCGAGGCAATAAAAGAAGAAACAGATCCTGCTTCTGTAATGCCTTCTTCCAAAATTTGCCCTGATTTAGATTCTTTATACGGAAGAAGTGATTTTTGATCAACGGGCTCATACAACTGACCTTTTGGGGAATAAATGCGATATTCTCTAAACAATCCTTCCATTCCAAAAGTTCTCGATTCATCAGGAATAATAGGAACAACACGACGACCAAAGTCTTTATCTCTTAATAAAGAGGAAAGCACTTGAACTAATGCCATAGTAGTTGAAATTTCTCGTCCACCAGTACCTTTATAAAAACGATCATAAATTGATTCACTTGGCAACTTAAACCCTTGAAAACTCTCTGTTCTAATAGGAAGGTATCCATTCAAAACTTTTCGTCTTTGATGAAGATATTTAATTTCTGGAGAATTTTTATCTGGAACAAAAAAAGGAATTTTTTCTAAATCTGCATCTGAAATAGGAATCGAAAATCGATCTCGAAATCCTTTTAGAGAATTCATACTCATTTTTTTTTGTTGATGAGCAATATTACGACCTTCTCCGCTTTCTCCCATTCCATAGCCTTTTACGGTTTTAACTAAAATCACTGTTGGCTTGCCATTATTTAAAGAAACTGCCTTGGCATAAGCGGCATAAACTTTTTTTTGATCATGTCCCCCTCGTTTTAATTTTGAAAGTTTTTCATCACTAAAATCTTCAGCCAATTTTTTAGTAGCTTCTGATTTTCCAAAGAAATTTTGTCTAATTTCTTCAGGAGATGAAATAGAAAATTTTTGATACTCCCCATCAACGGTTTGTTCCATAATTTTACTCAAATCATCATTCGTATCTTTTTCAAAAAGTTCATCCCAATGACTATCCCAAAGGACTTTAATCACATTCCAATTAGCCCCTTTAAAAACCCCTTCCAATTCTCGTATCACACTACCATTTCCTCTCACAGGGCCATCCAGCTTTTGAAGATTGCAGTTAACAACAAAAATTAAATTATCAAGCCCTTGATACGAAGCAAAAGAAAGCGAACCTAAAGACTCTGGTTCATCCATTTCTCCATCTCCTAAAAAACTCCAAATTTTAATCTTTTTGGTTTCAAATAAATCTCTATTTTGAAGGTATTTATAAAAACGTGCTAAATAAATACTCATCATTGCAGACAAGCCCATCGAAACCGTTGGGTACTGCCAAAAATTAGGAAGAAGTCTTGGGTGAGGATAAGAAGGCAATCCTCCTCCTGGAGCAAGCTCTCTTCTGAAATTTTTAATTTGACTCTCACTGAGACGGCCTTCTAAAAAAGCTCTAGCGTAAATACCAGGTGTAATGTGCCCTTGATAAAAAATTTGATCCCCTGTCCCCTCTCCATCATTGCCTTTAAAAAAATGATTGAAGCCAACCTCATAAAGAACTGCCGAAGAAGCGTAAGAAGCAATGTGTCCCCCAATCCCATCTGAGCTTTTATTGGCTTGCAGTACCATCGCCATCGAATTCCACCTCATAATATGGGTGATCTTTTTTTCTAATTCCAAATCTCCTGGAAAATCAGGTTCTTCATTACGATGAATCGTATTTTTATAAGGAGTGCGTATATGATTACTTTCATTAGACTTTTTAAAGGCACTGCCTAAAATATTCTTTAATTGACTTAAAATAGAGCTAGCTCGATTAATTCCATCGAATTTAATAACGGATCTAAAAGATTCGACCCATTCTTGAATTTGCTCTGCATCAAAATTATCTTGTTTGATCGTATCTTTCATTTTTTTTTAAAACAGTTTAGCCTACTTGCTTAAAAATAACTCAGTTTCAAACAAAAAATTAATTTGAAAAATCAAAAAAAGTACTTTTTTTAACAAAAAACACTCATTGATTCTTTTTAAAAGTAAAAACTTGTTTTTTATTGTAGTCATAGGCATTAAAAAAGTCAATTTCGATTTTTAATGACTGAAAAAAATCGATTCACATCCGAAGTCGGTTTTTTTTTCCGACTAATAATTCTTTGAAATCGAAGCTCTTCTCTAAATTGATTGTAGCGATACTCTGAATATTTTAAAGGCTCAGTTCCTTTTTTATAATATTCATAAAAAAGATCTCTTTCTTGACTATACGGCCCTGCTAAAAGACCCGAATAACGACAAATTTGTCTTGTAACAACACTTTTTGGTTTTTTGACAATTAATGGTTTTTTTTCTTTTAGAATTTCTTTTTGATATTCAATCCAAACAGGAGCACTCATTTTTCCCCCTGCTCTTCCTTGGCCTAAAGACTTACCACTATCATACCCAATCCAAACACAAGTGCTTAAATGGCGATTGGCTCCAACAAACCAAGCGTCTTTCCAATTACTCGATGTCCCTGTTTTACCAAAAGAATAATTATAATGTCGATATCCATCTAAAAGGGCTGGTCTATAAGCTGTCCCTCCTGGCTTAAACACATCGGATAAAATCGAATAAAGAATATAAGCCGTGGCAGAATCCATAATTTGTTCAAATTCAGCTTGATTGCCTAAAGCTTCATAATTTCTAATAATTTCTCCATTACGATCTGTAATATAACGAATCGTCTTAGGCACCACACTTTTACCTCCATTGGCAATCACTGCGTAAGCTGTTGCAACAGAAAGAGGAGAAAAAATACCAGACCCTAAAACCATTGTAAGATCTTTTGGGAATTTTTCATTCATATCCTGATCGGTAAAAGATCTAAAGATTCGAGCTGCATAATGACGCGCATCATCTAGACCTATTTTATAAAGCGTTTTAACAGCACAAACATTCACTGATTTTTTTAAGGCTTCTCTAACAGAGATCTTACCTAAGTAACTACCTGTATAATTTTTAGGAATATAATATTGTCCATCTTTTTCTTTTATTTCTCCAAAAGCCATCGGTTCGTCCACAATCATGGTACTGGCGTGAATTAAATTTTTATCAATAGCTGCTCCATAAACAAATGGCTTGATAATAGAACCAATTTGTCTTTTTATTTGTACAGAACGATTTAATTGATTATTATAATTAAAACCACTGCCTCCCACCATCGTCGTCACATACCCTGTGGAAGGCTCAAGAGAAATTAAAGACCCTTCAACTTTTTCTTCTAAATTGACTTGAGGGTCAAGCTCTACTTGTTCTAAAAAATGGTTGAGTTTATTAACTCCTGTTAAAAGACTTAAAGAGTTTAAAGATTTGATGTAAGCTGTCAACTTTTTTTGCATATTTCTTTTATGCAACGTCGGGCCTACATTAATATTAGGTAAATTAAGCAGCTGAGACCAATGTGTGAGAGAATTGTACAAATCTCTTTCAAAGACTCCATTTAAAGCCCGAATCTTATTAAGATCAAACTTATTTTGTTTTTCTAATTGATTCCAAAGCGTTTTTTGAGCAACTTTTTGATGATCTAAATTTAAAGTAGTATGGATTTTAAGTCCTTTTTGATAAAGCACTCTTTTTCCTAAATCTTTTTCGAGTTTTTTTCTAATATATTCAATGAAATAGGGTGCATGATTTTCAGCCGTATCTGACACACTTGACTGAGGAGAAAGAAAGTGAGTGGTATACCTTCTCCAAAACGAAAGATAAGGATCCCCTAAAGCTTGCTTGGTAATAATATTTTTATTAAGCATACTATAAAGCACCACTCGATGACGCTTCATAGAGTATTTAGGAAAACGAAAAGGTGAATAATAAGTAGGCGATTTTGGAATCCCCACTAAAAGAGCCGATTCCAAAAGATCAAGCGTACCTATTTTTTTATTAAAAAAAAAATTAGCTGCTACTTTAATCCCATAACACCCATGTCCATAATTAATTTGATTAAAATAAAAAAGTAAAATTTCTTTTTTAGAATATTGTTTTTCTAATTGAATCGAATACCAAAGCTCTTTTATCTTACGAGAAATTTTTTTTTGATGACTTAAAAACAGTAGCTTACTTAACTGAATCGTTATCGTTGAACCTCCTTGTTCTGCTTTTAAAGCAATAATGTCATTCCAAAGAGCTTTCATCATTCGCCAAGGATTAAAGCCATAGTGTGAAGCAAAGCGTTCATCTTCTGTGGCAAAAGTAGCTTCAACTAAATGAACTGGTAAATCATTATATTCAATAATTTCTCTTTTTTCATAGTAAAACTGAGCAATCCTTCTACCTTTAATATCCAAAACTTCTGTTGGTATCGGTGGTGTGTATTTTTCAAGTTTTCGAATCCCCCCTAAATTAACTAAAGAATGTAAAATAAAGGCACTAAAAACCCCAAAAATAAAAATAAAACTAAGATACGTAATAAAAAAAAATCGTTTAAAACTATTATATTGCATAGATAAAAATATTATACTATATCACAAAATAAAACTATCTAAGAAGTAAAAACTTAATAAATAATTTTTTAAAAAAAACCTTTGATTGTTTAATTTTTAAATATTATAAAAAATAAAATAATGGAAAATCAATTAGCGATTATTGCCTTAAACTCTGCCAAAAAGTTTTCAAACTTGGTTTGTGAAGAAGTTAATAAAATCCTTAAATACGAAAAAAAATCTTATCGATTAAACTTAACCCCTTCAACAGAAATTACTTTTGCTAATGATGAAGTCAAATTGGTTATCGATGAAAGCATTCGAGGGAAAGATGTGTATATTATCCAGCTAATGGATGACCCTCTTTCTTCAAAGAGCATCAATGACAATATTATTGCGTTATCAACAGCCATTAATGCTGCCCTCTACGGAGACCCTTACCAAATTACCGCTGTTATCCCTCAGTATCCTTATTCAAGACAAGATAAAAGAAGAGCAAGAGAAGGCATTACAGCAAAACTTTTTGGAAACCTTTTAGAAATTTCAGGGGCCCAAAAATTAATTACTCTTGACGTACATTCAGAAGCAATTCTAGGTTTTTTTGATAAACTTCAAATAGAAAATTTACATATTAGCCGCACTCTAATCACGTACTTTAATGTCAATTTTTCAAACTATAAAAAAAACTTAACCGTCGTTTCTCCTGATGTGGGATCTGCAAAAAAAGGATTGTTTTTTGCCAAAAATTTAAAGGTAGATTTAGCCATTATTGAGAAAGTTAGAAATTATTCAAAAGAATCAACCATTGACAATATGAGATTAGTTGGAAATGTCAAAGACAAAAACGTCTTATTAGCCGATGATATGATAGCAACCGGAAACACCTTACTCAATGCATGTGAACTTTTAAAAGAAAAAGGAGCCCATCAAGTTTTTATTACGACTTCTCTTCCTTTTTTTAGCAATAAAAGCTATCAAAAATTTGACAAAGCATTTGAAAAAGGTATTTTTAATCAAGTCATCGGTACCAATGCTGTTTTTTGGGGAAACGACTTTATTAAAGATCACCCTTGGTATAAAGAGCTCGACTGCACTCCTCTTTTTGCCAAAGTCATTTACAACATTAATCAAAAAAAATCAGTCAGCTCTTTATTAAAGTAAAAATTATTTCTTTAAAAGACTTTTACAAACTTCATAAATTGAATTAAAAAATGATTCTATAACCTTCTTTTCAAGGCAAGAAAAGGCAATACGAATCTCTCTGTCTCCAATGGCAATCACCCCAATCCCTTTTTCTAAAAGTTTTTTTCTAAGAGTTTCTGCATTTAAAGCGGCACTTAGTTGCACCAACATAAAATAACCTGCGTTAAAAGGATATGGCCAGAAAGCATCTTGATAATCATTTGTTTTTAAAACACGTTTGACTTCTAAGTAACGCTGTTTGAGTTCTTCATAATTTTTTTTAAAATCATTTTGATACGTATTATTATTTAATAAATCTAAAATCAAACTTTGACTAGGAAGACTCACATTAGACAAGTTGCCTCGAATCGCTCCTCCTGTTTTAGACTCTATAGCTTGATACAAATTTTCCTTTGCTGATTTAGTCCCATACGTTAAAAAACCAATTCTAAATCCCCAAGCAAAAAACTCTTTACTAACCCCATCTATCTTAGCCACCAAAAGATTTTCATGTAAATTGCAAAGCTCACTAAAAAGAGAATCTTCATACGACTCTTTTTCATAACAAATACTAAAATAAGCATCATCTAACAAAACTAAAATAGACAACCCAACGCTCGCTTTTCGGAGTAAGATTTCTTTAATTCCCAAAGCGGCTTCTTTAGAAATCATATACCCAGTCGGATTATTAGGAAAATTAAGTAAAATTTTAATTTCTTTTTTGATCATTGCTTGTTTGTCAATCGCTGCTTCAAAAGCGGCAAGATTAAAATTATTTTTTTTAAAAAAATCAAAAAAAGCAAGTTTGACTTGACGCCTTATCCCAAAAATTAAGTTGTAATTTCCCCATATTTGATTAGGCAAAATAAGATTGTCTCCTGCATCCATAAAAAGATCCGCCACAATTGAAAGCCCATGGGTCAGTCCTGAAGTCACAATAGGTAAGCTAAAAGATTGGTCTTTTAAAAAAGGACAAACTTGATTTAATCGTTTTTTCCAAGCTTGCCTAAGAGGCTTTAACCCATAAGAAGGCGCATAAGGAAAAAGGTCTTTTTTATCTAAGTTAGAAAAATATTTTAAAATACTCTTAAAAGCAAGGGGCCCTTCTCTATTAGTCGCTATGCCTATCGTCGCGTTATACAAAAACGCTTTTTCTTTCGCTTCTTGAGACTGACTCATAATTCCTTTAGGGAAGAAAAGACTTTTCCCTAAAGATGAAAAAAGAGAAAAAACAGCTTTATTTTGAGAAATAATGCTTTGATTAAGATTTTCTGCGATTGGATTCATCAATAAGCCACACTAAAGTATTAGTTATTTTAAAAAAAAATCAAGATCTTTTTGATTTAAGAAATAAACGAACCTTCATTTTGTTGTCTTTGAATTTCTTTTTTAATAAGAACATTCGGATCTTGCCAATCTTTAGGTTTGATGACTTTTCCATCTTCTCTTCTTAAGACTTTACCATTAACAATTTTTTTCAAATTAGTCTCATGAACAATATCAAAAATAGGATCTAAATTCATCCCATGCTTCACCGCTGTATCAAGAAGGTAATACATCGCATCAACTAAAGCATCCGCTTGTTCAGAAATCGTTGTTGATCCTTTAAGCTCTTCGATCTCATCAAAGACCATTTGTCCGACAAAATTAATTTTCTCTTTTGGGATCATCATCGGCTTGGAAGGAAGGTTTTCTTCACACGCTTTTGTAAATTCCCTTACTTTTTTAGTAAACATTTTTAGTCAATCTAATTAATAACAATTAAAAAACAGGGGGTTTAAAATCATTTAATAAAAACCCACTCGCTCTCTTATGCCCTCCTCCTCCATAACGAGAAGAAAACTGGGCGCAATCAAAATTGCCTTTACTACGCAAACTAACCCTTTGCATATTAAGATTGACTAGTATAGCATACTCTAAACCAAAACGTTTAATCGCTTCATTTAATAAATCAGACCCACTGCCTTCTCCATAAACTAAGCCATATTTAAATCCTTCTTCATTGGTTTTAAAAATCATCCTTGATAAGAGAATGTTATTTTTTTTAGCTTCTTTTTTTTTTTGATACTCTAAAAGAATGGTTTCTTTATCCGTAAAATCAAGAAAAGGGTTTTTTAAAAATCGATTTACAAAAGCTTTGTCTCCATAAATCTGATGTAAATGCGCTAAAGAAACTGCTAGTGGGTTTTTCCCTAGCCACAAATCTCGATCATTGACAAGCTCGATAAAATCTTTATATTTTTCTAAGTTTCGGTAAGATGAAAGAAAATGATCAAATAAAATCTTAGAAGCCGATCTTGCTTTATCATAAAGAATTTCAACATCACCAGGGTTTTTTTTCATATTCATCTTTTCTAACCATTTTGTGCTTTCATGGTGTTCATACACTTTTATAAAAACTTGTTTCTCTTTTAAAAGACGACTCATTTTTAAAAAGAAGTTTTGATCACAACAAACATCCGCTAAAATTACAAGATCTTCTTTCTCTACCTTTTCATTAATTTTATTAAAAATAAAACTAACACTATTTTGATGAGTAAAAAAAATTTTTAAGTTTTTAAAAATCGTGCTTAAAACAACAGCACAAGCCGACCCATCTAAACAATTTTTATGGGTAATTAAAAAAACAGTTTGCAATATTTTGCCTTTTTGAGGGAAAGATTGTTTGGTTTGTTTTAAATAGTTTTTAATGTTCAAAAAATAAACCTCTAATTAATAAAAAATTAAAACTCTAAAGAGAAATAGAAGGATAAAAAATACCTTCCCACTTTAGCCGAATAGGATGTTCTGGTTTCCAAAAAACAAAATAAGATTGTTTTTCATCTAACGATTCACAAAGCGGGATCTCTTCGATATTACAAGAAGTCGACACCCATCCTATTTTTGGAAAATAAACTTCTACATAAATATGATACAACCGAGTAACAGTCCTAGCAGGAATTCCTAAATTTCTTAAAATAGCCGCTTCTAAAGAAGACCTCTCTGGGCAAGCTCCCATTTTTCTTTTTCCTATTTCTTCTGTGGTTAAATACATGTCTTGAATATTAACATAAGGTAAATTTCCAGAAAAAAATAATTTTCTTTTTTTCCAATCATAGCGAATATCTTGATCTAATTCCTTTGTGATGGCTTTCCAAATATCAGCTAAAGTTGCTTTTTTAGGAAGCTTTGCTGTGATTTCATCCACATATTTTGTTTTCATGATTTTATCAGAAAAAGAAGTAAACGTCGAATAAATGGGATCTTTACTAACTAATTTTTTATAACCTTCTAAAGAAATATCATGACCGACAACATTAATATCATGCCTCATGATTTCCTCAAGATCAATAAAATACTTAAACTTACAAAAAAAAACTAAAGGCTCTTCTTTTTTTAAAGAAGAATAAATCTTTAAAATGGAGTCTTCTTCAATATTTTCTATATTCCCATCACTTCTAAAAATAGAAATTTCTTTCATCAAAAGTTTTCTACCCGGTTTTGAATAAGGCAAATGAAAAAGAAATTCAATTTTATCAAGATTTTTTTGTGGAATGACTTTTAATTGATAATACCCTTCTGCAACAAAAGACTTTAAAATATAAATATCTTTAACAAAAGAAAGATGTTTACCTCTTTTTAAAAATTGATATTTAACATAAAAAATCGCTATTTTTTTATTAAGATTTTTAGCCATTTTTTTTTTAACAAGCTGAAAGCCATATTGATTCATAATGTTAAAGTGCTTAGCAGTGAATTCTTTTTTAAATTCTACCAAAACATAAATTTTTAAAAAAGAAACTTTTTCTAAATCATTTGCAAACTTTAAGTCATAAATTTTTTGATGTTCATATTTTAAAAATTCTAAACCCGAATGATTTGAAAGAGACGTTAATAAAAAAAAATTTTCATCATGAATAGCGTTTTCTTTTAAATTTAAACCATTTTGTGACTTAGAAGGATAGGTTTCAAAAGAAAAGTGAGTGGATGTTGGCTCATGAGAAAAAGTCGTTGCTTGAGGAAGCTGGGTATTTTGCTCAGAAATAATTTTGTGATTGTTTAAATAATGTCTATTTTTGAAAAAGTTTTCAAAAAAATTTGAAAACAAAAAAACAAGAAAAAAAATATTAAAAATTAAATAAAAACTAAGATACCAAAGAAATTTATTATTTTTAAAAAATAAAAATTTTCTAATTTTTCTTAAAAATAAAGAACGTTCAGTTTTTCCAATGAAGAAGAACATTTTGAGACGTTAATGTAAACCCATTTTTGTGTAAAAGCTTAATCGCTTTATAATTACTGGCCATTGTTTTAACAGAAGCAAACAAAACCCCTTTTTTATACAAGTCTTTTAAAGCATACGCATTTAAAAAATACCCGATATTTTGCTTTTGAAACTCTTTATCAACAACAATATAATCTAAACTCCCGTACCCAAAACCCATTTGCTGACTTAAAGATTGATTTTTAATGGTGGTAATAAAACCGATAATTTTTTTTTTTAGTCGATAAACAAATAAAGCTTGATTACTTTTTTGATAACTTTGCCGTATTACTTGTTGATAAAGATCTTGGACTTTAGTTGGATCAAAAAAACCATCATAAAGATAACGGTTTTCAGCATGATTTTTTTTTGCTAAATCAAAAACAACATCTAAGTCTTTTTCTTCTGCCATGGTTATATGGTTAAAACTTTCGAGATTTTCAAAAGTAACTTGCTCTAAAGGAAGAGTAAACACTGATTCCATACAAACGTAGTAAAAATTTTTTAAACAAAGAGCTTTGATACCTAAAACATTATCGACAGGTTGCCTAGAAATAATAAAATCTACTTGATTTTTAGTTTTTTTTAAAAGCCCTTCTAAAAGTTGATCATAAAGAGCTTGGGTTGGTTTTTTAACAAAGAAATTTTTTAAAAGAAAACATTGCATCGAAAAAGCAATACTGGTCATAGGAAAAAAAGCCATCGAAGCAATCCCTTGATAAAGACCTGTATTGTTGTCTTCTAAAATAAAGCAAATGGGGTCTTTTAAAAAAGAATTGAGTTGATTTTCTGCGACAATAGATTGATTAATTTTTGAAAAAAATTGTTGAAACTGCTTATATGGGTAGGTTTGAAAAAAGGATTTTAAAGAAAGTTGATTCAACTTTATTTGAGGTTTTTTGTAAAAAAAGATTGATTGATTGGTTTGAAAGATTCTTATTAAAAAAAATTATAAAAAAACGATTAATTAATTGGAATTTGACCTTCAATTCCTTGATACGTATTTTCAAATAGAACACTCGAGCTTTCTTCAATATTAAAAAATCGCACGGCTATGACTCTAGCTCCCACTAAATCATCAATAGAAAAAGAACCGCTAAGTTCACCATCTGTAAAGATAAAATCTAATGTATCTGATTCACCTACATCCAAAATCATCGTATATGTAGCTAAATTATCTTGAGAACCTGTTTGAAAACCATCATTAAAGCTAAACCTAACAATAATCTCTAATTGAGTGGCAGCAACAATTCCTTGATTTTCAATCGTAAAACCATACTCAAATGTTCCTCCTCCTCTATCTATAGTCCCATGCGCATTGCTAATAACTATTCTATAATCGCTAGAATCCCCCAAAGGATCCAGCCCACAAGAAACCATTAAAACCCCTATTAATAAATATAATAAATAAAACTTTCTTAAAAAAAAATTAAACATGATGCCTTTTTCTGACTTTTTTCTTTTCTTTGCTTAATTATAAAAGAATTTTCATTTTTTTCAATTAAAAAAATCACACCGAAAAAAAATTTTCATGATCAAAGAGGGCAACAGAAACCTCTGCTTCATAATTAACAACTGAAAACTCAAAACCAAAAAGTTTTAAAAATTCCTTTCGATACCCTTCTAAATCCGTTAAATTCATAACATTTTCACTGTTAACTTCTTGCCAAAGACGATCAACTTTTGCTTGAACGCTCTCTTGCATTTCAAAATCATCTAAACGTATTAACGAAAAATCACTATCTACTTTAAAAGTGTCCTGATGCATTTTTTCAAAAAACAAACGGTACATTTGTTCGATACACCCTTCATGGGTATTATTTGCTTTCATCACTTTAAACAAAATAGCAATGTAAAGAGGCAAAACAGGTATCGCCGAAGAAGCCTGTGTCACCAAAGCTTTATTGACTGACACATACGCAGAGCCTTTAACCTCACTTAACGTTTCATTAAGATCAGCAACACTTTCTTCGAGATTTTCTTTAGCTTTTCCAATTGTCCCATTTCGATAAATAGGCTGGGTAACCTTAGGCCCTATATACGAATAAGCAATCGTTTTAAACCCTTCTTGTAAAACACCACCCGCTTTCATCATTTCAACCCAAAGCTTCCAATCTTCGCCCCCCATCACTTTAATTGTATCATGGATTTCTTTTTCACTAGCAGGAGAAACAGACATTTGAACGACTTCACCCGTGGTGGTATTGACCGTTTTATTTGAAAATTCTTGCTTAATCGGTTTTAAAACAGATGAATACACTTGTTCACTGATAGGATCTTTTCTCTTTGGAGAAGCCAAGCTATAAATCATTAAGTCGATTTTACCCAAATCCTCTTTAATCACAGAAATGACCTTTGATTTCATTTCTTTAGAAAAAGCATCTCCATTTAAAGTTTTGGCATATAGATTGTCATCTTTAGCAAACTGATGAAAAGCAATTGTATGATACCAACCCGCTGTAGCGATTTTATTTTCTTTAGGTTCTCTTTCAAAACAAACGCCTAAAGTTGCCGCTTTATGCCCAAAACCAAGAGCAATACGAGAAGCTAACCCATAACCCATGGAGCACCCAATGACAAGAATGTTTTTAAAATGATGACCTGTAGAGTCTACTGATTTTTGTTTGATATAATCGATTTGTTTTTTCACACTGACTTCACACCCTTTTGGATGAGCGGTGGTACAAATAAATCCCCTGACTTTAGGTTTAACGATCATTTTTGTTAAATCTTAGAAATAATGTTTTTTTAAAAAAAAAAGTATTTCTAAAATCTATCTTATAATGAGCCGATAATTTATTCAAGACAACTTTTGGTTATTAGATACTTTTAAAAAAAGAAGAATCCATCTCTTAGAAATTAAAAATTGATTAGTTCATTTCATGACAAAAAACCCTTTACAAAGACAAATATTTTACTTTCTGCAAAACGATTTTCAGCTGTAATAAGATCTTGTCGCTATTAAGAAAAAAAATTAATCTCAAAAAACAAATCATCAAATCAATTTTTCTTTTTTAACAACTCTTATGATAGAAAAAATAAATCATCATTCTATTTTTGTTTAACAGAAAATATAAAAAAACACGAGAGAAAAATCCTATTTTTACTATTTTAAAGATACAATAAAATTTTTTAATCAAAGAAAAATTTGATGCCAACTTATAAAATCATTATTGTCCCAAAAAAAATCATACGAAAAGAAGAAAAAAAAAAAAATACAAATCAGGTTCAAAAAGAATTAAAAAAAATCACCGTTAAATCAATCGAAATTTTTAAAACTTATGAGATCAACGCTCTCTATAATAAAAAACAAATCAAACAAATTGCTTGTTCTCTTTTAAGCAATCCGATTTTAGAAGATTATTACATTAACGAATCTCCTAAAAATCTTTTTTTTGATGCGTCTTTTGAAATTAGTTTTAAAGAAGGTGTTACCAACAATTTAAGTAAAACTGTTTTTGAAGGCATTAAAGATCTTTTAGAAGATGATTTTGATAGAGAAGCCAACATTAAAACTTCTAAAATTTATTTTATTAAATCAAAACATTCAGTAATTGAGCTTAAAAATTTTTTAATCACCAACTATTACAATCCTCTAATTGAAAACTTAAATTATTTTTCTAAAAAAGAGTGGAAAGAAAATCAATTTTTTAAAAAAAAATCAAAACCAATTTTTTTTAAAATAAAAAAACTTTACCAAGAAATCGACATTCATCAAAGTGACAACAAGCTCAAAGATTTATCATCTAAAAGATGCTTGTCCCTTAGTCTAAAAGAAATGAAATGCATTCAAAATTATTACAAACAAAAAGAAGTGGAGCAACAAAGAAAAAAAAAAGGAATCTGTAAAAACCCAACAGATGTAGAAATAGAAGCCTTAGCTCAAACTTGGAGCGAACATTGTAAACATAAAATTTTTTCAGCAACGATTGATTATAATGAAGTAGGAAAAAAAGAACGCATTGAGTCTATTTATCAAACTTTTATTAAAAATCCATCTTTAAAAATCATGAAAAAACGTAAAGACATTTTGTCAGCTTTTTCAGATAATGGAGGAATTTTTAAATTTGATGAAACTTATGGGATTTGTGTGAAAGCAGAAACACACAACGCTCCTTCAGCACTAGAGCCTTACGGGGGAGCGATTACAGGGATTTTAGGGGTTAATCGAGATATCATAGGCACGGGCATTGGAGCAAAACCTATTTTTAATACTAATATTTTATGCTTTGCAGATCCTAATAAAAAAAGGAAAGAAGAAAAAAAAATCATTGCTCCAAAAAGAATGTTAAAAGAAGTCCATCGAGGTATTCAAGATGGAGGCAATCAATTAGGGATCCCAACTGTGAATGGAGCGATGATTTTTGATGAAAGATATTTAGGAAGACCTCTTGTTTTTTGCGGATCGGGGGGATTGATTCCTCTTAAGATCAAAGGGCAAAGAAGTGAAAAAAAAAGTATTAAAGAAGGAGACTTAATTGTAATGATAGGAGGGAGGATTGGCAAAGATGGTATTCATGGAGCCACTTTTTCATCCGAATCTTTAAGTGAAACTTCCCCTTCATCAGCGGTACAAATTGGAGATCCAATGACTCAAAAAAAAATGATGGATTACCTTTTAGAAGCTCGTGATCTTGGACTTTACCGGACTTTAACAGATAATGGAGCGGGGGGATTATCGAGCTCCGTTGGAGAGCTTGCTATTTTATCAAAAGGATGTGAAGTCCATTTAGAAAAAGCCCCTTTAAAATACCAAGGATTGATGCCTTGGGAAATCCTGATTTCTGAAGCTCAAGAAAGAATGACGTTAGTTGTTTCTCCTAAAAAAAAAGAAGCTTTAAAAACTTTAGCAAAAAAACACGACGTAGAAATTAGTGTTATTGGTCATTTTACGGCTTCAAATTACTTTTCAGTTTATTACAAGCATCAAATTGTTTGTTTTCTTTCAATGGATTTTTTGCACGAAGGACTCAAACCTCTTTTTCTAAAAGCCATTTGGAAACCGATTGAAACAACGAATGACTTTAAAAAAAAAATCAAAATAAAAAACCATTTTTTTTTTTTAAAAACAATTTTAAGTAGGCCTAACATTGCTTCTAAAGAAACTTGGGTCCGTCAGTACGACCACGAAGTACAAGGAAAAAATATTTTAAAACCTTTTGGGGGGATTGAAAATAGTGCCCCTATGGACGCAGCAGTTTTAAAACCAGTGTATGACTCCGACCAAGGTGTTGTTGTTGCCAATGGCATTGCCCCAAAATATAGCCAAGGAGATCCTTATGATATGGCTCAGTGTGCCCTTGATGAAGCCGTTAGAAATATTGTCTCTGTGGGGGGAGATCCAAAGACAATTTCAGGACTCGATAATTTTTGTTGGCCTGATCCAGTCTTTTCTGAAAAAACACCCGATGGAAAAGAAAAACTAGCCAAACTAGTGCGATGTGCTAAAGGACTCAGTGAGATTTGTCTTGATTATGAGCTTCCTCTTATTTCAGGAAAAGATTCAATGAAAAATGACTATATTGAAGGGGGAAAAAAAATCTCTATCCCACCGACTTTACTGATTAGTACCTTAGGGATAATTGAAAATATCAACCAAGTCGTCACTTCTGATTTCAAGCAAACTGACTCCTATGTGTATCTTTTAGGAAGCACTCAAAATGAAATGGGAGGAAGCGAATGTTATCAAGCTTTACAATTACAAGGAGGGCAGACCCCTAAAGTTAACCGTAAAAAAAATTATTTGCTTTATACAAAACTTCATAAAGCGATTAAAGAAGGTTTAATCCTTGCCTGTCATGACTTAAGTGACGGGGGACTCATCATTGCTTTAGCAGAATGTGCTTTTGGGGGAATGCGTGGACTTTGTATTAATTTAGATGCTTTAGAAGTCAATTTAACAGATTTAGAGAAGATGTATTCAGAAACTCAAGGACGATTTATTGTTGAAGTTTCTCAAAAAAATAAAAAAAAATTTTTAAAACAATTGCAAAAAACTTCTTTAACTTTACTTGGGAAAACCAATCATTCAAAAAAACTAAAAGTGATTTCAAAAAAAAAAACCTTAATCCATGCAAAGCTTTCTACATTAAAAAAAAATTGGCAAAAAGCTTTATCTTTTTAGGTTAACAAAACCACTTACTCATCATTAATGAAACCAATTAAAACGCTTATTTTTACAGGTTATGGGATTAACAGCGAAGCAGAACTGGCCCAATGTTTTAAAAAAACAGGCAGTTTAACAGACATCAAACACATCAATGAAATCATCGCCAATAAAGAATGTTTAAAAAAATATGATATTTTAGCTTTAGCGGGAGGATTTTCTTATGGAGATCATTTAGGTTCTGGTAGAGTGTTTGCCAATAAATTAAAATTGAAGCTTTTAGATCAGTTGCTCCAATTTGCAAACTCTAACAAGCCTATCTTAGGAATCTGTAATGGATTTCAAACATTAGCTTGTTTGGGATTCCTCCCTTTTGATGAAAATAAACCCATTGAAAAAATAGCTTTATGGAAAAATAAAAAAAATCAGTTTGAAAATAGATGGGTTAATCTTAAAGTAAATCAAAAAAACACCTCTTTTTGGATTAAAAATTTTCCTCCCCACCTTCCATTACCTGTAAGACATGCTGAAGGACGATGTTTGTTTGACCACAGAAAAACTTTAAAAAAAATCAAACAAAATAATCTCATTGCCTTTTTTTATGCAAACCAAAAAAACAAAAAAACAATGCAATATCCCCATAATCCCAATGGGTCTACTGCAGCTATGGCTGGGATCACCAATCCAAAAGGAAATATTTTAGGTCTCATGCCTCATCCTGAAGTTTATATGATACAACAACACCATCCCAATTGGAAAAAACAAGCAATAGACTATAAAATTCAAAAGGAACTGAAAAAAAATGATGGGCTGGGAATGCTTCTTTTTTACAATGCCATCCAGTATCTCAAAGGAAAATAAAAAAAATGACAAACGAACAAATCATTAAAAAAGCAAACACTTGGCTTAATGATCTCTATGATCAAGCCACAAAAAAAGAAGTAAAAAGACTCATAGAAGAAAATGGAAAACCCCTCACCGAAGCCTTTCATAAAGATCTGGAATTTGGTACAGGAGGGCTAAGAGGCATTATGGGAGTAGGCTCCAATCGAATGAACGTCTACACCATTGCAATGACAACTCAGGGGCTAGCAAATTATTTGATCAAAACATTTGGTGATTTACCAATGATAAAAATAGCCATCGCTTATGATAGCCGAAACAATAGTCTTCTTTTTTCTAAAAAAACAGCTGAAGTTTTATCAGCAAACGGGATTAAAGTTTATTTATTTTCTTCTCCAAGACCCACCCCTGAGCTTTCTTTTATAGTCCGACATTTTAAATGTAAAGCAGGGGTTGTCATCACCGCTAGTCACAATCCCAAAGAATATAATGGTTATAAAATTTACTGGGAAGACGGTGCTCAAATTATTTCTCCCCATGATCAAAAAATGATTCAAGCAATTAAAGCGGTCAATCATTTTTCTAAAGTCAAAAAAAACCCTCAAGCACAACTCATTGAAACTATCGGGGAAAAAGAAGATGCGATCTATTTTGAAAAAATTGCTAGTCTTCCTTTATTACCTGACCTCATTAAAAAACACAAAGATTTAAAAATTCTCTATACCCCCCTTCATGGCACAGGCATTAAAATCGTGCCTGTTTGTCTAAAAAAAATTGGATTTGAAAATATTTCAATTGTGAAAAGTCAAGAAGCAAGTGATGGAAACTTTCCAAATGCAAAATCCCTTAATCCTGAAGAAATCTTCGCTTTAGAAGAGGCCATCAAACAAGCAAAATCTGAAAACCCTGACCTTATTTTAGCAACTGATCCTGATACCGACCGCATGGGTGTTGTGACAAAAGATTTAAATCAAAATTACAAGTTATTAAATGGAAATCAAATTGCTTGTATTATGACTTATTACTTACTTTCTATTTTTAAAGAAAAAAACGATTTAAATGGAAAACAATATCTTGTTAATACAATTGTGACCACTAATTTAATACAACAAATCGCTAAAAGCTTTAATGTCGAAATCGTCCGTGTTTTAACAGGGTTTAAATACATTGCAGATATGATTAAAAAAAGAGAAAATACTCACCAATTTATTATGGGAGCTGAAGAAAGCCACGGATATTTGATCGATGATTTTGTAAGAGATAAAGATGCTGTGGGAGCTTGTTGTGTCATTAGTGAAATCGTTTGTTGGGCAAAAGAAAATAACAAAACCCTTTTTGGCTTGCTTTTAGAAATCTACCAAAAATATGATTATTACTTAGAAACCCTCATCCCTATTACTTTAAAAGGAATCGATGGACTTCATTTGATTCAAGAAAAAATGAAATCAATTCGAGAAAATCCAATTAAAACCTTTAATGAGATTCCCGTTGTGATCATTAAAGATTATTTAAAAAAAGAAAGTTATCACTTGATAACAAAAAAAAAAACACCTATTGATTTACCAAAATCAAATGTGATGCAATTTATATTAGAAGACGAATCAATCGTTAGTGTCCGTCCATCAGGAACCGAACCAAAGATTAAATTTTATATTAGCGTAAAAGCACCCTTAACAAATCCCAACCAATATAACATTGTCACTAAAAATCTTACCCAAAAAATTAATGCCATTACCAAAGACCTTCCCATCCCAAAAAACTAATCACTCTTCAGCTCAAATTATTGCTTTAGTCGGCATGTGTGGTTGTGGTAAGTCATCTGTTTCCAAGTACCTTCAACAAAAAGGTTATACGGGTATTTATTTTGGAAAAATAGTTTTAGACGATTTAAAAAAAAATAACATCCCTTTAAATAGTAAAAATGAAAAAATCGTTAGAGAAAAATTAAGAAAACAATATGGAATGGCTGCTTTTGCAAAAATCTCTTTTCAAAAGATAAAAAAATTGTTAAAAAACCATTCTATTATTTACATTGATGGACTTTATAGCTGGCAAGAATATTCTTTTTTAGAAAAAAAATTAAAAAATAAAATTTATTTAATTGAAATTTTTACAGATAAAAAACTTCGTTACAAAAGACTAGCGATAAGAAAAGAAAGGCCTTTAGATAATAAAAAAGCAAAAAAAAGAGACATTAGCGAAATCGAAAACTTGGCAAAAGGAGGTCCAATTGCATTTTCTGACTTTAAAATTTTTAATAACGACACTATCCAAATTCTTTATAAAAAAATAGATGCCTTTTTAAACAAAATTATTTAAAAGTAAAAAAAAAGTGATACCTGAAAAAGCCCTATAATAAAGCCTAAAAAAGCCCCTATAAGCTCTATAAAGCGAAACTCTTTTTTCATAATAGATAAAAGGATATCTTCTAATTTATCAATAGAAAAATTTCGAACTTTTTCATAAACAATTTGCTTAATATCAATTTTTTCTTCTAACCCTAAAAGAAGTTTTTCAAACATCTCAGGCAAAAAAAGTTTGACTTCATTTATTAACGTGGCTTTAATCTTGCCTTTAAGGTCATCGCTTAAAAACATTGTTGCAAGAGGCATTTCTTCTTTAAGGCGCACCTCTAAAAAATAATCAATTCTTTCTTCAATTGCTTTTAAAAAAGTATGCTGCAGGGCCCTTTGATCAAGATTTTTTTTGATATCTTCAATAGAAAAAAGTTCTTTAGAAACAAGCTCTCCTAATTTTTCACTTAAAGCAAGTTGCCTTTTAGGAAAAATACCTTGAACTTTAAAAAAGAAAAAAGAAATTGGCTTCCTGGGACGAAAAAGCATTTTAACAGCAATATAATTAGTAAGCCAACCGACCCCTGCTGTAATAAAAGGCAAAAGATATAGCGCAATTAATTTGAAGCTCATTGCGAAATATTTATAAAATTAAAACAAAGTTATTTAAAATTTAAGGTTTGAACTAGGGATAAATTTAACTTTTTGTTTATCTGGATACATTTTCGCAACGGTTTGTCCAGGCAATTTCTTCATACCACCTTTAACCGTAACTACTTTAAAGGAACCAAACCCTTTTACTTTAACTTCTTCTCCTTTTTTCAAAGTAGACGAAATTACTTCAAATAAAACATTAAGCATAATTTCAGTGTTATTTTTACTCTCTTTATAAGGTAATTTTTCCCATAAAGCAGATGAAAGTTCTTTTAAATTCATATTTTCCTCGTTTAAGTTGCTGGTTTTTTAGTTTTAGATAAATTTTCTTTTACAGAAGAAATCAACTTAGCCATTCTAGATTTTTTTCTACCAACATTATTTTTTTTGAAAATACCTTTTGAAGACGCTTTATCAATGGCTTTATAATATTGATTTAAAATCAAAACAGCTTCCTCTTGTTTGTTTTCTTTAGCCAGTGTATCAATTCTTTTTGCTAACGTATGTATTTTAGATCTTACCGTTCGGTTTTTAAGACGTTTTTTTTTATCTTTGCGAACACTTTTTGCATTTGATCTTAAATTTGGCAATAATTTCTCTTTTAATTAAAAATTTTACTTATTGTAAAATACATCTCTTTTTTAATCAAACTTTTAATTTTTTTGAAAATTTTTTTATTAAATTGAAAAACCGTTACTTAAAACATTTGAAAAACTCATTAGAAAATTAATTCATCAAAGAGATTTTAAAACAGAGTATAATTATTAGAAGAGTTATGATGTCTTTTTTTAAAAAAATTTCCTTTTTATTAGCTTTATGCTTAGTGATTTCATGTTCTAAATTTAATCCTGAAATAGCAAAAAAGAAAAAAATTAATCCCAACACTTTCGAAGATGCCATTATTAAAAATTTTCAAACAGAGCTTTACACCGGTGTCATTAAAAACTGGCAACTCAAAGGGATTAATGCCAAAATTTTTGAAAAACAAAACTTACTCATTCTTAATTCTATCGAAATGAATCATCTCGATAAAAATGGCAACGTCTTAACTCAAATTAAAGCAGAATACGGTCATTTAGATAATAATACTAAAAATATTATTTTGAGTAATAAAGTCCTCATCACTCACGCTAATAAAAAAACAATTATTCAAGGAAATTATTTTTTTTGGGATCATGAAAAACAGTTATTAACTTCCCCTACTCGTGTAACCATTAAACAACCTAACAACGAAGTTATCTCAGGAATCGGCTTTCAATCAGACAAAAATTTACAAAATATTACCTTTTTAAGTAATGTTAAAGGAGTAAAGCAAAGGTTATAAGTGAAAAAATACTTGTTTATTATTTTTTTTGTCTCCTTATTTACTTTTGCTGAAAAAATCTCTTACCAAGCCAATCAAGTAAAATATAATCAAAAAACAAAAAAAATTATTCTTATTGGAAATGCCAAAATAAAAAGCAAAAGCAGTTCTCTCTTTGCTAATAAAATTGATATCGATGAGAAAGCAAAAATAAGCATCGCAACAGGAAACGTAAAATTTCAAAATAAAAAAAAAAAACTCTCTTATAAAGGACAATACTTAAAATACAACTACAAAAAAGAGCTCATCTGGTCTAAAAAAAGATCAAGTATCAAACAAGAAGAAGAAAATCTTCTTATTGAAGCTGACGCTTTTTATGGAGAATTAAAAAAAAATAAATTATATGCTTATACAAATGTCAAAATTACCTCTCTACCTCCAAAAAATCCATTTGAAATCAATGGTAATGAAGCAACCTATTATTTAAATCACTCTATTTTACTTTTATCCAATGATTGCGAAATTAAACGAACTAATGTTTACACCACTTCAAAATTTATTCAATGTCATTTTAAAAAAAAAGAGATATGGCTTAGTGATGATGTTAAAATTTATATGTTAGATAACAAAACTCAAAAAGAAAACTCTCTCATTAAAGCAGAAAAGGTAAATTACACTTATTCAAAAGAAGAAGTTTTTCATTTTTATAATCATGCTAGTATTTCTAACTATAATGATACTTCAACTATTTTCGCAAACTATATTAAACATTTACCCAATAAAGGGTATACGATTGCAAAAAAAAACCCTGTTTTTAAAAACACTAAAGAAAATTTAGTCATTAAAGGCACTCTATTAGAAAAATTTGAAGATGAAAAATTACTCTATATTAAAGGAGACGTTAAAATCACCACAAAAGATGTAACTGCTTCTGCTCTTTTAGCTTTATATAACACCGAAAGTGATGAAGCGATTCTCTATGGGGATGCTTATTTAAAAAAAGACCGTTCTAAGTTTATTTCAGAAAATATCACCTTCAATTTAAAAAGCAAAGATATTAAGATGAATAACGCCATTGAAGGGGTTTTCCCTCAATAAAAACTAGGCTTAAACAAGATGAAAACTTTAATCTTAAATAAAATTTCAAAATCTTATAATAAAAGAATCATTATTCATAATATTTCTTTTAACATTACTCAAGGAGAAATCATCGGCTTACTTGGTCCTAATGGGGCAGGAAAAACGACTACTTTTTATATCACTGTAGGACTTGTAAAACCCAATTCTGGCAATATTTATTTTCAAGATGAAAACGTTACTTCTCTTCCCATGTATAAACGTGCTAATATTGGCATTGGTTATTTACCTCAGGAAGCTTCTATTTTTAGAAAGCTAAGTGTTGAAGAAAATATTTTAGCTGTCTTAGAACCTAAAGAAAAAAGTGCCATTAAAAGAAAGAAAAGATGTATTACTTTACTCAAGCAATTTAATGTCCAACATATTAGAAAACAAAAAGGACATACCTTATCAGGTGGCGAAAGAAGAAGAGTCGAAATTGCCAGAGCCATCGCTTGTGATCCTAAAATACTCCTTTTAGATGAACCTTTTGCAGGGGTTGATCCACTAGCGATTAAAGACATTCAAAATATTATTCAGCAAATCAAAAAAATGAATATTGGGGTTTTAATTACAGATCATAATGTCAGAGAAACTCTAAAAATTGTCGATAAAGCTTATATTATTTCTGATGGAAAAATTTTAATTCATGGCACCGCAAAAGAACTTATAAAAAGTAAAAAAGCTAGAGAAATTTATCTAGGGGAAGATTTTAAACTTTAAACGATTGTGTTTTTCAAATAAAAATAAATGCTAGAGGGAAAATTATCAATTCAACAAAAGCAAGCTCAAAAATTTGCCATTACTCCCCAGCTCATCCAAACTTTAAAAATTGTCCACTACCCCCTCCCCCAACTTTTGCAACACATCTCTGAAGAACTTGAAGAAAATCCTTTTCTCGAAGAAATCACTCCCTCTCTTTCTTCTAACTCTAATGAAAACCCTACTATTGAGTACAAAGAATTTAGCAATAAAGAAGATTTTCTTTCTTATAAAAAAAATACTTCTTACATCAGTCCCACCGATATTATTGAACAATCTGTTAGTGAAAAAAAATATTTAAGTGATGATTTAATCGAGCAACTAAGGATTGTTTATCCCAAAAAATCAAAGTATTACAGCATTGGAGAATATATTATTAGCTCTCTAAATAATGATGGCTATTTACCCACAACTCAAATCCCTCTCATCGCCCAACAAACCAAAGCCCATGAATCCCTAGTCAAAATCGTACTAGAAGAAATAAAAAAATTTTCTCCTTTAGGCATCGCTTGTGCTAACTTACAAGAATCTCTCCTAGTGCAATTAATTCAATTCAAGCCCGATCACGTCATCTTAGAAAAACAAATCATTAAGGAATATTTTGATTTACTTCAAAAAAAAAAATATGAAACCATTGCCAAAAAAACCAATCATTCCCTTCAAAGAGTTAAAAAAGCTTTAAAAAATATTTCTATGTTAGAGCCAAAACCCTCTAGACCCTATCAAACAGAACAAATTCAATACATTCTCCCCGATGCCCACATTTTAGAAAAAGAAAGTGGATTTGAAGTTAAAATTAATAATGATTTTTTTCCTAAAATGACTTACAACCAAGAATATAAACCATATCTTCACCAACAAAAAAATCAAGAATTGAAAAATTATTTACAAGAAAAGTCTACCAAAGCCAATCAACTTTTAGAAAGTATCGAGTACCGCCAAAGCCACCTTAAAAAAATTCTCACTCATCTTATTAAAAAACAAGATGTTTTTTTGAAAAAAGGATTTGGGCATTTAAAAGCCTATACCTTAAGAGAGCTTTCTGAAAAAACAGGCATTAATCAAGGAACTTTAAGTCGTATTGTCAATAAAAAATATGTTCAAACCAAATGGGGTCTTTTAAATTTAAGAGTTTTTTTTACAAGCGGTATCAAACATAAAGAGCAAATTATCTCAGCGGATAAAATTAAAAACATGATCAAAGTTATTTTAGAAGAATACTCAACAACAAAAAAATTAAGTGACCAAAATATTACTGAAATTTTAAAGAAAAAAGGCTACACTGTCGCAAGAAGAACCGTCAGTAAATATCGAAATAGTTTGCAAATTTTCTCTAGTTTTGATCGCTAGTCAAAATGTTTTTATAGATTCATTTATTTAGGGTATGATCCTAAAAGTTTAAAAAAAACCGATTTTTTTTTAATTTTCTCCAAAGCAGATGCAATCATAGGTTGTTTTATATGCCCTTGTAAATCGATATAAAAAGAATATTGGAAAGGTTGTTTTTTTGAAGGTCTTGAAGTAATACTAGAAAGATTAATCTTTTTTTTAGCCAAAATATTTAAAATTTCAAAAAGAGCTCCCGGTCTATCTTTTAAAGCAAATAAAATAGTGGTCAAACTTTCTTTAGCTTCCAAAGGAGATTTGTTTTTTGAAAGAATAATAAAACGAGTGACATTTTGTTTATGATCTTGGATTCCTTTTTTTAAAAGATAAAGGTGATAAATTTTGGCATTGACTGGTGAAGCAATGGCGGCAGCATTAATTTTTTTAGAAACTAATTTTGCTGCGGAAGAAGTGGAGGTAGTTTCATGAAATTTTATAGACGGCAGGTTTTTTTGAAGCCACAATCGACATTGACCAAACGCATGGGAATGAGTATAAATATCTGTAATTTCAGAAAGGGTTTTTGTTTTTGATAAAAGAGAATGCTCAATTGATAAGTATTTTTGAGAAAAAATTTGTACCTCATAGTCGCTAAATAAATCTAAAGTCAGACTTACAATGCCTTCATTACTGTTTTCAATAGGAACGACACCATAATTTTCTTGTTTATTTTGGACTTGTTCAAAAACATCTTTAATATTTTGATAAGGTGTTAAAGTCACATTTTTTCCAAATTGCTCAGCAGCTGCTAGATTGCAATAAGATCCCTCAGGGCCTAAATAACCAACTTTAAGAGGAGATTCTAAACAGCGACAAGCACTAATGATTTCTTGATAAATACTTTCAAGGGATTCATTAGGAAAGGAAGAATTAAAATTATTTTTTATAAGACGCTCAATAATTTTTTGCTCTCTTTTAGGGTAATAAACAGGTAAGTGATTTTGATGTTTCACCTCTCCTATTTCTAAAACTTTTTTGACTCTTTTTTGGATTAACTTTAAAATACTCAAATCTATCGAATCAATTTCATTTCGAGACTTTTTTAAAATTTCTTCAAAATTATTTTTTTTCATTTTTTAAACTCATCAATTTTTTCATTTCCTCTTGATCTTTTTCTATAGGTAAAAAAGATTCGTAATGTCTTTCTTGTAAATTTCCCAAAAAGTAAGCTCCCACACTCAATCTTTTTAGATCAACAACTTCATTTCCAGCCCAAGCAATAATTTCTTTAATTTCTCTTTTTTTTCCTTCTCGAAGCCAAATCTTAAAAGAAAAAGTATCTAAGATCTTATATGAAAAAGAAGCATACTGTTGTCGTTCAATTTTAATGCCCCTACAAGCAACTCTTAATCTTCTCTCATCGATTTTTTTTTGTGTTTTAACAATGTATTCTTTTTTTTGTTTACAAGAAGGATGGGACAAATACTGAACAAAAAGACCATTCGAAGAAAGAATCACCAGTCCTCTAGCATCCAAATCCAATCTTCCTGCAAAAAACAAACGATGAAATTTTTTTTTATCAATTAAATCAAAAATCGTTTTTCTTTTAAAATCATCTGTATGCGAACACAACACTCCCTTTGGTTTATGTAGTTTAAGGTAAATGTGATTTGTTTTTTTTTCTTCATAAATAAAAGACTGATTTTTATAAGAGACGGTGTCAGTTGGATTTAAATAATAAGTAGGCTCTTTAATAACCGCTCCATTAACAAATATTTTTTGTTCTTGAATGAGCTCATCGCACTTACGTAAAGAAGCGATTCCTTGATCCCTCAAAAATTTTTGTAGTCTCATTGATTTTTTCTTTAAAAAAAAGAAACGTTATCCAAACGAATGGCTTGTTTACATTCAATAGCTTGTTTGGTCTTCATTTTCGAAACAAAAGCATCATAATAATGAGAAAGCCCAGGTAATAAATTTTTTTCAGATCTAAAATAAGCAACTTTATCCCAAGATAAAGTTTCACCTTTACTAAGATTTTTAATCGAAAAAAGACTCCTATTAGAAGTAAGATAATTTGATTTTTCACAATTAGCAAGTTTCTTGAGACCATTTCCCAAAGCTTCTTTAATACGGCTTTCTTGATAAGGAAGCACTTTAGTCATATGGGGGAGAATTGTTTCTTTATTAAGATTTTTCAAAGGTTTTTTTTCTTTAAAGTAATCAACGATTTGTTTAAGTCGCAGGCAAAGCTCTTTTAGTTCATTTGGGTCTACAGAAATGATATCATCAAGCCCAGCAGAATTTTTATCTAAAGTAAAATGTTTTTCTAAATACAAAGTTTGTTTAAAACTTTGTTTTAAAGCACAAGAAAGCAAAGGAATAAAGTAAGGGTCTTGAGTATGGTCTGAAATCCCTGTGGAAAGATGATAACGATGTTTAAGGGTTTGTAAAACGAGTAAATTAGATTCTTTTTCTAAAGCGGGGTATCGGGTAATGCAATGAAAAAGAACAAGTTGATTTAATGGCTTTTTTGCTAGTAAACGCCTCATTAAATGATCGATGTCGACTTGCTTACTCACGCCTGTAGAAAAAAAAATTGGTTTTTTAGTAGAAAGTATTTGCCTCCATAAAGGATAATAATTCAGCTCAGGAGAAGCTATTTTATAAGCTTCTACGTTCATTTTTGTGAGGTCTTGAGTACTTTTAGGCCCAAAAGAAGAACACAAAAATAAAACATTTTTTTTTTCACAATAATCTTTGAGTTTATTTAAAAAATGAAAAGAAACCTCCATTTGTTTAAATTTTTGATATAAGTTTACTCTTCGTGCAGTAAATTCAATCTCCCCCACCGAAGGGAGAACAATTTCATCCGCTAAAACATGTTGAAATTTAACCGCACTGACACCACAATTAGCTGCTTTTTCGATCATTTCATACCCTTTCTCAAGATCTCCCAGATGGCAAACCCCTGCTTCAGCAATGATAAAAAGGCCATTTTTTTTATATTTTTCTAAATTCATCTTTAAGTCTTTATTTTAAAATAAGTTTCTTCATTTAGCTTTCTAATTTTTTTTCTATTCGATGGTACAATAATTTTTTTAAAAAAAATTAAAAATATCTTTATAGGATCCCATGAAACAAAAATATCATTTAGATTTTATTAAAAAAATATACCTTAAAAATATTAATGACCTTATTTTTCTAGCTCAAAAAAAACACCGTAAATACCATTCTAGTAAACACATTCAAAAATCTACCCTCTTGTCAATTAAAACGGGAGGGTGTAAGGAAGATTGTAAATATTGTGCTCAAAGTAAGTATTACAATACTTCTATTAAACCAAGTAAGCTAATGAATCTTAAAGAAGTGCTCAATCAAGCTAAACTTGCTAAAAAAAATGGGTCGAGTCGATTTTGTATGGGTTCTTCTGGAACAAAAATTTTAAATGACCATAACTTTGAAACGATTTTAAAAATGATCAAAGAAATTAAAAAGCTAAACTTAGAAACTTGTGTGACTTTAGGCATGCTCGATGAAGCTCAAGCGAAAAAATTAAAGCAAGTAGGACTTGATTATTACAACCACAATCTAGACACTTCTCCTGAGTATTATGAAAAAATTGTTACAACAAGGACGTATGCAGATAGACTTGAAACTCTTGAGCATGTTAAAAAAGCAGGGATTTATGTTTGTACCGGAGGCATCCTCGGAATGGGAGAATCCCAAGAAGATCGCATTTCTTTCTTAAGACAATTAGTCATTCAAAAACCTCATCCAAAAAGCATTACCATTAATCAATTGGTCCCTATTAAAGGCACTCCTCTTGAAAACATCGACCCTATTGACCCCATTGAAATGATTCGCACCATTGCAACTGCTCGTATTTTGATGCCAAAATCCACCCTTCGTCTTTCTGCTGGAAGAGAAAATATGAGCATCGAGCTTCAAACTCTTTCTTTTTTAGCCGGTGTCAATTCTATTTTCTCAGGCGAAAAATTACTAACAACTTCTAACTTCGGAAGCCAAAAAGATCAAAAACTTTTTAAAACCTTAGGGCTCAAACCTCAAGCTCTAAACATTTAAAAAAAAACCATGTTTTTTTGGTTTCAAAAAAGAAGAGAATATCAAAAAAATTCTTTAAAAGAAAAAGATCTCCCAAAAAATCCAATGAAACTTTTTCATGTGTGGTTTCAACTAGCCAAAAAAGAAAAAATCTTAGACTACGAATCCACTGTCCTTTCAACCACTGATAACAACCATCAACCTTTTTCAAGAATTATCTTACTAAAAGGATATCAAAAAGAAGCTTTTTTATTTTTTACTAATTATGAAAGTCAAAAAGGAAAACAAATTAATTTTAACAATAAAGTTTCACTAAATTTTTATTGGCCCTCTTTAGAAAAGCAAATTATTATATTAGGAATCGCTCAAAAAACAAGTCAAAAAATCTCCAATACTTACCATCAAAAGAGGCCTAGACTTTCTCAAATAGCCATTACTGTTTCAAAACAAAGTCAAATAATAGAAAATAGAGAAAAACTCGAGCTCGATTTTAAAAATCAATTGGAAACTTTTAAAAATAAACCCATCATTCCAAAACCTGAATCTTGGGGAGGGTTTCTTATAAAACCCCATCTAATCGAATTTTGGCAAGGTAGAGAAAATCGACTGCACGATAGAATTATTTATCAAAAAAAAAAAAATTGGCATTATTATCGACTCTCTCCTTAAAGCTAAATCAATCAAAAAAAATTATGAAAAATTATCTCGAATTAGTTGAAACCGTTCTAAAAAAAGGTTCTTGGAAAAAAAATCGAACTGGTATTAAAGCAAAAACAATTACAGGTACTTGCTTAAAACATCATCTAAAAGAAGGCTTCCCTCTTTTAACCACCAAAAAAATGGCTTTTAAAAGTATTAAAGTAGAACTCGAATTCTTTATAAAAGGCTATACTGATAAAAAATGGTTACAAGAGAGAGGGTGTCATATATGGGATGAATGGTGCTCGCCTGTTTATCTAACAAAAAAAATGAGTGAAAAAGAAAGAAAAAAAAAACAACTAGAAGAAACTGATTTAGGGCCTATTTATGGATACCAATGGAGACAGTTTGGGGCTCATTCATCTTCTCCTCAAAAAAGCTTTGATCAAATCAAACAAGTCATCAAAACCTTAAAAGAAAATCCTACAGATAGAAGGATGATCGTCAGTGCCTGGAATCCAAATGACCTTCATTTAATGGCTCTTCCTCCTTGTCATATTTTGTTTCATCTCATTGTCATTAACAAAACCCTTCATCTCAATTGGTTTCAACGAAGCTGTGATTTAATGCTGGGGATTCCATTTAATTTGGCCTCTTATTCTCTTCTCTTACATTTGTTTGCAAAAGAAGCCAAGCTCAAAGAAGGGACTGTCACTGGAATGTTAAGCGATGTGCATATTTATGAAAATCATATTAAACAAGCCAAACAACAACTCCTACGCACTCCTCTAAAACTCCCCTCCATCACCACTAAGCAGTTTAACAGCCTCTTTAAATGGGAACATTCCCAAACTACCTTAAAAAATTATCAATCTCACTCTAAAATTAGTTTCCCTATTGCTATCTAATCATGAAACCTCTTTTTTCTATCATAGTTGCTGTAGATAAAAAAAGAGGAATTAGCCTCAAGAGAAAACTTCCTTGGAAATTAAGGGAAGATATCAAGTGGTTTAAACACACCACCTTACTTGCCCCAAAAGGTAAAAAAAACAGTGTTATTATGGGAAGAAAAACCTATTTTTCAATCCCTAAAAATTATAGACCTTTGCAAGGAAGAGACAACATCATTCTTTCAAAAAAAAAATACCCAAAAGAAAAAGAAGTTTCTTTTTTTTCTAATTTCCAATCTACTTTAAACCAACTGACAAATAAGAGTAACGTTCACCAAATATTTGTTATTGGAGGAGGTGAAGTGTATCAAATGGCAATTTCACACCCAAATTGCCATTCTCTCTACATCACAGAAGTACAACATACCTTTGATTGCGATACATTTTTTCCCCCTTATTTAGAGCAATTTAAAAAGCAAAAAATGATCCAAAAAGGAAAAGAAGATTCACTAATTTATAAAATTGAACATTACGTTAATGTCAATTTTTTATAAATAACTTTACTTTAGTTTAGCGAGTCGACTCAAGTTTTTATTTTTTGGTGTGATTGGCTTTAAATAAAATTCATATTGATAAGGTTGATATGGGATCCAACTTAATTTTTCAGGCAAAGCTCCCCAACTATTAATTCCTCCAACTCCCATTTGTTTGTAATCTAAGTAAACCGTTACCAAATCCCTTGGTTTCATATCAATAGTATGCCTTACTTTCACATGCTTTTGGGATCTACCCCACCTTGAAACAAAGACGGTTTTAACATCACTGCGTCCATTATTAAAATCTTCCATTTTAAAATGACTAGCCCCTACAGACAATAAAGGGCTCTCAAAACCCCTTATCGCCATTAATCCATATCCTTTCTTATTTCTAAACGCTACCCACCTTACATCTGTTTTATTCCCATGCTCTTGAGGCCTGACATACGGATGGTACTGTTCTTTTACTTTGCCTTCATACACACCTACCTTTGCACTATCCTTACGATCTTCATAATTTTCATGCGGCCCTCTCCCATACCACTTCATCTCATCATACTCTCTCTTAAGATCCATTCTCATCCCTAGACGTAACAAGACCGGTAGATCATTCTCTTTTACTCTTTTCATTTCGCCATTTTTTTTAACATGCAAATCAACCATCTTTTCTAGCTCCGAAGGTACAAACTCATTATTCACTCTTATCACCCCATCCCCATACACCGTATACTCACTTTTAAACCGCACCCCTTCTAATCCATAGAGCCCTAAATCAACAAGAACCTTCACTTTTTTCTTACTTTTTTCTTTAATTTCTATCTTTTCCACTCGCCTTTCTTTAAACGAAGCTTCTCTCCAAATATTCATCTTCCAAGGCGATCCGTAACCAAAATCATTATCTATTGGCACTCGCCAAAAATTAGGCACCGGTCCTGCTCCTGGTTTAAAAAAACTTTTCCCCTCATACTCATACGTCTTAAGGTTCCCTTTTTGTTTATCAAAAACAACTCGAAACTTCTTCCCTGTGATTTCAATAACAGTCGTTTTTTCTTCAACTGAAACTAAATCACTCATCTTCTCTTCAGTGACTTCTTTTTTCTCTAACGTGTCCCCAATAGGCAATTTAAGTTGTTCCCAAGCCACTAAATATCCTTTTTCAATAAACCCATCTTTCTTCTTCGTTCTAAAAAAAATCTCTAAAAAGTATTCTGATTCTTTCTTCACTTTTAAGGGCTTTATTTTTAGTTTCACTTTCTTTGATTCCAATGGAGGTAGTAAAAAATTCTTTAATTTCCCTTTCTTTATCGTTTTCCCTTCACTTTTTACTTCCCAATTAATCTTATATTCTCTGGCGTCTACAAATGAATGGCGATTGATAATCTCAACTTCCCCTTCTTCTAAATCAATCTCTTTTACTGAAAAATTTTCTTGAACTTTCATAAGCTCATAAGCATGGGGATTTAATAGCTTTCTATCAGACTGTATCACGCCATTAATACAAAAATTGGCGAAATTAGGCAGATCTTTAGATCCGCGATCTCCTCCATACGTAAAATATTCTCTGCCTTTTTTGTCTTTTTCAACTAACCCTTGATCTATCCAATCCCAAACAAAGGCCCCAGCAAATCTATCGTGAGCATTAAAAATATCCCAATAGTTTTTTAACCCCCCCATCGAATTTCCCATTGCATGCGCATATTCAACTAACAAATACGGGTGGTTTGGTAGGGGATTTTTATTTAAGTAGTTAGAAACTTTCTTATGATTTATATACATTCTACTAGCTATATCAATGTAAATATCTTCTTTTGGTAAGTTTTTTTGTTTTCTTGCTTCCTTAATAAGATCCCTAGTCGCTATTTCATATAGCACAGGACGGCTTGGATCTCTTTGCTTAATCCAATCATAAGCTGCTTTAAAATTAACTCCATCTCCGGCCTCATTTCCCATCGACCAAATAATAATCGAAGTGAAATTTTTATCTCTCTCTACCATTCTCTCCTGTCTTTTTACATGAGCTTCTTTCCACTCTAACCTACCCGCTAAAGTAATCTTAGGATCAAACTTCATTCCATGAGACTCCACATTGGCCTCATCCATCACATACAGTCCATACGCATCACATAACTGATACCAATACGGATCATGGGGATAATGGCTTGTCCTGACAGCATTCACATTAAGCCGCTTCATTAACTTCATATCTTCTCTCATGCTTTCTTTTGAAATCACATGCCCTGTCTTAGCATCATGCTCATGTCGATTGACCCCTTTTAGCTTAATGGGTTTGCCATTTAGTAATAAAACCCCTTCTTTAATCTCTACTTCCCTAAAGCCAACATCTTGAAAAACAACTTCCTTATCCTCTTTTTGATCAATCCCAGATACTTCCACTAACACTTGATATAAATATGGTTTCTCCGCTGACCATTTCTTCACTCCATTCACAAGCTCCGAAACTTTCATCACATACTTTTCCCCTTGATCAAACAGTATTTCTTCTTCATTTTTAAAAATTACTTTCCGTCTCTTGAAAAAAGATCGCACCTTAGCCCAAAAATTTCCCCCTCTGTGATAATAAATTCCCCTTCCGTCTTTTTTGCTTAATTCAACTCTCACTCGCTTCCTAATCGCTTTTTTCGATTTATTTTTAAACGATAAGTCCATCGAAAATACCCCATCTTCATACCTCTCATCTAAAGAAGTATTCACAAAAATATCTTCTAAATAACTCTCGGGAGTCGCATACAAATAGACATCTCTTTCAATCCCACTCAATCGCCAAAAGTCCTGATCTTCTAAATACGATCCATCACTCCATCGATACACTTCAATGGCTAAAAGGTTTTTTTCTTTCCCATACAAAACAAGCTCACTAATATCAAACTCCGCCGGTAGCTTGCTCCCTTGACTATACCCTATTTGCTGACCATTCACCCAAAGATAAAAAGCAGATCTTACCGCTCCAAAATAAAGCACAACTCGCTTGCCTTTCCAAGATTTCGGTAGCTTAAAATACTTTCGATAAGATCCTACTGAGTTATAATCTTTTGGTAAACTAGGAGCTTCATTATTTTTAAAAAATTCACTCCTTTTCTTGTCAAAAATTTTTTCATTAGGGTAAGCAAGATGTGCCGGTATATCAAATCCACGTTCATTAAGATAAATAGGAATCCCAAACCCATTGAGCTCCCAGTTGCCCGGAACCGGCATCTTTTTCCAATTACTCTCATCATATTGCAGATCGTAAAAATTCTTCGGTCTTTGGGAAGGTCTTTTCACCCAATTAAAACTCCATTCCCCATTTAAAGATTTGTAATATTTAGATTTCTCTATTTTTGCTTTCTTGGCTAAACTTTCATTTTCATACGAAAAAAAATGCGCTCTAGCCTCTAATTTGTTAATCTCAAAAACTTTCGGATCTTCCCATTCTCTTAATTCTCCTTTCCCTTTCCATTCACCAAAAGCTTCTTGATAAATAATAACAAAAAAACAACTAAAAAAAATAGCTGTTTTAACATTGACAAAAAAATTTAACATAAAAAGTACCTCTCTTTTATTTTAAAATTAAAAATTATCTAAAATACACGTAAAGCATAATCGTTAAAATAACAACCACGCCCCCTAAAATTTTTGCCAAAAGACTTGTCGATAAATCAATCTCTTCTCCTTTAAGCTGGTTTTTATCACTAAAAGTCGCCGGTTTTTTAAGTGGTTTGATCATGGTGACAATACCCATAATCATCACAAGCACAATAAAGGTAAATGCCATATGATTTAAAAAAGCAACCTTTGGAAAACTATAAAGTAAAACAGCATACACAAAAATACCTGCTATCATCACAATATTAGCTGCCATTTGAGGAGCTCTTCTAAAAATAAAACCAAAAATAAAAACAACTACAATTCCAGGAGAAATAAACCCCCAAATTTTTTGAATATAATTAAAAACACCTTCTCCTAAAATTTCTGGTAAAGGGCCTAAAATACAAGCCATGATAGCTAAAATAGCTGTCGAAATACGCCCTATTTTTACTAATCTCTTAGATTCTGCTTTTTTGTTTAAATGCTTCTTATAAATATCAATCGTGAAAATCGTAGACGCTGAGTTTAACATCGAGTCCAAACTACTCATAATCGCTCCAAACAATGCCGCAAACATCAATCCTCTAAAACCAATGGGTAATAATTTTTTAATTAAAAAAGGGTATGCTTGATCTCCACTAGGAATCTCTGAAGCATAAAGTTGATACGCAATAATTCCAGGAAAAACAATAATAAAAGGAATCACTAGCTTTATAAGAGCAGCCACAATAATTCCTATTTGTCCTTCTTTAATACTTTTAGCCCCTAAAGTCCTTTGAGTAATAAACTGATTAAACCCCCAGTAAAATAAATTGGGAATCCAAATCCCTAAAAAAAGAGCCGTAAAAGGAATCTCTGAATGGTCCGCTGGTAAAATCGTATGCAGTTTATCTGCACTTTCTGTTAAAAAAACATCTAATCCTCCCACTTTTGAAAGAGCAATAAGCGTCACAAATAAACCCCCTATTAATAAAGTAGATCCTTGGATCAAGTCCGACCAAACAACCGCCTTAAGCCCCCCATAAATCGTATAAATCCCTGATAAAATACCAATCATCCAAATTCCATACCTTAAATCAAGACCAAAAATCGTTTTTAAACCAATCGCTCCTGAGTAAATGACGGCCACCATCGCCACTCCCACATATGCAATAATCATAAAAATCGCCATAATCATCCTTGACTGAGGCCCATAGCGATGCTCCAAAAACTCCGGCATCGTATAAATCCCTAGCCTCAAGAAAAAAGGAAGCAAAAATAATGCCACAAACACAAGCGTCACCGCCGCAATCCACTCATAGCTTGCTATCGCAAGTCCCGCTTCCCCAAAACCAGCTCCCGCCATCCCAACAAAATGCTCTGTTGATATATTAGAAGCAATTAACGAAAACGCTATCAACCACCAAGTAAGCCCTCTCCCAGCTAAAAAATAATCCGATGAAGACGTTTTCTTTTTCCTTGATGCAACCATAGAAATCACCACAACTAATATAATAAAACTAATAAAAAAAATAATATCAATCAAATTCAATTTCATCTCTTTTACTCCTTAAAATATTTATAAACGTTAAACTAACATCATTTATTTTAAAAATCAAATCTCTTTTCAAAAAAAAACTTTAATTAAGTGGGTTTTGAAATCAAAAACTTATTTAAAAGTTTTAAAAAAAAAATTAAATTATTTTACTTATTCAATAAAAAACATTATATTAAAATTAAAATAAGTAAGATAATATAAGATATAATTAGGTAATAGTACATGACTATTCATCTATTTATTTCCTTCTAAATTTTATAAAAGTGGAGGCTTATTTAAAAAATGTTTAGTGGTCTAACAGCGAAAGCACAAAAAGTAATTAATCAATATGCTCAAGAAGAAGCAAAAAATTTTAATTCTGACAAAATTCAACCAGAACACATTTTTTTAGGGTTACTTAGAGAAAATGAAAGTATTGCTGTAAAAGTATTACAAAAATTAAATATTGATGTTGAAAAAATTAAATATGAAGTGAGTAATATTTTAAAATCTTCTACCAACACTTTATTATTAGGAGAAATCCAACCTTCTGATCGAGTTCAAAAAATCTTAACTCTTAGTGCTGAAGAAGCAAAAGTTTTAGGCCATCATTACATCGGAACAGAACACCTCCTACTAGGAATCTATCGAGAAGAAAGCACTATTTATAATACTTTAGAATCTCGTAATGTTAATTTATCTCAATTAAGACGTATTACCGTTAATATTTTAGGGTTTGGGATGCTCCCAAAAGGAGAGTTTTTTAATGATGAAAAGGTTGTTAAAACTCCAACAACAGATAATTTTAGTAGAGACTTAACAAAACTAGCTCAAGAAGATCAATTAGACCCTGTCATTGGTCGAAAAAAAGAAATAAATCGATTAATCCAAATTTTATCCCGTCGAACAAAAAACAACCCTATTTTAATTGGAGAACCAGGAGTTGGAAAATCAGCCATCGTTGAAGGACTGGCCACTAAAATCTTTAAAAAAGAAACCCCTTATTTACTTTTCAATAAACGAGTGGTTGTTTTAGACTTAGCTGCATGTGTGGCGGGAACAAAGTATCGAGGTGAATTTGAAGAACGATTTAAAAATATTATGCTTGAAATTAAACGAGCTAAAGACATCATCCTTTTTATTGATGAAGTCCACACTCTTATAGGGGCTGGTGGTGCCGAAGGAGCTATGGATGCTGCCAATATTTTAAAACCTTCTCTTAGTCGTGGAGAATTGCAATGTATTGGTTCAACAACTTTAAAAGAATACAAGCGTTATATCGAAAGAGACACTGCTTTAGTCAGGCGATTTCAAAAAATTACCGTTGAAGAACCTAGTGTTTCAACAACCATTGAAATTTTAAAAGGTTTAAAAGAAAAATACGAATCTTATCATAATGTCAAATATCCTTTAGAAACAATTGAAGCAACGGTTAAATTTGCTAAAAGATATCTTACAGAAAAATTTCTTCCAGATACTGCCATTGATATCTTAGATGAAGTCGGGGCCAAAGCAAGATTACTTAACTGCAATCGCCCTAATTATTTAAAGGAAATGGAACTGGAAATCGAACAATTAACAAAAGAAAAAACCAATGTTGTTAAAAATCAAGAATTTGAAAAAGCAGCGATCGTTAGAGACAAAATCCAATCTAAAAAAGAAGCCCTAAAAGAAACCTTAGATACATGGGAAAAATCAAAAAAATCAAAAGCTTTCAAAATTACCCCAGCTAACATTGCTGAAACGATTAGTGAAATTACTAAAATACCAACTATTTATTTAGAAAAAGAAGAAAAGAAGCGCCTCATTAATATGGAAAAAAATCTCCAAAAAGAACTTATTGGTCAAAATGAAGCGATTGAAAATATCTCAAAAATATTTAGAAGTTCTCGTTCAGGCATTAGAAGTAATAAAAAACCAGCGGGTTCTTTTATTTTTCTAGGGCCCACAGGAGTAGGGAAAACCAAGCTTGCAAAAATACTCGCTCAATTTATTTTTGGATCTGAAGACGCCCTTATACGAATTGATATGTCAGAGTTTATGGAAAAACACAATGCTTCAAGATTAATCGGCTCTCCTCCCGGTTATGTAGGCTATGAAGAAGGCGGCGAATTAACTGGAAAAATAAGACAAAATCCTTATTGTGTTATTTTATTTGATGAAATCGAAAAAGCTCATTCAGAAATCTTTAACATGTTGTTGCAAGTTTTAGAAGATGGTTATTTAAATGATCAATTAGGGCATAAAGTCGATTTTACAAATACGATTATCATCATGACTTCTAATTTAGGAGGGAAAGAAATGATTCACGGCTCTAGTTTAGGGTTTCAGCCTCATTCGTATTCTAAAGAAGGTCAGACTTATTACAAAAAAGTAGCCATGGCTGAACTGAAGAAAAAATTTAATCCTGAGTTTATTAACCGTATTGATGACATTATTATTTTTAACCCTCTTTCAGAAAAAGAGGTGATTAAGGTATTGGATATTTTTCTAGATGAGCTAAAACTCAATTTAAAAGATCAAAAAATTCAACTTCAAATTGATCAAAATGTTAAAGAATATCTTGTCAAAAAGGGATACAATAAACAATATGGTGCTAGACCTCTTAGAAGAGCCATTCAAGCAGAAGTTGAAGATAAACTTGCTTCTTATTTATTAGAAGAAAAAATAAAACCAGGTCAAACTTTTAAACTTAGTTTAAAAAATAATAAAACCATTAATGTTGAGATCCTCAAACCTGAAACTCAAGAAACCCCTAAAAAGAAGAAAAAAACTAACGAAAACAAATTAACTTAATTTAACGGGCCACTTTGTTAAGTTCTATTTGAATAAGCTCATCGATATTATTAAAAATTTTATTTTTTTTAAGAATATCGATGAAAATAGCTTCTTGGTTACCTGGCTCTAGTTTTTCTGGTTTAATAATATACTCTAAGTCTTCTTGAGTATAATAATCATCGTTTAAATATAAGTAATAATTATTTAACTTGATATTTTTAACTTTTGTTTTAGAAAGAGTCATTTTTTTTTCTTTTTTTTTATTATCATTTTCTTTTTTTTCAGATAACGAGATGACAAGCATTAACAAAAACAAGCAACAAAAAAAAAGAAAGACTAAAACTAGAAGTGTTAATTTTTGACGACTTGTTAAATCTAAGATTTTAAAACGAATAAAAAATTCGATTTTTTTAATAATAATTTTGATAAAAAGATTCATTTGATTTTAATTTTTTTTAACATTTATGTTTAAATGATATAATTAATTAATGATCTATCTCAAGTAAATCAAGTAAAAAATGAAAATCATTTTAGCAAATCCTAGAGGCTTTTGTGCTGGTGTTGAAAGAGCTATTTTAATTGTCGAAAAAGCACTACTGAAATATGGCCCTCCCATTTATGTTAAGCATGAAATCGTACACAATCGATTCGTTGTTGAAGATCTTAAAAAAAAAGGCGTTATCTTTGTTGAAGAGATTACAAAGATCCCAAAAGGAGCTATTGTTATTTTTTCAGCTCACGGAGTTAGTAAATTAATTTATACTGAATCGAGTGAAAAAAAGCTCATTCAAATTGATGCAACATGTCCTTTGGTCAAAAAAGTCCATAAATCTATTGAACGTTTCGATAAAAAAAAAATCCATACCATTCTCATTGGGCACAAAAATCACCCCGAAGTAGAAGGGACGATGGGGCAATTAAAAAAAGATAAAATTACTTTGGTGCAAACAGTCAAAGATGTTGAGAAACTAAACTTTTCTTCTCAAAAGCAAATTGCTTATACCACTCAAACTACTCTTTCGATTTACGAAACAAAAAATATCATTGACGCTCTAAAAGCAAAATTCCCTCATATTCAAGGTCCCAGTCAAGGGGATATTTGTTACGCAACAACCAATCGACAAAAAGCTGTCTTAGAAATGACCGACAAAATTGACTTATTAATTATTATTGGGTCGCAAAATAGCTCTAATTCCAATCGACTGAGAGAATTAGGTCTTTCAAAAAAAATCTCTTCTTATCTAATCGATACCTATGAAGATGTTAAAAAAGAATGGTTTGATAAAGTACAAACAGTTGGTTTTTCTTCAGGGGCCTCAGCACCTGACCACTTATTAAAAGATCTCATTGATTGGACTCAAGAAAATTTTAACGTTAGTGCAGTAGAAGATCATCAAGAAAATCGAGAAAATGTTTTTTTCAAACTTCCTGATGTTTTATTAAAATAATTTAACGAATTTTTAAAGAAGCAAATCCAATTAAAGCAAAAATAGCCCCTACAATCCAAAATCTAAAGATGATTTTACTTTCACTCCAACCCATCATTTCAAAATGATGATGCAAAGGAGCCATTTTAAAAATACGTTTTTGAAATAATTTATAAAATGAAATTTGTAAAAATACTGAAAGTGCTTCTAAAACAAAAACACCCCCTATAATAGGTATGAGTAGTTCGATTTTTAAAATCAAACTAAGGACTCCAATCACACTTCCAAGGGCAAGCGAGCCCGTATCTCCCATAAAAATTTGAGCTGGATGGGCATTAAACCATAAAAATCCAAGACATGCCCCTACCAATGCTCCTGCAAAAACGGTAATCTCTCCGGCATCCTCAATAAAAGGTATTTTAAGATAACTAGCAAAAACCCCATTCCCTGTCACATAAGCAAACCCCATCACCGAAAGCATCACCAACAACGTAAGCCCAATGGCAAGTCCATCTAAACCATCTGTAAAATTAACCGCATTGGAAAAAGCAATAATAATAAAAACAGCAAAAGGAATATAAAATTGCTTTAAATCAAAATTAACAAGACTAAAAAAAGGAAATACGATCAAAGTGATAGGTTCTTTTAAATGATCAAAAGGAAAATGAATATAATAAGGAGCTCCTTTTTTAAAATAAAGATAAAATACGATCATCAATGCAAGGATAATTTGAAAAAATAATTTAATTTTCACCCCAATCCCTCTTCCATCTTTTTTTGAATTCTTAATAAAGTCATCTAAAAATCCAAGTAACCCAAACCCTAAAAGCGTTAAAAAACAAAGAACCACCCCTTCATTATTTAACTTGCCACAAATTAAAACACTAATAAAAATAGCCGAAATAATTAAGACCCCTCCCATCGTAGGAATCCCTGTTTTTTTTTGATGCGTTTTAGGAGTTAATTTTCTAAGGGTCATTTTTTCTTTTTTCTTTAAAAAAGCAATGAATCGACTACCAAAAATAATAAAAATAATAAAACTAATAAAAATCGCAATCACCGAACGAAATGTGATGTATCTAAAAATATTTAGACCACTAATATAATGATTTAACGGATAAATTAAGTGATAAAGCATAAAAACTCCTTTATAAGTTGGTTAAACTTCATCCCATTAGAAGCTTTAAATAAAACAATCGAATCTTTTTTTACTTTATGACAAAGAATACTAATTAAAGATGCTTGATTTAAAAAATATTGTTTATCAACCCAAATAAGTTTATCATAACACATTTTTATTTCTTTTCCAATGAAATAAAAAAAGATGTTTGGTTTTTTTGTTTTAAGTAAATCACTTAATTGTAAAGCCATCTTTAAATAACAAGCCTTCATATGGACCCCTAGCTCAAAAACATCCCCTAAAACAATATGAAAATTTTTTTTTTTAACAGTTTCAAATAACGTTAAAATTCCTTCGATGGTTTTAAAAATTGAAGCCGGGTTGGCATTATAAGCATCATCAATCACAAGAGGTTTTTTACAAACCATTGTAAATCGTCTTTTAGGCATTTGAAATTTTTTAAGAGATTGAAGCGCGTGTTGCCTTGGGATGCTTAAAACTTCTGCTAAACGTAAAGCTGCTTCTAGATTAGAAAGCGTCATGGGGTTAATGATTGGACAGGGATAATTATTTTTTGTTTGACGGTCTTGGATAAAAAAATGCATTTTTTTCCCAAAAGAAGAAATCACTGAAAGACATGTTGAATCAAAAAAAAACGTTTTTTTGATAGAAATTGTGTATTTTTTTTGAATAGAGAGTTCTTTTGAGTGCTGATTTAAAAAAGCCATCCCTGATTTTTTTTGATATTTAAAAATTTCTGATTTAGCTTTTGCAATTTCATTTAAGTTTTTAAAAAATTCTAAGTGAGCGGGTAAAATATTAGTGATCAACGTGATATTAGGTTTAACTATCCAAGAAAGACGTTTGATTTCTCCTCGATGATTCATTCCAAATTCAAAAATAAAAAAATCAGAAGGCTTTTTTATTAAAAAAATATTTTTAGGGATCCCTATTTGATTATTTTCATTTTTCTTAGAAACAAAGACTTTATATTTTGTGTTTAAAAAATGCCCTAAAAGCTGCTTGGTCATGGTTTTTCCCGCCGAACCTGTAATGGCTATTTTTGTTCCAGCAAAAGATTTTAAATAAAAACGAGCTAAAGACTGATAAGCATCGAGAGTGTTTTTAACTAAAATAACAACAATTTTTTTAGTTAAAAGCTCTTTTGAAACTTTTGAATAGTCTTTTGTTTGAACTACAAATAATCGACACCCTTTTTTATAAGCGTCAAGGCAAAATAAAACCCCTTGATAATTTTGACCTGTGAGAGAAATAAATAATTGATTTTTTCTAATGGTTCTAGTATCTGTAGAAACTGTTTCAATTTTTTTAATTTTTTTTTTATGAAAAATAAAGGTCCCTTTTGTTTCTCTTAAAATATCTTCAAGGGTCAATTTCATTGATTGCCTCAAAAACTACTTTTTTATCATTAAAAGCAATAGCACGATTTTTAATCATTTGATAAGTTTCATGCCCTTTACCAGCAAGGAGCAAAATATCTGTTTTTGTTAAATCTAAGATCGCCTGTTTAATAGCTTGTTTTCGATCAATAAAGACCTCAGTGGGAGTTGTTTCATCGATGCCTTGTACAATCATTTGAATAATTTCCAAAGGATCTTCTAAACGAGGATTATCAGAGGTTACATAGATTTTGTCAGCATATTTTGAAGCCACCTTTCCCATTTGCTTTCTTTTTGAAGGATCTCGATTGCCTCCACAACCGAAAAGGCATAAAAGATGGCAAAAAGGAAACTCTTTTTTTAAAAAAGAGAGCACTGTTTTTAAAGCATGAGGTGTATGAGCATAGTCAATAAAAATACTCGCTTGTTTAAAAACCGTTATTTTTTCTAATCGCCCTACAACACTAAAATTTTCTAACATGTTAGCAACTTTCATAGGAGCGACTTGTTCTAAATTTTTAAAAGCACATAATAAACTACCGACTAGATTTTGAACATTAAAACGAATTTGAAAATTAATTGGAAAAGAGCATTGTACTTTTTCTTCAAATAAAATCGAAAAAAAGTATTTTTTAGTTTTTTTAATTTTATAATGGTAATCCGCTCCTTTTGTTTTAGAAAAAAATAAAATTGGATAATTAAAAGAAGAAGCACGTAATTGATTTTTAATTTTTTCTTTATTTTCAAAACTATCAAGACAAAAAACACCTTTTTTAAAAGATTTTTCGCTTTGATGTAAAAGTGAAAAAAGAGAAAGTTTTGCTTGTAGATAATCTTGCATGGTTTGATGAAAATCCAAATGATCCAAACTAAGATTAGTAAAAAGCCCTATATCAAAATGCAAATTATTCACTCGATTAAGCGAAAGGGCATGAGAGGAAACTTCCATAACAACTACTTTAACACCTAAAGAAAGCATTTCAAAAAGTAGTCGATTAAGATCCAAATTATTAGGAGTTGTATTTGGAAGTTTGAGTTTAATGTCTTTATAATGAGCATCAATGGTGCCGATAACACCGACAGGCTTGTTTTGTAAAAGAAAACAATTTTCAATTAAATAAGCACAAGTTGTTTTGCCATTGGTACCGGTGATTCCGATTAAAAAAAGACACTTGCTTGGGTGATTGTAAAAAATGGGCCCTAAAGACTGTAAAAGATTTTTTGTATCATTGACTTGAATTATTTGGTCTTTTTGATGATCTAAAACAGGATAAGTTTTATCGACAAAAATCAGTGGGCATGTTTTTAAAAGACTTTGGACATAATGATGGCCATCTGTTTTTTCTCCCTTTACAGCAATAAAAGCACCTTTGGAAGTAGCTTGCTTAGAATGCTGATAAAAATGTTCAATGGTTTTTAATTTTTTAAAAAGAACAGGTGAGTTTTCAGCTCCTTGTTTTAATAAAAAATCAATGGTCCCTTTGAGGTTGTAAGACATCTTTTTTGGCATGATCAAAACGAACCACAGGGATATGATTCACTTTAATTTTCTTGTAATTTTTAACTTGTTGTTTCAAAGCTTGTTCATAAAAAGACTCTTTTTTATAAAATTGGTATTTTAAATGACTATTTTCAGAATGATACCCTTCTATTTTTTTTTTTAGTTCAGCGATTTTACCTAGTAGATTTTGAGACTTTATTTTTTGATGGACTGAAAGTGTAAAAAATAAAGACCAAACAAAAAGAAGACAAAAAAAGATTAATTTATAATTCCATTTAGTCATAAAAAACTTCCTTGTTTTAATAAAATTAAAATAACTTAAACTTTAAGTAAAACTCTCATTTTAGCGCTTCTTGAAGAAGGGTTTTGTTTTCTTTCTTGTAAAGAAGCTTGTACTGGCTTTTTAAAAAATAATTCATAATAAATATTTTTTTTTTTTACAGACCGATATTTATTTTCATTAACGGGAGATTTTAATAAAGCTTTAAAAACATTTTTAACAATGCGGTCTTCTAAAGAATGATAAGAAATAACGACAAGTCTAGCCCCTATTGATAAGAAATCTAAAATTTGATAAAGGGATTGTTCAATAAAAGAAAGCTCTTCATTGACCTTAATACGCAAAGCTTGAAAGACTTTAGTTGCAGGGTGAGTTTTTGTTTTTTTTGGGATTAAGTAACAAATTGCTTGAGCTAATTGCAAGGTTGTTTTGATAGGGGTTTTTCTTCTTAATTTGACTAAATGTGCGGCAATTTGTTTTGAACGGGTTTCTTCTCCATACTTATAAAAAATATCTCCAAGGGCTTCTTTAGAAGAAGTATTAATCAAATCGCTGGCTGTTTTTTTAAGACTAGGATTTAAACGCATATCTAAAGCTTCGTCTTTTAAAAAACTAAACCCCCTTTCACTTTTTTTGTAATGAAACATCGAAATGCCCAAATCAAATAAAGCAAAATCAATTTTTTTTTTTTCTTTTTCTAAAACTGTTTTCATATTAGAAAAATTACAACCATAATAATGAATTGCTTTGTTATAAGGCAACAGTCGTTTTTGAGCATGGTGTAAAATAATAGGATCTCTTTCAAAAGCAATAACTTTTTTTTGAAGGGATAAAAAACATTCTGAATGTCCCCCTTCTCCTAAAGTGGCATCTACAAAATATTGATCGGTTTTTTTTATCAAATGGTCACGGATGAAATTTAAAAAAACAGGTTGATGAACACACATAAATATAAGAACACCTAAATATTTTTTATGATAAAAAATTTGACTTTATTTCCATAAAAATTAGAAAAAGTGAGTTTGATTTGATTTTTTTTAATCATAAAAAAGCTTTATTTTTTTCTTTATCTCATGATGACATGGTTTCATTGCTTTAGATTTTTCTTCTTTATTTTTTTTTTGTATTTTCTTTGTATTTTCTTTGTATTAAAGGGGTTAAATAAAATCTGTTGCAACAAAAGAATAAAGAAAATCATAAGAAAGTAATGTTGACTTATTTTATTACCAATGCTAGATTAAACTAATCATTTAATTTTATCCCACTATAAAAGAGAAACCATTGGCAACGATTTACGTAAAAGAAGAAGAACATATAGAAATATCGATTAAACGCTTTAGAAAAGAAGTTGAAAAAGAAAATATTTTAAGAGAACTTAAAGAACGGCAATACCATATTAAGCCAGCAACGAAAAGAAAAATTGAGTCTGCGAAGCTTGAAAAAAGAATAAAGCGTAAAGAGAAAAAAAGAAAATATTTTCAATACTTATAAAAAACTAAAATCAGCTATTTACAAACTTACGATGGGATTTTCTTGTGGTATTGTTGGCCTTCCCAATGTAGGAAAATCAACCCTTTTTAATGCTCTCACCAAATTAAACGTAGAAGCCTCTAACTATCCTTTTTGCACCATAGATCCCAATTATGGCATTGTGAATGTTCCTGATGAAAGAGTAGACACATTAAGTCAAATCAGTAAAAGTGAAAAAACTCTTTACACAACGGTTGAGTTTGTTGATATTGCAGGGCTCATAAAAGGAGCCAGTGAAGGGGAAGGACTAGGGAATCAATTTTTAAGCAATATACGAGAATGTGACGCCATTATTCATGTTGTAAGACTTTTTGAAAATCCCAATATCACCAAAAAAGGCACCCTTAATCCAAACGAAGATATTGAAACCATTCATTTAGAGCTTATTTTTTCTGATTTAAGTTTAATTGAAAAACACCTTCAAGCCATTCAAAAAAAAATAAGAGGAAAAGCCACTTCTGATGACCTTGAAAAAAAAACAATCCTTGATCGATTGAAAAAAACATTAGAAGCCGAGTCTCTTTTATCCAAAATTAACCTTAATTCTGAAGAAAAAAAACTCATCAAAGAGCTCAATTTACTAACAAGCAAACCCATGCTTATTATCTGTAATATTGATGAAAGAGAAATGAATACTTATTCAAAAAACGAAGCTTATCAAAAATTAAAAGATTACTGTAAAACAAATAAATTTAAACTTTTAGTGCTATTTGTTCAATTAGAAAAGGAGTTTTCAGAAATTGAAAACAAAGTAGAGAAAGAAGAGTTTTTACAAATATATGCCATGAAAGAAAGCGGCTTAAAGCAGTTGATCAAAAAAAGTTATGAAATTTTAGACCTTGTTACATTTTTAACCACAGGAGAAAAAGAAAGTAGAGCTTGGACGGTAAAAAAAAATACGCCTGCTCCTAAAGCGGCTAGTGTGATTCATTCGAGTTTTGAAAAAAAATTCATCAAAGCAGAAATCGTTTCTTATCAAGATTTTCATACTTTAAAGTCTTACATTAAATGTAGGGAAAATGGAAAAATAAGAGTCGAAGGAAGAAAATATCTTCTTCAAGACGGAGATATTTGTATTTTTAAAACCCAAAGTTAGTTAAAATGTTTATTCCAATATTTCATTTTCCAAAGCAACAAAAAGAAATCTTTAAAAGAATCATCCCCCCTTCCATTCATTTTAAATCTATCGATAAAAAAGTAAATTGTATTATCGAAACCCTTAAAAAAAAAAAAAAAAAAGCTTTATTTGCTTATATTAAAAAATATGACAAAGTAACTATCACAAAAAAAAATATTCTTGTTTCAAAAAAAGAGTTTTTTTTTTCTAAAAAAATTATTAAAAAAAGCTTTGAAGAAGCCATTGAAACAGCCATTAATAATATTACGGTCTTTCACAAAAAACAACTTTTAAAAGACATTACTCTTATAGGAAAACATAAAGACATTTTAAAACAAAAAATAGTCCCCCTTAAGAGAGTTGGTATTTATGTTCCTGGGGGAGGGGGAGGCAACACTCCTTTAATTTCTTCACTTTTAATGAGTGCGATTCCTGCTAAAGTGGCCAACGTAAAAGAAATTGTCGTCGTCAGTCCTCCCAAAACAAATTTTAGCCTTGACTCTCATTTACTTTATGCCTTAAAACAACTTAACATCAAAGAAGTCTACAAATGTGGAGGAGCTCAAGCAATTGGAGCTTTAGCGTATGGGACAGAATGTATCAATAAAGTAGATTTAATTGTAGGCCCTGGGAACGCTTATGTAACGAGAGCGAAAAAAAAAGTGTTTGGAGATGTAATGATTGATGGGATATTTGGACCGAGTGAAATTGTCGTTATTAGCGACGGAAGTGTTAAAGCTAGTTGGGTTGCCGCCGATATGATTTCTCAGTGTGAACACGCAGGAGACGAACTAGCTGTATTAATAACACCAAATGAAGCCCATGCTGAAGAAGTCCAAAAATGTCTTATTTCTCAAGTAGAAAAATTGGAAAGAAAAAAAAAAATTATGGCTTCACTGACGCTTAGAAGCTGTCTTATTTGCACTAAAAATATTGAAGATGCTTTAAAAATAACCAATCAAATTGCTCCCGAACATTTAGAAATCATGACAAAAAATCCTAAAAAACACAGTGAATCGATTATCAATGCAGGGGCTATTTTTTTAGGGCCTTATTCATCTGAACCCATTGGGGATTATATTTGTGGGACCAATCATATTTTACCAACTAATGGCTCAGCTCGATTTGCTTCTTCCCTTGGTACTTACACTTTTTTAAAAAGGATTAATATCATTGAACAAACAAAAAAATCTTTTCAAGCATTAAGTCCTAAAGCAATGATTTTAGCCAAAGCAGAAAAATTAAGTGCTCATAGAGCAGCTCTTGATATCCGAAACCAATGAACTTTGATCTTTATTACAAACAAAAAAAAAGCTTAATTGAAAAAAAATTAAAAAAACTTTTAAAACCAAAAGGCTTTGGTCAACTCAATGAAGCCATAAATTACTCACTCCTTGCTGAAGGCAAACGCTTTAGACCTGTACTAGCTCTAATGATTGATGATTTTTTAAGAAATGAGTTTAACACAAACCATCATGGAGATACTTTACTAGTGGCTCTTTCTTTAGAGCTCATCCACACTTACACGCTCATTCACGATGATTTACCAGCGATGGACGATGACGATATGAGAAGGCGGCAGCCTAGTTGTCATAAACAATACGGAGAAGCAACCGCTATTTTAGCCGGAGATGCTCTACAAACAAAAGCATTTGAACTTTTAAGTGAGATAACAAACTCAAAGGTTGGAAAAATAATTCATTTTTTAGCGATTGCATGTGGAACAGATGGGGTGATAGGAGGTCAGGAAATTGATTTAAAAACAGAAGGAAAAAAAAATTCAAAAAAAATGCTTCAAACTATTTATGATCTTAAAACAACTTCTCTTTTAAGAGCAAGTGTTTTACTTCCTTTTTTTTTAACTCAAGAAAAAAAAAAATTGGAAAATCTTTTAAAACGCTATGCCAATAATATCGGTCTTGCTTTTCAAATCACCGATGATATTCTCGATGTTGAAGGCAATGAAAAAAAAATTGGAAAAAAAAAATTTTCAGATTTTAAAAAAAATAAATCAACTTTTGTGACTCTTTTAGGTCTTAGTAAGAGTAAAAAATATACTCAAAAACTTATTTTAGAAGCGAAAAAAAATTTAACTCAAATCGAAACATTAAGTCCTTTAAAACGAAATAGTTTCTATTTAAAAAACTTGGCAGAGCTCATTATTAGCAGGTCCAATTAAAAAAATGATTTAGTTGATTTTAACTTTTTAAAAAAAGCGACGGCATCAATTGACAAAACTTTCCCACAAGCGATTGGCCCAAAAAAACCGTTTCTTCTTTTGAAATGGCAAAAGTTCCCTTAATATAATATTCTGAAGTTCCTTGATAATATTGATAATTTTTTGATAAAACTTTCCTTAAAAAACGATCTTTTTTTTCTGTGTTAAATGACGAAGGTAAAACTTTTTTTTCTAAAATAAAACGCTGTTTTTTACCCATCATTTTCTTTAAATAATTTTTTTCCAACCGCTTAGAAAGATCTAAAAGGGTTCGCACTCGCTTTTTTTTTTCTTGCTTGGGAAGATCCGAATACTTTCTAGCTGAAACCGTGTAGCCCCTAGGAGAATAAGGAAACACATGTAACTTTGAAAATCGACATTTCCTAATAAAATCAAGTCCTTTTTCAAAAGCTGCTTCAGTTTCTGTAGGAAAACCAGTAATGATATCAGTCGAAACGGCAAAATATCGATTGGCTTTATAAAAATGTTTTAAAAGCGTATAAAAATCATGAAGGGTATAACGCCGATTCATTTGTTTTAAAATATCATTACAAGTCCCCTGAAGAGGGAGATGAATGTGAGGAGAAAGATTGGGATGATCTAAAAGAGAGAGAAAGGTTTCATCAATCGAATTAGGCTCGATAGACGAAATACGAATCAGTGTTTTTTTAGAACGATTCAAGATGGTTTTAATCAAATCTCCAAATCGAATGTTTTTTTGAGAATACGTTCCAAGGTTAATCCCACTAATAACAATTTCACCCACATTTTTATCAACTAAATGGCTAACTTGATTTAAAATATCCTCATAAGCTCTAGAAACAGGTGCTCCTCTCGCAAAAGGAATGCGGCAAAAAGAACAAAAAAAATTACAACCATCTTGGATTTTAATAAAAGCTCTTTGATGATTAAAAAAATTAGTTTGAAGATTTTTAAGCGCTTGGGGAGAATTTTTAGATTGCTGATAGACGTTCCATTTTTCTTCTTTAAAAGAAGTTTGAGGCGAAAGGGTTTGAAGGTAAGTAGGTGTTTTTTTTTTAATAATTTGTTCAATAATGGTGGCTGCTTTTAGTTTTTGACTTTGGGGAATGATTTTGGTGAGCCCTTTAACTTTTTGATTTAAATCTTTTTCAAGCTCTGAATAACACCCCATCACAAAAAGATATTGAATTTTTTCCATTTTATCAAAAAAACGAATAGCCGAAAGTGATTTTCGATCTGCTTTTTTAGTGACCGTGCACGTATTAATAATGGCAACATCTGCTTTATTAAAATCTGGATTAAAAACAAATCCTTTATGAGAAAGCTCACTGGTAAGTTGTTCCATTTCGATTTGATTGACTTTACAACCTAGATTTTTAATATAAAAAGAAATCACGGTTTGTTGTTTATTTTAAAGAAGAGTCAAAATGAAAAGATTTGAATTTTTTTTGATAAAAACCCTTAATAGAAAATTGATACCTTATTTTAAAAATATCAAAAAACATCTTAAAAATAGATGAAAAATAAATCGTACTTTTTTTACCAAAAAGAAGCTTTACGGGAGCTTCACTAATTTGAAAGCCATATTTTTGAGCTAAAAAACAAAACTCTAAGTCAAAACAAAATCCATCAATCGTAAAACAAGGTGAAAGCAACTCAAAAGCTTCTCTTTTAAAAACTTTAAACCCTGATTGCGTATCTCTGAGTTTTATTCCTAAAATAAATTTTGACAAAAACCGAAATCCTCTGCTTAAAACCCTACGATGAAACGGATAATGAATCCTAGAAAAAGGATGGCGCTTACTACCAACAACCATATCGGTCCCTGGGAAATAAGAAAAAAAATGAACTAAGTTTAAAAGATTGTATTCATCTCCTGAATCAACAAAGACAACATATTCTCCCGAAGATTTAGAAAAGCCATATCTTAAAGCATATCCTTTTCCTCGATTTTTTTGATAAGAATACAGTTTAATCCCTTTCATCGTTTTGGTTAAAAGATGACTGTTGTCTACTTCTCCATCAATAATAACAATGATTTCAAACTGATTAATTTGATTTTTTTTTTTTAATCGTTTAAGTTGATCTTGATAAACGAGAAGATTTTTTTTAATATAATCCTCCCCTTTATAAACGGGGATTACAATTGAAAGAGTTTTCATTATTTTTCTCTAAAAATATTTTTATTCTATAAAAAGAAACTAAATTCCAATGTTAACATAGCTCTTATCAATCCAACAAATTTTACTGTATTAAAAAATGAAAGAAAAAATACTTAAACAACAACACTTAGAAAACTTAAAGCGTATCGTCATTAAAATAGGCAGCACTCTTTTAACTAATGGCAAATCAGTCAATCAAAAAACACTCCATCCTTATATTAAACTAATCAGCCAATTGAGAAAAAAAAATATTGAAGTCATTTTAGTTTCGTCTGGAGCGGTGGCAATGGCTTATGAACAAATCCTCACCACAGAAAAACAAGCTCAAGAAGATCTTACTTTAAGACAAGCAATGGCAAGCATTGGACAAGTGACTTTAATGAATCTTTATCGAAAAGAATTTAAAAAAAAAAAAATCACCATCGGGCAAATTCTTTTTTCTAAAGATTCTTTAGAAATAAAAAAGTCGTCTTTAAATGCTAAAAAAACAATTAATAAATTATTAAAACTTAACATTCTACCTATCATCAATGAAAACGATGCCTTGGCAACTGATGAACTTAAATTTGGAGATAATGATCTTTTAGGTGCTTTGACGGCTCAATTAGTCAGTGCTGATTTATACCTTATCTTATCTGATGTTAAAGGAGTGTTTATTAATTATAAGCAAAAAAATCAAACCTTAGTTGAAATCATTACAACTTTGAGTAAAGAAATTAAAAAATCTTTGAAAAATTCGATCAACCCTCTTGGCACAGGTGGAATGAAAACAAAAATTAAAGCCGCTCGATTAATACAAAAACACATCCCCACCCTTATCACAACAGGAAAAAACAAGAATCTATATAAAAATATTTTTACTAAATTAGAAGGAAGCCTTTTTATGGCTTTGGAAAAAATAAAATAAGTATTTTTTTTTAATTAATCAATTTTAAAAAAAATATGCTACTATAAAAACCAAAATTTAAACTTAAATAATTAAAGTATTATAATGATAGAAGATGATGAAGACTATATAAACGAACTCGAAGATGATTTTGATGATGAGTACGAAGACCATTTTATCAAAGAAGATTTTGAGGAAGATTTTGAAGATGAAGATGAAGAATTTAACGAAGATGATTTTTAAGTGAAATCAAATTTTTTTTTTAATTCTTTTTAATCACTAGATCTCCTTGACGCAAAATTGTAATCGATGGTTGTACACAAACAATCGTAGAAGACTTTGCTTTGTAATAAGTTTTTTGAGGGATAAAATTAATAATCTTATTTTTAAAAATTTCATCCACTTCTTTTTTAGAACGCCCTTCTTTTCCACCGGCACAATTGGCACTTGTCACATAAAGAGGATGGGGGTATTCTCTTAAAATTGCTTGTAAAAACAAATCATTTGGGATTCGAACTCCAATACTTTTTTTCACTTTACCTGGAAAAATAATAGTAAGGGGCCCTGGCCAATAAGCTTTCATAAGAGGTTTGGTCAAGGGAAGAATGATAATTTCTTCAAAAAGACGCCCTATGGCACTAGTCATCAAAACATAAGATTTGTTTTTAGAACGTTTTTTAAGTAAATTTAGTTTCTCAATGGCTTTAGGCTGCTTTGAATCAACGACTAAACCCGGGACTGTATCTGTCCCCAATGCAATAATTTTACCTTTTTTCAAAAAATGAAGAGATTGTTTAAGTTGGTGTTTAAAAAATAACGACAAATTGGTAAGTTATTTAAAATAATAAAAATTTTACACTAAAAAAAAAAAAAAAAAATGTCATGTTAATATAACTATAAACTGTATGTACAAAAATTTTCTATCATTTTTTAAAAAAATTAAGCTTAAAATCAACAATTAACTCTTAAAAAACAAAATGCAAAAAATAATTACGATTGATGGGCTCTGTGGTGCAGGCAAAAGTACCATTGCAAAACTTTTTTCAAAACAAATTCAATTTAATCATTTCGATACAGGCCTCGTTTATAGAACGATTACTTATGAAATGATAAAAAATAAAATTAAACCTAGTGAAAAAGAAAAAGTTAAAGAAGCTTTAAAAAAAATTACTATTAAAATTAATCAAGAAACTATTTTATTAAATCAAGCAGAAATTACTATCAATCAATTAAAAACACCTTCGATCAACAAAGAAGTCGCTTTTTACGCTCAAAATTCCGATATAAGAAAATTCACTAGAAAAATACAACTAGCCATCGCAGAAAAAAATAATGTCGTCGTTGATGGCAGAGATATTGGTACCATCGTTTTTCCAAATGCTTTTTGTAAATTTTATTTAGAAGCCCCTTTACAAATAAGAGCAAAAAGAAGGTTTAATGAAAGTAAAGAAAAACATAAAAAAACAATCAATGAAATTAAAACAGAAATTAAAAAAAGAGACTTAGAAGACTCTACTCGAAAAGAAAGTCCTTTAAAAATTCCTCCTAATGCTTTTATCATAGAAACTTCTGATAAAAAGATTGATGACATTCTTGAAATGATGCTTAATTATTACAAAAAACAACTCGAAGCTCAAGAAGCTATGGGAAAATCTGAAAAAGAAAATTCCAAAGTTTTTATGAATGCCATGGAAAGTTTAGAAGATGACATCATTGAAAAAGGAAGTCTTCAAAAAGCTAAAATTGTTTCTATTAATGATGAAATTATTTTAAATATAAAATCAAAAAAAGATGCCATTATCCCGCAAGAAGAAGTCAGTCGATTGGGTTCTTCTACTTTAAAAGTTGGTCTTGAAATTGAAGTCATTGTAAGAAAAATTAATAAAACTAATATTATTGTTTCTTATTTAGAACTTCAAAATAAAGAAACTTTGGTAGAAATTAAAAAATACTTTAAAGATAATTTGGAAATTGAAGGCGAAATCACTAAAGAAGTCAAAGGAGGTCTTTTAGTAAACCTTAAAGGATGCAATTCTTTTTGCCCTCAAAGTGAAATCGATATTTACAAAGTTAGTAAAAAAGAGTTTATAAACACTAAATCTAAATTTAAAATCTTATCTTTAGAAGGAAGTAAAATTATTTTATCTAGAAAAAAATATTTAGAAGAAATCTATTTAGAAGCAAGACGAAGTTTTTATGCTCAAACAAAAGTTAATGATATTAAAGAAGTTACTGTCATTAAAATTATTGATTATGGGGCTATTGTCGAGTTTGAAAAAGGCATTAATGGTATTTTGAAAATAAAAAATTGTGCTTGGGAAAGGATTGAAGATTTATCTACTTTCTTTAAAGAAGGAGATAAAATTAAAGTTAAAATTATTAAGCTTAAAGAAGAAACAAATAAAATAGAAGTCTCTAAAAAAGATGCTGAAGAAAATCCTTTTATTGATTTTTCAAATACAAAAAAAGAAGGAGACCTTATTGACGGAGAAGTGAAAAATATTGAACCCTATGGTATTTTTATTAAAGTTTCTTATGGAGTAGAGGGATTTTGTCATATTTCTGAATTGAGCTGGGAAAAAAAAATTAAACACCCAAAAGAAATCATAAACATAGGCGATCAAATTAAAACTAAAATCTTAATACTTGATAAAGAGAATAAAAAATTATCTTTAGGTCATAAACAAGTCACTAAAGACCCTTGGGAAGAAGTCGAAAATAAATATCAAATCAATACTCTCATTAAAACAACCATTAAAAATATTACTCAAAGAGGAGTTTATTGTGAAATAACTCCTTATGAAGGTTTTATTGATAAAGATGATCTTTCTTGGGCCAATAAAAAAATTAATTATAAGAAAGAGTTTCCTATTAATAGTGAAATCGAAGCAACTATTATTGGCTTTGATACCAAAAGAAAAAAAATTAAACTAAGTGTAAAAGAAAAAACTAAAGACCCTTGGGAAGATTTAATCACTAATTTTAACAAAGAAAATACAACTATCACTGCTGAAGTCATTAAAATAATCGACATTGGGTGTATTGTTAAAATTAATGAAGATTTAGAAGGGTTTTGTCATATTTCTGAATTAAGTGAAAAATTTATTAAAAAAGTAGAAGATTGTGTCAATTTAAATGAAAGTTATTCCTTTAAAATTCAAAAAATAGACAAGCAAAACAAAAAAATCCAACTTTCAAGAAAAAAAACCTCTAATTCTAACCCTAATAGTCATCGTCATCATAAAAAAGAAAAAAAAAAAGAAAATAATCCTTATTTAAGTTCTTCAAACAAAGAAAAAAAAATAACTTTCGGTGATTTAATTACAAAATAATTTTAAAGAAACAATCTTCAAATCACCTATTATATGGTTGAAAAAAAAATCATTATTAGTCAAAAATTCTCTGCTTCTTTAAGAGCTTACTTTCAAGAAATTTTAAGTCAAAAAAATGATCTTTATTCATCAAAGCAAATTCCTTTTAAAAAAATAGCTTTTTTAAAGATGAAGCCAAGAAAATCGATGCAAAAGATTAATCAAGCTCTTTTAGAGTTAAGGCCTACTTGGAATCATGACATTAAAACCACTTGTTATTTGAATGCTCTCAAGCAAGCAATGACTTTTAATAAATATGATGGGTAAAACTTATTTTCAAGCTCCCTATAAAGAAGCTGCTCGTTTTTTAGTAGAGATTTCTAATTCACCTAATCAAGCTTTTTTAACAATAGATCTCATTGGTTTTTTAAAATAATGGAAAAATTAATGCTGAATAGTTTTAAAACGCTTTTAAAACTAGCCATCCAAGAAGATCTTTCTAAACAAGGAGACATTACTTCCAACGCCATTATTAATCCAAATGATTATAAGCTTGCCACTCTCACCGCTAAAGAATCTATGATGATTTGTGGAATTCCTTTTATTGATTACATTGCTTCGGTTGAAAAAAAAAAATTTGAAATAAAAAAAAAAATTAAAGAAGGAACCACCATTAAAAATGGTCAATCCATTATTTTAATTAAAGGCAATACTAAGAAACTTTTATTTTATGAAAGAATTATTTTAAATATGCTCCAGCATTTAAGTGGCATTGCATCTATGACGAATGAATGGAAAAAAGAAATCAGTTCTTCTAAAATCAAGCTTCTTGATACTCGAAAAACAATGCCAGCTTATCGAATTTTAGAAAAATATGCTTTTAAAACAGGAGGCGGAATTAATCATCGTTTGGGTCTTTATGACGCTTATATGGTAAAAGATAATCATTTTAAAATAGAAAAGAACATTCCTGTTATGATTGAAAAAATTAAAAAACATAACCAGGGTAATAAACTAGTTGAAGTAGAATGCACTTCTTTAAAATTGCTAGAAAATTTACCTTATAAAGATATTGATGTTGTGATGCTAGATAACATGGATAACCGAAGTATTGAAAAAGCAATCAAAATCATTAAAAAAAGAGCCAAAATAGAAGTCAGTGGGAATATCACCAAAAAACGCTTAAAAACACTCTCTCATCTTTCCATTGATTATATCAGTTGTGGAGCGTTAACGCATTCTACAAAAGCAAAAGACATTTCAATGGAAATTATTGATCTCTAAAATGAACGATAAAAACCTAATTATTCAATCAAATTATGAGGTTTTATTAGAAACGTCTCACCCTCTTTTCGCTCAAACTAAAAAAGAAATCAATCCTTTTTTAGAGCTCATTAAGTCTCCAAAATTAATTCATACGTATCAAATGAATCAGGTTTCTTTATGGAATGCTTTTGCTGCTGGATTTAAAGCCCAAGAGATGATTAATATTCTAAAAAAATACGCCAAATTTCCTATTCCAAAAACGATTTTAGAGTTCATTGAAATCAATTATAAAAATTACGGCATTGTTAAATTAAAAAAATCAAGCCATTCTCATCATGAAGTCATAGCAACAAAAGACATTTTTGAAAAAATGCTAAAAAATAAATATATTTCAAAATACCTCACTTATAATAAAGAGGCTCATCAATATTTAATCCCTGTTTCTATGAGAGGGGTTTTTAAAGTTGATATGGTTAATATAAGTATGCCAATTAAAGATTTAGCTGGGTTTTCAAAAGGAAAATTTTTAAACGTTATTTTTAATCATAAAGAATATAGTTATAGAAATTATCAACAAGAAGCGATTGATACTTTTTTTAGTAGCAACGAAGGTAGTATAGGAGTGATTGTTTTACCTTGTGGTTCTGGAAAGACCATCATTGGTATTGGGATATTATGTTACCTAAAAATGAACACTCTCATTATTACTCCCAATACAATTTCTCTAAGACAATGGAAAAAAGAAATTTTAAATAAAACTAATTTAAACAAGGATCAAATTGGAGAGTATTCTGGAGAAGAAAAAAATATTAAACCGGTGACGATTTCAACTTATCAAATTCTTACTTACCGAAAAAGCAAAAAAGATTCCTTCAAACATTTTGATCTTTTTAATAGACAAAACTGGGGATTAATTATTTATGATGAAGTTCATCTTTTACCAGCCCCGGTTTTTAGAGCGATTTCAAGTATTCAATCAAAAAGAAGGCTCGGTCTTACCGCTACTTTGGTGAGAGAAGACAATAGAGAAAAAGACGTCTTTACCTTAATTGGGCCAAAACGATTTACAATTGATTGGAAGGATTTGGAAAAAAAGAATGTGATTGCTAATGCGTCTTGTTTCGAAGTCAAAGTCCCAATGAATGAAAAAACGTCTTATGAATATTATAGTAATGAAAATAAAAAATTTAGAATTGCAGCTGAAAACTCTCAAAAAATTTTAGTACTCAAAAAACTTATCGATCAATTTAAGAATAAAAAAATACTCATCATCGGTCAATATATTAATCAACTAAACACTCTTTCAGAAAAACTAAACATTCCTCTCATTACAGGAGAAATGCCAAATGAAAAAAGACAAGAATATTACAAAAGATTTAATCAAGGCGACATCAATATTTTAGCTACTTCCAAAATTGCCAATTTCGCCGTCGACCTCCCTAACGCTGAAATTGCCATTCAAATATCAGGTACTTACGGCTCTCGTCAAGAAGAAGCTCAAAGGCTCGGCCGCATTATAAGACCTAAAGAGACAAATAATAATAAAGCTTATTTTTTTACTTTAATTACTTTAGATTCAAAAGAAGAATATTTTGCTCAAAACAGAAAAAGATTTCTAACCGAACAAGGTTACCAATATCAAGAATATCAAGAAAAAGAAATTAATCAAAATTTTTTTACTCATCTCTTAAACAAAATATAAAATGGCACCTCTCTTTCCATCCCTTTTAAAAAGCATCCCAAAAAATGTCTCCATTTGTGGCGTCATTAAAAAACAGCCTTTTGAAAACATTCAAGCTTGCATTAAAACTGGTCTTCATATTTTAGGCGTTAATTATTTGCAAGAAGGCTTGCAACTAATCCAATATATCAAACAATCCCCTTCTCTAAATCAATCCTTAGAGTGGCATTTTATTGGGAAAATTCAATCAAATAAAATTAGAGATATCGTAAAATATTTTTCTTTAATCCATTCTGTAGGAAATGAAAAGCATCTTAAACTGATCAATCAACAAGGCCAAAAAGAAAACAAAATCGTTAATATTTTAATTGAAGTTAACACCGCCAAAGAAGCAAATAAATCCGGCCTCTTCCCTGAAAAAGTCCTTACTTTTATTAAACAAGCCTGCCATTACAAAAACATTCAAATCTTGGGGCTAATGACCATGGGCCCTTTAGTCAAACAACCCAAAGACAATCTTCCTTATTTCCAAAAAACTTACGAATTATTTCAAACCGCTAAAAAGTTTAACACTTCAAACTATCAAAGCCAGTTTCTTTCTATGGGAATGAGTCAAGACTACAAAATAGCCATTGACTCTGGAGCCAACTTAATCCGACTTGGTACCATTCTTTTTGGAAAAAGAAATCTAGTTTAAAATAATTTGGCAATTGAAAATAAAACTGCTGTTTCTACTCTTAAAATATTTTTTGAAAGGCTCACTACTTTAAACCCGTGGGCTTCTAAAATTATTTTTTCCTTTTGCGTAACACCTCCCTCAGGCCCAATAAAAAGCATCATTTCTTTTTGAGTTTGAAAAGACTCTTTAAAAAAATCATTTTGAGCACATTCCCAAGGGAAGATTTTAAAACTTGATTTTAAGATTTTTTCTTCTGTTGTTAAAAAATCTTGTATTTTAAGAATATTGCTTATTTTCATCGGATGGCTTCTCATTGATTGCTTTAAAGATTCTAAACTTATTTTTTGATAACGCTTTAAATTAAAAGCTTTTTCATCTTTAATAAAAGATCGCTCGGTGATCACCGGATATAGAGAAGCAACTCCTAACTCTGTAATTTTTTTAACAACACTAGAAAAAGTTTTAGGTTTTGGCATCGATAAAACTAAATGTATTTTTTTAATGGACTCTTCTTTTATAACATTTTTTTCTTTAATGTTTAAAATAAGCTTATCTTTTAAAATTAAATGAAGAACACACTGATAATTAAATCCTTCAAAAGTCCGACAAATGATATCATTCCTTGCTGTAAGTTTAAGAACATGCAAAAGATGGTGAACATCACTCCCTACAATTTCAATTAGATTTTTTTTAACTTGCTTTTGAGAAATAAAAACAATGGGTTTATTCATAAAATTCTTTAAAAAGAGCGATGTTTTCTTGTTTTCTTTTTAAAAAAAGAGCTTTTTCTAAAAAGAAATAAAGTTGTTGATTGTTAAAACACAAATCATTTTTTGATTTAAAGCATTGCTGATAACACTTAAAAAAACGAGCCACTAGGGCAAGATTCATTCCTTTTTTTTGATTAAAAGCGGTGGTTTCTTTTTCATTTAAAGTAATTACTATTCCAGCTTTTTTAAGATACGATTGATAATGGTTTTGCTCTTTTAAATCAAAAACAATTAAAAAATCAACTGCTCCTTTAGGAATGACGGGCGAATAAATAAGAGTCCCAATTCGTACGTGAGAAACAACCGTACCACCTCTTTGAGCAAGACCGTGGATTTCAGATTTTTTAACATTAAGTCCTTTTTGAATAAAAAGACTTGAAATGACTTCACTTGCAAACAAGACCCCTTGACCCCCTTTTCCAACAACTAACAAGTTAATAACCGTCATCAAGATTTATGCTTCATCACAATAGATTGATGATCACAAACATCAAAGCAAATCCGGCATCCCGTACAAGAATGCTCATCAATAATTGGTCTTTTAAGATTTAAATCAAAAGAAATACTCGGACAACCAACCGCCAAACATTCCCCGCAACGCACACAAAAATCTTTCGTCTCTGCAATCATTTTTTCTTTAGGACTAATCAATGCGCACGCTCGATTAAAAATAATCAAACTAAGATCTTCTTCTTTTAAAGCCTTTTTTAAAATTGTTTTACAAGCATGCAAATCATATGGATCGACTTGATGTAAATGCTTCACTCCTAAAGCTAAAGCTAATTTGGAATAATTGACTTTTTGATGCTTTCCTGCTTCTTGTTGCAAACTTCCAGGATGAGATTGCCTACCGGTCATAGCGGTTGCATCATTATTTAAAAGGCAAACAACCCCTAAATCACTTTGATAAACCGCATCTATTAAACCACTAATCCCCGAATGAAGAAACGTCGAATCTCCAATCACAGCAACCGTTCGTTTTTTCTCTTCCTTGGGCAAAACTTTATTCATTCCCACCATCATCGGAATACTTGCTCCCATATCCACAACCGAACCAATCGCTTTAAAAGGAGCTTGTGCCCCCAACGTATAACAACCAATATCCCCACAAACTCTTAAATTAAGATCTCTTAGTAAAATGGAAATCGTTAAATGAGGGCACCCTGAACACAAAGAAGGGGGATTTTGACTATCAAAAACAAACGCTTCTTCTTTTTCTTCATTATCTGTAATAAGACTTAAAACTCTTTTAGGAGATAATTCTCCACAATAAAAAGAATCATTTCTTTTCTGCACACAAAGACCTTCGGCTAAAAGTCTCATTTCTAAAAAAGGATCGAGCTCTTCAACACAAACAATTTTTGAAAAAGAAGAGCTTAATTTTTTAATTTTTTCAATCGGTAAAGGATAAGACATGGCCAATTTTAAAATAGGCGCTTTAGGTAAAATTTCTTTTAAGTAGTGATAACTGACTCCTGAAGTAATATAGAGAGTATCTCCTTCTCCTTTTTCAAAAACATTAATTTTAATTTTACTAGAAAAATCTTGTAATCGCTTGATCCTTTCTTCAACGAAATAATGTCGTTTTCGCCCATAAGCAGGCAACATAATAAATTTCTCTTGCTGGTTTTCAAAAGATATTTTTAAAGGATTTGAATTTTGATCTTCGGTAATGCAAACCACCGATTTAGAATGACAAACTCGAGTGGTCATTCTAAATAAAACAGGAGTGTCATAAGATTCTGAGAGATGAAAGGCATAGCGTAAAAAATCATAAGATTCTTGAGAATCACTAGGCTCTAACATAGGTATTTTAGCAAAGGCGGCGTAATGACGATTGTCTTGCTCATTTTGAGAGCTATACATATTAGGGTCATCACAAGAAATAACCACAAATCCTCCCTTAACACCCGTGTAAGAAGCTGTCATAAAAGGATCTGAGGCCACGTTAAGACCCACATGCTTCATCACAACCACTGTTCTCGCTCCTGTAAAACAAGCCCCTAAAGCAATTTCTAAAGCAACTTTTTCATTAGAAGACCAAAAAGCTTGAGTCTCTCCCCCAAGCTTTTTAAGTGTTTCAATAACTTCTGTTGAAGGAGTTCCCGGATAACCCGTTGCTATTTTGACATCATTTTTAAGACAAGCGTGAGCTAAAGCTTCATTGCCAGATAAAAAAAAATCATTCACTTAAAACAATAAAAATTCTTTTGATTAAAGATTTTGACCAAGAAAATTAAAAATTTCAACCGTTTCTTTCCACCCAATACATTGATCTGTAATAGAAACCCCGTACTCAAGGTCTTTAGGATTATTAACAAGTTTTTGATTACCTTCTTTTAAATTACTTTCCATCATAAGAGCAAAAATAGATTGGTTGCCTATTTTCTTTTGAGCAACAATATCTTTAATCACTAAAAATTGTTTTTTATAATTTTTATAAGAATTTTCATGACTACAGTCCACCATGATTTTCTGATTAAAATTATTTTTTTTTAAAAGAATCTCTGTTGTTTCAATATCTTCTAAGTGGAAATTAGGTTTTCCCCCTCCTCCTCTTAAGATAATATGACCATAAGGATTGCCTTTTGTATGCACAATACTACATTTGCCATTATCATCAACACTTAAAAAACTATGCGGAGCTTGTGCTGATTTCATCGCATTAATTGCAACTAAAAGATCTCCATTAGTTGCATTTTTATACCCTACAGGAGCAGATAAACCACTTGCCATTTGTCTATGAGTTTGAGATTCTGTTGTCCTAGCTCCTATGGCAACCCAAGAAACCAATTCCCCAAGATAAGCGGCAATAATAGGATCTAAAAGCTCCGTTGCCGTCCCTATACCAAGAGAAGCAATTTTAACTAATAATTTACGAGCTAATTTTAGTCCATGATTAATATCATTGGATCCATTTAAATAAGGATCATTTATAAGTCCCTTCCAACCAACTATCGTCCTAGGTTTTTCAAAGTAAACTCGCATTAAAACTAAAAATTTCTTTTCATACTGCTTTTTTAATTTAAGAAGTTTCTGGGCATACTCCATCGCCATCTTTTCATCATGAATCGAACACGGCCCACAAATAATAACAAATCGATCATCTTTCCCTTCTAAAATATCAATAAACTCTTGCCTTACTTTTAAAATAACTCTAGCTGTTTGATCCTCTAAAAGATAACTATTTCTCAAGTCTTTAACCGTAATAAAAGGATCGTAATTTTCAATACGAATATTGTTAATAAGTAAATCTTTCATGGGAGTAAAACCAATGTATTTTTATTATAATATAAAAAAAATACAATTATCATTCTTTTAAATTACTTAAGTCCTTTCTTTTCCTCGACACATTAAGATTTTTCCTGTTCTTACGATTTCAACAACATCAAAGCGACTTAGCATACTAATAAAAGCATCTAATTTTTCAGTTTTTCCTGAAACATGAATCACTAAAGATTCTTCTGTAAAATCAACTGTTTGAGCTTTAAAATGACTTACTAGTTGTAAAACAAACGTTCTCGATGGCGCATCTAAAATTAATATTTTTACCAAAGCACTTTCAATTTCTATAACATTACCATCCGTATGATCAATGGCATGAAGGACATCAATCAGTCTCGTCACTTGCTTAATAATTTGTTTTAAAGTATCTTTATCACCTTTAGAAGTAATCGTCATACGAGAATATTGCTCATCTTTAGTAGGAGAGACCACTAAAGATTCAATATTAAACCCTCTTCTAGAAAAAATAAGGCAAATTCTTCCTAAAACACCCACATGATTGGTAACATAAACCGAAATCGTATGTAAATTTTGATTTTTTTTCATAATGAAAAATTAAGTACTACCTTAAGTACTACCTTTAGGTTTTTTAAGTTTTTTGGTAGGATTTTCAATAATCATCGCTTCTGCTGCTTCTCCAGAGGGAATCATGGGAAAGACATTATCTTCTTTAACGACTTCTGCATGCACCAAACAAGGTCCTTCATAAGCAATAGCCCTTTTTAGGACTTTCACAACATCCGCTGAACGTTTAATTCTAAACCCTTTGACTCCATAAGCTTGAGCTAATTTAACAAAATCAGGACTTCCTTTTAAATCAATCCCAGAATAACGATTATCATAAAAAAGTTCTTGCCATTGCCTCACCATCCCTAAATATTTATTATCAATGATAATAATTTTAACAGGGAGCTTATGAACGACAATGGTTGAAAGTTCATAAAGAGTCATTTGAAACCCTCCATCGCCTACAATACTAATAACGAGGTCTTTTGGTTTAGCCAATTGAGCACCAATAGCTGCAGGAAAGCCAAATCCCATAGTTCCTGCCCCTCCAGAAGAGAGCCAAGTATTTGCTTTATCAATTTTATAAAATTGTGCTGCCCACATTTGATGTTGACCAACATCAGTACTAATAATAGGGTGCTGTTCTTTAGTGATGTCATAAAGAGCATCAATCACAAATTGAGCTTTAAGTCCCCCTTTTTTTTTATACTTTAAAGGGTATTTTTTTTTATATTTACTGACTTCTTTAATCCAAGCGCTTGTCTGTAAAGGTTGTACTTTTTCAGCAATCGCCTCAAGTATTTTTCTAGCATCACCAATCACATATTCATCCACTAGTTGCACTTTATTAATTTCAGCCGGATCAATATCAATATGAATTTTTTTTGCATTCACACAAAACTTCTTTGGATTTCCATTAATGCGATCATCCCACCTAGAACCAATAGACATTATCAAGTCACAACGAACTAATGCTTTATTAGCATACGCCGTGCCATGCATTCCAAGCATCCCAAGAGAAAACTCATGCGTTTCTGGAAAAACCCCTTTACCTAAAAGAGTATTGACAATAGGCACTTTAGCTTTGTTAGCAAAATCAAAAAGAGAGTTGCTAGCTTTTGCAATTAAAGCCCCATGACCGGCTAAAATTAAAGGCCTTTCTGATTGATGAAAAAGAGAAACAATCCGATCAATCGCATCAAGATCCACTGATTCATCTAGTTGATACCCTGGTAAGTCAATTTTATCTTTTATGATTTCTTGACCTAAAGGAGCAGAACTAATGTCTTTTGGGACATCAATTAAAACAGGTCCTGGCCTACCTGTTGTGGCAATGTGAAAGGCTTCATTAATAATTCTTGGGATTTCTTTCACATTCCTTACTAAATAATTATGTTTGACAACAGGAAGAGTGATTCCAAATACATCGGCTTCTTGAAAAGCATCTTTACCTAAATTAGTGCTTAAAGTTTGCCCTGTAATAACAACCATCGGCACTGAATCCATTTGAGCTGTCAAAATCCCTGTAATTGTATTGGTGGCCCCAGGACCACTAGTGACTAAAACAACCCCCGCTTTGCCTACTACACGAGCATACCCATCTGCCATATGAGTGGCTCCTTGTTCGTGTCTTGTTAAAATAAGCTCAATCTTAGAGTCATAGAGCGCATCAAAAATAGGAATTGCAGCTCCCCCAGAATACCCAAAAATATACTTTACACCGTGCTTTTCTAAATACTTAATTAAAATTTCAGCACCATTTAAGCTTAAATTAGACATTTTTTAGTAAACCTTTTTCTAATGAGGTTTATTTTAACATAAAATAAGCTTATTTCTTATGTAAAAAATAAATAAAGAAGGCTTTTAAGCCAAAAAAAGCTTTTTTGATAAGAATAAATTAAAATCAAAAAATTTAACTAAATTTTTTGATTTTTTGAAAAAAAGCAAAATTTCGCTTTTTATTGTTTAAAATAAGAAGTGAAATTTTGCTAAATTGATATTAGTTCTTTAGAAATTATAATTAAATTCCATTCCTAAAGAAGGTTTGTTTTCTTCCGTATTATAAGCAACCCAAAAAACAGTTTGTGTGTTTTCAGTCGTATCAATATAAAATCTTGGTTCAAAATTTAAACCCAGTGCCTCACTTTCTCCATAAGGAACATTAAAATTAAGCCCTAAAGAAAAAAGTTTATTAAACTGATAACCTGGTTCTACGTAATACCAAAAATTTAAACGATTGTCAAGAAATAAAGAAGAAGCTATTAATTCAGCCTCTTCCACTTCCTCATTTGAGTTTTGCTCACCTAAGACACCAAAATCAAGTAAAAAATTTTCACCCATTTTATAATGTCCTTCAATGCCAGGATTAAAAAATAAGCATGAAATCCCATCAAAGTTTTGTTTGGCTGCAAGTGTAATCGTTAATCCAGAAAAGAAAATCTCAAGCCCATAGAAATAACTAGTATTATCATCTGAACCAATATTAGCTCCTGCATACAGATTGAAGAGTTTACTACACGCAAGTTTAAAAGATAAAGAACTTTCGTTGAAAGAGAAACGATCTAAAACCCCTAATCCTGCTTCTAAAGTCCATTTTTCACCTAGTTTAAAAACCCCATGAGCTCCTCTAGAAAACGTTTCTGGAAGAATTAATGCTGAGTTTCGTAAACGGTAAAACTTAGGAACTCCATAATGGAGTACATAATCTCCTAAAGTAAGATCCACATGTTCATTTACTTTCCAAAGAAGTGACACCCCATCAAAAGCAACACCCGGCCACCGGTCATCACCCGATCCACGAGGGACTGTTCTTATATCTTCTGCTCCAGCGGTAAGATACATCTCTACGGCAACATTTTCACTTAAATTTGCCCCTACTATAAGATCAAACAAACCATTTTCATAGTTTTTTTGCTCATTTTCAGACCCTACGTCGTCAATCCATAAATCGCCCTGTGCTGCAACAGAAAAATAACTTTTAGTGTGCTCATCAGAGAAAAGATTCTTTCCTATAGACATACTAAAAAATAAAGTAACTATTAATAACAATATCCTCATTTTTTTTGACTCCTTTTATTTTGAATAATAATATTCAATTTTATTTTATTTTATTTTATTTTATTTTATCACTTGAAAAAACGGAAACAGTTAAAGTTAATTTAACATGAAAAAAAAAAAAGAACAAACTTTTCTAAGTAATAAGTCTCAAAAAAATTTGTTCTTTGTATCTTGTATTGATTGTAAAGAAATTAAAAAATTACATCATTCCTGGCATACCGCCACCCATTCCTGGCATACCGCCACCCATTCCTCCTGGTGGCATTCCTCCTCCTGGAGCATCATCGTCATCTTTTGGAAGATCCGTGATTAAGACTTCTGTTGTTAGTAACAAAGAAGCAATAGAAGTCGCATTTTGAAGGGCTGCACGAGTTACTTTAACTGGATCAATAATTCCTTCCTCAATCATATCAACCCATTTACCCGTTCGAGCATTAAGGCCTTTTTTTCCTTTTCGAGCTTCTTCAAGAACAATCGAACCATCATACCCAGCATTTTCAACAATATTTCTCATAGGAGCTTCAAGAGCTTTTTTAACAATATCAACCCCTACTTGAATTTCGCCTTGTTCTTTAATTTTTTTAACTTCTTCAAGCGCTTTTAAAAGAGCGACTCCTCCCCCTGGAACAATCCCCTCTTCGATAGCTGCTCGAGTTGCTGAAAGAGCATCTTCAACTCGCGCTTTTCTTTCTTTCATTTCTGTTTCTGTAGCAGCTCCTACATTAATGACAGCAACACCGCCTGCAAGTTTTGCAAGACGTTCTTGAAGCTTTTCTTTATCATAATCAGATGTTGATTCTGCTATCTCTGCTCTAATTTGTTCAATACGAGCTTTGACATCTTTTTCAATCCCATCCCCTTGAATAATCGTTGTGTTTTCTTTATCAATAATGACTTTCTTAGCAACACCAAGAGATTCTAAAGTAACATTTTCAAGCTTCATTCCCAAATCTTCAGAAATCACTTGTCCTTTAGTTAAAACAGCAATATCTTCTAACATTGCCTTTCGTCGATCCCCAAAGCCAGGAGCTTTAACCGCACAAACATTCAATGCTCCTCGTAATTTATTGACCACCAAAGTCGCTAAAGCTTCTCCTTCAATTTCTTCTGCTATAATTAAAAGAGGTTTTCCTCCTTGAGAAATTTTTTCTAAAAGAGACACCAAATCTCTCATCGAAGAAACCTTCTTATCATAAAGAAGAATATAACAATCTTGCATCTCTGCTGTCATTGATTTTTGATCCGTAATGAAATAAGGTGATAAATAACCTCGATCAAATTGCATCCCTTCAACCACATCAAGCATCGTTTCAAGACCCCTTGCCTCTTCAACAGTAATGACACCTTCTTGACCTACTTTTTCCATTGCTTCAGCAATCAAATTCCCAATTTCAGAATCATTGTTTGCTGAAATCGTTGCCACTTGAGCAATTTTTTCTTTTTCTTTGACACTATTTGCGATACTTTTAAGGTAATCGACAACGACTTTTTGAGCTTTATAAATCCCTTCTTTTAAAATCATAGGATTAGCTCCAGCAGCAACATTTTTAAGCCCTTCACGAATCATCGTTTGAGCTAAAATCGTCGCCGTTGTTGTTCCATCTCCTGCAACATCATTAGCTTTTGATGAAACTTCTTTTAAAAGCTGAGCCCCTAAGTTTTCATAAGGATCCTTAAGTTCAATTTCTTTTGCGATACTTACGCCATCATTGGTCACCGTAGGAGACCCAAAGCTTTTTTCAAGTAAAACATTTCTCCCCTTAGGTCCTAAAGTAACTTTGACTGCATTTGCAACCGTATCTACTCCATTGAGTAATTTTTTTCTTGCTTCTTCACTATAAAGTATTTGTTTAGCCATATTTTTTTTCCCTTTTTCTATATTTTTTTTAAAAAAATTAAAACAAAGTACAAAACCTTCTTTGTTTATTCAATAATAGCAAGCACATCTTCTGACTTAATAATAATGTGCTCTTCTCCATCAATTTTAACATTCGTTCCAGCATATTTGTCATGAATGACTTTATCCTGTGGTTTCACTTGAATGTCCTTACCATCTCCAATAGCAACAACGGTTGCTTCTTGAGTTTTTTCTTGAGCTGTTGCAGGAATGTAAATCCCTCCAGCTGTTTTATCAGCCGCACCAAGAGGCTTTACCAACATCCTATCCCCTAAAGGTTTTATTTTCATCATTGACTCCTTTAATTTTATAAAATTTACTTTTTTTTATAAAAGTAAATAAAACAATTTGTTTTTATTTTTTTAAGATTTTTTATGAAGAGAGTCCAAAACTCTATCTAATCAGTAATATAATAAGAAAAAAAAAAGAAGTCAAGAAAAAAGAAAAAAAATCAAAGCTAAAAATCTTACTTAAGAACATTTTAAAAAATGATACGATAATTATTAAGTCTTATTTTTTCACTTTAAAAATGATCAAAAAAATTAATATCGGTATAATTGGCTCTGGTGTTGTAGGCTCAGGAGTGATTAAAATCTTACAACAAAAACAAAGTTTGCTTTATAAACGATTGGGTTTTAAATTAAACATAAAAACACTTTGTTCTAAAAATATTTTAAAAAAAAAAAAACAATTTCCCAATATAACATTAAGCACAAATTATCAAGAAATTGTCTCTGATCCTTCGATTGACATTGTCGTCGAACTTATAGGAAACACGAGCCCTGCAAAAGAAATCATCGAACAAGCTCTCAAAAAAAAAAAACACGTCGTCACCGCCAATAAAGCCCTCCTCTCTCAACACGGTAAAGCACTTTTTAAATTAGCAAAAACACATCAAGTCACTCTTTCTTATGAAGCCGCTATTGGAGGAGGAATCCCCATTGTAAAAACATTAAAAGAACATTTTGCTTCTAACCATATCAAAGGACTTTACTGCATTATCAATGGTACCTGTAATTACATTATCTCCAAAATGAACCTTGAAAAAGAATCCTTACCAAGTGCTCTTAAAAAAGCTCAATCATTAGGCTTTGCTGAACAAGACCCTTCTTTAGATATCAGTGGACTCGATACAACTCAAAAAATAGCCCTTTTAGGACAAATCGTTTTTAATACTTCTATTAATTACCAAAAAATCTTCACTCAAGGTATTATAAAAATTGATCCTAAAGATATTTTTTATACAAAAGAGCTCGGTTTTAAAATTAAACTTCTTGGTATTTTAAAAGAAATTACAAACAAAACCATTGAAGCTCGTGTCCATCCAACACTCATTCCCATTGGAAATGAACTCGCTCAAGTAGAAAATGAATACAACGCTATTTTTATTAAATCCGATTTTTTAGACAATACTCTTTTTTATGGAAAAGGAGCCGGTAGTTTGCCAACAGCCTCTGCTGTCATTAGTGATCTTGTGGCGATTGGCTCTAAACTCTTAGGAGCTGCTTCATTTTCTAATCAAATCATTGCTTTTTCAAAAAAAACGATCGTTTCTATGAAAGAAATTATGAGCGCTTATTATATGCGCCTTACTGTTATTGAAAAAAAAGGAATCTTAAAACAAATTACCAATGTTTTTTATCAAAATAATACTAGTATCGACACTTTAAATCAGAAAAAAAAAATTCATCATCATGTCGCCATTATCTTAACAACGCATCAATGTCAAGAAAAAGCTTTTTTGAAAATTTTAAAAACCATCACTGCTTTTTCTTTTATTACAGAAAAACCTACTTTTTATCGTATCGAAACTTTAAATAACCCATGATGAACATTGCTTTTTATAATTCACTTTCTAATCAAGAAGAGATTTTTATCCCTCATGCAAAAAAAGAAGTTACCCTCTATAGTTGTGGCCCTACGGTTTACAATTATGCTCATCTTGGCAATTTTCGTTCATTTTTATTTTCAGATTTAATTCATAGGACTCTTAAATTATTAGGCTATCGGGTAAAATTGGTGATGAATATTACCGATGTCGATGACAAAACCATTGAAAATGCCAAAAAAAATCATCAAAGCTTAAAAAATTACACCAAACAATACATTCAAGCCTTTCACGAAGATTTGCAAACTTTAAAAATTTTAAAAGCCAGTCATTATCCAAAAGCAACTGATTTTATTAAACCAATAATTGAAATGATCCAAACCCTTATCAAAAAAAAGCACGCTTATACCAGTGTTGATGGCTCTGTTTATTTTAAACTTAACTCTTTTCCTAATTATGGAAAGCTTTCAAAAATTAAGTTGGAAAAACAACAAGCAGAAGCAAGCCAAAGAATCCAACAAGAAGACTACAGTCGTGATCAAATCAGTGATTTTGTTTTATGGAAGCATGTCAATGAGTCAGAAGGGGAAACTTACTGGGAATCTCCTTTTGGAAAAGGACGTCCCGGTTGGCATATTGAATGTTCGGCGATGACAAAAGAATGTCTGGGCTCTCCTATTGATATCCATACAGGGGGCATCGACAACAAATTTCCCCATCACGAAAACGAAATCGCTCAATCGGAATGTTATCATCAACAACAACACGTTCATTATTGGTTACATTGTGCTCATTTACTCGTTGAGGGGCAAAAAATGAGTAAATCTTTAAACAATTATTATACCCTAAGAGATCTCATTAAAAAAAAAATCCATCCTAACACCATTCGCTATATGCTTTTGTCAACCCATTACCGAAATCACTACAACTTCACTTTACAAGAAGCTGGGGGCATTGAAAAAGCCATTAATAAAGTTAATCAAACCATTAGCGAACTTTATCAAATCATCCAATCTACTTCAAAGGCTTCTAATGAAAAGAATCAAAAAAACCATCAAATAGCCATTAAAAAACGAAATGGAAATTTTAAAAAAGAATTAGCTTACGATTTAAATACGTCAGGAGCTTTAAGAGAAATCTTTGAAACAATTTCTTATTTTAATAAAAACAAAGATACTTTTTCTCCAAAAACAGCGACTTTTTTTCTAGATTTTTTTAAAATGACCAATGAGATTTTTGATACTTTTGAAATCAATCCTCCTTCAGATCAAGTTTCTGTGTTTTCTATTCCCCAAGAGATTAAAGAATTGGTGGAAAAAAGAAAACAAGCCAAAGCAAAAAAAAATTGGCAAACCGCTGATCAACTTAGAAAACAAATTTTTGAAAAAGGATACCAAATCATTGATTTAAAAAATAATTATCAGATCAAATTAATTAAATAAATCATCAATAATACATAGATCATGAAAGAAGAAAAAAAAGAATATCTCTACGGCTACCATCCTATTAAAGAAGCTTTAAATGAAGGGTATGTTTTTAAAAAAGTGTACTTTAAAAAAGGTCGCGTATCTCCAAAAATACAAAACTTAATTGATCAGTTAAAAAAAAAGAAGATTCAATTTTTTTTTGTTGAAAAAGAAGAAATCAACTATCTCAGTCCCGAAGATATGCATCAAGGAATCCTCGCTGAACTCAAATACGGGACCCGTTTTATTTCTAATTTAGAAGATTTTCTTTACAAACAGATCTCAAAAAATCATTTTATTATTGTCTTAGATGGGATTCAAGACCCTCATAATTTAGGAGCTATTACTCGAAGTGCTCATTATTTTGGTTGTTGCTTGATGATGATTGAAAGCAAAAATTCAGCTCCCATTAATCATACCGTACACAAAATTTCTTCAGGAGCGTCTCTTTTAGTTCCTTTTTTTAAAACTGAAAAATTACTAAAATCTGTGGAGGCTTTAAAACAACACGATTATCAAATCATCGCTTCTAAAGCAAACGACTTACAAACAAACAATTTAGAAGATCTTAAGCTAAACTCTAAAGCATGTCTTATTATTGGGTCCGAAGAAAAAGGAATTCGCCCTCATCTTTTAAGAGAAAGTGATTATCTCATCGGTCTTAAAGGCGTTGGTCATTTTAATTCTCTTAATGCTTCTGTGGCTTCTGGTATTTTAATGTATCTTTTGAAAAAAAAATTAAACACTTGATAATTTATGAAAAAAACAATTCTTATTATTGACAATTATGATTCTTTTACTTATAGCCTCTCTCACCTCATTAACAAACAAATCAAAAATACTTGTATTGTTATAAAACGAAACCGAGACTTTTCTCTTAAAACCATTCAAGCCGATGCTTTAGTCATTTCACCTGGACCAATGACGCCTAAAAAAAGTGGGCTCTGTCTTAAAATAATAAAAAAATATCAAAAAAAACCTATTTTAGGCATTTGTCTTGGAATGCAAATTATTAATGAATTTTTTAAAGGAAAAACAAACTTTTCAAAAACTCCAACTCACGGATCGCAAGTCAAAGTTTCTCATCAAAAATCACTTTTTTTTTCCAAAATACCTAAAGTATTTCTGGCTTGTCGGTACAATTCTCTTTGTGCAAATCCTATCTCAACGTCTTTAAAAACAACTGCTTTTAGTCAAAAAGAAGTCATGGCTTTAGAGCACCCAGTCCATCCAATTGTCGGGATACAATTTCACCCAGAGTCATTTTTAACTCCTTTTGGGTTTAGAATGATTAAAAACTTTTTTACTTATTATGCCAAAGACTTTTTTAATTGATCTCTCTTTTAATTTAACTCAAAAATCATTTTTTTTAGACAACGCTCTTTTAACGGTTTTAAGTCATCAAGGAGTCTTGCTTCACACTGGAAAACTTTTTGAAAAAAAAAAAGAAAAAATACATCTTTTAGCTTACAATCCCCTTGTTAGTTTTTATCAAACACATTGCTTGTTTCATAAAGAAGAAAAAACTTACTCTTTTAAGAATAGCTCAAATTTTTTAAAAGATTTTATGGAAGAAAACAAACACTTGAAAAAAACTCATTTTCCTTTTGAAGGAGGTTTAATTGGAATTTTTTCTTATGATTATAAAAATCACCTTGAAGAAAGAAACCTTTTTAAAACCTTCCCTAGTCCAAGTGAAAACATCTACCTCGTTTTATACCAAACCATCGAAGTTTATAACCAAACAAAACAGTCTTGCTTAATCATCAGACAGCAATTGAAAACAAACCCTATTTTTGATAAAAAGAAAAAAAAAATGAAATCAAATTATTCTTTTAAAAAAAATCAAAAAACAAATTACGAGACATTAATTAGAAAAATCAAAAAACAAATTATGAAAGGTAATACTTATCAAGTCAACATTAGTCGAAAAATTATGGGTCAAAAAAAAAAATCAACTCAAACGATTTGTAAAAATCTTTTTTTAAAAAATCCAGCTCCTTATGAAGGCATTTTAGAAACTCCCTTTGGCACAATTATTTCAACTTCACCTGAAAGATTTTTTATTTATTCTAAAAATACTCTTGAAGTTGCTCCCATTAAAGGCACCATCCAAAAAAAACAAAATCAATCTTTAGATGAAAAAATTAAAAAACAACTCCTTCAATCAAAAAAAAACTTAGCCGAACTGGCCATGATAACTGACCTAATGAGAAATGATTTATCCAAAATTTGTCTCCCTCATAGTGTAAAAGTACAAGCCTTTCCTATTTTAAGTACTTATAACAATGTTCATCACTTAAGCGCTCATATTAAAGGTAAAACACATCAAGCAATGATCGATATTTTTAATGCTTTATTCCCATCGGGTTCAGTAACAGGCGCTCCTAAAATAAAAACCTGTCAAATGATCGATCATTTGGAAAAAGAATCTAGAGGTGTTTATACAGGTTCTCTCGGTTATTTTTCTTTTAGTAATGAATGCGAGTTTAATGTACTCATTCGTACCATTCACATTATAAAATCTAACTTTGAATATCGTGTGGGGGGAGGCATCACCCTTTTATCCAATGAACAAGACGAACTTACAGAAACAAAACACAAAGAAAAAATTATTAAACAAGTCTTCTTTGAGTAAAAGCCAACAAACGGGTGGTCATTATGTTTTTTGGGATAATGAAATTGTTTCTTTTAAAAAGGTTTTTTTAAACCCTTATTCTTTATATTTTCAATATGGACTAGGTGTTTTTGAAACTTTGCTGTATCACAACCATACTATTTATTTTTTAAAAGAACATTTACAAAGACTCCAATTAACTTGTGATGCTTTCAAAATCAAAAAACCCCCTTTAAAAAAAATCAAAAAACAAGTCTTCTCTCTTCTTGAAAAAAATCAATTTTTAAACAAACGAGTCAAAATTAAAATCTTAATAACAAAAATAAACCAAAAGCAATCTCAATGCCTTATTTTAACACAAAGCATCTCTCTTCCTTCAAAAACACTCAGCCTTTCTTCAAAACACTCCATCAGCTTAACTCCTCTTAGAAAGCACAAAACTGCCAATTTAATGGAAATCCATCATGCTTTAGATGCATGCTCCAAAACAGATCTTTTGATTTTCAATCATCAAAAGAAAGCCATCGAATGCGCGTATGCGAATATTGCCCTTGTTAAAAAAAAAAAACTTTACCTCATTGATCCAAGTGAAACCATTTTACCAGGCATTATGCAAGCCATGATGATTAAAAACGCAAAGCATTTTTTTACTCACATTAAATATAAAAAAGGATTTTCATGGAACATGCTTAAATCTTGTGATGAAATGTTGTATTTAAATTCAGTTTCAGGGGTACGCACTGTCATCGAAATTGACCAGATTATTTTAAAAAAAAATGATTATGGAAAAAAAATTAGTCAATCTCTAGCTATGTTTTAAAACACAGGAAAAACTTAAAAAAAAAGTCTTCTAAATATGATAAAATTATTTTGTAAAAAAAATGACAACAACTCATTCACTCAACCAATTAAAAAAGCACACCACGCTTGTAGCCGATACAAGTGATCTTAAATCCATTGCAACTTTTAAACCAAAAGATGCCACCACAAACCCAACCCTTATTTACCAAGCCACTCAAATGCAAGAATATCAAGGCTTTATCAAAGAAGCCATTACCCAAGCAAAAAAAGCCTCTTCTAATCAAAATCAATGGCTTTCTCTTTGTTTAGACAAACTTTATGTTAAGTTTGGAAAAGAAATTTTAAAACTCATCGACGGAAGAGTTTCAACAGAAGTCGATGCTCGATATTCTTTTGATACTCAAACAACCTTAGACAAAGCGAGAAACGTGATTAAACTATATGAAGAAGACAACATTGATCGTAGTCGCATTTTAATTAAAATCGCCTCCACTTGGGAAGGGATTGAAGCAGCTAAACAATTGGAAAAAGAAGGCATTCATTGCAATATGACCTTGCTTTTTAGTTTCCCTCAAGCTCTTTATTGTGCTCAGGTAGGAGCGACTTTGATTTCTCCTTTTGTCGGCCGTATTTTTGATTGGTATTGTAAGAATGAAAACAAAACAAGTTTTGCAAGCACAGATGATCCAGGTGTCAAATCAGTGAAAATGATTTACCATTATTATAAAAAGTTTGACTACCAAACAGAAATTATGGGAGCTTCTTTTAGGAATATCGATCAAATTATAGCCCTTAGTGGTTGTGATTTACTCACCATTTCTCCAAGTCTGCTAAAAGATTTAAAACAAAGTAATCAAAGTGTTAAAAAAGAACTTTCAATTGAACAAGCAAAAAAAATGGATTTAAAAAAAGAAGTTATTAATGAAAAACGGTTTCGGTGGATGTTAAACGAAGATGCGATGGCAATCGAAAAGCTGTCAGAAGGAATTCGAAAATTTGCTCAAGATACTGTTAAACTTGAAAAAATAATTTTAGAAAAATCATAAAAAAAAGTATTATTAATCCAATAATACAAAGGACAAAAAAATGGAAAAAAAATTAACGATCCCAACAGAAGGGGAAAAAATATCTTTAAAACAAGGACGTTTAAATATCCCTAATAAGCCAATCATTCCTTTTATTGAAGGAGACGGGATTGGTCCTGATATTTGGAAAGCTTGTAAATATGTGATTGATCAAGCCGTTGAGAAAGCTTATGGGGGAGAGAAAAAAATTGTATGGATGGAAGTGTACGCTGGAGAAAAAGCGAAAAATCAATTTAATCAGTGGCTACCAGATCAAACCATTGATGCTTTTAAAGAATTTTTAGTTGGTCTTAAAGGCCCTTTAACCACACCTGTAGGGGGAAGTTTTCGTAGTTTAAATGTTACTCTTAGGCAAAAACTGGATTTATATACTTGTCTTAGACCTGTGGCTCATTTTGAAGGGGTCCCTTCTCCTGTGACCAACCCTCAAGACATTGATATGGTTATTTTTAGAGAAAACTCAGAAGATGTGTATGCGGGGATTGAATTTGAAAAAGGTTCTGATGAAGCAAAAAAACTCATTCAATTTCTTCAAGAACAACTAAACGTCACTAAAATTCGTTTTCCTGAAACTTCTGGTATTGGCATCAAACCTATTTCTGAGGAAGGAAGTAAACGACTGATTAAAGCTGCCATCGAATATGCCATCGAACACAATAGAGATTCTGTTACGTTAGTACACAAAGGCAACATTATGAAGTTTACAGAAGGAGCTTTTCGAAATTGGGGGTATGACCTGGCAAAAGAAGCTTTTGGGGCAACTGATCATCAAGGGGGGCCTTGGCAAGTCATTAAAAAAAATGGAAGAGAAATCATTATTAAAGATGTCATCGCAGATGCTTTTTTACAGCAAATCCTCCTTCGTCCTAAAGAATATGACGTCATTGCAACCATGAACTTAAATGGAGATTATTTATCAGATGCCTTAGCCGCTCAAGTAGGTGGGATTGGCATCGCTCCAGGGGCTAATATTAATTATGATACCAAAGTAGGTATCTTTGAAGCCACTCACGGTACCGCTCCAAAATACGCTAATAAAAATGTCATTAATCCAAGCTCTTTGATTCTTTCCGCTGAAATGATGTTACAATATTTAGGTTGGAAACAAGCCGGTCAGATGGTTTTAAAAGGGATGAAGGAAACTATTAAACAAAAAAAAGTTACTTATGATTTCCATCGACTCATCCCTGAAGCAACTCTAGTAAAAACCTCTGAATTTGCACAAATAATCGTCAGTAATTTATAAAATAATCACTTAATAAAAAAGGAGTCATTATGAAAAAAAATCTTCAAAAAATAATGCCTATAAAAGTAGTCTTACTCATTTTGTTAGCTACTTTTTTTATCACCTCATCAGCATTTCTTTATGCGGATGCTATCATCAATCAAAAAGCCCCTCATTTTACCTTAAAAGATCATAAGGGAAATTCTCACAAATTATCTGACTATAAAGGAAAAATTGTTGTCCTTGAATGGATTAATTTTGATTGCCCTTTTGTAAAAAAACACTATCAATCTAAAAATATGCAAAACCTCCAAAAAGAATTCACTCAAAAAAAAGTAATTTGGCTTTCTATTTGCTCTTCAAAAAAAAAAAAGGGAGGTTATTATTCAACTGAAGCAATTGAAAAAAAAATACAATCTCAAGCCTCTTATCAAACAGCCTATCTCATCGATGCAAAAAGTAAAGTCGGAAAAAAATATCAAGCCAAAACCACTCCTCACATGTTTATTATTGATAAAAATGGGGCCCTCGTTTATGATGGAGCAATTGATTCCATTCGTTCAGCTCAAAAAAAAGATATTAAAAAAGCTAAAAATTATGTTAAACTATCTTTAAATAGCTTGCTTGAAGGCAAAAAACCTCTCCAACAAAAAACAGTGCCTTATGGGTGTAGGGTAAAGTATTAAGATTAACAAAGGATCTTTGGTGATGATAATTTCTTTAAAAAATTAAATCATCAAGGATTTCATCATTAAAATAACTCTAAACAATTAATGAACTTTGAAATAAAATATCAAGTCCCACTTGAAAAAATAGACCCCCTCCAAGTCTCTCTTTCATTTAATTATCTTACAGACCCCTCTTTTTACCCTAACAATAAAATTTGTAGTGTCTACTATGACACCCTTGATTTAAAATCAATATTTGAAAAGGAAAATAGCGATTTTTTTAAACAAAAAACTCGCATTCGTTGGTATGAGTCAAAAGACAACAAAAACGCTTACCTTTTTTGAAATTAAAAGTAAAAAAAATCGAAAACGATCTAAAAAAAGAATCGAAATCAACCCCTTCCCAACGATTCTAAAAAAATTGCCTTTATCCGATGAGCGTTGGCATCTTTTTTCTCAAAATCATATCTCCTCCTACCTTGATGCTGAAGAATTTCGTTTGCCTACATTAAAAATTACTTATCAAAGGTTGCGTTTTACAGAAGCCGAAACCCATACTCGTATCGCTTTGGACAAAACAATCCAAATTGAAAGCGTTCATCCTCTTTTAAAAATCAAGCATCCTTCTTTACTTCCTTTTAAATTTGGGGTTTTAGAAATTAAAACTTCAAAAAGGCAAGTCCCTCCTTCGATGGAAACACTCTTAGAGTTTGCAAATCTTAAGAAAGAAGCCATTTCAAAGTATTATAAAGCTTACTTAGCACTTCATTCAATGAACCAATCATTCTGAAAAAAGGATACCCACTCTAATGTATATGGATTTAGTCATAAAAATTAAAAAAGCACTTTATTATGTGCTAAAAATTTTTACAAAAGGAGAATCCATAAGCGTCTATTTTTTCTTAATTCTCACCTCTTTTCTAGTCTCTCTTTTAATTAGCAAACTGTATCTGAAATTTTATAAAAGTCGTGCAACAGGCAGCCAACTCCATCATGCCTTTCCTTTATTATCCCATTAGTATCACCAGTATTTTTATTACTTTACAGCATTCCTTACCTCTGTCTTTAGGGCTTTTAGGGGCTCTTTCCATTGTCCGCTTTAGGACCCCCATTAAAGAGCCTGAAGAAATTGGCTTTTTAATGCTCATTATTGCCACTTCTCTTATCTGTGCTACAGCCAACCATAAGCTGCTTTTAGTCACTCTCTTGATCACAATCCTTGGTTTACTCTTTGTTAATAAAAATACTTTTTTACAATTTTTTATTAAAAAAAATCAAGAAAATGGTCTTTTTGTGATTTATTTCAAAGATAAAGGAAATAACAATTTAATCGATATCATCCACCTTTTAAAATCAAACCTGAGTGGCAAAGTAGAAAATCTAATTGAAAAAGAAAACACTTTAACTATCTCATATCGTTTCTTTCAAGATAAGATGGAAAGTCTTGAAAAAGCAAAAAAGCTAATTCAAAAACAATGTAAAACGGTTTCTTTTCAGACTTATCTTTCTTAAGATTTATCATTTTTAACGACAAAAGCCTGCCTAAATAAATTTGTATCCATCAACCTTTATTACTTCACTTGTTTTCATTTTCACCCTTTCATTAAGTCTTATCTTTTTTTTTGAAGACTCTAAGACAAAAAAACCAGAACAAAACTTCATCTCAGAACGTTTTGTCAATAGCACAAAACTAGGAAAAAGACTCTCGAATCTAGGATACCTTAAAGCCATCAAAAACCCCAATCCTTTAACAAAAACGTATTATGATTATTACCCATCTTCTCAAGTAAAAAATAAAAATCATAAGATTGAATCAATCGATCAATTTAATTTTTATTCTAATTGCTATGTTGTTTCCTTTCATATCGATCCTAAAGACATCTATGACGAAAAAACAGGTATTATTGCAACAAAAAGCCAAAGAGGACGCAAGGTCGAAAAGCTTGCAACATTAACGATTTACAGCGATAAAAAAAAAATGATTTTACCAACCACTCAAGTAGGCATCCGATTTCACGGAGGCACTGTTAGAGCAGACAAGTCAAAATTTAACCATAATTTTCACCTAAGAGCCTATTTAAGAAAAAGTTATGGGACAGACTCCATTAATGCTCGTGTTTTATATTCCAACCCAAAAGAAAACGATTATCCCATTAACCGCCTTGTTTTTAAACTTGGTCCACGATTTTACCCTCTAAAACTTGCAAGTAAAGTCTCTAAGTTATTAGGAGATTCTTTATCACAAGATTATTACCCTATGATACTTTACATCAATAGAAAAAAGAAAGGCTTTGGTTATGTAACCGAGTTTATGGGCACAAAAACTTTAAAAAATAAACTTAAACATTCTAGTTTTTATTTTTTTAAAAGAAGATCTCGTCAAAGGCAAACCACTTTTTCTAAAGAAAACGATTTTTTCAATCACATCATAAAAGAGTTTAAAAATCCTTTGAAGGAAAAAATTAATCAAAAAAAAATTCTTTCTTTTTTAGAGCTTTCAAACCTTATTGATTTTGAAAATTATTTTTACAATACTTTCACTTTTATTTTTTGCGGTACGACTGATTGGTTTCAAGGGGCCCTTTTTTTGAATTTAAAACACCCTCATCCAAAATGGCAATGGCTTCACTGGGATTTAGACCATAGCTTTTTTGATTATTATCCTATAATTAATGGAATTCGTAGTCAATGGAATGGGAATATTGTAAATAGTAGAAAAATATGGGAGCAAGAATCTTTTGCAATAATGACAAACCAAGTCGCTTTTAAAATAGGTGCTAGAGCAAGAATATTAAAAATTTTAACCGATGGTGATCCAAACTTTAAACCATACTACGTCACTTTAGCCGTCCATGCTTTAAACCACACATTAACCCCTAAAAAATTACTCCCTCTTTTAAAACCTTACGAAGGCTTTGTTAATTCGATTTCAAATTTAAAAGAAAAAAAAATAAAAAAACAGCACCAAACTGATCTCTTTCACTTAAAATCTTTTATGCAAAATCGCCAAGATTTTGTTAGAAAAGAAATGCAAGATTTTTTTTCTCTCGGTAAAAAATTAAAAATTCAAGTCAAACAAGCTCCCTTTAACGTAAAATATAAAATCGATCATGTAAAAAACTATACCCAATATACTGGATTTTATTTTAAAAATAATTTATTCGCGATTGAAATACAAGGAGTAAGAGAAAATCAACTTGATTATTGGCTTGTTAATGGTAAAAAGATAAATCAAAAAAAATTACAAATTAAACTCACTGATGATCTTGTCATCAAACCTATTTTCAAAAAGTCACTTTAATTTTTTTTTAAATAAAAATTTTTTTATTTAATTAAAATCTTGCTTTTTAATTAAATAAAAACTAATATGTCACTATAGAAAAATGTTAAGCTTCCTTCTTTTTATCGCCGGACTTTCAATGACCTTAACCGGATTTCGTGTTATTAATTGGTCAAAAAAACCAGAGTACGAAGTCTTTTACAGTAAGTGGGCTCGTGTATTAATTATTGCAGGTCCCATAATGTTGCTTCTTTTTGTTTTGAGAGTCGTTTTTTAAATCGCTTTAAAAAAAATCAGTCTAATTTTTCCTTAAAATTCAAACAAATAGAATTAATACAATACCGTCTACTACCCATCGGTAAGTTACCATCATCAAAGACATGTCCCAAGTGTGCCCCACAACAGCAACAAACCACTTCTGTTCTCATCACCCCTAAACTTCCATCTTCTCGCTCATCAAGCACCTCATCATTAAGTGGTTTATAAAAACTAGGCCAACCACTCCCCGAATTATACTGATCTTCTGAGTCAAAAAGAGACTCCCCACAACAAACACAAGCATACACCCCCTCTTTTTGATATTTATAATACTTCCCTTTAAACGCTCTTTCTGTCCCCTTCTGGCGACAAACTACAAACTCTTCTTCGCTCAAAATACGTTTCCATTCCTCATCACTTTTTATAATTTTTCTTTTAGACATCTCACAACCTCCTCCTTATTACAAAAGTATAAGGCTATTTTCTTAAAAATTAAAATGATTAAATTTAAAAAAAAATTTTGCTTTATTGATAAAATCGATCAATAAAGCAAAACTCACTAAAAAAAAAGTTTTTAATTAACTTAAAAAGTAAATTGAAAATCAAAAAGCATCGAATGCTCTAAAAAATAATCACCATCACCAAGCAAACCATAAGCTTCTCTAAACTCAGGATGATGCGTTAAACTATGATACGTTAAAACCACTTGAAAAGATTTAATCGGTGTTAAAGCAACTCCTAAATAAATATGTTGCTCATCTGCATTAGCGACAACTGTGTTATTATCTTCATCTTTATCAGAAAGGTCTATATCAAAACGAAAAAAAAGATCTAAAAAAGAAGTTAAATGATAATTAGCTCCCAACATGAGCCCTCTTGCAATATCTCCATCTTCATACGCATAGTTATTTTGCTGGCTATATTCGATATAACCTCTAAAAAGTTCATTCTTATACGCTAAGGCGGTTAAATAAGTTGTTTTATCGACATTAAATGCATGCGAATTATAATGATAAGCCCCGTAAAAATAAAAAGGTAAAAAGATCTCTTTTAAATTAAGGGTCACATTAGCTCCGTAGTTTCGAGTACTTGGGTTTTGAATTTTATTGTACCCATCTCCATTAAAATGAAAAACATTCACCGCAAGTAAATCATTAAAAGCTTTAGCTGCTACATTAATGCCCGCATCTGCAGCTGTATAAAAACCGGTATGGTCTGTAAAAACTTTTGCCACATGGCGATATCCCCAAAGAGACTCTGTAAACCCAAAAAGCTGAGCACTTTGAAGTCCAAAGGTCACATCAGCTGATAATAAATTATCCGTGGTAATATTAAAAAAATTCCACTTAAAGTAAGCTATCTTCAAGTAAGACACCCAAAAAGCAGACCTCTTATTTTGTTTTAAATCAACCCCTTGTTGTACATCAAATGTAGAGTTATAACTAACTTTACCTATATCAGTATCCACATTTCCTTTAATCCCAAAATAAACTCTTTCCACTTCAAATTGAGAAAGTGGCTTTTCATCATTTTCAGTCTTGTCAACGTGATAATCAAAGTAAATCTTAGAAAAGGGTTTTATTTCAGCTCCTTCAGCTCTCAATGGAAGAGCCATTAATCCTAAAAAAAATAAACTCATTAGACTTAAAAAGCTTATTTTATTCTTTAAATTTTTTATCTCCATAAAAAAACACTCCTTTTATTTTTTTTTTGTTAGAACAAGATATATAGTTACCATTAAAAATATTCTTTTACAATTGATAAACGTTGTAATATTCTTTTTTCCAAATGAAAACAAGCTTTAAAGACAGTGGAGGACGACTTTTATGCACAACATAATAGCGAATATTGTATTGTTTTTTTAAATCTAAAAGTTGCGATTTTTTAAGAGAATTGTAGTGCTTGCTGATGTAACTCGAAAATTTAGTATCATGAATATATCGAATTTTTGTGAAAAAGGTATTGTGAAACTGATTAGCAGAAACTTTGTTTTGTTTTACTAAAAATTTTACAATAAATTTTGGCTTTTTAAGCCACGAAAAAGATTGCTTCCAAAGTAGCTTGCAAGTAATGGTGCCACTCGACTAAGTTTGGATGCGAACTCAGAGCATTTTTAATGGAAACAAATAGGAGCCTTTGAACGAAATTGTAGAAATAAGTGGCATGCAAAGGCTTGGCTACAGGAAGAAGAGCCATTTCATTACCAAAAGCAACTAGACCCTTAAAAGAGCAATGTTGGGGAAAGAATAACAAACACGCTTGAAATACCGTGTGGTTTCCAATAATTCTCAAATTATTTTTGAATCTTTGAATCTTCTAAGAGAAGATATTATTATTTTCTTATTATCTAGTTGAAACATAACAAATGATTTTAAAATAAGAAAAATCAAAATCAGATTTAAATAAAATATAGTTTTTTAATTTTATTTGAACAAATTAAAAAAAAACAAACGCGGCTGGAAGGATTCGAACCCACGACCCTCTGATCCGAAGTCAGATGCTCTATCCGACTGAGCTACAGCCGCTAAAAAAAATTAAAAGGCGAGTGATGGGATTCGAACCCACGACAACCAGAACCACAATCTGGCGCTCTACCACTGAACTACACTCGCCATCTTCTTTTATAAATTATTTTTTTATCTATTATTAAAATTAAATAAAAAAAATCACGCCAAGGGGGATTCGAACCTCCGACCTACTGCTTAGAAGGCAGTTGCTCTATCCAGCTGAGCTATTGGCGCTTTTTTGCTTTAAAGTGCCATTATAATATTTCTTTTTAAAAATTCAAAACCTATCTTTGTCTCATAAAAAAATATCATTGTAAAAATAAATAAATAAATCTACAATACAAGTAGAAAATATTGACTATAAAATGAAACTTTCTCAAAAATGTTACTATGCCATTAAGTGTTTATTAGATTTTTATTCTAATGAAAATAAACAAAACCCTATTCAAATTAAAAAAACAGTTATCAAACAAAACATTCCCATGAAATTTTTACAAAATATTTTACTCGATCTTAAAAAAGCAGGCTATATCGATAGTAAAAAAGGACCTAATGGGGGTTATTTCCTTAAAAAAAATGCAAAAGAAATTTCTTTAAAAGAAATGATCGAGCTCATCGATGGCCCTATTGATTGGGCTTTTATTAAAGAAAAAAACAACAGTAAAATAGAATCAAAAAATGCCACTAAAGTCATCGCTCATTTTTTAAATGAAGCCAATAAACCATTAAAAGAATTCTTAGAAAGTAAAACCTTGGAAGAGCTTCATCAATCTTTTAAAGCAATGTCTCTCAAATCAAAAGAGAATGTTTATTATATTTAAATTTTTTTTTATAAAAAAAACAAAAATGAATCCAAATTTTAAAAATCGCTTTGAAAAACATTTAACTTTAAAAAACATTGGTAAAATAGGAATGCAAAAACTTTTTAAGGCCAAAGTGCTAATCATAGGAGTCGGTGGATTAGGATCGATCACTTCTTTATATTTAGCAGCAAGTGGCATTGGAACTCTGGGACTAATTGACAAAGACAAAATTGAGCTCTCTAATCTACAACGACAGATTCTCTATCAGAGCAAAGACATAGGAGAAAAAAAAATTTTTTTGGCTCAAAAAAAATTAAAAGCTCTTAATCCTCTTTGTAAAATCAACATCATTGATGATAATCTTAATGAAAAGAATGCCCATAAAATCATTCATCATTACGATTTCATTGTAGATGGCAGTGATAATTTTAAAACAAAAGATTTACTTAATCAAACTTGTGTTAAAAACAACAAACCATTTTCTTTAGCTAGTGTCCTTGGTTTTGATGGGCAAATCATGACCATTATTCCAGGAAAAACAGCTTGTTATCGATGTGTATTTCCAAAGTTGCCGTTTAAAAAAGAAATGCTTTCTTGTAACACTCAAGGGGTACTTGGACCTGTTGTCGGCATTATCGGGAGCATTCAAGCAACTGAAACTATTAAATATTTGACCCATTGCGCTCAGCCTTTAACCAATACTTTATTTATGATCAATACGTTAGAGATGAATTTTAAAAAAATTAAAATAAAAAAAAATAATCAATGTCTTATTTGTAAAACCATTTAAAAAAAGGAGAAAATCATTGAAGCTATCTATTGAAAATAAAAACTTAAAAAATAAAACAGCTGAAGAAATTATCAAGTGGACTTTCCATTTAAAAGAAAGTAAAAAAAGTATTCTTAGCACCCATTTTGGACCTTATGAAGCATGCTTACTTTATTTAGCAACAAGTGTAAGAAAAGAAATCCCTGTTATTTGGATCGACCATGGCTACAATACAAAAGAAACCTATCAGTTTGCAAAGAAAACCACGGAAACAATGAAACTCAACGTGGCTATTTTTACACCTAAAATTACACGTGCTTATAGAGAAGCTGCTTTAGGAGGAATCCCTTCTTTAGAAAACGAACAACAACACAAAAACTTTACCAAAGAAGTCAAACTCGAACCTTTTAACAGAGCCCTTGACACTTTTAAGCCTACTTTATGGCTTACTTCCCTTAGAAAAGAACAAACTCCTTTTAGAGAAACTTTAAACATTTTAGTAGCTGAAAGAAATGGAATGATTAAAATCAATCCTTTTTTTTATTATACAAAAAAAGAGATGGGTATATTTTTAAAAAAAAATCATCTTGAAAATGAAACTAATTATTATGATCCAACAAAAGTACTAGAAAAAAGAGAATGCGGGCTCCATCTAAATGCATAAATGCCAAAACGAATTGCATCAAAAAAAAACAAGACACTTCTAAAGTAAAGCTTAAATAATGTTTTGGTAGCTTGCTGAGAGTTTTTAATGCATAAAACAGCCTATCAAATAAATTATTAAGAAGGTTTTAATTTTCAACAATACTGATTTTTACATTAAATTATTTTTCAACTCTCGCTATATTTTAAATAAATCTTTTTGAAGCTTTCAATAGGATTTTTTGTGTTCCAAATTGCTCCTAAAATTCCTACTCCTTGGTACCCTAAAGAAACTGTTTCTTTGATAGTCTCAGCTGTTATCCCTCCGATACCTATAATATTTTTAGGGATATGATTAACATCAAATTTTCTTGACTTGTAACCTTGTTTAGAGATGGATGAAAACACCGGGCTTAGTAAGTGATAATCAAAATTAACGGGACACCTTTCTAAAGCTTGTAATTCATGAAAAGAGCTACTCACCGTATAATTTTTACTTTGATATTCATTCACGTAAGTTTTTAATTTTTCTCCTAAATTTAATCGTGTTTGTTCTTGTAGATGAATTCCTTTTAGCTTAAATTTGAAACATAAATCGAGGCGTTGATGAATCATAATTTGGCTATAATACTTAGGGTTAATTTGGTTTAATAATTTTAAATAATGATGACTATTAAAATTAGGCTTACGCAAATGAAGTGATTGCAATCCATTGTTAAATAATTGATCAATAAGGATGGCTTCATTTTCTATTTCTTGCTCTGATGTAAGAACTATTAGCATCGTTTGTTTGTTTTAATACTAAAACTCTTAAACGAATTAAGTACCTTGGCATTAAGCTTGTAGATCAATTTTGCTTTCTTTTTCTTTAATTTTTTGAATTTTACCTTTCCTCCCTTTGACGACAACTTTAAGATCCACGATGTCATTTTTTATGGCAAAATCACTTATTTTTTGAGATCTTTTCATGAAGCAGAATTTTGGATCCACGCATAGAACCAAAGGATACTCTTTTAGCTCCCGCTGCTAGTAAAGTTTTATCGTAGTATTCCCAAACCAGCTGTGAATCTAAACCTAAATTAAATTGATCTTCGAATGGCTTTTTTCTTCATAATAGCTATTAGCGTTTTGCTTTAAAGTCATTTAGACTTCACTAATTTTTAAATACCATCATTGATTATCCCCCTTGAGTTGCTTTTATAATCAAAATATCATCTTTGTTATTCACTTGGGTGTTTGCCCATGCTGTTTTCGAAATGATGTTTTTATTTATGGCTACAGCGATTCCGCTTTGAGAAACTTTTAATTGCTCAAGGATTTCTTTCAATGTGACTATTTTTGAAAATTGATGTGCTATATTGTTTACAGTTACTAGTGTCATAAATTTAATATTAGAACTAACTCCCTACTTTGAACGAATTGTACACTTTACCACTTATAAAAGTCAAATAATGTTAAAGTGATGTCTACCCTATATTTAAATGATAGTAGTAACTTTTGGTAAATATACATTGCGTTCAACGCTCAAAATAGAGAATACTATTTTTTTTAAAGCTTTCTTTTAGAGTTTGTATTGGTTTTAGCCTTTTTTTCCCTTCTCTTTTGTTTTTTTTTGTATGCTTCTTTATCTAGGGTCAGCATGTCACAGAAGGAAAAAATATACAGAAAAGATTTTGTCTTCAAATAAAAATTTATTGGGCCATCATGGATAAATTATACTACATATCACAGGGGAAAAACCCGGAGGAACATTTAAAAAATATTCAAAAAGTTTGTGAAGCAGGCTGTAAATTGGTGCAATTAAGAGTGAAAAAAAGTCCCGAAAAAACCTACATCTCTATTGCAAAAGAAGCAAAAAAGATATGCAGGAATTTTGGAGCAAAGTTAATTATCAATGACAACGCTAAAGTAACCAAAGCTGTAAAAGCAGATGGAGTCCATTTAGGAAAAAATGATATGAGTATCCTAGAAGCTAAAAAGATAATATTAAACGAATCTATCATTGGAGGGACAGCAAATACACTAGAAGATTGTGTCTCCTTAATAAATCAAGGAGTGGATTATATTGGTTTGGGACCGCTTAGATTTACTAACACAAAAAAAAATTTAAGTCCGATGCTAGGAATTAATGGTTACAAAAAAATTATTTCAACAATAAAAAATAAAGGATGTCAACTACCTATTTATGGAGTAGGTGGAATTACTACAGCTGATTTTAAAGATCTATACAAGTCTGGTATTTTTGGAATAGCTGTTTCTGGATTAATATCAAATAGATCAACTGTTGAAATAAAAAAAATAATAGAACAATCTAAAGATAGATCGTTTTTAGTAAACCATTAAAAAAATGGATACATTAAAAATAGCAGAGAAAGAGTTTAATTCAAGATTATTTACAGGAACAGGGAAATTTAGCTCATGTAAATTAATGAAAAAAGCACTATTGACCTCCGAAAGTGAACTCATTACCGTGGCACTTAAACGTGTTGAACTTCAAGATAAAAAAGACGATTTTTTGGCACATTTAAATCACCCAAAAATTAATTTATTACCCAATACGTCAGGAGTTCGCAATGCAAAGGAAGCCATTTTTGCAGCACAATTATCTAGAGAAGCTTTAGAGACTAACTGGATAAAATTAGAAATACACCCAGATCCTAAATATTTGCTTCCAGATCCGATAGAAACTTTAAAAGCTACTGAAGAATTAGTAAAATTAGGGTTTGTAGTAATGCCATATATTCATGCAGATCCTGTGTTATGCAAACGACTAGAAGAAATAGGGACACCGTGCGTGATGCCTTTGGGAGCCCCAATTGGAAGCAATAAAGGATTAAAAACATTGGAGTTTCTAGAGATAATAATAGATCAAAGTAATGTACCCGTTATTGTAGACGCAGGAATAGGCAGCCCATCTCATGCGGCACATGCGATGGAGTTAGGAGCCGATGCTGTTTTAGTTAACACCGCTATAGCGGTGTCTAAGCAACCAATCGAAATGGCAAAAGCATTTAAAATGGCAGTTGTAGCAGGTAGAATAGCCTATAAGGCAAAATTAGCACCCATAAAACAAGATGCTGAGGCAAGTAGTCCATTAACAAGTTTTTTGAACGATTAAAGATGGGTTCATTTAAAGAGATATTTGATACTTATGATTGGGGCCTCGTTCTAGAAAGTATTTTTAACAAAACGGAAAATGATGTTTTAAAAGCACTTGCAAAGTCCAAACGCGATTTAGAGGATTTTAAGGCATTTGTATCGCCGGTAGCTAAACCTTATTTAGAACAGATGGCACAGTTGAGCAAGCACTTAACAAAAAAACGTTTTGGAAATACGATGCAAATGTATTCCCCAATGTATTTAAGTAATGAGTGTCAAAATATATGTACTTATTGTGGATTTAGTTTAACCAATCAAATCTCACGCAAAACCTTAACTAATGCCGAAATTTTAAAAGAAATCAAGTATCTTAAATCAAAAGGGTATGACCATATTTTATTAGTAACAGGTGAAGCAAACAAAACAGTGGGTGTTAATTACATTAATAACGCATTAAAACTGATTCGTTCGTATTTTTCTAACATCACTATAGAAGTACAACCTCTAAATCAAGGCGAATATGAGCAATTAATAAACAATGGTTTGTACGCTGTATTGGTATACCAAGAAACTTATCATAGGGAAGAATATAAAAAACATCACCCCAAAGGTAAGAAATCTAATTTTGATTATCGTTTAGATACTCCCGATAGATTAGGCAAAGCAGGTGTGCATAAAATAGGATTAGGGGTTTTATTAGGTTTAGAAGATTGGAAGGCGGATAGTTTTTTTACAGCTTTACACTTAAAGTACTTACAAAAGACTTATTGGAAAACGAAATACTCCATTTCATTTCCAAGGTTACGACCCCACTGGGGTGAATTAGAACCAAAAATAGACATGACAGATTCTGATTTGGTGCAATTAATATGTGCATTTAGATTATTAGATGAAGATGTAGAATTATCTATCTCTACACGAGAAAGTGAAGTATTTCGAAATAACATCGTTAATTTAGGCATTACCTCAATGAGTGCAGGATCTAAAACAAACCCTGGTGGCTATCAAGTAGAACTAAAATCATTAGAACAATTTGAGGTATCTGATGAACGCAGCACAGAAGAGGTTTTGGAAATGCTAAAAGACAAAGGACTAGAAGTTGTTTGGAAAGATTGGGAGAATAATTGGCAATAAGATGAAGCTATCACCCGAGGAAAAAAAACAATATAACCGTCATCTTATTTTAGATGAAATTGGCGAGCTTGGTCAAAAAAAACTAAAAGGAGCCAAAGTTTTGGTTATTGGGGCAGGAGGATTGGGATGCCCAATATTGCAATATATCGTTGCAGCAGGTGTTGGCACCATTGGTATGATCGATGATGATAAAATAAATCAAAGTAATTTACAACGTCAAGTTTTGTATACACAAAGTGATATTGGTCAATTTAAAGTTAAAATTGCCACTCAAAGATTAGTCGCCTTAAACCCGTTTGTCAATTTTCAAGTTTATACACAAAAATTAACTCCTAAAAATGCTATCGAATTATTTAATAACTACGATATCATTGTAGATGGAAGTGATAATTTCCCAACACGTTACTTAGTAAATGATGCCGCTCTACTCACAAATAAACCCTTAGTATTTGGATCAATATTTAAATTTGAAGGGCAAGTATCGGTATTCAACTATAAAAATGGCCCAACTTACCGATGCTTATATCCAAATCCGCCCAAGCCCAATAAGATGCCCAATTGCTCACAAATAGGGGTGCTTGGAGTATTGCCAGGTATCATAGGGACCCTTCAAGCCAATGAAGTACTCAAAATGATTTGTGGGATAGGCAAGGTATTATCAGGAAAATTATTAATTTATAATGCTTTGTCAATGCAACAATGTATTTTCAGTTTTGAAAAAAATGAAAATATTAAAATTGAAACCCTAGATAATAATGATGGGGGTTTTTGTCCCTTACACAAAAATAATAAAGAAATTACAAAGGAAGAACTAAAAAAACAACCCAAGAAATATAATTTACTAGATGTGCGTACAAATGGTGAACGGCAACAATTTAATATTGGCGGACAACACATTCCCCTAGATGAGCTTAAAAGTAGAATTGCAGAAATACCCCAAAATAAAGATTTAGTAGTCTACTGTAAATCTGCTTCGCGTAGCGTCAGAGCTATTGAAATCTTAAAAAATAAAAATTTCAAACCTTTATTGATTAATTTAAAAGGGGGAATACTTGATTAAAATTATTACAGTAAGTTTGTGATGGCATTAAATAAATTGGCTCTTTACATGTATTGCTGTTGCTACTTATCACTTAAAGGATTTACATTAAATTTAATCTAGGTTTTGAAAAATTCGATGGTTTTTTCGTCCTATTCGATAGAATGTTTGATTTTTAGTTTACTTCACTAGCTCATAACCCATGGGATTGATTATTTTTTTTTTTTAGTGGTTGACCCTCATTTAACTTTATTAAAATGTCTTTTTCACAATTTTTTATTTTAGATTTATCAGGATCGTTTTTAACGATATTTTACCACTTATAAAAGTCAAATAATGTTAAAGTGATGTCTACCTATGTCTAAATGATAATGGTACTTTTTGGTAAAAATGGATAATTGGTTCAAAGTAGGGAGCATCATCTTTTTAAAGCTCTTTCTTAGAGTTTATAATGGTTTTAGCCATTTTTTCTCTTTCTCATTTTTTCTTTTTGTATGTTTCTTTGTTTAGAGACACAAGATTTTAAAAAAAAATTAGATTAGAAACGATAAAAAATGATGAATCATCTAAAAAAATTAGAAGCTGAAAGTATTTATATTTTAAGAGAAGTCGCTGTGGAATTTGAAAACCCTGTTATGCTGTATTCGATAGGTAAAGACTCGTCTGTAATGCTACATTTAGCTAAAAAAGCTTTTTATCCAGCAAAGATTCCTTTTCCTCTTTTACATGTTGATACCACTTGGAAGTTTAAAGAAATGATTAGCTTTAGAGATAAAATTGCTAAAAAAGACAAGTTAAATTTAATCGTACATATCAATCAAGAAGGCGTTAAAAATAAAATTAATCCTTTTAACTATAGCAGCCAAAAATACACAGCCATTATGAAAACAGAAAGTCTCTTGCAAGCTTTAAATAAAGGAAAGTTTGATGCTGCTCTTGGAGGGGCTAGAAGAGACGAAGAAAAATCACGTGCTAAAGAAAGAATCTTTTCTTTTCGAGATAAAAAAAATCAGTGGGATCCAAGAAAACAAAGACCTGAACTTTGGAACCTTTATAATGGAAAGATTGATCAAGGTGAAAGTATTCGAGTGTTTCCTTTATCAAATTGGACAGAGCTTGATGTTTGGTTATACATTAATCTTGAAAAAATTCCTATTATCCCGCTTTACTTTGCCAAAAAACGACAAGTCATTGATCGAAAAGGAGTGCTCATTATGTTAGATGATGAGCGTTTTCCTTTAAAAAAAGAAGATAAACCTTTTTTAGAAGAAATTCGATTTCGTACTTTAGGTTGTTATCCTTTGTCCGGTGCCATTCGCTCAAAAGCAACCACTGTAAAAGACATTATTAAAGAAATGCTTGTTTCAGAAAATTCAGAAAGAGAAGGAAGAGTGATTGATTATGATGTAGAAGGCTCTATGGAAACCAAAAAAAAAGAAGGCTATTTTTAAAATAAAGTGAAGATAGAAGCTTACTTAAAAAATCACCAAAAGAAAGATCTTTTAAGGTTTGTTGTGATTGGTTCTGTTGACGATGGAAAATCAACTTTAATCGGTCGCTTGCTCTACGAACTCAAAGGAGTTTATAAAGACCAAATAGAATCCGTTAAAAAAGCCACTAAAAATAAGGCTAATTTCCAAGAAGAAATTGATTTTTCACTCATTACCGATGGACTCAAATCTGAAAGAGAGCAAGGCATTACCATTGATGTTGCTTATCGTTATTTTACAACAGAAAAAAGAAAATTTATTATTGCCGATACTCCAGGTCACTTACAATACACTCGAAATATGGCAACTGGATCTTCAAATGCAACAACGGCTATTATTTTAATTGATGCTTTAAAAGGAGTCTCCACTCAATCAAAAAGACATGCTTACATTACTTCTCTTTTAAAGATTCGCCATCTAGTCGTTGCGATCAATAAGATGGATTTAATAAAGTACGATAAAAATATATTTAACAAAATCCAAAAAGAATTTGTTTCTTTTTGTAAAAATCTCTCTTTTGAAGAAGTTAATTTTTATCCTATTAGCGCTTTAAAAGGAGATAATATTGTTAGTAAAAGTCAAATCATGACTTGGTTTAAAAAAGGAACGATTTTGGAATATTTAGAAACCGTTTCTTGTGATGAAAAAAACGACAAAAAAGAATTTTACTTCCCTGTGCAATATACTTTAAGACCTGATCAAACTTTTAGAGGCTATGGGGGGAGTATTTTATCAGGAGAAATCAAAACAGGAGACAAAGTAGTTATTTTGCCTTCTGGGAAAAAAAATCAAGTTAAAGAAATTTTGATTTACGATCAAATACTGAAAAAAGCCACTTCTCCTTTGTCAACGGTGATCACCTTAAAAGAAGAAGTGGATATTTCTAGAGGAGATATCATTGTTAAAGAAAAAAACTCGTTTCATCTTCTTTATTCACTAAAAGCTGATCTTATTTGGATGAGCGAAGAACCTTTAAAAATCAATAAATCTTATTGGATTAAACACACTAATTCAACCATAAGTGGCATCATTGATAAAGTGATTTATAAAAAAAACATGAAAAACTTATCAAATAGTAAAGCTTCCTATTTAGCACTCAATGACATTGGAAAAGTTTCCCTTCATTTAGATTTACCAATCATCGCTTCAAAATACCAAGAAAACAAATATGCCGGTTGTTTTATTATTATCGATCGGCTAACAAATGAAACCTTAGGGGCCGGGATGATTTGTGATTTTAAGCAAGGGGATCAAGATATTCAAGCCATTTCGGAGAGAGTGACTTCTTTAGAAAGAGCCGATCGATTTCATCAAAAATCTTTTTTGATTTTATTTACAGGTATTGCCGGTTCTGCAAAAATTGTGGTGGCTAGAGCTTTAGAGAGATATCTCTTTGATAGAGGTCGTTTTTTGTATGTTTTAGAACCCAAATCAGATTTTCCGATTACAAAAAATCCAAGTAAAAGAGACTTGATTCTTTTTGTTGAAAAAGTGAGACTTCTTTTTGATTTAGGGTGTTTTGTTTTTTCAACTTATTCTTTTAATAAAAAAGAAGATCGAAAAAACATCAAGCTTTGTTTAGAAAAAAAAACAATTTTAGAAATTCACTCAGACGTTTCTATTGAAAATGCCAAACAAAGATTAATCAACCTAGGTCGAAATCCAAAAGAAGCAGAAATAAAAATTGAGCTTTCAAAACAATCAGACCACGTCATTAATGCTAATGAATTAGATTTAAAAAAAGAAATCACAAAAATTGTTTCTATTTTAAATAAAAGAAAATTAATTGATTAAAAATTTTTAGAAGATTAAGAGCCCGTTTTAATTAAATTTTTTTCTTGTTTAAAAATAGAATAAAAATTAATAGGATTGGACTCTCTTCTCTTATTAAGGTCAATTAAAAGATCATAAACTCTTCTTTTAACCTTGTCTTCTTTTGGGTAACGGATTTCTCTATAACCGGTGACTTGTTCTGGGGCATTAAAGATTTCAAGCCATTTTGAATAGTCATTTTGTGTTTTAAAAAGGAATTCTTGTGTTAAATTAATATACCAATCTCTAAAAAGTTTTTCTCTTTTATGCCAAGTAGGTAGTAATTTTCTTAAAAAAAGCATTCTTTTAAGAATATTGAGTTGCCAATTTTGAGCATTCACTTTAAAAGCAATTTTAAAAGGCCCTATTTGAAAAGAAGGACGATTATAACGCTTGTAATAGATTTTATCTCCTCTTGAAGGGTCAATTTGATAACGCTTTTTATCACGAAGGATTTTTTCTTCTGAAGTGAGTAAATGAGCGACATAAAGTTCATCTTTAATCAGCATGACTTTAGCGAGATTCCAAATAACAGCTTTAGTAATTTGCATTTCTTTTGCTTCTAAATCTTTTTCATAAATAGATAGCACCAGACCTAAATATTTTTTAGCATAAAAAAACCCAGAATGCCAAATAAGGTCATAGACTCTTCGAATAATGTCTTTCTTTAAAAGATCATCCAATCTAGGCAAATGTTCAAAAGAAGAAAGTAAATCTTTAAAACGACGAACATGTCTTTTTTTATGCTTTTCTATTTGAGAGAGAAAGTAATCTCGCAATTTTTTATAAGAAAAATTGGCTTGATTTTCTTCGATGAAAAAAGCAATATTTTCAACAATATAACGCCCCAATTTAAAAGCAATAATATTTTTCTCTTCCTGATGACGCCCTACAACTACCTTTATGGCCCAAAGTAAATCTTCTTCAAAAACAGGTAACAATCCTTTTTGATAAGCAATGCCTAAAAGCATTAAATTAACATACATTTTATTTGAAAAATATTTTTCTGAAATGGTTCCCAAGTCAATGAAAAAACTATGTTCTTCTTTAATATGTTGTTTAACTTGTTGTAGTAATTTTTCATCAGAAAAAAAATTTTCTCCCATTAAATTTAAAACAGTAGGCGTTTTTGAAGTATTAACAATAGCAGAAGTTTTCTCTTTAGAAGCTACCCCACGAGAAGGAAACGAACTAATCCCCCTTGCTGCTTCTAAAAGATCCATACCAATTAGAAGATCCGCTTTCCCGTAAGGGATGACATTAGAAGGTTCTTCTCTACCCTCTTTATAAGCAATAATATTAGAATACACACTTCCATTTCTAACAGCTAGTCCCTTTTTATCACTATAACGGACTTGATAGCCTCTTTTGACGCAACTTCTTCCAATAATAGCAGAAAGGACTCCCGTCCCCATCCCGCCTACACCAGCAAGATGCACTCCCCAATAATGACTAAAAGAAAAAATTTGTTTAGGCTTCGAAGGTGAATAAAGATCAATCATATCAAGAGGATTTTTAATCTCTTTTTTACGTTTTACGGTAATAGATTCGAAAGAAGGACAAGCTTCAACTTTGCTACAAGCTCGATCGTTAACACACCAAGAAGTATCTGTTTGAATCTTATTGCCATACGGGGTTGATTTGACAGTAAGGCCAGGACATCCGGTTGTATTGGTGCATTCAAGGCAATTTTCACAAGTTTCTTCAACAACATTCATGTATTGTTTAGAAGGTAAGAATCCTTTTTTATTTTCAACTTGAGATTCTTTAATTCGTTCTTTTCGATAATAAGTAATGGCACATTCTTTATCCGCAATAATAATTTTCACACCCTTTAAAAGGATTTTTTCTTCTACTATTTTTCTATAAGATTGCCAATCTTCAGGATTAATACGAGCGACGGGAAAATGTTTTTCTCTTTTACCAATTGACCTAACAATATCATCAATTTTTTGAAAAGGAGTGGTTTCATTAGATGCCCCTATAGAAAGACCTGGTGTGGTTTGATGTCCTGTCATAGCGGTTGTATCATTATCTAAAATAACAAAAGTAATATCTTGATTATTTTTAAGAGCATTTGAAATTGCCACACTTCCTGAATGAAAAAAAGTAGAATCCCCCATAAAAACAATTTGTTTATTAATAATAAAAGGATCAATACCTGCTCCTGTCCCTCCTCCTAAACCCATCCCTGAATAGTTGTGCATTAGTTCTTTATTAGGCTCGAAAGAGAGCATCGAATAACAACCTGTATCTCCGTGAAAAATCAGATCAACCACTCCTCTTTGATGATTTTTTTTCATATAAACGGGATTCATAAAGTCTTTTTTAATTTTTTTAAAATTACTCGAACTATCTCGATGAGGACATCCGGGACAAAAAGTAGGCGTCCTAACAGGGGTTTCTATTTGAATATTTTGAATTTTTTTAATAAATGAAATTTCTTCTTTTATTTTTTTTAAATTCTTTCTATCCCCTAAAAAAGAAATGATCAAACCTACTTTTTCTTCAACCATAGAAGGATTGAGCCCTAAAGTAGATGGAAATCCTTCCATTTGGTTGGGAAAGTTTTTCCCATAAATTAGAGGTATTTTTCTTTCTTTCTTTTGCTTAGCTTTTATAATGGAAGCGGTATTAGTAATATCTAAAATTTGTTTTTCAATAAAACTTCTTCTTTCCTCAACGACCACTACATTTTCAACTTGGCTTAAAAAATCAAGTACCTTTTTAGGGTCAATGGGATATGTAATCCCTAATTTTAAAACAGGATACTCTCCCCAAAGATCAAGCTCCATTAAAGCATGCCTTAAATACACAAACGAACACCCTGAAGTAATAAATCCAATAGAAGCTTTTGAAGTTTTTCTAGAGTAAAGAATTTTATCAATATCAAGTTTTCTACTTGCTTGATGGAGAGCTTCTCTTCTAAAAATAAGCTGTTGTTCTTTTTTCTCTGTTATTGGTGGTAGCATGATTGTAGGTTCTTTCATTCCAATAGTAAGCGTTTCGATATTAGATTTGAAATTCATATTAAAGAAAGGGTATTGATTTTTAAAAATTTTGACGGTTCCAGCTCCATCTGCTTGATGGGTCATTAAAAGATAAGTGATGTAAAAAAGAGAAGCATTAGAAAGCTTAAACCCTAAATCGACCCAATCTTTCATTTCTTGTGGGCCACTAGGCTCTAAAACAGGCATATGCATATGCTCACTAATAAAACGAGAATCAGCTGGCACTTGGGTACTTTGATTCCAAGGATCATCTCCTACTAAAATCAAAACCCCTCCTCCTTTAGGGTTTGCTCCTGCTAGATTACCAAGTGATAAAGAATCCGAAGCCACATGAAAACCAACACTTTTCATCGCTGCCATCACTTTTAAAGGCAACATTTGTGAACCATTAACCATCGCTGCGGCAAGCGCTTCATTATTTGCTTGTGCCCCGCGAATCCCTTTTTCTTTTAAAAGAGGGCCTAATTTTTTAAATTGATCAAAAAATCCAGAAACCGGCGATCCTGGATATCCTGTCCAAAGATGACTACCCCCTTCTGTTTCTAAAAGACCTTTAACAATTAATTCGCACCCTGTGTAAATTTCAACCCCATCACTAGCTAAAAAACGAGGATCAATTTTATATTGATAAGAAGACTTTGATAAAGTCGATTTTGTACTAAAAAATTTTTGCACCAATTAAAAAACAACTATTAGTTTAACATTATAATACTTTTTAAAATAAATAACTATCTATTTTAACCTCTTTAACACAAAACTAAAGTCTTTAGTCCATTAGAGATAAAAATTTTTTTCTTTTATCATATCTAAAACAGATTTTGAAAGATACGCTTTAACCACTTTTTTTGAAAAATCTTTTTTTCGTAACATCGTCCTAATTTCACTTGAAGAAATGGCAACTATTTCTTTTGAAATCAGAAAAACTTTTTGAAGCATTGCTTTTTTTAAAGAAAATCTGCTCCCTCTTTTATAAAAAGCAATGGGGATGGTTTGCAAAAGCCATTTTGAATGCTTCCACTGATCAAAATTGGCTAAATTATCTTCCCCTAAAATAAGGGTAAAATCATAAAAAGGATATCGAATTTTTAAAAGTCGAATGGTTTTACTCGTATAATTGGGTTTAGGCAAGCATCTTTCTATTTGACTTCTTTTAAAATACTTTTTTTTTCTAAGAGCCACTTTTAAAAGTTGCCACCGATTTTTAAAAGCCAGTAAAGTCGAATTTTTTTTAAAGGGATTTTGAGGCGTTAAAACAAACCAAATTTCATCTAAAACAAGTTTCTCATACGCCTTTTGGGCAATGGTTAAGTGGCCTAAATGAATGGGGTTAAAAGATCCTGGAAAAATTCCTATTTTTTTTTTAAAAATTTTTTTGAATTCCATCAAACTTAAAATAATACGTTATTTAATGAATCAAGTCATTGTACCACATGTCTTTTTAAACTAAACTTATTAATTAAATAATCATTAATTAATTTTTTGCTCCAAAAATGTCTCACAAAATTATTTTTCTCTTTTTAATTTTTTTTTCTTTTCTTTTCAGCTTAAATGTATCGATTCAAAATGAAGTAAAGCCTGGTGAAATTATCAAAATTACCTTCACAATTGATTCTAAAAAAGATCAAACTGCTACCGTCTTTGTCAATCATAAACAAAGAAATTATTACCAAGATCAAACAAAAAAAAACACTTATTTTTTCTTCGATGGCTTTGATATCCAATACCACGTAAAAAAATGGCATCTTTTAATTAAAACTCAAACAAAACAATATCAAAAAATCATTTATATAGAAAAAAAAAAGAAAAAAAAACCAAAAGGATTTGTCAATCTCCCAACTCCCATTAAAAAAAAACTAAGTTTAAATAGAAAAAAAAGTCAAAAAGAAAATGAGTTTTTTCATCCTTTTTTTTTAAAAGAAGATCGCTTTCAAAGATGGGTCGGTAAATGGAAATTGCCCGTTTCTCATGTCACGATTTCTTCGCATTACGGAAAATTACGTCTTTATAATACTCAAAAAACAAACTATCATCGAGGCATTGATTTTAAAAAAAAAAATGAAGGAAAAGTGATGGCTTCTAATCATGGGAAAGTGATTTATGTCGGAGAAAAAAGAATCCGGGGCAAAATCATTCTCATCAATCACGGCTGCTTTATAATAACGTCTTACTGGCATTTAAGTGCCATTAAAGTCAAACAAGGACAAGTGGTTAAAAAAGGACAAGTCATCGGTCTGATTGGAGAAAGCGGTTTAGCAACAGGCCCTCACTTACATTGGGAAGTGAGAGTTAAGGATAATTGTATTAATGGACTAGGGCTTCTTAGATTAAATTAAACGATCACGTTCCTTTCTTTCCAAAAGAAATAAGCTCTGGTTGTAAAAGAATGTTAAATTTTTTATCAACCGTTTCTTGAACAAAATCAATGAGGTCCCACGTATCTTGAGCCGTTCCTCGGTCATCATTAACAACAAAATTAGGGTGCTTTTCTGAAATCATCATTCCCCCTATTTTTTTTCCCTTAAGTCCAGCTTGTTCAATTAATTTGGCAGCTTTAAAGCCCTTGGGGTTTTTAAACGTAGAGCCTCCACTAGGTTTATTAAGTGGTTGGGTTTGTTTGCGATATTCTAAGTAAGATTGAGATTTTTTTTTAAGAAATATCATTTCTTCTTCACTCACTTGAGATAGTAAAAAAGTAACCTTCCAAATAACATCTTTATCCCCTAAGGCTGAAGATCGATAGCTTAAATTTAAATCATTTTTAAAGAAGGTTTCTAATTTACCATTTCTAAAAATAGCCGCTCTTATAAAAGAATCTTTTAGTTCTCCTTGTTTTGTGCCTGCATTCATTTTAAGCCCCCCCCCAATTGTACCAGGGATCCCTGTTGCAAACTCCATGCCTTTTAAAAAATATTTTTGACTTTCTTTAATGGCTTGATAAAAAGGCGTAAAAGCAAAAAAAGTCATTTCATTATTTCTTTTTTCAAAACAAACCTTCCTTCTTTTTAAGCTCAAAACAAAAACACCCAAAGGACGATCTTGAATAACAACATTACTCCCTCTTCCCAAAACTAAAAAATCAATCCCTTTTTTTTGACTCCATTCAAACACCCCCTCAAGATCTTCCAAACAGTCAATTTCAAAATAATACTTCGCACAACCCCCTGTCCTTAAAGTAGAATGATAAGAAAGATCGACGTTTTCTTTAAAAATAGTTGGGAAAAAAAGTTTCAGTTCTTTTTGTAAAAGGTTCATGAGGTTATCATTAATTTTTTTATAAAAAAATTATAGTATTAAAAAAAAATAGCTTTATTGAGTCTTAAAAATTATTCTTTAAGGTCTTTTCTTAAAATTTTACCAATAACTGTTTTAGGAAGTTCCTCTCTAAACTCATAAAATTTCGGTACTTTATAAGCAGATAAATACTCACAACAATGATTTTTAATCATATCTACTTGTAAAGAAGGGTCTTTTTTAACAATAAATGCTTTAACAGCTTCACTGGTCTTATCATCTTTAATTCCCACCACCCCTACTTCTAAAACCCCATCCATCATCGTAATACAATCTTCCACTTCACTTGGAAACACATTAAATCCACTGACAATAATAATATCTTTTTTTCGATCAACAATTTTAAAGTACCCTTCCTTATCCATAAAAGCAATGTCTCCGGTATACAGCCACCCTTTTTTTAAGCTATTTTTTGTTTCAATATCTTTTTTCCAATACCCCTTCATCACTTGAGGCCCTTTAACAATTAACTCTCCTACTGCTTTTATTTTTACTTCTTTTCCATTTTTATTCACACACTTTGCATCGGTGAAAGGGAGTGGAATACCAATTGTCCCTTCTTTAACATTACCCCCTATAGGATTAAAAGTAACCACAGGAGACGCTTCTGAAAGCCCATAACCTTCGATTAAGCTAGAAGGGAAAATGGCTTGCCATCGTTTAAGAACATTACTTTCAAGCGCCATGCCTCCCGCAACAGAAGTTTTTAACTTTGAAAAATATTTTTTAGAAAACCATTTTGAGTCAAGGAGTCCTTTAAAGAGAGTATTGACACCTGTAAACCAAGTAATGGGATATTTTAACATTGGTTTTTTCAAGTTGGTGATAGGTCTGGGGGAAGGAATTAAGATGTTAGTGGCACCTTGATAAAAGAAAAAAAGAAAATTAACTGTAAAAGCAAAAGAATGATAGAGAGGAAGAGCCGTTAAAATCAATTCTTTATTTTTAACCACTAACCCTTTAGTAAAAACCTCTATTTGAACCATATTAGAAATTAAATTTTCGTGGGTCAAAACAGCCGCTTTTGTACTGCCTCCTGTAGTGCCTCCTGTATATTGAAGCAGAGCGATTGTTTTTAAATTAATATTTGTAAGGTATGCTTTTAAAAGAGATTTTTTTTTAAAAGAAAAAGAAGCCACTTTAAAACTAATCTCTTTATAAGAAACTCCTTTTCCGTGATAAGAGGGAACTTGCTTTTTAAGGTATTTTAAAACAAAATCAATGATCATTTTTTGTCTTTTGTTAAAAAATTCGGTAATACTGACTAGAACGACTTGCTTAATAGCCTCTCCTTCGATTGCTTTGCTAATCCTATCAGCAAACATATCTAAAATAACCAATCCTTTAGGTTCACAATCTTTAAATTTTTCTTTCATTTCATAAGAGGTGGACAAAGGGTTAACATTGACCAAAATACCCCCTGCTTTTAAAATACCCAAAGAAACAATGGGATACGTAAGACAATTTGGCATTTGTACCGCAACTCTATCTCCTTCTTTAATCCCTATAATTTCTCTTAAATATAAAGCAAACTCATCGGAATAAAAGCCAACTTGATAAAAGGAAAGAGAGGCTTGCATCCCATTTGGCATGACTTGAACAAAGGCTTTTTTAGAAGGCACTTGCTCAATAACAGTAGAAAGCATTTGAGGGAGATGTTGATAATCTAAAGAAATCGTTTTTTGTTTAGGTAAATAAGTATAAAAACGAGACCAAGGCTTTTTTAAAAATTGAAACATAGTTTTTTTAACAAAATATAAATAAAGTTTATTAGAAATTATAGGTGATTTCTTTTAAGTTTACAAAAAAAAACTAATTTTGTTTAAAAAAATCAGTTACCGCTCCTTGACTAGCGGAAGTAACATGGTGGCGGTATTTAGCAAGAACTCCTTTTTGATATTTGGTAGAAGGGGTTTTAAAAGTAGAAAGTCGTTTTTCAATGATTTTTGGTTCGATATTTAAAGAAAGAATTCGTTTTTTGGCATCAATAGTAATGGGATCTCCATTTTTTACAACTGCCAAAGGCCCCCCTTCATACGCTTCAGGGCTAATGTGACCAATAACAAAACCATGACTACCTCCTGAAAAACGACCATCGGTAATGAGAGCGACTTTTTTACCCAAACCCCTACCCATAATTGCTGAAGTCGGAGAAAGCATTTCTCGCATACCAGGGCCTCCTTTAGGGCCTTCATAACGAATCACAACGACCTCTCCTTCTTTGACTTTTCCTGCCAAAATTGCTTTTAAAGCTTCTTTTTCAGAATTAAAAACATTTGCTTTTCCAGAAAACACTTCTCCTTCTTTTCCAGAAATTTTAGCAACCGCTCCCTTAGGGGCCAAATTGCCATACAAAATAACCAAATGACTATTTTTTTTAATCGGATCGTCAAAAGAGCGAACCATATTTTGAGAGGAAACATAATCAGGGATTTTTTTTAACGATTGTGCTAAAGTCATCCCTTCAACTGTTAAGGTATCTCCATCAATCAATTTTTTTTCAATTAGTCTTTTCACTAAAGGAGCAACCCCCCCTATTTCAATAAACTCACTCATCAAGTACTTGCCACTAGGACGAAGGTCCGCTAAAACAGGCACTTTTTTTCCGATTCTAGTAAAATCATCAATGTTAAGGCTCACTCCCATCGCATGAGCCATCGCAAGCAAATGAAGCACCGCATTGGTTGAGCCCCCTAAAGCACAAATCAAAACAATCGCATTTTCAAACGCTTTTTTAGTCATAATATCTTTTGGGGTAATATTTTTTTTAATTAAATCAAGGACTTTCTCTCCCGCCCTTCTAGCTTCTTTTTTTTTATCTTTTGAAACAGCTGTCATCGAAGAACTACCTAAAAGACTCATCCCCATCACTTCAATGGCACTTGCCATGGTATTAGCCGTATACATTCCTCCGCAAGATCCCGCCCCTGGAATCGCGCAAGCCGTAATGTCTTCAAGCTCTTTTCTTGTGATCGTTTTTTTTGTATAAGCCCCAATCGCTTCAAAAATAGACACTATATCCATTTTTACTTTCTTACCCTTAATTTTCTTACAAGCAGGTAAAATCGTTCCGCCATACACAAAAATAGAAGGACGATTAAGCCTTGCCAGTGCCATTAGAGATCCTGGCATATTCTTATCACAACCTCCAATAGTAACAACTCCATCAAAGCCTTGACAGCTCACAACCGTTTCTATCGAGTCGGCTATTACTTCTCTAGAAACAAGTGAATACTTCATGCCTTCTGTTCCCATTGAAATCCCATCAGAAATCGTAATCGTATTAAAAATAAGCGATTTACCTCCTTGCTTTTCAACTTCTTTTGCAGACGCTTTTGCTAACACATCAAGGTGAATATTACAAGGCGTCACTTGACTCCAAGTAGAAGCAATCCCTATTTGATTTTTTTTAAAATCATCTTTCTTAAAACCGACTGCATACAACATTCCTCGACTCGCCGCACGCTCAAATCCATCAACAATTTCTTTTGAATACCTCCGATGGTGATTAAAATGAGATTTCTTTAATGACATTTAAAAATAAAAATCTAACATATTTCTTAAAAAAAGCTACTCTTTGTCTTTTTTAAGTTTTGCGACTCCACTAGCAACCTTAGCAAAACCCATATTTTGTTCCATTTTTTCTTCGATGCCTTTAAAAAAAACACTGAAAAAATTATAAAAACCAAAAAAGAAATTCATTTTATAATCCCCAAAAGATTTAATATTTTTAATAATTTGTGATTTTTTTTCTAATATTAAATGACACTCTTCTTTCTTTTCAGCAAAGAAAACACATTTTAAAAAATTAGCTAAATCAATATCTAATGCTACAAAAATTTGATCAATGGTTTCAATAGATGGATTTTGCTGTCCTCTTTCAATCCTACCAATGTAACTTGGTTTAATTTTATTAACTGTCCGCTTTGATAACTCTTTTTGAGACAACCCTTTAAGTTTTCTAAACTTTCTTATCAAAGTACCTACTACTTTAAAAAGGCTTTCTTTTTTCTTTTTTTGTTCAAACATAGACCTTTATATATTACTCCTTTTATCTTTAAATACTATTTACTCCCCAAATCAAAATTTTATTGAAAAAAAAAATAAAAAATCAGTTAAACTTCATTTTTTTTCCTATATATATACTTATTGAAAAGGAAAACTTTAAACAATGAAAACATACAACTTACCCATTGATGAAAGACCTCTAGAAAAAATTTATAATGGTCAATTAAAATCCATTCCCAATGCCGAGCTCATTTCTATTATTATGGGGAGCGAAGATAATATTGACATCGGTCGAAAAATTATTAAACATTACGGATCTTATGAAAATCTAAGAGAAGCTTCCCTTAGAGAACTTTGCCAAAATAATAAAATTCATAAAAAACAAGCGGCTAAAATTATGGCTGCTTTAGAAATTTCAAGACGAATACAGGATTCCTTTAAGAAAGGCAACATCCTACTCAATACTCCTAAAAAAATTGTCAATTTTATCAGACCCAAACTCTTTTCTTCCCATCAAGAAATTTTGTATATCCTTTTTTTAAGTAATTCTAATCACCTCAAAGGCTTAATCGAATTTTCTAGAGGGACTGATAATGAAATCCATATTTATTTAAAAGAATTAATGAAAACCATCTTAAATGGGTATTCATCAAATATTGTCCTCATTCACAATCACATTGAAAATATCCTTAAAGTAAGCTCTGAAGATATTAATTTTACAAAGCAAATTTTAGAACGTTGTCGTTATTTTAATTTAAGACTTTTAGATCATTATATTGTTAGTAAAAGTCATTATTTAAGTATTATGGATCAAATTTAGAAAGCCTAAAAAAGTTGCTTTTTTTGTTGATTAATTTCAAAACGAAGCGGCGTTTTAGGATTTGAAAATAAAATTTCTTTTGCTTGTTCTTGCTTTAAACTCGCTTTTGAATAATACCATTTAGCTTGTTCTTGAATGAAAAAACTTTTAATCTTTTGGTGATTGTCTAAATAAAATTGAATTAAAGCTTCTCTATTCCCTTCTTCATAACGCATTTTCAAAATAGAAATGATCACAAAATCAAGTAAAAAAGAAGACGTGTTTTTTTGATGTTGATAGAAAAAAGATTCTATGGTTTTATTATGCGAGAGAATTTGTTTATAAAATAAAAAAAGTTTTTTTTTATTGACCATTAAATTTTCAAAAATGTTTTGAAACGCTATTTGTTGACTTGTTAAATGAAAGGGAGAAGTTTGTAAATAAAATTTTTCTAAAACACCCACCTCTTCTTTAAAAATAGCCCTAAGCCATATTGCCAAAGGTCGTTTATCAAAAATACCCATTGCTTTTTTTTTTGAAGTTTTTAATAAAGAAATAAAATAATAAGGATGCGATTGATAAATTTTAAAATGAGTCGTGATTTTTTTATATTGATTGCTATAAAAAAGAAATTTAAAAGTTCTTTCATTGAGAATCGTCGTTTGATTAATACCAGAAAAATCTTTTACAATTAAAGCTGCTTTTTCACGCATTTGAAGAAAAGCAGTGCCTTCATTAAGTTCCCAAAGATTTAAAAATTTTAAAAAAGTTTTATAGTGAGCATGAAAATAAAAAGCTTCTAAAAACACGGGTTTAAAATCAACAATTAAATTTTCTAAAAACTCTCTTTTAGATTCAATCTTTTTAAAATTAAAGGCTAAAAGATTTGAAGATAATGCTTGCAAGTGCTGAGCATAAAAAGCATTCAAAATTAAAAAACTTAATTTTTTATTTTCTGAAACAAGTGAATTTTGCTTAATTTGTTTTTCTAAAAAAAAAGGCGATTTTTTAGCTAAAATTTGAAAATAATAAAGAAGCTGCACCATCATCTCTTCACTTAAAGATGGCTTTGAAAGAAAAAAAAATAAGTCTTCGATTAAAACCATATTTTCATTTTGAAGCTTAAGCAAATCCCAATAAAGATCTTTCCAAAAAAGAACTTGTTTTAAATGAAGTCTTTCATCAAAAAAAGTCAAATAAACAAAATCATAGCGTCCTTGATTTTTAAGCTTTTGAGCAATCTCTTTAAGTAATGATAAAGAAGCTTTTTGTTCAAAAAGCCAATTTATTTTTTCCTTTAAAACCGTTTTTTCTTCACCTTTTAAAAATTGATTTAAAATCAAGACCTTATCTTTGGTTTCTAAATAGTGCTCATAAGCTTTTTCAAACGTTCTTTCTTCAAAACTAAAAAGTGCTTTTAAAAAAAATGGTAAAATCAAAAAAAATTTCAAATCATAAAACCAACGATTTCTATTTAACATTTGTATTTTAAAACCAATAAGAATTTTTTTTAAAAAAAAGATCTTTTTATTTTTATTTTAGATAACGATATTATTATTTCATCAAATTAATTAGAATCATTATGAAAAAAATAATTTTTACATTTTTAGTCATAAGTTTATTTATAGGATGTATTTCATCAAGAAAATTAGTGACGGGGACTTCTTTTTTAATTAGAGCATCCTTTGTCAAAAAAAAAATTTTTTCAAAAAATAGAATTATGGATTCATGATGCTTTTAGGTCAGGTAAGTCGGTGATTGAGCTCAGAAACTTAGAACAAGGCATTATTGTAGGAAATGGAAGAACTTCTTATCCTGTTGGTTTAATAAAAGATTCTTGTAGTTTTAAGTTTAAAATTTTAGTCAAAGATAATAAGGCTAAAATAAAACTGTATCAATTTGATTTAAAAGAAGTTTCTGATTTTCACTTAAATGATGCGGGAATTTTGAAATTCCAAAACAAATTAAATGAAAGTTTAGTTGCATTTTTAAATAAAAAGAAAGCTGACTTTTAAAATAAAACATTTACCTGCTGAGTGGAGGCTTTACTTATAGGATTAACTGACTGCTCGCTTAAATAAATCTGTGTTTCCGTTTTTAACCTTGCCTTAATTTTTGATTTAGTTAAAAATGACTCGGTAGCAAACAAGCTTGGAAGAAACCAAAACACAAGCGTAAGTATACGAGGTAAGATATCTAAAAATCCTAGAAAACTTAGTTTATTAGAAGTATTGAAATTTCTTCTTATCAGTTTACCTGTTGGGGGAAAAAAAATCACTAACTTGCTTAATAAGGTTTTTGTTTAATACAATCAATATTGGTTACAATACGGTATCACAAGCTTTTACAAATTCCAAACAGCTAGCGGATAGTGGGGAACGCTTTACACTTTGTTAATTTTGAAGCTGAGGTTAAGATATTAATTAAAGTATTTTTTAAAAAAAAAATATTGTAAACTTGTAACAGTTTTTTATCATTAACTAAATCAAGAAAAAAATGAAAATAAGTAAATTAAAAATATGGATTTTAGCAAGCAGACCTAAAACTCTTTTAGCGAGTATTTCTCCTGTCTTTATAGGAATTAGTATTTGTGTTTCAAATGAGTTTTCATGGGCCCATGCTTTTATGATTTTACTTGGGGCTTTGTTAATTCAAATAGCCACTAATTTGATCAATGACTATTACGATTTTAAAAAAGGAACGGATACTGAGCAAAGACTGGGCCCTAAAAGAATGATGCAAGCAGGTCTATTAACAGGTAAAGAAATAAAAATAGGGATTAGCATGATATTAATTCTTTTTTCTTTACTAGGGATTTATTTTTCAATGATAGGGGGAAAATGGATTTTAGGATTAACAGGGGTGAGTATTTTTTTAGCTTATAGTTATACGAGTGGACCGATGCCTTTAGCTTACCTAGGACTCGGAGACATTTTTGCGTTTCTTTTTTTTGGCCCTATTTTAACAGGGACAACGGTGTTTCTTTTAGTTCAAAAAATTTCTTTTTTATCTTTTCTAATTGGCATTCCCCCTGGTCTTTTTTCAGTAGCTATATTAAGTGTCAATAATTTAAGAGACATAGAAGAGGATAAAAAAACAAATAAAAAAACACTGGCGGTAAGATTTGGAAAGACTTTTACAAAAGTAGAATATTTAATTTGTATTTTAAGTGCTTGTTTCTTTATTCCTTTTATGGGGTTGCTTTATAAAAAAATAATTTTTTTTCTTCCTGTTCTAACACTGTTATTTTTAATCCCTAGCATTAAAGTGCTTTTCACTCAAAAAGGAAAATCCTTAAATCAAGTTTTACAAAATACAGCTAAAAGTCTTTTTATTTATAGTTGTTTATTTTCAATTGCTTTTATTGTAGAAAAAAAAATTTAAAATGAAGCTAAAAAATATTCTAAATCAATCTTCTTTTTTTCTCATTGCAGGGCCTTGTGTCATAGAAAGCAAAGCCCTTATCGATGAAGTTTGTGAAACCATGAAAAAAATCACTTTGAAACTTGGCATTCCTTATATTTTTAAAGCTTCTTTTGATAAAGCAAACCGGTCTTCCATTAAAGGATATCGTGGGCCTTCACTAAAAGAAGGGCTTTTAATGCTTAAAAATTTAAAAGAAAAGTATGACGTACCAATTCTTTCTGATATCCATACACCTGAGATGATTGAAGAGGCGGGGAAAGTTTTAGATATGATCCAAATCCCTGCTTTTTTAGCAAGACAAACAGATTTATACATTGAAGCCGCTAAAACAAAGAAAATCCTTAATATTAAAAAAGGACAATTTATGTCACCTTATGAAATAGAAAACGCAAGTAAAAAGTTTTTAGAAGCAGGTGGAAAAGAACTCCTCGTCACTGAAAGAGGAAGTTTTTTTGGATATGGAAACTTGGTAGTTGATTTTCGCTCTATTAAAGTGATCAAAGATATGGGCATACCGTATGTGTATGATGCCACGCATTCTCTTCAATTGCCGGCTGCTAAAGGCAGTCATTCAGGTGGGCAGAGAGAGTTTTTGCCTTCTCTAGCTAAAGCTCAATTAGCTGCAGGAGCCGATGGACTCTTTATCGAAACCCATCCATTTCCTTCCCAAGCAAAATCAGATCAAGAAACTCAATATCCTTTAAATAAAATGGAATTGCTTTTAAAAGAACTCCTTGAAGTCTATCAAATTCGAAAAAAACAAACCCTTTTTTAAAAAAAATAACTTTAAAGAAAAAAAAAGACTGATAGACTTACATGCTAGGATTAATAAAAAATGTAAAGCGAGTGTGGTGGAATTGGTAGACACGCTAGACTTAGGATCTAGTGCCGCAAGGTTTGAGAGTTCGAGTCTCTCCACTCGTAATAGAATATTTTTAATCACTTTAAAAAAAATAAAGATTGGTAACTAAATACTTTTTTTTTACTAAAAACGATTCTTTTTTGTTTTTTTAGTTTTTTATAATTTCACCCAAAGATTTATCGATGAACGAGAAAATAACAGAAAGTATTGTAAGAGATAAGTTAAGAAGTCTAAGACATTATGATAACGAAAAAATCGTTATTGAAGAACAACAATCTACAAACCTACACATTCAAAAATAGCCTAAGAAAACCTCCAAATTAGAAACAGGTAAGTGGCCTAAATTTATTATTTTCTCTTTACAGATGACGTTGATTTAATGATTGTCATCGAATGTAAAACAAATATCACAAAATAAAAAAAAAGAAGTCACCATAAAGAATGATGCTATTGATGGAGTATTTTTTTATGTTTCTCACTTATCAAAAAATTTGATGTCTTAACAACTTCAGTTAGTTATCAGAACGAAAAAAAAATTAAAATTTCTCATTTGTAAGTATAGAACTATAAAATTAGATTATATACTCGATAAACAAAAACGATATATAGAAATTAGCAACCCAATAAGACTCATTAATCGTGGTGATGAGGAACAATCCCTCAACATTAACTTTACCAACTTAGGCATTACAGAAAAAATAACTGCACGCAACTTATGGTTTAAAAAAAACCAACCATTTTGCTTGAGACAAAACAATTGATTTAATCTATAAGAAAGCATTTGAGAAAATGGAACTAAATAGGAAAAAAATAAAAAAAGAATAAAGGAAAGTAGAATTTTAACTCAAAATATCCAAAATATACTCTTAAAAAGAAAGAATAAAGTTATTTATTAGTAGAAAAAAATATCTAGTTATTTAAAGATTCATAGTAAAATAAATTAAAATAATTTTAAAGAGACCAAGCTAAATTGAAAAGAAGAAAAAGTAAAGCAAAGCTTAATAAAAAAAAAGTTAGACGAAAAAGAAAACTTAAAAAATTAAGAGACGGCAAATAATGATTTTATTTTCTCTTCTTTTGAAATTTATTTCTTTGTAAAAACATTAAAAATAATCCACCTAAACTTAGTAAAAGGCTTATTTTTAATACCTCCTTCAAACGAAAAAAAAACCCAAAGGTTAAAAGATTATCATCTTTTAACCACCCTCTTTCATCATCGATTAGCTTTATTGCTTTAAAAAATTCCTCTTTTTTTTCAACAGGCCTTGCTAAAGCTTCTTCTCTAGGCACGTTTAAAATAAAAACCTTCTCTTTGCTTTGATAAAGTCCAGGTTTCATATGATTTAAAAAAAGACCTTCTTTTTGAAAATTAGCCAAATCATTAAAACCTCTCCCGTCAACGCTCATCATCGTTTGATTGGATAACAACCTAAAAAGACCTTCATAAAAAAGAATCAATCCTTCTGGATTTTCAAAAAAAGACAAACTCTCTTCTTGATTTCGAAGTCCAAAAGGAAATAATAATGTATTTTTTTTTAAAAAAGCAACCGGTAAATCGTTCACTAATAACAGTAAAATTATTTGAGGATTAAACGGTTTTTTTAAACGAAATACATAATTTTTATCTAAAAAATCAAAATAACCTATTTTTTTAAAATCATCTTTTAAGACTCCCCCAAGAGATCTTTGAGCTAAAATAAAATCTTTTTCTTCTAAATAAACCTTTTCCTCAAAAACAATATCTTGAAATCCTTTTTGCTTTAAAAAATCATTCCAAAAAAAAACATCTTTTTTAGAAGATAAAAATAAAATTGATTTTTTAGAAAGATTTAAATTCTTTAAAGATTTAAAATTCGCTGATAAAAAAACATGGATACTTTTTTCATGGCTTTCAAAACGAATATACCCTTTTTCAAAATCATATAAAAAAGCTTTTTTAAACGCTTGTTGTAAATCTAAAGACCCTTGTAAACCTAAAAAAACAGATGAAGCAACTAAAAAACAAGAAAAATAACGATAAAAAATTTCTTTTTCTTTTTTAATAACAAGTTCGACTGGAAACAAGCCGGTTTTTTTAGGCAAAAATGAAAATTGAATCGATTGATTTTTTTTATTTTTAAATGCATCTAAATAAAGACGTTTTTGATCAATTTTAATTTCACAAGTATACCCTTTTAAAGATAAAGACGATAAAAGCTTAAAATTTAAAGGAATGCTTTCTCCTAAAAAATAAACTTTTTTAAAACTAAAGTCTTTTTCGACAAAAAAAGAAGAAGAAAGAGACCAAGAATTTTTACTTATCCAAACACTTTTAGTATTAAAAAAAGGAGTTTGGAAATGATTGTTATTAAAATCACTGATAAGGTAAAGCACGTAGGTTTCTTTTGGCAAGGAGAGGACATGGTTTAAATATTGCTCCAAGTGCTTAAATTGAAAAGAACGATATTCTCTTTTTACTTTTTGCAAAAAAGCCAAAAGAGATTGTTTGGTTGCCAGTAGAAAGGGCTGATGTTGATCTAAAACCATGCTCATATCAAAGACTTTAATTTCTTTCCATCTAGAATCGTTAAAAAAAGGCGTTATTTTTTTTTCATACAATAAATTACGTTGAGTTTGATGTCCCATTGAAAAAGAATTATCCAAAAAAATAAGTAATGTTTGATTGTTTAAGGGTTGTTTTTGTGAAACAAGCTTAGGACCACTTAAAAGGAAAAGAAGGCAAAATAGAAAAAAAATTTCTAAAAAAATTTCTAGAGTCATATTCTTAGAAGATTTAGAAGGCATTTGATGAAAAACTTTTTTAGCAAAAAAAAGCGAAGGAAGACGTAATATTTGTTTCTTTTTAAAAATATCCAAGTGCCAAACAAAAGGTAAAAAAATAATAGGGCTTAAAAACCAAACAAAAGGATTTAAAAAAATCATGAATAAAAAAGAGCCATAAAGCTATTTAAAGGATTTTGATTTGTTTCAATTTTATGATATGGCATCTTTTTGATTAAAGCCATTTTTTCTAAAGCTTGTAAATGCTTCATAAAAAAAGCCCGATATTCTTTCCATTGTTTGTTCCAATCAAAAATAAGTTTTTCATTTGTTTCACTATCTTCAAGAAAATAAGCCCCGTGAGGAGGTTTTTTTTTAAATTCATTACTATCGATTAAATGGACCAAATGAAGATCTATTTTTTTTTTGACAAACATCGCACTAATAGCATTGAGATCCGTTAATTCTAAATAAAAATCAGAAAATAAAAAAACATTAGAATGGTGCTTGATTGTTTTTAACAATAACAAAAGTGTTTTTTTAAGATTCACTTTTCCTTTAGGAGAAAAATCTTCTAAAACTTGTTTACTTTTAAGCCCCTTTATTTGATTTAAATGAGTGGAACTGGTGGCTTTTTTAAAAAAAAAATTTTGTTGATCTTGTAAAAAAAAAAGATCAAAACGTTCTCCGTGCAACTGTAAGTAATCTAAAAAATAAGTTAAAACTTCTAAAAGCACTTTTTTCTTCAAAGTCCCTTTCTCCAAAAAATCCACTCCCATCGAAGTCGAAGCATCCACTAATAAAGTCACTTCTTTAGCTTTTTTAGAATGAAAATGCTTGACATAAGTTTTTTGTGTTTTAGCATAAACTTTCCAATCAATATTTTTAACACTGTCGCCTTTTTGATAATGTTTATATTCACTAAAGTCGGATTGAAACCCACTTTCACGATTATCATGACTACCATGATAAGGACTATTAATACTAAGAAGACGATCAATGGGAAGCGTTAAAAAAAGCTTTCTAAGCTGACGATTCATAGAAATATTAACAAAATTATTTTGTGCTGACCTCAATAATAGAAGAAAGTAATCCTTGATTTCCAGCTTCATCAATAGCTCGAATCGCTACAAAATAAGTCGTTTTAGAACGTAAGCCTTCAAGACGAAATATCTCCGTCATGCCAGATTGTTTAGGGGTCATTAAAGCCTCTACTTCCTCTGCTCCATACTCAAAAAATTCTAAAGAATCAATTTTAAGATCGCTATAACGCAACTGATATCCCGCAGCCACCCCTTTTTTCCCATCATCCCCCACCGATTTAAAAGAAAAGGTTACCGATTCACGATCAACTGCAACGACTTTAAAAGATTTTATTTTAGCAGGTGGTTCTTGATCAAAATTTAAGCTCTTTTCAACTTCATTCACTTCCTTTGAAACTAAAAACGTAGAAAACCAAGGATAATACGTCAAAAGCATTAACACCATTAACATTAAAATTAAAAAAGGAAAAGAAGCTTTATACAAACTAAAAATAGATTTTTTAAATCGATAACTAGCAATAAAAAGGTTCATTCCTATAGGAGGGGTCAAATAACCAATTTCTAAATTCACCAAGAAAATAATGGCAAAATGATACGGATCAATTTGATACTTCTCTACAATCGGAAGTAAAATAGGTAAAATAATTAAAATCGCTGAAAAAATATCTAAAAAACATCCGGTAATAAGGAGAAAAAAATTAACAAAAAGAAGAAATGAAATTTTGTTTTTTAAATAAGGTGAAATAAAGTTAAAAATTTTATCTGATATCATTTCTTCAACAAAATATTCTTTTAAAACCATCGAACCGAGAATCACCATAAAAATTGCTCCTGAAAGTTTAGCAGACTCAACACATACTTTTATAAAGTTTTGTTTTAATCCAAGATCTTTATGTAATACAAAAACAATACTAAAAACATAAAAAGCAACGATGGCACTTGTCTCCATGACGCTAAAAAATCCTGAATAAATCCCCCCATAAATCACGATAGGAAGAAATAACTCGTATTTTGCTACTTTAATGCCTTGCCAAATATTTTTTAAAGAAAACGAATGGTCATTTTTTTTGGTTTTAATTTTATTAATTTTATAAAAACTATAAACACTAAAAACAAAAATCAAAATAAAAAGAGGTAAAATAGCTACTTTAAAAAGTAAATTAATATCAATAAAACCACTGGTCATATTTTGACTCGAAACAATAGCATAAATAATCACTGGAAGAGAAGGCACAAATAAAAGTCCCAAACTACCTGAAGAGGTAATTAACCCTAAAGAAAAAGATTCATTAAAGTAACTTTTTCTTAAAATAGGCATCAAAAGTCCCCCCAAAGCTAAAATCCCAATCCCACTAGTACCTGTTAAAGCTGTAAAAGACACCAAAAGCATAATCACAAAAACAGATTCTGAGCCTTTAATAAAACTAATGGTTTTATTAAAAAAAAATAAAATACGATCTGGGCTTTTAGAACGCGCTAAAACATAGCCCGAAAAAGCAAATAGAGGCACTGCTGTTACAAACTCAAGTGTTGCTAGTTTTTCAAATTGGATCACCATATTAACAAAAGGAATTTCTAAAATATGAAAAAAATAAAAAGACAAAGCAAACAGAAGAATATAAAGTGGTAGTCCCATTAAAAGAAGCAAAATAGAAGCGACTAAAACCACGATTAAAGTCATTTTTGGCTCAAAAGTATTTTAAGATTTTGAAAATAATAAAAAAAAGAGCAACAAAATAAAAAAATTAAAGGCAAATCCATCACCCAAAGAGGAATATCAATCTCAGAAGTAATTTTTAAAAGATAGCTCCTAATGGTATGTTGAAAAAAAGTCAATATAATTAAAAAAGTAATCAAAGCAGAAAATCCATTAATGATGATACAAACCCATTTTTTTTTGATAAAAGATTTTAAAAGATCAATTTTAATATTTTCTCCACTTTTAACGGCCAAAGCACCTCCATAAAAAGCCATCACAATAAAAAAATATTGAATCAGTGGACTAATCCAAAGAAAAGAGATTTGAAAAAGATAACGCATACTAATTTGAAACAAGTAAAGCACAAGCGAAAAAGAAAACAAAACAACTAAAATGGTTTCAAGGGTTTTAGTTAAAAAACGATCTAAAAAATTCATTTGTTTAAGACAAATAAAAAAAAATCTATCGAAATTCTTTGAGCAATTGATTGACTTTAAACAAAAGCTCTTTAGAAAAAATCTTTCCTTTAAGGTTTTCCTTTAGTTTTAAAGTAAAATCAATCACTGTTTGTTTGGGTTGTTTAGAAGGATTAATTTTCATCCCTTTTTTTTTGAGTTCTTTTAAAGAAATCTCATCACTTTTTAAACTTTTATAGGCCATTTCTTCAAGTCGCTTAGCGATAATGCTAGATAAAAAATTTTGATTTTTACTCGAAAGTTTTTTCCAAGACTTAAGATCAAAAACAACCCCACTAGAAACAATGGCTAAAGGTTGATCCAGCATGTAGCTGATTTCTTGATACCACTGAAGAGAAATTAAAGCTGTAGGGGTCGCATACACCCCATTAATCAACCCTGTTTGAAGAGCAATTTTCACTTCATTAAACCCCACACTAACAGAAGGAATCTTCATAATCTTCATCGCTTCATAAACAAGCTTGTCTCCTTTCCAAATCCACATTTTAGAACGACGAATATCTTCAAAAGTTTGAATGTTTTTCTTAGAAAAAAAATAAGCATAACCCATCGGAGCAATCCCTAATAAAAAAAATCCTTTTTTCTTAAAATAAGCATTAATATCTGCTTGAATGCCTTTATACACATATTTGGCTTCTTTAAAAGACTTAAAATTTAAAGGTAAATCTAAAATACGTGCTTCTTTACAAATAGCACCTAGTCCATTACCAGTAAAAAATCCTCCGTCTAACTGGCCATAAAGAATTTTTTTCCCCATTTCAACTTCATCTCCTTGCACTCCTCCATAATAAGCTTTTAAAATGACTTTTTGATCTGTTTTTTGAGTTTTAAGGTAAACGTCTTTTCGAATATCTTTTATTAAAACCCCCCAAATAGAAGAAATAGGGGCTAAAGTAGCTAGTTTTAAAATGACTTTTTTTTCTTTTGCATATATTTTTTGAAACAAAAAAACATGAAACAAAAAAATTAAAATTAAAATTTTTTTAACAAATGTTGCTTGAAATAAATTCATTATAACAAAAACTCCTTAATAAAGATTGATTATACACTGATTCAAATAGTTGATTGAGGCTTCTCTTCATATAATCCTTGTCTATTTTTATAAAAAATGATAAGATGTTTTTAATGGCAAATGTTAATCATTTTAAAATTAATGAACATGTTGTTTATCCATTACATGGGGTAGGTCTTATTGAAGAAATAAATAAAAGAGCTCTTAAGGGCGAGCAAAAAAAATTTTACCGTATTAAACTAAAAGACTCTGGAATGATTATTTCTATTCCAACTGAAAATGCAACTTCTATGGGACTTAGGCATATTATCAAAAAAGAAGATATTAAAAACATCATCAAAACCCTAAGTGAATATCCTAATAACATTGAAGAAAATTGGAAGCTACGATTTCAAGAAAATATTAGCAAGCTTAAAACAGGAGAAATTAAAAACATCGTTGATGTTGTTAAAGAGCTTTTTGTTAGAAATAAAACCAAATCCTTATCTGTAATGGAAAGAAAACAATTTGAAAATGCTTATCGGATGCTCATTAAAGAATTATCAATTTCTGGAGAAACAAACGAAGAAGAAATTAATTCTATTATCTCTGATAAGCTCGATAGTTTAGTTGGATCGGCTAATTAAAGTTGTCTATCCATTGTTTCTAAACTTTTTTTTAAAGATCTTAGAGCATAATTTTTTTTTTTCAAATCGTTTTAAAAATCATCATGTTTAAATTTCTTTTTATTACTATTTTTGCATTTACTATTTTTACCTTTGAAGAGATTAATTTAATTTTAAAATTAACTTCTTTTATTATTTCTGTTGGAGCTTTGCTTTTTGTTGAATATTATTTAATCCGAAAAGTAGAGTTTTATAAAATTTTAACAACCACTATTTTAATTGTTCTTTTTTTTTCAATTATTTTTTTTTTCAAAAGCATTTTATCTTTAGAAGTTTACCTTCCTCTTAAAAAATCTTCTTTATCTTCTTTTTGTCTAACCCACATGCTTTTATTTGCAACTTACAGTGCTTTTCAAATAGGAGTTTCTAGTCTTTATTTTAGAAAAAAAATTCCAAAATCAGAAAATCCTTTACAACTTGCTTTAGTTGATACTTGTGCTATTATTGATGGGAGAATTCTCGATATTAGTAAAAGTGGTTTTATGCCAAAATCGATTGTGATTCCTGAATTTGTTATTAGGGAGATGCAATTAATTTCTGATAGTACCATTCATGAAAAAAGGCTCAAGGGAAGAAAAGGGCTTGATTTTCTAAAAATCATGAAAAATTCTGATACCGTTTCAATTCAAATCACCAAAGAAGATTATCCTAAAATTAAAGGAGTTGATAATAAACTTCTGCAAATGGCAAAAGATAAAAAAGCCAAAATTATCACCACTGACTACAACCTCGTCAAAGTTGCCGAAGTAGAAGGTGTCGAAGTCCTTAACATTAACCAACTTGCCTTCTTTTTAAAACCAACTCTTGCTATCGGTGATAAAGTTAAAGTCGCTATCTCAAAAAAAGGGAATAATAAAAAACAAGGTATCGGTTACTTGGAAAATGATACAATGGTTGTTATTGAAGATGGAGAAAAACATATCGGATCTTCTAAAATGGTTTTGGTGACTTCTTATATTCAAAATGATTCTGGAAGAATCGCTTTTTGTAAACTCCTTTCTGGAAGTAATAGTAATAATCATTCTTAACTAATTAAAATTAATTGATTCAAAACAAAAGCGTTTCTCTTATTTTTCTTTGTGCTGGAAAAGGGAAACGTTTTGGATCTAAAGTAGAAAAACAGTTCATTCTTTTTAAAAAAAAACCTTTATATTGGTATGCTTTAAAAACATTTTCACAAGTAAGCATCATCAAAGAAATTGTGATCACCCTCCCTGCTAAAAAAGAATCTTTAGTTTCTGCCCAATTAAAAAAAGAAGCTGCTTTTAAAAAAAAGCTAGATTGTATTCAACTTGTACAAGGCGGCAAAGAACGCTATCTTTCTGTTTATAATGCACTACAACATGTTAATAAAAAAACAAACTATGTTTTAATCCATGATGGAGCAAGACCACTGATTCATTTAAAAGACATTAAAAATATCTTAAGACAAGCTTATCAAAAAAAAATAGCAACTATTCCCACAGAAGATTTAAACGATACCATAAAACAAGTCAATTCCTTAGGTTTTATTGCCTCTCACCCTAAACGCCATCAATTTAAAGCAACCTCTACCCCTCAATGTTTTCCTCTAAACTCTTTAAAACAAGCTTATGAAACTTTTTTCAAACAAAACAAAATCAATCATCTTCCAACTGATGATGCTGAAATTTATGCTTTTTCAAAAAAGCCCATTACAACCATCTCTCTTGTTTATCCTAATCCAAAGATCACTTATTCTAAAGATAAAAGAATTTTAGAAGCCTGTTTTTAAAAATTATTTAAAAACAGAATTAACAATTTTTACAAGCTCAAACTTTTCAAAAGGTTTCTTCAAATAAGCATCACAACCTGATTCTAAACAGATTTTTTTATTAAGAAAAACCCCAGAAACACAAATGATTTTAATCTTATTAAATGCATTATTTTTTTTAATCGCTTTACAAATCTCTCTACCATCAATCCAAGGTAAATTAATATCTAAAAGAATTAATGAAATTTTTATTAATTTTAAAATAGGCATCAATTTTAAAGGATTTTCAACCATATAAGTACAATACCCTTGTTGTTCAAGTATTTTTTTAAAATACAAACGAATCTCTATTTCATCATCAACAATAAGAATATTTTTAATATTTATTTTTTTTTCAGTTAACATACAAAAAATGATAGTTTAAAAATTTTGTGTTGTTAGTACTTTTTTTACTAACAACACAATTTTACTTTGATTTAAAAGACCCACATAATTTCATAGGCCAATTGGTTTATTGCCTTATCAATATACTCTTTTTTATTGATCATACGTTTAATATTATCGATTTTTTTATAATCAATAATAGTAGCCGATTTCATAAATGAATTCCTTTTTCATAATCTCAAACCTCCATGTTTGTTTTTCTAGCTGCATTTATATTACATGCTAAAGACGATAGATATCCTTAAAATGATAAATTTTTTCAGATCCTTTTTGATCCAGTATAAAAATAGCATCATAGCGACAAAAAAATTCTTGAAACCTAGCATGTTGATCAAGAAAATAACTCGAACAAAGAGCCACATTTTTTTTCTTCTTTTCATCAATTGCTGCGTACGGATTGTAATCTTGGTGCACTTTTCGAAATTTAACTTCAAAAAAAATAAGCACTTTTGACTTAAAAGCAATAAGATCAATTTCAAGATGCTGAAAACGGTAATTTTGAACAACAACTTCATAACCTTTTGACTTAAGATATTTAGCAACTTTTTCTTCATAAAGCTTTCCTTTAGAAAAGGACATCCAAAACTCTTTTATTAAATTTTTCATCAATAAATTCATCTGTAATGGTTAAGTTCATTTTCTTTAAATCAACAGAAAAAGATTCTTTTTTTTTTAAAAAATCTCCTTTAACATTTCGGACAAGTTTCACTAAAGGAAAAAAAAGATCATCTAAATTAGCTTTTACAACAATCGCAACTTCCCCTGAGCTCAATTTAACTAAAGAAGTCAAAGGATAAAATGAAAAAAGAGAAATAAAATAATTAACCAAACTTTTTTCAAATCTTTTTTCTGATAAAGCCACTAATATCTTAATAGACTGATTAAAAGAAGCATCTTTCTTTTTTAATTGCCCTAAAAAAAGAGCCACAAATTCTTGAATAATACAAATAATTTTAGAAAAAATAGGAATCTGCTCCCCTTTCATTCTTCTAGGAAACCCTGTTCCATCAATATGTTCATGATGACAAAGAGCCACTATAGAGTAAAACTTAGGTAATTTCATATTTTGTGAAATGAGTTTATAACTATCCACACAATGGTTTTCAACGATTTCTTTTTCTTTTGGTGTGAGTGGCTCCTTTTTTAACATAATTTTAAGGGGCACTTTCAACATTCCAACATCAGAAAACAACGCACATTCAAACAAAATCTTTAATTTTGATTTATCAAGTTTTAACCCATACCCAACAATAATCGTCAGTAAAGACATCGCAAAAGAAGTTTTTGTAAAGTTATAATTATTCTTAATTCTACTAAGATACAGCATCACATTAAATTTAAAAATATCTGGATCCGTTAAAAGTAAAGAAATAACATTGTCACTTTCTTCCCTGATTTGTTTTATATGCCCCACGCCTCGTCCAAGCATATCTCCATAAAAAACTCTAAGAATTTTTTCAAAATGAGAAAAAACTTTTTCATACACTTTTTTTTTTTCTTCATAACTTATAAAAAAATTAGTAGTTGAAACTCTTTTCTTGACTTCAATAACACTTCGAAGCTCTACTAAAGAACATCCTTTGATGTTCCATTTTTTAAAAAGATTTAGCAATTCTGAACTTACTGCTACTTTAGGGGGAAGAATAAAAAAATCTTTTTCAAAAGAAAGATATTGATCAAAGGTTTGATTTAAATCAATATCAGCTACTTTTATTTCCATAATAAAAATCCTCTTTCGATACTAATAAAATTATAAAAGAAATAACTAATTAAAAATATAGTGAAGTAAAATAAATGATGAAGCTTTTTTAAAAAAAAAGTTTTATGGAAAAAGAAATCCATTATTAATTACCTCCTTGTAATCGATTCTAGAATTATTTCTAGAAAAATTCATTCGTCCTTGAATTAGTTTCTTTTATGACATAAAGTTACTTTCGGAAAAAAATGGTAATAATTTAAGAAAATTTACTCAATTAAATATTTTTTCTTAAAAACATCAATTTTTTTTATAGGAGCAAAAGATTTACGATGAAGTAAACAAGGTCCTTTATGTTCAATCTTTTTAAGGTGTGAAGGGACTCCATATCCTTTATGTTGATCAAAGTCATAAAAGGGATATTTTTTATGATAACCTTTCATCAAGTTATCTCGATAAACTTTTGCCAAAATAGAAGCTGCTGCAATAGAAAAAGATTTTTGGTCTCCTTTAATCAAAGCTTTTTGTCTAACAGGTATTTTAGAAACAAAAAGAGCATCTAAAAGTAAAAAATCAATTTTTAAAGAAATTTTTTGATACGCTCTTAAAAAAGCAAGCTTTGTAGCTTGAAAAATATTATAACGATCCACTTCTTTAGGACTTGCAAGACCGATTCCATAATCAAAAGCATTTTGTTGGATCCAAAGAGACAGTTGGTTTCTTAATTTTTCTGAAAGTTTTTTAGAATCATCAATTTCAAGATTTATTTTATTAGGATCAAGACAAACAATAGCGGCAACAACAGGCCCTGCCAAACACCCTCGCCCTACTTCATCGCCTCCTGCTACCATGGCGTAATCACACCTTAAAGTATTTTCATAAAACCACTTATTCATCTTTTTCATCTTTCATCTTTCATCTTTTATTTTTTATTTTTTTGAAAATTAAGTAAAATTAAGATAATGATCAAAAATACCTTGATACCTTTCTACCAGAGGCTTTACACATTCCATTTTTTTCTTTTGATATAAAAAAATTGATTTCCTTACAAAAATAAATAATTTTTTATAGCTTTCAAATGATGACCAATAGAATTTTTTTGAATCCTTTTTTTAAAAAGACTAATCAAATTTTTATTTTTAACAGAGAATAACTTAGAAAAATTTTCAATATAAAAAGAAAAAAGACACCCATAGAGGATTTTATCATAATGTTTTAAAATAAATTCTAAAAGACCTATAGCAAAATGAGTTGGTGAAAAAAAAATCAATTTGATTATGATCAAATTTAATAAAACATTGCTCTTCTTTTAAAAAAAGCTACCTGAGTGTTTACGACCTTTTTCATAAACAAATTTCATAAGAAATACTTCTTTAAAAAAAGTTATAAAAAAAATCTAATAAATCTTAAATTCCTTTAAATAAAGAAACAATAAGGCCTATTAAAATTAAAAACCCTACCCAAAATAAAGCAATGGCTTTATTTTCTCTTTTAAGCTCTTTTTCAATAGAAAAATTAAATAAAATTAAAGAAGACTTAAATAAAACCCAAGAAAAAGTAATGGCTAAAAGAATTCTAAAAAAGATTTCAATTAAATTTTGAGCAATTTGAAACATAATATTTTTTTCCTTTTAGCTAGAAGAATTCATGGCTTTCAAAAAATTTTCATTATCTTTGGTCATTTTCATTTTACTTAAAACCAAATCAATGGCTTCTATTTCATCAAGAGTAGCCAAAGCATTTCTAAGAGCAAACATTTTAGGGATCACCGCTTCGCCTAAAAGGAGTTCTTCTTTTCTTGTCCCACTACGACGAATATCAATCGCTGGGAAAATACGTCTTTCAGAAATTCTTCTTGAAAGCAAAAGCTCCATGTTACCAGTCCCTTTAAATTCTTCAAAAATAACCTCATCCATTTTACTACCTGTATCAATAAGGGCAGTTGCAATAATAGTAAGCGAGCCACCTTCTTCAATGTTACGAGCAGCTCCAAAAAATCGCTTAGGCTTATGAAGGGCATTTGAATCAACTCCCCCTGATAAAATTTTCCCTGAAGCAGGCTCTACTTGATTATAAGCACGCGCTAAACGAGTAAGACTATCAAGTAAAATAACCACATCATATTTATTCTCAACTAATCTTTCTGCTTTTTCAATGACCATTTTAGCAACATTGACATGACGAATCGCTGGTTCATCAAAAGTTGAAGAAATGACTTCTGCTTTGACATTACGCTTCATATCAGTTACTTCTTCTGGTCTTTCATCAATTAACAGAACAATCGTATAACATTCTGGATGATTTTTAGCAATCGCATTGGCAACTGTTTGAAGTAATATCGTCTTTCCAGCTTTAGGAGGAGAAACAATGAGAGCCCTTTGTCCTTTTCCAATGGGACAAAACAAATCAATCATTCGAGTGGCATAGTTATTATAAAGATCTTCTAAACAAAGCTTAGAAGTGGCATAATAAGGTGTAAGCGAATCAAAAGAAACACGATTTTTTAAATCATCAACCTTAATAAAATTAACTTCATGGATCATCAACATAGCAAAATATTTTTCACTCGGCTTAGGGGGTCGTATCTGACCCAAAATAGTATCTCCTGTTCTAAGGTTATAAGTCCTTATTTGAGCAGGAGAAACATAAATATCATCCGAGCCCGGTAAATAATTATATTCTACAGAACGAACAAATCCATAACCTTCTGAAAGCCTTTCTAAAACACCAGTAGCATAAATAACCACATCATTATTAGTAATTGACTTTTCAAGAATCTTATAAATCACTTTTTGCTTAGTGACTTCTCCTTCAGTACTTGCCCCTAAATCTTTCGCCATTTGCACAAGCTCACGAATATCTTTTCGATTGAGTTCATCAAGATAAATCCGCTTGCCTTCTAAAGCATTTTTGCCTTGTGGGATCACTTCTACATAGTTTTCTTTCTTCTTATGATTAAAATTATTATTTGGATGACTACGAAACCTTGGTTTTGATTTCTTAAAATTTCCACTAGAAGATCCCATTTGAAACTTTTCCTTCAATTTAAAAACTATTTACTTACTTATTTTATTTAAAATCAAAAATTTTATTTTTTTATTAACCTTAATTAACAATATAAAATTAATTTGCTAAATTACTTAATCAAAAAAAAATCTTTAAGAGCTTTGGATAAAAATAAAAAAGTGAAATTACTTAATATTAGGTAAATGAGTATAACAGAAATGATCAAAATAGTCAAATAAACTATTTTATTTTAATTTTTTTTATTTCTGATTGAATTTCTCTTTCAATTTGTTTCTTTTTAATGCTTTCTCTCTTATCGTAAAGTTTTTTCCCTACACAAACCCCAATCTTAATTTTAATCCATTGATTTTTAAAATAAAGCTTTAAAGGAATTAACGTCAAACCTTTTTTCTGAATTAATTCTTGAAGTTTTTTAATTTCTTTTTTATGCAATAAAAGTCGTCTTATTCTTTTAGGTTGTACTTCCATTTGAGTGGCTTGTTCATAAGCTTTGATATTCAAATTAATGATTTCTGGGACAAAAAACTTAGAAATATGAGCATAAGATTCTTTAAGACTTACTCGACCAAGACGTACCGATTTTGTTTCTCCCCCTGTTAGCACAAGGCCCGCTTCATACTCTTCTTTAATAAAGTAGTTGTAATACGCTTTTTTATTAGAAGCAATGAGTTTAATCACAATTAATCAAATAAAACCGAAGAAAAAAAAGAAAAATCAAAACGACTCAGCTTTACATCAAAAGTAATTTTTTTATGAGTACCCTCTTCCAAAAACCATATCGATAAGGTATCAATAACAACAAACTCTTTAATTTTTTTATGGACAAACTTAATTTCTCCTATTTTTTTATTATTTTCAAAAAACTCACTTCGAATGATTTTAAAACTTTCATCCACATAAAAAAATCCATAATCCCCTGGTAACTCTTCTCTTTCAAAAATTTGCACCCTCTTTTGAGCCGCATCCCAAACAAGACGGTAAGCCTTTAAAAAAGAAGCTGCTGTATAAAATTGATTAACTCCAAAAAAGAACCCCGAACGAATTAAAATCGCCTCATACACTTCAAAAAAATCTTTATAGTAAGATTCTACATTTTTTACTTTTAGTTTTAATGGAAGCTTTTCTTTAAAAAGAAGCTGAACATAAGGCCTCTTTCCAAAAATCACTTTATCTCTTGGAATCGTTTCTAATTGTTTAGTGACTAAAAGTGAATCAACGGTAGCTCTAAATTGTTTCGGAAAAATCCTTTGATGCCCTGACTTAATTAAATTATAAATCTCTTCACCACTATAAGGATAAGCATTGGTAAAAAAAAAGCAAAGTAAAAGAAGCTTTAAAAATAAAAATATTCGAAATGGATTCATGATTTTTCAAAAAAACCCTTTTGGGATCAATCAAGCTTACCCTATAAACCTTTTTACTCAAATAAGAACTTCATCGAAAAAAGGAAAAAAGATTTTTTTTTCTTAAAAAATGGCTCAAATGAATTAAATAAGTCTTCAAAAAAATAAAAAAAATGGTAAGATTTTAAATGCTATTAAAATTCATTTATCATTTATCTTTTTTCTCTATCCTGTTAGGGATTTTAATTTCTTTTTTTTTAAAAATTAAAGAAAAACGCTTTCATCAAGCCTTATTAATCCTTTTCATTCCTTTTTATGTCTTTTATTATTTACTAAAGATGAAAGATTGTTTAACTAAAAAATATTTATCTATTATTACAATAGGTTCTTTTGTCGTGCTTGTTTTTGTTAATCTTTTTTTGTTACTTTTAACCCCTCAACTTTAGAGGTATCCTTTTGGAAGAAATCAAAGTAGAACAAAATCAACTCGACTCAGCAGCTACCATCAAAAAATGCTTTAAAAAAATCATGCTGCTCTTTTTAACAAACCCTCTTTTTATCTATGAAGCTTTATCAGAAATAAAAAAAAAAGAAAAAATATCCAATCAATTTATTTTTTTTCTAAATCAAACTCCTTTTTTAATAGAATTAACTCAAGAAGAAAAAAACATTATTTGTCAAAAAAAAAATCTTCTTGTGTTAAGAGAAAATATTTATCACCAATATTTAAAACCTACTAAAAGACTTAACTTTTTTCGAGGGATAATCTCTATTCAAAAATTTAATGAACAATTAAACTTAGAATTAGCTTTAATAAAAGAGATTATTCAAAAATTAAAAAAGCAAAGCTTTTTAGAAATAATTAAAGAAAAAAAATCGATCCATTTCAGTATAGAAAAAATAGAAGCCAATATTGATAACTTTAAAAACACTCTTTTTAAAGCCTTACCTAACATAGAAAAAGAACAACAAATAAAAATTAGTCAAAAAGTTATCGAAACTTATAGAAAAACAACTGAATTGTATCCTTCAAGTCTTGCTCATATTTTTTATGCAAAAATAAAAAACAATCCCGATTTTTCTAAAGGATTTTTAGAAGAACAAGAATTTTTTTTTAAAAAAAAAGCACCTTCCCTTCCAAAAGATTTAGAAATCATTTATAGCGAAGCTTACGCTATTTTTAATCATCATCAATTTACAGTAAAAAGAACCACGAGCACCGATGATCGAAGGTATTATATTGATTATGCTCATTTTTTAGTCAAAGCCATCACAAACTGGTTTTTAGAAATCTCCCAAGCAACCCCTAATATTTCTCAAAAATCAACTCATAAAATGAACCAATTAACCAATGAAAAAATTGCAACAAGAGTCCTTTCTTACTTAAGTTTTATCCCCGGTGATTGTTATAAAACAATCACCAATTTTTATCAAAATAAAGAACGTCTTAATTACGATTACAATAGAAAAATTGTTCAAAAATTATACTTCTAAACCCAATTTAAAATTACAAAAAAAAATAGAAAATCTTCCTAAAACATTCGGCATTTATAAAATGCTTGATCAAAAAGGAAAGATTCTTTACATTGGAAAAGCAAAAAACTTAAAAAATCGTGTTCAATCTTATTTCACTTCCAACCACACTAGAGCCTTTACAAAACATCTCGTCGCTAAAATTAAAGATATCGAAATTATTATTACTAAAAACGAAAAAGAAGCTCTTCTTTTAGAAAATGACCAAATCAAACAATTTAAACCTTTTTATAACATTCAATTAAAAGATCAAAAAACTTACCCTTATTTATGTTTAACAACAAAAGAAGTTTTTCCTAGGCTTTTTAAAACAAGAGAAATTAAAAAAAATTTAGGGCTTTATTTTGGACCTTTTACGGACTTATCTGCTTTATACAAAACTTATGATTTAATTCACTCTCTTTATCCTTTAAAAAAGTGTCGTCAAAAACGATTTCCAAAGTATTTTAAACCTTGTACTTATTTTCATGTAGGGTTGTGCTTAGATTATTGCACAGGAAATATAAAACAAGAAACAATCGATGAAATGGTAAAAGAAATCACTGCTATTTTAAAGGGCAATCACGAAAAGCTAGTTATACAACTAAAAGAAACTATGAAAACCGACATTAAAGAGCTTAATTATGAAAAAGCCGCCATCGTTAAAAAAAGAATCGATACTTTAGAATCTTTAAAATTAAAGCGCTTGGAAATCACTCACGCTCAAAATAATATGGATATTTTTAATTATTCAATTAACGAAGACTTGCTGATAATCGCTCTTATTAAAATACGCAACGGAAAATTATATGATAAAAAAAATTACGAATTTGAAAGCTCTATTCTTTTAAAAACAATAGATGAAGATGATAAACAAAAAATCATTTTAGGGGTATTTTCACACTTTTTATTAGACTATTATCGAAAAAATCATACCGAATTTATTGGTGAAATCATCACTCCTTTTGAACCATTTTTTTTAGAAACTACTTTAGAAATTCTTAAAGATATTTTTAAAAAAAATTTTAAATCTAATCACATTGAAATCAACCAAGCTTTAAAAGGAAATAAAAAAAGACTGCTAGATTTAGCTCATCTTAATGCAAAGGTTTCTTTTCATGAAGCTATCAAAAGAAATGAAAAAAAAAGAGTTGGAAAGTATTTAAAAGAATTTTTAAAACTACCTAGAGAACCTAAAACCATTGAAGCCTTCGATATTGCCAATACCGCTTCTCAAGCGATTATGGCAGGAATGGTTCGATTTGAAAATGGAGAGAAAGATGTCAGCAATTACCGTCTTTTTAATATCCAATCCAGCAAAACACAAAATGATTTTATATCCATAGAAGAAGCTGTTTTAAGAAGATATCAGCGTCTTTTAAAAGAAAAAAAACCATTACCTGATTTGATTTTAATTGATGGAGGAAAGGGACAATTAAGTGCTGCAAAAAAAAGCTTAGATCAACTTGGCATCAAAGGACAACCAATTATTAGTTTGGCAAAAAAAGAAGAAATGATTTATGTCCCCAAAAAACAAGAAGGTCTACAGCTCAATATTGATAACCCTGCTTTGAATTTTTTAATTCAAGTACGAAATGAAGTCCATCGATTTACCAATAAAAGCCACATTAGCAAAAGAGATAAAGAAAATTTACAAAGTGCTTTATTGAAAATAAAAGGATTAGGGAAAGGAAAAATCAAAATTTTATTAAAGAATTTTAATTCTATTAAAAATATTGCAAATTGTGAAAAAAAAAAGTTAATAAATCTTCCATTTTTTAGTGAAAATGACTATCTTAGAATAAGAGATTTTTTAAAAAAAAATGAAAAAAATTAATATTATTTGCATTAATCGTCAAGAAATAGGTTTAAAAAAACTGATTAAAGCCCTTGATTGCTTTAAAAACGAAATTAATATTTATGAGTTTAGCTATGTAGAAAATGTTTTTTCTTTTATGGAAAGCCTTTATGAAACAAATAATAAAAACACGATCGGTCTTATCATTAGTGATCATGAGCGACTGAAGAAAAAAAATATTTCTTCTTTTGCAGAGCTTTATTGGGACATCCGCTATCACGACACTCGAAAAATCATTATTACAAAAATACCAAAAACAAAAACCATTAAGAACCAAATTAAAGATTCTAAAATTGATTCCTATCTTTATACAAATTGGAAAAAAGAAAAATTAATTCAAGTCACAAAAAAAATGTTAACCCTTTATATTATTGAAAATCAACTAAATGAAAAAAATTATACCAATCTTATTGATTCTAAATTATATAAAAAAATTACAAAAAAAAAATTAAACATTAATTTCTAAAAGAGCTTTTTTTGTTAAATGAGCTTCCCTAGGGTATCCAAAAGCACTATTAAGATAGTGCACTCCTTCAAAGAACGCACTCTGATAAGCATGTAAATGACCATAAATATGAAGATTAGAGTTGATCTGCCTAATTTGTTTTTCAATGCCTTGACACCCTAAAACACTTTGAAGTTGCACAATCATTTTAGGCATTGGACTTGGTAATAAGTCTATTCTTGGTAAAAAATGGGAAAATGTAATGACTTTTTTAAGGGTTTGTTTGTTTGTTTTTAAAAAACGTTTTTGATAAATTAAAAGATTTTTTTGATTTTCCTTCAAAAAATAATTGGTTATTTCATGATATTTTTTATTACCTGGCCATTTGATTTTTTTAAAATCAGTCCATTTTTTAACTAATGGTTCGTTTAAAGACCCAAAAGAAAAATCATACCAACTAAAAAGAGGCACAAAAAAAATACTTTCAAAGAAATACGGCGATAAAATAATACCCATTTTTTCAAGATCTTTTTTAATAAAAAACCATTTTTCAAGAGAGTCTGTAAAAGGGGGTTCGATCCAAAGATCATGATTACCAAAAACAAAAAAAACACTTTTAAAAAGATGATTGAGTTGATCCAGTGTTTTTTTAAAAAGAGAAAAACGACTAGAAATATCTCCTGAAAGAATTAAAAAATCATTTTGATAATCTTTTTTAGAAAGTGCATTAACCCAATTTTTGTTTTCTCGATAATCAACATGCAAGTCTGAGATTGCAAATAAACGAAGCACTTTATTTTCCTTTCAAACAATTATAAGCCAAAAACCTTTTTAATGATTTTAACTTCTTCAATAAAAATAGAACTCTCATTTAACCAACGAGTTGGGATTAATTTTCCTGCTTCATAACCACCACAAGTAAAAGAAGCCCTTATTTCATTTAAAAAACTCAAACTATAAACACCTTTTTTTGAAATCAAATCTGTTTTAAAGTGTTTGTTAATGTATTGATCTAAAATTTTATTTAATTGCCCTAATTTACTAGAATAATCTTTTTTACTTTTTAGAAATAAGAGAATAAAATTAAGAGGCTTTCTGTTTTCAATTTCTACTTTATTTAAAAAAGTCATCATTTCATAAATATAACGAAAAAATTTTTGATACGATTCTCCGTCATGAGTGTCTAGAGCTAAAATAACATTCGAGCAAGCTGCTGATAAAACAATACTTCGCTCATCAATACCAGAAGGAAAATCAAAAATAATTAAATCATAATTTTTTTTCTTATCGATTTCATAAAGTTTACTAATAAAAAGATCTAAAAACCAATGCGCCCTTCCTTCTAGTTGAACGGTAGGGTTAAAAGTAAATAAATCAATATTTTTACTTTTTTGTTGTGTTTTTAAAGAAAAAAGGCTACCGCCTTCGACTAAAGATTTAATAGAAGTATCTAAAACATTATTAAAAAAATGTAAAATAGTTGAATAATTTGATCCTTTAAAAACAGACAAATCAACGACTAAGATTTTTTTCTTCGTATCTTTTTGTAAATCTAAAGCAGAAGAAAGACAAAGAGTCCTACCAATACCCCCTTTAGATCCTAAAAAAAGTTTGATTTTAGGCAAAAGGTGCTGAAAAGAAGGCATCAAGTACAAATAATCAACTAATTGATGCGAGTTTTTTGAACGAAGATTATTTTTATTCATTTTTTTTTTAAAAATTTTTAAAAATAATTTTTCTAAATTAAAAAATTGATCCCAAATAGAACGAGAAAAAAAAAGCTTAGAAGCAATATAAATAAAACAAGCTCCTTCTGGATCAAGGAAATGTTCATTAAAAAAAAGCTTATGGGTTACTTCTAAAAGTTCTTGATGGCCGATTTTTTTTTTTTGTATCCAATCAGCTTCAAAAACCATTCCAAACTTATCATCAAATAGATCTTTTTGATGATAAAGAAAGTCTCCTAATTTTCCTTGTTTAATGGGACTGATGTGTTCTTCTGGCAAGTTAATGGTTCTCTGAAAAAGACATTCTTTTAAGCATTTTCTAGTATCTTCAAGTTGACCTTCCATTTGATTTTTATTGGTTTCAAAAAAAGTAAAAAAATCTCTCATAGAAAGATTGTCTTTATAATCGCTGCTAATGGTTTTAAGCAACTCTTTTTTTTCTTCTTCAAAGTTGACTCGATTAACAATCATCAACTTCCTTGCTAAAGGATTTTTTAAATAAACATACGAAAGAATGTCAACAATAGAGCGAATCGACTGAACATTATTTTGAGTAATAAAAAAAATATCAGAAGCCAAATTCACAAATTCAAACATCCCCTCTTTAATACCAGCCCCAATATCTAAAATCCAAAAATCATAATTTAAATCATTGAGCTTGCTTTGTAAGAGTTTGATTTTACTTATATTTTCAATGGCTTCAAAGCGACCTGGTAAAATACTGACTTTGCATTCATGATTTTGAATTTTTAACTTCTTTTCTTGAATAATTTCTTTTAAAGGGACATTATGATTAAAAAAATCAGATAAGGACAATGGTGTGTCAATTTGCCAATTAGTATTTTTTTTATAAAAACTAATATCACAATCAATATACAAAACTTTTAAAGATTTTTTTTTACTCAAAGCAGAAAGATACACTAATGAAATCGTCGTGTTAATGGCGACAAGAGTTTTTCCCTCTCCCCCTTTACCAACAAAAGCAATAATTTTAGGTGACATCGTATCTTTTTTTTAAGTCTTTATTAAGATATTGTCGTAAATTTTAAAAATAATTAAAGCAACAAATTTTTATTTAATATTTGTTACTAATAGATAAAGCAAGTTACAATAGTAAAAAATTAAACAATAAAATAAATGAAAAAAGTAGAAATCTACGACACAACTTTAAGAGATGGGATGCAGGGAGAAAAAATCTCCTTCACTTTAGAAGATAAAATTAATGTTGCAAAAGCTCTTGACACCATTGGCATCAACTATATTGAAGGAGGATTTCCTCTTGCTAATGAAAAAGAAAAACAATTTTTTAAAGAAATTCAAAAAATTAATTTAAAAAATGCAAAAATAAGTGCTTTTGGAAGCACTAAAAAATCAGGTAATAAAGTTGAAACCGATCCCCATATTTTAGCTCTTTTACAAGCAGAAACCCCTGTGGTGACTATTGTAGGCAAATCTTCTACCAAGCATGTCATCGAAGTCATTAAATCTGGTTTAGAAGATAATTTAAAAATGATTGATGAATCGGTTAGTTTTTTTAAAAAACACAACAAAGAAGTCATCTACGATGCCGAACATTTTTTTGATGGTTATTTACATAACCCTACCTATGCTTTAAAAACCATCAACACTGCCTATCAAGCAGGAGCTGATACCGTTGTTTTATGTGATACAAATGGAGGTTGCTCTCACCAACTGTTTGTTGAAATCCTAAAAAAAGTAAACGAAATTAAAAAGATTTCTCTAGGCATTCATTTACATAATGACACGGGGATTGCCGTTAGTAATTCTTTGATTGCCTTAGATTATGGAGTGAAACAAATTCAAGGAACCATGAATGGATGGGGGGAACGTTGTGGCAATACAAATCTTTGTACCATTATTCCCAACATTCATTTTAAAACAAATAAAAAAATCTTTGATGAAGAATCTATCAAATTACTCACCCCTGTCTCTCGCTACATTGCAGAAATTGCCAATATCATTCCCGATGAAAGACAACCCTATGTCGGTCTCAGTGCTTTTGCTCATAAAGCAGGCCAACATGCTGATGTTATCATCAAAAATGCCAAACTTATGGAACATATCAACGGTGAACTCGTCGGCAATAAAAGACGTATTTTACTCAGTGAACTTGCCGGTAAATCAACGATCATTTATAAAATGAACAAATTTGGGAGCTTTAAAAAAGAATCAAAGGAAATTACAACCATTGCCACTATCCTTAAGCAAAAGGAAAAAGAAGGCTATGAATATGAATCTGCAGAAGGCTCTTTTGAATTACTCATTAGAAAAGTCATTAAACAATACAAACCTCTTTTTAAATTTATTAATTATCAAGTAAATTCCTCTAAAACCAAAGAAAATACCATTGAAACAAGCTCAAAAATCAAACTTAAAGTCAATGGAAAAATCTACCAAGGAAAAGGAAGTGAAACCGGACCAATCGCCTCTTTAGATAAAGCTTTAAGAAATGCCATTGAAAGTCGGTATCCTTTTTTGCGTAAAATTAAACTCATTGATTACAAAGTACGAGTTTTAAATGCAAAAAAAGCAACTTCCGCAAAAGTAAGAGTCTTTATTCGTTCAACAGACGGAGAAACTGACTGGGGAAGCGTTGGGATTTCAGAAAATATTATTGAAGCTTCTTGGCAAGCCTTAGTAGATTCATTGGAGTTTATTTATAATAATCTTAAAAATAAACTCCAAATTTAAAAAAATACCCTTGCTTAAAGAAAAAATATTGTATGTCATTGCAACTCCCATTGGTCATTTAAAAGATATGACTTACCGAGCCGTTGAAACTTTAAAAAACAGTGATGTGATTTTAACAGAAGATACTCGAGTCAGCGGAAAGCTTTTAAAACATTATGAAATCAATAACAAAATGTTAATTTACAATAGTTATCGAGAAAAAAAAAACACAAATTTCCAACCTCTTTTTGAAAAATATTCTCAAATAGCTCTGATTTGTGATGCCGGCACTCCTAATGTTTCAGACCCTGGTTTTGCGATTATTAATTATTGTTATGAAAATAGCATCGTTATTTCACCCATTCCAGGAGCTTGTTCGCTTAGTACAGGTCTTTCTATTTGTGGGTTTTCAAGTAAAAACACTCTTTTTATAGGTTTTTTACCCAATAAAAAGAAAAAAAGAGAAAACCAATTAACTGAAATTTTAGAAAACGAAAAAAAAACAATCGTTTTGTATGAATCTCCTTATAGAATGAAAAATTTACTTGAAATTTTAAATAATTATAATAAGAATTTAATAGTGGTTATCGCAAGAGAATTAACAAAAAAACATGAAGAAATTATTAAAGGAAAAGTATCTTTTTTAAAGACTACGTTTGAAAATCTAACTTGTAAAGGCGAGTTTGTTGTTATTATTAATAATTTAAAAAAGAAATTAAGTTTAGGTAGCGATTGACGATAATGATTATAAGGAGTAATATAAGATGACTATAGATCCGGTTAACCAACCTAAAAAAATTCTTTCTACATCAAGCTCTAAAAATATCATTAGAAAGCAAATTCCAAAAGTATCTGATAGTATTTCTATTTCAAAAGATGCAAAGGAAAAAGCAACCATTGAAACCTATATCCAAATCGTAAAAAAAAATGATGATGTAAGACAAGATAAAATTGATAAAGTAAAAAAAGAAATGAAAAATTACTTTAATGAACAAGGAGATATCAAAGAAGAAATTTTAAAAGAAATTTCTAATAAAATAACCAACCACTCTCTTTAAATCACTTCTAAAGTGATTTCTCTTAAAATACCATAAGTACAACAACATTCTCCCTAAAAAAAGATTTTTTTTTAAAAACTAATGAATGATTTAACAGAAATCCTTTATTCTAACACAAAAGTTCAAATAGGCGACCTATCCCCTGCTGCCATTAGTAATGAATGCCTTAAGTACGGCAAAAATGCCATTATTATTGCTTCAAAAGACCTCTCTCTTCCTTTAGAATTTGAAGCCGCTTTTCAAAAAAACAACATTAACACCATGATTTTTGATAATATTAATCGCTATTCTACTTCACAAGCATGCGAAGAAATTGCCTCAATTGCCAAAGTAGCTCGTGGAAGCTTTGTCATTGGCATCGGAGATGATGATGTCACTAATATGGCAAAAAGTGTGGCTTTATTAGGAAATAATCCCATTTCTTCGTCTATTTTTTTTCTAAAAAAAAATAAAATCTACTCTACTTCATTGAATGAACCCCTGCCTCTAATACAAGTTCCTATTAATTACTTAACTTTTTCAGAAACAAACCCTATGTTTTCTATTATTGAAGAAGAAACAAAAATCAAACATTTCATTTTTGAATTTCCTGTTTATCCAACAGAATCATTTTTAAATGGAGATTTTACAAAAAACAATTCCCTTGAAAAACTTAAAAGAACAGCTTTTGCTGCCATTTGTATTGCTTCAAATATTTATTTAACAACAACTTTAAAGCCCCATCAAATGCTTATTTTAAAAAAATCCATCGATCTTATCAGTGAAAACTTATACAAACTGATTACAGAGCCTAATAATATTACCGTTAAAAATAATTTATTTTATGCTTCTTTATATCTTTCCTTTATTTTTCAACCCAAATTAATGGGACCTCTGATCCCATTATGTGAAGCCTTTTGTTCAGTATATCAGCATATTACCAAAGAAATTCCATGTTGTGTTTTGGGCCCTATTATAATGAAAGAAGAAATCAATGCAAGCACTCAAGGAAATCAAAACTCCACTCAAACCATTAATCATCTTAAGTCTTTGGCAAAAAATTGCAATGTGATTAGTAACCTTAGCAAAGTAGGTGTGAGAAATAAAAAAAATTTTGAAAAAGTCGCTGATATCTTTTTTAACTATGGAAGTACAGAATTTTTTAGAAATTTCTTAAAAAAAGAAACTATCGTTTCAATCTTAACCCAAGCTTTTAACAAAAAATGAAAAAAATTATTATTGTTTTATTTTTTTACTTACTTACTTTTTCTTTTGGAATTGAAAAAAAAATTATTTCTATCACTAACTTTAACCCGTATAAACACAGCAAAAGTAATTTTATTTTACTCAATGGGCACTTACTAACTTCAGAAACAACTGAAGTTAAAGATTCTTATTTTTTCCTTCACTACAACTTTGAAACCATAAATCCTAATATTTTTGAATCAAAGCTTTTATTAAAAAGTAAAAAAGGAATCCGCGGATCTGCTTTAGAATTTAAATCTAAAGACAATCTAGTTAAAATTAAAAACCCACATCATCGTTTTTTTCTTGATCCTATTGACAATGGTAGTTACACGATTAAATGTTATTTTTATTTTTACTCTTTAATAGGTTCGTCTAATATTTTAAAAAAACAATCCATTATTTTAGATAATAAAACAAAACGAATTATTCCTCAAATATTTCTTGTTTATGCCAAAAAAAGAAAAATCATTGTTCATTTAGAAAATTTTTTTCGATTTAAAAATAAGCGAAAAACGATTATCTTAGAAAAAAGTCCTTTTTTAATTACTGATAAATGGTATTGTTTAGAAATATTGTTTGATGCTTTAAACGGCAAACTCACTAAAAAGCTTAATAATCAAGTGATCGAATCAATATACGTTACAGAAGATTCAAATGAAGGCTCAGCCATTTATTACTCTGCCTTTGACTCACAAAATAAAGCCCCTCTTATTTTAGGAGAAGGAGTCATTGGAAAAATAGACGAAATTACTTTTCACACCACTGCCCACCAACAAACAGAGCAAGACCCTAATAAAAATATTTCATCTATTTTTATTAGTCGTGTTTTCAAATCTGGATCTAATGGTAAGATTCAAAAAGTATCCTTTGATAAAATTGACCCTAGCATTATCGCTAAATTTGAATACCGCATTAGTGATCAAATCTTTTCTTCTCAAAGCACCACAATCGAATGGAAAGACGTTCCTTTAAACACTTCTTTAAAAAAAATCATCCCTAATTATCATAATTATGCTCAATTTAAAATTAGTATTAAAAAAAAATATTCTCTTTTGCCTTACGTCATTAAAAAACTAGATCTTCATTATGAAATCACCCCTCCCCCCACTTCTCCTTTTATTTTAGGGTATAAAAAAAAAGATGGATCAATCGAAATCTCTTGGTCTAAAAGCTCTGATATTAATATTGTAGGGTATTACATTTATTACAAACAAGGTGATTTTAAAGGAGAAAAACAAAAAATTACCATTTATACCGATCCTTATGACCCTAATAAAAAAAACTCCAAAAAAAGTATTCGTTACACCCTTAAAGGGCTTAAAAATAAAGAATTTTATAGCTTAGCCATTAAAGCCTTTAATAAAAGGAAAAAAGAATCTACCTATTCAAAAATCATTGAGTTTCACACGAGTGAATTTGCTAAAGGAGAGTTGATTAGAACAGATTAAATTTCCCTAGCGACTTAGAAAGTTTATTAGCATGGATTTCAAGAAAATTTTTAAAACATTACAAACGCTCGGCACCGAACAAAACAAAAAAACCTATAAAAAACACGGCGTCACCAATGACCTATTTGGTGTTAGCTACGCCAACATTAACAAACTTAAAAAACAAATTAAACAAAATCAAACTCTAGCAGAATCCCTTTGGAAAACTCATAACCATGATGCTTGTATTTTAGCTTGTTATATTGCTGATCCAAAAAAAATCAAAGAGGCCACACTAGATCAATGGGTCAAAACGCTTTGTAATTATGTGATCAGTGATGCTTTTTCAAAACTAGTGGCCCAGACCCCTTTTGCAAAAAAAAAAATGCAACAATGGTCTCAGTCAAAAGAAGAATGGGTGGGTCGTTCAGGATGGTTGATTTTAGCTCACTTAGCAAGAAACTCTAAAAATTTAAAGAATGTCTTCTTTGAAGATTATTTAAAAATCATCGAGTCCACTCTTCACCATCGCCCCAATCGCACAAAAGACGCCATGAACTCAGCCCTCATTGCCATTGGCATTAAAAACCCATCCCTTCAAAAAAAAGCCACTTTATCAGCCAAAAAAATTGGAAAAGTCATCGTCGATCACGGCCAAACCAACTGTAAAACACCCAATGCCGCTAGCTACATTGAAAAAACAATAGCAAGAAATCAAGCTTTGAAAAACAAAAAAAAATCTTCCTAAACAGTTGGCTGTTTGCTCTTTTAAATCAGAAAAAATCTTCTAATATAAAGGGCCTTTCCCTTGGCCAAAAGAATGTTTTTTAGAATTTTTTAAAAGGGTATGAATGAAAAATTTTGCTTTTATAAACGATTTTTCTAAATCATATCCTTTTGCTAAAAAAGCACTCACGGCTGTAGCAAAACAGCATCCTGTCCCATGAGTATTTTGGGCGTTAATTTTTTTCTTACTCACCCATTTTAAAACTTCCCCTTGAGCCACCATTTTTTCTTGCCTTAAAAGCAAGTCTCTTGCCATCTCACTCCCTTCAAAATCCCCTCCTTTGATAACCACATTCCCGTTTGTTTTATTTGCAATGATTTTAGCCGACTCTTCTATATGAGTAAAACTGCTGATCTTCATTTTAGCCAATACCTCTGCTTCTTTAATATTGGGCGTAATCAAAAAAGAAAGTGGGAGCATTTGTTTTTCAAACAATTCCAAAGCTTCTTTTTTTAATAAATCTTTACCTCCATTAGTAGATAGCATCACCGGATCTAAAATTATTTTCTTCTGTAAGCCATGCTGTTTTAAAAATTCATAAACCACTTCAATGGCATCTAGATGATACAACATCCCTATCTTAACAATCTCAAAATCAAAATCATCTATAAGCGCCCTTAATTGTTCCCTTATCACTTCCTTAGGAAGTGGAAACACTTTTCTAACTTCCAAAGTATTTTGAGCTGTAATCACCGTAATAACCGTTAAAGCATAACAACCTAAAGCTGTCGCTATTTTTAAATCTGCTTGAATCCCCGCTCCCGCACAACTATCCGAACCGGCAATAATTAAAATAATAGGTTTTTTTTTAGACAATGCTATTTTTTTAAAATTAATTTTTAAAACTCATTCTATAATGAATTTTCTTCACTTCAAAGAAAGGGCATTTGACACAACAAAATGCCAAAACCATCGCCACCGCATCAGTCACAACTCTATATTCCCTCAACAATCATTAAATCATAATGTTTGTTTTTTTAATTTCTCTAATTTTTCTAAGCTCCCATAAAAATTTAATGTCTTTCAAAACAAAATTTGGGCATCGTTGCTATTGTAAGCTGATTCTTTTTATGATAAGCTTTGCTTATTATAGTAAATAAAAAAACGTGTATTTTCTATAACTTAAGACAATTTACAACATGCTTTCCAAAAAAGAAAACAATAATTTTAACAAAATGAAAGCTGTTACGAGAGCAAAGTATGGTTCATCAGATGTTTTAAAGATTGAGGCGCTTGAAAAACCAAAACCCAAAAGTGATGAGATTTTAATAAGGGTTTATGCAACAACGGTTAATAGGACTGACTGTTCAATTCTCACAGGAAGGCCTTTTGCGATTAGATTTTTTACAGGCTTAACGAAGCCACGTTCTCCCATTTTAGGGACTGATTTTGCCGGTCAAGTTGAGTCTGTTGGAAAAAAAGTTACTTTATTTCAAAAAGGTGATAAAGTTTGGGGATTGAATGATGAAGGCTTACGCTCTCAGGCACAATACATGACTTTACAAGAGAATAAAGCGGTGGTAAAAATCCCAAACAAAATTACCTATGAACAAGCAGTGGCAAGTGCTGAAGGAGCTCATTACGCTTATAATTTTATAAACAAGATAAAGCTTAAAAAAGGTGATAAGATTTTAGTAAATGGGGCAACGGGTGCCATTGGATCCGCATCCGTTCAGATTTTAAAACATTATCAAGCCACTGTTACAGCTGTGGTAAGCACAAAAAATATCAAATTGTTGAAATCGTTAGGAGCTGATGAGGTAATCGATTATACCAAAACAGATTTTACTAAGGATACCAAAGAAAAATATCACTTCATTCTTGATACAGTAGGTAAGAGCTGTTTTGGAAATTGCAAGCATTTGTTATTCGATAAAGGAGCTTACATTTCGTCTGAGCTCGGGCCCCGTGCTGAAAATCTTTACCTACCTTTAATCACAAAATTAACACGTAAGAAAAGAGTTTACTTCCCCCTTCCCGTAAGCTGTAAACGCAGCATTCACTTTATCAATAAACTTCTTAAAAAGAAAGCCTTTCAAGCAGTTATTGACAGAAAATACCCAATGGAGTCTATTAAAAAAGCCTATCAGTATGTAGCTAGTGGTCAAAAAATAGGAAATGTAATCATTAATTACTAAGTGTTTTAAGACCTTTAATAGATTAACCCTATCCACATCTTTTATTTCGTCTTTTATCTCTTGATTATTTACTAAAAACAAAAACTCCTAAAAATTCCATTTTTTAATTTCTCTAAAAAATATTTGGTTATTTGAACCCTAAGATTTAAAGCTCCCGCCCCCTAGGGGATCCAAAATAATAGGAATTCCTTTTTTTATTAAATAAACTCATCTAGATGTCTTTCTCCTTATAATTGAATCAGAATATTATTTATTATCTAAAAAAACCAAAAAAAAAAATGCAAAGAGAGATTAAAATCAAGCTCGATTTTACCACTCAAAAATTATTCTGGTCAGGTTCAAAGAGCTAGATAATTCATGTTTTTCCAACCTTTCTATTGTTTTAACAAATAGATAAAGCCTCTTATTCGAGTAAAAAAAAATCAAATTTTTTCAACATAAAGAGAAGTGGCTGATTTATCAGAGATAAATAATTCTTCTTTATTATTGATTTTAATTTTAAAAGAATGATCAAAACTATTTTTTTCTAAAATCAAAATCTTAGCCCCAAGTAATAAATCATTTTTTTGAAGATAATTTAAAAAATCATTATTATCTTCAATCACTCTAACCAGTTTTGCTTTCTCTAAAACCAAAAGCGAAGAAAGCAATATTTCTTTTTTTTCAATTAACATCCCTTCCTCATTGGGTATTTGATCTCCATGAGGATCTTTTTTAGGGTTGTTTAAAAACTGCTCTAAACGATTAATGAGTAAATCACTTTGGATATGTTCTAATTGTTCAGCAACCTCGTGAACTTCACTCCAAGAAAAATTAAGTTTTTCATACAAAAAAGTTTCCCATAAACGATGCTTTCGAATGACTTTCAAAACTTCTTTTTTACCTTTATCATTGAGTTTAACACCACTATATTTTTTATATTCGATAAGACCCTCTTCTTTTAGTTTAACAAGCATACTTGAAACTGAAGATGGTTTGACTTTAAGACGTTTGGCTAATTCGCTAGTCCCAACAAAAGCTTTTTGTTTATTAAAAGAAAAAAAATAAACCGCTTTAAGATAATTTTCTATAGTTAAA
>CBDBHE010000007.1:0-510000 GCA_965205605.1 Spirochaetota bacterium | reverse complement strand
AAAGAGAAAAGCCAAAAATTATAACATTTAAAAAAAATAAAAGTCAAATTTAAAGTCTTTTATAGAAAAAAATCTTTTATTTTAAAAATAAAAAATTTTTACCAAAGATATCTCTTAAAAGCAATGTTTTCAGCCATGATTTTTCGATATCGATCTTCAATATTAGGGGCATCTAAATAAGCTTTCATGCACCTTGCCTTCATTTCAAAAAGATTTTTCAGCAAAGGAAGATCCTTTTCTTTAAACCCATAGGGATTTTTTTCATCAGAACTCATTAAATCTTCTTCTTTAAAAGTAGACCTTAACAAAACAACGTCTGCTATTAACGTTTCCAAATTCCTATCAGCTTCTTTTTTAAAACCCATTTTATATTGGTTCATAATAGACCAAAGTCTTGCATCATAATAATAAGGTTCTTCTTGGTTATTTTTTTGAATCATTTTTCGAAAAAGAACCTCTGCTTTTTTATATTTCCCTAAAAAATACCAATATTTTGCTATTTTGTATTGGTCGATATGTTTGTTCTTATCAAATTGAGTCAAATAAAAACTAAAAAACAAAGAACGATAACCTGGTAAAAATTTTTGATTCCAAAAAAATAAAGAACCAAAAGTAGAATAAATCATTTCTACAATCCATTGTTTAATCCTATCAAGCCTTCTGGCCTTTTGATTTTCAGCAACTGAATAAATTGTTTTAAAATTAAAAATTTTACCGTAACGAGGATGGTTAAAATATCGCCTCAAGACAGTACTATGAAGGGGAGGTATCTCGTTATAAATCTCTTTTTCTTCATCAAGATAATACACATTTTCAAGCAAACTCGCCTTACCTTGATCCACAAGCTTCGCAATTTCAGCAACACTGCAGAGTTTTCCCGTTTGTTTATTAACATAGATAAGAGCATAATAAGGATCAATCATCACCCATTTCCCATTCAAGTAAATTTCAGCCACTTGATGACCATCTCCTGGAAGGGTAGAAGTAATATCAACAATCCTGCCTTTTAATCCAATTTGATTAACGAAGGTTATTAATAAAGCATCTAAATGACCGCAAAGCCCATAACCGCTTAAAAGAAATCTATCATTCCCACCTCCTATTAAGTTGAGTTTCCATGTCATATGCCGATTACGATCAATCAAATCTGAAGCATAAATATTAAAGTTTATCAATTCACTAATATTTCTTATGGTTTGTAATGGGGTTTTTTTATCAATTAATTTTTCTATGAGGGTCGCATAAAGTATTTTTTTAGATAATGCATTAATGGTTTTTCCATTAAAAGGAAATGTAACAACAAGAACCATAAAAGGAAAAATAAAACTAAAAAAAATAAGCAAAAAACAAATTTTTAAAAATAAAAATCTTTTACTAAAAAAAGGCATGAAATAATTAAAAAAAAATCTTTAAACAAAAAAGAAAAAAGCAATCATTACTATGTAGTATCCGTTAAAGGAGGTGATCCAACCACAGCTTCCGCTACGGTCGCCTTGTTACGACTTCACCCTCCTTACCAATATTACCTTCGGCACCTTCTTCCTTGCGGTTAGTACAGCGACTTCGGGTAAAACTGACTTGGGTGGTGTGACGGGCGGTGTGTACAAGGCTCGAGAACGTATTCACCGCAGCATGCTGATCTGCGATTACTAGCGATTCCAGCTTCATAGAGTCGAGTTGCAGACTCCAATCCGAACTGAGAGACATTTTTTGAGGTTTGCTTAATTTTGCAATCTTGCATCTCTTTGTACGTCCCATTGTAGCACGTGTGTAGCCCTGGACATAAGGGCCATGAGGACTTGACGTCATCCCCGCCTTCCTCCTAGTTTACCTAGGCAGTCTTCTAAGAGTCCTGTGCCCCGAAGGGCCTTAGCAACATAGAATAGGGGTTGCGCTCGTTGCGGGACTTAACCCAACATTTCACAACACGAGCTGACGACAGCCATGCAGCACCTAGCAATATGCTCCGAAGAGAAACTAGCTTTCACCAGCTGTCATATTACCTTCAAGCCCAGGTAAGGTTTTTCGCGTATCATCGAATTAAACCACATGCTCCACCGCTTGGGCGAGCCCCCGTCAATTCCTTTGAGTTTCACACTTGCGTGCATACTCCCCAGGCGGTACACTTAATGCGTTAACTTCGTTTCATAGATTAAAAAAAAACCATAAAACTAGTGTACATCGTTTACGGCCAGGACTACTGGGGTCTCTAATCCCATTCGCTCCCCTGGCTTTCGTGCCTCAGCGTCAGTTTTTACCCAGTAGCTTGCCTTCGCCATTGGTGTTCTTTCTGATATCTACAGATTTCACCCCTACACCAGAAATTCCTACTACCTCTATCAAAAACTCTAGTTTTTCAGTATGAATGGCAGTTCCAAGGTTGAGCCTTGGGATTTCACCACCCACTTAAAAAACAGCCTACGCACGCTTTACGCCCAGTAATTTCGAACAACGTTTGCCCCTTACGTATTACCGCGGCTGCTGGCACGTAATTAGCCGGGACTTTTTTTGCAGGTACCGTCAAGAACTTCCCATTTCCTGAAAATTGTTTTCTTCCCTGCCAAAAGAGCTTTACAACCCGAAAGCCTTCATCGCTCACACGAAATCGCTCCGTCAGACTTGCGTCCATTGCGGAATATTCTTAGCTGCTGCCTCCCGTAGGAGTCTGGGCCGTATCTCAGTCCCAATGTGGCCGATCACCCTCTCAGGTCGGCTATTTATCATCGCCTTGGTAGGCCATTACCCCACCAACAAGCTAATAAAGCGCAGCCTCATTTCCCAGCGACGCAAATCGCGCCTTTAAAGTTTCCTCATTATCCAGTATTACCTAATGTTTCCACTAGCTATCCCAGTCTGAAAAGTAAATAAGCTACGTGTTACTCACCCGTTTGCCGCTCGCCACCCGTAGTGCTGCCGCTCGACTTGCATGCTTAAGACGTCTCGTCAACGTTAGTTCTGAGCCAGGATCAAACTCTTCATTATTGAAAGCATTTAAAATTAATTAAACGCTTTGCTAAGTTTGATTGTTATTATTAGTTTGCACTAATAATTTCTGTACTCATTAATTAGAATTAACTAAGGATTTATAACCTTAATTGTTATAAGCTTTATAAACACTTCGTCTTTCCTTTGAGTAGTTATTTTTATAATAACTCTCACTTTACTTCTTTTTTGTCAAAGATCAAAACCTTCTTCAAATTAATAAAAAAGGCAACAACCATCATAAGATAAGACATCACTTAAGTCAACAAGCTTTATCGAGTTTTTATTTTAAAAGCTCTTAAATTTCTATTTTTTAACAAAAAAACTATAAATTTTCATAAAAAACAACTTTTTTTTCTAATTCTAAAATTTTTCTTGTAATAATCCGCTTATAATCAAGCTCTCTTGTCCTTACTCTAAAAGCAAGATCATTTAAAAAATCTAAATTAACTCGTGTTTTTAAACCCATTTCACTAGCTTCTTTTTGAAACACTAAAACTTGCTCCCAATAAACAAGGCCAAACTGATAATAATAACGAGCTACTGCTAAAGATTCTAAAATTTCTTTTTTAAAAGGTTTATCATGAAAAGCAAGCTCATGCTTATCAAATCGAGCAGCCGTATAAACTAAATTTTTAACCATTAAATAATGAATATGCATCTTCATCAACACACAATACTTTTCATACTGTTTTTTTGTCTGTGCAACCCACAAGGCTTGAATCGGGGGTGAAAACGGTGCCTTGAGTGCAACTTGAAGCCAAAAAACATTGCGCTGTAAATCATCTTCACTATAATACGATGGTAAATAATAAAGCCGATAAAACTCTTCTACATAAGCAAGTTTTCGACTAAACCCAACGCTCATTAACAAAAAAAAAAGAAAAATTATTTTGTTTAAAAAATTCATAGTACTTTGTGATCTAACAAACAAAGTATCGGAAAAATAAGAAGTGAATTTGATTTAAAACAGTAATTTAAAAAAACTAAAACATACAACAGCTTTTGTATTTTTTCCCTGATCCACAAGGGCAAAGTTTATTTCTACCTGTATAAACTCTAGATGAATAATGCAGTAAGTCTTGCTCGAAAAGAAAAGAATCTTTTTTATTAGGGCTTAATTGATTAATACGCTTGGCTACTTTTTTTTTTTTATCTTTCCTTTCAAAATATTCAGCAGCAAACTCCCCTAGATCTTTAATAACCTCCCCTGTAACCGCTGCATACACAAGCAGCTCTTCTTCCAAAACAACCACGCTACGGTTGTAGCCTTTTTCAATAAGATCAAGCGCTTTTGGGATAAAGTGAGTCGAGAAAATATCTTCTAAAGAAAGGCACAAATTTAATTGATTTTTAAGTTTTTTTTCTTCTTTATAAAGATTTAATAAAAAAGATTCACTTTTTTCACTGGCAAAAAAACCAAAAATAGAAGCAAATGCTTCTTTAGAAAAAGAAGAGGCTTTTTGATAATAACCAAAAGCATCTGTTAAAAAAGTTTCATCATTAAAAGAAGCAATCGTAAAAGAAACTTCTGAAAACAACACTTCAAAAGCTTCGTTTTTATAAAGATTAAATAAAAAAGGAACTAAATCTTTTAATTTAAGATTATCAACGAGCAAAACATAAAAAAAAGCTTTTAAAATAGATTTAGATTTAGAGGCATTTTTTAAAAAATACTTAATATCTCGATGATAACGACCTGTGTATTTTGATTTTAATGCATCAATAATGAGTTGGCCTTCAAAAATATCAATTTGCTCTAAAGATTTTTGATTTTTTTGGATAAAGACATGGAGTTTATCCCAAAGCACTTCTTCTGTTTCTTCTTCTAAAATACTTAATGGTTGAAGATACTCTTTCCACTTGATTTCGTCAAGCCCTTCAATAAAATCAGTCGAAAAATAATGCTTGTTTTCTTTTAAAAAAGCATCTTCTTGCACTAAAAAAATGGATTGGATTTGTTCTAGAGATTGAAACAATTTTTGTTTTCTAGCTTCAAACCAAAGAAGATGAAGTTTTTTTAAATCTTCTACTTGTAAAAATTGATTTTCTAAAAGATATAGAATCGCTAAATTATTTTTTAAACCAAAGCCAAAAAGGGCTTTAAAACTCATCTCAACAATCAAATTATTTTTAACACTATGCTGAAGTAAATAATCAGCAATTCGTCTTCTGACAATTCCATCTCGATGAGCGAGGAACCGAATAAGTTTATTAGGTCTTAATAACATAAAAAATTTACAATTAATTATAACCCAATCAACCTATATTTTAAAAAAAAAGAAAAAAATTTAATAAATCAATTTTTCTTCAAAAAAAATTTTGACACTCTTTTTATCCATTCGAACCATTAAAGACTTGTAAGAATTGATTTGCTTATTTTCCAAAAAATTATCTAAATCTGACCACTTATAAGCCTTTTCATTAAAAAGAGAAGCTACATTTTTACCATAAGTAGGCAAAATTGGCTGAAGACAAATAGCGGCTATACGAAAGAGATTAATCGTATCAGTTAAAATTTGTTGTGTTTTTTGTTTCTCTTTTGAAACAAGTTGCCAAGGTTTTTTTTGATCAAAATAACGATTGGTTTGTTCAACAATGGATCTAATTTCTATTTGAACTTTCAAAAAATCTCTTTTTTCATAAAAACAAGCCATTTTTTCTGCTTTTTTTTTAGCCTCTAAACATAATTTTTTTCCTTCATCTGAAAGTGAAGCAAGCATGCCATCAAAAAACCGAGTAAGCATTTGAGCCGATCTAGAGATCAAGTTTGTAATTTTTCCGATAAGTTCTGAATTGACTTTATCAACAAAGTCATTTTGATTAAGATCGATATCATTCATCGTTGAATCCATTTTACAAGCTAAATAATAGCGCAAGTAAGCAGGGTCTAAATGATTGAGATAATCTCTTGCTTGAATAAACGTTCCTTTTGATTTGCTCATTTTTTCTCCATTAATCGTGAGAAAGCCATGGACAAAAAGATGGTTAGGGGTTTTAAAGTGACTGACTTTAAGTAAAGCAGGCCAAAAAAGCGCATGAAAATAAATAATATCTTTCCCTATAAAATGATAAAGCTCTACAGGCGAATCTATCTTCCAATAATCTTTGAAATCAAGACCTTTTTGATCGCACCATTCTTTAGTGGCAGCAATATAACCAATAGGGGCATCAAGCCAAACATAAAAATATTTTCCCTCGTAACCTGGTATTTTAAATCCAAAATAGGGTTGATCCCGACTAATGTTCCAAGGTTTAAGAGTCGATTTAAGCCATTCATTCATTTTATTAGAAACTTCTTTAGAAGTATGCCCTGAGACCCATTTTAAGAGAAATGATTGAAAAGATGCTAGATCAAAAAAAAGATGTTCACTTTCTTTTTCAACAGGCTTATCCCCTGAAATCGTCGAAACAGGATCAATGAGCTCCGTTGAATCATAAGTAGCACTGCATGCATCACAACTATCTCCATATTGATTACTAGCTTTACAGCGAGGACACGTGCCTTTGACAAACCGATCAGGCAAAAACATTTTGTCTTTTAAGCTATAAAGCTGTTTAATAGGCTTTTTCAAAAGTTTTTGATTGATTTGAATTTTTTCAAAAACACTCTCACAAAGAATTTGATTCTCTTTAGAATCGGTAGAACCATAATGAGAAAATTCGATTTCAAAATCAATAAAATCTTTAAGGTGTTTTTTTCGATAACTTTCAATGAGTTCCTTGGGAGAAGTGTTTTGTTTTTTGGCACTTAACATAATAGGAGTCCCATGAGTATCATCGGCACAAAAATACAGACATTCATGGCCCCTCATTTTTTGAAAACGAACCCAAAAATCAGCTTGAAGATACTCAACTAAATGTCCCAAATGAATCTCGCCATTAGCATAAGGAAGTGCTGCGGTAACAAGTAAAGAACGTTTGTTAGATTCCATCTGTAATGTAAAAAGATTTTTTAAAAAAAAGAAAAATTATAAAATTTTTTTTGATTTTTTGAGACGTTTATTTAAATTTTTTTCTTGTTTTGCCAATATTTTGAGTTTTTCTAAACGCTTGGTTCGTTCTTTAATACGATGACTAAAAAAAACTGTCAATTCAATCACCAAAGGAATCGAAGTTAAAAATCCTATCCAAAATCCAAAAATATAAAGACTCGCACCTGACATAGGAGGAATACGAAGAAATTTTGCAAAGTGATATTCTGCAATAGAAATTGGTTTAAAAACAATCATCGGAAAAAAAAATAAAAAAAGAAATAAAGCTAAATATAGAATAAACCTTTTAGTAAAAAAATTTATTTTCATCAAAAATAACCTAAAAAAAGTCTCTCTTTCAAAGTAAAGCGTTACAAAAAAAAGATTTTTCAATATAACATGAATTGATATTATTGATACAAAAAATGTCCTTAAGCCTTTAAAAAGACTAAGGTAAAAATAATAAGGATTAATCAATGCTAAAATCGATACAATATTTTTTACAATTATTAGCTTAACAATTTTTAAAAAAGCTCAAGAAAAAGAAAAAAAATTATTTTTTGGATACCAATAAGTGTCATTCTTAGTTTTTTCTTTTTTTTAGTGGCACAGTTACTGTCCTATTATGCAATGAACTATTGTAGGCTTGATTTTGGGATATTTGCTGTTGTGGCAAGGAATGCTGCTTTGAAAGGGCATTTTTATAGTGACGCTAAAGGAGAAAATTATTTAGGGGATCACTTTTCACCTATTTTATTTTTCATCGGACAGTTTTTTAGACTCTGGGACGACCCTGTTGTGCTAATTATTTTAGGGCATGTAGGTTTTTTGATTTCTTTTTTTCTTGTTTTTTATTTATCAAAAAAAATCTTAAAAAACAACACCTTGGCGATTTCTCTTGGGGGCTTTTTGTTTTTGCACCCTTTATTCATCGTATGAATTATCAGTTTCATATGGAGATGTTTTTCACCCCTCTTATTTTGGGGTTATTTTACGTATTTCACCAAAAAAAAACCTTAAAAAATAATCTTTTGATTGTTATTTAAGGGCTCTTGCTTGTATGATCAAAGAAGACGTTCCTTTTTTTATGACGTTTGTAGCCGTTTGGCTCTTCTGTTTTAAAAAAGAAAGAAGAAAACTAGCGTTCCTGCTTTTTATAGCTTCGAGTGGGTATTTTTTATTAATTCAAAAATGGCAAGCGACTTTCTTAGATCACACTACAGAAACTTATATTGACCGCTATCGCTATCTTGGAAACAGCAAACTAGAGGTTTTAAAAAATTTGATTTTAAACCCTCCCCTATGGCTTGAAAAACTCCTTTTAAGCAAAGGAAGACGAAATACAATAATAATCGTCTTTTTTAGTTTTTTATTTTTACCTCTTTTTGCCCCTAAAGAAATCCTTTTATTTATTTTACCCCTTCTTCAAAACATGCTAGCCGAAAAAGTTTCTGCAATGTTCTATCTTAAAAAACACTATCACTTCAAAAAAAAATTCCAAAAAAATAAAGCATTTGTGGCACTTTGTTAATCAAAAATATTGGAGACGATTAAGTTTTTATTTGTTATCCTTGTTTTAGCAGCTATAAACAAGTATGACAAAATGGTTTTAAAAGAAATCAAAGGGTACCAATTAATAATTGATAAAAAAGGAATGGCAAAAAGAAAGGATTTAGAAAAAAATATTAAAAGCCTCATTAAAAAAGAAGCCACTATTATGAGCGCTCACACAATACAGCCGTTTTTTATTGTTGGGTACGAGTTTTCAGGATATGCTAGGGGAAAATACCTTGATTCAAAATACCCTGAGCAGATTAAACGCTATCAAAAGCAACCCATTGATTACTTTATCGTCCAAAAAAAAGACTATTTAGGGCTAAATTGAAGCTTTAAAAATATAAAAGAATATCAAAATTTAATGAAAGACTTGATGAAAGCCAAAGGAAACTATAAACTTATCAAAGAAAGTGAAAATTATTTGCTTTATCAAAATCAAGAGTTGGGAAAGTAAAAACTAATGGTTTTAAGGGTAAATCTCTCCTTATCAAGTCTTAATGTTGTTTATTAAAAAAAAAATTCTTTTTTTCCTTAGTTTTTCTATTGCTTCACCTATTATTAATTTTTTAGTTTCTATAAAAAAACCTCGTTTTTTTATTAGAGGCGTCATTAAACATTACTTCATTAAAAAATTAAAAGTAGATCCAAAAGAAGCACTTTTAGAAACTAAGGATTATGAAACAATTCTTAGTTTTTTCACTAGAAAACTCAAAAAAGAAGCTAGAAAGATTGACCAAAGCAGTGAATCTATTGTTTCTCCTTCTGATGGGTGCATTGGCTCTTTTGGTAAAATCAACAAAAACAAACTTTTCCAAGCCAAAGGAAAAACCTATCGTTTAGAAAACCTATTAAATCAAAATACAGCCACTCACTACTACGATGGATTTTATATGACCACTTATCTCGCTCCTGGCGATTACCATCGATTTCACCATCCTTTACAAGCAAGTATTAAAAAAACTATTTTTTATCCCGGCAGACTGTTGCCTGTTAACAAGTTTTCCATTAATCATTTTGATAATGTTTATACACAAAACAAACGAGTGGTCATTCATTATGAAAAAAATAAAAGTCATTTTGCTTTAGTGCTTGTAGGTGCTTTAAATGTCGGGAACATTACCCTATCTTATGATGCATCTTTTTATCAAGAATCGATTAAAAAAAAATCCCCAAAGCTCTGTTTTGAAAAACAATACTCAAGCAAAATAAAAATCCAAAAAGGAGATGAGGCCGGTGTTTTTAATTTAGGATCAACGACTATTCTTCTTTTTGAAAAAAATAGCTTTAAATTAGAAAAAAAAATTACCGAAAATCAAAAAATTTATATGGGAAATAAAATAGGAAGTTGGATCTAAATTGGCTAGAAAAAGAATTTTTTTATTTAAAATTAGAAAACTTTTTTATTTAAAATTAATAAAAATATCTTTTACTTCTTATCTTATTTTTTTCATTTCAATTTTTTTCATCTCAATTTTTTTATATGGAGCTGAGCTTTTAACAGACCTTATTATTTCCCCTGAAATTATTAAAATCATTCCTCAAAGATTGCTTGTTTTTAGCATCTTCATCCCTCTTTTTTTAACCTACATTATTATATTAATTCTTCTTCAAATTATTCTTGATTTTCTCAAAAAAAAAAGAGGAACTAAAATACGGTTTAGAATTGTTTCTTTTTTTTTTTTTATTACTTTTATTCATTTAATTACTTCAAGTATTCTCATTAATCATCTTTTAGAAAGCTCTATCAATTTATTTTTTAATAAAAATCTAATTAAAGATCTTGATAGCAATATTAAAACGATTCAAAATCAAATCAAAAAAGAAAAAATAAAAAATGAAAACAAAGTTTTTACTTACGCTCAAAAACCACTAAACAATTTAAAAGCCTCTTCACTTGACGTTCTCATTGTTTACAATAAAACCTATCAACCTTCTGTGATTAAAAGCACTTCTTCTTTTACGTATCCTCTTTATTCTTTAAAAACAATGATTCAATCTAAAGAAGATTTTTTTAGCACTTATAAAGAAGGGTATGTTTATGCAATATATCCTGTTTCGTTACAAGGAGAAAAAGTGAAATATATTTTAGGGGGCACGTATTTAGGCAATAGCTTTAAAAGAAAAGTATACATTTCTCTTAGTCTTTTTCAACAAATTAAACAATTGGAATTTTTTAAACCTTTTTTAAAAAAGACTTTTTTATTTACCTATATTTATTTTTATATCATTATTTTTTCCATTGGGGTGATTATTTTTTATTATTCTTCAAATCAAGTGTTTGGGCCTATTAGTCTTTTAACAGATGCTGCAAGAAAAATTTCAAAAGGAAATTATAAAGTGTCTATCAAAAAAAAAGGAGTTGATGAAATTAAAGAGCTCATCAAATCATTTTTAGAAATGGCAAAAAAACTGAAAGAAAACCAAATTCAAATTAAAAAAATAAGCCATATCAAAGCCTGGCAAGAAGTCGCCATGAAAATCGCTCACGAAATTAAAAATCCTCTCACCCCTTTAAAATTAGCAACGGATCAAATCCAAAATACTCTGATTAAAAAAGATTTTGCAATCTTTAATGAGGTAAACGAAAGCTTTAATTTAATCAATGATGAGATTAAAATCATTGAAAATTTAATTTCAAATTTTTCTAAGTTTTCAAAAAAAATAGATGTTGAGCCTAAAAAAATCAGTAGTAAAGAAATAATCAAAGATCTTGAAAGTTATTTAAAACATTACCCTTCTATTAAATATACTTTGATTAAAAAAAATGACCCAATGATCCTTAAAATCGATCAAAAAAAATTAAGACAAGTGTTTTCTAATTTAATCCAAAACGCTATTTTTAGTATTGAAAAAAATTCTGGTAAAAAAGGAATAATCACGATTAAATCTTATATCAAAAATTTTGAAAATGATAAAAATTTTTGGATCATTGATATTATCGATAATGGCATCGGCATCAAAGAGAATCAAAAACCGTATATCTTTACTCCTTACTACACAACAAAATCTAAAGGAAGTGGGTTAGGACTGTATATTTGTGAGCAAATTATTAAAGCTCATAAAGGACAATTAGTTTTTAAATCTAAGACAAAACAAACGACTTTTTCTATTTACTTGCCTTTATAAAAAAGAGGTTTTAAATTGGTTTTAATATAAGTCGGTTTTAAAGAAAGATTAGCTTCCTTTCCAAAGCCCCATAAAACAAAATATTGATCAACCCCCGCTTGCTTGGCACACAGCATATCAAAATTAGAATCCCCGATAAAAAGAGAATCGTTTGCTTTTGCCTTTAAAGCAGATAACGCTTTGAAAAGAGGTTCTGGATGAGGCTTATGTTGTTTGGTATCTTCTGGGGTAATAATGACGTCAAAAAAATCAAAAAGACCTAGTTCTTTTAAATACAAGGTCGTTGTTTTAAGCCTTCTAGAAGTAACGATGGCCAGTTTTTTATTATGTTGTTTTAAAAAATCAAGAGCTTCTAAAACTCCCGGATAAAGGCGAATGAATTGTTTCCAAATTTGTAACTGGTAATCCATATGAAAACGACATAAAGCTTCATAATCAATCGGAACTAAAATATCTTTTAAAAAAAACTCAAACTGATTTTTTAAAGGCAGTCCTACGTATTGTAAAAGTTCTTCTCTAGATTTATTAATTTGAAAGTTTTCACCAAGAGATTTTTCAAAACATTTAACAACTAAATCAATGGTATCAACTAAAGTGCCATCTAAATCAAAAAAATAATTATGATAAGGCTTCAATTGAAAAAAATTAATTTTTAATTAAAACTAAAAGGAGATTTTTGCTGAGCAGGAGGAGACTCTTTTAATAAAGGAAGTGACCTGGTAGCTTTTAAAATTTGAAGAGACCTGGTGGCTTTATTTTTATAAATATCTAAAGAAGGATGTTTTAAAATTTCCCCATAAACAGAAACTGCTTGATCGTATCTTCCTAAAGATTCTAAAGTAAGCGCTTTAGAAATAAGGGCTTCGCCTAAGAAATAATGAGAACTATAATATTTTTGAAATTGATCTAAAAGACTTTTTGCTTTTTCATATTCTCCTTCTTCAATAAAGGTGACAGCAGCATAATAGAGTGCTTGAGGAGCAAGTGAATTTTTTCTTTTCTTTTTAAAAATTTTCAAGTACGTGTTTCTTGATTCTACTAAATATCCTTGTTGATAATCTAGGTGAGCTTTAATAAAAAGAGATCTAGTTGCATTTTTAAAAAATGAGTTTTTTTTAAAAATTTCATTCAATTTTTTTTTTACGTTTTCCACAGCATCTTCATCAATAAGAGGCATCTTAGGTCTAATCTCAATTTTAGCAATCTGCTGAATTAACCCGTTAATCTCATAACTAAGTGCTTTTTCTTTTTCCTCTTTGTACCAAAGCCAAATAGGTAAAATAATAAAAAATAAAACAATTAAGCACAATAAAGAAACAATGAAGTAACGATGATCTTTAAAAAAAGACTTTGTTTTATTTAAAAAATTTTCAATCTTCTTATTTTTCATACTACCAATTTATCCTAAAAAAAATATTTTTTTTAAAATCTAATTTCTGAAAAAATCTCTGTTTTTATTCCAGAAAAAGATTTGATTGTTTTTTTGTTATCCAAATTAATCTCTTTTAAGTCTGATTTAAAGTATTCGTTAAGAACAATTTTTACAATCTTAAGCCCATAATAGTTTAACAAAAAAACACTACTAAGTGTATGATTAATTGTTCCTAAAGACAAACGAGACACTAAAATAACTTCTAAAGAAAGATTTAATATAAAATCAATTAACATTTTTTCATGATTTAAAGGCACCAACAGTCCCCCTGCCCCCTCAACAATCACATGAGAATAGTCTCTCAAGAGTTGATTTGTTTTTTCAGCCAAACCCTCAAAATCAATAGAAGTTTTAGCTTGTTTAGCAGCTAAATGAGGGGAGGAAGGCATTTTAAATTGACTTAAGGTATAAATATTGGAAATTGGAAGCCCACTTTTTAGGATCATCTCCGCATCTTTTTTACCATGCTCAAGCCCTGTTTGAAAAGGCTTGATATAAGCAATTTTTTTGGGGGCATATTGCTGTAGCCAATGTTTGATGAGAAAAAGAGAATAATGAGTTTTACCAACACCAGTATCTGTACCAGTAATAAAAATTTTAGGCATGAGTAACTTGATAAAGCCCTAGATGATGAGTAATGGTAAAAGGAGAAGATAACTGTTGATTTAAAAAAAAAAATAATTTTTTTTTTTCTCCATAAGAAAAAGAATTTTGTTGATTTTTTTTAAAAATATTATAAGAACCCAGTTGTTTTTGTTTTTTTGAAAAAGCAGCATAATGAGCGAAAGGTTCGATAATTTCTTGTTGTAAAGAAAAAACAACTAAAAAACCCAGTTTTTTTAAGAGAAAGAGAATTGTTTGATGAGAATAAAAAGAATGAATCATTTGATAAAGAGGATTATAACTTTTAATGATATTTCTTATTTCATGATAGCTATTTTCTAAGTAAAGAGAAAAAAATAACTTTCCATTTTTTTCAAGTTTTTTTTTTAAAACAAAAAAAGTTTTTTCAAGATCTGCTAACCAATGAAAACAAGCATTTGAAACAATAAGATCATAAAGAACAGGTTCACTAAAAAATTCGATATCTTCAATGGAATATTCAATTAAAGGGTGATAATAATTTTTTTTGGCATAGTCAATCATTCCTGGGGAAAAATCGATGGCTTTAATAAAGCCGTGCTTCATTTTAGAAGCAAGCAAAAAACTTAAAAAACCAGGTCCACAGCCAATATCTAAAATTTTTTGAAAGGAGTTTTTTTTCAAAATCCAATGAATCATTCTTTTTCCTACGTCTTGTTGAATGGAAGCTTGTTTTAAATAACTTTGAGCTGAAGAAGAAAAGTTTTTTGCAATGGTTTTTTTATCTAAAAAAAGTGTGTTCAAATTTTTGTAAGGTTTTTTTTAAGAGAATAAAATCGTAACATGGGATTAAGTGCCCTGAAGTTTCTAAAAGTAAAAATGGATACCCAAAATTTTGAGCAAATTTTTTCGCTCCTTTCCAAAAAACAATTCGATCTTTTTTTCCTTGAATCACATAGATTGTTTTTTTACTAAGTGGTTTATCTAAAGAAACTGCTTTTAGAAAATCAAGTCCTTTAGTAAGAGATTTAAGCGAAAACTCTTTTTTAGAACCATCAAAATTTTGATTGGGGAAACAAGCTTTTTTATAAAAAATCTTTAAAAGGTTTTGTTGGTTTTGTTTTAAATTTAAAATCATTTGATCGATTGCGTTGGGTAAAATTCCATAAGGATTTTGAACGCTTTTAATAAATGTTTGAGCACAACTAATCAAAATACTTGCTTTAACAGATTTTAAAAAACTATAAGGATATAGTAAAAAAGCACCCAATGACCAACCAATTAGGATAGTTTCATCACGCGTTAGTAGGGCTATTTTTTGCTTTTCTAAAAGATTCATCCAAGTGTCAAAATCAAAAAAATCAATAGGAAAAGAAGAAAAAGAAGGCCATAAAGCCGCTTCATAAGCCCACCCAGAAACCACAACCCACCTAGGCATTGGATAAGGCTTGATTAAAATAATAAGACAAACAATCAAGCAGTCTCTTAATATCTGACATAGAAAGAAAATAATTAAAGACTAAACGAATCCTCCCTTTATTTTTAGCAACCGTTGGAGGACGAATGCCAACAGCAAAAAAACCTTCTTTTTTTAAATAAGTCGCTAAAGCAATTGTTTTTTGATTAGACATGGTAAGAATACTGACGATTTGAGACTGACTTGGAATTAAAGGAATGCCTGCTTTTATTGCGAGTTTTTGAAAATGAAGACTTAAATTAATAACATGATCTTTCCTAAAAGTTTGTTTTTTAATCAAATTAATAGCCGCTAGAGTCCCCCCAATAACACTAGGAGGTAGTGCAGTGGTATAAATCAAGCTTCTTGCTTTATTAATTAAAAACTGTTTTAAAACCTTTGTCCCACAAATATAAGCTCCATAATTTCCCAAAGCTTTCCCAAAAGTACCCATCACAATTAAATTTTCTTTTTTTTGACTTAAAAGTTGTTTTAAAAATCCTTCTCCTTTCTCTCCAAAAAGCCCATTTGAATGAGCTTCATCCACGTATAAAAAACTATTTGTTTTTTCACAAAGAGCATTAATTTTTTCAATAGGACTCTTATCTCCTTCCATAGAAAAAACAGATTCTGTTATAACAATTTTTTTATGATTAGGGTATTTGTTTAAAATTTTTTCTAAATCTTTAACATTATTATGCTCAAATCGACACCATTTAACATGGGACAAACGAACTCCATCAATAAGAGACGCATGACAGAGTTTATCAAAAACAAATAAAATATTTGGCTTTAGAGTTGCTAAAGCTTGTAATACTCCAACATTGGCAAGATACCCACTGCCAAAAATTAAACTGGCCTCTGCTCCTTTCCAAAGAGCAAGCTGATCCTCTAAGACCTCATAAAAAACCCAATTGCCACAAATAAGTCGAGAAGCTCTTCCTCCTGTCCCATATTTTTTTGTATACAAACGAGCTTTTTTTAAAACAACACCACTTTCACTTAAGCCTAAATAATCATTAGAGCTCAAATTAATATATTTTTTATTTTCTAAAAAGATATATTTGCCTTTAATGTTTGAAACAGACAAAAGACTTCTATAAGAGAAAGAACCTTTAAGGTTTTGGAGAATGGCTTTCAAAAGAATTTGAAATTAAAATTTTGTGTAAACACTTATAACATGATGGCCAAAAGCACCTAAGTAAAGTGGATAAAAAAATGCATAATCAAAACGGACTCCAAAAAATTCAACCCCAAATCCAGCAGAAGGATTAAAGAAAAGGCTTATATCCCCCGTTTCTAACCAATAGTCGAACTCCTCTAAGACATTAAAAAATTCAATCCCTGCTCTCAATTTAACAGAGTTAGCGAAATTTTCACTATCTAATTCTAATAATTGTTTTAAGGAGATTTCACCACCTGCGTATGCATTGATTCTTCTGTTTTCAAGTTCATACTCAAGATCAAGGCTTATTAAAACAGTGTCTTCACGACTTACCCCCAGTCGAATCACTCTCGGTTTAGACACCCCCCCATCATTTACTGCTTCTGATACTGCTAAAGCAAGTAAATTAGCAAAAAAAAAACCTAGTTTTATTTCCTCATTGATTTCATACAAAAGCCCCAAGTTAATATCAAAATTAAACACCGAATTTCCAGAACTAAGAGCAGCACTAGGTAGGGCCAAGCGTCCAAACATCGCAACACCAAAATGAATTGGTATTGATGACACAAAAGAAGGTGCCCCTAATTTCTCAAGCAAAGGGCCTCCTAATTGTTTAAGGCCAATTGATACCCCCCCTTCTAATTCAGAATAAATTTCTTGATTTTGAATGGACGAACCTAAATAATTAAAAACAGCCCCAACCGAACCAACACTAGGTGAAATAGGAACCCCAAAAGAAGCAATAATATTAAAGATAGACAACTGTGAGTCGGGAATAAATCGAGGAAGAAAAGTCCCTGAAAAACTATATTTGTCTTCATAAACAATTAAAGCTGGGTTACCTGAAAAAGAACTTTGAAGAGAATAAACTGAAGAAGTAGCCGTCCCCATTGATCGACTATAAGCATCAATAGTAGGAGTGTTAAATTGACTGTAAACGTTTGTAAAAATAATTAAAGTTAAAAAAATAAAAAGTTTCTTCATTAAAAACACGTTTTTTTCTTTTTAAAAGAAAAATTGAATTTTATGAACAAAAAGTCATTGGTTTTGATCATAATTCTTTTAATTATAGATACGAATCAATTTTATTTCAAATTTATATTCAAAATAAAATTTTTAATGGTTTTTTTCATCATTTTTACAAAAAAAATCCCTGTTTTAATTTTAAAAGGAGTTTTTGGAGAAATACCAAATAAGTCATAATGCACTAAAATTTGTCCATCACAATAAGGGCCTGAAGCAATCCCAATCGTTGGGATCGAAAGAGTCGATGTGATTTCTTGAGCTAAATGTGTATTAAGGGCTTCTAAAACCATGGCATAACATCCTGCTTGCTCAAGCCTTTTAGCATCTTGAATAATTTTTTTTTTAGAAGCATCATTATTGCCTTGTTTTTTATAATTTTGATTCGTTTGGGGAGTTAAGCCTATATGACCACAAACGGAGATATCATTAGCAACTAATCTTTCAACAACGACTGATTTTGGGTTTTCCAATTTAACACTATTAGCTCCCCCGGCGATTAATTTTTTAGCATTACTAAGAGCCTCTGCTTCAGTTTCATATGTGTTAAAAGGCATATCTGCAATTAGATGGGTTTGATACAAGCCTTTTTTAACTGCTTTTGTGTGTTGCATCATCATCTCTAAAGTAACAAACGTTGTATTATCCATACCATAAAGTACTTCCCCTAAAGAATCACCTACTAAAATAGCATCTAAATCACAAGTATCCATTGTCTTAGCAAACGTAAAGTCATAACAAGTTAAAAAAGCTAATTTTTTTTTATTTTTACTTATTCTTAAATCTTCTGCTGTTTTCATGAAAGGGCTTTATCGATAAAAATTTTTTTTTAAAATATGGGGTTGCTGATTAAGAATATAGTGAGTTTCTAAGATTTTAGAGGTGATGTTTTTTAAAGGCTGAGTGGCTATAAAAGACAACGGAAGTTTTTCTTTTAAAATTTTTGGAAAGTAAGTAAACGGCTCACTGACAATGACATGTTTATTAGCTTCGATTTCGTTAATGCGAAAAACAGGCATAAAATGAGGAACCGTTTTTAAAATTTGAGGATGATTTTGCAAAATTGACTTGATTTCATAAAGGGCTTCGATAAAACGATCGAGCTCTTTTTTAGTGTAAGACTCTGTAGGCTCAATCATAAGGCCATAAGGTTCTGGGAAAGAAACCGTGGGAGCATGAAAGCCAAAATCTAAAAACAATTTTCCGACTCTAGCAATAATATCGGCTTTACGAAAGCCAACTGATAGGATGTTTTCAAAAGTTTTTTTTGAAAAGGTAATAATAAATTCATGCATACGCACGACTTGATCAGCTCCTTTAGGAAGCAAAGGATAGGTTTGATTTAATTTTTTTTGCAAGTAACGAGCCGACAAAACAGCGACGGCTGACATTTTTTTAATCCCTTGTGTTCCAAGAGCTCTTAAATAAGTATAAGCTCTTACTTTATGAGCAAAGTTACCAAAATGACGATGAAAGGTACCGATTGATTTTTCAGCTGTAAAGAAATCATAAAACCCTTGTTTGTTTTTTACAATTTGCTTTCCAGGCAAGTAATCTGCTAAGAGATGACTCACAGCCACAAAAGCATCCCCAGGCCCCCCGCCTCCATGAGGAATAGACCAAGTTTTATGTGTATTATTATGAACGGCATCGACGCCTATCTTACCCAAGTCAACCCAACAAGCGATAGCATTCATATTCGCCCCGTCCATATACACAAGTCCACCTACTTGATGGATTAAATCTGCTATTTGTTTAAAGCGGTTTTCAAAAATGCCCATTGTATTAGGATTGGTGATCATCATCCCACAAATTTTTTTTTGATAAGTTTTTACAATTTTCTTAAGCTGAGAAAAATCGATCTCACCATTTAAATCGACATCAACAAAAGCAATGCCTTGATCAAAAGACTCTTTAGCTGTTTTTTCAAAACCAACCACAGCAGCTGTTGCTGGATTTGTCCCATGAGCAGAACGAGGAATAATTAAAATATCTCTTTTTTCTCCTTTATCAAGATGGTACGCTAAAAAAAGTTTTAAACCAACAAGCTCTCCCTGAGCCCCTGCAACCGGCTGGGTCGTAATCGCAGGCAACCCTGTGATTTTTTTAAAGTATTCTTGATTGTGATAAATGATTTCAAGTGATCCTTGAATATCTTCTAAAGGAGCTTGTGGGTGTGAGTTTTGAAAATCTTTTAAAGAAGCGGTGTATTCATTAATGTAAGGATTGTACTTCATCGTACACGATCCAAGAGGATAACAACTTTGCTCAGGGCTCATATTTTGTTTGCCAATGGCTTGATAATAAGCCATAATTTCTTCTTCTTTTACAAAAGGGAGCCCTATTTCTCCTTGCCTTAAGTAATGACGATCAATAGGGTTAATTTTAAAACTTTCTTTTTGCTTTGCATCGTCAAAATGTTTTAAAAAAAAATCAAAAAGTGTTTTCAAATCATCTTTTGTATGCAAGTCTGAAAAAGAAAGCTTTAAAAAATTTCCCTTTAAAAAAGGAAAACGATCACTGACATCGACGCCAAGCCAAATATTTTCTAAAGTAGCTTTTTTGATAAGATCTTTCACATTAACACTAAGCTTAAGAATAAACTCATGGTAAAAAGGAGATTTGCTATGAAAAGAGCTTACGCCTTTAAAACGAGTGAGGGTTTTAAAAGCCATGAGAGCGTTTTGATGCGAAAAGCAAGAGGCTTGCTCCATCCCTTTTTCTCCTCGAGCTAAAATAGCCCCACCTGCTAAAGAAGCAATAAAGGCTTGATTAGAACAAATATTAGAAGTTGCTTTTTCTCTTCTAATATGTTGCTCCCTTGTAGAAAGAACAAGGGTAAAAGCGTCATTGCCCTGTAAGTCTTTAGCTTTTCCAACATATTTTCCTGGCATAAAGCGAATATCTATTTTATTTTTCTGATGATATCGTACCCCCAAAATTCCCAAACCCGGCCCCCCAAAATTAGGAGCCATCGCTAAATGTTGACCTTCTCCAACAACCACATCAGCTCCTTTTTTCCCAAAATCAGTCGGTTTTTTAAGACCTCCTTTTCCAAGTAAGATAGGATCAATGAGGCTAATTACCTTAATCGCATAATCGTGTGCTAAATCCGTTAATAAATCAACCGACTCTAAAAGACCCAAAGTATTGACTTGAGGAAAAACAATCCCAATCAAATCCTTTTCGTTTTTTAAAACCTTATCGATTCTTTCTACAGAAAACACCCCTTCTTCTTCAAGTTCTAAACCTACAATTTCAATGCCACTATTTTGGGCCAATGTTTTTACACACTGAAAATCATCTGGAAAAATAGAATTGAGTACAAGAATTTTATTCCCCTTATCCATCATTCTTTTAACACACCGCATCGCTTCAAAAAGAGCTGTCGATCGATCATACATCGATGAATTAATGGCTTCAAAACCTGTTAACATAAATAAAAGAGACTGGTAAATCCAAAGACTAGCAAGAGTGCCCTGACTTCTTTCTCCTTGATACGCTGTGTATGAAGTTGCCAGCTCTCTAATTTGGGAAATTTGCTTTACAACTGAGGGGATTTTAAAAACACCAAGCCCATCGCCTATAAAAGAAAGTTTATTTTTATTTTTACAAGCAATAGTTTCTAAATGTTGCTTGAGAGATTCATAATCCATCCGAGAGGGCAAATCAGGGCTCCTTTCAAAAAAAACATCTTCATGAAGATGATCAAAAACTTCTTCTAAAGCATTTTTATTCACAGATTTAAGCATCGCTTGTAAATCTTCTTCACTAGCGCTAATGTAGTAAGGCTTCAGTTCCCTTGGAAGTTTTTTAGGATCATAGGGCAAAGAAAGCATTTTTTGTTTTAAGAGGTTTTACTTAGAATGATTAGTGATTGTTTTTGAATTTAAAGCTAAGTAATAATATTCAACATCTGAAATCATCAAGCGATACTTTGAACTTTGTAGAAGATCAATTTCTGATTCATTTAGGATAGATTCTTCATAGCGTTTAAAGTAAAATGTAAAAAAAGATTCTTTATTCTCAATTTTAGATGGATTATTATAAAAAATCTTTGCATTTTTGTTAATCTCTTCTTGAGAAGAGTGACAATAATAATAAGCTAAAAGTAAATAAGCTGTTTTTAAATTAAAATCATTTTGAATGGCAATGGTTAAATGACGTTTTGCTTCTAAAAAGTCTTCTCTATAATAATAAAGTAACCCTAAAGCAAAGCTAGCTTCTCCCAAAAATTTTTTATAAATAAGGCTTTTACTTTTTAAAAGTCGATTTTTAGAATAAGTGATAATTTTATTTAAATAAGTGATTTGTTTTGGGGTGTTTTTAAGATAATAACTATTAGCAGCAACAGCAAAATAAAGGTTTAGTTTATTTTCAGGCAGTATAAAAGTACTTTCATTTTCTTCAGCTAAATCAAACTGGATATCTGCAATACGGTAAAACTCTTTATCAAAATGAATGCGCCCTAATAAAAAATAAGCTTCTCCCTTATAGACTTTTTTTTCAATTAATTTTTTACAAATTAAATGAGCCTCATCTAACTTCCCTTGATCATAAGCATTTTGAGCCTTACTTAAATGAAGAGACCATTCTAAAGAAGTGGCTGTTATTAATTTTAAAATTAAAAAAAAACTTAAAAAGAATTTTATCTTTATTGAAATCATTTTTTTTTCAAAGTGTTTTTAATTTTTTTTATTTCTGTTGAAAGTATTTTTGGAATTTTATTAGTCGAAATTAGCATTTGTTGTTTTTGAAAGAAAGCATAATCATCTTTTCCAATTAAATTTAAAACTTGCCTTGCTTTTGACATAAATTGCCTATGTTTTTTATCGTCCTTTTTAGCTTTATAAACAAGTGCTTTTGTTTTATAAAAAATAAAATTTCTCTGATCCATTTCAATGGCTAAATTAATATATTCTAAAGGAGTTAAATCATTCGAACTAAAAAAATTAGCTGAAGTATTAGCCTTAAGACGACAAATCGCTAAGTTATTATACAGTTGGGGCGTTTTTTTATGGTAAGAAGCTTCTTTTAAAAATAAATAAGCTTCTTTATAATTTCTAAATTTCATATAATTGAGCCCCAAAGCATAAAGCACTTTATAATGAGTTCGTTTGGCTAAAGCTTCTTTTAAATAAAAACCACCTTTAATATATTCACCTAGTTTAATATAAATGAGTCCTTTATTATAAAGGCTTTCATGAATATTTTCTCCTAGCTCAATGGCTTTATTATAAAAATCAATGGCTTGATATAAATCATTTTCATTATCAGAAAGTAGCAAAAACGATCTCGTTTTAAAATTTTCATGCAAGTGATAAGCGGCTTCATTGGCTAAATTATAATATTTATCTGATAAAGAAGCATTAAAAGTATCTTCTGTTTTAGTATCTGTAATAATTTTTTTAAAAGCAGTATATTGCTGTTGCTTATCTTTACTTTCTTTAAAACGCATTAAGTTAAAAAGAGTTTTATAATAAAATTCATTTTTAACGAAAGATTGATCATCACTAAGTTGTTTAAAAAGTGCTTTTTTATTATTTTGATAAGCATACAAAAAAAGATTCTTACGCCAATCGGTCCCATAACGCATTTTTTTTTTAAAAAAAGGTTCATAAGTTTCATAAATACGATAAAAATCTTTAGCAGAAATAAGCTTTACTTGAAACCCATATCGATGCATTTTAAAAGCTTTAAAAAGTATTTTAGCTTTAAAAACAGGGGTATAGTGAGTATAATTTTCTTTTTTTTTAGATTTTAAAAGAAATTCAAGATCTAAATTAATAATACGTTGCCAATAATTAAAAGCTTGTTGATTGTTTTTTTCTAAAATAATCTGATATTTTTCTGGGTTTTGATTTTTTAAACCAACATACACTAAAGGTTTTTGTTCAAAATAATGCTCTGCCCCAAGAGATAAAAATTCAACCCACTGATTTAAATTATTTTGATGATAAAACTGCTTTTTTTTTTTATCAATAAAATTAATTAAAACTTCATTAGAAACAATAAAGTTAGTATCTCGATAATTAGAAAGCTGATAATTAGACTCTATGAGAAGTAAATTAGTTTTAATTTCATTGTAGATTTCTAAAAAACTTTTTTTTTCAAAAGAGGTAGAAAAACCTTTTGTCATCATAAAAAAAAAGAAAACGAAATAAATAAGTAAAAATTTAAAACTCAAAACAACTTTAGTCCTCGCTTGTTATTTAAGATAAAAAAATTAAATGAGCTATCTACATCTTTATTATAGGAGAAATGAGCTTTTTATCCCCTAAATTTATCTTCTAAAATAATTTTAATTTTTCCTTAGCTTAAAGTAAAACAAAACAAAACCTGCTACAAGAAGAACAAAATTAGGGATATGCATACTGATTATAGGAGAAATAATCCCCCTATACCCTAAACTTTCTCCTAAAGTCATTAAAATATAATAGGCGAAAATCACAATAATCGAAAGCCCAAAACTAACTCCTCGACCACTACGATCAAAATTAATCCCAAGAGGAAACGCCACAATCACAAAAATAAGACACGCCATGGGGATAGAAAATTTCTTATTATATTCTACCCAAAGACGAGCGTTTACTTTTTTTTTATTTTTTTTTAAATCATTGATTCGTCGACTCACTTCAAAAACAGACTGTTCTTTAGGACCTTTTTTAACAGATTGAATTCCTCTTATTTTTTTTTTAATATTAATTTTAATTTCATCAAAAGTAACTTGTCTAATTTGTTTAAAATCATCATAACTAATATTAAGTGTCTTCCCATCTTGAAGATTTAAAGTAGTAATGGGAGCATTAATTGTATTATTAGACCACACCCCTGTTTTAGAGTAAGTGATTTTTACACTTTGATCTCTTTTATCAAATTCATAAAGAAACACAGAGTGTAAAATTTTTTTATTGTCTGTTATATTAAGAGCAGATATTTTTTTATCGGCTTTATTCGAACTTGGGAAATCAGAAAATGCTCTTTCATCAATTAAAATACTTGGATTAGAATAAATCACATTACGATAAAGGGCTTTATAACGATAATTACTTTCTGGCATAACAAAGTTAATAAACCAAAACATCAAAATCGACATCACCGCTCCAAACAAAAAAGTAGGAATATAAATCGAATACAATGAAAATCCACTTGCTCTCATGGCAATAATTTCAGACGTTTCAGAAAAACGGCCTAAAACCATTAATACCCCAAACAACACCCCCATCGGTACCGTCACCGCAGCTGTAAAAGGCAACATATAAACGAAAAGCTGTAAAACAATCAAAATAGAAACTCCTTTTTCTAAACAAAGAGAAACTAAACGCCCTATATTATTAATAATAAAAATAAAAGTGAAGAAACCAATTCCTATACAAGTAGGGAAAAAAAAAGATCTTAAAATGTAGCGATAAATAAGAATCACAAAAATAAAAACAACCAAGGAAGAAAAACAACCCAGCTAACAAATGTCATTAAAAAAGAAGAATAAAAAAAAGTCCCAAAAAGAAACCCGAAAGAAGTCCTTAATTTTAAAGAAAGTTTTTTAAAAACACTAAAAAAGTAAATAAAAAAGCTAAAAGAAAAAAGAAAAAAAGAAATCATTCGATTTTCAAAAAGAAAACTTAAAGGGAGTAAAAATAAAAACAATAAAGAATTAGATAAAAAAAGATGATAAACCACTTTCTTGTTAAAAGAAGAAAGGGGTAATGTTTTAAATAATTTATGACAAAAAAATAAATAAAAAGTTTTAATTAGCATTAAAAGAAATAGCGCAAATAATAGATACTTGAAGATAAAAAGTCCTTGATAAAAAGGAGTTTTTGAAAAAGTAAGAAAGACAGAGAAAGTTAAAATAAAATAATAAAAACGAGGGTTTCGATAAATCAGTTTTAAAAGAAAAATCAAGGTAATTTATACTCTAAAGGAGAAGGTTGTTTTTCAAAAAAAAGATTTTTAAAGAAAGAGGAAAAAAAATCTGTAGAAGGAAGTAAATAAAAAAAATTTTCATAATTAAATTTTCGATTTTTAATAACAAGATTTTTTTTATCCAAACCACATAAATCAGCTAAAATGGTTTTCGCTTTATCAAAATCTCCAATTTCATCAATAAATCCATAACTTTTTGATTGACTTGCTGAATACACTAGCCCACTGGCTCTTTTACGAATGATGTTAGTTGAAGACTTAATACTTCTCCAATAAACGACTTCTGTGATGAATTGTTGGTGCATTTCGCTTACCAATCTTTGAAGAAAATTTCTTTCTTCATCTTTCATGTCTCGATAACTTGCAAAAATATCTTTATCTTCTTTTGATTTAATGACATTAAAACCGATGCCCCATTTTTTATAAAGCTTACTTAGATTAGGCGTTGTCATGATCACTCCAATAGAACCAATTAAAGAGCCTGGATTGGCAACAATTTTATCAGCTGGAAGAGAAATATAATAAGCTCCCGAAGCACAAATATCAATGATTGAAACGACTAATTTTTTCCCTGATTTTTTAAATCGTTTTAAAGCTTCATACATTTCTTGAGAAGCTCCAATCGATCCCCCTGGAGAATTGATACGTAGTAAAAGGCCTAAAATATTAGGATCTTTTTGGCATTTTTCTATTTGTTTGACCCAAAAAGCAACCCCTGTATGTGCTTTTCTTGCGTAATAAATAGGAAAAAAAATTTCTAGAACATAAATTCCTTTTTTCATAGGATGAGCAAAATTTGAAGTTGTGATTTTTGTAATCGTGTGTTTATTAGAAACTAAAAGATTCCGATAAAGACCCAGTAAAAAACATAAAGAAAACAAAATCATTAAAATAATCATTTGTTTTTTTTTTAGATAAAATAAAATATTCAAAATAGTAACTCCTATTTAATTTAAATTTAAAGTTTACCAACAAAAAATCTTTTCACCCCATTAATATCGGTCATTATATTATGGAAAGAAAAAAAACAAAATAAATTCACAATCGCCTTATCCTGTCCTTTTCCTATTTCTAAATAAAGCCATCCTCCTTTTTTTAAAAGTGAAGGAATGATGCTTGAAAGTCTTGTATAAAAATCAAGCCCTTCAATGCCAGCAAACAAAGCCAAGTGAGGCTCATAATTTAAAACAGAAGGATCTAAACTTTGTTTTTCTCTAGTAGCAACGTAAGGGGGGTTGGAAACGATAATATCAAAAAGCCTTAAGTTAAAAAATGATGATTGATAAAAATCAACATGAAGCCACTTGATCCCATGACCTAATCCTAAAATTTTTTTTGCATTTTTAGAAGCCATCTTTAAAGCTTTTCTAGAAATATCAAGTGCATACAGATCTAAACTATTAATTTTTTTCTTAAGAGAAATAGCAATGTTCCCACACCCTGTTCCCAAATCAAGTAGTCTTTTCTCAAAAAAAGAAGTTTTGTTTTTTAAAACCAAGTTTACTAATTCTTCTGTTTCGGGTCTTGGAATTAAAACATGTCGATTAACCAAAAAAAAATTTTCATAAAAAAAAACACTTTGAATAATGAAAGCAAGCGGTTTATGACGATGTAAATGAAAACTTTGAAAAAAAAGCCAACAACAATCCCAAAAAGAAAGACTTTTGTCTTCTATTAAAAGTAAGTGATGGGCGATTTTAAGCCTAAAAGAAAAAAGAACATCGAGATCGTTTTGATTAAGAGAAAAAAAACGAAGTAAAAAAAAACGAAATGCAAATAAATTAATTTTTTTAAACAAAAAATTTTTTAAAAAAAAAAATTAGTCTTTTAATTCAGTAGAAGCTAGTAAAAGAGCTTGAATCATTTCATCCATATTGCCTTCTAAAAAAAGGTCTAGTTTATGAAAAGTTTTATTAATCCGATGATCGGTAACTCTTCCTTGAGGGAAGTTGTAAGTCCTTATTTTTTCTGATCGCTCACCTGTACCGACTTGTTGTTTTCTTAAAGAATCTTGTTTTTGTTTTTCTTCTAAAAGATGTTTTTCATAAATACGTGCTCTAAGGACTTTCATGGCTTTTGTTTTATTTTTTATTTGAGATTTTTCATCTTGACAAGTAACAACAATACCTGTTGGCAAGTGAGTAAGCCTAACAGCTGAATCTGTTTTATTAACATGTTGACCTCCTGAACCGCTTGCTCGATAGGTATCGATTCTAAGGTCATTTTCTTTAATGTCTATTTCATTTTCTTCTGCTTCTAAAAGAACGGCAACGGTTATTGTTGAAGTATGGATGCGACCACTTGATTCTGTTTCGGGCACACGCTGGACTCGATGGACACCTGTTTCATGTTTAAAGTACTTGTAAGCATTATGGCCACTGACAGAAAAAACAACTTCTTTATAGCCTTTAGTATCCGAAGTCGAATAAGCCATTATCTCTAATTTAAACTTCTTCTTATCAATATAAAAAGAATAAGCTCGAAAAAGATCATAAGCAAATAAAGAAGATTCATCTCCACCAGTGCCAGCTCTAATTTCGATAATAACATTTTTTTTATTATAAGGATCCTCTGGAGTCAACAACAGATTGAGCTTTTCTAAAAGAATTTTTTCTTTAATTTCAAGGGCCTCTTTTTCTTCAAAAGCGATTTGTTTATAGTCGTTTGATTCCTTATTAGAACAAAAGATCTCTTTACAATCAACGATTTGTTTTTGAACAGACAACAATTGTTGATATAATTCAACAATAGGTTTTATTTTTTTAAATTCGATTAAAAGGTCTTTATCGTCTTTATTTTTAAAATCGATCGTAGCGAAACGATTTTGAAGAGTTTTATAACGTTTAACAAAGCCTTCAGCTTGTTTAATCAACTTCTACTACCCATTAGCCTTCGCCTGGATTCAATCACTAAGCGGAAATGATTGATATTATAAACCTTGATTTTATTACTTTCACAAGAAATCTTACCTGTGCGTTCTAATGTTTTTAAAATATTACCACAACTAGCTGCTGACATCCCTGACCAACTAGCTAAATCTTCTGCATCAATTTCAAAAATTTGTTCTCGTTTTACATCGCTATGTTCATCACTATTGTGATGAGAGTTTTCATCTAACATTAAAAATGTATCAATGATTTTCAGTTCATCATCTGGTAAACGAATGATTTTAAGTTTTCTTTTTTGATCTTTAATTCGATTAGAAAGAATTTTAAGTAACTTGACCCCTATTTCAGGTTTAAACTCAACTAATTTAGAAAAATTTTCATTCCCTAACTCTAAAAACTTAACATCTGTTAAAGCAATACAAGTCGCTGATCGAGGCATTTTTTCTAAAATAGCCATTTCCCCAATAATTTCACCAGGGCCTAAGTCAGCAAGCGTTTTTTCTTTATTAGAAGCTATTTTACTAAGACGAACATACCCATCTTGAATAAAAAAAAGAGTGTTTCCAATTTCATGTTCACAAAAAACAATTTCTCCCTTTTTTTTAAAAACTGCATGCTTTTCAAATACATCTACCATTTGATTTAAGTCTCTTGATTAATTTTTGTTGAAGTATTTTCTTCATTTAAAGAAGAAGTTAACTCTTTAATATCTTCTATTTTTTTAAGTATTTCTTCTTTATAAGGCGTGTTTGGCTCTATTTTCAAACAACGTTTATACACATACAAAGAACGCATGTATAATTTTTTAGAAAAATAATAATCCCCGATTTCTTTAAATTTATCATCCTCTGAAGTAGACACTCCAAAAGTTTGTCCTCTTAAAGTGCTTTCAATAGCTCTGTGAATGGATCTTAATTCATTAGAAAAAGCACGTAAAATTTTAAAAATAACACTAATATTTTTTTTAATCACTTGTTCAAATTCACCTGGAGTAAAAATATAAACCACGCTCTTCTCTTTAATTTGCACCGTTTCATCACGCCTAAAACGACCTAAAGCAGATTTCACTCCAAAAAACTCACCTATATTTAAACGAGTAACTTCCAACTCTTCTGTTTCAGAAGACGTTTTTGTTCGAGTACAAATGCCACTTTTTAATAAAAATGCATTGTGATCTTTATGATCACCATCAAAATAAATAATTGAATTTTTTTTAAATTCTTTAGCAAATGGCATGATTTACTCTCAGTTTACTCTCAGTTTACTCTCAGTTTACTCTCAGTTTACTCTCAGTTTACTCTCAGTTTACTCTCAGTTAATTAAATATTATACAGGGAAAATAGGAAAAAAAGATAATTTTTTTTCAAAACCAACTATTTTATTAATTCTTTTTTTAAGATCTAAGGGCTTGCCAATCAAATAATAAAGTTGACCACCGATAACCACTTTTTGATAATACTTTTTTTTTTTGATAAATTTTTTATATTTCTCTTTAAAAAACAAAGGAATTCCAGATCTGAAAACAATTTCTAAATCTGTAATCTTAGCATTAACAAGTTGACGATATCGATCCCCATGAGAATCATTTTTTAAAATAATTAAATCAGCAAATTTTCCTTCTGTAATACTGCCTAAATAAGGATTAAACCCAAAAGCTTTGGCTGAATTGATCGTCACCATTTTAAAAAGAATTTGATCTGAAATTACTTGTCCATGCATTTTTTTATAAATCTTCTTCGCTTCTATAAGCTCTTCAAACAAATTCATTCCCCCTGACATAGGTGAATCCGTTCCAATACAAATATTGACCCCTGCCTTTAAAAAAGCTTTAATATTAGCGGTATCATCAAACATAAAAATATTAGAAATAGGACACCACACAACATTAACCTTTCTTTTTGCCATTAAGTCTATATCTTTTTGATCACAAGAAATACAGTGAATCAACACACTAAACATCGATAAGCCTCCATAACTTTCTAAAATATTAGTGCCTTCTTTAGCTTCTCCATCATACCCTTCTTCAAGATGACAAATATAAGGAAGATGCTTTTTTCTAGATTTTTTAATTTCTTTTTTTAATCCATCTCCCCAATTTAAGTCGTAAGAAGAAGCCTCATGACTTAAAGAAAAATCTTTTACTACACGTACATGACATTCGTCAAGAACATCTAAATGAACACGGTGAGGAATATGATCACTGACCGTCGTAACCCCCGAGAGAATTTGACGATAAGAACCTAAAAGATAAAGATCTTTTTTAGAAATTCGAGAACGCTCTTTATATAAACTAGAAGCTTTTAAATCTTCATCCCAAGGTTTCCAATTAAGATAAGGACCATTACCTACTTTAGGTAAGTAAGTCCCTAAAAGATGATCATGAGCATTAAGTAAACCTGGATAAGCCGTATAACCTGAAAAATCAAAAGTTTTTAATTTGGAAGAAGGTTTTTTAAAAAAATGATTTTTTTTAATAGAAAGAGAAGTATTTAGTTCAATCCTATCAGGATTACAAATATCAATATTTTTTAAATTAACATTAACATCGAGTTTTTTAAAAATACGAGTAACTCCCACGTTACTAAATATCGACTTAATGAAAGCACATCTTTAGTGAGTAAGAAAAACTTTTAAATTACTACAAGCTTTTAAATTACGCATTTTTTTAAGAACCGTTGATTGAATTTGCCTTACTCGTTCTCTTGTAATACCGAGTTTTTTCCCAATTTTATCTAAAGTCATTCTTTCATTGCCATCAAAACCATAACGCATCTTTAAAACCATTCTTTCTTTTTCCTCTAAAGAAGATAAAATCTTATCTAAAGTTTCTTTCAAAATAACCTTACTTGTTTCTTCATGAGGATTATAGCGATCTTCTTTATCAACGATGAGTTCACTAATTTCTTTGCCTGTTTCAAAAATTTTGACATCAAGAGAAGAGGTTTTACCCGGAAGCGCTAAAGCAGATTCAATTTTTTCATAAGGAACATCGAGTGCTTTTTCAAGATATTCTTTAGAAGGAGATTCTCCATATATTTTTTGATATCTGGAAGTAACTTTCTTATATTTTGTAATCAATTTATCAAGATGAACAGGTATGCGTATCATTCTACCTTTATCAATAATCGCTTTGGTAATATGTTGCTTAATCCATCTAATAGCAAAAGTAGAAAAACGAAACCCTTTTCGATGGTCAAATTTTTCAACAGCTTTAATTAACCCTAAATTACCTTCATCAATCAAATCTGATAAATGAAAATGTTGAGTCCGATAACATTTTGCAATACTAACAACCAAACGATAATTCCCTTGAATCATTTGATTTTTATAGTTTTCTTGTTTTAAAACAAAATAATTTATTTTTTCAGAATAATCAAGAATATTTTCACCCTTCGATTTCCTTTCTTTTAAAGTTTTTTCTTTAATTTTATAACCTGTATATTTTTTAGCTAAAAAAATCTCTTCTTCTCTAGAAAGAAGAGGGATTTGAAAAATATCATTGAAATAAATATCAACAAAAGTCTTCTCTCTTAATTGTGCTTTTCTCATTCTAATTTTCCTATTGCCTTTACTGCTGTTCTGTATTTATCGTTTTATTTTTATAAATTATCAATCATTAAACAAAGATAAAAATTTGCTTAATGATGTAAAATACTTATAGAAAAAAATTGACATTTGTCAAATTTCTATTTAAAATTTATTTTTAAAAAAAAGGGGATGTAATGGCTTCGACAGTAAGAAGGAAAAATAATTAGCATGCCGTTGCGACACGCAAAACGCAATAAGTGCAGACGAAAATCTAGCGCTCGCAGCTTAATTTAATAGCTACGCGGAAACATTATAAAGGACACTGTTGTGATGTTTTTGTTATAACTCTTGTGTGGATCGGTTCGTTGAATTGTTTTCAGCAACGGGCTTAAAAAAAGAAAACTCGACTCTTTGTTTTTTTTGTCTCTTATCAAACAAAGGGTTTAAATTAAAATAAGAGACTAAACATGTAGAACATTATTGGACCACTTATTGGACGCGGGTTCGACTCCCGCCATCTCCAAAATAAAGATTATAAGGCTGTTTTAATAAGATGATTCTTTTTTTTAAAGAAAACCTGGTGCTTTTTTCACGATTTAAAAAGATTTAATCTTTTAAAAAAAAAATCAACAAAAAAACTATTTTCTTGTAACCAACTAATAAAATAATAATTGATATCTATGAGCTTTTTTTTAAATTTGCCTAATGGTTTTTTTCTAAATTCAAACGACTGATTTTAAAATTAACTTCTTTAAATTCAAAAAAATTAGTTTGCTTTTCTAATCAAAAAAGCAAAAGAAAAATCTTTTTTCCTTTCTTCATTATTTTTTTAAAAAAATAATATATTATTCAATCAATTTCTTCATAAAGATTAATATATATTTCTTTTAAGTTTTTTTTTTGAGTGGAAAAAAATTTATATATTATCTAAAAAAAAAATCATCGATAGTAAAAAATAAATTTTTTAAATGAAATTTTTTTGAAAAACACGTCATCATTAATTTTTCAAGTTAAAAAAAATTCAGAGAAATTAGAAAATGAAAATAATATAATCCTATATATAATGGCTTTTTTTACTATTATTTGTAGATGCCTTACACTAAGCCGTGATCAGACTTAAAGGAGATAAATATTTTTATCAATTACAAGAAATTAAAGAAATTGATAATAAAATTCCTCAACATATTTATTTATTCTCAGCTTTTTTTATGATGTTCGCTGATGCTAATTTTATTTTAACGATCTTATTCAGCATTAAAAGAAAAAAAACTCCGAGGTCCTAATCATTGATGCAAATTATTTACGATGCCCGTCACATAAAATCTATTTACTATTTATACAGGCCTTGCTCGATATCCTTTATGTGTTTTATTAGCTTTAATAAAAGAAAATTTCCCCTATACCTTCAAAAAAAAGAACGTTGACTCAACAGAGATGCTGAAATTTACTTAGGCTTTACAATGGCCTTGTTGTTGCTGATAAAATATTGATGAAAGACGTCACTTAAGACGATTAAGACTTAAAACATCAACAAGGTTATTAAAGAAAAACTCTTCTATTAAGATAAGCTGATCTGTTTTAAAATTTTAAACTTAAAAGCTTAATTTTCTACTATTTTTAAATAGAGAAACAAGCTTTTAAAATTTCCTTTGCTTCAATAGCTTTAAGGCATATTAATTGCTTATGTTTTTTTTGTCTACAAGTTGGCTTTTGAAATCCGTCATAACAAGGATAAAAGCAACACTCACTCTCTTTGCTAAACACATTTATCTTATTTTGGTATTGTTTAAGTAAAGGCAACCTTGTCTTTGCCAAAACAGAGCCAAAAATCACGATAGTTTTTTTTGCCGATAAAAATGCTAAGTGTGCCGGTCCCGAATCATTGCCTAAAAATAAATGACATTCATTCATAAGATAAATCACTTCATTTAAATTGAGCTTACCTGTTAAGTTGTAACAATTTTTTTCTTGTGAAAAGGGACTTAATAAAGATTTATTAAATTGAACTTCTAAAGAATTATCACTCCCAATAACAAGTACTCGATATTTTTTGAATAATGATCGAATCACTTCTTCATAAGCACCGTACTGCCTTTCGATCCAATTAGAATAAGGCGCTATCACAATATAAGGCTTCAGAGGCTTAGGAAAAGAATGAACGACACAAAGTTTTTTTCTAGTAGACTTACTCAATTTAAGACTTGCTTCAAGCTTAGGGTAAGTTAATTTAAAAGGTTTTTTATAAATAGCTTCTAAGTAAGTGATGATTCTCTTCGTGCGATGAAAATAATGTTCTAATTTTGTATTATAACCCTTACTTGAAAGAACGCTTTCCCTAAAGCATTTTAAATTGGAACTAACCGACGGAAAAAAAAAATAACCCAAAAAGTATTTAGCTTTATGGCTATAAAAAACATTTCTCATGGTGAAGGAAGGGGCTATTATGAGAGAATTCTTCTTATTAAAGCTCTCTTTCTCTTTAAATGAAAGCCAATTAATTTCTTGCTTTAAAAAAAGTGGCGTATAATTTGTAAACAAAGTCACTTCTAAACCAAGGCTTTTTTTTAAGTAAACTAACAAAGGCGACAACATAATGAGATCACCAATACCTAATGGTGGTGGCAAGATGACATAAACGTGAGTGATCTTTTTATAATGAGAAGGTGATCTATATTTGAGTGTAAATTTATAAATTAAAAAAATAATTTTAAAAATAAAAAAGCAAGTATGCTTTAATACCAATTTAATTAAAATAATTGCCTTCAAAGACATGAAAAATCTCTTGTCTAAAATACTTAGCCAATGGAAAAAAATGGTGTTATTTCTAATAATCATAACATCTCATAGCTAATCAACTTGTAAAGTCTTTAGGAAAAATCTTATAAAAGCTTTAATCCACCGTTCATTTAGAAAATGTTTTAAATAAATGCATGGAATAAATATTCCATGTTGGCGGAAAAGGCATTTTCAGTTTTTTACTATTAAAAAAAGATCCCCTCAAAATAAACAACATGGACACAACAACCTTTTTCTTCTAAATCAATTAAATATTGACAGGAGGCTTCTTTTACCATCTCCGATATTATAACCAAAAAATTTTGAAAAAATAAGAATATTTTATTTCATTAAAGCATTCAATTTCTACTTAAACAATATTTATTGCAAACACTAATACCTTATTTACATTATATTAGCATAGCTCCTAAATGAAAAAAAATATTTAAATGAATGAAACATCAGGCAGGTAGTTGTTAAAAGTTTATTTTTAGAAAATTAAAACAACTTTTTTATGAAAGAATTTAATTAGGTTTTAAAAAAAACTTTATTATTTTTTTTGCTACTCACAAAGTTATAAGAAAGTACCGCTAGAACACCTCCCATTAAAGGAGCTGAAATGTAAAGCCATAAACTTCCAAAATCAAGCGAAATGAGAGCCGGTCCAAAAGACCTTGCCGGATTCATCGAAGCCCCGCTAAGATTACCTCCTACCACAGCTGCCAAAATAATCGTTGCTCCAATACAAGCGCCTGCCATCATGTTAAAAGCTCTTTTGCTCGTCGTCGCCACAACAACCAAAACTAATAAAAAACTAAGCACCAATTCAACTAAAAAAGCGGGCCAAGCTAATAAAACCGGTTTAGTGACCCCAAAAGAATGTCCCCCTACCCCAAAAATCCATAAATGAAATAAAGAAGCTAAAAAACACCCCAAACACTGCACCCCCATATAAGCGAGCATGTCTTTAAATTTAATTTGTTTATCTACAAAAAAAGCAAGTGTCACCGCAGGGTTAATATGTGTGCCTGAAATATGACCAAAAACATACACCATAATCGCAACTGTTCCCCCAAAAGCAAATGGAATCATTGACAAAGGAAGTACTTGAGGATTTAACTCTCGCATAATCACCGCCCCACAACCAATAAACACTAAGAAAAAACTACCCATTAACTCAGCAGTACATCTTTTAATTAAATTTTTTTCCATATTTGTTTCCTTTTATTAATTTTAAATTCTAATACTATTAGCTAATCTTCTCTACCTTTTAAATTGTTTTTTAAAAAAAATTCATTATTTAAGTAAAAATAAAAAAAACCCGAATATTTTATTAATGAAAATCAAATTTTCTTATTTGAGCTTAAAAATATTTTTAACGATTCTTTTTTGTATTCCTATTTATATTTATCAAAAATCATCTGAAGAAAATAAACAATTAAAGAAAAATCTTGACAATTTAGAAAAAAAATATACGTCTATTATTTTAGAGAATAGCTATTTAAAAGAATTTTTTAAAAGCAAGGAAGATTATCTTAAAACACAATATTTTTTAAAAAATCGTTATATTAAAAATAATGAAACCATTATTTATCTAAAAATTCCTCCCTTAAAAATAAAAAAAACAATAGAAAAACCTTTTTTATTTAAACGGCTTACTTCATTTATTTATTTATTTATCTTTATTTTAATAAGTTTTTTTTGGTTTCTTTCAAAAAAAAAAAAAGACTATCCAATTCGCTCAACAATGGATTCCAACCCTTCATCATTATAAAATTCAATTTCAATCACTCCAAAATTTTTAATAGAGTTTTTTTTTATTATTACTTTTGTTTGCAATTTTTCTCTTAGTAAATTTTCTATTTCTTGAAGATGAGGGTTTTTAAAATCTTGAGGTTTTTTTTTTGAAAATGACATTTCTTTTTTTTGTCTTAAAGATTCTATTTTTTTTTCAAGATCTCTAACAGAAAGTTTATTTGAAATTATCTCATCTACAATTTCTTTTAAATTAATCCCCTTTTCCAAACTAAGCAGGACTTTGGCATGACCTAAAGTAATTTTTTTTAAATTAATATCTTCTTGGATAACTTTAGGTAATTTTAAAATTCGCAGCAAATTAGCAATATGAGCTCTACTTTTTCCAATGACTTGAGAAAGTTGTTCTTGAGTAATTTTTTTTCTTTCAAGAATAATTTCATAACTACTAGCTTCTTCTATAGGGGTTAGGTCTTCTCGTTGAATATTTTCAACTAACATCATTTCCAAAAGATGAGAGTTTGATTTTTCGTTTCTAACAATCGCTGGCACTTCTTTTAAATCTGCTTTTTGAGCAGCTCGCCACCTTCTTTCGCCAGCTATAATTTGATACTCATCTTTTCCAGCTTCTTTTGAAACGATCAAAGGTTCCATAATCCCAAATTGTTTAATAGAAGTTGCCAACTCTTCAAGTTTTTCTTCATCAAAAAAAGAACGTACTTGAGTTGGACTTGCTTTTACAAGGGCGATAGGAATGCTTAAAATTTGACTTTCGATCTCTTTTAAAACTTTTTCTTTCTTTTCTCCAAAATCATCCGCATTAAGCTCATCACCAAAAAGAGCCGATAATCCTTTTCCTAAACTTTTTTTTTCACTCATCACACACCTTTATTTTTTTCAAGAAACTCCTTAGTCAAATTTTCATAAGCCATCGAACCCATACTCTCTGGCCAATACAAATTAATAGGCAAACCATGGGAGGGAGCTTCTGAAATTTTGACATTTCTTGGAATAATAGTTTTGTACACTTTTTCTTTAAAATGAGACATTAAATTTCCCATCACTTCCTTAGAAAGATTCGTCCTAGAATCAAACATCGTAAGGCACACTCCTTCAATATACAAAGAAGAATTAAGATTTTTTTTAACTAGTTTAATCGTCTTAAGCAACTGCGAGATCCCTTCTAAAGCATAGTACTCACATTGAATGGGAATCAGCACCGACTGAGAAGCCATAAAAGCATTAATTGTCAGTAGCCCCAAAGAAGGAGGAGTATCAATAAAAATAAAATCATAATCACTAATAATACTTTCAATGGCTTTTTTTAAAACCGACTCTCTAGAAATAACATTAATCAGCTCTACTTGAGCTCCAGCAAGAGTTTCATTGGAAGGAAGTAAAAAGACATTCTCAAAATTTGTTTTTAAAATCGATTTTTTAATATCAACATGGTCGATCATGACCTCATAAAGCGTTGTTTCTTTATTTTTACTTACACCCAGTCCACTCGCTGAGTTTCCTTGTGGATCAATATCAAGCACAAGTACTTTTTTTTGCTTACTTCCAATACAAGCTGCTAAATTAACAACCGTCGTTGTTTTTCCAACCCCTCCTTTTTGATTTGCAATCACAATTACTTTACCCATTTTTTCTCAACTTAAAAAACTATTAAATATTATTTAACTAGCTTTACTAAATGCCTTTCCCCTTCAATAAAAGAAACCTTTAAACGAATTAATTCCTTTTTGTAGTCTTGTAGCCCTCCAAGTTCCTTTTCAATCATTTCTTGTCTTCCTTTATAAAAAAAATAACTTGTTTTCTTAAAACACATTTTTCTAGTTACTTTCAAAGCTTTAGGGATATCCGAAAAAGCTCGCATTGTAATAATATTAAATTTATCATTAATTTCATTTACATTTTTATTTAAAACAGAAACATTGTTTATTTTTAATAATTTTTTTATATGCTCTAAGAAAAAACATTTTTTTTTCTTAGATTCAATAAGGGTAAAATGGCTCTCTTTTAAAAATAGAGCCAAGGGAATCCCAGGCAGCCCCGCTCCACTACCCACATCAGCAATTTTTGCTTTCTTAGGAAACAAAAAATAAGGGGCTAAAACATCTCCAATATGTTTTTTAATAATGATTTCCTCTTCACTCGTGCCAAGGAGATTAAGCCAGCGATTATATCCAATCAATTCACCCACATAAATAGTCAGGTTTGAAATTAACTCTTCAGAAAGAAAGTCACCTAAAAAATTTAAATGTTTTTTTAAAAAAAATTCGATTGAATTCACTTTCTAAGTCGGCTAAGATAAAGTAAAACAAGCTGAAGATCAGAAAAAGTAATACCGGGTATACGAGAAGCTTGTTCTAAAGTCTTTGGTTTAATCGCATTTAATTTTTCTTTTGCTTCTTTTTTAAGCCCTTTTAAAGATTCAAAATCAAACGTTTGAGGAATAGGGTGCTTCCATTTTTTATCTAGGTTTTTAATTTCTCTTTTTTGCTTTTTAACATACCCTTCATATTTAATATCTGCTCCAAGAGAAATGAGGACTTCTTTCGAAATTTGATACTTTTCAAAAAAAAAATTAATTAGCTTCATAAAATTAAAATCTGAACGTTTAAATAAAGAAAAAAAAAACGTATTTTCTATGTTTTCAACTTGAAAATTAATTTTTAATTCTTCCTTTGAAAGCTTTAACGAATGCAGCTTTCCATACCATTTTTTTTTTTCTTTTTTTTTTTCTTGATAAAAAACCATCTGCTCATCACTGACAAGACCTATTTTTTTTCCCCTCTCAGTCAGTCTTTCATCAGCATTATCGAGCCTCATTGAAAGACGATTTTCTGCTCTAGAAGTAAACATTCGATACGGTTCTTTTGTTCCCTTTAAAACCAAATCATCAATCATCACCCCAATATAACTTTCTTTCCTGTCTAAAATAAAAGCCCTTTCTCCTTTAATTTTTAAAGCCGCATTAATCCCCGCTACGAGTCCTTGACCAGCCGCTTCCTCATACCCAGAAGTCCCATTAATTTGGCCTGCAAAATAAAGACCTAAAAGTCGCTTTGTTTCTAAAGTATGTTGCAAATGAAGAGGATCTAAATAATGATACTCCACTGCATAAGCGGGTTTAATCATCCTAACCTCTTCCATACCAACGATGGTTTGGATAAACTCATACTGAATCTCTTCTGGCATACTTGAAGAAAGTCCATTAACATAATATTCATCCGTATCAAGTCCTTCAGGCTCTAAATAAAGTTGATGACGATTTTTATCAGAAAAACGCACTACTTTATCTTCAATCGAAGGGCAGTATCGAGGGCCAATTCCCTTAATTTTTCCAGAAAAAAGAGGGGATTTTTTCTTATTATTTAAAATAATTTCATGCGTTTTTTCATTTGTATACGTAATAAAACAAGGCATTCTTTTATTTTTATTGAGCCCACTTAAATACGAAAAACGCAGATTAGAGTCCAAATCACCTGCTTCAACGTCCATTTTAGAAAAATTAACACTCTCTCGATGTACTCTAGCAGGCGTGCCTGTTTTAAACGTTAAAAGTTTAAAATTATACTTCATAAGTGCATCACAAAAATCTGTCGAACTCAACTCCCCTAATCGCCCTCCCGTTTTAGAATAATTACCAATATAAATCTTCCCTCCTAAAAAAGTCCCCGTACATAAAATAACCGCTTTTGCTTTAAAAACTCCCCCTCTTTCTGTCATCACCCCTTCCACTTTTCCATCCCTTACAAGTAAATCAATCACCACATCTTGAAATAAAAATAAATTCTTCTCTCTTTGGATCACCTTCTTACTATTAGCTGAATACAAATACTTATCAATCTGGGCCCTCAGTGACCAAACTGCCATTCCTTTTGATTTGTTTAAAACCTTATATTGAATCGCCGATCGATCTGTCACCTTCGCCATCTCTCCCCCTAAAGCATCGATTTCCCTTACAATATGGCTTTTCCCAAGTCCTCCAATAGACGGATTGCAAGAAATATAAACAATATGATCAATATTCATCGTTATCATCGCTGTCTTAAGGCCCAATCTCGCCCCCACCAAACAAGCCTCCAATCCCGCATGACCTGCTCCAACAACCACAATATCAAATTCTCTTTCCATAAAAAAGACTACTTTCCTATACAAAAAGATTGAAACAACGTGTTATAAATTTCTTCATTGCCAACTTGTAAATCAAGCTCTTCTAAAAATTCATTCAAGGCGCGTATCTCTTCACTTACAATTTCTTCGCTTTCCCTTAGTCCAATCATTTCTTTTACACGACCTAAGCTTTCCAAAATAAATTCACAAACTTTCTTCTGCCTTTCATTTAAAAGAGACATCTCATTAGCTGGAAAATCAAAAAAACTTTCTAAAACTTTTTTCAAATCCTTCTCTATCAAATCCACCGCTTCTTGATGATTTTTTTTTAAAGAAAAGTTTCCTATAATATCCACTCCCATCTCTTTTGCTTTTTGCTTAAATCCTTCTACGACTTCTAAAGACATCAAATCATTTTTACTAAGATAAAACAGTACCTGCTTGTTAGAAAACACCTCTCGATACTTAATAAACTCTTCAAAACAGCGATCTGAAAACAGTAAATACAAAACCCAATCCACCCTTTTCAAGGCTTTAAAAGACTTCTCTATGCCTTCCTTTTCTAAAAGATCTTCCGTACTCCTCATCCCCGTCATATCATATAAAACAACCGGTATCCCCTCTACTGTAATACTCTCTTTAACAAAATCCCTTGTCGTCCCCTCAATCTCAGAAACCAACATTCTTTCTTCTCTAAGTAATGCGTTCATTAACGTCGACTTACCTGCATTGGGTCGACCCATAATAGCTAAATGAAAGCCTTCTTCAAATTTTTTTCCTTTTTCATAATTCGTTTTAATAGTTTGAAAATAATTCGTTATCCTCTCAATATAGCGTTGATAACGCTTATAAAGACTCTCTTTACTTTCATCAAGCTCTTCAATGCCTTCTTCTGGAAACTCAATAGAAGATTCTAAGTAAGCCAAGATTTCAAGAATCTCCTTTTTAATTTCTTTAAAACTAAAAAAACTCTTCCGTTCTAAGATTTTAAGAGAATTTTCTTTTAAGTAAAAACTTTTAGTGTGAATGAACGTATTAAGAGCTTCTGCTTGAGTTAAGTCCATTTTGCCATTAACAAAAGCTCTCCTGGTAAACTCCCCTCTTTCAGCAAGAATCAGATTTTCTTTTACACCTACTTTTAAAATATCATTAACAACTAAAAGAGATCCATGACAATGAATCTCAAGCATATCTTCGCCTGTATATGAAGCAGGCTCTTTAAAAAAAAAGCATAAAATATGGTCTATTACTTTCCCATTAATTAAAAAAGAGGTGTAGTAAACCTTTCTTGCAATAATACTTTTTAAGAGCGTATGATTTTTTAAAAAATCAAGACTTTGTTTTCCTGAAACACGAATAATATGAATCGCTGAAATAACATAAGGAGTTGATAACTGAATAATAGTTTTATCAAAACGATCCATTCAATGTTTAAGAACCCACTGGCACAATTTTTACACTTTTAATACGACCATCTCCTTCTGATTGTGTTGAAACTCCTTTCACTTTTTTACTCACTTCCATATGCACCAATCGCCTTTCATAAGAATTCATCGGTTTAAGTAAAATAGGCTTTTTTGTTTTGACAACCTTTTTTGCCATAAACAAAGCTTTTTTAACAATTAACCCATACCGCTTAGCTTTATAGTTGTCTACATCCACACTAACACGATACTTATCTCCTTGTTTTAAAAGAATAGCTGTGACAATATTTTGAATCGCTTCCAAACTTCTTCCATTTTTTCCAATTAATTGCGAAGAATCTGTCCCATCAATTTTTAAAAGATATTGATTGCTATCAAGTGAAATAATTTCTGTATGAGACTGCGAATCAAGCATTTTAATAAAAGTTTTAATCGTTTCAAAAGCTCCACTAATTTCACTTTTCTCCTTATAATAAACACGTATTGTTGCTTTTTCTTTCTTCCCTATTCCAAAAATCCCTTTTTTTTCTTTTGACAAAATTTCAATACGAACATCCTCTTCTGTAAGCCCTAACGATTCCAAAGCAAGTTGAATTGCTTCTTTTTCCGTGTTAGCTTCATAATCAAGATACATCATAAGTTTTATCCCTCCAACTTAGTTTTTTTTAATAAAAAAAATGATTGAAAAATCGAAAAAATATTTTGGGCGGTCCAAAATAAAATTAATGCACTCGGCATTGGCCAGCAAATAAAAAAGAAAAAAATTGGCATAAAATACTTCATCAAAAAAGCTTGCTGTTTCATCGCACTCGCATCAGCACTTGGATTTTGAGGCTGTGGGGTCAAAAACGATTGTACAAACTGAGAAACCATCATCAAAATAGGTAAAAAATGAATCCCTTGTCCTAAAAAAGGAAGTGAAAATGGCAAGCTAAAAATAATATCTGGTTTTGTTAAATCATTAATCCACAAAAAAGATTCCCCTTTAAGCTCAACCATATTTTGAAACAATGAATATAAAGCTATGAAAATCGGTATTGGTATTAACATCGGAAGACATCCTCCCATCGGATTAACCTTCTCTTTTTTATAAAGCGCCATGACCTCTTGATTCGCTTTTTGCTTATTATTCTTATATTGTGCTTTAATATGGTTCATCTTAGGGGCTAAAAATTGCATTTTATGCATCGACTTATAACTTTTCATCGTTAAAGGAAACGTTATGATCTTAATCATTAACGTCATTAAAATAATGGCAAAGCCAAAATTATTGATCTGACTATTAATCCCCATCAACAACCAATACATCCAACTAGATATAATGCGCATCAAGCTCATTTGTCTAAATAAATTAAAAAAATACTCTCTTTTTTGATCATAAAACGTATCTAATAAATCACGTTTTTTTGGGAAAAAAAAGTAAGAAAATTGCTGCGATTCTGCTCCAAAAGCACTTAGTTTAAAATAAACTTTATATGCTCCTACTTGATGTATTTCATCTCGACGCTCAATTTTAAAAAACTCCGCCTCATGCCCTCTAGGATTCCCTTTTAATATTCTGGCATAAAAACGATTATCAATCGAAATCCAATCCACCAAGCTCAAAATATTTTCATGCGTTTTCTCTTGTGAAAACATCGATAAAAATCCTCTCTGAAAAATATCTTCTAAGTCTGTCTTTATGTTATAAGAAATCTTTCCAATATTAAATAAATCTTTTTTTCCAACTTCTTTTTCCCCTATAAAAGAACCGTTAAATAAATAATAACTACCTGAAAAATTACCCCCTCCCCCATTAATAAGCGTCACCTTTAATCCAAGCTCATAATCTTTTAAAAAATATTCTTTCCTAACCGTAAATCTATTTTTAGACAACTTAACTCGTCCCTCTAAAACAAGACGATCTTTTGTCTTCTCTTTTAACACAAATAAAATATCCTCTCCTTTATGCTCAACAGAATAAAAACTAAGATTACCACTCTCATAAAAAGGCAAGCTATTGCCATCAAAGCTAAAAGCTTCCTCTCCTTTCTCTTTTAAAATACTTTGTGTAATGATTCCATTATAACTACTAAAGACAATTTTTAACTGATCATTTTCTAATTGAAAAAATTTTGCTCTCTCAAAATTTTTTTTAATCGCATCGTTTTCTTTAAAAGAAGGCTCTTCTACTATCAACAACTTCTTCTCAGTCCCCTGCTCTTGTAAAGCACGCTCTTTTTTATTAACAATTGACTGTTTTTTAGATACCGTCTCTTCTTCTTTTTCAGAAGAACGATTTAAATAAGACCAAATAAAAATTGTTAAAAAAGAAAGAAAAATCGCCAAAGGGAAACGCCATCTTTCAAGCGAACCATCATTTCTATTCATTTATAGACCCCTAAAATAAAACAATTTAGAGTCTTCCTTATTTTTTAATTTACTTAAAAAAAGTGTAAGGAAAAACCTTACTCCTAATAAAGAAGCTCTCTAACAAATACCCGTATTTTTTTTTTAAAATCAAAATAACCCAACGATATGGGATTTCGACAAATCACTAAAACAAAATAAGATTGCTTATAAGTAATCTTATTTAAAATATCTCTTAAGACTCTTTTAAAATAGTTTCTTTTAAAAGCCTTGCCCACTTTTTTTTTAGCTGAAACCTTAATAATCGTTTTGTTACTTTCCTTATAAAAAATCACTAAATCTCGATTAATAAGCCGTTTTCCTTCCTTAACAAGAAGCGAATACTCTTTTAAAGAAAATTTTTTTTTACTCATCTGAAGAAGAAAGTCGTTCTTTTCCTTTCTTCCGTCTTCTCTTTAAAATATTTTTCCCACCTAAAGTACTGATTCTTTTTCTAAAACCACACTTCCGATTTCTTTTAATTTTACTTGGTTGATATGTTCGCTTCACTTTAACAAGGGTTCCATTTAAAAAAATTCATTTTAGCATTTAAAAAACTTCCATGTCAATTAAAAAAAAATCCCTAAAAAAACAACTTTTAGAGGTTTTTTTTTAATTAAAAGAAAATACCTAAATTTTCAAATAAATAAATGCTCAAACTATTATTTTTTCTCCATTGTTTTTTCTTTTTTCTCATTAGTATAATTTCTTCCCTTTTAGCTCATTTATTGATTAAAAAAGTGCTAAAATTTACCCCATGACTTTTAAAAGTCTTACCGTTATATTATAAAAAAACAAAAAGGAGTGTTTGTTTTTAATGACCCATCTAGACATCCCCTCTATTTTTAAAAACGTTTATCATCAATTCAAACAGTCTCTTTCTTCTCACGAAAAAAAAACTTGGTTTGATGACTTAGCTTATGAAAAAAATGATCAATGGGTAATTTTCTTAAAAACAAATAGCGAGCTTAAAAAAGAAAAAATTAATAAAAATTACTTAAAACAAATAGAAGCTCACCTCAAAAGCCATCACCCCAAACTAAGCTTAAAAATTGTCACAAACAATGAGCCCTCCTCTCCTTCCAACCCTCCTCTATCTTTTTCTTCTTCTTCTTTTCAAAACACCTCTTTAAAAAAAGATCATACCTTTGATCGTTTTGTCATCACAAAAGTCAATAAAATCGCTTACGATTTTGCTCAAAAAATCATTCAAAAAATAGGAGCTACCAACCCACTTTATTTTTATGGGCCTATTGGGACTGGCAAAACACACTTAATCCAAGCAATTGGTAATTATTATCAAACCCATTTTCCTTTTCTTAAAGTCTCCTACATTAATCCCAATGAATTTGTTAGCGAGTTTACAAGAGCTATTTCTCTTGGCACTGACCGAGACTTTAGGGTTAAATATAAATCTTTGGATGTTTTACTCATTGATGATATTCAGTTTTTTATTGGAAAAGAAAAAAGTTGCCTTGAGTTTTTTCATATCTTCAATACCATCACCTCTTCAAAAAAACAAATGGTTTTTTGTAGTGACCGTGAACCCAACGATCTTCAAAATATAGACGAAAGACTTAAAAGTCGCCTCTCTAGTAGCGCTATTATCGAAATTAAACTTTGTGATACAGAAGATAAAAAAAAAATTATTCGCTTTATCGCTCGTGAAAATCAACTCCTCCTAAGCGAAGACATTCTTTCTTTTTTGGCTGAAAATTTACCCTCCGATATTAGAAAAATTATTGGTGCTATCAACACCCTTTCTGTTTTTAAAGACATTTATCAAGAAGACATCACCGAAGACTTTTGCCTCAATAATATCAAACAGCTATATAATAAAAACCAAAAAAGAAAATATTCTCCAGAGCGTATCATTCTCGCTCTCGCAAATTATGCCAATATTTCCCTCTCTCAACTTAAATCTAAAGTTCGCTCCAGATACATTTCCCGCTACAGACAAATCAGCATGTATTTACTCAGAGAGTACACCGACCTCTCAATCACAGAAATTGGTAATCACTTAGGAGGGAAAACTCCTTCCGCTGTTTCTATCGGTTCCAGCAAAATTAAAAAAGAATTCAAAAGCAATGGCCCCCTAGAAAAAACCATTCAAAATATTCTCTCTAAAACTTAACCCAACCTCCTCTTGTTCTTTTCAAAAATTTCTTTTTCAAAAGAAAAAAAGACTTTTTATTTAATAGTATAATCAGCCTTTCATTTTTTTTACAGGAAATTACTTTGAGCACCTACAAAACAATCAACAATATTGACCTTAGCCTCAAACAAATTAAGCAAGAAATCACTCTCTCAGGTTGGGTTCACCGAAGGCGAGATCATGGAGGAGTGATTTTTATCGACTTGCGAGATCGCTCTGGTAATTGCCAAGTCGTCTTTCGCCCTGAAGTTTCTAAAAAAGCTCACTTAGACGCTCAATCTCTTCGATCAGAGTTTGTCATCAAAGTCAAAGGAAACGTCATCGAAAGGACTAAAGAAAATATTAATACAGCCATTAAAACCGGTGAAGTCGAGCTTGAAGTCCACCAACTTACAATTTTATCTAAAAGCCTCAGCCCTGTCTTCCCCATCGATAGTGAAGAAAAAATTAACGAAGATATTCGATTAAAATATCGATTCTTAGATTTAAGAAGAAATAAAGTCAGACAAAACCTTTTAAAAAGACACGCTTTTCTAAAAGCCATTCGACAAGCTTTTGACGATAACTCTTTCATCGAAATCGAAACCCCCATTTTAAACAAAACCACCCCTGAAGGAGCTAGAGATTTTATCGTCCCCTCTCGCCTCAATCCACAAGACTTCTACGCCCTCCCTCAGTCTCCTCAGATTTTTAAACAACTCCTCATGGTAAGTGGTCTAGAAAGATATTACCAAATCGCCAAATGCTTCCGAGATGAAGATTTAAGAGCCGATCGTCAGCCCGAATTCACCCAAATCGATCTCGAAATCTCCTTTATGCAACAAGATGAAATCCTAAATCTCGTCGAAACAATCTTCCTAAACGCTCTTCAAAAAACCTTCCTTCATCAAATTTCTCCTTCTCTTATCATTGAAAAAATGACTTACCAAACCGCTATCAAGCTCTACGGCACCGATCGCCCCGACACTCGCTTTGAAATGCATCTCCTTAACCCACAACCCATTATTAAAGAATGTGGCTTCAAAGTCTTTAAAACAAATTTAAGCAATAGCGGCATCGTTAGAATGATTTGCGTTAAACAAGCAAGTACAAAACTCTCTCGAAAACATATCGATGACTTGACCACATTCGTTTCTAAATTCGGAGCTAAAGGACTTGCTTGGATGAAAGTCCAAGACAATAAGCTCCAGTCCAACATCACCAAATTTTTTACCCCATCTATGCTAAATGCCCTCATCACCCTCTCCAAAGCTGAAAACGGAGATATCCTCTTTTTTATCTCTGATAAAGCCCCTATCGTCTACGACGCCCTAGCAAACTTACGACTGCAAATCGCAAAAAAACTTGACCTCATCAACTCAAAAAAACTTAATTTCCTCTGGATCACCGATTTTCCTCTCCTAACCTATAACGAAAAAGAAAAAAAATGGGACTCATTTCATCATCCTTTTACAATGCCACAAGAAAACGATATCCCCCTTTTAGAAACCAATCCCGCTTCTGTTAAATCGCAAGCTTACGACCTAGTTTTAAATGGAATAGAACTCGGTGGGGGTAGCATTCGGATCCACGATAGTAATCTCCAAAAAAAAATCTTTTCCCTACTCAATCTCTCAGATAAAGATATTAAAGAAAAATTCGGCTTTTTTCTAAACGCTCTCAATTACGGCACCCCTCCCCACGGAGGTATCGCCTTTGGCCTCGATCGAATCATCGCCATCATGCAAGAAACCTCTTCTATTAGAGATGTGATTGCTTTCCCAAAAACCCAAAAAGGTCATTGCCTAATGAGTGAAACTCCTTCCAAACCAACCGATAATCAACTCCTCGAGCTCGGTATCTCCTTCCCAAAATTTAAAAATAATTAACATAATCCCTTGACTCTAAAAATTATCAATCAAACTCACTATCTTTTCTCTCATAAAAAACTTAAAAAAGAAGTTAAAAAAATGATTTCTTTTTTAAATAAAACTTATCAATCAAAACTTCTTTGGGTTAACATCGCTTTCTTACCTTCTAAAACAATGCAAACCCTCCATCACCAATTCACTAAAAAAAATAACGTAACCGATGTCCTCTCATTTCCAGATCAACCCAAGCTCAATAACCAACCCTCAGGTGATATCGCTATTTGCTTAGACGTTGTCTTAAAACAAGCTCCTCTCTACAAAAAAACCATTCCTTTTTTAATTTATGAAACAATTCTTCACGGAATTTTACATCTTTACGGTTTAAGACACGACTATAAAAAAAAGTCACTAGAAAAAATTTATCAACAACAAGAAATTATTTTAAATAAAATTAAACTAAATTGGAGCTTATTTGATGCAATGGTCTAAATTTCTTTTTCCTCAAAATCAAGAAAAAATCCTTCAAAAACAAAAAGAAAAAATTTTAAAAAAAATTAAAAAATCTTCTTTTTCTCCTTATGAACACACCCTCATCGAATCCATTATGAATATCAACACTATCCTAGCAAGAGATATTATGATCCCTCGAATCGATGTCGCTGCCTTTAATACTCAATGTCGAAAATCTGAACTCGAACTCCATCTCAAATCTAAAAATTTTTCCCGAATTCCTATCTACAGTGAAAATATCGATAACATTAAAGGAATTATTCATATTAAAGATATCTTTAAAATCATCTTAACAACCAATAATAACCGAAAAATCGATCTCAGTAAATATCTCTCCATTCCCTTTTATTCACCTGAATCTAGAAAGATTATCGATATCCTAAAAGATCTTCAAAAAAATAAAATCCATATGGCCATCATTGTTGATGAATACGGTGGTTTTTCAGGAATCGTCACCATGGAAGACATCCTAGAAGAGATTATAGGCGATGTACAAGACGAATTTGATTCTGAACAAGAGGAAATAAGAACCCTCTCTATTAACACTTACTCTATCGATGCTAGAACGAATCTAGAAGATATTAACAAACAATTTAACCTCAATTTAAAAAAAGATAATGGGGACACCATCGGTGGATTTGTTATCGGCCAAGAAGGCTATATCCCAAAAGTGAATCAAGTTATTCATTATAAAAATATTCAATTTAAAATTTTATCTAAAAGAAGAAATAGCATCACTCGTATTCGAATGAAAATACTCAGTAAAGAAGTTAAAAAATTAAAAAATATTTAGATAATGTTCCACGTGGAACATTACGATAAAATCTAAGTAAGATTTATTAAAAAATTAAATGAATCGAAAAAATAGGTGTTTTTATTTTCTTTAAATCAAAAAAATTTTTCAAACTGTTTTTAATTTTTTTCTTAAGTTGGTTTTTATCTTTAGATATTTGGTTTGAAATTTCTTTCTTAAGAAAATATTTAATTTCTTTAAGAAGAAGTTCTTTTTTTTCTCTAGTATAAAAACCCATAAAATCAATCGTCGTTTCTTCAAAATTATGAGGATGAAATGCAATCGACAAAAAACCTACCCTTGAGAGGTGTTTTCTTTCTTCAAGGTTTTTAAAATTAATCTCTTGTAATGAATCACTATCAATATAAATTTCTTTTGCTTTTATTTGTTCGACTAAACGAATACCAGAATGATAACTAATCTCGATTTTTTTTCCGTTTTCAAGAAGGAAAATTTCTTCTTCTTTAATTCCACTTTTTAGAGCTAATTGTTGTTGAGAACATAAATGTCGATATTCTCCATGAACGGGGATGAGGTATTTGGGTTTAATTTTTGAAAGGAGAATTTTCATTTCTTCTTGACTGGCATGACCAGAAGTGTGCACGAGGAAATTTTCATTGGTGATCAAGTCAACCCCTTTTTTTTGAAGAAGATTAATGATTTTATAAATTGGAGCTTCGTTTCCAGGGATTACAGATGAAGAGAAAATAATAGTTTCGTTACCTTGTAGTTTAATATTGTTATGATAATTATAAGCAATTTTATAAAGAGCACTTTGCTCTTCCCCTTGAGTGCCTGTAAGAATGATAATAATGTTTTGGCTAGAGTAATTGTTCATGCTTTTAAAGTCAATGATTTGTTTTTCGTATTGACTTAGGTAATTCATCCCAAAAGCAAGATCGACGTTTTCTAAAATAGAACGACCACTGAGGACAACTTTTTTATTCAACTTTTTGGCAATATTTAGAATGGCTTCAATTCTCCTAATTTGAGTTGAAAAAGTACCAATGAGGGTTTTTCCTTTGGCACTCGTAATAATTTTTTCTAAATTGTTGTAAACAACGGATTCGGTTCCTTCTTGTTTTTCTACATTGGCATTGGTGGAATCCATTAAAAGAGCGAGAACTCCTTTTTTACCATAATGTTTAAAACGATCTAAATCTGTTTTATTAGTGTTATTTTCTATTTTGTAGTCACCTGTATGAATAATTGTGCCGGCTTCGGTAGTGATGGCAAAGGAAACAGCATCAATGATACTGTGGTCAACTTTGATGGCTTCAATCGAGAAGTGATTACCAATTTTAAAAGACTGGTTGGTTTCAAAAGAAATTATTTTAAAATTATTTTTATGGGAAGTTTTTTCAATTGTCTTTCGGATCATCGCTTTTGTAAAACCATGGGCATAAATGGGTAGTTTAATCTTGGAAAGTAAGAAAGGAATCCCTCCAATATGATCGAGATGACCATGGGTGATCAAAAGAGCTTTTATTTTTTTTTTGTTGGCAATAAGATAAGTGGGATCGTTTAAAACATAATTGATTCCATAGCCTTTTTCATCGGGAAACTTTAATCCAGCGTCGATGAGAATGATTTCATCTTTATAATTAATAAGAAGCATGTTTTTGCCAATTTCTTCTAAACCACCTAAAGGAAGAATTTGTATTTTATTTTTATTTTTAAACATTAATAATATAAGTGTTTTTTTTTAAGTAATGGTTTTTATTTACCAGCATAAGAATATTTAGGTGTTAAATAAAATTTAAATAAAAAAATCATTGTGTTTAATAGTGATTTAATCATAATACTCTTTTTTTTATTTAAATAATTTTCATTTTTATGAAAAATTTTTATAAAAGTAATCAAATATTTACTTAATGCTTATTTAATGTTTATTTAAATTTGTTTATTTTAAGTGATGGTATCATTTTAACTAATTAACGATAAAAGAGATTGGGGAATGAAAAATCAAAAAAAGAGTCATTGGGCAGATGAGATTGCCCAGCGTATTGTAAAGCAAAAAGGGAAGAAAGAAGTTTATGTTTTAGCCAGTGGGATTACGCCATCTGGGACGGTTCATATTGGAAATTTTAGAGAATTGGTAACGGTTGACTTTGTTAGAAGAGCGTTAGAGGACATGGGCGAGAAGGTACGTTTTTTATTTTTTTGGGATGATTATGATGTGTTTCGAAAAGTGCCTTTAAACATGCCAAAGCAAGAATTATTAAAAAGTCATTTGGGCAAGCCGATCTGTGAAGTGCCGGATGTTTTTGAAGAAGAGAAGTCGTATGCTAGGTATCATGAGAAAAAAATGGAAGAGGTGATTTTAAAGCTGGATATTAAGCCGACGTTTGTGTATCAGTATGAGAAATATAAAAATAATTTTTATGTTAAAGAAATTAAGCAAGCACTTTCAAAACGAAAGGAAATAACGGGGATATTGAATCAATATCGACGAGAGCCTTTGGGTAAAGATTGGGTGCCGGTGAGTATTTTTTGTGAGAAATGTTTGAGGAATGAAGTGAAAATTAGATTAGGGGCAAGGGAAGGGGAGATTGAAATTAAATGTAAGGAATGTGGATATACAAATAAGGGAGTAAATGAGAAGCAAAAGGGGATAAAACTACTTTGGAGAGTGGACTGGCCGATGAGATGGAAACGGTGGGGGGTTGATTTTGAGTCTGGGGGTAAGGACCATTCATCTGAGGGAGGATCGTATGATACGGCCAAAGAGATTGCTAGAAAAGTGTTTGGGTATGAAGCACCTGTTTATTTGATGTATGACTTTGTGAGGATTAAAGGGAGGGGGGGGAAGATTTCTTCGAGTAAGGGAGAAGTGGTGACAGTTGAGGAATCTTTGGAGGTGTATGAGGGACAGGTTTTAAGGTATTTGTTTGCCTCTTATAGAGCGAATGTGGAATTTGCGATTAGTTTTGATTTGGATGTTTTGAAAATATATGAAGATTTTGATCGAATGGAGAAAAAATATTATGGCAAAGAAGTTGTTTCTGAAAAATTGTATGGGAAGATTAAGAGGATTTATGAGCTTTCTTGTTTAGAGGAGAGGAAAGAAAAAATTCCTTTTAGAGCTTCGTTTCGTCATTTATGTAATATTATTCAAATTAATGAGGGAGAGTGGAATAGTGTTTTAAATTATTATAAAAAGGAATTAAAACAAGAAAGTGATTTAGTTTTTTTAAAAGAGCGTTTTGAGTGTGCATTAAATTGGATTGAAAAATATGCACCTAAGGAGTTTCTTTTTAAATTAAATAAAGAAAAAAGAGAGGTGAGTGGACTTAAAGCTTCAAAGGAATATATAAAAGCTTTAAAAGAGGTAAGAGGATGGATAGAAAATGGAGGAGGTGAAGTAAATGAAAAAGAAATTTCGAAATTTCTTTATGAAATGATTAAAAAACATTCTTTAGAAAGTAAAATTTTTTTTAAATTTTTTTATCAAATTCTTATTAATCGAAACGATGGCCCGAAGCTAGCATCTTTTATTAAACAAATAGGAGAAAAAATACTTAAATTAATTTAGTTTTTTTAAAAATGATCCGATAAGTTTTACAACTAAGCAAGTTTCAAGTAAATTTGACACTTGTAGCTGAATAAGATTATAATCATCCTTATAAAAAAGCTCCAAAAAGAGATGTTTTTTAGGATTTTTTATTTAGAAAAATGAAAAAAATATTAATTCTTAATGTAGGGGGAATGATGAAAAACAATATTTTTACTTGTTTTATAAAATTTATAAAATTTTTTTTAATTATTGTAGCGATAATTAATTTAAAAATGGTTGCTCAGAAAAATGAGCAAAAGGAATATGAGAAAACCATTGTTTGGTATAGCTTTGAAGAGAATGAAAAATTTGAAATTAAAGGCTCTAAGTATTTTCTTGAAAACGAACTTAAAGTGGGATACTATGATGGCATACCCAAGCCTTTAAAATACGTTCCTGGAGAAATGTCAGAGAAATCTTTTGGAGTGAATGCTTCTTGGTCTAGACAAGGGCACAATTGGTTTGATATTGTTCCTTTAGAAGGGAGTCCAAATTATAAGAAAGCGTTTCCTGGAAAGTTAAAGGCTTTAGATTTGTGGGCGTGGGGAGCGAATTATAATTACGATCTTTATGTGACACTTGAAAATGAAGCTGGTTATGCGTATGACTTTAAGGTTTCTAATTTGAGATACTTTGGTTGGAAACACATTAAGGTTAAGATTCCAGCGGTGATTGCGTTGCAAAGGACGTATATTGCTAAGGAACAAGGGGGGCTTCTTTTTAGAAGATTTCGAGTGTATTCTGGAAAAGATGAACGGGTTGATTATTTTTCTTTCTTTTTAGATTATTTTAGAATTTTTACAGATTTGTATGATGGTAAATTTGATGGGATTGAAATGCAGGATGTTTTCTTTGATAGAGAACGTGGTTTTAAAAAAGAAGAAGAGAAAAAATAAGAATAATTTTTTTTAAGGGTATTATAAAAAGTATTTTAATTTTGAAGAATTAAAGGAGAGGTTAAAGTGAAAGTAAAAAAAATAATAAGTCGAATTTGTTTATTTTTTATCTTATTGAGTTGTTCTTTTGTTTTTGTTAAAGCACAAGATAATAATCAACAAGCAACGGGGGATAATAATAAAGAAGGGGAGGAGACGATTCTCAGTAAGAAAGGTCTTGAAAGTATCAGAGGTATTTTGTTAGATAATTTTGAAGATGCCGATTCTTGGGTTGGGATAATGCCACGTGATTGGGGTCTAATTTTTGTTCAAAGAAGAGAAGGGGGGCCGGATGAAATCAAAAAAGCTGACCCTGAGAAAAATAAATATAGTCTTGGAGCAAGAGTTAATTTTTTTAAAACAGGGAATGCTGTTTTTGGAGTTAAGCCACCCAGGGAGCTAGATGTACCGGGAATTGTTAAAAGTCTTTCAGTTTGGGTTGCTGGTAGAAATTATTCTCATGTTTTGTATGCGATTGTTAGAGATATCACAGGTCAGTTACATAAAATCAGATTAGGTCGCAAGCTTAATTTTCCAGGCTGGAATCGATTAACAGGTCAGATTGGAGAAGCTATTGTTCAAAGTGATCCACGTTTTGCTTCTAAAAGAGGAAAAAGAAGAGGATTGTATGTGACATCGATGTATGTTGAATGCGATATGAGAGAAACAGTCGGTCAGTATTATCTTTACTTAGATCAATTAGAAGCTCAAACGGATATGTTTCTTGAAGATGAAAGAAATCGAGATGTCGATGATATGGTTGATGATTGGTAAGAAAATCGATCGTTATTAAATAAGATAGATCAATTTTATTTATAAAACAATCAAAGAAAAAAAAATCACTTTATAGAAGAAATATGTGTAAAGTGATTTTTTATGATTCATTTTATGACTCAATAAGTGGCTAAAAGTCAATTTATTATTTATTTAGAATATTTACCTGTTCGTTTTTTTAGTTTTTTTATTAACAGGCTTTCTCATAAATGGGTCCTTGTTTTAGGATCTTTTTTTGGTTTTATTTTTTATTATTTAATTGCTTCAGCTAGGAAGGTTTGTTTTATTAACCTTTCTATTGTTTATGGAGAGCAGCTTTCTTTTGCAAAGAAAAAAAAAATTGTTTTACGTTCTTTTAGAGAGACAGGGAAGACTTTTTTTGAGAGTTTTAAATTTAAGTCGGTTAGTTCGAATTTTTTTCTTAAAAAAACAACTTTTTATGGATTTGAATTTTTGCAGCAAGCGCTTAAAAAAAAGGGAGCGATTGTTTGTAGTTATCATTTCAGCAATTGGTTTTGGCCGGTGTATGCTTTGGGGTATAAGCTTTCTACTAGAGCGAATTGTATTATACGTCCTTTGGACAATTTGTTGTTAAATAAGTTGTTTTATCAAAATAGGGAATATGCTTGTTTTATTGCAAGAAAGCAATCTCTCTTACCTTCTTTTAGAGCGCTTAAAAATAAAGAAATTTTGGGATTAATGATTGATCAAAATGCTGCGGTGGGGGGAGTGTTTATTCCTATTTTTGGACATGAGGCAAGTACGATGAGAGGGCCTTCTTTTTTTTATCAAAAAACGAAATCTCCTGTTTTTGTTTGTTATGATTTACGAGATGGTAAGGGAAATCATCGTGTTGTTGTTGAAGAAATTAAATTTAAAGGAGAGATGGTTTCAGATTTAAAATTGTTGCATCGTTATTTTGAAGGAATCATCAAACAATATCCAGAGCAGTATTTTTGGATGCACCCTCGATGGAAAAAAAGATCTAAAGAGGAAGAGAGTTTTTATCAAGGGATTAGGGTTTAAGAGAATTAATTGATGTTAAAAATAGCTCCTTCTATTTTATGTGCTGATTTTTCTATTTTAAAAGAAGAGATTATTCGTTTAGATCAAAGTAGTGCTGATTTGATTCATATTGATGTGATGGATGGTCATTTTGTTTCAAATCTTACAATTGGCCCTTTGGTGGTAGAATCCATTCGAAAATATACGAAAAAATTTTTTGATACTCATTTGATGATATCAAATCCTAGGAAGTATTTAAAAAAATTTATTGAAGCAGGTTCGGATATTATTAGTGTGCATATTGAAGTACAAGATGATATTAAACAATTACTTCAAGAGATTAAAAACGAAGGGAAGAAAGCTTGTTTGGTGTATAACCCTGATACGAGTATTGAGGGGATTGAGGATTATTTTCCTTTTTTAGATCAGGTGCTTTTAATGAGTGTGTATCCTGGATTTTCAGGTCAAAAATTTATTGAGGCTGTTTTAGAGAAAGCTTGTTTGGTGAGGGAAAAAATTAACAAAGGAGGGTATGAAATTGATTTAGAAATTGATGGGGGAGTCAATGGGGATAATATTCATGAAATTAAAAAAGCAGGAGTGGATATTGCCGTTGTAGGAAATTTTCTTTATAAGCAACCTTATTTTGAAGAAACGATTTTACAATTAAAAAAAGCTTAGCCTTTCTTTATATTAATATGAATATATTTTCCTAACATTAGATCTTCTAAGAGTTCTTTTAGTTCATCTGTAATTTTATCGATATGAATTTTTTTTTTTTTTTTTTTTAAGATTTGAATAAAGTATAGCAAACTACCAATTGTAGTGCTATCAATGTACTTAACTTTTCCTAAGTCTAAATGGATATCATCAATTTTTTGATTTAATTTTTCTTTTATAAATTCTTTAAATTTAATAGAATCTTCTCCATAAATAGAGGTTTGATTAATTAAAATCATTGTTTTTTCATTGGTTGATTTGTCTAATATAAACATAATAAAAGATTGTCCTTATTTTACTTAATACTAATTATAGATAAAAAAGTGAGAGTGTTTAATTTTTTTTTTTTTTTCAAAATATTGGATTATAAGATTATATTGGTCAGTGAAATGAAAAGCTTGAATTTGAATTTTTTGTTAGAAAACATTGACAATGACAAGGAATTATTACGCGAACTTATAAATGATTTTATTGTAGAAACAACGCATGCTTTAAAGTTAATCGAAAAATTTATTAAAAACAAAAACTTTGATAGTTTAAGTATGGAAGCTCACAAACTTAAAGGATTGGTTGGTCACTTTGATCAAAAAGATTTATTGAAAGCATGTTGTGCTTTTTCAGATTTTTGTAAAGAGAAAAATGAAGGAAAAATTACGGTTTATTTTAATCAAATCTCCAAAGAGTTACAAGAAGCGATCTTGTTTCTTAAAACTCAGTTAAATTAATATAGAAAGCTTGTTTCATCTTCGTTTCTTTTTAAAAGAAAGGTGGCTTTATTTCCTTTTTTATTAAAGGAGAAAGAAGTGGCGTATTTTTTGATCATCCAGATGCCTCTACCGCGAGAAAGATTTTCAATGTCTTCTAATTGGATTAATTTTTCTATCATTTTGGGGTCGGTTGGATCTTTTACTTGATTGAGATCAAAGCCTGGTCCTTCATCGGTAACGATGAGGAGGCATTGTTGAAAATCGATATGGTATTGGATAGTGATTTTTTTATTAGGATCGTAGTGATTACCGTGTTGGATAGCATTGAGGAAGAGTTCATTATAGGAGGTAATAATTTTTCCTATTTCATCTTCTGAGTAATTTCTTGAGGTGAGCTCTAATTTTAATTCTTTAATGGCAGGGTCAAGCTGTTGAAACTTGTTGTATCTTTTTGTTTTTTTGTAAGGGTTCATTTTGTGAATTAAAATAAGTGTACAATCATCTGTTAAAGGAAGAGAGCCATTTGTTTTTTTTAATTTTTTTATAAGTCCTTTTAATATCTTAGGAGAGTTTTTTTTTATAAGAGAAAGAAAGGTTTTTTCCAATTTTTTTTTATCAAAAACAATGGCATCCTCTTTAATGATTTCACAAGCAGCATCTGAATAAAAGAGAATTTTATCATTTTGGGTTAGTTTAATGGTTTTAACCGTAAATTTTGTATTTTCTTCGTATCCTAAAAAGAAATTTTGAGTGGATTCATATTTTAATAATTTTTTTTTTCTTGAAAATAAAGGAAGAGGATGATTGGCATTGCAATAATGCATTAAGTCGGTTTGTAAATCAATAAAACAAGTAAACACAGTGCAAAACTCACCTAAATCTCTAATGTATTTGACAAGGTCATTGTTAAAGACGTAAAAAAAAGAAGCGATATTTCCTTGATGGAGTAGATGCATATAACGATCGGCGACTGATTTACAGATGGCAGCACTCATTGCTACTTTAATCCCATGACCTGAATAGTCAGCAATAAAAATAATAAGTCCTTTAGGATTAACTTGAATAGCAAAAAAATCACCTGCAAGCTTATCACTTGGCATAAAGAGGCTTTCAATTCCAATGGTTTTAAGTAAGGGGAGTTTTATTGTGTTTAAATTTTTTTGAAGAATTTGAGCGTATTTAAGATCTTCGATTTGTCTTTGACATTGTCCTTGAAGCTTATTTATAGCTGTTTTATGATCATGTTGAGCTTCGATAATTTTTTTTCCTGCATTGACTCTGACAAGAAAAATTTCTTTGTCAAAAGGTTTGCTAATAAAGTCATCGGCTCCTGATTTAAGGCCGTAAATGAGTTCTTTTTTTGAGTTACAAGAAGTGAGTATAATAATATAAGGTCTTAGACGATTTTTAGTTTTTAATTTGCGAATTTTTTCACAAAGCAAAGGCCCTTCTAAAAAAGGAATATACCAGTTTAAAATTAGAAAATTAATTTCTTTATCTTCTTTATATTTTTCATAAATTTTCATCCCATTAGTGAGAACAATGGGTTTCATTTGAAGGTTTTTTAAATTTCTAATGAGAATTTTTTGAGAAATAAGATTATCTTCGGCAATTAAAACTTTCAATATAAAACTATTATGAGAAAAAAAGCTTTGAAAGGGAGAAAAAAATTAAAAAAATAAAAAAGGTTTTTGATTGGTTTTTTTTTGATTGGTTTTTTTTGGAAGGGGGGGTGAAATTTTTACTTTGGGCTTTTTTGAGTCCACTTTGGTTTTTTTTGATTCCAAAGGGGGAGGGGGGGGGATTTCTTTTATTTTGATCGTAGAAAGAGAGTTGATAGAACTATTGAGATATTTTTCAAGTTGTTTTTTCTCTTGCTTCGTTTGTAAAAGCCATTTTGAAGAAAGAGGGTGCTGGTAGTGGACTTCCCAGGTGATTTTATTTGCTTTAATTTTAGAGAAAGCAAGTGATTCCCAAACTTGGTTTTTCATTTTTGGAAATAAGTGCAACATTTCAATATATTGGTTACTTAAAACTCGAGTAAATTTAAGAAGTTCTTTTTTTTCTTGAGACTTCCAATAACCCCCTTGTCCGATAATAGATGGTTCAAAAAAAGTAATTTTTTTAGTTTTTTTTAAAGGAGGGTACCAATTGCTCCAATGATTAAAAGAGCTAATTTCTTTAAAATAGCTTTCAATTTTTTTTTCAACATAAATTGATTTTGACAAGTGAGTGACTTGATCTTGAAAAAAAACTAATAAGAGGTAGCCTTCTAAAACTAAGATTGCTAATAGGGTAATAAGATAATAAAGTTTTTTTTTTAAAAATTTAAATACTTTATTTTTATTGTTATTGAAACTCATTTTATTTGAAAAGGTAAATTTTTTAAATTTTCATTATACAATGTTGAAATTAATTTTTTCAAAAAATAAAAAGAGAATTTTAAAGGAAATCTTATGCCATTGTCTTATTTAAAATACGTATTTATTTTATTTTTTTTTATCTCTTGTCAATCTGCTAAAAAAGAAATTTTTTATTTAGGAGCTGTTTTATCGATAAGTGGTCCTGCAGCTTGGCTTGGGACACCAGAGAAAAAGACACTTCGGTTGTTGGAAAAGAAAATCAATGAAGAGGGGGGGATTAAAGGAAAAAGGATTAAAATTTTAATTGAAAACTCAGAAGGGATTCCGACCAAAGCAATTAATGCGATTAAAAAATTAGTGGCCAAGGAGCATGTTTTGGGCATTATTGGTGGCTCTCGAAGTGGGACTAGTATTGCGATGTCTGTTGTGGCAGCAGAGAATGAAATTGCAATGATCTCTTGTGCATCTGCTGAAGGTATTATTAAAAACAAACAGACCGGTCAAACAAAAAAGTGGGTTTTTACAGTTGCTCCAAAATCAATTGATGCTGCCAAAAAAATTTTAAAAGATCATCAAAAAAAAAAATATAACAAGATTGCCATTCTCTCAGGCAAAACCGACTTTGGAGAAGATGGTCGCCGGCATTTAAAAACTTTAATCAAACAATATGGGTTGAATTTAGTTGCTGATGAGACCTACTTACCAACCGATATTGATATGACCGCTCAGCTCACTAAAATTAGAAGATCTAATCCACATACCATTATTAATTGGTCTATTGTTCCCGCTCAATCAATTGTTTCTAAAAATATGAAAACTCTTGGTATTGATATTCCTCTTTATCAAAGTCATGGGTATGCTAATATAAAGTATATTCATTCTAGTGGTTCTTCTGCAGAAGGTATTTTATTACCTGGTGGACGTCTTTTAATTGTCGATCACTTAGGGGCTTCTCATGCTCAGTTTGAGGTTTTAAAATCTTATCGAGATTTGTATGAAAGTGAATATGGGGAAAAAGTTTCTACTTTTGGCGGACATGCGTATGATGCTTTTTCTTTATTTGTTCGGGCGCTTAAAAAAGGAGCCACTACCCGAAAACAAGTAAGAGATACTTTAGAACAAACAAAGTCTTTTATTGGCACTGGGGGTATTTTTAATTTTTCCAAAAAAGATCACAGTGGTCTTAATGAACATGCTTTTGAAATGATTGTGATAAAAGATCAACAATTTAAAATTAATCATTAGAAAAAATATTTGTATTTATCTGATCTATTTCAATACTTACTCACAGGTCTTGCTATTGGTTCTCTTTATGCCTTAGTTGGCTTAAGTTTTAATATTATTTACAACGCTACAGGCATCATCAACTTTGCTCAAGGAGAGTTTGTTATGCTAGGGGCGCTTTCAACAATTAGTTTTTATCAGTGGACGCATTCTTTAGTTTGGGGCATCTTCTTAGGGATGATAGTTTGTGGCTTGGTGGGATTTTTAGTTTGTACTTTTATTTTGAGAGGGCAAAGGCGAGAAGAAGAGACATCTGTTTTTCAAAAAGTAATGCTTACAATTGGTCTTTCGATTATGATTAAAGGAGTTGCTATTTTAGTTTGGGGCAAGGGTATTTACACCTTACCTAATTTTTTACAAGGGAATTTTTTTGAAATTAAAGGACTGGGAATTAATGAGCAGTTTATTTTTATTTGGGGCTTACTATTGATTTTGGGAAGTAGTCTTTGGGTTTTTTTTCATCAAACGTTATTTGGTAAAAGTTTTTTGGCACTTTTTGATAATAAAGAAGGAGCTAAAATAATGGGGATTGGAGTTAATAAAATGATCGTGATTGCTTTTGTTATTTCAGCGATGATGTCAGCTTTGATAGGAGCGTTTATGGCCCCTTTGGCGCTAGTAGATTATCAAATGGGAGTGTCGCTAAGTGTTAAAGGGTTTGCCGCAGCGATTATAGGGGGGCTTGGTAGTTTTCCAGGAGCTATTTTTGGAGGGCTTTTTATAGGGGTTTTGGAATCGGGGAGTGTTGGGTTAATTGATTCCTCGTATAAAGATATGATATCTATTTTAATTTTAATTTTTTGTCTTTTTTTCTTTCCTTCTGGTATTTTTAAAGGAAAAGTTGCTCGATTTTCGTAAAAGAAAGGGCAACTGAGAAAGGGTAATTGTTTTGAAATTTTTTTTAAAATATCTATTAATAGGGTTTTTTTTTATTTTTCCTTTGGTGATTTCTAATGATTATTATCTGAGTGTGCTCACGCTTGCGGGTTTAAGATCAATTGCTTTAATAGGGCTTTTTATTTTAGTAGGTAGGGCAGCTTTAGTTTCTTTAGGCCATGGGGCTTTTATTGCCATAGGGGCTTATGGGGTGACGATTTTACAAATTCGCTTTGGGTTTTCTTTTATCGATGCGTTTTGTTTGACTTTTGTAGTAGGGGCTTTGGTTTCAATTTTCATAGGACTACCAACTTTAAAACTAAGTGGCTATTACTTTACAATGATTACTTTAGGCTTTGGGGAAATCATGCAACATCTTCTTCGGGGGAGTGATTTTTTAGGAGGTTCGGAAGGGATAGGAGATATTCCTAAGGTGACGTTGTTTTCTTTTAAACTGATTAGTCCGGTTATAATTTTTTACTTTACTTGGGTTTTGGTTTTATGCATTGTTTGGAGCTATGAACGTTTTTTAAAAAGTCGTTATGGCCGAAATCTAATTGTCATTGGTGAAAATAAAATGCTAGCACAATCTTTAGGGATTAATGCGTATGGGTATCAAGTCGTTTTTTTTGTTATGGCTTGTTTATTAGCAACGATATCGGGTGGTTTGCAAGCAGGATTTTTAGGGTATGTGGGGCCGGAGGATTTTGATTTAAAAAGTTCTATTTTTTTTATTGTTTGTGTTGTGCTTGGAGGGATGACCTCTATTTATAGAGGTGTTTTGGCGTGTGCTTTTTTTACCATATTACCCGAACTTTTGAGAACTTTTGAAGATTTTGAATTATTGTTTTATAGCTTTTTTATTCTTTTATTTTTTAAAATTTCTCCTTATCATTTAAAAAAATATCTGTTTGATTTTAAGAAAACAATTTTAAGAAAATTTTATGTTACGCATTGAAAATATTCATTGTTCTTATGGGGGCAACCATGTTTTAAAAAACTTGAACGTTACTTTTGAGCATGAAAAAATAACCGCTATTATTGGTCCCAATGGAGTTGGAAAGACAACTTTGTTTAATGTGATAACAGGACTTTGTGATTATTCTTTTGGGAAGATTTGGCTTGAAAATAAAAAGCTACCAAAAAAACAGCATCAAATTGCACGCAAAGGCATAAGCAGGACTTTTCAGACTCCTAAGCTTGTTGATCATTTTTCTATTTTAGACAACGTTTTATTTGGGGGTCAATTGAGTGTGAATTATGGAGTTTTTTCAGCTTTTTTAAGAACAAAAAAATTTAAACAAGAAGAAAAAAATCTTTTTTTAAAAGCAAAAAATATCCTTTCTTCATTACAATTGGATTCATTAAAAAATAAACATGTGTCTACTTTATCTTTTGGAGAAAAAAAAAAAGTAGAGGTGGCTCGAGCGCTTATGAATTCACCTAAATTTTTACTTTTAGATGAAGTCGGAGCGGGAATGGATGTGGAAGAAAAAAAAAATTTTCTTAAGATGCTCTTGAAAATTAAAAAAACAAAATATATGGGGATTGTTTTAATTGACCATGATGTCAACTTTATTAAAAGACTTTGTGATCAAGCGATTTTTCTTTATGAAGGAAGGGTATTATTAAAAGAAAGCCCTAAAACTATTTTTAAAAGAAAAGAAGTGATGGATTTGTATTTGGGAGTTTAAGTGTGTTGGATCTTTTAGTTGATGTCAGATATGGTGCTTTTGTGGCACTTAAAAAAATCTCTCTTAGGGTCAAAAAAGGGGAGATGGTTTCTATTTTGGGCAATAATGGAGCAGGGAAAACAACGCTTTTAAAAACAATTACAGGCCATCTTAATGAAAACCAAATTAAAGGCTTCCTTGTGTTTAATAAAAAAAATATTTTGGGAAGTACTCCAAGAGACCTTATTATAAAGGGAATTAGTTTTGTACCAGAAAGTAAAGAAATTTTTTCTAACCTTAGTGTTTTAGATAATTTGTTTTTAGGTTCTTACGTGTTTTACTTTGATAGGAAGAAAAGAGCACGTAATTTTGATTTTGTTTATCATTTATTTCCTCTGCTTTATGACAAAAAAAATCAACTCGCTGGCAATCTTTCAGGAGGTCAGCAACAAATTTTAGCCATAGGAAGAGCTTTAATGACCTCTCCTAAGCTTTTGATTTTAGATGAGCCAATGACAGGTCTTTCTCCTAAGTTTCAAAAAATGATTGAAAGGATTATTCAACAGCTCTTAAGAGAAGGTCTTGGTATTTTGCTCGTTGAACAAGATTATTTTAATCTTTTAAATTGGACCCATCATATTTATATCTTTCAAAATGGCAGTCTTGTTTTTTGTAAACAGTCAGCCTTAAATAAAAAAGAAAAAATAAAGATTAAAGAAGGAATTTTAAATGGATTTGAAGAAAATTTTTTTTTAAAAAAATAAGCTATTTATGATTTTAAATCAGATCCCATTTACAGAAAAAGAAGATTTACAAACCTATCAAAAACAAATTTTTTTTAACCTTCTTTTAGCATTAAAAAAAAGTAAGTCTTTTTATTTCAAACATCTTAAAGACGTTAATCTGAAAACCATTAAATCTTTAGTTGATCTAAGAGAGCTTCCCTTTACAACTAAAGCAGATCTTGTAAAAAGTTATCCTTTTAGTTTTTTTAATGTTTCTTTAGAGAAAATTATTCGCCTTCATGCCACTAGCGGTAGTACAGCGGATCCTTTGGTTGTCGGTTACACTAAAAGAGATTTAATGCTTTGGCAAGAACTAACAGCACGTCTTATGAAAGAAGTGGGTGTTGGGAAAAATGACGTGGTGCATATTCTTTTTCAGTATGGTCTTTTTACAGGGGGGCTTGGATTTCATCAAGGAGCCACAGATTTGGGAGCTTGTGTGGTACCGGTTTCAAGTGGTCAAAGCGAAAGGCAGCTAAAGTTAATGAAAGATTTTAAAGCAACGACATTACTTGGGACGCCTTCTTATTTGATTTACCTTTGTGACAAAGCGAAAGAATTGGGATTAACAGCAAAAAATTTTTCAGTTAAACGAGTTTTGTGTGGGGCAGAGACTTGGAGTGAAGCAATGAGAGAAAAAATTCAAGATTTTTTTAAAGCCCCCGCTTATGATAATTATGGTTTAAGCGAACTGATAGGTCCGGGAGTTGCGTATGAGTGCCAAGCTCAAAAAGGCCTCCATGTCAGCGAAGATGCTTTTTTAGTTGAAGTTATTGACCCCAAAACTTTAAAAATTCTCCCTCAAGGAGAGTGGGGAGAGCTTGTCTTTACTTCTCTCCATAAAGAAGCGTTTCCACTCTTGCGCTATCGAACAAGAGACATTTCTCGTCTTTTACCTCAAAGGTGTTCGTGTGGGTCTTTGTACACACGCATTGATCGTATTAGGGGTAGAAGTGATGACATGCTCATTGTCAAAGGGATTAATATTTACCCTTCTCAAATAGAAAGTGTTTTATTAAAAGATCAGCGTCTTATGCCCCATTACGAAATTCACTTAAAGCAATCTAACTTTCTCGATGAAATGGAAATTAAAGCCGAAGTCGCTCATCACAATAAAACCAATTATAAAACCATTCAAAAAGAAATTTCATCTGCTTTAAAAAACACCTTAAACATTTCTCCAAAACTTACCCTTTTCAAACCATTCTCACTCAAACGCACAGAAGGTAAGGCTAAACGCGTTATCGACACTAGAAATCAATGAATTATTTATTTTAATTTTCTTTACTTATAAAAATGACCAACTAATTGGCATGTGACTATAAAATAGTCATAAAGATTATTTATTGGTCTTTTTTTTTAAACTAAAAAGATAAAATCAAACAAGGATTTTTAAAAAAGGGATTATTTTTTTGATTTAAAAAAAGAATATGAGAGGATAAAGCTTTATTAAATTATTTTTTAATAATATTGGCATTAATTTTGATAATAGTATTTCAAGTAGTTTTTTAAAAAGAAATTTTTTATAATGGAGGTTTGTGTTTTATGAGAATGATTAAAAAACTTTTTTTAATGGGGTTGATCTTATCTACTTTTCTTTTTTCAGAAACAGGGGAAGAGTTAGATTTAGCTAAAGAGGCGATGTTTACAGTGAATAATCTTTGGATTCTTTTAGCTGCTTTTTTAGTTTTTATCATGCATTTAGGGTTTTCTACTTTAGAGAGTGGGTTAACGAGAGCAAAGAATACGGTTAATATTTTGTTTAAGAATGTTTTAATTCTTTCGATAGGGATTTTAACGTATGCGTTGCTTGGTTTTAACTTAATGTATCCTGGAGAGAGCTGGATTTTTTCCAATTGGTTTGGCTTTGGAGGCTTTGGTATAGAGAGTCCGAAAGGGAGTTTAGGCTTGATTGATTACGCTGATGGAAGTTATAGTTATTATACTGATTTTCTTTTTCAAGCGATGTTTGCAGCAACAGCGGCGACGATTATTTCAGGAGCGGTTGCAGAAAGAATTAAATTATCTAGTTTCCTTATATTTTCTATTTTCTTTGTTGGATTGATTTATCCTATTTTAGGAAGTTGGAAATGGGGAGGAGGCTGGTTGGATCAGAGAGGATTTTATGATTTTGCTGGTTCTACGTTGGTGCATTCCGTAGGGGGTTGGGGTGCTTTAGTGTGTGCTTCTATTTTAGGATCGAGGATGGGCAAATATGATGGGGAGTCTGTGATGGCGATACGAGGTCATAGTTTGCCTCTTGCTACGATTGGGACTTTTTTACTTTGGTTTGGATGGTTTGGATTTAATGGTGGATCTGTTTTATCAGCTGATGCGGGAGTGATTGCTTTTGTGTGTGTGACAACTTCTTTAGCGGCGTCTAGTGGGATTGTTGGTGCGGCGATGACTTCAAAATTATTACAAAAAAAACCTGATTTGTCGATGGTGCTTAATGGTGCTTTGGCTGGTTTAGTGGGGATTACAGCAGGAGCAGATGTGTTAAGTATTTTTGCTGCCTGTGTGGTTGGTTTGGTTTCTGGAGTCTTGGTTGTGTTTTCAGTGATTTTTATTGAATCAGTTTTAAAAATAGATGATCCAGTAGGAGCGATTTCTGTTCATTTAGTTTGTGGTATTTGGGGTACTTTGGCAGTCGGTCTTTTTAGTAAAAACCATAGTTTTATCATCCAACTTTTAGGGGTTGGTGCTTATGGGCTTTTTACGGTTGTTGCAGCTTTTGTGCTTTTTATGATTTTAAAAATCATTTTAGGCGTTCGTGTTTCTGAACAAGAAGAATTGATGGGATTAGATGCTTCAGAGCATGCAATGGAAGCTTATTCAGGAAGATTTTAAAAAAAAAACCTTTAAGAAGGGTTAGGAGGAAAAAATGAAATTAATTGTTGCTTACATTAGACCTGGAAATTTAGGTGCTGTTAAAGCTTCTTTATTTGAAAACAACATCAAAAACTTGTCTGTTACCAATGCTTTAGGTTGCGGACAACAAGGTGGGTTTGTTGAAAGTTATCGAGGTGCTCAAGAAGAAATGATGCTTTTAGAAAAGGTACGTTTAGAAGTTGTTGTGAATGATAATTTTGCTGATAAAACAATTAAAGCCATTGTCAAAGGAGCTAAAAAAGGAAAGATAGGAGATGGGAAGATTTTTGTTTCTTCTATTGAGGAATGTATTCGCATACGAACGGGAGAAAAAGGACAAAAAGCCATTGGCTAAAAGGTTTCTTGCTAAAAAAAAGAAGCATATATATCACTTAAAAAAATAGAACAGTTTAAAAAAGAAGGTTCTAGGATGACTTTTAGAGCCTTCTTTTTTAGATTCATTGTTAGTTCATCATTTTTTTTTAATCAGTTAAAATAAAAAACCCTCCGTTGGCGATTTGATCGATGGTTTGTTGGTTTCCAAGAAGAATTTCTTTATGTCTTTGAGTGATAATAATTTTACTTTTTTCTTTTATTTTTAGGGCAAGAGGCTTAATAATAAGAAACGAATTTTTTTGTTTTTTTTGAAACTTTAATTTTTCATTGAGTTTTTCTAAACTTCTGATATAGCGCACGTAAGGAATGCTAGAGTTTGTGTTAAAACTTGGGTGAATGATGATTTGATCGTTTTCTAAAATGACTTCGGGAAAAAGACAAGGTTTAAAATTCATCTTTTTAACATCAATAACAAGGGTATTAATAATGGTTTCGTAATAATTTTTTTTAATCAGGCTTTGTTGATTTAATCTTGGTTTTAAAAGAGAAATAAAATGATTTTTTTTAAAGAAAGAAGAGTAAAGATTTAGACTTCCCGAAACAACGACCGTATTTTTAGATGGATAGAAAATTTCATTAATTTTAACTTCTTGGTTTAAGTAATTTAAAATTTTTTCTTGAATGTTTTCGTAAATAGATGTGAAGTCTTTAATCGTATAAAAAGAGTTTGTGTCAATATCTTTTAAAATATCATAAAGATAACTATTAATTGTTTCTTCGGCTCTTTTTTGAGCAGAAGCAAAAAGGTATCTTTCTCCTGCTTGTTGTTTTTGGACATTGGTTACATTAACGGAAATATAAAGATCAGTCCAATTAATATATCCGTTGGGCTTTTTATCAATTTTTTTTTCAAGATTTTTTCTGTCCAGCGTGTAATGAACAATAGGAGAGATTTCTTTAATATTTTTTTCTTTGTTATGCCTTCTAAAAATAACGTAAACAGTTGTAATGTATTCTTTTTTAAGTTTCCAAGTAATTTTGGGTTTTACTTTTCGCCAGAGAGCATTTTTAAAAGTAGGATCATTTGAGATTTTATAATCATTGGCATAAGGGCAATGGAGCAAAATGGAGACTTCAGAAAAAAGTCCATAACTTTGTTTTTCTTTTAATTCTATTTTAATTTCTGGGCTTGCTGATACCCAAAGAGGGTAGCCGGTAAAATTTGCTTTTACAACGAGGAAAGAAAAAAAGAAAAAAAGAAAAACAAGTTTATTCAAGGTGCATTAAAACGCTTCCTGCTTGAACAGGCGTTTGATTTTCAACTAAAATTTCAACAATTTTCCCACTCATCATGGCTTTAATTTCATTCATGTTTTTCATGGCTTCAATAATTCCTATTTTTGTTTGAGGGGTTACCTTGTCTCCCACTTTAACAAAAGGAGGCTTCTCAGGAGTTGGGGAAGAGTAAAAAGTCCCTATAATAGGGCTTGTAATTTTTTTGTAATTCGAAGTATTGGTTTTTTTTTCTCTGGTCTTTGAAAGAGGTAATGAGGAGGAAGGGGGGGGAATAGGAGAGGGAGAGGCTTTGTTTGATAAAAACCCTTTTATTTTTAAAGTGGTTTTAATTCCTTTTTCTTCGATAGTCAGTTCTGCTAAGTTTTTTTTTTCAAAAAAATTAGTATAATTTTTTAAATTTTTTTGAATCATTTCTAAGTTTTTTTTTTCTTTTTTTTTCATTTCATTTTTTTCCTTTTGCTCGTTTATACAGATTAATGGCATTTAAATACGCTTTTGCAGAGGCTTCAATAATATCAACTGAATACCCATTTCCATTAAAATTTTCTTTTTTATGATTAGCCAAAATTACTTTGACATTTCCGATGGCATCGTGTCCAGAGCCAATAGCAGATAATTGATATTCTTTTAAAATCATTTTGGTTTGAGTCATTTTATCGATAGCATTGTAAACGGCATCAATAGGGCCTTTTCCAGAAGAAGTTTCTTGATAGATTTTATTTTTAAAAGTGATTTTAACATTAGCAGTAGGTGCTATCCCAGAGGTGGCACTGACATAATCGAGTTTATAGCCCTCTCTAATTGATTTGGTGGCTTCTTCATAAATCGTGGTGATATCTTCCTCATCGAGTTGTTTTTTTTTATCGGATATTTCTGAGAAGAGTTGATAAAACTTTTGAAAATCTGTTTTCTTTATTTTAAGATTAAGTTTACTAAGGGCTTTTTTGACGCCGTGTTTTCCAGAGTGTCTTCCAAGGACGATATAATCGTCGGTTCTTCCAATGGAATTTGGGTTTATGATTTCATAAGTTTTTTTATTTTTAATCATGCCATGTTGGTGAATCCCTGCTTCGTGTAAAAAAGCATTATAACCGACAATGGCTTTATTGGGTTGGACGGGGATCCCTGTTATTTGAGAAAGGAGTTTACTTGTTTTGTAAATTTCTTTTATTTTAATATTGGTTTTAAAAGGATAAAAATCATTTCTTGTTTTTAAAATCATAACCAGTTCTTCTAAACTAGCATTACCAGCTCTTTCTCCAATGCCGTTAATGGCTAACTCTGCTTGTTTGGCACCGGCTTGGATAGCGGCGATGGTGTTACTGACGGCGAGTCCTAAATCATTGTGACAGTGAACAGAGAAAATGGTATTATTTTTTAATTGGCAATGTTCTTTAAGATGTTTGATCATATTGTAGTACTCTTTTGGAGTGGTGTAACCGACGGTGTCGGGAAGATTAATGGTAGTGGCACCGGCTTGGATGACGGCGCTTACGATGTCTACTAAAAAAGAAAGATCAGAGCGAGTGGCATCTTCAGCAGAAAACTCAACATCGTTGATTAATTCTTTAGCATATTTTACTGACTCAACGGCTAGCTTTAAAATTTCATTGGGTTTTTTATTAAGCTTATTTTGCATATGGATTTGAGAAGTGGCAATAAACGTATGAATACGAGGTTTTTTTGCTTTTTTTAAAGATTTGTAAACGGCATCAATATCACCTTTAGTGGCTCTGGCAAGACCTGCGATGATGGGTTTTTTGACTTCTTTTGTGATGAGTTGACAAGCTTCAAATTGAGCTTTAGAAGAAATAGGAAATCCAGCTTCGATAATGTCGACGTTTAATGTTTGTAGTTGTTTGGCGAAATCTACTTTTTGTTCAATCGACATACTTCCTCCAGGAGACTGTTCGCCATCTCTTAAGGTGGTATCAAAAATTAATATTTTTTCTTGCATTGGTTAATTTTTTAACGATAAGGAAAGTTTATTATAAATTATACTCTTAAAAAGAATTAAAATATTTTAGGAGAGATGCTTTTTTTTTATTGATTGGGTGGTTTTCTTTTTTTTTAAAAACTACGAAATTTTAAAGTCTTATTTTATAATAAGCTTTGTTTTCAAATCGGGCATTAGCGCAGTTGGCTAGCGCGTCAGGCTGGGGGTCTGAAGGTCGGCGGTTCAAGTCCGCCATGCCCGAATATTTTAATTTAATAAATCCATTTTTTTTAACTCTTAAATGAGTGAAATTTTGATTTATTCTATCGTTTTTAAGTAAGGAAATAACATGCTTGTTTTAGAAACAACCACTGACGTACCTGAAGAAACTCTTTTTGAGTTTACTAAAGATTTTAAACAAAGTGACACTTCTTTAGGATTTTTAGCTTGTCATTATGATTTAAAAGAAACGTGGCTTGCAGAAAACAATCAAAGGATGGTTGCTTTGAGTGCTTATTACCTTTTAACTAAGAAAAAAAATTTTGTTTCTATTTTGGCGATGGTCACGACTCGTCAAGAAAAATGTTTTGTAAAAACTTTTTTTTCTAAAGAAGAAGCCATTCTTTATTTTATTTCTTTAGCAGATACTTTTAAAACTCCTTTGATTGATTTTGCGGAACCGATTAAACTCTTTCCTATTGACATCCCAAAACCTTGGGGAAAAGAAGTTTGGTACACAGGGATGGAGAAAAGAGGACTTTCTTTAGTGATAGACAAAAGAGAAGAAAAGCAAGTTTTGCCTTGGGTCCTTTCAATAGCCCCACATACACTTGTGGGAGGAAAAGAAAAGGAAATTAATTTACTTAAAATTTTAGATCCATTCCCTCATGAAGGTTATGGAGACTTGTATTACGAAATGCATGAGAAAAAAAAAGAAGTGTATCTAGTCACTCATCTTTCTAAAGAAGCGTGGCCAAGTGGGGTGGGATTTTTACGCTATGGTTTTGATAAGGTTGTTTTAAATCAGTATCAAGAAAATGAGGATGCTTTTAAAAAAGCTTATTTAGATCGTGTTGAAGCGTATGAGAGCGTAAGGAGAGAAATTGATCAGCTTTTAGATGAATATCGTCAAAAAGAAAAGATAGGTTTAAAAGAAGCGGTTGCTCCCCAAAAGCTTTTGAACTGGCAAAAACAGCTTCCTAAAGATCTTGTGAAAAAAGAAGAAGTTCTTCGAGAAGCGATGAATGCTTTTACAGGCAAACTACCTCTTAAAGTAGGAGATGTTGTGGCTATTGATCCTTTTACTTCTCACTCCCTTCAACACGGAGTGCAAACAATCGAGTTTCAAACTCCTTTTTATGAAAGAGCGATCCTTTCTTTTGGGCAAAAAGTCCTGACTCAAGATCATTGGGATACTAAAAAAGCTATGAAGCAAGTTAAATTGATTTTTCCTAAACAATCTGTTTTAAAAATTAAGAGAAAAGAAGAAGCTTTTTTAGAAGAACAGATTGCTGATTTTGATGATTTTACAGCGCTTCGAGTAACTCTTAAAAAAGAGAGTGAATATTTGTTACAAGATTTTTTGTTTTATGGTCTTTTAATCGTTGTCATAGGAGAGCTTTACTTTAAAGACCAAGTTTTCAAATCGCTCGAATCCGTCTTACTCTCTAAACCATTAGTGGGGTCTATTTTTAGTAGTCATGAGAAAGAAGTGGTTTTTGCGATTGTTTTTGCTAAATAATGGCTTTTTTTTTATATGAATAGAAAAAAACTCATGGATCTTTTGGGGGCAGTTAGAGAAAAAAAGCTTTCTGTTTCAAAAGCTTTCAAATTTTTTCAAGGCTTACCTTATGAAGATTTGGGAGATGTAAAGCTAGATTCGCATCGAATTTTTAGGAAGGGATATCCAGAAGCAGTTTATGGTGAAGGGAAGAGTTTTGAGCAAATCAAAAAAATCGTGAAAAGCTTTTTAGACTTAAATCAGCCACTTTTAGTGACACGTGCTAGTGAGGACGTGTATAAAAAACTTATAAAAAAAAATTTTGTTTTAGAATATCATAAAATAGCTAAAATGATTTACACCCCTTTTAAACGAATCGGAGAGGAAAATTTTGAGATTTTAGTGATGAGTGCGGGGGCAAGTGATATGAAGGTAGCTGAAGAGGCGGCTTTAACAGCTGAGATTTTAGGGTGTGGTGTGAAGAGATTGTTTGATGTAGGGGTTGGGGGACTGCAGAGACTGATAAAAAACATCTCTGTTTTACAAGAAGCTAAGGTGATCATTGTCGTAGCGGGAATGGAAGCATCACTTGGAAGTGTGGTGGGAGGATTAGTGGGGTGTCCGGTTATAGGGGTGCCGACGAGTGTGGGATATGGAGCTCATTTTCAGGGGCTAGCTTCTTTACTTTCGATGTTAAATAGTTGTGCGGATGGGGTTTGTGTGGTTAATATTGATAATGGGTATGGAGCAGGAATTGTGGCAAGGAGTATTTTAAATATTTAAAAATTTTACTTAACATAATACACTTTAAAAATAGGTGATATTTTAAATATTTTACTTGAAAATGATACAAAATAAAGAGGTTGTTTTAAAATCAGAGGGACTTTGGTTTTCTCAATACGAACACGATGCTTGTGGGGTTGGTTTTTATTGTCATATAAAAAATGAAAAATCTCATGAAGTGATTGAAAAAGGTTTTGAACTTTTAAAAAGTGTTGATCACAGAGGTGCCAAAGGAGCTGAAGCAAACTCGGGAGATGGAGCTGGAATTTTAGTTCAGATCCCTCACGAATTTTTTTTAAAAGTTTTTGAAAAAAAAAAAATGGCTCTTCCTCAAGAAAGAGATTATGCTCCTGGCATTGTTTTTCTTCCAAAAGATCAAAAAGAACGAGAAATCATTAAGCAACTTTTTCAAAAGGAAGCGAAGCGATGGGGTCTTTCGATTATTGACTGGAGAGAGATGCGTGTCAATGCTGCTAATTTAGGTGAGGGGGCTTTGAAACAAGAGCCTAAAATGGAACAAATTTTCATTGCTCGAAATCCTGCTTTAAAAGATGATCTTGCTTTTGAACGAAAACTTTATATTTTACGTAAATCCGTTGAACATCAAGTACGAAGGTCTACTTTAAAAGAAAAATTTTTTTTTCATGTTCCTAGTCTTTCTTGTCGGACGATTGTTTATAAAGGAATGTTAACCACCAATCAATTAGAAGAGTATTTTTTTGATTTAAAAGATCCTCTTTTTAAATCGGCTTTAGCTTTAGTGCATAGTCGATTTTCAACAAATACGCATCCTTCTTGGCCGCTGGCACAACCATTTCGTTTTTTAGCACATAATGGAGAAATTAACACTTTAAGAGGTAATATTAATTGGTGTCGTTCTAAAGAGGCGATTTTTACTTCTGAGTTTTTTTCTAAAGAAGATCTTGAAATTATTAAACCTATTTTAAGTGAAGAAACTTCTGATTCGGCGACTTTGGATCAGATGTTTGAGCTACTTGTTTTAACAGGGCATTGTATTGAGCATGCGATGATGATGCTAATCCCCGAAGCTTGGGAAAATGATGTGCTTATGGAGCCTAGTTTAAAAGCGTTTTATCGTTATCATGCCACTCTTGTTGAGCCTTGGGATGGGCCAGCTTCGGTCGTGTTTTCCAATGGGGATTTTGTAGCCGCTTGTTTAGATCGAAATGGCCTAAGACCATCAAGATTTTATTTAACAAAGGATGATTTTTTTATTATGTCTTCAGAAACAGGTGTGATCGAAGTCGAAGATGAAAAGATTGCTTTAAAAGGGAGGCTGAAACCAGGAGGGATTTTTTCGATTGATTTACAAAAAGGAGTGGTTTCTTTTAACGATGCCATTAAAAAAAAAATGGCTTCTTTAGAACATTATTTTGCTACAAATGAAACTAATTTAATTCCTTTTTCAAATCATTTAAAAACAGTCACGGAGCCTTCTCAAAAGGTTTTTTTAGATTTAGAGTCTTTGTTTAAGTATCAAAAATGTTTTGGGTATACCATGGAAGATTTTAAAATAATTTTAGCGCCGATGATGAACTCGGCGGCAGAACCAATTGGTTCAATGGGTGCGGACACACCACTGGCTGTTTTTTCTGAAAAACCTCAAAGTCTTTTTAATTATTTTTATCAACTTTTTGCTCAAGTCACTAATCCACCGATTGACTCTATTAGAGAAAAACGAGTTATGAATCTAGGGGTGATTTTAGGCTCTAAAAGAAATATTTTATCTAATAAGCTTGAAACTAATCTTTTAATAGAACTTGAAAGCCCTGTTTTAAGTAATGATGCTTTTTTAAAATTAAAAACTTTAACTCAAAAAAAATTTCGATCTAAAACTTTATCTCTTTTTTTTGATAAAAAAACAGGTCTTAAAAAAGCGATTGAAGATTTAAAACAACAAGCCCAGCAAGCTGTAAAAGATGATTACTGTCTTTTGATTTTAAGTGATCAGTTTCCAAATGAAAACCAGATTCCCATTCCTTGTTTGCTAGCGACTTCGGTGGTGCATCATCATTTGATTCCCTTAGGGAGGCGAGCTTTTGCGGATATTGTTTTGCAAACAGCAGAAGTAAGAGAAATCCATCATTTTATGCTTTTACTTGCGTATGGAGCCAGTGCGGTTAACCCTTATTTAGTTTTTGCTAGTGTGCAGGGGCTTATTAATGAGGGGCTTGTTGAAAAAGAAATGCAGACAAGTGCTCTCATAAAAAATTACATCAAAGCTGTTGAAAAAGGAATCTTAAAAGTTATGTCTAAGATGGGGATTTCGACATTACGTTCATACAGGGGGGCTCAAATTTTTGAAGCGGTTGGTTTAAATGAAGCCTTTATCAATGAATGTTTTCCAGGGACTGTTTCTAGGATTGGGGGAATTGGCTTTGAACTTTTAGAGGAAGAAGCGTATAAAAAACACCAAGAAGCCTATGGATTTGTAAAAGAAGAAACAACAGAAGTCAATGATTTTGATCCAGGAGGTCAGTATGCTTGGAGGCATAGGGGAGAAAGGCATCTTTTTAATCCGACGACCATTCATAAGCTTCAGCATGCTTGTAGGCTTAATGATTATAGTGTGTATCAAGAATATGCAGATATTATTAATCAACAAAAAGATTTTCCAACAACTATTAGAGGTCTTTTGGATTTTAAAAATCAAAACCCTATTTCGCTTGAAGACGTAGAATCTATTGAAGCCATTACCAAACGTTTTGCTACAGGAGCGATGTCTTTTGGTTCGATTTCTTGGGAAGCTCACACGACGCTTGCCATTGCGATGAACCGTATTGGGGGTAAGAGTAATACTGGAGAAGGAGGTGAAGATCCGATTCGTTTTAAGCCTCAAGGCAATGGAGATGATTTATGCTCGGCGATTAAACAAGTGGCCTCAGGTCGTTTTGGGGTCACTTCTAACTATTTAGTTCATGCCAAAGAAATTCAAATTAAAATTGCTCAAGGGGCCAAACCAGGTGAAGGGGGCCAATTACCAGGTCATAAAGTAGACACAACGATAGCTAGAGTCCGTTGTTCTACTCCAGGAGTTGGTCTTATTTCTCCTCCCCCTCACCATGATATTTACTCCATTGAAGATTTAGCACAGCTTATTTTTGATCTTAAAAATTCTAATGATAGAGCTCGAGTGAGTGTCAAGTTGGTTTCTGAAGTCGGTGTTGGTACGATTGCTTCTGGGGTGGCTAAAGCGTATGCTGACTTGGTGGTGATTGCAGGTTATGACGGAGGGACGGGAGCTTCACCACTGACTTCCATTAAGCATGCAGGTCTTCCTTGGGAACTAGGCCTCGCTGAGACCCACCAAGTGTTACTGAGAAATAAACTGCGAGATCGCATTGTTGTCCAAACAGATGGGCAAATTAAAACGGGTCGTGATGTGGTGATAGCTGCTTTGTTGGGAGCTGAAGAATGGGGGGTGGCTACAGCCGCTTTGGTGGCTATGGGGTGTATTATGATGCGAAAGTGCCATCTCAACACATGCCCGGTGGGGGTGGCTACCCAAGATAAAGATCTTAGAAAACTTTTTACCGGTCAAGCTGATCACGTTGTTAATTTGTTTCATTTTATTGCCAAGGAAGTAAGAGAAATCATGGCTAAGCTTGGCTTTAAAACCGTTGATGAAATGATTGGTAGGACCGATAAGCTTAAAATGAAAGACAAGATTACCCACTCTAAAGCCAAAACGATCGATTTAAATCGCTTGCTTTATCATATGGGCGAAGGTATAAAAATCAATCAGCAATTTTGTTGTAGAGGACAAGAGAATATTCTTAAAAACTCTTTGGATTATCAAATCCTTTCTAGGATGAAAATCCATTTAGATGAAAAAAAACCATATCGAGAAAACCTTTCTATGACCAATAAAAATAGGGCGTTTGGGACGATTTTATCTTCTGAAATTTCTAGGCGTTTTGGAGAAAAAGGCCTACCTGAAGACCATATTTCTCTTAAAATAAAAGGTTCGGTTGGACAAAGCTTCGCTGCTTTTGGTGCCAAAGGACTAACATTTGAGATTGAAGGAGATGTGAATGATTATTTTGCAAAAGGTCTTTGTGGGGCAAAGTTGATTTTGTATCACCCTAAAAAATCAAAACTCATCGCTCATGAAAATGTGATTATGGGTAATGTTGCTTTTTATGGAGCGACTTCAGGTAAAGCGTATATAGGGGGACTTGCCGGAGAGAGATTTTGTGTGAGAAATTCTGGAGCTAAGGTTGTCGTCGAATCAATCGGAGAGCATGGATGTGAATATATGACAGGTGGGCGAGTCATTATTTTAGGGGCTATTGGCAGAAACTTTGCTGCTGGTATGAGTGGAGGCATTGCTTATATTTTTGAAGGGAAAAAAAAATATCAACAAAATATTAATTTAGAAATGATTGATTTAGATCCTCTTTCTAAAGAAGATATTGATTATTTAAAAGAAGAAATTGAAACTTATCATCAATTAGTCCATAGTATTCAAGCAGAGAAGGTTTTAAAAGATTGGCAAACACTTTCTCATCAATTTTTAAAAGTAATCCCAAAAGATTATAAAAGAGTCCTTTTAGCATTTAAGGAAAAAAAAAGTGCTTAATTTATTTTTTGAAGGATTTCACCATGGGTAAGTTAACTGGATTTAAAGAATATGAAAGAAAAGTTAATGCTTATCAGGCCATTGAAAAAAGAAAAACTCATTATAAAGAATTTCTTGTTCCTTTAAAAGAAGATGAGCTACAAAACCAAGGAGCTCGATGCATGGATTGCGGAGTGCCTTTTTGTCATCAAGGCTGTCCTCTTGGTAATATTATCCCTGATTGGAATCATTTTACTTATAAAAATCAATGGGAACAAGCTTATTATTCTCTTAGTAGTACGAATAATTTTCCTGAAGTAACGGGTCGCATTTGCCCTGCCCCATGTGAATCAGCATGTGTTTTAGGGATTAATAAGCCACCTGTTGCCATTAAAGTTATTGAACACGCCATTGCAGAAAGAGCTTTTTTAGATGGTAAAGTAAAACCTAAAAAAGTCCTTAAAAGGACTGGTAAAAAAATTGTCATTGTTGGATCAGGGCCTGCAGGGCTTGCGTGTGCCGATCAACTTAATAAAGCAGGTCACCATGTCACCGTTTACGAAAAATCAGATCGTATCGGTGGGCTTCTTCGTTATGGGATTCCTGACTTTAAACTAGAAAAAAATATTCTTGATAGACGTATTAATCTTTTACAACAAGAAGGCATTGTTTTTAAAACTTCTGTTTTAGTTGGAAGAGATATTAGTAAAAATCAACTTACTAAACAATACGATGCTATTGTTATTGCTATAGGCTCCCAAACCCCAAGAAATCTTCCTATTAAAGGTCGCCAGAGTCATGGGGTTTATTTTGCAATGGATTTTCTCATCGCTAATAATAAAAAAGTAGCAGGAGATAATCTTGGGGATTCATTCATTAGTGCACGAGGAAAGCATGTTGTAGTTTTAGGGGGAGGCGATACAGGCTCTGATTGTGTTGGGACTTCCATTCGCCAGCAAGCCAAAAAAGTGACTCAAATCGAGCTTATGGATAAACCTCCTTTTTCAAGAGACCTCTCCATGCCTTGGCCTCTTTATGATCGAATCTTTAGGACTTCCTCTTCTCAAGAAGAAGGCTGCCAAAGAGAATTTGGTCTTTTGACAAAAGAGTTTATCAGTAATGCCAAAGGAAACTTGGAAGGTCTTAAATGTGTGCGCCTTAAATGGAATCAATTTTCAAAAGGCATTCCAATAGGATTTGAAGAAATACCCAATACAGATTTTATTGTAAAAGCAGATCTTATTTTTTTGGCAATGGGGTTTTTGCACCCTAATCATGGAGATGTTTTAAAAGAGCTAGATTTAAAAAAAAGCTCTAAAGGTAATATCGATGCCAAAGAAAATTCTTATCAAACCAATCAGAAAGGTGTTTTTGCTTGTGGGGATGCTAGAAGGGGTCAGTCTTTGGTTGTTTGGGCAATCCTTGAAGGAAGAGAATGTGCTCGTTATGTCGATTTGTATTTGAATAAAAACCATCAACATGTTTGTAAAATTAATGCTAAAGGCGATTCTCTTAAAACACCGCTTTAATGAAGTACCTTACTTTTTACACCACTTTCCCTTCTAAACCTAAAGCAAAACAAGTTATTTTTAAATTATTAGAACAAAAGTTAATTGCTTGTGCTAATTTAATCCCTACCGCTGATTCTCTTTATTTTTGGGATCAGAAAATCGTTTGTGAAAAAGAAACATTAGTCATTGGCAAAACAATGATGATTAAAAAAAAACACCTTGTAAAAAAACTCAAAGAATATCACCCTTATGAAAACCCTTGTATTGTTTTTTGGTCTATTAAAGGGGGTAGTCGTTTTTATTTAAAGTGGATGAGGGATGTTTTAGAGGTTTGAAAAATATTCAATTTTAGGCAAACTATAAAATAATTGATCCATTTGAAAATAATTTTTTTTTTGATAAAAATATTTTTTCTTTAAAGTTTCCATCTTTTCACAGAGAGTTTTTTTTATAAAATGGATGGTTTCTTTTTCAAGATTGCCATTTGTTTTTTTTGATAAATCAACTAACTTTTTTTTAATTTCTTTTTCCCAAAGATGAGACCATAGGCTATTTTTTTTTGAACTAGTTCCATTTTTTTTAGAAAGTTCTTTGTAATCTTGAGTAAATTGATAAAGGAGTGAAAATTTTTTAGAAATTTCTTTTAAAATCGACAATGTTTTTTTTGAATGATTGCCTAGCATAAAGGGAATCGTAAAACAACATAAAAATAAAGGATCTATTTTAGATAAAATGATTTTTTTGTATTCTCTAATATTTTTTGGCATTTGAGGGTTGGTTTTAGATTCGACATGAAGCCTGCCAAGACAAGCTTTTTGAATTTGTTGATAAATAAAAATTTCAACTTTTTGATTTTCAATTTCTGGAATTAAACTCAAGGCATGAGAAAAATAATAATCGCCAGCTAAAATCCTTTGTTTGTTTTTTTCTTCAAAATGGTTGTTTTTATTCAAATGCTTATAGGGGTTTAGAATATCACTGTGAATATTAAGGGTGGTGTTGGTGAGCTCAATGATGGTGCTTAAAATCTTTTTTTTTTGATTTGAAATTGGTAGTGGAGGAGTAATAGAAAAAAGAATATTGGAGTGAATGTGCTCGTCTTTGTTTAAGTAAGATTCGCTTTCTGGAAAATCAAAGGGAATTTTTTTAACAATTTGATTCATTAAAGACGTTAGTGATTTGGCACTGTTTTTTTCATTCAACACACTTAAATTGTATCGTACGCTTTTTTTGATGTCAAAATTTTCTTTTTCTAGGCTATCAATTTTTTTTTTTTAATTTTAGAATGCATATAAAAATCTCTTAAAAATCTCTTTTTTTAAAAAAAGTAGTGCCTTCCAAACAATTTGAGTCTATGTTTTTGTATATTTCTTCCCTTCAAAAGAAGATGTACGCTGCTTTAGAAAAGATCGATAGTAAAAAGTTTCATCAAGCCCCTTGGTCTAACCCTGAGATAGGAAAGGGACTAACAACGATTCTTTTAGACAGCGATATTTTTGAAAAAGCAGGGATAGGAGTTTCTTCGGTTAGTTCTATGATGTCAGGTGAGGTGGCTACTTTACTTAAAGTAAGAAAAGAACCTTTTTCTGCTTGTGGGCTATCTTTAATTTTTCACCCTTCTTCCCCTAAAATTCCCACTATTCATATGAACGTGCGTTATTTTGAAACTAAAAATACTTTTTGGTTTGGGGGTGGTGTTGATCTTACGCCTTATTATCCTCACGAAGCAGATTTTATTTTATTTCATAAAAGCATGAAACAAGCTGTTTTAAAAACGCATTTAGATTGTTATGAAGCTTTTAAGGCAGAATGTGATCGTTATTTTACCCTTCCTCATCGAGGTGAAATGAGAGGCATTGGGGGGATTTTTTTTGATCATTTAAAAGATGAAAAAGCCTTTGAGCTTGTTAAAAATGTAGGGGATGCTTTGCTCCCTTTTTATCTTAAAATTATCTCTCTTAGAAAAAATGAAACCAGTAGCTTGGCTGAAAAAGAATTTCAACTATGGAGGCGAGGGCGGTATGTTGAATTTAATTTGCTCTATGACAGGGGGACAGCTTTTGGCCTTAAAGCAGGTGGAAAAACTGAATCTATTTTAATGTCTTTGCCCACAACGGTTACGTTTCCTTATGATCGACAAATTAAAAAAGACTCTTTTGAAGAAACCATGAACGCTTATTATCAGCCTAAAAAATGGGTTTAAAAAGATGAAACTAGCCGTTCTTTGTTATTTAAAGCAAAATGGCAAAACATTGATGATACATCGTGTTAAAAAGAAAAATGATCTCCATAAGAATAAATGGAATGGGATTGGAGGAAAATTTGAAAAAGGAGAAAGTCCTGAAGACGCTCTTAAAAGAGAAGTTTTTGAAGAATCGGGGTATCAATTAATACAATTTGATTTAAAAGGCATTTTGACATTCCCTTTTTTTGATCACCAACAAGAAGATTGGTATGTGTTTGTTTATACCTCAAATCAATTTGAAGGCACGATGATAAAAAATTGTCAAGAAGGAAATTTAAAATGGATTGAGAATGAGAATTTACAAGCTCTTAATTTATGGCCTTCTGATCGATTCTTCCTCAAGTGGATAGAAGAAAATCGTTTTTTTTCTGCAAAATTTTCTTATAAAGAAGAAAACTGTATTGATCAAGTCGTCACTTTTTTTGATAAGAAATAAAATTTTAAATAAAAATTAAGCTAACAAATGACTTTTAGTCCCCCAGGGACGACTCTAATTTTAAGTGGCGTCCAAGCAGAGACTTCTGAATCAATATGCGCTAAATGATTTTTTTTTCTTTTAACAATTTCAAGTTTTTTGAATTGAAAATATTCTACATCGACATTTTTTTGGATTTTCCCTCTTTTAAGCCCCCAAAGAAACCGTAAAAATGAAAAAAGACCCTTTGCTTTTAAAATACAAACATCTAAATAACCATCATTTATTTTAGCCTTAGGGGTCATCAAAAGATCTCCTCCATAGTATTTTCCATTACCAATAAAAACAAAAAACCCTCTCCTAATAATAGGTTGATTATCAATTTTGACTCGAATCTGCTTAAAAGGATAACGAAAAAATTCTCTAAAAATAATTAAAATATAGGCCAAAACTCCAAACGCTCTTTTTAGTTTAGAATCAACTCGCTTGGCAACATAGGCATCAAACCCAATACCTGCTATCGAAACAAAATAGCGATTTTTTAAAATCCCAAGATCAATTTTTTTTATTTTCCCTTCTGCAATGATTTGACAAGCTGATTTAATATTGGTTGGTAAATTCATTTCAATAGAAAACACATTCGCCGTTCCCTGTGGAATGACCCCTAAAGCAACATTGCTTTTTGCAATCCCATTGACCACCTCATTAATCGAGCCATCTCCGCCTACTGCTACCACAACATCATACTTTTCCTTCACACATTGTTTAGCGATACTAATGGCATGTTTGGGTCTTAATGTTTTTTTCACTTCTGTTTTTAACCCATACTCACTTAGATAGTGTTTAATTTGTTTGATAAGCTCGACTGTATTTTTTTTATCATTTTTATTAATTTGCTTAATCCCTAAAATTTTACTTAAAATAAGGGGAATCTTAGGGCCTATTCCAGCATTTGGATTATAAACCACCATCACTTTTTTGCCTTTTTTCCAAGGGGGAGTAAGCTCTTCGTGAGCTTTTTTTAGCATCTCTTGATCACAAACTCTTTTAAATAAATTGGTTTCTTTTATTTGGATTGCTTTGGTAGAGAAATTTTTTTGATTTTGCTTTACAAGGGAATGAATTTCTTTTAAAGGCTCTGTAAAAAAATCAGCTGCTTTTTGATTGGTTTTTAAATGATTGATTATCGAAAGTAATACCTTAGGGTTTTTTAGATAAAGTAAATAGCCACCTTTTTTCGAGGGAATATTAGTTTTAATATTTGAAGGGCTCATAAAAGTCGTTAAAAAATCTTCTTGAAAATCTTCTATAGATTCGATGGTTTGGATGTAGTTTGTTAAAATAGTAGGCTTTAACCAAATGGCATCACTATAAGTGAGTAAACAAGGATGAGTCGGGCTAGATTCTCTTATGACTTGCCCGATGGTTTTTTTTAAATTTCTTAAATTAACAGAGATAAACAAATCATTTTCAAGATAAGTTCTAAAACTAACATGTCTAAAATCTAATGTTTTTTCAACTTCTTTTTTGGCAATAACAATGATTTTTTTAATAAAATCACATCCTTGAAAAGCTCTAATCACCCAATCAATGAGAGGTTTTTGGTGTACGAGAGTGAGTTCTTTTTGTTTGTGAAACTCGCTCAAAGGATTTTTTTTTAGTAAAGGGCTAATAATGATAGCGGTATAGCTTTTTTTTTTCATCAATTTTATCTTTTTAAACTAAAACAAATGATTTCTTTGTCTTTAGTTAAATTATGACAAATTTTTAGCTTTAAAAAATAATTTTTTTATTTTTTACTTTGAGTTTAATATCAAAGGAATACCAGTTCCTTTTGGGTTTGTTGGGATGATAATAAACGTTGAATTAGAACCTTCAGCTAATTTTTTATATGCTTCGATTGCCTCGTGTTGGAGATAAAGAGGGGTGAGAGTACGGTTAATAATTTTTTGAGCTTCTGCGATTCCTCTAGCTTCAATGGCTTTAATTTCAGCTTGTTGTTGGGAAACTTTTTTTTTATATTCCATCGCTTCAGCTTGTTGCTGGGATTGAATTTTTTTTCTAATTTCATTTTCGACTTGTTCAGGCAATTTAATATCTCTTAGTAAAATTTTATCAATAACAATGTGTTTGCTTTTAAGTTCTTCGCTGGCATCGACAGTGATTTTGTCATTAAGCTCAGTTCTTTTTGAATAAACTTCTTTGACATTTAAAGTAGCAATTGAATCCCGTATCGTTTTTCTTAAAGTAGGGTAAATGATTTTTTCTTTTAAGTCTTTTAGACTTTTAGCAATACCACGATAAATAATTTCAATATTATTTTTGTCTACTTTATAGTGAATCGTAAGATCAATATCAATAGCCATCCCATCTTTACTACGAGCAGGGATTTTATCAGTATATGCTTCTAGGCGTGTTGGAAAACTATGCACACTTTCCCATGGCCATTTTAAATTAACGCCTGGTTTGGTTAAAGACCCAGAGATCTTTTTAAATGTTGTTTTTACAAGAGCTTCTCCTTCATCGACTTGAAAGATACATGTCTTTAAAAATAGCAGCCCCCCTAAGACTAAGGCTCCAACCCCTATAGGGTAAGAAGATTTTATTTGTTTTTTAAGGCTTCCAATAAATAAAATCATCACTCCTGCAAAAATGATGATGAGAGAAATAAAAAATTCTTGCATGCTTAGTTCCTTTTTCTAACTTAATTTAAATTTTTCTAAGTGTTATTATAACTTCTTATTAAAATTAAGTGAAAAAACATCTCTTGTTTTCTTTAGTTTTTTTTCTTCAGATGCTAAAATCATACAAGTTTGTTTTAAACTATTATTAATCAAAGGAATATCACCATGTTAACAACGATTCTTCACGCTCAAACTCAAGTCCCAAGTCAAGCCCCCAAACCGACTAAAAAAAAATTAGATTCTGGTATGTTTTTTCCTCTTGTTATCATTATTTTAATTACTTATTTCGTAGTGCTTCGTCCCCAATTAAGGCGTCAAAAAGCAATTGAAAAAAAAAGAAAAACGGTTCAAAAGGGAGACAAAGTTCTTTTTAGTAGTGGGGTTTATGGAGTGGTGAGTCAATTTAAAGAAGAAGGGAATATTTTAATTATCGAGATTGCTAAAGGAGTTCAAATTGAAATTCTTCGTTCGGCTATTTCAGAAGTTTTTCCTAAAGAAGACAAAAATCATAACAAAAATTATAAAAAGACTCCTAAAAAATAAAGTTGAATTAAAGGAGAGAGTTCTCCATGTCTAAAAGTTTTCGTTTTTTTGTTATTTTAGGAATTTTTTCTATTATTTTTTATTGTCTTTACCCATCGATTCGCTATTATCTTGTTGCTTCTGAGGAAGCTAGAAAAATTACAGAAATTCCTCTAGAGCAAAGAGAAGCGTTTAATTTTAATCTAAAAGCTCTTCAAGAAGCCAAGACTTTAGATCCTCTTAAAGAACGTATCATTGGTTTTGGTCTTGATATTAAAGGAGGGATTTATATTGTGATGCAAATTGATTTTTCTGATATGGCAAAAAAACGATCAAAAGCAGTTGATGATTTAAGCGATGAGGAAAAAAAAGAAGCTCTTAGTCGGATTGTTTTTATTATTCAAAATCGAATTGATCAATTTGGTGTTTCGGATGTTGTTTTAAGAAAAGTCGGTTTTGATAAAATTATTATTCAAATACCAGGAGAAACTAATTCTGAAAGAATTGAAAATATTCTCCAAACAACCGGAAATTTAGAATTTAAATTTGTGGCTGAAGAGGGGTTTGATCTTTTAAATTATGATGAAAAACAAAAGAAGGTTTTAAATCAAAAAACGTTGGAAAAAGATTATGATGTTGCTTTTCTTTATGAAAAAGATGCCCTTGGGAAACGAGTGCCTGTTAGTCCGGTTTTACTACAAAAAAAAGCAGAGCTTAATGCCAATCGGATTGTTAATGCATCGATGAATTATGATCAATATGGAGAAATCGTTGTTAGTTTTGAGTTGGATGCAAAAGGGGCTAATATTTTTTCAGAAGTGACAGGCAATAATGTGGGCAAGCGTTTGGCAATTGTTTTGGATCGCAAGAAAGTGTATTCGATGCCAAAAATAGGAGGTCGTATTTTTGGTCAAGGTCAAATCGATGGAGGCTTTAATGCCCAAGAAGCAACGGATTTAGCACTGATTTTAAAGTCGGGATCTCTCCCTGGTAAACTGAGTATTGTTTCTAAAGAAGTCATCGGCCCTAAACTTGGTCAAGAATCTTTACTTAAAAGTTTAAAAGCCATGTTTTTTGGTATTATTGCTATTTTTATTTTTATGATTTTCCGTTACCGGCTTTCTGGCTTGATTGCTTCTTTAGCTTTAATTTTAAATGGAATGGTTGTTTTAGCCCTTTTGGCTCCTTTTCAATTAAGTCTTTCCTTATCCGGTATTGCGGGATTACTTTTAACGATTGGTATTGCCATCGATGCTAATGTGCTTATTTTTGAGCGCATTCGAGAAGAGTTTTTTCACAATAAAGAAGACTTTAGTCAAGCCTATATCAAAGGGTATCAAAAAGCTTTTTGGTCTATTTTTGATGCTAATATCACCACTTTAATTGCTGCATTTGTACTTTCTAGTTATGGAGAAGGAGTGATTAAAGGATTTGCGACGACTCTTTTTATTGGGGTAATTGTTAGTATGTTCACAGCACTTTTTTTAACGCGTTTTGTTTTTGATGTTTGTTTTTATTTTAATACAAGCATCAAATTTAAACGAATTTGGATTTAATAAACACGATCGATTAATGATGAAACCATGATAAAGCCTTTTTTTGATTTTTTTAAATACGCCAAGATTTTTTACCTCTTTTCCTTTTTGGCTGTTATTTTAAGTTTGTATACTATTTTTTTTGGAAAACAATTTAAATATGGCACAGATTTTACCGGAGGGGTAGAAGTAACCGCACAATTTTCAAAACAAACAACGACCCAAGACCTTTTTGTTTTTTTTAAAACCCAAAAACTACAAGTTGATATCGAGTCTATTTTAACTAAAAAAAATCGTTTTATTTTTCGAATCCCAATTTCTAATCAAAAAACAGGCCTTGAAATAGAAGCTTTACTTAAAGAAAATCTACAAAATTTTTCAAAGAATGGCAATTCTTTTTCTTTTGAACGAAGCCGAGTCGTTGGAGGGGTCATTAGTCGTGAAAATCGTGATAATGCTATTAAAATTATTGTGTTTGCGATCATTGCCATTGTTTTTTATATTACCTTTCGTTTTAAATGGCAGTATAGTCTTGCTGCCATTATTGCTGTTTTTCATGATGTTTTTATTATGTTGGGGGTAATTTCTTTTAGCCAATTTGAAGTGAATGTTTTAACCATTACATCGATTTTAACTATTTTTGGTTATTCGGTTAATGACACGATTGTTTTATTTGATCGTGTTCGAGAAAAAATTCGACAAAAAGAAGCGGTCAATTACAAAGAAGTCGTTAATCAATCTGTTAATAGTATTTTTATTAGGACTTTAATTACCTCTCTTACTACTTTAGTGGTTGTTTTTACAATGTATTTATTTACGCAAGGTTCACTTAAAAATTTTGCTTTTTCTTTAATCATAGGTTTGATTATAGGGACCTATTCCTCTATTTATGTCGCTTGTGGATTTATGCTGTTTTATCATTCAAAAATTAAATCTCAACTATAATGAGTGCTATTTTATAAGAGAGTTTTTTTTATTTTGTTAGATTATGATAAAAAATTACTTGTAATTACAGCCCCCTCTGGTTCGGGAAAAACAAGCCTTATTAATCTTTTTTTACAAAGAAACCCTTCTTTTGCTTTTAGTGTCTCCCATACAACTCGTAATCCTAGAGACAAGGAAAAAGAAGGGAAAGACTATTTCTTCGTTAATAATGAATTTTTTGAAAAAAAGATTAAAGCTAATTTTTTTTTAGAATGGGCAAAAGTTTATCAGCATTATTACGGGACTTCCATTAAGGAAATAGAAGATAAAACGGCTAAAGGAAAAAAAATTATTTTAGATATTGATGTTCAAGGGGGACTTTATTTACAAAAAAAGATTAAAGGTCTTTTTGTTTTTATTCGAGTCAAAAACCCAAAGGTTTTAAAAAAAAGGCTTTTGGCAAGAGGAGATCAAGATTTAAAAATCATTGAAAAAAGACTTGAAATCGCCAAGAAAGAGTTAAATTTTTTTTCTAAATGGCCGCATGTTATAATGAATGACACTAATCTTTTAAAAGCCTTGAAATCTTTGGAAAAATTGGTAAAAAATCATTTTTAATTAAAAAAATATAAATAGGAGATCCCCCATGCATTTTTCTTTAGAAAAACTTATTAATTATAAAGGTAATCGATATCTACTGGCCAAAGCTTGTATTGGTTATGCAAAAAAGGTTCGTTTTTTAGAGCCCGATGAATATCAAAAATTGGAAAGAAAAGATGCTTTAGTTTCGCTTAAACACGTTTTAGATGAAGATGTCAAGTATCTCTTACATGAAAGCGAGCTTTTTGCTGAAGAAGATGATGATCTATTTGCTGCTGAAGATAAACCTTCTGTTGGTTTAGATCAAGAGGGAGCAATAAATAAGCGACAACCTTCTTAAGTGACTTACCATTTTTAAATAAGATTTTTTAGTATTAAAGAAAAAGCAACGATTACCCCTAAGATTGTTTTGCTCCTAGGCCCAACGGCTTCTGGTAAAACACATTTACTGCACTCTCTTTATCGTTTTCCTGATGTTATTATTAATGCAGATACTAGGCAAATGTATCAACATGCCAATATTGGTACAGCAAAACCAACTCTTAGAGAAATTAAATCTTATGCTTATCACCTTACCGATTTCTTAGATTTATCAAAATCTTTCTCTGCTTTCGATTTTTTAAAACAAACCCTTGCTTTGTCTACTCACTACCATAAAGCTGTTAGAAGGGTCTTCATTATCGGTGGGCCTTCTCTTTATACCCAAAGTCTTTTAGGTGGCTTGCCTCTTCTCAGCACGTCTTTTGCAATTGAACTAAAAACCATTCTTAAAAAAGAATATCAAGAGAAAGGACTGAGGCCTTTTTTACAAGAACTTAAAGAAAAAGATTACTCTTATTACGCTCAAGTAGATCAAAACAACCCTGTACGAATCTTACGTGCCATCGAAGTCATTCGCTTGACAGGGAAAAGCTTTACAAGTTTGCGCACAAAAAGACAAAAGCCTTCTTTAAACTGTTTGGTTTTGGTTTTAGCTCCCTTAAGAAAACCTCTTTATCATATGATTGAAAAAAGGATCGATCAAATGTTTGAAAATGGATTTGTTGAAGAAGTCAAGGTTTTGGTCAAAAATAAAGCCTATCAAAACAAGCTGTTTACGATGATTGGGTATAAACAAGTGGCTTTGTTTTTGGAAAAAAAAATTTCTTTGCAAGATTGTATTCAAGAGATTAAAAAGAAAACACGTCATTTTGCTAAAAAACAATTTACTTGGCTAAAGGCGATGGAAAAGGGGATTTTTTTAACAGAAATAAAGGAAGCATTTTTTAAAAACAAAGAAGATGAATGGTTAAAACAAATGCCAAAAATGTCTTTAGAAAAAAAAACTCAAAATTATTTTGATCTTAAAGTAAGATTAGAAGATTATGATTTAAAAAAAATAAATCATTTGTTGGAATTTTTTTATGAAACTTAAAATTATTATTATGGCGGGAGGATTTGGCGAACGCTTTTGGCCAAAAAGTAGGCGGCAGTCACCTAAACAATTTACTCCTATTATTAGTGAAAAAACCATGTTGGAAGAAACGGTTTTACGGCTTTTGCCTTTTTGTGATAAGCAAGATATTTATATTAGTACCGCAGAGGCGTTTAAAAATAAAGCCAGTGAACTTTTAAAAGATTTTCCAGCAAAAAATATTATTACCGAGCCCATGCCAAAAGATACCGCTTGTGCTATTGGCTTGTCAGCTCTTTGTATCAATGCCAGTGATGAAGATGTTTTGTTTTTTATTCCAGCCGATCACTTTATTGCCAATAAAAATCTTTATTATGAAAATATTAAAAAAGGCATGCAAATTTGTTCTCAAAAAAAAGCACTTGTTTTACTTGGTATCAAGCCAAACTATCCTTCAGATGGATTTGGTTATATCCAACTACAAGATCAGATTGAAACAAATCTTTTTACAGTAGGTTCTTTTATTGAAAAACCAAATGTTGATCAAGCTAAAGCTTATCTTAAAACAAATCATTATTTTTGGAATGCAGGGATGTTTTTTATTCGAAAAGATCTTTGCTTTGAACTTTTTAGGCGTTATGCCAAGACGCATTTTGATACACTTTTGGAGTTTGTGCGTTTACGAGATAGGGATGTTAAAAAAGCGCTTTCTTTATTTAAAACGCTTGAAAAAATTTCTTTTGACTATGCTATTGCTGAAAAAACAAAAGAGATTTATTGTCTTAAAGCAGATTTTATTTGGGATGACGTGGGGTCTTGGAATGCTCTCTCTCGCCTTAAAAAAACTGACATAAATGGCAATTTGTTTTCCAAAAAAGTTTTTGACTTTGATTGCAAGCAGGTTACTTGTCAAGTCGATCATACCAAAAAAACTTCGGTTGTTTTAAATGGGGTGAAAGATTTAAATATTATTTTTGAAGATAATATTTTATACATCTCTCATAAAAAAAAAGAAGGGGATATCAAGTTAATTTTAAAACAAATTTCTAAAACCAACCCAGAGCTTTTATAATTTTTTTTCTTTATGCCTAAAACCAACTCTTCATTTCTTTTCGCTGTTCAAAAAGAATTAGAAAAAACCATTGTTGGTCAAAAAGACCTCATCGAACAAATGCTCGTTGGTTTTTTATCCGAAGGGCATCTATTACTTAATGGGGTCCCGGGGCTAGCAAAAACTCTTTTAATCAAATCACTTGCAAAAGCTTTTGATCTTTCTTTTAATCGGATTCAATTTACCCCTGATTTAATGCCTTCTGATATTGTCGGGTATGATGTATTTGAAGAAAAAGGAGCTAAAAAAAATTTTCGATTTGTTGAAGGCCCTATTTTTTCTCAAATTCTTTTAGCCGATGAAATTAATCGTTCCCCTGCTAAAACACAGTCTGCTTTGTTGCAGGCGATGGAAGAAAAAGAAGTGACCCTCAGTGGTCATAAATACCCTCTTCAAACTCCTTTTATGGTCCTCGCTACTCAAAATCCTTTTGAACAAGAAGGCACTTATGTTTTACCAGAAGCTCAATTGGATCGATTTATGTTTATGCTACAAGTTACCTACCCTTCTTTAAAAGATGAAACAAAAATTGCTTGTCTTCATTCAGAAGAAATACTTAAAGAAGTTAAACCTGTTGTGTCTTTATCAGAGCTCAACAAGCTTAAAAAAACGACTCAACAAATACAAATAGCTCCTGAAGTGATTGAATGGTTGGTAAAAGTGATTCGAAAGACCCGCCCTTTAGAAACAACAGAAAAAATGATCAAAGATTATGTAAGGCTAGGGGCCTCTCCTAGAGCTTGCAAGTTTGCGATTAAAGCCGCTAAAGTCAGTACTTTTTTAGAAAATAAACAATCTGTTGAGAAACATCACTTAGCAAAAGTCCTTTACCCTATTTTGCGTCATCGTCTTTTACTAAATTATAATTCACAGCTTGATCAAGTTTCAGCTGATCAAATCATCGCTCATTTAATTTCAACCCCTCTTTAAAAGACATTTTTTTAATGAGAGTCATCAAAAATAAAAATAAGAGATAAAAAAAAATTTAGTTTTTTAACCAAGAAAGCTTTGTTTTTAAAAGATGGTAATAATCTTGTTTTTTAGGCCTTAAAAAGATAATTTCTCTTTTGTCCAATTGACAAGTAATGGGTGCTTTAGAATCGATATTTCTGTGAATTTTCCCATCTAAAATGAGCTTGGGGAGTATTTTTGAATTGTTAGACTTTGCTTTGATGGTAATGATTTCTTTTCCAGAAATTACGATTGGCTTTGCAGTTAATGAATGTGGGCAAACAGGGTTGAAAATGATTGCTTTCAAGTCAGAAGCAACAATAGGCCCACCGGCTGCTAGATTATAAGCAGTCGATCCAATAGGGCTTGCAATAATGACACCATCCGATCTAAAATTAGCAATAATTGTTTTTCCAATATTTGCTTCGATTTCAATGGCTTTTCCAAGATCGCCTTTGGAAAGATAGGCTTCGTTTAAGCTATAAAAATATTTATTTTTATAAGTTATTTTTAAAAAACTTTTTTTGTTTTCTTTGTAAGAAACGATTTTTTTTGGGTTTAAATAATCAAGAACGATTTTTTCGGCACTTTTAGGATCAACGGAACAAATAAACCCTAGAGTTCCAAAATGAACCGGTACAATGGGGATATGAGTGAGGGTAGCTTTTATAATAAAAGGAAATAATGATAAAACCGTTCCATCTCCTCCTAAAGTAATAATGAGTTTTGATTTTTTAAGATTTTTAATATCTTGTTTATTTAGAGGGTAGGATTTTGTGGTGTAGACTTTTTCTTTTAAAGAAAGGAGTTTTTTTGTTAAATGTTCAATAAATTTTTCAGGGTTTTTTTTAAGGTTATAAACAATAAAAATCATTCTAAAAAAGTAGAAACATTACTTTTATTTTTCATATTGACATTTTACTTAATGTAATGTATCATAATCGCTAATTTTAAATAAGGTTTCAATGAAATTTATGCCCACGATCTCACAATTAATTAGAAAGGGAAGAAAAAAAATAAAAAAACCCACAAAGTCTAGAGCGCTTAAGAAATGTCCTCAAAAAAGAGGGGTTTGTACACGCGTGATGACTTTAAATCCCAAGAAACCTAATTCAGCAATGCGCAAAGTGGCTAGGGTAAAGCTTTCTAATGGTATGGAAGTGACAGCTTATATTCCAGGGGTTGGACACAATCTTCAAGAGCACTCGATGGTGCTTGTTAGAGGGGGAAGGGTGAAAGATCTTCCGGGGGTGCGTTATCATATTGTAAGAGGGGCTTTAGATACTTTAGGAGTTGTTGATCGTAAAAAAGGACGTTCCAAATATGGGGCGAAGATGTCTAAAAAATAATTAAAAAAAATGAATTAAATCATGTCAAGAAAAAAGATTGCTAAAAAAAGAATTATTAACCCAGATTTTATTTATGGGAGTGTTTTAGTTTCTCGTTTTATCAATCGGTTGATGCTAGGGGGCAAGAAAGGAACAGCAGAGAAAATTTTCTATAAAGCCATTGATACTGTCAATCAAAAAATGAAGAAAAAAAACATTGAAGTGTTTGAACAAGCTATTACCAATGTTAAGCCTCAAGTAGAGGTTAAATCAAGACGAGTAGGAGGGGCGGTTTATCAGGTTCCTTTGGAAGTCAATGAGTTTCGTCAGATTACCCTAGCCATACGCTGGCTTGTTAATTATTCTAGAGGGCGTTCTGAGAGAGGAATGATAGCTAAGCTTTCATCAGAGTTTATGGATGCGTATAATAATACGGGAAACTCTATTAAGAAAAAAGAAGAAATTTTTAAATCAGCAGAATCCAATAAAGCGTTTGCTCATTATCGTTGGTAATGATTTTGATCGATTAAAAAAAAATGGCTCGAGAATTTTCGATTGAAAAATATCGCAATATTGGAATCATGGCACATATTGATGCTGGTAAAACAACCGTTACAGAGCGAATTTTATATTATACAGGAAAAACCCATAAAATCGGAGAGGTTCATGAAGGGGCTGCAGAAATGGATTGGATGGAGCAAGAGAGAGAAAGAGGGATTACGATTACTTCTGCGGCAACGACTTGTTTTTGGAAAGATCACAATGTCCAAATTATTGATACGCCAGGGCATGTTGATTTTACAGTAGAGGTTGAAAGGTCGCTTAGGGTTTTAGATTCGGCGGTAGGGGTATTTTGCGGGGTTGCAGGTGTTCAGCCTCAATCAGAAACTGTTTGGCGTCAAGCAACGCGCTATAATGTTCCTCGAATGATTTTTATTAATAAAATGGACCGTGTGGGGGCTGACTTTTATAAAGCAGTTGATACGATTCGAGATCGCCTTATGGCCAATGTCATCCTTATTAGTATTCCTATTGGAAGTGAAGATAATTTAGAAGGAGTCATTGATCTCGTTGAGATGAAAGAAATCGTTTATGATGATCAAGATAAAGGGTCAACTTTTAAGATTAAAGAGATTCGCAGTGATTTTTCTGAAAAAGCTAAACAATATAGAGAAAAAATGATTGAAGCTTTAGCAGACGTTGATGACGCTATCGCTGAAAAGTACTTAGAGGGCAAAGAAATTAGTCTTGAAGAAATTAAAGGAGCGATTCGAAAAGCAACCATTGATGTTAAAATTTTTCCTGCTCTTGGGGGATCTGCTTTTAAAAATAAAGGGGTTCAGTTTCTCTTAGATTGTATTATTAATTATTTGCCTTCTCCTAAGGAAGTGCCGGCGATTGAGGGATTTTCTCTTAATGGCAGTGGGGAAGGGAAGAAAGTGATTAGAGAGTCTTCTGATGATGAAAAATTTTCAGCGCTTTCTTTTAAAATCATGACAGATCCTTATGTAGGGCGTTTGAGTTTTATTCGAGTGTACTCAGGAGTGCTTAAGAAGGGTTCTTATATTTTTAATGCATCGACTCAAAAAAAAGAAAGAGTCGGAAGATTGCTCAGAATGCATGCCAATAGTCGAGAGCAAATTGACGAAGCTTATGCAGGGGATATTGTTGCTTGTGTGGGGATTAAGGCCGTTACAGGAGATACGATTTGTGAAGAAGCAAGCCCCATTGAGCTTGAGAAAATGAATTTTCCAGAGCCGGTCATTAAAGTGGCTATTGAGCCTAAAACAAAAATTGATCAAGAAAAAATGGGGGTTGCTCTTGGAAAGCTCATGGAAGAAGACCCTACTTTTAAAATGGAAACAGATTTAGAGACAGGCCAGACGTTAATTTCTGGAATGGGAGAGCTGCATTTGGAAATTATTGTCGATCGTCTTTTAAGAGAATTTAAAGTAGGGGCAAATGTAGGAGAGCCTCAAGTGGCCTATAAAGAAGCCATTCGAAAATTGGTTGAAAATATTGAAACAAAGTATATCAAGCAAACAGGTGGGCGTGGTCAGTATGGTCATGTTGTTTGTCATTTTGCTCCAGGTGAAAAAGGAGACGGATATGTTTTTAATAGTAAAATTACGGGTGGGAGAATTCCAAAAGAATACATCACTCCCATTCGTGATGGTATTGAAGAGGCAATGAAAGCAGGGGTTTTAGCTGGCTATCCTGTGCTTGATTTGAAGGTGGATCTAGTTGATGGGTCTTTTCATGATGTGGATTCGAGTGAGATTGCTTTTAAAATAGCGGCTTCAATGGCTTTTAAAAGTGGTTGTCTTAAAGCCAGTCCGGTACTTTTAGAGCCTATTTTTAAAGTAGAGGTAGAATGCCCTGAAAATTATATGGGTGATGTTGTCGGAGATTTGAATGGCCGTAGAGGAAAAGTACTTGGCATGGAAGATGTGTCAGGGAGTAAAATTATTAAAGCAGAAGTGCCTTTGGCGCAAATGTTTGGCTATTCGACTGCTTTGAGGTCTAAAACTCAAGGAAGAGCAACCTATAGTATGGAATTTCATTCTTATGAAGAAGTGCCCAAAAGTATTAGTGAAGAAATTATTAAAAAAGCAAAAGGTGCTTAAATTTTATATAAACAAAGGAGAATAGAAAAAAAATGGCAAAAGAAAAATTTATTCGTGATAAAGAACACGTTAATGTAGGGACAATTGGACATGTCGATCATGGAAAAACAACGTTGACAGCCGCCATTTGTAGTTATAGTGCTGCGAAAGGGCTTGGGGAGAAAAAAAAATATGATGATATTGATAATGCTCCAGAAGAAAAAGAAAGAGGGATTACGATTAATACTTCGCATGTAGAATATATGACAGAAAAAAGACATTATGCTCACGTAGACTGTCCAGGGCACGCTGATTATGTAAAAAACATGGTAACAGGGGCGGCTCAAATGGATGGAGCTATTTTGGTCATTGCTGCAACAGATGGTCCTATGGCTCAAACAAGGGAGCATATCTTGCTTGCAAATCAAGTTAATGTTCCTCATATTGTGGTTTTTTTAAATAAAGTTGATCAAGTTGATGATCCAGAGCTTTTAGAGTTGGTTGAAATAGAAGTAAGAGAGCTTTTAACAAGTTATAAATTCCCAGGGGATAAAGTGCCTGTTATTAAAGGATCGGCCCTTAAGGCATTGGAAGATATTAATGCTGGAAAAATGGATACAGATGACGCTAAAATTATTAAAGATCTTTTAGATCAAGTTGATGGTTTTATTCCAACTCCTAAAAGAGAAGTTGATAAAGATTTTCTTTTAGCTGTTGAAGATGTGTTTAGTATTTCAGGTAGAGGAACGGTGGTGACAGGTCGTATTGAACAGGGATTAATAAAGGTGGGTGATAAGATTGAAATTGTTGGGATTAGAGAAACTCAAGAAGCCACCATTACAGGCGTTGAGATGTTTCGAAAAGAGCTCGACGACGCTCAAGCAGGAGATAACGTGGGTCTTCTTTTAAGAGGAATTGAAAGAGAGCAAGTCCAAAGAGGGCAAGTGCTTTGTAAGCCAAAATCAATTACTCCTCATAAAAAGTTTAAAGCTGAGATTTATGTTCTTAAAAAAGAAGAGGGGGGAAGACACACTCCTTTTTTTAATGGGTATAGGCCGCAGTTTTATTTTAGAACAACCGATGTTACAGGCGATCTAAAGCTTTTAGATGGGGCTGAGATGATTATGCCAGGAGATAATACGACTGTTGAAGCAGAATTGATTTCAACGATCGCTCTTGAAAAAGGAGTGAAGTTTGCCATACGAGAAGGTGGTAAAACAGTTGGAGCAGGTGTGGTAACGGAAGTTATTGAATAAAAAAAAACAAAAGCAAGGAGTTTGAAGAGAGAATTATGGCAGGTCAGAGAATTAGAATTAAGCTAAAATCATTTGACAATAAAATCATTGATATTTCGACACAATCAATTGTTAATTCGGCTAAAATTAGTGGGGCCAAAATTTCAGGACCTGTTCCCCTTCCAACTAAAATTCGAAAGTATACGGTTCTCCGTTCTCCCTATGTTAATATCACCGCAAGAGAGCAATTTGAAATGAGAACGTATCAACGTTTGATTGATATTTATGACACTTCTGCAGAAACGATGAATTCGCTTATGAATATTGAGCTACCAGCTGGTGTTGATATTGAGGTCAAGCAGTAGAGGAAGTGATTTAAAGTGAATGGTGGATTAATTGGTGAAAAAATAGGGATGACGCAAATCTTTAAAGAAGATGGCACGTGTCTTCCGGTTACTGTTGTGCGTATCGAACCCAATAAAGTGCTTGATATTAAAACAGAAAGTAAGCATGGGTATTTTGCTATTCAGCTTGGTTTTGGGCTTAAGAAAAAAAATAAAGCCAATCGAGCAGAAAAAGGGCGTTTTGAAGAAAAGAAAGTTCCTAGGGTCATTAGAGAGTTTAGGTTGAGAGAAGAGCTAAAAGGTTTTAAAGTAGGGGACGAAATTGGACTTGATTTTTTTGAAGGGGTTCGTTATGTTGATGTGTCTGGGGTGAGCCTGGGAAAAGGATTTCAAGGAGTTATCAAGCGCCATAATATGAAAGGGGGGCCTGCCACGCATGGTTCTAATTTTCACAGAAGGCCTGGATCTATTGGGGGGGCAACGTTTCCAGCAAAAGTTTGGAAGGGTCAAAAAATGCCCGGTAGAATGGGTGGTGAAAAAGTGTTGATTCAATCTTTGGAAATTGTTGAAATTGATAAGGAAAATCAGCTCATTTTAATTAAAGGATCGATTCCAGGAAGTGAGAATAAAAATGTTTTTATTAGAAAGGCGATAAAAAAAGCCTAAGGTTTTAAAAAAAATGGTTTTAGAAATTAAAAATACAACCGGTCAAGTCCAAGGGAATCTTACTCTTAATAAAGAATTTTTTGACGATAAAGAAAACCACTCTACGATTTATGAAGGGCTTAAAAATCAACTAGCCAATAAAAGGCAAGGGACTGCTAGTACGAAGAGTCGTTCTTTTGTTAAAGCAAGCACCAAAAAACCTTGGAAGCAAAAAGGAACTGGGAGAGCTAGAGTTGGGACAGTCACTTCTTCTATTTGGAGAGGGGGAGGGATTGCTTTTGGACCGCATCCAAGAGATTATTCTTACCGAATACCCAAAAAAGTAAAGAGACGTGCTTTTACTTCTATTTTAAGTCTTTTTGCTAAGAATAAGCAGCTCATTATTTTAGAAGATTTTGAAATGAAGGTGTATAGCACTAAAAAAATCGAAGGGATTTTAAAAGCGGTCACCAAACAAGAAAAAATTTTGTTTATTTTAACTTCTGAAAAGGGAGGTTCGTACTCTATTATCAGGAAATCAAGCTCAAACCTTTCTTGGGTGAAGGTGATTAATCAAGAAAGTATTGAACTTAAAGATCTTTTTTATGCCAAGGAAATTGTGATTTTAAAATCAGCGATTGAAAAAATAAATAAAAGATTTTTACCTAAAAAGAGTCAAGAATGAATTTGCATGATGTGTTAAAAAAACCTTTAATAACAGAAAAAAGCACACAGCTAAGAACTCATCGTCAATATGTTTTTGTTGTTGATAAACGAGCTAATAAAATCATGGTTAAAAAAGCCGTTGAAAGTATTTTTAAAGTGGAAGTGGCAGAAGTTAATATTTTTGTTAAAAAAGGAAAGATAAAAAAAGGCAAGCTTGCTAAAAAACAAGTGGTAGGGATAAGCCCTAGTTTTAAAAAAGCGATTGTGAAGTTAAAAAAAGATGGAAAAATTACAGAACTTGAGGCGTAAAAAATAAAATGGGTTTAAAAAATTTAAAACCGGTCACCTCTGCGATGAGAGGAAAAGTTGGCTTAAACTTTGAAGAATTAAGTGGAATAAAGCCAGTTAAATCTCTTTGTAAAGGCAAGTCATCTATTTCTGCTCGAGACTCTAAAGGAAGGATTAGTGTTAGAAGAAGAGGGGGCGGGGCTAAAAGAAAATACCGACAAATTGATTTTAAAAGAAATAAAGCTAACATTGAAGGCACCATTAAAACCATTGAGTATGATCCAAATAGGAGTGCTTTTATTTCTTTGGTGAATTATACTGATGGGGATAGGCGTTATATTTTGGCGATAGATGGGCTGAAAGTCGGTACTAAAATTATATCAGGTGAAGAAGCTAAATCTAGGGAGGGCAATTGTTTGCCACTTCGAAAGGTAAACATTGGTTCTTTTGTGCATAATATTGAGATTAAACGAGGAAAAGGAGGTCAAGTTGTGCGTTCAGCTGGTGGAGGTGCGAAAGTACTGGGTCGAGATGGTGATTTTGTTTCTTTGCAACTCCCTTCTGGAGAGGTGAAACTTTTTAGAGGCGAGTGTTATGCAACGATTGGGGTGATTTCTAATAAAGATAATCGTAATATTAAACTGGGTAAAGCAGGGGCAAGTCGATACTTAGGACGAAGACCTAAGGTAAGAGGAGTTGTGATGAATCCAGTTGACCACCCTATGGGTGGAGGCGAAGGAAAATCTTCAGGAGGAAGGCATCCTTGTTCTCCAACAGGAGTCATTGCTAAAGGATTTAAAACAAGAAAGAAAAAAAAGTATAGCAATCGTCTTATTTTAAGAAGAAGAAATGAAAAAAAATAAAGGAAACTAAATTATTATGACTCGATCACTTAAAAAAGGACCTTACATTTATCCTAAACTTTATAAAAAAGTTATTAACTCTAAAAATGATCCTAGTGTCCAAATTAAAACTTATTCAAGGGCTTCTACGATTTTTCCAGAGATGATAGGAAAGATTATTCATGTTCATAATGGGCATAAGTTTATCCCTGTTAAAATTAGTGATAATTTTGTCGGACATAAATTAGGAGAGTTTGCACCAACGAGACTTTTTAAATCTCATGGGGGAAGCAGAAAGTAACCATGGAAGCTATTGCTTTAAAAAAATATGTAGGGATTTCAAGGCGAAAAATAGCAAGATTAGCTAGGGAATGTATTCGTTTGACGGTGAGTGAAAGCAAGATGTCATTGATGATTTTACCTCAAAAAGCAGCTAGAGAATTGCTTAAAACCATTCTTTCTGCTTCTAGTAATTATCAAACAAAAAATCCTAATGCCAATGTGGAAGAACTTAAAGTGAAACATATTTACGTTGACAAAGGCCCTACCATGAAGCGAATGTTGCCTCGTGCTAAAGGGAGGGCTGATAGGATTTTCAAACGCTCTTCTCATATTAAGGTAGTTTTAACAGATGGTAATGAAAATCAAGGCAAAAAACAAAACTTAAAACAAGAAAAATCAAAAAAGCAGAATTTAAAAAAAGAAAAGATAACAAAGGAAACAAAATAACATGGGTCAAAAAGTAAATCCAAGAGGTATGCGACTTAAAATTAGTGACACTTGGGATGGTCATTGGTATGCAGATAAAAATTATGGGCAGTATGTGATTGAAGACATTAAGATACGCAACTTTATTCGAGGTAAAATTTTAAAGCAAAAAGGTTATGAGCGAGTTGAAATTTCTAAAATTAAAATTAAGCGTTACCCAGGAGCGATTGAAATTTATATTTATACGTCAAAACCAGGTCTTTTAATTGGAAAAAAAGGAGCGGATATTGAGAAGCTTAAAAAAGGGCTTTTTGTATTTGTTCCTAAAAAAACAAATATTAATGTCAATATTAGTGAAATCAAAAAAACAGATTTAGATGCTTTCGTGGTGAGTCAAGTGATTGGTAAAATGATCGAACAGAGAGTTTCTTATAAAAAAGCGATGAAGCAAGCGATCACACGTTCGGTTAAATCAGGAGCACTTGGGGTGAAGGTGATGGTTGCAGGTAGACTAGGTGGGCTTGATATGGCTAGAAGAGAATCTTTTAAAGAAGGCTCTGTGCCCCTACATACCTTTGATGCGTATGTGGATTATGCAAAATATGATGCGCAAACAACCTATGGGATGGTTGGGGTTTCAGTTTGGATTTATAAAGGAAAAAAAGAAAAAAACAGTGATGAAGTCATCGATAATATAGGCTCACTAGTCACTAAGCAATAAGGTTTTTTATGATGTTGATGCCAAAAAAATATAAATATCGCAAAATTCAAAGAGGAAAAGCTAAAGGTATTTCGAAAGGAGGCAATAATGTTGTTTTTGGAGAATATGGTCTTTCAGCTCAGTCGATTGGTTTTATAACCAGTCGTCAAATTGAATCGGCTCGAGTGAGTATTAATCGAGAGCTTAAAAAAGAAGGAAAAATATGGATTTGTATGTTTCCTCATAAGCCGATTACAAAACGTCCAGCTGAAACACGAATGGGTAAAGGAAAAGGCGATGTGGATCATTATTGTTGTGTGATTAAACCAGGTAAAATTTTATTTGAAATCGGGGGTACAACTAAAGAAAAAGCTTTTGCTGCTTTTAAAAAAGCTTCTTACAAGCTCCCTGTTAAGACAAAGCAAGTTGTAAGAGGATTATAAAATAATGGCTGATGGAAAAGAAACTAAAAAAGTTGTTAATAAAGAAACCCAAAGTTTAGAAGAATTAAAAGAACAACTTCGAAAATTTAGATTTGATAATGCTTTAGGTCAGTTAACGGATACTTCAAAAATTAAGAAATTAAAAAAAAAGATTGCTTTATTACTAACAAAGCAAAATAGTCGTCAACATCAAGAAAAACCTTTGAGTTGATAAAAATGACTTTTTCATAGTAATATAAAAGCCTTTATTTAAACAAGATGGAAGAATTTAAAAAGCGTTTTAGAGGAATAGTCGTTTCGACTAAAAGTGATAAAACAGCCTGTATTATAGTGGAAACTAAAAAATCGCATAGAGAGTATCATAAAAAAATAAAATCTTCTAAAAAATATCTTTTTCATGATGAGAAAAATGATAGTAAAGAAGGGGATTTAGTAGAAATTATCGAGAGTAGGCCTTATAGTAAAAGAAAAAAATTCAAATTAAATAAAATCATTAAAAAAATAGAGATTAAAAAGTGATTCAAAATTTATCTCGCTTGTTAGTAGCTGATAATAGTGGTGCTAAAAATATTATGTGTATTAAAGTTTTGGGTGGAGCTAAGAAGAGATATGGTAGAGTGGGGGATGTGATTGTTTGTTCGATCAAAAAGGCGATTCCTAATTCGAATTTAAAAAAAGGGTCTGTGGTTAAGGCAGTCATTGTTCGTACCAAGCATCCGATTAAAAGAAAGAATGGAATGGTGGTTCAATTTGATGATAATGCAGCTATTTTAATAGGAAATGACAACAACCCTATTGGGACGCGTGTTTTTGGACCTGTTGCAAGAGAGCTTAGAGAAAAAAACTATATGAAGATTATTTCTTTAGCTCCAGAAGTATTGTAGATTTAAAAAAAATACTTGAGATGAAAAAGAATAAAATTAAAACAAAATTAAAAAAAGACGATCTTGTTAAGGTAATATCGGGAAAATATAGAAACAAACAAGGGAAGATTTTGAATATTAATCGATTTGATAATCTTGTCTTGGTTGAAGGTATTAATGTTGTTAAAAAAACCATCAAAAAAACTCAAGAAAACCCTAAGGGGGGCATTACAGAAAAAGAAGCTTTTATCCATCTTTCAAAAGTCATGTATTTAGATAATGATTCTGGTAAAGGGGTTCGTTTGGGGTGTCAAATAGGCAAGGGTAAAAAAGAACGATTTATGAGAAATAAATCTAAAAAAGTGGTGTAGTTTTTGAATGGAAAAAATGATTTTAAAGGGTTCTAAACAGTATTATGAAGAAGAAGTTGTTGAGACACTTAAGAATAAATTTAAATTTAAATCGATCATGGAAGTGCCAAAACTAGATAAAATTGTGTTAAATATGGGTTTAAGTGAAGCAAAAAACAATAAAAAAGTGATTACTGAAAACACTAAATTGCTTTCTCTTATAGCAGGTCAAAAATCAGTGGCGACTTTAGCAAGGAAATCAGTGGCAGGGTTTAAGATACGAGAAAAAATGCCCATTGGAGCGATGGTGACACTTCGAAAAAATAGGATGTATGATTTTTTAGTGCGTTTTATTAATCTTAACTTGCCTAGGGTTAAAGATTTTCAAGGACTTAGTAAGAAATCTTTTGATCATTTTGGTAACTACACCATTGGTCTTAAAGAGGTAAGTAGTTTTATTGAAATTTCTCATTTGCATTCTCAAGAGGCATCAGGAGTGAGTGCTGTTTTTGTGACGAATAAAGCTTCGAAAGAAGAAGCGTTTGAAATGTTAAAATTAATGGGGCTTCCTTTTAGAGATTAAGAGAGATTAAGAGAGATTAAGAGAGATTAAGGGATTAAAGAAAAAAAGAGATTAAGACATGGCTAAAGTTTCAATGATTGCTAAGTGTAAAAAAAAGAGCAAGTTTAAAGTGCGAGAATATAATCGATGTGAAATTTGTGGCAGACCACGTGGGTATCTTAGGAAATTTAAAATGTGTCGGATTTGTTTTCGCAAGTATGCCAATGAAGGCAGTGTTCCAGGCATTGTGAAATCAAGCTGGTAAAGGTAGGTTTGGTATAAGTATGCAAGATTTAGTAAGTCGGGCGATGACATCGATTCGAAATGGAGCGATGGCGGGTCGTTTTAAAGTGCAGTTTCCAGCTAATAAGTTGGTGAATTATATTATTGCTATTTTAAAAGAGAAGCGTTATTTAGATTCTTATGAAGTGATTAATAAAGATAAGAAACATTTTACTAAAGTGAAAATCAAGCATGATAAAAATGGAAGAGCGGTTTTTAGAGAAATTAAACTTTTTAGTAAAAGTAGTCTGCGAATTTATTGTAAAGCAAAAAAAATACCTCGAATTAAGAATGGATTTGCAACGGTGATTATGAGTACTTCATTAGGGGTGATGACAGGAAAGGAAGCGAAGAAAAAAAATGTGGGGGGAGAGCCCATTTGTTATATTTTTTAAAAGGCATGTGATGAGTCGATTTGAAAATCATTTATTGCCTATTGCATCAGGAGCATCTGTTTCGATTTTTGAAGACAAAGTTTGTTTAGAAGGGGCTAAGGGAAAGCTTGATTTTAATCTTCCAAAAGGGATTAAAGTGAGTCAAGAAGAGAAGGGAGTGAAAGTCTTTAGAAGCAACCAAGAAGATGTTAAAGCTAGTTTTGTGGGACTTACTTATCGAATGATTGAGAATTTTATGATAGGGGTGACAAAAGGATTTACTAAACAATTGGAGCTTCATGGAGTTGGGTACAGGTGGAGCTGTAGGGCTAAGAAATTAACGATGAATTTGGGATTTTCCCATCCTGTCGAATACGATCTGCCAGAAGACATTGAAGCTAAAGTAGATGAAAACAAACTTTCTATTATGGGTTTTGATAAACAATTAGTAGGGGAAGTGTCTGCTAAAATACGATCGTTTAGGTCTTTAGAGCCGTATAAAGGCAAAGGAGTACGATATGTGGGTGAGACGTTTATAAAGAAACAAGGGAAATCGAGTGCTTAAACAATGAAAAAAGAGAGACGGGTCAAAACAAAATTTAGGATTCGAAAAAAAATTATGGGGACTCAAAAAAGACCCCGCTTAAGCTTGTACAAAAGTTTAACGTCACTAAATGTGCAATTGATTGATGACAAAGAAGAGAAGACGCTTTGTAGTGTTTTAATGAGGGAAGGGAAAAATATTGCCTCCGCTAAAAAACTAGGGAAGTTAGTTGCTGAAGAGGCAAAAAAAAAATCGATCAAACAAATTGTCTTTGATCGCAATGCCTATCGTTATCATGGGGTTGTGAAGGCTCTAGGTGAATCAGCAAGAGAGCATGGGCTTGTTTTTTAGAAGAGAGAGAGAGAAAGATGTTAAATAAAATAAAATATGTAGATTCGATGAATATTGAAGGGCTTGAAGAACATTTAATTACCCTTAAAAGAGTCACTAAAGTTGTTAAAGGGGGACGTAGTTTTAGTTTTTCTGTTTTAGTGGTTGTCGGTAATAAAAAAGGGGTTGTGGGACTTGGGTTTGGAAAAGCGAGAGAAATCCCAGAAGCCATTCGAAAAGCAACTGAAAGAGCTAAAAAAACATTAGTGGTGATTAATTTATATAAACACACGATCCCTCATGAAGTTGTTGGAAAGTTTTGTGCTTCTAAAGTATGGATGATGCCTGCTTCTGAAGGAACGGGCATTCTTGCAGGGGTCAATCTTCGTCCTGTTTTAGAGTTTGCGGGGGTTCGAAATATTTTAACCAAAACGTATAAATCAAGAAATTCGATTAACACTGCAAAAGCAGCTTTTAATTGTTTAGTACAGCTTTCAAGTGCTAAGTATATGAGTGAAAGTAGAGAGATCGCTAAAGCATCTGAATTTTTCAATTAAAGATAAATCTTGGTTCATCATGAAAGTTAAATTAATTAAAAGTGGTATTGGAAAATCTAAAAGAGTCAAAGGGACCCTTAAGGCTTTAAAGCTCACAAAAATGAATAAAGAAATCACTGTAGATATTAATAACAAGGCCTTGGTGGGAATGGTGGAAAGAGTAAGACATTTAGTTTGGGTGGGTAAAAAGAGCTAAGAGTAAACCATGAAAAAAGAAATTATTTCTCCTAAAAATTCGAGTAAGAAAAAAAAAATTATAGGGCGTGGGACTGGCTCAGGGAAAGGAAGAACCTCAACAAAAGGTCATAAAGGACAAAAAGTACGATCGGGGAGAGGAAAAACAGTAAGAGGATTTGAGGGTGGACAAATGCCTTTAGTGAGAAGACTGCCTAAAGTGGGATTTTCTAATGAAAGGCATGAAGAGTCTTTTTTTGAAGTTTCCATTAAGACTCTCGTTTATGCTTATAAAGAAGGTGAAGAAGTTTCAATGGAATCGCTTCGAAAAAAAGGAATTGTCGATCGTAAAACGGTTAAAAAAGTTAAAATTTTAGGGTCAAAAAATCCTAAAGAAGATGGAAAATTAAAACTTAAAATTAAAGCCCCTGTTTTTGCGACCCGTACGCTTAGAAAAAAACTAGAGGAATAAGAGAAAGAATCACGATGGCAAATATGTTGACTAATATTTTGAAGGTCCCTGATTTAAGGAAAAAGGTTTTATTTACGATTATGGCGATGGTTATTTTTCGAATAGGCGCTCACATCACAACACCTGGTATTAATCCAACAGGGCTCGCTGAGTTGACCGATCGTCTTAGTAAGTCTAACTTTGGGGGATTAATTGGGTATTTTGATCTTTTTGTAGGGGGTGCTTTTGAGAAATTTACGATTTTTGCTTTGGGATTAATGCCATATATTAGTGCTTCGATTTTTATGCAGTTGATGACAGCGGTTGTGCCTCATTTAGAAAAACTTTCAAAAGAAGGAGAAGCGGGTAGGAAGCAAATTCAAAAATATGTGCGATACGCAACGATTTTAATTTGTATGCTTCAATCGGCTTTTATTAGCAATTGGATTGCTTCTCACGAAGGGGTCCTTTCCCCTGATTTGGAAAATAATCGAATACTTTTTTCTATTATTGCGGTTACCTCAATTACAACAGGGACGATGTTTTTAGTTTGGCTTGGGGAGCAAGTCACCGAAAGAGGGATTGGTAATGGGATTTCTCTTATTATTTTTGCAGGAATTGCAGCTCGTATTCCCGTTGAATTTGTTAAAACTATTAGTAGTGTTAGGGAAGGGGTTTTTAACCCCGTAGGATTTATGGCGATTTTAATTGTGTTTGCGGTGATTATTTTTTTTGTTGTGTATGAACAACAAGGTCAAAGGCGGATTCCGGTGCAATTTGCTAAAAAAGTTGTTGGAAGAAAAATTTATGGAGCCCAAAGCACCTATATTCCTTTTAAAATTAACCCAACGGGGGTCATTCCTATTATTTTTGCTTCTGCGGTGGTGCTTTTGCCTGTCCAGGTAGCTCAAATGTTAGGTGATAAATATCCTACGGTTGCCAATTTAGCGTCTTATTTTTCACCAGGTCATGTTTTGTATATGTTTGTTTATGGATTTTTAGTGATTGCCTTTGCTTATATGTACACAACGATTCAATTTAACCCTGTTGAAATTGCAGAAAATCTTAAAAAAAGAGGAGGATATGTCCCTGGTATTAGGCCAGGAACTCATACTCAAGAATACTTACAAAAAGTTTTAATGCGCATTACCCTTGCGGGGTCTATTTTTTTGGCTTTGATAGCAATTTTTCCTGATTTGCTTCTTCGAGTTAATTTATTTGAAGGAATGCCAAGAAGTTTCGTGTATTTAATGGGGGGGACTTCATTGCTTATTTTAGTTTCAGTTGACTTAGACACAATGCAACAAATCGAATCTCAGTTGGTAATGAAAGAATATGATGGATTTATGAGTAAGAAAAAAAGAACAAGAAAACGGCAACGTTAGTAGTTTATTATTTTTTAAAGTGCATGAGTAAAAAGGAAGAATTGATTGAAGTAAGTGGTACGGTTGTAGAGCCACTTCCAAATGCGATGTTTAAAGTAAAATTAGAAAATAAACATGTGATTTTATGTCATATTTCTGGTAAAATGAGGATGTATTATATTAAAATATTACCTGGAGATATTGTCAAAGTACAACTTTCTCCCTATGATTTAACAAAAGGTAGGATTGTTTACAGGCAAAAGTAAAAAAAGGACCCAGCAATGAAAGTAAGAAGCTCTATTAAGAAAATTTGTAAAGATTGTCGAATTATTCGAAGAAAAGGAGTTTTGCGGGTCATTTGTAAAAACGCTCGTCATAAACAGCGGCAAGGATAAAGGAGAGGACACGATGGCTACAAGAATTTCAGGAATTAATCTTCCTAATAAACGCATTATTATTGCATTGACTTATATTTATGGGATTGGTCTTGCTTCGGCTTCTAAAATTTTAAAAGCAGCAAAGATTGACCAAAACAAAAAAGCAAGTACTTTAAGTCCAGAACAAGTAAATCAAATCAGAAAAGTAATTGAAAAAAGCTATGTAATAGAGGGAGATTTAAAGGCAAAAGTACATTCTTTTATTAAAAGGCTCATTAGTATTAATTGTTACCGGGGGATGAGGCATCGAAGTGGGCTTCCTGTTAGAGGGCAAAGAACTCAAACTAATGGACGTACTCGAAAAGGAAAAGGAAAGACAATCGCTAATAAAAAAATGATTAAAAAATAAAGGTTAAAAAAAATAATGGCTTCAAAAAAACATAAAAAAGTAAAAAAACATATTCCTGTAGGAATTGTTCATATTAAAAACACGTTTAATAATACAATAGTAACCGTTACAGATCTTAATGGCAATGCTGTTTCTTGGTCTTCTGGGGGAGCGATGAATTTTAGAGGAGCAAAAAAAAGTACTCCTTATGCTTCACAAATAGTAACAAAAGTTGCTATTGAGTCCGCTCAAAAATACGGCTTTCAAGAAGCAAAAGTTTATGTCAAAGGGCCTGGATTTGGACGTGAATCAGCGGTAAGAGCGGTTGCTAAAGCAGGTATTAAAATTAGTTTGATTAAAGATGTTACGGGGGTTCCCCATAATGGTTGTCGAGCTAGAAAAGTAAGGAGAGTATAAATCGAAATGACTATAGTAGAAACAAAATTAATTTCGAGTCTTAAAAGGCCCAAGGAGGTTAATTTTATTAAAGTTTCCGAAGAAAATAACAGAGGAATTTTTTCTGCCAAACCTTATGAAAAAGGATTTGGAACCACCATAGGTAATTCTCTTAGGAGGACTTTACTTTCAGTTATCCCAGGATACAGTGTTGTTGCAATTAGGGTTAGTGGTGTTAACAATGAGTTTCAAAATATTGAAGGGGTCTTTGAAGACACCATTGAAATTATAGCTAATTTAAAAGCACTCGCTATTGGCTTTAAAGACACAACGATGACTTCTAGGGTTTTTAAGCTGAAGCTAAAAGGAAGTGGTGTGCTTAAAGGTAAAGATTTTTTGTCTTTGGATAACAATCTTATCATTGGAAATTTAGAACACGAAATCTGTTCTTATGACAAATTACAAGAAATTGATTTTGAAGTACAAGTCGAAAAAGGGAGAGGTTATGTTGAAAGTGAATCTTTTAGAGAAATGATTCAAATTGAAGGCACCATTCCAATTGATGCAGATTATTCACCTATTTTAAATGTAAGCTTTAAAGTAAAGTCTTTTCATTTTGGTAATAATAAGTATTATGAAGAACTTGAATTTGATATTAAAACAAAAGGCACCATTTCGCCTGAAGCCGCTCTTCAAGAAGCGGCTCAAATTTTAAAAGAATCTTACAAGACCTTTGGAGAAATTACAACAGAACCTATTACCTCTCCTGTAGGTAATAATTTAGAAGAATCTAGTTTAGAAAAAAGCTCTATTTTTAATGAGACCATTTATACGATTCCTTTTTCTGTTAGGACTCATTTTTTTCTTAAGATGAATGAAATGAAAGAAATTGGACAAATTGTTATAAAAAATGAAAAAGATTTATTATCTAAAAAATATTGTAATGAGGCAATCATTGAAGATATTAAGGAAAAAATAAGTGAAAAAGATTTAAGTTTAGATATGAAAAATATCGATTATATTGAAAAAGGAATTTTTTAGTAAAGGACTTATTTTTGAATCATCGTAGTAAAATTAAAAAATTAGGTAAAGATCGAAAGCATAGAAAAGCGATGCTTCGTAATCTTTCTACTTCTCTTTTAAAGTCCGAGAAGATTAAAACAACCCTTCCTAAAGCTAAAGTTTTAAAAAGCTTTGTTGAAAAAATAATCACACGTTCTAAAAGCGATACGGTGCATCATCGAAGAGAAGTTTATAAAAATATTAAAAATACAAGAATCCTTAAAAAATTATTTGAAGATATCGGTAAACGCTACAAAAACCAAAAAGGTGGTTATACAAGAATTTATAAAGCCATTAGGCGAAAAGGAGATGGAGCAACGCAATGTTATATAGAGCTTGTTTCAGAAAAACTTGATGTGTCCCCTAAAGAAAATCAAGAAAATTTGAATAAAAAAAAAGAAGTGGTTGATTTGAAAAAAAATTCTAAAAATTAAAAAAGATTCTAAGGATATTTTATGAAACAAGAAAAAATTGAGTCATATAAAAACTTACTGATAAAAGAAAGAAAAAAAGTCTTAACACAACTTTACGGGGATAAAGAAAAATTTGGTGATTTAAGTAAAAATGAAGTCGGTGATATGGTCGATGCCGCTTTTAATATGTATGAAAAAGATTTAGCCATTGAAATGTCTGAAAATGAAAAAAAATTACTTAGGGCTATTGATGGGGCTTTAATTCGTATCGATAATAAAAAATATGGGATTTGTGTTCATTGCGGCAAAGCAATTAATAGCAAGCGGCTACAAGCTATCCCCTGGACCACTCAGTGTGCTAACCCTAAAGAATGTAAAAATAGTCAAAAATGATTTATGTTGAGGTTGTTTTTAAAACACCTCTTAAGCAGTCTTTTTCTTATCAATCTTCTTTTACTGGGTCTCTTTTTAAAAGAGTGCTTGTTTCTTTTGGTACTAAAAAAAAAATCGGTTTTATCATCTCAGAATCAAAAACTTCTCAGTTTAAACAAACTAATAAATTAAAATCTGTTTTAAGTCTTATTGATGAAAAACCACTTATTTCTAAAAAAGATTTTGAGCTTGCTCAGTGGATTTCTCGGTATTATAGTGCTTCTTTAGGAGAAGCTCTTTCACTTTTTTTTTCGTTTTCTTCTTCTAAGGTTGTTAAAAGAAAAAGAAAAATTCTTAATCAACAAGAGAAAAAAATGATTTTATCTCTTACAGAAAAACAAAACCAAATAGCTATTCAAATTTTAAAAAATGCGATTACCTTTAATATTTCTCTTATTCACGGTATCACCGGCAGTGGGAAAACACATATTTATATTGATTTAATTCAAAAAACCATTGCTCGTAACAAACAAGTGATTTTACTGATTCCTGAAATAGGTCTCACTTCTCAAGTCGAAGACGTTTTAACTTCTTTTTTTTATCAAGAAAGGATTGCTGTCATTCATGCTCAAATTAGTTCTGAAAAAAAGAGACAACTCTACCAAGAAGTTTTAGAAGAAAAAATTAATATTATTATTGGGCCTCGTTCGGCGGTTTTTGCTCCGACGGTTAACTTGGGGCTCATTATTGTTGATGAAGAGCATGAGCCGACGTACAAAAATAATCAAGTTCCTCGCTATCATGCAAGACAAGTCGCTCAGTATAAATGTCGCCAGTATCAAGTCCCTCTAGTGTTAGGTTCGGCAACCCCATCTGTTGAAATTTTTTATCAAACTAGACAAAAAAAAATTAATTATTATTCTCTTGATACTCGCTATCAAGGAGTTCCCTTACCTCAGAGTCAAGTGGTGAGCTCTAAGAAAGGAAGCCAAACCGTTATCAATCGAGATATTTTAAAAATGTTATATAGCAATTTAGAAAAAGGACACCAATCTATTTTATATATTAATTATCGAGGTTATGCACCGAGTCTTTTTTGTAAGCAGTGTGGGTTTTTTTGGCGTTGTTATCGTTGTGATGTGAGTCTTACCTATCATAAAGCAAGAGGAAAACTGCTCTGTCATCAATGTGGGTTTGAAAAAAAAAATATTAATATAAAAACTTGTGAGCGCTGTAAGCAAGGTTCTCTTTCTACCATAGGCATTGGTACGGAACGATTAGTGGAAGAAATTGTAGAAAAAATTGATAAAGCTAAAGTCTTACGCTTTGATTCGGATCAGCTTTCAACCCCTAAAAAAATCAAAGAACATTTAAAAGATTTTATTCATCACAAGTACAATATTATCGTTGGTACGCAAATGATTATTAAAGGACATGATTTTCCAGATGTCCAGCTTGTGATTGTGATTTACCCAGAACGATATTTAGCTTTTCCTGATTTTCGTTCTAGCGAACGAGTTTTTAGTCAAATTACTCAAGTTTCTGGTCGAGCAGGAAGACGATCTTTAAAAGGAAATGTCGTTGTTTTAACTGATTTAGCGGATCATTATGCGATTAAATATGGGTGTGAGCAGGATTATCTTGCTTTTTATGAAAAAGAAATTAAAGTAAGGAGAGAATTTGCATACCCTCCTTTTTCTAAATTGTTTCGAATGGTTCTTAGGTCAAAAGAAGAAAAAAAACTCATTGAGTTTAGCTTGGGAATAAAAAAAAATTTAGCTGATAGTTTAAGTGATTCGGCTCAAATTTTAGGGCCAGCACCTTGTCTTTTGAGCAAAATTAAACATCATTATCGGTGGAATTATTTAATGAGAATTAAAGATTTGAATCGTTTTTTTCAAGGATTAGATCAGTTTAAACATCGTTTGAAGCGATCGCCTTCGATTTATATTGAATATGATATGGACCCAGTAGAATTGATTTAATTTTTTTTAAGATGAAAAAGTAAAAATCGAATTTGGATTTTCAACAAAATCCTTTTCTCCGTCTCCTTCGTTTGATTTTGAAGAATAAATCATCGTGTCATAGAGTTTAAATTGATTAAACTTAGCGTAATTAAGCTTTGGAATCTGATCATTAATTTTTGGAAAATGAATAATGTTTTCATTTTTAAAAGAAGCTTTCTTGATATCAGGATAAATAAAAGAATTAGAAGCACTTGAGTGATACCAAGAATAAATAGCCAAAGCGTTTTCTGGTTTTTGAGAACCAAATCCAGTGAATTGGTCGGTATGAATAATTTTTTCGATACGCGAATCTTGTAAATTAGGTGGGAAAAAAAACATGGGTTTCATAAAATGAAAATAAACAATGATTTCATTTTCTTTAAGTTGATCAATATTTTGATATTCTTGATAAAGAGCTTTTTTCCATTTTTGATCAATGGGGTAATCGAGGATATTATTTTCTTTAATTAAAATAGGTTCTTTATTTATGAGGTCGATACCGTTAAACCCAAAACATTTTACTGGAATAGAAAGAAATTTTAATTTTTCAAGTAAAACTTCATAAGGAAAAATTTCTTTTTGAAAATTTTTTAAAGTAGGGGGATATATTTTTTTAATTTCCTTTTCGATGGTTTCTTCTTTAATATCTTTATTTTGAATATAATCTTGATAAATTTTTTCAGATTCAGTGCACAAGTCAATATACACACGTTTGATTTTTTTAGCCTCTGAAATCAAATGGAGTAATGTCGAAACATCCGAAGCCAAGAAAGGACTAATCATCCACCAACACCATGAAATTATTTTTTTATCTTTTAAATAGTTTTGAGTATAACTTAAAAAATCAATTTGATTGATGCTAATTTCTTCTTTTACTTTATAGTAGATTTCAAGTTGTTTTGAGTTTTGGTTGCTTAAGTCTGGTTTTGATTCTAAGTATTTATAATCATTTTTTTTAAGTCCTAGTAATCTTTTTGTGTAAGAAACACCTAAGCAATCTCGAATAATTTTTTTTTCAAGAGAGGAAACCTGATTGATTTTTTGATAATGAATTAAATTTAAAAACAAAAATGCTTTTTGAGAGACGGTGTCTTCTTTAAGAGTACCATAAAGTAAACTAAACTCTTCAGGATAAAGAGCTATTTTTCTTTGGGCAAGAAAAGAAGGAAAAAGACTGTGTAAATCAATACTCAAATCTTCGCAAAGATGTTCATAAAGGAGGGATAATCCTAAAAGATAAGTATGAAATTCATTTTGAAATTTTTGAACGAGGGTATCATAAAAAAATTTTTTTATCATCACTTTTTTATGATTTTCAACCATGATTAAAAGAGAAGAAACTTCACGAGATTGGAAAGTAATGATTGGGAGTTTGTTTAAATAATTAAGGTGATTTTGAAGGTCTTGCCATTTTGATTTTTTATGAAGATACAGAACGATTTGGTCAATACTAGGAGAAAAATTAGGATAATCTTTAGAGAAATTAGCTTTTTTATGAAAAGGCTTTTGGTTGGAAAAATACTCTATCCACTTACACATGTTGATAATTACAATATAATATAGAAGTTAAATAGGGTCAAAGAATAAAATTTTTGTATGAATGTTATGATATACTTAGGAAGTAAAAAGGAAATTTAGTCTTGTGAATTATTATCGTCGATCTATATCTAACAGCCCATTTGGAGGTTATTTTACCCCGGCGGTTAAAATTTTATTAATCATTAATATCGTTATTTTTTTTTTACAGACGTTTACTGGGCTCAATGGACTGATTGTTAAATCGTTTGCTTTAAATTATCACCAAGTTTTAAATTACAACATGTACTGGCAAGTTTTGACGTACATGTTTTTGCATGGGAATTTTTGGCATATTCTTTTTAATCTTTTGTTTTTATTTTTCTTTGGAGCAGATTTAGAAAGAGAATGGGGAAAGAAACGTTTTTTACAATATTATTTTTTTACAGGAATTGGAGCTGGATTTTTTATTTTATTGGTTGATTGGGTATCGATGTTTTATTTCAATCAAAAAATAGCTCCAACGACATTAGGGGCGAGTGGGGCTATTTTAGGGATTTTAGTGGCGTATGCTCTTTATTTTCCAGAGCGGCAAATCACGCTTCTTTTATTTTTCATTCTTCCCATTACTCTTAAAGCCAAGCATTTTGCCATTGGGTATGGATTGATCGAATTGTTTTCTTTATTTTCAAATGCCAAGAGTGGAGTTTCTCATGCGGGGCATATTGGAGGGATGTTATTTGGGGTTATTTTCTTTTTTTTAAATCAAAAAAATCAACTTTATCAAGTGCCTAATAATTCATTGAGGCGATTATTTGGAAGCTTTAAAGAATTTTTTGGTTTGTCTTCTTCCCAAGTTTACGAACATACTCAAATTTCAAAAGAAAAAAATTTTTTTTTTAAAGGAGGAATATTTAAAAGAAAAAAGCATTTTGATTTAGATGAAAGAAAAATGACAGATAAGCAAATTGAAGAAACCATTGATGTTTTATTACAAATGATTTCTCAAAAAGGATTAAACGCCCTTAGAGTTGAAGAACAGCTTTTTTTAGATCGAGTTAGTAAGCTTTATCGTCATAAATTTCCAGACTAATTTTTTTTAAGTTTAAACTTCAATAATTTTTCCGATAATATAAAATAATTTCATTTTTAACTTTTATGAAGATATCAACGATTGTATTGAAAATAAAAAAATGGGTTTTAAATACCTTGTATGCATTTAGTTGTATTTTAATTGTTTCAACAAATCGCCAAAAGAAGTCTTTTTATTTTAATTTGCCTAAAAAGTTTTTTTTTTTCATTCTTTTAGGTTCTTTTTTAATTTTATTATTTTCTTGTTTTTTTGCGATTGATCGAATTTACTTGCACATAAAGTTAGTTGATCTTAAAAAAAATGTGATCATAAAAAAAAAACTAGCTATTTTTTATGAAGAAGAATTTAATTATTATTATAAGAATGTTTATTTTCGTTTTACTAATAAGTTAGAAAAATTGGCTTCTAAAGTAGGCAAAAAAAGAGTGGATTCAAAAAAAAAAGGTGGTATTGGAGGCATTGATTTTACAGTAGAAAACCTCCCAAAAGAATTTGAAAATTTATTTCAAAAAAAATCATCACTTGAAGCTTCTGATTTTCTTTTAAAAAAAAAATTAAAGAATAATGTTTTGGCTGATGATAGTGAATATCTTAATAATTTTTTTCAAAGACGAAAACAATTTATTAAATTTGTCCCTACGTTATGGCCGATTGAAAGTCATTTGGGGGCTTTACGTAAAATAGCGGGTTCTAAAAAACTTTTTATTCAAAGTGTTGTGGGTTTAAAAGTACTTGCGACGGCCAGTGGGACGATTAAAAAAATTGTTTTAAATGATGAAAATAAATTTTTTTCAGTCATGATTGATCATTCGTATGGTTATGAAACAAGGTACGAAGGGTTGCTTTCAGTTGATGTTAGTCACTATAAAGAAGGGGATTTCATTTCTAAGGGGAATTATTTTGGTATTAGTAGTGGTGATTTTTATTACAGTGTTAAATTAGCCAATGCGTATCAAAATGCAAAAGATTACCTTATTATTGATTATTAATTTTTTTAAATAAGAGGTCATATTCTTTTTTGGGAATAAAGCCAACAGAATGCCCCATTCTTTTTTTGAGAGCCAGGTAATTTTTGACGAGAGGGAGGATCAAAAGTGTTTTTAAGATCATTTTCAAGGGGCCAGTGCCCCAAAGAGAATCAAAAGGGACCCACCATTTGTTATTCACCCCAAATCGTTTTGTTTTAAAGATTAAGTGAACGCCTAATTTCCAATGATGTCGTAAATAAGATTTTTTTTTTTTCAATGCAATTGTTTTAAAAAAAAGTTTATTGAATAAACGGTAATAAAAAACCCCCATATTTTGTAAAAAAAGGCACGAAAACAAGACTTAAGATAGCCATTAGTTTTAATAGAATGTTTAAAGAAGGGCCTGAGGTATCTTTAAAAGGATCTCCGAGTGTGTCACCGACGACAGAAGCTTTATGAACATCAGAGCCTTTTCCTCCCAAGTGACCACTTTCGATGTATTTTTTAGCATTATCCCAAGCTCCCCCTGAGTTTGATTTGGCAATGGCTAAAATACTACCAGAAACTAAAGAAGCGATTAAAACACCACACAACATTTTAATTCCAAAAAGAAAGCCAATTAAAATAGGGATGATTAAAATCATTAAAGCAGGGGCTATCATTTCTCTTAAGGCTGCTTGAGTAGAGATTTTAATACAACGAGTGTAATCAGGCAAAACGGTTCCCTTTAAAATATTTGGATTTTTCTTAAACTGATCTCTTACTTCTTCAATCATAGAATAAGCAGCTTTCCCAACAGATTTCATCGTCATTGCTGAAAAAGCAAAGGGTAACAGGGCTCCAAAAAAAAGTCCAGCTAAAACATAAGGATCGATTAAATTAACGATTTGAATGCCACAGCGAGTGACAAAAGCAGCAAATAAAGCCAATGAAGTAACAATAGCAGAGCTAATAGCAAAACCTTTTCCAATGGCAGCGGTTGTGTTTCCGGCGGCATCTAAAATATCTGTTCGTTGTCGTGTTTCTTTTTCAAGGCCACTCATTTCAGCAATCCCTCCTGCATTATCTGCTACAGGTCCATAAGCATCAATTGTTAAGCCTATAATCAAAGTCCCAAGCATTCCTAAGGCACAAATGGCTACTCCGTACATATTGGCCAGTTGATGGGTGATTACGACACTAATGGCAATTAAAATAATGGGAATAATGGCACTATAATAACCTAAAGAAATCCCAAAAATAATATTGGTCGCCGCACCTGATTTTGAAGCTTCAGCAATTTCTTTAACAGGTTTGTAATGATGAGAGGTATAGTACTCTGTTAATAGTCCAATCGCAAGCCCACATGACAACCCTGTAAAAAGACAAAGATAAATGGAAAAAGCATTTGTTTGAAACCCTTCTATAATATCAAAAGACCCTTGTGGAAACGCATAGATTGTTACAAAATACATACAAATAGCCATGAAAATGGTTGAATAAATTAGCATCTTTTTTAAAGAAGTAAAGATTTTTTTTTCTGTTTTTGCTTTTGCAAAAAACATTGTTATTAAGGCAACAGGAATGCCAATAACAGAAATCATGACAGGGTAAAACAAAGCACTTTGAGAGTTTGTAATCAAAGCCATACTAGAGCCAATCACTAAAGCAGCACAGGTACTTTCAGCACATGATCCAAAAAGATCTGCTCCCATTCCAGCAACATCTCCTACATTGTCACCAACATTATCGGCAATCACCGCTGGATTTCTAGGATCATCTTCAGGGATTCCTTTTTCTACTTTTCCCACTAAATCAGCCCCCACATCAGCTGCTTTAGTAAAGATTCCTCCCCCCACTCTTGAAAAAAGAGCAATCGAAGACCCCCCTAAGGCAAATCCAGCTAAAAGTTCCATTAAAAGATGCGTGGAGACATCTGGAGGTAAAAGAAACTTTAATAATCCATACACTAATAACAGTCCCAAAATAGCCAGCCCCACTAGACCAAAACCCATGACAGCTCCTGAATGAATGGCAATTTGAAAGGCTTTTTGAATTGATTTTTTAGCTGCACTTGCCGTACGTGCATTTCCAGCTGTGGCAATTTTCATCCCTATAAATCCACTTCCCATCGATGTGATAGCTCCAAAGAAAAAAGCAATCCCTGTTAATAATCCCTCTTGGATATTAAGCGTTTTGGGGTTGTCAATCATAAAATAGATGAATAACCCAAAGAAAAAAATAAAAATTAATAATGCCTTGGCTTGTTGTGTAATAAAAGTACTCGCCCCTGTGGCAATTGCCTTATGAATTAACAACAATTTCTTTTTTTTTTCTTTTTTTTCAATTTCTTTTCCTATCGGAATCCGTAGTACTTTAAAAGCATAAAAAATTGAAATGAGTAAACTAAAACTAGCTACGATTACCATTAAATTGATCATTATTTTTTTCCTTTGATTATTGTTGTTTATCTTTTAAAAAAGAGTTTTCATTTAAAGTCGTATGATTTGTTTAAGCACTATTATAGCTTGAGATGGTTTTTTTTGTAAAGTTGTGGAAAAAGGAAACTGAAATTAAAAAAATTTCTAAAGTACTGTAAAGTAATAATCTAAAGAAATTTCTATTCCATCTGATGGAAGGACCCATTTCCCAAAAAAAATTTTATTGTAATGAAAGCCTATTTTACTTCGGTTAGTCCCCAAAGGAATATACGCCCCTAAAGCCATTTTAAAGTAATACCAATTAGAAGCCACTCCTTCAAAAAGATAGTGTCCTTGAAAAGATGAAGTAATGTCGTGATAAACTTCTATTTTTTCTAAAACATAGCCTCCTCGTAAGAAGTCATTAGAAAATTCATTAAAAAATCCATAACTAGCAGCTAAAGCAGTACTAGAAATAAAAACCATCTTAATTTCTTTTACATTCAAATAAGTTGAAAACGAAATCCCTGCATGATGAGTTTTGCTTTCAATTTTTTCAAGCGGTAAATAATAAAAAAATCCAAGTCCTTGGGTGTATAGATTATCAGTAAGACCATAATGTAAATCAAAATAAACTTGAGGCAGGTTGTAATCATTGAAGCTATTCACTAAGGTGTCTGGAATCGGGCGACCTATTTCGTCTTTTTTTTTTTCAAAAGGCAAAAAAATAGACCCATGAATTTGACTTGTAGGGCTGTATGTAAAACTAAACGAGGTATATTGTAAAAACCCATTGTCTAAATAGTCACTTTTTACAGGGTCTCCTGTTTCGTTTAAAACATACGAGGTGTAAGATGTATTTTGATTAATCCAAAATTTATACGTATTGGGAGCAATATTCCAAATATCGCCGTAAATTTTCTGAGGAAAAATTAGACTAACAATTAGTAAAAAGACTACAAAAAGTGAAATATTTATCTTTAGAATTTTATCATTGAACTTCATAATACAATGATAACATCTATTAAAATAAGTGGGGAAATTAAAAATGAACATTGATCTCTTTCTGTATTTTTTAAATCTTCAAGGGCTTTTTGTTTATATTTTTTCGCTAAAACATTTCCCAAATTGTATTTAACTTTGGATTTATTAATCCAGCTGGAGAGATTTATTATTTTATTTATAAGATAAGTAGTTAAACGAAAAAAGTTTAATTTTCCTACATATAGGTGAGGTCAATAACAGGATTGCAAGCATTTGTCAAATATAAATAGAGGGGTATTATAGTATATGTTCTGATTTCATATTTTTTCGTTTAAAATTTTAGGATTTTTTTAGTAAAGATGACACTTAATAAAATGCTTTCCATTACTTCTAATAAGCTGTTTCAGACCAAAATTTTTATAAATGATTAATTTTTTTTAAAAAAAAATATTTTTTAAAGAAGGAATTATAAAAAATAATATTTTAAGTTATACTTATGCTATAAAATGATGGAAAGATAAGAGATTTTTATTTTAAAGAAGGGTAAAAAATGATGAAAGAACAAGAGCTTCTTGAAGGAGCAAAAAAAAAAGGACGGTTAGCTACTTTCAAAGCTTACCTCAGGCTTTCTGGCCCAGGATGGATGCAAAGTGCGATTACTTTAGGAGGAGGCTCACTTGCTAGCTCTCTTTTCTTAGGGGTAATTGGAGGGACGTCGATGCTGTGGGTACAGTTATTTTCGATGTTGTTAGGAGCGACTATGCTGGTAGGGATTTCTTATGTGACTCTTTCCACGGAAAAAAGTCCTTTTCATCTCATTAACCTTCATATCAATCCAGCTTTAGCTTGGGGATGGCTTCTTGCTTCTTTAGCGGCCAATATTATTTGGTTATTACCGCAGTTTAGTTTGGCGTATTCTGCTTTAAGCGATAATATTTTAACCGGGTTTTTTGAAAAGGAGAGCTTTTTTTCTAATAAATTTTTTGTCTCTATTGTCGTTTTTTCCATTTGTTTTGGGGTGACTTCTTTTTATGGAAGGAAAGGAATTGGGATTAAAATCTACGAGCTTATGTTGAAAATCATGATAGGGGTCATTGTTTTGAGTTTTACAGGTGTTGTTTTAGCACTATCTTTAAGTGAGAAAGGACTTGATTGGGGGGCTGTTTTTAAAGGATTTATACCCGATGTGACTTTGTATTTTAGACCTGTGGAAACGTATCAGCAAATTATTGACACCATAGAAAATAATGATGTTAAAAATTTTTGGCGAGGATGGATACTCGAAACACAGAGACTGAGAATGATTGCAGGTGCCTCTGCTGCTGTGGGGATCAATATGACATTTCTTCTTCCTTTTTCCTTACTGGCAAAGGGATGGGGAAGGTCTTTTCGTCAGTTAGCGGGTTTTGATATTCTTGTGGGGATGGTGTTTCCTTTTGTGATCATCACCTCTTTTATTGTTATTTCGTCTGCGAGTGTTTTTCATGGCAAACCTTATGAAGGGATTTTGGTCGAAACGAGAGAGGGGAATTATCAATTAACAAAAGAAACTCAGCGTTATCAAGGGCAGATACGGGCATACAACCGAGCCATTGCTAAAAGAATGTCTCACGAAGAAGGTCGTTTAAAAGAGGTTCCTATTGTCAAAGAAGAACAATTTCTCGCTTCTATGCTTATTCAGCGCGATAACAATCGTTTGGTTAGGGCTCTTAATCCTCTAGTTGGCGGAGGGATTGCAAATTTTATTTTTGGGATGGGAGTGCTTGGTATGGCACTATCAACCATATCTGTTTTAATGCTCATATCGGGTTATGTTGTTTGCGAGGCGTTTGGCGTTAAACACGGAGGTTGGCAGCATCGGCTGGGGACTCTTTTTGGAGGGTTTGGGATTTTTTGGCCATTTTTATGGAATGGGACTTCCAAAGTTTATTTGGCAGTAACAACTTCAGCCTTGGGGTACGTGTTACTACCCATTGCTTTTTTAGCTTTTTTTCTTTTAATGAATTCAAAAAAGGTTTTAAAAGACAACATCCCTAAAGGGAAAAGTCGTTTAATTTGGAATATCTTGTTATCTCTATCGCTAGGGATAACTGCCATAGCAGCCGCTCATACAGCTTGGAATAAATCTCTAATGATAGAGGGAATGCCAGTCCCTATAGGAAGGATTATCTTTCTAGTGCTCATTATTAGCGTTATTGTGACCCATTTTATCAGGAAAAGACGTACTACACGTTAGTCCTCCCTTGAGATAAAAAATAAATTAATGGCATTTAAAATTTCTGAAGGGACTTTAGATTTTATCAGACGATCATTTCTAAAGCCCTTTGGATTTAAAGGAGGATACATTACAGAGCAATGGGAAGTGTGTTCGAAACTACAAACAGATACTCAAAGCGCTTGTGGTTTGGGAACCCAATCGGTCTTGTGGTCTGATTCATCTGTTTTTTTTTCTAATAGCCAGGCAGGGGGGAATGCCCTCATGTTAAGCCTTACTCAATATGCTTTATCGCTTTTTAAGGAGAGGACGTTTGACACACCCATGTCTCTTCTCGATGAAATATTTCCATTGGTTTTTGATTATGGAAAAAAGATAACAGGAAACAAAGATTTGAAAAAGACCTTTGTTTTAAATGCTTTAGTCAGCATTGACAATGCTGCTTGGCTCCTTTATTGTCGGCATAATAACTTGCAAACTTTTGATGAAATGATTCCGAAAGGATCACGAGCAGCTCTTTCCTATCGACATAAAAAAGTAGCTGCAGTCCCTGCGATTAGTTATAAAGATCAGCAGCAAGAAATTAAGGAGCTCATTGACGGGGGATTTTTTTTTCCCAAAATAAAAATAGGGAATTTATCGGCAGGTTCTGGCAATAAAAAAAAAGGAAGAGAGGCTGTCGAGGCGATGTTGACCTGGGATAAGGCTCGTCTTAGCGAAATTCATGCGTTTTTTAAAAACCGAACAACGGAGCACACTGATGATGGCAAAATCCCCTATTATCTCGATATTAATGGCTGTTATGATAGCAAAGAAACTTTAGAGCGTCTTTTGGAGCATTGCGATAGCATTGGAATGTTAGAACAAATTTTACTCATTGAGGAGCCTTGGCCTGAGTCGATGAAAATTGAAGTGAATGACTTGCCAGTAAAGATTGCCGCTGATGAAAGTGCTCATTCTTTGCAAGAAGTCAAAGAACGCATCGACCTTGGTTATAAAGCCATTGCTCTTAAGCCGGTGGCGAAAACAATGAGCGAAACGTTTAAAATTGCCGCTTATGCTCATCAAAAAAGCGTCCCATGCTTTTGTGCTGATTTAACCGTGCCACCTTTGCTCGTCGAATGGAATAAAAACATCGCCACTAGATTACATCCTCTTAAAGGGCTTCGAGTAGGACTTTTAGAAACAAACGGTCATCAAAATTATACGGATTGGGAAAAGATGCGAGAAAATTTGTCTTTTTCCTCTAAACCTTGGTCAAAAATAAACCGGGGACTATTTTTGCTTGATGAGGATTATTATGCTTGTTCTGGTGGGATTTTTCTTGAGATGGCTTTTGGGAAATAAAATATTAGATGAGTATATGGAGTGTTTGATATGAAAAATGAAATTAAAGTAGCAATGAATGGGATTACAGGGAGAATGGGAAAAAATCAGCATTTGATTCGTTCTATATTAGAGCTTAAAAAACAGGGTGGATTTAGTCTTCAAAATGGCGACAAGGTGAACGTTGTTCCCATTTTAGTGGGAAGAAATCGCGATAAGTTGCAAGCTTTGGCGACTGAGCTCAATTGCAAAGAGTACACCACAAACATCGATAAAGCCATCGAGCAAAGCGATGTTTTTTTTGATGCGAGTTTGACTCAATTTAGATTTAAGTCCTTAAAAAAAGCAATGGATCAAGGCAAACATGTTTATTGCGAAAAACCTTTAGCTCATGACCTCTTTCATGCTCAAAAGCTTTATGAGATTGCTCGTGAAAAAGGAGTCAAGCATGGGGTTGTGCAGGACAAGTTGTTTCTGCCGGGTTTGATAAAACTTAAAAAGCTCATTAAAACAGGAAAGATTGGATCAATTCTAAGTGTTCGTATTGACTTTGGGTACTGGGTCTTTGAAGGAAAAGATGGGATTTTACCACAAAGACCTTCTTGGAATTACCGTAAAGAGGATGGTGGGGGAATTATTATTGATATGATGTGTCATTGGCATTATGTGGTGGAAAATCTTTTTGGAGAGATCAAATCTATCTATTGTTGTAAACGAACACACATTAAGGAAAGAGTCGACGAAAAAAATGTTTCTTACGCAGCCACTGCCGATGACGCTGCTTACGCTATTGTTGAGCTCGCTACGGGAGCTGTTGTACAAATCAACTCAGATTGGTGCACTCGGGTAAGGCGCGATGATCTAGTTTCGTTTCAAGTAGATGGGGATAAAGGCTCAGCAGTCGCAGGCTTAAGCAACTGTTGGTACCAAGCAAGAGGCAAAACCCCCAGATTTATTTGGAATCCAGACGTCAAGCAAGAACATCCATTTTATTCCGATTGGGTAGAAGTGGATGCTAATAAAGCATTTGAAAATGGTTTTTTAATGCAGTGGAAATCTTTTTTACGCCATGTCTTGGAAAATAGCCCATGGGCCCATGGGCTTGATAAAGGAATCACTAACTTACATTTAGCCATCGCTGCTGAAAAAAGCGATTTAGAAAAACGCCTCATCGAGCTCAAAGAGATCAAGCATGAAAATTAAACTAATCGATCTAAAAGGGTCTCTCTATTCTTATTCTTTAAAAAACACCTCTTTAAAATTTGAAGGAGATTTCCCTCAAAAAAAATTTAACCGCATTGTTTATGCCGCTGCCCATGTCGTAAAAAATCCTTTGGCTAACGATAGTCCCTGGGAGCACAGCACCATTGATTGGGAAACAACCCTTCAATTTCGCCATTACCTGTGGGATTTAGGCCTAGGGGTGGCAGAAGCTATGGACACAGCCCAAAGGGGAATGGGGCTTCACTATGAGCAAGCAAAAGAACTCATTTCTAAGAGTTTATCAGAGGCCAAATCACGCAAACATGCCCTTATTGCCTGTGGAGCGGCTACCGATCAGCTTGATCCAAATAGACAGTATTCTCTCGATGCGATTACTAGTGCTTACAGAGAACAATGTGATTTTATCGAAAAAAGAGGTGGGCGTGTTATTATCATGGCCAGTCCGCTCCTTGCCAAAACAGCCACTTTGTTTGATGATTATAAAAAGGTTTATAAAGCGATCTTAGATCCATTAGAGCAACCAGCGATTCTCCATTGGCTAGGAGATGTTTTTGACGCTCGCTTAAAAGGGTATTGGGCAACAGAAGATCTTGATATGGCTGAAAAAAACGTCTTGGAAATTATTGAAGAAAACGTTAAACAAATCGACGGGATTAAAATTTCTCTCTTAGACGCTAAGCGTGAAAAATCGTTTCGAAAGAGGCTCCCTCACTCTGTAAGGCTTTATACGGGAGATGATTTTAATTATCCAGAGCTCATCGGTGGTGATGACCAGCATTATTCCGATGCTCTTCTAGGTATTTTTGATCCCATCGCTATAGCGGCTAGTGCTGCTTTTGATGCTCTTAGTCAAGGTGATGAGAAGCGTTATTTTGAAATCTTAAACCCTACCGTAGCTCTTTCTAAACATATCTTTAAGTCCCCTACTCAATATTATAAAGCAGGGGTTGTGTTTATGGCTTATTTAAATGGATTTCAAAGCCATTGTCAGCTTTTAGGAGGTCTTGAATCTGCTCGTTCCTTTGCGCATTATTGTCAATTATTTCGACTTGCTGATCAAGCAAAAGTGCTTGTTAAGCCTGAGCTTGCCCTAGAGAGAATGAACAAATTACTTTCCACCTGCTTTGAAGAATCATTGATTATTTAAGGGAATGTAGAAGGCAGGGTGTTAGAAAAATTATCTTTAAATACAGCAACCGTTCGCTTGAAGTGGGATATAAACGAGATGATAGATGGTTGCGTGCGTCATGGGATAAAAGCAATTTGTCCTTGGCGAGATCAAATTGCTAAAAAACCCCTTAAAGAAATTAGACAGAGAATCGATGATAGCGGCCTTGTGGTCAATGCTCTTTGCCGAGGAGGCTTTTTTCCCGCCAATGATAAAAAAAGTCTTCAAAAAGCAATCGATGAAAATAAAAAAGCACTTGATGAAGCTATGACGATTGGGGCTCAAAGTCTTGTGCTTGTCGTCGGCAGTTTGCCCCCTGAATCAAAAAATATTGCCCTGGCCAGGCAACAAGTGGAACAAGGAATTTCTAAAATCTTAGATTATTCTCGTTCGCTCAATATCCCACTGGCTATTGAACCACTACACCCCATGTATGCAGCCGATCGCTCTTGTGTTAACACTTTGTCTCAAGCCCTTGATTTGTGCGAAACACTCGGTGATGGAGTTGGAGTGGCCATTGACGTTTATCATGTGTGGTGGGATCCCAAGCTCTCTTCCCAGATCAAACGAGCTCAAAATAAAATCCTCGGCTTTCATATTTGCGACTGGCTTAAGGAGACTCAAGACCTCTTAGTTGATCGCGGAATGATGGGAGACGGCATTATCGATATCTCAGCTATCTATCATATGGTTGAGCAGGCCGGCTATAAGGGGTATATCGAGGTGGAAATATTTTCTGATAAAAATTGGTGGCAACGTAATCCAAATGAAGTGCTCTCTATTATAAAAGAACGCGTGGTAAAAATTCTACCCAAAGGAAATCATTAAGTCACTCCTTTACCTTTTTCCTCGACTTCACATGCTATTTTTGTCTTACTTTGACGGCTTATAAAATCCCCTCATCAATTAGGCCAAATGTCTCTAAAATGTCTCTAGTGAGATCATCGACTCTATATTTAAGTAAATTATTTATTACTCACCACGATAGTCCGCCTAGACCTAGAGGTGTTTCTAAATAACAATTAACACGTTTTGAAGAAGAGGGCTTCATCGATTTTCTTTGAGTAAGCTGGCAAAAAAATCTCTCTAAAATCGTGAATTAATAGCCTGCGATTATAAAAAACGATTATCTAACCTTGATAGCTTGTTGCTTCTAATAATAAGCTGTTAAGTGAGCTGTCTTTAAAAGACTAACCATCTACTAGCAACTGTCTTTTTTCTCTTGTTTTGCTCGTGTTGTAAGAAGGGCTCATTCACAAACTTTGATGTGAAGCCTTCTTATTTTACTTCATCATAGAATGGTCTTAAGAGGTGGTTTAGTGTTGTTTTTGGCTTTTGGCTTTTAGGTTTTAGCGATAATTCAGGATTCCCAAGACCTCGCTATTCTTTTTGGAATGTGCTGATTGAGGCTCGATAGTTGCTAATTCGTCCATCCTAATGCCTGTGATGATAAGTGTAGAAAAAAATTAAGAATTATAAGAACACTACCCATTCATTAATAAGTGAGTAGTGTTCTTATTTGATTTTTGTGCTATAAAAAAAAAATAGATGTCTGATTTACTTTAGCTGTAAATCTCCCTCATATTCAATTGCCAACACAGTCACCATTTTGCCTTTAGGAATGTTTTTGGATAAAACCTCAATGGTATTGTTATTAGCTTTCCATTCGATGGATTTAGTTTTATCTTCCAAAGCATAAATGCGTTTGATTTTATTTTCAAATCCGTTTAACACAATCTTTTTATGTTTAGAACCTTTTTTAATAAATCTCAGTAATTTTTTACGAAAAGATGTCTCATAGATTTTATATTTTTTTCTCCATTCTGATCTTTCTTTAGGGTTTTCTATTACTTTGTAAGGTTTATATTCTTTTTTATAAGGCCACTTAGTAAGATGAAGATAAATTTTATTTTCTTTAACCTTCGTTGTAATATCTCCATAAGCAAATGTTTCTTTTGGATTAGAAGAAGGATTTCCCATTGTCCCGTAAATAGCCTCTCCATTGATCTTTAGCCATTTTCCCATTGATTTTAAAATTTTAACGCTAGGGCTAGGAATCGTCCCATCTGCTTTAGGACCAATGTTTAGAAGAAAGTTGCCACCTTTAGAGGCAATGTCAATTAAATTATGAATTAACCATTTCGTAGGTTTCCAATTTTTATCATCTCGTTTGTATCCCCAAGTGTCATTCATGGTCATGCAAGTTTCCCAGTAATACAATCCCTTGTTCGCTTTTTTAGGAATGCGTTGCTCTGGTGTCCAGTAGTCAGCAAATTTTTGATTTCTCTTTCCGTAAAAACGCTCATTGATGATCAAAGAAGGCTTGATTTTTCTAAGTTTTCTATAGATGTCTTTTCCCATACGATAGTTATCTACCTTCCAAGTTTTTTCCCACCCCCCATCAAACCATAAAAGTTTTAAATCTTTATAGTTGCTTAATAGCTCTTTTGTTTGATTTTTTAAATACTCATAATAAAGCGGATAATTAGGCTTTCGAGTTGGATCTTTTTTATCAAAATTTAGTATAGGCTTATAATTTGGATGGGTCCAATCAAGAATGGAGTAATACAACCCAAAGTGAATGTCATTTTTTTTAGCTGCAGCCGCTAAGGGGCCTAGTAAATCTTTTTTATAAGGTGTAGATCCAATATTAAAATCTCTATACTTACTATTCCATAAGCTAAATCCATCGTGATGCTTACTTGTAATCACCACATATTTCATGCCGGCTTCTTTTGCTAGCTTCATCCATTGTTCAGGGTTGTATTTAACCGGATTAAAGTCATTAACAAGTTTGGAATATTCGCTCTTCTTAATTTCCCTACTCTTCATAATCCATTCACCAAGACGCTTGGTTTCTTCCCCTTCCCAATACCCTTCTAAAAGAGAATAAAGTCCCCAATGGATAAATAATCCAAATCGTGCGTCTGCCCACCACTGTAAGCGAGCTTCTTTTTCTTTTGGACTCTCACCTACCAAACTAAATGGAACATCTTTTTGATCATCTTTAGAAAACTCTTTTGACGCAAGTAGTACATTCGACGTCAATAACCCTACTAATATAAAGCTAAATATCATTCTTAATGATTCTTTTTTTGTCTTCATTGCCTTATTTCTCCTCTATAATACTATCTCTATTTATAACATATAACAATTTCCATTTGGTTATTTAATATAAAAAAAAACAATTTAAAGCAAAAAACTCCTTTAAATTGGCATCAATCAATGACCATTTATTATTTAACTAGATGAGAAAATGAATCTTATAAAAGTGATGAGGCGTGTTTAAATTATTTATCGAATTTGATGATGGAACAAAATGAAATATTGAATTTATTTTAATTCTACAAAAATAAATAGAGATATAGAAAAAAAATCTTTTTATAGAGAAGGCGATGTCATGGTAAAGTTTGTTTAAGAAAGAAAATAAACCATTAGAAATCACTAGGGATGAGATTGTAAGCTCTAAAAAGGAATGTTCAAGGCATGCTCTCAAAAAAAATCTTTTTTTTATTAAAAGCACTTGTAATCCTTTTTTATTAAAAGACAAGCTTATATTATAATAACTTATTTAAATGTAAAAATAATCTATAAATATAAGTAATGTCGTTTATATTTTTTTTTGCTAAAAATTAATAGTTTTTTTATGAATCAATTTCTTACCGCTTTTAAACAACAAGTCAAAATAAAGTACGAGCTTTATAATAGTCTTTTTTTAACACTTCCTTTTGAAGGCGTTGATAATGCAGGGATTTTACTCCCTCTTTTTTCTAAAGCTTGTGAAGAAGGTCTTAAAAATAATCAAAGCCCTGAAGAGATTGTCGATGCTTTTTTTCAAGATCACGGCCAGATTCAAAATAAAAAAAACAATTTACTTTTTAAGTTTTTGCAGTTTGTTGAAAGACAAATTGTGCTTTTTGATTCTTTAGAAGACGCTGCTTTTAATCAAATTAATGATCGCTTGGGGGAAGGGACGATGCAGGCTTTTTTATTACAAGTACGCTTGGGTAAAAAAGAAGCAGAGCTTAAAAAAGTCTTAAATGATTTTAAAGTCCGAGTTGTTTTAACAGCTCATCCTACTCAATTTTATTCAAAAAATATTTTAAGTATTATTAAAGATTTGAGTAAAGCAATCAATAAAAACGACTTGGGAATGATTTATAATCTTTTACTTCAAATGGGAAAAACGTCTTTTAGAAACAAGCAAAAACCAACCCCGATTAATGAAGCTCAAACATTAATTTGGTATTTAAAAAATATTTTTTATCAAGTGGTCCCAAGATTACACAAAAATCTTTTAATGGAAAGCAATCAAGGCATCGAATCTTTTTCAAGCCCTATTATTGAATTTGGCTTTTGGCCTGGAGGAGACAGAGATGGCAATCCTTTCGTTACTTTTAAAACCACTCAAAGGGTTGCCTTTCTTTTAAAAAAAAGTATTATCAAACTCTATCTTAAAGATTTAAATGTTTTAATGCGTCGTTTGACTTTTGAAGGTGTTTTTGATTTATTAAAAGAAATCCAGTTAAAACTGTTTGCTTTATTAAATCAAAAAACTGCTTATAAAAAAGTGGATGACTTTTTAAGTGATCTCAAACGAGTGCGTTCTCTTTTGAAAAAAGAACACAATAGTCTTTTTTTAAATTTTGTCGATGAGCTTATTATCAAAGTATCTATTTTTGGTTTTTATTTTGCTTCTATTGATTTAAGGCAAGATAGTCGGGTCCTTGAAAAGGTTTTGGAAGATGTTTTAAAACATGCTTTTGGAGAGAATATTTTGTTGGAATACCATGCTTTAGATGAAAAAAAGAAAAAGTTTTTTTTAATTGATTTACTTAAATCTTTTAAAGGAGGTCTTTTTGTAAAAAAAATAGACTATGGTTATGAGCTCACAGAAGAAACACTGCTTTCAATGAAAGAAGCCTTTTATATTCAAAATCAAAATGGATTAAGAGGGCTAAATCGTTATATTATCAGTAACACGCAAAGTGATTTAGATCTTTTTGAAGTGTTATTTCTTTTACACTTTTGTAAAGAAAAAGAATCAAAGGGTATTTTATTAGATATTGTGCCTCTTTTTGAAACGATTGACGATCTTAAGAATGCTCCAAAAATTATGGAAAACTTGTATCAAAATGAGTTTTATAAAAAACATCTTGAGTTTAGGGATCATTGTCAAACAATCATGGTTGGTTTTTCTGATGGTACGAAAGATGGGGGGTATGTTGCCGCTAATTGGTCTATTTTTCAAGCTAAAGAAAATCTAACCAATCTTTCTAGAACGTATGGGATTAAAATTATTTTTTTTGATGGCAGGGGGGGGCCTCCAGCTAGAGGAGGAGGCAATACGTATAAGTTTTATCGTGCTTTTGGGGATCAAATCGAAGACAAACAAATCCAGCTTACCATACAAGGGCAAACTATTAGCTCTAATTTTGGATCGTTTAGTTCTTGTTATTTTAATTTAGAGCAACTACTTTGTGCTGGACTGGAAAATCGTTTATTTGATAAAGACAAAAAAGCTTTTAATGAGAAGGAAAAAAAAATCATGACACAACTTTCTAATCATTGTTTAAAGCATTATCTTTCTTTTAGAGGCGACCCTCTTTTTGTTGATTATTTAGAACAAAAAACACCGCTTTCGTATTATAGCAAGTTAAACATCGCCAGTCGCCCAGCAAGTCGTCAACAAAGTAAAAAGCTGAATTTCGAACATTTAAGAGCGATCCCTTTTGTAGGAGCTTGGAGTCAAATGAAACAAAACATTCCTGGATTTTTTGGGTTTGGCTGGGGGATTGAAGCCATTGAAAAAGAAGGTCTTTTTGATTTACTTAAAAATCTCTATCAAAAATCTCTTTTTTTTAAAACTTTAGTTGAAAATAGTATGCAATCTTTGAAGAAAACTTTTTTTCCTCTTACTGCTTACTTAAAAAATGATAAAATCTTTCATGCTTTTTGGGAAAAAATTTTTGCAGAAAGTATGCTTTCAAAAAAAAATCTTAAAAAAATTTCTTCGATGAAAAAATTATTAGAACAAAATGAAGTCATTCGAGAATCAATCGAATTAAGAGAAAAAATTGTTTTACCTCTTTTAGTCATTCAACAGTATGCTCTAATTAAGAGTAAAAAAGAAACAGGGGATAAACAATTACTTGGTATTTATGAAAAAATGATCATTAAATCTCTTGCAGCTAATATTAATGCAAGTCGTAATTCGGTTTAGATCATGTTAGCTATAAAAAATCAAAAATCTGCCATTCCTTATTCGAAACCAACTATTTCCAAAAAAGATCTCATTGGTGTTTTAGAATGTATGTTGACCGATCACATCTCAGAAGGGTCATTAACTAAAAAATTAGAAAAACAATTAGCTCGATATTTAGGAACTAAAAAAATCCTTCTTGTCAATCATGCTTCTTCTGCTTTGTATTTGATTTGCAAAACGATTAACTTAAAAAAAGGAGATGAAGTTCTTTTAAGTGCTCTAGGAGAATCTTTCATCTTAGAAATTCTTTACTTATTTCAAGTTACCCCAATTTTAGTCGATGTCCATCCAGATTCCCTTGAAATCAATCGGGACGATCTCCTGAAAAAACAAACTGAAAATACAAAAGCCATCATTATTACCCATCACTTAGGCTATCCTTTTGATTTAGACCAGTTGCCTTTAAAGCAAAACACAACAGCTCCTGTGATTATTGAAGATTGCTCCAACGCTTTGGGATGCGGGCTTAAAGGTCAAAAATTGGGTTTAAAGGGAGATTTTTCATTTTTTTCTTTTAGCCCAAAACGAATGATTACCATGGCTCAAGGGGGAGCTTTATCTGCTAAACGCTCAGATCATTTTAAAGCTTTGTTGGCTTTCAAAGAAAATAAATCTCTTAAAGCAAGGCTCAATTTTTCTACAACCGATATTCATGCGGCCATTGGTTTATCAGAGCTTTCTCTCATTGAGCGATTTATTAAAAGAAGACAAGAAATCACAGAGTTTTATTTTAAAGCCCTTAGTAAAAGTGCCCATCAAACCTTCTCTTTAAATAAGCAAGCAGAGTATCATTTTGGCTTTTTCCCCATTAAAGTAGAAGGATCTCAGAAAATCATGATTGATTTTTTTCAGTCTTACCGGATTGGCTTAAAGGCTATTTTTAAAACCCCTTTTTTTGAAGATGAAAACCATTTTCAATCTTCCTTACCTCAGGCCAGCTTTTTACAAAGAAAAACACTTTGTTTGCCTCTGTATCCTACTTTAACTAATGAACAAGTGGAAATGATAGGAGAATTACTACTTAATGTTTATTAAGGTAGCTATTACTAGATACAAGTTGATCCAAAAAAAGTAAAAAAACTTATTTGTTTTAGAGACTTATTTTGAATTGTGAAGTGGTAAGGATGTCATCATCTTCTATTTTTTTTGTGATTCAAATTTTTCTTTGAAATCATTAATATTGACTCTGCTTTTCAAGAAACAACTGTTAGATATATCATCGATTAAAATCTAAAAAACAAAGGTTGGACTTTAGACCCTAGTAGTGAAAAAAAAGCAGTAGGCTATGCTAAAGCTTTAGGTGTTCCTTTGATATTTGCCTCTAATGGATCACACTGTGAAACAAGATATTTATATCATGGCGAGCGTTTAAAACTTAATAATAAAGAAGTCAAAGAATTGTTACGACATCGTGAAGCTTTAGAGTTTTTAAAAACGAGAAGGCATGAAGCTTTTACCATCGATAAAGAGAGCATTAAAAATAGAGGTGATTTAATCACACTTTTTGATGAAATTAATAATATTTTAAGAGGGGAAGGGTTACGAGCTGGGCTTGATCCATTTAATGAATTTGCGAATGTTTTATTTTTAAAACTTCTCAGTGAAGAAAAATCCAAACCTTTTAAATACCCACTTAAAAAATTTGATGATGTTATTGATTTATTAAGAGGTCCCTTTAATAGTAGTATTAAAAAAGAGGTATGTGTAAAAAGTGGGTTTAAAGAACTAAAACAATTATTTCTACCTATTCTTCCTTTAGAAGAGCAAACCAAAATCGTTGGGGAACTCGAAGTCGAAGAAAAACTCATCGAAGGCAGCAAACAGCTCATTAAAGCCATGGGGAAAAAAATAGAAGATAAAATTAATGCTTTATGGCGATCTCATTAATATCATAAAAATTTTTTGTAAACTTATAACTTTTGTGTGAATTTATATCGTTGTTTTGGTTAATTTCTTTTTCTTTCGATACTATAATAGAGGGTAGTGAGTGAGGAATGATTTTTTATCCATGAAAGAGAAAATAATTGTTTTAATTTTTTTAAGTTGTTTAAGCTTTGCTTTTACTCAAAAATCAAACACCCTCCCTTATAAAATTCTTTCTATTGATAAAGAGCGAACTTCTTCTAACTTGTTTGAGCTTGGTATCATTACATTGCTACCTTTATTAACGCTGGTACAAGTGAACAGAACGGGAGAATATCAAAATGAAATCATTATTTCAGCTTCAATTTTTACGGTTCCGGTGTTAATTTCTTGGCCTCTTTTTTTATTTGAGCTTTCTCAAGGGAAAAAAATAAAAAAATAGCATCCATGATTTTTAATAAAAGTCCTTTATTTTGAAAGATCGTCCAAAAGAACAAACTTCTCTTTTTTCAAAAAAAATTACTCCTGAAGATATTTTTAATCTTTTTTTTAAATATTCTTTAGATAGTATCCCGGTGATTCGAAATCATGAAATCAAAGGGTATATTTCAAAAGGGAAAACCCTTCGTCAAGCCAATCATGTTGAGTTTTTTAAAAAACCTCTTACGGCTAATCTAAGTCGTATTTTAGAAAATCTTCAACTAGAGGATTTTTTTCAAAAAGTCGATAAACTTGAAGAACCAGTGATTATTCCAACGGTTAATTCACTTGATTTAAGTATTTACCTTTACTCAGAAGAAGAGTTTAATCTTACTTTTAGACCTGTTCTAAATCTTGGTCTGGGAGAATATAAAACCATTTTTGATTTTTTAAAATTACCTATTTTTATTTTTAATTCTAAATTGGCAGTGGTTTATGTAAACCGAAAAGCTGAAGAATTCAAAACTCAATTTACTGAAGAAAAAGAAGACTATTTTGCTCTTTTTTCTAAAAGCATTTATGAGCATTTAGCTAATTTAAAAGAAGATAAGTTGTATACCGATCGCAGGGATGGTAGAAAAATAACGTATCGTTTACAAACGATTGATCTTAGTAAAGGTGCTGTGTATGTCCTTTATGTGATAACGGTGTCTTTATCGGTAAATAAGCGATAAACGATTTGGTCCATTAGAAATAAACTTGATGGGACAATCGAGGTGCTTTTCAATACAAAGAATATAGTTTTTAGCGTTTTTAGGAAGAGCATCAAAGTCTTTAATATGGCTTGTTTTTTCTTGCCAACCGGGTAATTCTTCATAAACAGGTTTTACTTTTTTTAAGAGGTTGGTGTTTAAGGGGAAGTTTTCTATTTTTTTCTCACCTAAAAGATAATGAGTACAAACTTTAATCACTTCATAATGATCTAAAACATCTAGCTTTGTTAAAGCAATGGAGGTGATGTTATTGATGATAATGCTGTATTTTGCTTGAATGGTGTCAAACCAACCACATTCTCTGGCTCTACCTGTTGTGGCCCCAAATTCACATCCATATTTTCGTAGTTGTTCAATACGATCTTCTGGCAATTTAGTGGGTAAAGGCCCTTGGCCCACTCGAGTAATATAAGCTTTAAAAACTCCTATAATTTCATTAATTTTTTTAACCCCAATTCCTGTCCCAGTACAAGCTCCAGCAGAAGTGGGTGAAGAGCTTGTCACATACGGATACGTTCCAAAATCAATGTCCAATCCACTCCCTTGAGCTCCTTCAAGTAGGATTTTTTTACCTTCTTTGAGGATTTGGTTAAAGTAAAAAGGACTTTCAATGACAAAGGGTTTGATAAGTTCATATTGTTTTATGAGAGTGTTAAAGATGGGCTTGATATCAATTTCTTTTTCGTTGTGATAATGTTTTAACATTATATTTTTTTCCTTTACATTTTCTTCTAGTTTTTCTTTAAGTTGGTTTGGGTATTTTAAGTCAGAAACGCGTATCCCGATACGACTATATTTATCAATATAGGCGGGGCCAATTCCTTTTTTAGTGGTCCCAATAAAAAATTGTTTTTTTCTTTTTTTTTCTTTGGCTTCATCGAGAATTTTATGAAAAGGTAAGACTAAAAAACATTGAGAACTAATTTTAATTTTATTTTCAAAACGAATCTTATTTTTTCGAAGTAAAGTTGCTTCTTCTAAAAAGGCTTCAATTTCTAAGACAGCACCATTGGCAATGACGCAAATTGTATTGTCATTTAAAATCCCAGAAGGAAAAAGATGGAAAACATATTTTTTATTTTCTGCATTATAAACCGTATGCCCTGCATTAGCTCCTCCTTGATAACGGCTAACGACTTGGTAATTTTTACAAATCGCATCAATAATTTTTGCTTTTCCTTCATCTCCCCACTGACCGCCTAGCACGACATCACAACTCATCATTAAACCTCTATCATTATTTATTTTTTAAAAAAATCACATTTTTTGTCTAGGGGCTCTAATGGCTTTTCCAGGATAAACATTGGGGTTAAAGTTTCCCTTGTCAATAAGAAGCTCCCCCATAATAAGAAGGTACTCAACTCCTTTTGATGGGGAAGATGGATTTTGATACGTTGACTGATCACTAATGAGCTCGGGGTTAAAGATTGTAATGTCAGCATGAGCACCTATTTGAATGCGTCCTTTGCGTTTCATGATAGGAGCTCTTGTCTCCAGTCTTTTTGCCGGCATCAATGTCATTTTCTCAATGGCTTCACTAAGATTTAACCATTTTTTCTCCCTTACATAATATCGTAGTATTTTTGAAAAACTACCTGCATTTCTTGGATGCCCCTTCCCATCTACTAAAATTGTATCACTTGCTATCATCACCATCGGGTGTAAAACGGCTTTATCAACGACTTGTTTTGGAATGTTGCCAAAGACCACCCATCCACCTTGTTTTTGATAAGCATCAAAGTTGGTTTCGTTTAAGAGTTCACCTGTTTTAACGTAAAGAAATTCTTTGTATTTAAAGATTTTTTTATTTAGAAAATGTTCTTGTTTAAAAAAATTGGCTTGAATACTCGTCATTCCTTTGGTATAAGGATAAACTTCAGTGGTGATATTTAGCTGGCTTTTGGCGTTTACTTCTTCAATGATTTTTAAAAGACCAAGAGAATATTTTCCCCCTGTGCTAGTAATATGATGAATATGTAAAGGAGCACGAGTGATCGATGAGTATGCGATGACTTCCATCAGTCCTCGTAAACTATTGCTACCTGAAAATCTTGTGTGTACAAAAGCAGGGGCTTGATATCTTGCGGATAAACGAAAAGCTTCTAAGATTTCATATTCAGAAGCTCCCGGCGTATAGGCTAAGGCAAACCCAATCCCTAAAGCTCCTTTTGAGAGTCCTTTTTCAATTGCTTTTAAAATAAAAAGAAGCTCTTGTTTGGTTGCTTTTTGAATGGCTGCAGGACCACTTGCAATCATATCCCCTGGATCTTCATAGAGGTGCATTCGGGTTGGCATGTGGCCGACACTAGTGCCATAGTTAAGATACGACTTGCCATTTCTTGATTGATAAAACTGATCAATATTATAATGGCCACCTTCTAATTCTAAAGCACTAGAAACCCCGTCATGAGCTAAAAGCCTAAAGGTTTCATTATCCATCGTATGCACATGCAAATTAATAAACCCAGGAGCCACTACCAAACCACTGGCATTAATGACTTTTTTTCCATTAATATGATTGGTCGTAATGGTTTTAATCATCCCTTGACGAACGCCTATATTTAAAATTGTATTGATTTTTTTCTCTGGATCAATCACTCGCCCGTTAATAATCACCGTATCATAATAATTGCCATTTTCAAGTGAAAATAGACCTTTTAAAATGAACGCTAATAAAACAAGACAACCTAATAAAAAAGCCATTAAGACAATTATCTTAGGTTGTTTAAAAGTTTGTTTAGAAATCATTTATTTTTTAGTTTTCTTTTTTTTTTCTGGAAAAGAAAACTTGATTTTACCTTTTTCATCGAGTTGCAAGTACGCATCAAAAAGGCGTTTGGTTTTTGAAGATCTAAATCCTGTAATGAGCTCTGTTTTTTCTTTATTCAAAATTTTGTTCATGTTTTCAATTGTAATTTCTTTTCCTAAAATAATGCGATTAATTTTAAGTCCGGTATTTTTTTTTTCAATGGCAGATTTAGAAATATAGACATTTAATGTCTGATAGACTTCTGTATTATCTATAGGAGAATGCCCCACTAAAGTAGCTTCTTTTAAATCAATGGTGTCTTCTACTTGATTATTAGAAAAAACAAACTTGGCTTTTTTGTTTTCTAAAACAATCGAAGCGGTAAAAGCATTGCCTCTCTTGCTACGAAACCCTTCCAAAGGACCTATTTTTCCTTTTTTAATCAGAGTGCAAACTTCTTCATTAGAAAAAATTCTTCCTCCCATCATTTTTCGAATCACAAGTGATTTATCTTCTGAAAAATAACGCATAATCGTTTCATAATATTTCACCCCGTCAATTGGGCTAAACGTTGCTTCTTTTTTAGTAGTGTCTTCATCAAACGACTTAATTTTTTCGATCATATTTTTGGCTTCTTCATTAATGCTATCCATAAAAGTTTCTCTTGAAAGCTGATTTTTTTCAATCAAAGTTAATTTATATTCCCATTTTCCCGTTAATTCAGCAGATTGCAAGTTTTGAAGATGCATCGCTTGTAAAAGAGAAATGAGCTCGAAAGCTTTGGTGGTTGGGATTAAAGCTCTATCTTCTCTTACGATATATTTATCACTAATCAATTTTTCAATGACTTGAGCACGAGTCGCTGGGGTGCCGATGCCTCTTTCTTTTAAAGCTTCTTTAAGTTCTTCATTTTCAACGAACTTCCCAGCCCCTTCCATAGCAGAAAGCAATGAAGACTCTGTAAATCTTCCCGGGGGTTTTGTTTGATTTTGTTCGTAAGTCACTTTTTTTGCGAGTGTTGTCGTTTCTTGTAAAGGTTGTAAGAGCGTATTGGCTTTAGTACTCCCGTAGATGGCTTTCCAAGCAGCTTCTTTTAAAATCTTTCCTTCTGTTTTAAACGTGTGTTCATTAATGGTGGAAATGCGAGTCGTTAATAAGTATTTAGCAGGAGGATAAAAAATTGCCAGTGTTCTTTGGATGACCATTTGGTGAATTTTTTGCTCTCCTTCCTTGAGCTTTCCAGGAATTTTATTTGTTGGAATAATCGCATGGTGATCTGAGACTTTTTGATTATTAAACACTCTTTTGTCAAATTTAACATAACCTTTCTCTAAAGCAATTTTCGCAAACTTTCCAGTGCGACCCCTGTCTTTTAATCCTAAAAACAGTTGCTTGATGACCCCCAAATAATCTTCTGGCAAATACCGACTACTGGTTCTAGGATACGTTAACACCTTATGTCTTTCATACAAGGCCTGCGCAATCGAAAGCGTTTGCTTTGCCGAAAACCCAAAACGACTATTGGCTTCTCTTTGTAGCGTGGTTAAATCATAGAGTAAAGGACTTTTTTGAAAAGAGGTTCTTATTTTTTCATCGACATGGCCTTGTTTGTTATCACAATTTTCAATGATTCTTTCGACTTTTTTTTTATCCCATAGTCTTTCAGGATTTTGAGCTTCTTCTTGCTTCTTTTTTTTAAACTTAGCATCAAACCACTTCCCTTCATACGTTTGCTTTCCGCTTTCAAATTGAGCAAAAATATTCCAATAATTTTGATTAACAAAATTTTTTCTTTCATTTTCTCTTTTAACAATAATCGAAAGCGTCGGTGTTTGTACTCGCCCACAAGGAGTAATAAAAAATCCTCCATATTTGGAAATATAGCTCGTCAGCCCTCTGGAGCCATTAATCCCAATTAACCAATCTGCTTCCGATCGACTTTTCGCTGCATTCGATAAGGCGATCAGTTCTTTATCTTCTTTTAAGTTTTCAAGGCCTTCCTTAATAGCCTCTTGAGTCATACTTTGTAGCCAAAGACGACTGAGTTTTTTACCTTCTATTGATTTCTTGGGGACATATTCCATGATGTATCTAAAAATCAGCTCACCTTCTCTTCCCGCATCACAGGCATTAATAATGTGCGTTACTTCTTTTTTCTTAATTAAACTGGCTAAAATTTTTAATTGCCCTCTACTAGTGGGAATCGGTTTTAATAAATATTTTTTAGGTAAGATCGGCAGTGCTTTAAATGACCAAGATTTATATTTTTCATCCATTTCTTGAGGCTCACAAATGGTCAGTAAATGTCCTAAAGCAAATGAAACAAGATAACGTTCATTTTCATAATGTGTTTTTTGTTTGTCAAAATTTTCTTTTAAAGCTTTTACCACATCAGCGGCAACACTTGGTTTTTCAGTAATAATAAGGGTTTTTTCCATAAATAACAGTTATAATAGTTTTTTTTATAAATCTTTATTTTAAGTTTCAAAGTTTAGCATTATATAAATATTTTTAAGAACATTTTAAAATAAAAAAAAAATGCCTAAAAAGTATTACGCTATTTTTATTTCTGCTGAAAAAACACATCTTTTAGACAGCTGGTCAGAGTGTCAATCCATCATCAAAGGAGTTTCAAATGTTAAATATCGAGCCTTTACTAATAAAAAAGAAGCTCAAAATTATTTAAACATTCTTTCAAAGCCTTTTTTTACAAAAAATAAAACAAAAACTTCTATTCGAATCTATGTCGATGGGTCATTTAATGGCCTTTGTAAAAAATCAGCTTGGGCATGGGTAGCAACCACACTTGAAGGCATTCTTGCTTTTGATAAAGGATTAACTCTCCACAATGCCCTTAGTCGTAATATCGACGGCGAACTTGAAGCCGTAAAGCAAGCTATCCTCTGGGCTCAAAAACATCACCACCATGTCACTTTAGTCCACGATTATGAAGGCATCGCTAGGTGGGCTGATGGGACTTGGAAAGCCAAAAGCCAAATCGCAAAAGACTATGTCTTATTTCTTCACTCTCGTCCTATTAACTATCATTTTGAAAAAGTTAAAGCTCATTCTCATAATAAGTGGAATGATTATGTTGATGCTTTAGCTAAAAGTGCTTTTTAAGGTTTTTTTTTCAAATAAAAAAAAAATCCCCCCTCCTAAACTCGAAATCATCACTAATAAATGACTGAGTAAACTTAATAATGTAATTTCGACAATATAACTTTCAGAAAAGCTTCCCCTGTCTTCTCCTTGGATTAAAAAGGGAACGTTTTTAAATAATAACACACATAAATATTCCTTAACTCCTAGTCCCCCGGGCGTTAAACTAATCAATGCCAAAATCCCATAAATAGGGACAAGAAAAAAAACATATTCTGCTGGTAAGAGGCTACTGCCTCTCTTCTCAAGTCCTAAAACAATACATCCATTCATTAAAATCTTGAACAATTGAGACAACACCATCCCACAGGTCATGAGTAAAAACAATTTCTTTTGCTTATATATCTCTTTTAAAGATGAAGTGATTTTTAAGATCAATTGACGTTTATCTTCAAACCAATCAAACGACTTAAACCCTTTTTTTAAAATCCAAAAAAAATGTTTTGAAAATAAAAATAATAACCCAATTATCATCCCTTCGGCGATACAAAATAACAACAAAACCTTTCCCTTGTAAAAAAATAATAGCCAACTATGAATCCCAATCCCCATTAAAATCACCACCCCAAACAAACGATCTATCCCAATCGAAAGCGTAATCTTTAATGGGTTTTTTAACACTCGATGTATCGAAAATCCTTTGATCACATCCCCTCCAATACTCGTTGGCATAAAATTATTAAAAAAAAGTCCCAACCAATAGGGGATAATCATTTTTTTAAAAGAAATCATCGGTGCCTTTTTTCTCATCGGTGCCTTTTTTCTAAGAGCATTTAAAATAAAATACCACGACAAGTTGCCAAACCCATGACTGATAAGCACCATAATGAGCCCATACACCAACCATTCCATTTTAATCGCTGTAATTTTTGAAAAATCAATTTTTATCCATAGAAGAAGAAAAAATAAAAAAATTAGTAAAATCTTAAAAACATATTTATTTTTTTGATAAAATAGTTTCAACTTTGAAAAATAATTTAAACGCATCTTTTAAAAAAATATACCATACTCCGTTAGTGATTTTAAATAAAGTAGAAAAAAAAAATTTTTTATAAAAATAAACGTGCTAATGAAAAAAAAAAAACAAAAGCTTAAAACGATTGAACAACTGGGGGGTGAGTTTAAACTCATTGATCTCATTACTCAAAAATCAACCAATCCCCAAGTCATTAAAGGGATTGGCGATGATGGGGCCATTGTCAATTTTAAAGAAGGACCCTACGTTTTAGTCACAGACATGCTCGTTGAAGATAGACATTTTTCTGTAAAAACCTTTACCCCTAAAGAAGTTGGCATCAAAGCCATCCAAACCAATCTTTCTGATTTAGCCGCTATGGGAGCATGGCCTTTATACGCTTTGGTCTCTTTGGCGATAAGCAAACACACCTCTGTACAGTGGGTCAAAAGCTTGTATCAAGGAATTAGAGTCAGTTGTAAGCAATATGCTTTTGATATTTTAGGAGGGGATACAACCCTTTCTGATAAAATCCATATTTCTATCACTCTTATTGGTAAAAAATTGACCTCAAGAACCTTTCTTCGTTCTCAAGCAAAAGCCCATGACCGTATTAAAGTCACCGGTTCACTTGGAAATGCTAAATGTGGTTTACTGCTCTTGACTGAAAATATTAAAGGTTTTGCTTCCCTTAAAGCCGCTCAAAAAAAACCTAAAGCAAGGTTTGATATTTTAAACCAAGTTTTGCCTTATGCCAATGCTCTCATTGATATTTCTGATGGACTCTTAGGAGACTTGGCCCATCTTTGTAAACAAAGCAATAAAGGAGCCAAAATTTTTCTAAACAAACTTCCCATTAGTCCCCTGCTTGTCAAAGCGGCTAAAAAACTTAAACAAAATCCCACCCCCACTCATATGGCTCTTTACGGAGGAGAAGATTATGAGCTTTTATACACCACCTCTAGCAAGTATGCTGACAAGTCTTTTGGTTATGAAATCGGTGAAATCCTCCATGATACTAAAGAAGTCATTCTCGTTTTTCCTGATGGACGCTTTAATGTTTTAGACGAAAAAAAGCTTGGAGGGTTTGATCATTTTAAAAAATGAAAACAAAAATTAAAAATAAAACTTCTTTTTGAGAAGAAAAAAAAATTAATAAAAATTAATAATAGCGAAGTAAAATCCCGCTAAGCATCCCTAGACAAAGGAGTAAAACATTGATCCATCTAAATAAACCAAGGTATTTTAAGTCGCCTTTTTTCACTTTACGGCTATAAATTCCACTTACCGCTCCAATCCCTAGTAATAATAAAAGCTTAAACTCAATAATGTGCAACGCAGGGCCTATTTTTTGTTTAGAAAAAATAATCTGTGAAAATCGACTGAAAAAAAGACCGACTCCACTTACAAGTAATAAAACAGTCATCCAATTAAAAAAAGATTTGCTTTTTTTAATCAAGTCCAAAAATTTTTTGTCTTTGACTTGTCTTTGTACAAAAATTAAACTACCTAAATAGATTCCTGCAAAAATTAAATGAAAAAAAAGAAAACTGATTTGGAAGATAAAAAATAAATTCACGCTAAATGACTCTTGTTTATTAAAAAAAATTTTCTTTAATAAAACCATACCTTTAATTCTTTGTCAATTTATTTAAAAATACGAAACTCAGTGCGTCTATTTTTTTCTCTTCCTTCTTCTAAATTGTTACTGGCGATAGGTTTAGATTCTCCGTAGCCTTTGGTGATAATACGTTCTTGAAAGATTCCTTGTTTGACGAGATATTCTTTGACGGTATCAGCGCGATTTTCAGATAATTTTAAGTTGTAATTTTCACTTCCGATGTTATCGGTATGTCCTACAATCTCGATTTTTAAATGGGGTTTTTGCAAAAGAGAATCTTTAATTTTATTTAAAATATTAAACGACTGCGTGGTTAAAGTACTTTTATTGTAAGCAAAACCAATGTGGTTGACTTGGATAATTTGTCCATCTTTTATTTTTCCAAGATTGACTTTACCTTTTTTTTCTGTTTTTTGTTTTTTTTGTTTTTCATTTAAAACGGTTTTATTGGCGAGATAATCATCTGAAGAACCAATGATTTCTGTCGTCCCATTTTCAGGAACAGAAATTACTTTTGATTGCTCTTCTTTTTTAAAATCAAGTGTTTGCTTGTCAATCACTTCTCCGTTTTGATTTCGAGTGAGGATTTCAAACTTTCCCGAAAGATTTTCTCCTGTTTTTTGGTCTTTTAAAACAAGGATGATTTTCACTTTTCCATCCCCATCCATATCTTTTTTTTGTTTGTTTAGAGGGGGCTTGGCGTCCACAATGATTTTGTTGTTTTTGCCAATGGCCAAAACAGAGTCTTCTGTTGAAACAAAAAGTCGTCCGTTAGAAGCAATTAAGCCCGATATTGACTTTTTTTTAGGGATGCTTAACTGATAAATCATCTCACCTGTTTTAAAATCAAATCCTTTAATATAGTTTAAGTTTCCTTCTTTTGTTTTAATGATCCCTGCTGTGTAGATTTCGTTTCCAATTAAAATAAAATGAGGGGCACTTGAAAAACCCGTTTTGATCGTTTTTTGTCTTTTAAGAGAAAAAACATCTGAAATCGCTAAATTGCCATTACGCATTGGTAAAATAATGTTTTTTTCTGAAAAAGCAACTTGTCCTATAATATAATCTTCATAATCTTGTTGTGTTAAAATATCTCCCGTTTGACTGTCTAGTTGAAAACAATTGGAAGCAATGACGGCATAAATCCTTTTTTGATACACCACAGGAGAAATAATCTTAATCGCGTACGGCAGTGGTTTTTCCCATAAAATCTTTCCGGTGCTTGTTTTTAAAAAAAACAAATTATTTTTTTTGCTTTGAATGTTTTTAGACAAATAAATCAGCTTATCCCCATAAATATATGGAAATCCCCCCCACGAAGTAATTTTTTTTTGACTCCAAAGCTCGTGTCCATTTTGGATGTTTTTGGCAAAAAATTGCTTGCGACTGCCGTAATAAATGTTTTGATTGTAAATCGTAGGAGAAGCGTAGAGACCATGATCTTTATCTTTTCTTGCCCAAATAATTTGACCTGTTTTTTTATCAAAACAGTAAAGCCATTGAAAATCAGAAGCAATTAAATATTCTCCCGATAGCACTAAAGGCCTAAAAGCAGATGAATACAGTTTTGTTTTAAAAATCACTTTTCCACTTGATTCTTTGGCGGCATATAAAAATCCCCCTCTGGTAGAAAAATAAACTCTCCCTTCTGAAACAATAGGGCTATTGGCCATGCCATCTGTTTTTACTTTCCAAACAATGTCTTTTCCTATTGGGCTAATGGCATCATTGTTACCTGTAAAAAAAACATTCCCTTTATAAATAGGCCAATTTTGACTCCAAAGTGATGCGTTTAAAAGTCCCCCTATTAGCAAGCTTAAAACCCAACAACACGTTATGATGATTCTAGATTTTTTTTTCATTTTTATTTACTTTTCTAACTCCTATTAAAAGATTAGTCAATTTCTTGGGTGTTTTTTAGAAAAAAATCTCTCCAAATCTCTTCTTTAAATCCGACCAGCACTTTTTTTTTACCAACGACAACGACAAAAGGACGTTTGATCAAATTGCCATTGTTTTTTAGTAGTGTGATTAAATCTTTTTTTTTCATTCCCAAGATCGTGTCTTTTAATGAACTGCTACGATAATCAATACTCGAGGTGTTGATGATTTTTTTAATTTGAGGCCAATACGTTTGATAAGCAACTGAAAGCTCTTCTTCGTTTGGAGGGGTTTGTCTAATAGCAAGAGTTTGATAATTGATTTGATGAGCTTCTAAAAAACGAATGGCTTTTTTACAAGTCCCGCATTGTTTTAGAAGGTATACTTTATAAGTCATAAAAAAAAGACCTTTTTATATTTATTGGCAAACTTTTTATATTCTTTAGTTTTTTCTTTTGAAGGTTTAGATTAAAAAATGACTAAACTCATGTTAAAAAATAGAAAAAAAGTTAATGAAATGATTGCTATTTTAATCATAGGTGATGAACTCTTAAGTGCTCAGATCCAAGAAACCAATAGTTTTTTGATTTTAAAAGCGCTTGATGATAAAGGGCTTTCTGTTGGACAAATGCGCTTAGTAGGCGATCAGGTTTCTTTAATTGCCAGTACCCTTAACTCACTAATCAAGCAATATGAGTATGTGATTACTACCGGGGGAGTAGGGCCTACTCACGATGATGTGACTTACCAAGGTATTGCCAAAGCTTTTGGTGTGTCGATGAAATCCTTCCCCGCTTATCGAGAATTGTTTTTAAAGACAGCTAAACTGCCTTTAGATCAAGAAGTCATCAAAGCCGCTGATAAAATGAGTACTTTACCAGCTAATACCAAACTTGTTTATTCATCCGAGGATTCTTCTTGGCCTTTAGTGGTCGTTAACAAGGTGATCATTTTGCCTGGGTTGCCCCGGGCCCTTAAAAAAAAACTTCCTCAAGTTTTAGATTATTTACCCTCTTTCCAATCTTTTTTTAGAGCTTTTCTCTACCTCTCCACTGATGAATCCATCTTTGCTTCTTTTTTAAAAGTTCTTCAAGAAAAAAATCAGCGAGTTGTTATTGGTTCGTACCCTTTTGTTGATAAGCCTTATTTGGCAATGGTTAGTATGACGAGTAGATCTCAAACACACCTTAAAAAAACCTTTGAGCAAGCAAGAAATTATTTTGAAAAAACAAAATCTCTTTTAAAAATACAGGTTCCTAAGTTTTTTTTAGAAGAAAAAAAGTAATTTCATAAAATCTCCTTGTACAAAGAATTTTTTAATGCTACTTTTTTATTCTTCTTAAGAGAGAATGAAAAAATCTTTTTTTTGTTTAAAATATGAAGAAAAGAATGATGTTTTAGAAAAAATACAAGGTTGTATCTTGGGAGGAAGTACTTTTTTTTTGATTCTTTTAAGAGGATGCTATTTTAAAACTCTTTTGTTCCATTTTTTTCTTTTATATAGAGGAAGGTAGGACAAAAGTTTTTTATTACATCTTCTTTATCTTTGTTTTTTTTTAAAAAAAATCGGTTAATTTTTAAGGAGTCTTAGAGCGTTTAAAATGACTAAGATGGTGCTACCTTCGTGACCCAAAACACTTAAAGGTAGATTAACATTCCCGCTAAAAGAAAGAATGACTAAAGCAATCATCACTAAAAAAGCGAAGGTCATATTTTGTTTGATAATACGGGTCGTTTTTTTAGAAAGGGTAATCATTTTAGGGATGAGGTTTAAATTGTCTTTCATGAGTAAAATATCGGCACTTTCAATGGCGATGTCAGTGCCGGCGACACCCATGGCGATGCCAATGGAAGCCGCTGATAAAGAAGGGGCATCATTAGTGCCGTCTCCTATCATGGCAACGAAGCCTTTTTTTTTGAGTTGTTTGATTTTGTTGATTTTATCTTTTGGAGAACATTCAGCGTAAAACTCGTCAATTTTAAGGGTTTTTGCAAGGTTTTGAGCGACAGAATGATTGTCTCCGGTGAGTAAAATAATTTTTTTAATCCCTATTTTTTTAAGATCAGTGATAAGTTTACTAGCTTCATCTCTAATCGGGTCACTAATCGTTAAGATTCCAAGGGATATTTTTTGATGAGAAAGAACAATGACGGTTTGATTTTTTTCTTCTAAGTCTTTGATTTGTTGTTTTAAGGCAGGGGTGAGTTTGCAAAAGGCTTTGGGGTTACCAATTTGAAAGAGTTTATTTTCAATGCTACCTTCCACTCCTTTTCCAGTGATGGATTTAAAGCCTTTGACCTCTAAAAAAGGCAAGGCGTTTTTTTTGGTTTGCTTAGTAATGCATTTGGCAATAGGGTGAGTGGAAAATTGTTCGATGGATCCAAAAAGAGAGTAGAGTAAGGCTTCTTCTTTAGAAAGAGAGGCATGGGTAAAGGTTTTTGGTAACAAAGAAAGGCTTTGTAAATAAGGACGATTAAGAGGTAAAAGACGAGTAACACTTGGGTTTCCTTTAGTGAGAGTGCCTGTTTTATCAAGAGCAATGCTTGTAATTTGAGCGGTTTTTTCTAAATACATTCCTCCTTTAAAAAGCACTCCTTGTTTGGTGGCATTGGCTAAGGCAGAAAGAATCGCCGAAGGGATCGAAATCACTAACGCACACGGAGAAGCAACCACCATAAACATAATAGATCTGTAAAAACTTTTTTCAAAATCCCATTTTAAAAATAAAAATGTTGTTAGTATCACACATAAAGTGAGTCCTAAGACACTGATAGTGTAATACTGGCCAATAATACGATCTGTAAAATGTTGGGCATTTGCTTTTTTACTTCTTGCTTGTTTGACGAGCTTGATCATTTGAGCAATCATAAAATCTTTGGCTTCTAAATTAACTTGAATTTTTAGCATTCCTTCTTGATTCATGGTGCCGGCAAATACGTTGTCTTGCTTTTTTTTTTTGACCGGGAATGATTCACCTGTAATGCTTGATTCGTCAATAAACGAGAGACCCTCAAGAATCACCCCATCGACACAAATCATTTCTCCAGCTTTAATGATCACCACATCATTTTTTTTTACCTTTTCAATAGGGACTTCTTTTTCGATAACTTTACTTTTGTTTTTAATGAGGAGTCTCGCTGTTTTTGGCGTCATTTTTAAGAGAGCATGAACGCCTTCTTTGGTTTTATTGATAGTGTAATGCTCTAGGGTATTAGAGAGGCTGAAAAGAAACATTAACGTGGCTCCTTCTTTGAGCTCATCAATGTAGGCCGCTCCTAAAGCGGAGAGGATCATCAGTAAATTGACATCAATTTTTTTTTTGCTTAAAGAGATCCAAACTTCTTGAGCTGAATAATACCCTCCTGAAATATAAGCAAAACAATAAAAAAACCAAATAAGATTTTGTTTTAAAGCATCTGTTTTTTCATAGGTAGCTTCTAGTACCCAAGCACTTAAAGTAAAAATTAGACACAAGATTGTTAAAAGGCTCATCGCTAGTAAGAGCTTTTTTTCTTGATTATTTTTTAAGTCAAATTTTTTTTTTGTTTCTTTTGGCGTCATTTTATTTACGTTACCATGTTCGTATTTGAAAAAAAACGCAAAAAAGTAAAAAAAAAACTAAAATAGAGAAAAGAAAGAATTTGAATTATTGTATAATGGCGACTCAATGAAAATGAATCAATATAGGATTAAACGAGGACTTGATTTACCTATTTTAGGGAAACCTAGTCAAGTGATTAGAAAAGGCCAAAAAGTAAAAACCGTTGCTATTGTTGGCGATGACTATTTTGCAATGAAGCCAACGATGAAGGTTAAAGAAGGAGATGAGGTTAAAATAGGAGATCTTCTTTTTACCGATAAGAAGCAAGAAGAGGTTTGTTATACTGCCAGTGGAGGTGGAAGAGTCATCGAGGTCAATCGAGGCGACAAGCGAGTGTTACAATCGGTGGTGATTAAATTAGATAGACAAGAACAAGAAAGAGTTTTTAAAAAACACACATCAAGTGAGCTTAAAAAAATTAAAACAGAAGAAGTTAAGTCGTTATTATTAACTTCGGGACTTTGGACATCGGTTCGAGTAAGGCCTTTTGGGAAAGTTGCTAGTCCCAAAGAGATAGGAGAGTCTTTGTTTATTACAGCCAGTGATTCGCGACCCTTTGCTCCAAAGCCCAGTCTTATTATTGAAAAACATAAAAAAGCATTTGAAGATGGGATTGAAGTGCTTTCAAAACTCACTCGATCAAAGGTGCATCTTTGTTTAGAAGAAGATGTATCGCTTTTACTTAACAAGCAAGTGGAAAAACATTTTTTTAAAGGACCCCATCCTGCGGGATTAGTTGGCACACATATTCATTTTATTGACCCGGTCAATTTGGGGCATAAGGTGTGGCATGTGGACTATCAAGACGTGATTGCCACTGGCAAACTTTTTGTAACTGGCAAACTATTTTTAGATAGAGTAGTTGCCTTAGGGGGGGTTGGGTTTAAAGAAGTAGGGCTTATTGAAACGAGGCAAGGAGCGTGTATTGAAGACTTGACAAGGGGCAATGTGAAATCAGGAGATTATCGATTGATTTCTGGCTCGGTGCTTTGTGGACGAGAAGCGAAGGGAGCTTTTAATTATTTAGGTAGGTATCATCAAATTATTTCAGCGATTGAAGAAAATCGAGATCGTATTTTTCAAGGGTTTTTAAAACCAGGTTTAAACGCGTTTTCACTTAAACGAGTTTTTGTGGCTGCTTTTTTAAAGCCTTTTAAAAAGTTTAATTTTACGTCTTCAAACGAAGGCTCAAAAAGAGATATGGTCCCAATTGGTTCGTATGAAAAAGTGATGCCACTTCGAGTTTTACCGACGTTTCTTTTACGGGCACTTTTAGCTAAAGATGATGAAAAATCTGAGAAATTAGGAGCTTTAGAGCTAGACGCTGAAGATCTCAGTCTTTGTAGTTTTGTGTGTCAGAGTAAACAAGATTATGGGGGTCAGCTTAAGAAAATGCATGAGCGGGTTTTAAAAGAATTAGAATGAAGTTTTTTAGAGTTTTTATTGATCGTTATGTAGAGCCTTTATTTGATTCAAAAAAGGGGAAATTAAAAGTTTTATTTCCGGTGTATGAAATGTTTGACACGATTTTATTTACTCCAGGGACGGTGACCAAACGAGCTCCTCATGTCAGAGATGGGCTTGATTTAAAGCGAGTGATGATTACGGTTGTTTTTGCTTTAACCCCTTGTATTTTAATGGCGATTTACAATGTGGGTTATCAAGCAAACTTAGCGCTTGAAGAAATGGGGACTTTTTCAGAAAAGGGGTGGCAAATAGGGTTGATCAAGTTTTTAGGGTTTGGGACATCAGCGAATGAAGTGTTAGACTGTTTTGTGCATGGGCTTTTATATTTTTTACCGGTTTATTTAGTGGTCATGTTAACGGGTGGTTTTTGGGAAGTACTGTTTGCTGTAGTTAGAAAACACGAAGTAACGGAAGCCTTTTTAGTAACAGGGACATTAATTGCACTTATTTTACCGCCAAACATTCCTCTATGGCAAGTTTGTTTAGGAACAAGCTTTGGGGTCGTGATTGGAAAAGAGATTTTTGGAGGGGTTGGGTTTAATTTTTTAAATCCAGCTTTAACAGCAAGAGTTTTTTTATTTTTTGCTTATCCAGCTGATATTAGTGGTGATCAAGTTTGGGTTGCAATCGATGGATACACAAAAGCGACTCCTTTGGCACTAGGGGCAGAAGGAGGCATTGAGAAAATTTTAGCTGCAGGGTTTACTTGGCAGCAAGCTTTTTTAGGTTTGATACCAGGGTCAATGGGAGAAACGTCGACTTTACTATGTTTGCTAGGGGCGTGTTATTTAATCATGACGGGCATTGGGTCATGGAGGATTATGTTGTTTGTTTTTTTAGGGATGGTATTTTCGAGTTATCTTTTTAATGTTTTAAATGAGACAGGCTTGATTGAAAATCCAATGTTTACCCTTCCGCCTTGGTGGCATTTTGTTTTGGGGGGATTTGGTTTTGGGATGGTATTTATGGCAACCGATCCTGTTTCCGCTTCGATGACAGAAAAAGGAAAAAATATTTATGGGTTTCTCATTGGGATCTTGGCGATGGTGATTCGAGTGATTAATCCAGCTTTTCCAGAAGGGATTATGCTTGCGATTTTATTGGTGAATGTCTTTGCACCTGTTATTGATCATTTTTTTATAGAGAGTAATATTAAAAAACGAATGAATCGTTATGGTAAGGGAGACTTAAATTGAAAGATAGTAATTTTAAAACTTTATTGGTTGCCTTTCTTTTATGTGTGATTTGCTCGACGTTTGTTTCTGTAGCAGCGGTGCTCTTAAAAGAGAGGCAAGAAAAAAATCAAGCCCTTGATAAAAAGAAAAATATTCTTCTAGCCGCAGGCTTGTATGAAAGTGGGCAAGTGATTGGTGAAGAAGACATCGATCGACTTTATCGACTCATTCGTCCCCAAGTGATTGATTTTGAAGAGGGGGTGAAAACAGATGCTGTTGATCCTTTTACGTATGATCAATTACAAATGGCAAAAGATCCTAAAAATAGTATTGCGTTAAGTCAAAAAGAAGATCTCGCTCAAGTGAGGCGTAGGGCTCGGTATGGGCTTTTGTATGAAGTGGTGAATGAAAACAATGAGTTACAAGCGTTTATTATTCCCATCAGAGGGTATGGTCTTTGGTCAACTTTATATGGTTTTTTGGCAGTTGATAAAAATGCCAGTGTTGTTAAAAACATTACCTATTACCAGCATGCCGAAACTCCTGGACTAGGGGGTGAAGTTGATAACCCAAAATGGAAAAAGATTTGGGTCGATAAAAGAGTCTATGACGATCAAAAACAAGTCTTACTCAAAGTCATTAAAGGACCGGCAGCAAAGGATAATGTTTACCAAGTCGATGGTCTTTCAGGGGCAACGATTACCAGTAAAGGGGTCAGTGATATGATTGCTTTTTGGTTTTCTGATAAAGCGTATGGGAAGTTTTTAAAAAAAAAGTTGTAACATCAAAAAGATTTTTTTGTAATTTTATAAAAGAGAAGAATAAGGAGAATTAAAAAAAAAGTAAAAATGAGTAGTAAAACATTAACTGTAAGTGAAGCGAATGTTGCCTTGGAGATGAAAAAAGATGCCACTAGAGTCAAAGCAGATCGAAAAAAATATTTAAAAGAAATTAAAAAAAATGTTTTAGACCCTCTTTTTAATAATAATCCCATTGCACTTCAAGTTTTGGGGGTTTGTTCGGCACTGGCAGTGACAACAAAAATGGAAACATCAATGGTGATGTCGATGGCTTTAGTAGCGGTGATTAGTTTTTCTAGTTTTTTTGTTTCGTTGATTCGAAATGTGGTTCCAAATAGCATTCGAATTATTGTGCAGATGACGATTATTGCCTCACTTGTGATTATTGTGGATCAGATTTTAAAAGCTTTTGTTTATGATGTGAGCAAACAACTTTCAGTGTTTGTGGGGCTCATCATCACCAATTGTATTGTGATGGGGCGAGCCGAAGGGTACGCGATGAAAAATAAACCGATTAAAAGTTTTTTTGATGGGCTTGGTAATGGACTGGGGTATGCTCTCATTTTGATGGTGGTGGGAGCGATAAGAGAAGTATTTGGTTCAGGTACTTTTTTTGGAAAAGTACTGCTAACTAAAGCAAGTGACGGGGGATGGTATGTTCCTAATGGACTGCTTTTATTGCCTCCGAGTGCTTTTTTTCTCATTGGGATTTTCATTTGGATTTTACGTTCTTTTAAAAAAGATCAAAGGGAAGAAAATTAATGTTTATTAAAAAAAGGAATGACGGAAAATGATAGAACATTATTTAAGTATTTTTATTAAATCAGCCTTTATTGAAAATATGGCACTGGCTTTTTTTCTTGGAATGTGTACATTTTTGGCGTGTTCAAAGAAAATAAGTGCGGCGATAGGACTTGGAATCGCCGTGATTGTTGTGCAAGTGATTACGGTACCGGTGAATAATTTGATTTTTAATCTTATTTTAAAAGAGGGAGCCTTATCTTTTTTAGGGGTTGGGTTTTCAGAAATTAATTTGACTTTTATAGGCCTCATTTGCTATATTGGGGTGATTGCAGCGATGGTGCAAATCTTAGAAATGTTTTTAGAAAAATTTTTTCCAGCTCTTTATAATATGTTGGGGATTTTTCTTCCTCTCATTACAGTCAATTGTGCGATTTTAGGGGGCACTCTTTTTATGGTTGAAAGGGATTATAATTTAAATGAAAGTCTTGTTTATGGCTTTGGTTCGGGGACTGGTTGGGCACTTGCACTAGTGGCGCTTGCGGGGATACGAGAAAAACTGTCGTATCATAAGATCCCTCCTGCTTTAAGAGGACTGGGGATTACCTTTATTATTACAGGGTTAATGGCGATTGCTTTTATGGCTTTTGCTGGGATACAGTTTTAAAAAAAAAGGAAATAACACGATGGAAATCATGATTATTAGCATCGGCATTAGTGCTTTTACGGGAGTTGTTTTAGTGTTAGTCAGTTTGATTTTATTGGCTAAATCAAAGCTCGTTGCCAGTGGGGATGTCAATATTATTATTAATGATGAGGGGGATAAACCCATTAAAACCTCAGTTGGGTCGTCTCTTTTGACGACACTGGCAAATAGTAAGATTTTTATTTCATCTGCTTGCGGAGGCGGGGGCACTTGTGCTCAGTGTAAGGTTAAAGTCGTAGAAGGAGGTGGAGACTTACTCCAAACAGAAGTGGGGCATCTTAATAAAAGAGAACAACAAGAAAAAGTGCGTTTATCTTGCCAGCTTAAAGTAAAAAATGATATGAAAATCGAACTTGACCCAACGGTTTTTTCAGTTAAAAAATGGGAATGTACCGTTAAGTCTAACCGTAATGTGGCTACTTTTATTAAAGAACTCGTCTTAACTCTCCCTAAAGGAGAAGATGTTGATTTTAAAGCAGGGGGGTATATTCAAATCGAATCGCCTCCTTACAAAGCCTCTTTTAAAAATTTTGAAGTCGAAAAACAATATCGAGATGAATGGGATAAATATCATTTTTGGAACTATGTTTCTAATGTCGATGAACCAGTAGAAAGAGCGTATTCGATGGCAAGCTATCCCGAAGAAAAAGGAATGATTATGTTAAATGTGCGTATTGCGGTTGCTCCTTATAATAAACCATCGGCTCCTCCTGGAAAAATGTCTTCGTATATTTTTAACCTTAAAAAAGGAGACAAAGTGACTATTTCAGGCCCTTATGGAGAATTTTTTGCCAAAAAAACAAAGGCAGAAATGGTTTTTATTGGAGGAGGGGCTGGAATGGCTCCAATGAGATCGCATATTTTTGATCAATTAAAGCGAATAAATTCAAAGCGAAAAATAAGTTTTTGGTATGGGGCTAGAAGCAGTCGAGAAGTTTTTTATCAACGAGATTTTGATGAGCTCGCTAAAAAACATTCTAATTTTACTTGGAATATCGCTCTTTCAGAACCTTTTAAAAAAGATAAATGGAGGGGGTATGTTGGGTTTATTCACCAAGTGTTGTATGAGCATTATTTAAAAAATCACCCTGCTCCAGAAGATTGTGAATATTATATTTGTGGGCCTCCGGTGATGAATGAAGCCGTCCTTAATTTGTTGCGCAATGTTTTAGGGGTTGAAGAAGAAAATATTCTCCTCGATGACTTTGGGATTTAAAAACTTAACTTTTTCCTCTAAATTTTTTTTGGGGGCTTTTGTTTTTTTTCTTTGCTTTCTTTACTTTCAAAAAGGTTGCTTTTTTCCCTCTTCTGTTAAAACTGAAGCTTCGTCTTTGCTTTCTATTAAAGGGAAAACAATGGGCACGACTTATACGGTTTTATGTTTTTCTTCTTTCTCAAAACAAAAGCTTACCCATCGCATCAAAAACAAACTCGATGAATTAAATCATGTTTTTTCGACTTATAAAAAAAATTCGGAAGTGTCTTTATTTAACGCTCATCTTTCTACAAAACCTTTTCATGTCAGCCCTGCTTTATTTGATCTTGTCCAAATGTCTCTTGACCTAAGTAAGCAAACCAGAGGTGCTTTTGATATCACTCTTGCCCCTTTAATCGACCATTTTGGTTTTGGACATAAGAAAAAAAAATTGTCTCAAAATGATTTTAAAATAGCTTCTTCTTTGGTTGACCCTTTGGGTTATACTAATTTGATTTTGCAAAAAAAAAATCGAATGTTCATTAAAAAAATTAAAAATCTTTCTATCAATCTTTCTGCCATTGCCAAAGGATATGGGGTTGATCAAGTTTGTAAGGAGCTTACTTTGATGGGAATTAATAATTACTTTGTTGAAATTGGAGGAGAGATTAAGGTCAGAGGAAAAAAAAAAGATCACTTGTGGTCTGTTGGGATCCAGTCGCCTAAAAAAGAAGACAAGCGTCCTTTACAAGTTGTTTTTTTAAAAGATGAAGCGATTGCTACTTCTGGAGATTATCAAAATTACTTTATACTTGATGATAAAAAGTACTCGCATTTGATTGATCCCAAGACAAAAAAACCGGTAGAAAGCTTATTAAGCTCGGTGAGCGTCATCGCCCAAACGTGTGCTTTAGCGGATGGTTTGGCGACTGCTTTTTTTGTGATGGGAGAAAAACAAGCTTATCGCTGGGCCGTTCGGCATCATATCAAAGCTTTTTTTGTTTATAGAAATAATAAAAAATCGTTTGTTTATCAAGTAACCCCTTTAATGAAACAAGTTTTACAAAGAAACCCAAAGGCGATGGAGCCTAAAAAAACTAAATAAGGAGTGTTATTAAGATGGTTTTTATTTTAACTTTTTTAGTGATGGTGCTTTCACTTTTTTTAATGATGATAGGCTTTTTGGTTGCAGGTAAAGCATTTTCAAGTTGTGGCAACCAAGTTTTGCTTGGAAATAAGGGTGAGAAAATTAAATGTTTTTTTTGTCCAATTAAAAAAGAAGCTAACTGTAAAAAATAAATTTTTTCTTTCTTTTTTAAAAAAATAGTTTACTTTTTAATTTATTGGCACTTTGTTGTCGAAATTAGTATTATGAAAAAAGAGGCTTTAAAGTTTTTCAATCTATTTGTAATGGCATTTTTTTTAGTGACTTGTGTCAGCACTACAAGAAACTTTTCAAAAGGGCTTTCGAAAGATCGAGAAGTGATTTTAAAAGATCAAAGTGGATTCGAATTTTTTTTAAGGCAATCAAATGTTCATTTTTGGAATCTTAAAAAAGAAGACACAAAAAATCTTAGTAAAAAAACTCAAGCCCATCTTCATCAATTAATGACTTCTTCAAAAAGCTTTTCAAAAGAGCAGCAAAAGAAACTCAAGCAAGTGTTAAAGTACTTTCCTTATTTAAGAGTGCAGTATGTGGGACTGATGAAAGGAAGTCAAAAAATGATTTTATGTAATTATTTTTATGATCCTAGCATTGGATCCGATGATTATGATTGGAAACTCATTCCCGTCATGCCAAAGGGGAAGAAAAAATCCTTTCAACATTGGTATAATTCTTCCAATCAAACCCATGGAGATTTTCATTTTTATGGATTTTGGTAAAAAATGTATTCGCTTTTGGCTAGTTTGAGCGTAAGTTTGATGTAAAATTTGATTTAAAAAAAGCAAAATAAAACTCAAGAAAAAAACTTACTTTCTTTTTAAGACTTGGATACTTCCAAAAGAACGGATGGTTTGATATTCTTTTAAGTAATTTCTTCCGGTAATTTTTTTTGAGCTTGGTTTTTTAGGATTAAAGATGACGTAAGTTGGCTTTTGAGCATAGATGTGATTGTATTCTTTTTTTGCATCGAAGGCAAATCGTTTTGAATTATAAAGGAGAGAAGGATGAATGTATTTTGTGAGGGGGGTTTTGTCTAGAAGATAATAAATAATGTGGGAAGAGTTTTCGCAAAAAAGAGTGAAATCTTTTGTGGGAGCATCTTTTGAGATAAAATCGGCGATTTGTCTTGGAAAGTCGCTTTGATAGGGATATTTTTTTTGGTGTTGTTTTTGAATGGGAAGGAGCATCACTAAGCAGGTCAAAATCAAGTAAACGCTGATAGCGGTGAGTCGAAAGGATTTTTTTTTAAAATTGGATTTTGAAAATGTTAGTACAGCTAAACATGAAAATGCAGGAAAAAGTTGATAAGTATAATGAATATATTGCTTTCCAATGATCATTACGATTGGATAAAGCCCACACCATAAAAGGGTGATTTGTTCAAAAATCAAGGGAGGTTTTCGATCCAAGAAAATCTTTTTAGCAATCATTAAAAGGCTTGTTAGACAAAAAAATGAAATAGGAAATATCAAAATAGGGGTGTAGATCAAATAGGTTTTGAAATGTAAGGATGCCTTTGAAGCTAGGGAAGAGCTTTCATTTTTTAGCAAGTAAGTTTTTAGGTCAACTAAATGGTTTAAAAACAGGTCACCATTATTTTGATACCAAAAGAGACCTACCCAAATAAAGGTAGGTAAAGCATAGCCTAAAATGAGATAAGCACTTTTTTTCGAAAATAACATGACAAATTTTTTACTAAAAAGAGTTTGATTGGTTTGTTGTTTTAAGAGGAGGCCTAAAGCGACTAACAAAAATCCCATTTCTAAAATAATAATGTATTTAATGAAAAACCCAATGCTCAGCAAACATCCCGAAAGAAAAAGGAATCGCTTTTTGGAAAAAAAACGAAAAAAAACCCAAAACCCCATTAAAGTAAAAAAATTAAAAAAAATTTCTGTGTTAGGACCAAACAAATGAAATAAAAGTTTTCGCTCGGGAAACTGTTTTATGAGGATAAGGGGGTTTTGAGCACTGAGGATGCTTAGATAAAAAACAGCTCCTAAAAGAGCCAAGAGGGCTGGAAAAGATTCTTTTTTATAAAAGAGTTTGATGATTTGATAAATCATAAAGCTAGAAAAACCAAGGGTGATACTTGTGATGAGCCTAGAGCCATAAATCATATTTTTAAAGGCTCCTCCAATCAAGGCATAGATCCAAAAAATCCCCGGTGTTTTAATATCCCAGACATCTAGATAGAGTTGTTTTCCTTCTAGCAGAGCTTTGCCTATGAGAATATAGGTTGATTCATCCCAATCGATGACGCTTTTCTCAAAGGTGTAAAACCGAAAGAGGATCGATAAACCCACCAAAGCATTTAAAACGATTAAATCAAAGAAAAGTGGTTTTTTAAAAAAAGAAAGGACTTGATGCTTCAAGATTTTTTTTACTCTTAAAAAGAATATCATGAAAGGATATTTTATAATAAAATTAAAAAATCTCTCTTTAAAAAAGGACCTTAAATATGAAAGATAAAAACCAACATAAAAAAAACAAAAGCTCTTATTTACTAAACTACGATTTAAGTGAAGCGTCAAAAAAAGTGTATCTTAAAGGGAAACGATATCCTTTTTTGCAAGTACCGATGAGAGAGATTTGTTTAACGGATACGATTTTAGAAAATGGGGAAACGATAAAAAATGAACCCTTTAGGGTATATGACACTTCGGGAGCGTATACGCAAAGAGAGGTGGATGTTAGGGTAGGGTTAGAGGGCAAGAGAGAAGAGTGGATTTTGAGAGGAGGGGACGTAGAAGTGATAAAAGGGCATGATTTTAAAGAAGAAAGTCGCCTTGAAGGCACTTCTTTTTTTAAGGGAAGAGAAAGAAAGATTTTAAGAGCAAAGAAGGGGAAGAATGTGAGTCAAATGCATTATGCCAGGAAAGGAGAGATTACCCCTGAGATGGAATATGTGGCGATTAGAGAAGGGATGGAGGCAGAGTTTGTCAGAAAAGAAATTGCTTTAGGACGAGCGATTATCCCTTGTAATATTAATCATAGTGAGTTAGAACCGATGATCATTGGTCGTCATTTTTTAGTGAAAATTAATGCCAATATTGGTAATTCGGCCATACGTTCGGATATTGGGGAAGAAGTAGAAAAAATGGCGTGGGCGATTTTATGGGGAGGGGACACGGTGATGGATCTTTCGACAGGAAAAAACATTCCCCAAACAAGAGAATGGATTTTAAGAAACTCCCCTGTTCCTATTGGAACGGTGCCTATTTACCAAGCTTTAGAAAAAGTAGGGGGAGTTGCTGAAGAATTAACTTGGGAGATTTACAAACAAACCTTAATCGAACAAGCAGAGCAAGGTGTTGATTATTTCACCATTCATGCAGGAGTGCTACTGAGGTATGTACCGATGACTTCAAAGCGACTAACGGGGGTGGTTTCTAGAGGGGGTTCTATTTTAGCTAAGTGGTGTTTGGCTCATCACCAAGAAAATTTTTTATACACTCATTTTGAAGAGATTTGTGACATTATGAAAGCTTATAATGTGAGTTTTAGCCTAGGCGATGGGCTAAGACCTGGCAGTATTGCTGATGCCAATGATGAAGCTCAGTTTGCAGAGCTTGAAACTTTAGGAGAGCTCACCGATGTCGCCTGGAAGCACGAGGTACAAGTGATGATCGAAGGTCCAGGTCATGTGCCTTTTCATCGAATTAAAGAAAATGTTGATAAACAAATGAAGGTTTGTAAAGAAGCTCCTTTTTATACTTTAGGGCCTCTGACGACTGATATTGCTCCTGCGTATGATCATATTACTTCAGCGATTGGAGCCGCAGCCATTGGCTCGTACGGCACAGCGATGTTGTGTTATGTGACCCCAAAAGAACATTTAGGACTTCCTAATAAAGAGGATGTCAAGGAGGGCATTATTGCTTATAAAATAGCCGCTCACGCTTCAGACCTTGCCAAGTCTCACCCACAAGCTCAAAAAAGAGATGATGCTCTTTCTTTAGCTCGATTTGAGTTTCGTTGGAATGACCAATTTAACCTAGGCCTTGATCCCAAAAGAGCTAAAGAATATCACGATGAAACCCTTCCGGCTGAAAGTGCTAAAGTCGCTCATTTTTGTTCGATGTGTGGTCCTCGGTTTTGTTCGATGAAAATTACCGAAGAAATCCGTCAATATGCCAAAGACCAAAACCTTTCTTCTTCAAAAGCCTTAAAAAAAGGCATGAAAAAAAAATCTCAAGAATTTAAAACAAAAGGCAGTACCCTTTATCATTCTTCTCCTTCTTCTTAAGTCATTTAATGAGTGAGTACTTGAGTTTATATTTTGAGAAAATTTCTTTTTTAGAGCAGGCAAGGGCAAAAAAAAACGATGAAATAAAATCGACTTTTAAGAGTCTAAGAAAGAGTTTAAGAGCCTTTTTGTGATCATAAAATCGATTAAAAAAAAGCTTCCAAAGCTTCCCAAGCCTCCGTATGTCATTGGCATCATTGGAGGCAAGGGTAACATGGGACAGTTGTTTAAGAAGCTGTTTGAAAAAAAAGGCCATAAAACCCTCATTGCTTCTCGTTCGACGTCACTTTCAATGAAAGAGTGTGCTAAAAAAAGTGATATTCTCATCCTTTCTGTGCCTATCAGTGGGTGTGAGCGGGTCATTAAAGACCTCGCTCCTCTTGTCGGAAAACATGGCCTGCTCATGGACCTTATTTCCATCAAACAAAAACCTTTTGAGCTGATGAAGCAGCATGCTCACTGCCAAGTCATTGGTGCCCACCCTGTTTTTGGCCCTCATCTTAAAACTCTTAAAAACCAAGTCGTGGTCCTTTGCCCTAGTGAAAAAAATAGTCCTTGGCTTTCGTTTATAACCACTTTTTTAAAAAAAGAAGGCGCTTTAGTCACCCTTAGTACGCCTTTATTTCATGATCAAATGATGAGTGTGGTGCAGGGTTTGATTCATTTTACAGCGATCAATTTGATTGGGACTTTAGCCTCTCTTGGTATCGACCAAAACCAAATCAAAACATTCTCTTCGCCTCTTTATAAAATCCAAATCGATCTGGCCACTCGTATCTTAGCTCAAGACCCTTCTCTTTACGCCAGTATCTCAATGAAAAACAAGTTTGTTGGCCCAGTTTTAAAAGAGTATCTAAGAGTCCAAAAAAAACTCTTTCGCTCCATTCATCAAAAAAATGAAAAACAGTTTATCCAAACATTTGAGCAAGCAGCTGATTATTTAGCTCACACTAAAACACCAGCCTTAAAACGCATCGATAAACTTATCGAGTTTCTCTCTTGTTTAAAATAATTCTTTTAAAAAAAAAAACTAAAAAAGAAACCCCACTCCAAATTTTAAAAGAGCAACCTGTCCTAGGTTATGTTGCAATGCAACTTCTTGATCTGAAACAATCTCTCTAATCTCCCCTAAGAATTGAAACCCAACCTCACTTTCAATCGTATCTTCAGAATTGATAAGCGTAAAATATTCCCCATACACAATAAATCGCTTGGCAATTTTAATGCCTCCCCCTATGGATGGATAAACACGGCTTTATAAGACCCTCTACTTCATTAGGGGTAATGATAAAAGACCTTTCTTGATTAACTTTGACAACAGTCTCTTCTGGATAAAGCAAGTTAAAAAAGCTAAGTCCTCCTTCTAAGGTGGCAAAAACGTCTACCGATTCATCGATTTGAAAGCCTGCTGTCAGTCCAAAAAGAACGGGAATGTTGAGATAAGTAAAATCACCCTTGTGGTCAACGTCAACGTCAACCGAAAATTCGCTGGAAAGGCCTTCTGCAAGACGATCTTCAGAATTTTCTTCGGGGTTTAAGATATAGTCAGCTCCAAGATTAATCAAAAAATAAGCTTTTTCAGGTTTCATTGGGGTGAGTAAATATTGATACCGGATGCCAATATTAAATCCCGTCAAGATATCTAAGGGGTCTACTAACCCTTCTTCATCTGAAAAAGTCCCTACCGTTGGAAACGATCCACCTGCTTTGAGCAGTAAATGATGTTTCTTCTCACTAGAGTCTTGGCTATAAATAAAACTAACACATAAAAAATGAAACCATAGGAACATTAAAATTTTTTTCATTGTTTTTTTCCTTTGCAATGATTAATTAAAAATAATTATTTTTTTATTATAACATTCTTTATTTCCTCAAAAAAAATATCTTCGGTGACATTGCCATCACTTAAAATCCTGCCTTGTTTAATTTTGAATGATGCCTTAAAATGCTTTTATTGCTTTAATAGGGCGTTGTGTTTTTTTGAAGATTGTAAAATGGGGGTTAAATTTTGTAAAAGAAAGAACAAGAACAAGAGTAAGAGCAAGTCGAAAATCATTTGGGTTTAGCTGATGATAGAAATCGAAACGGAGGCTTGGCAGCATTAATTTTTTTATTTTAAATACTTAATGCTATAATAAATCGATTGATTTTTTTTATTAAATTTCAGAGGAAAAGCAACCATGAAGATGGACCAAAGAATTGAAAAAAAATACTTGGTGTATCCAGAGATGGTGACAAGTTTTATCAAGTATTTTTCTTCTTATTTACCGATGGACTCGTACTCTCGTCGAGATGGGGTGAGGTATACGTCTGTTTATTTTGAAGACGCATTGTTTAGTTGTTTACAGGCGCATAGGAGGCGAGATCCGATTCGGTTTAAATTGCGTCTTAGGATGTATACCAATTTGCTCGAGGAGATGCCAAAGAAAGTTTGGCTTGAAAAAAAGAAAAAATGGGGTAAAGTGTCAGCAAAAGACAGACTGGTTTTAACATCATTTCCTAAAACTTCTTTAAGTGATTTTTTAAATTGGGCAAAAAGTTTAACCATCCATCAAAAGGATCGTTTTTTTTCTTCTTCTTCTTCGTTTCAGCCGGTGATTTTGATTCATTATTTAAGGCGTAGCTGGGTTTCTCAAGACAAAACGCTACGTGTCACTTTAGATCAAAATATTTTAAACCAACCCCTTACTTCTCAAATAGCCCTTCCCAAAACGCATTCGTTTGAAAATAAAATGCTCCCTTCAAAAAATGCTGCTATTCTTGAAATTAAAATTAAAAAAGAAGCTCAAGCTCCTTTTTGGGCTAAACAGTTAGTGGTTGCTTTTCATTTGCCTCGTTTGCAATTTTCTAAATATGAAAGATCGATGAGAGCTTTGATGGCTTCAAAAAGGGTCGCTTTAAAAAGATGATTTTTTTTTTATTTCATTTAAAGCATTGATAAAGAAAACTTATTTTTAATGGATTTTTTTACCCATAGCCAGTTTGTTTTTGTTGACAACATGCTCGTTGCACTTGTTTTAGGGATTTGTTTGGCATTTTTGTATTATTTTGCTTCTGAAAAAAAACCAAGTGCAGAAGTCATCCAATCGATGGTGTTACTGACGATGAGTTTTTCAGTGATTATCGTGGTGATAGGTGACAACATGGCAAGGGCTATTGGTCTTTTTGTGACCATTGCCATGGTGAGATTTCGGACTAATTTTTCTAATTCTAGAGATTTGGTGATGATTTTTATTGCGATGATTATTGGGTTTTCAAGTGGGGTGGGTTATTTTTCCTTAGGAATCTTAATGACGTTTATCTCGCCTTTTGTGATTTGGGTCATGAATCAATGGTTAAAACAAAATGAAGATGAAACTACTTTTTTATTAGATTGTTTTGGAGACCATCAGTTTAATCCCTATGACTCCCAAAAAGACCCTAAGTTTGTCAAACTGTTTTCTAAAATAAAGCTTAGGGGGATTCGAGCTGATAAAAATAGCACTTCAGCGACGTTTTTAGTTTCTCTTCAAAAAGGAAAAACTTGGGCAGATGTTTGTAAGTCTCTCTCTTCTTTAAATCCTTGTTTTAGAGATGAAGGTCGCTTTTAATGATATTTTTTTATCGCAAATTAATCGATTCTTCTCCTGATTAAAGCTTCATTTTACTTTATGTCTATGATGGATAGGTTACAAGGAATGAGGTCACTTTTTTTAGTTAATTTTCTTTGGAGGGCGCTTAAGATTGCCCGCTTGATTTGAATTGACTCAAGGCATCCAAGTCTGTCATGCTCTGTTTTCAAAACGAGATATGTTACAATTAATGGTGAGAGACTGTTATCAAGAAAGATTTAAATGAAAAAAAATAAAGTGTTTTTATCTCTTTTTTCTCTCAGACCTTTTTTGTTGTTTTGTTGGTTGTTTTCTAGTTGTGCTTTTTTTGAGCCTTTTAATGAGTCGATAGACCTTAGTAGGGTGCTTAAAATAGATTTACAGTCTGCTGCTAAAAGTAAAAGCTACCAAACGAGTATGGTAAAAATAGGAGATGAATTGTACTCAGTGGATTCAAAACAGCGAGGGGCGGTTAGTTTTAATTACCCTAAAAAAAGTTATACATTGCGTTTTTCAAAACAAAGCTTTGCGAGTTTAAAACGTCGTTTTCCAAATACTTTTGGGAAACTATCTAATGATGGGAACCTTGTTTTAACGTCTAATTTTGATGACACTTCTTATATTAGAAGCCGTCTTGCTTTTACATTATGGGGGTGGTTTGATGCGAAAAACCACCTTAAGATAGAAACTTTTTTTGTGGAGTTATTTTTACAAGGTCACTTTCACGGGCTCTACACAGCGATTGATCACGTTAATGAATCCCTTCTTGCTTCTCAAGGGCTCAATCCTTTTAAAGGGACGCTTTTTAAAATTATAGGCCACCAGGGAGCTGATGGGGATGAGATTAATGAAATTAGAACTTCGATGGAAATTAAGTCTTCGGGTTTAAAAAATCCAATCGGGGGTTTTGATGAAATGATTAAATTGATGGATTTATTTATCCGACCGTCAAAAGAAGCTTTTTCTCATCATTTTGAGAAGGTGGCTAGGAGGGCTGATTTTGAAGATTGGTGGGTGTTTGCCAGTTTGATTCATGCCAGTGATTCGGCTTGGAAGAATGCCTATTTGTATCATGAAAAAGGAGGCAAGTGGCGGTACTTGCCGTGGGATTTTAATGCTTCTTTTGGACAATCTTTTGGAGGACCTGCTAAAGGCAACTTGACTTCTTCAAGGCCTGACAACTTACCGAGATTGTTTGCAGATAAAAATCTTTTTTTCAAAGTATTTTTAGACAACCCCATCACTCGAGATCGTCTTTATCAAAGGGCTCGTGAGCTGATTAAAAATGAGTGGGAGCTAGTAAAAATACAAAATCAAATCGATCGGTGGGTTTTTGAGATTGAAGACCTTGCCAAAAAAGATGAAGAAAAGTGGCAACAACATCTACAACAATACTTTAACGTCACTCAAGCTCAAGCTCAAGCTAGAAACTTTGAAAATGAAATCCAATGGATTAAAACTTGGATTAAAGAAAGATGGCAACACGCTCAAACTCAATTAAATTAATTATTTTTGCTTTCTTTTTTTCTTTTGCCCTAGTGGCTAAGGACAACGCACCCATTAAAAAAAACCTTAATGTTACTGAGGGTTTAGAAAAAAAAGACAAAAAGACAAAAAAACCTAACAAGTTTTCTTTAAAAACCTATGGGCGATTTTCATTTCATTTTTTTGAACATATTGAAAAACAAAACTTAGCTGGATTTGCCATTCAAAGTGTGCGGCTTGGTCTTAAGGGAGATTTGGCGGGGAAACAAGTGAGGTACCATGTTTCTTTTGACCCTATTGATGGAGACAATGAGAAGGCGTATTTAAAAAATGCGTTTTTACAGCTGATGTTTTTTAAAGACCACTCCCTTCGTCTAGGGCAATTTAAGATTCCTTATGGGAGAGAACGTTCGTTTAATTTAGAAGAGAGAGCCTTTCTTTATCATTCAAAAGTGAGCCGAGAGTTTACTCCAGGTAGGGGGGTTGGGGTGTTATATTCTGCTAGAAGGCTGCTATCGATTTTTGAGATAAAAGGGGGTATTTTTAATGGGGATGGTTCTTTTGAAGCTTTAGAACCTCTAATCAATCTTGAAAATAAAATTGATATTTTCACCCAGATAGGCCTTCGTCAAAAGTGGTCTCAGCCACTGAGGACCTTGTTTCATTATTCTCTTTATGCGAAAAAAGAGAATAATTCACAGGCGAAAATCAATCAAAGTTTGTCTTTTGAGCTTAGACATAAGCGTTCAAAAAAACAACAATTAAGGTGGCTTAGTGAAGTCTTTGTGAAAACGTTTTTTAACACACTTGAAAGTAATTCGGATGGCTTTTCGAGCGAAGTTCTCTTTGGGGGAGTGAGTCTTTTGTCGCTGCGGCTTGCCAACTGGCAATACGCTCTTAGTGGAGAAATCTTAAATCACCTCTTTGGTAAAAGTGAAGGTCGTTTTTATGATAGCATCATCGCTAAAGTAGGGCTTAGCACCTATTTTTACAAAGACCATTTGGCTGTAAAAACGACTTACCATTTTGCTTTAAATGCCTTTAACCAAAATGCCTTTAGCCAATCTATTTTTGCTGGCTTGGTGTTTTTTTATTAGCTTTCGCTTACAATTTGAAGATTAATTGAGATGAAATGTTTTATGTTTTATTTTTTTTTCAATGACATTTTTTATCACCAGTGAACCCATTTTCTTTTTTTTACCTGAAAAAACTCAACCCTTTTTTTTGTTATCACCTAAGACCAACTGGGTTAAACATAAAAAATAGCATTAAATAATTAAATAGCATTAGGAAGATATTTCGGAGAATGTTTCAAACCTTCATTGTTTTGCGGTTGAAGGGGGTTTTTTTTGGAAAATTAAGTGAATAAAAAAAGAAAAAACAAGATAAGATGATTTTAATTTAAAGAGAAGTTTATTGATGTATCAAAAACTTTTATTTTTAGTTACCCTACTTATAAGGTGATCGATTACGTTTGGAGCGAAGACAAAAAAAAAGAAGAGAATATTATTATCAAGGCCGCTCCTTAAAAACCCCTTTTTGAGGGTCAATTTGAGGGTCAATTTGAGGGTCAATGAGGGTCAATTTGAGGGTCAGTGATGGGTGTTTTTTTTTAAAAAAAACTAAAAAAGAAACCCCACTCCAAATTTTAAAAGAGCAACCTGCCCTAGGTGATGTTGCAATGTAACTTCTTGATTAACTTTGACAACAGTCTCTTCAGGGTAAAGCAAGTTGAGAAAGCTAAGACCTCCCTCTAAGGTGGCAAAAATGTCTACCGATTCATCGATTTGAAAGCCTGCTGTCAGTCCAAAAGAACGGGAATGTTGAGATAAGCAAAATAAATCACCCTTGTGGTCAACGTCAACCGAAAATTCGCTGGAAAGGGCTTCTGCAAGATTTAGGTAAAAAAAGAGACCTTGGTTTTATAAAGACCAGTCAATAGGAGTTTGTTTAGTTTGTGACAAGTAGTGGTTGGTTTTAGAAAACGGTTTGGAGCCAAAAAAACCGTTTCTAGCGGAATAGGGACTGGGATGAGGAGAAGATAAAACTAAATGATTTTTTTCATTGATGAGGGGTTTTTTAGAAGCGGCTTGGCGGCCCCATAAGATAAAGACGAGATTGGTTTTTTTTTGGTTTAAAAGAGTAATGACTTGGTCGGTAAAGGGTTCCCAGCCTCTGTTTTGATGGCTGGAGGGGCTTTTGGCTCTGACGGTTAGGACGGTGTTGAGTAAAAAGACGCCTTGTTTGGCCCAGCTGGCGAGGTGAGCTGTTTTGGGAAGGGGCAGATGGAGGTCGTCTTTTAGTTCGTTAAAAATATTGATGAGACTGGGAGGAGGTTTGACGCCTTGGCTGACAGAAAACGAAAGCCCATGGGCTTGATTTGGCCCGTGGTAGGGGTCTTGACCTAGGATGACCACTTTTACCTGATCAAAGGGAGTGAGATTAAAGGCTTCGAAGATTTGACTTCCTTTTGGGTAGACGACAAACTTTTTTTTTTCTTCTAACAAAAACGCTTTTAAAGCTTTCATCGATGGTTTGTTAAACTCGTCTTGGACAAGACGTAGCCAACTTTTTTCAAGCTTGATAGGCCGCCCTTGATGACTAGCTAGCATCGATAACGGTTTAAATAATAGCGATTTACAAAAAACTTTAACACAAACCTCACATTCATTCTATCTCTCTTTATTCTTCCTTTATTGATAGAGCATCCAATAAATCACCATCCCTGTGATTGAAATATACAGCCAAATAGGGTAAGTGATTTTTGCCATTTTTTTATGCAAAGTAAAACGTCGGCTGATGGCAAAAAATACCGTCATACAAACAAGCGGTAAAATAAACATCGATAAAATAATATGCGTGATTAAAATCGTGTAATAAAAATAACGCCCCATTCCCTGCCCCTGGTAAGTAACACTCCCATGATAAAAATGATATATCACATACGTTCCTAAAAACAAAGTCGATAACACCATCGCCATTATCATCGATGCCTGATGAAGCGTTTTATGTTTTTTGTAAATACTAATAAGCCCCAAAGTGATGAAAAGAGTTGTCAGAGCGTTTAAAGAAACATTAATTTTTGGAAAATAAGACGAAAGAGTCTTTAAAATATTTGGGCTTTGTGAAGTCTTTGGGGTGAAAATAAAATAAAAAAAACAAAGGCCCAGAAAAAAGATTAGAGTAAAAATAAGGCTCATTCTTATTTTAAAAGAAAAGGCAAAACGCTGTTTTTTTTTTTTGAAACTTTGAGAGGTTTTTTTCATAAGGTTATTTTATCGGTGGGGCAAAGCTAAAATTAAAGTTAAAGTTAAAGTTAAAGAGAAAGATAGACTTGATCTAAAACAAGGAAAGCAAAGAGTAAGGGAATGTACACAATAGAAGCCCATAAAACCTTCTTAGCATTTTCTTTTTTATGCCTTTTTTCGATAACTTTGAGGGTAATGTATAAAAAATAAACCCCTAAAATAAAGGCAAGAATGAAATAAAAAAAGCTGAGTTGTTCTGTTAAAAAAAGTAACATTGATAATAAAAAAGTACAGAAAGTAAAGAAAATCATATGAAAAAACATTAGTTTTTCATCGTCATTAGAAAGCATTTTAAAGCGGCTGTTTTGATAATCTTTTTGACAAAGCCAAGCGATGGCATGAAAATGAGGGTGTTGCCAGCAATACACTAAAGCAAATAACAACCAAACACTCCCACTGATTTTCATTTCATTGAGGGTGGTGGCACTAGCAACCCCTCCTCCTAAAACAGGTAGTGCCCCGGGGATAGCTCCAATTAAGGTGTTGTATTTTGTTTTTTGCTTTAGAGGGGTGTACATAAATAAATACAGTCCCATCGTTGTCGCTCCGCCTACCATCATTAAAATAGAAACTTTTTCCCACATCATCCAAAGCCCAAGGACTGAAACCACTAGGGCAAATATAAAGCCATGCCACTTAGAAATATGGCCCATCACTAAAGGTCTATTTTGAGTGCGTTTCATGGTTTTATCAACACTCGTTTCAAGCAAGTGATTAAACGCACCCGCTCCAGCACACACCAAAGAGGTAGAAATCATCACAGATAAAAACAGCTTTTCTGTAAATCGACCCCCTTGTACAAAATACCCCATGGCCGCTGAAATCACCACTAAAAAGACAATCCCTCCTTTTGATAAGACCCAGTAAGCCTTAAAAATCTTTTTTAAAAATAAAAACCATTTTTTAATCATCGTCATCACTCTTTTAAATTATACAATCCATTTCTTCTCACTCAAAATTAACCCTTCTTTATTTAAACCTTCTTTAACCTAAGATTTACCCTTTCTTTTTTTTTAAAAAAAATAAATCCATTAAAAAGAAAAAATAGAAGAAGAAAAAAAAGGAATTGTTTTAAGGAAGGAATTGAAGTCTGTTTTAGCTAGGTAAAGCAGTTGCGTAAAGAGAGGATTTTCTTTTTTTTGGCGTTCAAGGGGCTGGAGGAGGGCATTGATTTCTTTTAAAATGCCTTGAGTGTAAAAGTTTTTTTGGACAGGGGGGATGGTTTTAGAAGGGCTTAGGAGAAATTTTTTAAAGGTAGAGGGGCTTTTTTTTACCCAAAGGACGCTAGGAAGAGTCCAATGTTTAAAGTTTTTAAGATTTTTTGATAGAGCGTTATCTTTTTTAATGTCTTTTAAATCATCGAGTAGTTGGTAGATAGTCCCGTAGGCGTAGCCACATTCTTCGGCGAAGCGAGTGATAGGCTTTGGCATACCGGCTAGTAAAGGGGGGGTTTTAAAGCAAAGAGCAAAGAGGGCACCGGTTTTTTTTTTAGCGATGAGGAGGCAATCTTGCTTAGAGAGTTTTTTTTCAAATTGATTTTCCATGTCTTGTTTGATTTCACCTAGGCAGACTTCTTTAATTTTTTGGTAAAACTCTTTTTGGAGCCAAGGGGGGGAAGTTTTAGACAAGGTTTCAAGACAAAGAGAGAGCAGGTAATCTCCTAAGAGAATTGAGGCTTGATTTTTTTTTTGATGATAGAGCGTTTTTTTACCACGCCGCTTGCTTTCTTTGTCGATGATGTCGTCATGTAAGAGGGTAACAGAGTGGATGATTTCTAAAATGGCTGCTTGAAAGATAATTTTTTTAGGGGGGATGTTAAAGGATTTTGCGACTTGATACATGAGTCGAGGTCTTAGTTTTTTACCTCGATTTAAGAAAAAAAACTCTTTTTGAAGCTTTTTTGGTGTTTTTTTAATTATTTTTTTAATGATAATTTGAATTTTGTGAGTATATAAGAAGTATTGAAGGATTGTAAACATAGATAATCTTTAAAAAAACTTTTAATGGAAAAAAAATCAAACTTGTTTTTTTTTTTAAAAATCATGATTGAAAGTTTTTTGGCCTCATGGTACTCTTCAATTAGATAAAAATAAAGTAAAAATAAAGCCTTTATGAAAAAAGTTCCCCTTTATCCTTTAGAGATGATTCTTTTTCCTGGAGAAGAAGAGAGGCTTTATGTTTTTGAAAAAAGATACTTACAGCTCATTAGAGAATGTGAAGAAACTGAGAAACCTTTTGGCTTACTTTCGGTACGTGAAAACAAAGCGCCTCTTTTAGACAGGAGTATTTACGGCACGATGGCGTCGGTTTATAAGATTTCTAAAAGGCATTTTAATGGTAATATCCAAGTGGATATTGTTGGCAAACAAGTCTTTAAGTTAAGGGATGTTTACCCCCAGTCAAAAACAAAACCCAAACCTTACTTAATGGGAAAGGTTCAAGTTTTAAAAGAAAAAAAATCCGATCCTAAAAAAATCGAAAGTCTCAAAGTTTTACTCTCTAAAGAGTTTAAAGAAATCCGATTTTTGTTTGAAAGTGAATTAGGTGAAGAGTCGCCTTTAGGAGAAGACCTTTTTTACTACGATATGATTAATTTTATGGGAATGGGCTTTGGGTCAAAAAAAGAAATGCTTGCGATGAGTCAGGAAGAAAAAAAGCTTGCGTACTTGATTCGTTATTGCAAGCGTGTTTTACCTTATTTAAAAACGGTCATTGGTGATTGAGCTAAAGACGGGCGTTTGGTGGAAGGCGTTTGGTGGAAGGTGTTTGGCGGGGGTTATTTTTTTATGGTCTCAAACCCTTGGGAAGTTTGCTCTTAGGAAGTTTGCTCTTAGGAAGGTTGCTCTTAGGAAGGTTGCTCTTAGGAAGGTTGCGAAATGAAGACGAATAAAAACCCCCTAAAAGTAAGTTTAATTGGCTCTAATGGGAGAATGGGGCGAGTCAATGGACGATTAATTTTGTCACTTCAAAAAGAGTTTGAATTAGTTGGGGCGGTGGATTGTAAAAAAAGTCGTTTTATCAATGAAGACTATGGGGTTTTATTATCGCTTGCTCCGCTTGGGTTACTGGTGAGAGATAGGTTGGTAGAAAGCTGTTTAGAAGAGAGTGAGGTGATGATTGATTTTTCTTTACCGGAGGGGACGATGGAGCATTTGGAGCGAGTAGAGGCGTTTATCAAAAAAAAAGAAGAGGGAGCTGGTGGGTCTTTAAAGAAAGAAAAGAAGTTTTTAGGGTATGTGATTGGCACGACAGGTTTTAGTGATGAGCAAGAAAAGAAGATTGAAAAGTATGCTTGGAGGATTCCTATTTTAAAATCGGGCAATTTTTCTATTGGGGTTCATGCCTTAAAAGGGGTGGTGAAACAATTGAGTCAGCAGCTAAAAGAATGGGATATTGATATCATTGAAAACCACCACCATCAAAAAATTGACGCTCCTTCTAAAACGGCATTGATGCTCTATGACGCTTGCCAACAAGGCAGAAATAAAAATAAGCTGAGGCTTGTTTCTAAAAGGACTGAAAAGAATCAAAAACGAAGAGAAAATGAAGTTGGTCTTTTTTCACTTAGACTAGGGGGGACTATCGGTGAGCATACGGTTTTTTTAGCAAGTGAACAAGAAGTCCTTTCCCTTAAACACACCGCCATTACCCGTGATGCTTTTTGTAAAGGAGTCTTGCAATCTGTCAAGAGATTTTATGGATTTTCTCCTGGGTTATATAGCTTAAAAGATGTGTTTGGTTTTTAAAAAAAAATCTTTTTACCTCGCTGTTTATTTTTTTGTAAATGTCTTTATTAATGAAATGCTTAGTGAAAGGCTTAGAAAAGCACCCTCACCAGGGGGTTTGTCGGATGAAAACACTTTTGCCCTTTCTGCCCTTTCTGCCCTTCCTGCCCTTTGTGTCTTTTCTTTTAGTCCTCTTTTTTTTAGTCTCCTTTCTTTTAAGTTTAAAGTCAGCCATTTAATGGCTGCCACTCCCCCCCCTTTGAGTCAAGCTCTTGCTCAATCTTTCCCCCCCCCAAACCTCCCCAAAGAGCATCCTCTCTCTTACCTTCATTTTGCCATTTACACCAATCTCTTTAAGCTGTCAAAAGTTTCCCCCATTGCATTTGGTCTTAAAACCAATCTCAATACCCCAAAAGACCTTCGTTTGTTTGTTTTGCCTAGGCTTCATTTTATGCATTCGCAAGTGGCTTCTTTGCCTTTTACCAACGACTTGATTGGAACCAAACACCAACTTTTACAAGTTGCCATCACTCATTACATCCATTATTTTCAAAATCCCAAAAAAAATAAAGCCTACCTCTCTAAAGCTATTTCTTTACAAAAGCTTTATTTGAAAGAAAGAAAAACATTAAACGACTTTTTCTTTTCTCAAAAATCACCCTTAACATCACCTTTACGAACTTCTTCAAAAAAAAAAATTAAAAAAATAACGAGAAAAAAATGATTTAAAATGATGTTATAATACTTTTTTTATAAAGACAGCTCGTAATCTGTTTAAAATAAAAATTAATCTAAAAAAACGACTTAATCAAATCAACATGAAGACATTTTTTTTAAAACAAAAAGAGATTAAACAAGAGTGGTTGTTAATAGATGCTTCTCGTTTGCCTTTAGGGCGGCTGGCGAGTGAAGCGAGTGGCTATTTAATGGGTAAGCATAAGGCGAGTTTTGATTTTCATACTAATAATGGAGATAAAGTGGTGGTGATTAATGCTAAAGACATTCGTTTAACGGGCAAAAAATGGCAACAAAAAATATATTTTAAGCATTCTTTATATGTGGGGGGGCTAAAAGAAACGGTATATGAAGATTTGCATGCAAAAAAACCAACCTTTATTGTAGAAAAGGCGATTAGGGGGATGTTGCCTAAAAATCGTTTAGGGAGGCGAATTTTTAAGAAGAACTTGAAAGTTTATCCTAGTAGTGTTCACCCTCATGGGGGGGAGGTTCAGGGTGTTAAAAAAATGGAGATAGTTCCTTTTAGAAAAAAGGCCTTAAAAAAAAAAGAAAAGCGTAAGTCATCGTCATGAAAAAAAAATCTCCTTATCAAACAACGACTGGTCGTAGAAAAACAGCGGTTGTTCGCCTTCGGTTTAAACAAGGCACTGGGCAAATACTTTGTAATGGAAAGTCTTTAGAGGTTTACTTTATGCGAAAAAGCTTGATTTTTAAAATCAATCGTCCTTTTGAAGTGACAGGGGAACAAGCGAGATTTGATATGATTGTGAGGGTTGATGGAGGAGGTTTGAGCGCTCAAGCAGAGGCTTTAAGTTTAGCGATTTCTAGGGCTTTACTGCAGAGTAAAATCAATCTAAGGCCTCTTCTTAGAAAAAATGGTCTTCTTACTCGAGATTCTAGAAAAACACAAAGAAAAATGTATGGTCATAAAAAAGCCAGAAAATCTTTTCAATTTTCAAAACGATAAACGGCAAATTTTTTTTTTTTTCTTTTTAAGCAAAAGAAATGTTATTAAAAGAATCGATTAAAATTCCTCTTCCTAAAGAAGTTTACACTTTGTATTCTAATTTTAAAAAAAGAGGTTTTGAGTTGTACCTTGTGGGGGGGAGTGTTCGAGATTTTTTACTTGGAAGAAGCAAGGAGGGTACATCTTCTTCTTTAAGGGTTGGTGAAGGGGTTGGAAAAAAGAAAGGCAATCTAAGAGGAGACTTTGATTTTGCCACTAGCGCACTACCAGAGCAAATGATGGGTCTTTTTCAACGGACGATTCCCACGGGTGTCAAGCATGGGACGGTGACGATTTTGATTGAAAAACAATCTTACGAGGTGACGACTTATCGTTGTGAATCGGCTTTTAAAAATCACCGTCATCCTGATCGGGTCACTTTTTCCCGCACCCTTAGCGAAGACTTGAGAAGGCGTGATTTTACGATTAACGCCTTTGCTTATGATATCACTGAGGGGGTGGTGTTGGATTATTTCAAAGGGAAGGAAGATTTAGTCAAGCAACAAATTAAAGCCATTGGGGAGCCGAAAAAACGTTTTGAAGAAGATGCATTAAGAATGATGAGAGCATGTCGGTTTGCTTCAAAGCTAGGCTTTGAGATTGAAAAAAAGACGTTAGAAGCGATGAGAGAAAAAGGGTTTTTACTCGAGATGATTTCTAAAGAACGCCTAAGGGATGAGTTAATCAAAATGCTGACCGCTCCTTACCCTGACTTGGGGATTGAGGTGATGCGTGATACTCGCTTACTAAAGAAAATCCTCCCTGAGCTTGATAAAACCATTGGGGTGAGGCAAAATAAATATCACAAATATGACGTGTATCATCATACGCTCCATGTCCTTAAAAGTTTTTTACCTAGTGAAAATGATTTAGTTTTGCGTTTCAGTGCTCTTTTTCATGACATTGCCAAGCCAAGTTGTAAACGCATTTCACCAGGGAAAACCGAAGCCGAATGCACTTTTTACAATCACGAAATCATCGGGGCAAAAGTAGCGACTAAGGTGATGAGGCGCCTTTGTTTTTCAAAAGACCAAATCCGAAAAACCTCTCACCTCATTGCAAATCACATGTTTCATTACACCGAGCAATGGAGTGACGGGGCGGTGAGACGATTTTTAAAACGAGTGGGCGAAGAAAACCTTGAGTCTTTGTTTTTACTCAGGCAAGCTGATCGCATGGGCAATGGCTTGCGTTTAAAAACTTGCCCCCAAATCGAAGCGTTTAAAAAACGAATTGCTAAATGCCTCTTGGAAGAAAATGCTCTTAAAATTACTGATTTAGACTTGAGTGGTCACGACCTTATCAAGACTTTTTCTTTAAAGCCTTCTAAAACCATTGGCTTTATTTTAAACCATCTCCTTGAAAAAGTCCTCGACGAACCCTCTCTCAATGAAAAACAAACCCTACTCAATTTAGCTCGTTTTTTTTTGAAACCGTCATCTCCTCTTTTAGAAAAAGAAAAAACACTCCCTTCTAAAAAAAAGCATCTCTAAATTAAGAGAGCTTTGCACAAAAAAGAAATTAAAACGTTTTTTCAAGTCCCCCTAGGATACGCTTGGTGAAGTTTTCTAAGTTTTGTCCTTTAAGGTCATTTTGCTCGAGTAAAGCAATGTCATAAAGAGTGAGGACGGCTTGTTTAAAGGAAGGAGAAAGAGAAAGAGAGGGTTTTTTTTCTGCTTCTTTTTTTTCACTTTCTTTTTTATTAGGGATTGTTTTTTCTGTTTTGTTTGTTTGAGAGGGGGTTGTTTTTAGAGTTTGGGAAAGCTTTTTAATCATGGGGTGATGGTCGTTTATGACTAAGGTTTTTGGTAAAGGGAAGCTGGTAGAAGAGCTGTTTCCCATTAAACTAGACATATCGCTAAATCGTCTCATTTGCTCAGACTGGACAAAGGTAAGGGCAAAAGTCCCCTTGGGGTCTGTTTTGATTTCAATGTTTAGGTTGTCATTTTCAAGAGCGAGTTTAAAAGCTTCTTTTAAGGTTTTTTCCTCTTGGGGGTCTTCTTTTTTTTTGTCTTTAGGGCTAGGGGCTCCTTCGTGAAAGTTGGAGTCAACTCGCATAAACTTGATAGGAGAAAGTTTGGCTTCTAATTGCCCGATGAGGTGATTGTCCAAGGGGCTGTCTAAGACGAGGATATCAGAGACTTGGTCTTGGTAGCGAGTGATGTAGGGGAGCTGCTTGTCTTGATGGGAAGTGTAGATGAGGATGTCTTTAAAAGTTTTTTGAGTTTGATTTTTTTCTTTGAGTTCGTCAAGGGTTAAAAATTGGTCTTTGATGGTTTTAAAAAGGAAACTTTTTTGAATTTTATCGAAGAAATCGGTGTCACTTAAAATGGTAAACTTGATGAAAGGATGAATATTATTAAAATAGCCTTCATATTTTTTTCTTTCTTTAGTGAAAAGTTCGTTTAGCTTGTCGGCAATTTTTTTAATGATGTGCTTTCCAATTTTTTCGACTTTTAGGTCTTTTTTCAGAAACGAACGCGAAACGTTTAGCGGAATGTCGGGGCTATCTAAAGCTCCCCTTAAGAGGTTTAGATAAGGGGGAATGATATCAATAATGTTGTCAGAAACAAACACGTGATTACAAAATAGCTTGATGCGTCCTTTGGTTTGTAAATCGATTTCTGTTTTAATCTTTGGGAAATACAAGATACCTTTTAAATTAAATGGGTAGTCAACATTGAGGTGAATGTGAAAAAGAGATTCTTCTTCAAGAGGAAAGAGTTTTTTATAAAAAGCTTGATAATCTTCTTTTTTTAAGGAAGAAGGTTTTTTTGCCCATAATCCTAGCATTTCGTTTTCTTTTTTACCGTTGACTTGGATGGTGACGGGAAGGAAATTAGAATGCTTTTTAACGAGGTCTTTTATTTTTTGTTCTTCAAGGTAGATTTTTGCCGCTTGGGGGTTTAGGTGAAGGCGAACGACTGTGCCGATATCGGTCTTTTTGTTCAGAGGCTCAATGGTAAAGGAAGTACTCCCATCACACTGCCAAAGGACTCCGGTGGCATTTTTCTGATAAGATAAAGTTTCAATTTCTACTTTGTCAGCGACCATAAAGGATGAAAAGAAACCTAGACCAAAATGACCGATCATGTCTTTATTGGTTTGTTCGTATTTTTTCATAAACTCTTTAGCACCTGAAAAAGCAATTTGATTGATGTACTTTTTAATTTCGTCTCCAGTCATGCCAAGACCGGTGTCAATGATGCTAATGCTTTTTTTAGATTTGTCGATGATAATGTTGATGAGAGGGTTTGGAAGCTTGCCTTTGTATTCACCCATATCACTGAGTTGATTTAGCTTGGTGATGGCATCAAAACTATTGGAAATCAATTCTCTTAAAAAGATATCTTCTTCGCTATAGAGCCATTTTTTAATAATGGGGAAGAGATTTTCAGTGTCGACACTAATTTGTCCTTTTTCTGCTTTGATGGTTTTTGTTTGTTTTTCGTTTTCTTGGCTCATTTTTTTTGACTCCTTAACTTATTATCAAAATTGATGGTAAACTTATTTTTTTGTTAAAATCAAGTTGTTTTTTTTTTAAGTGTTTAAGTGTTTAAGTGTTTAAGTGTTTAATTGTAAAGTGGAACCTTTCTTTTTAAAAGTATTTTTTTTCTTATAAAGTTTTAATAAATAAAATAATCTTAAATAATTTTAAATAATCTTATAAAGTAAGTAAAAAAGTAAGTAAAATAATCTTTTTTTGAAAAAAATCAATTAAAAAAAAATCGTCATTAATAAAGCCTAAAACTAATAAAACTTTAAACCGATTATCAATAAAAACCAATACTCCCGTGACCTTTAATAAAGCAGATTCAAACGAACTTTCAAGAGAATCTTCAAATGAATCTAGTGAAAAGGATTCTTCTTTTTTTTCAAAAGATGATTCATCTACCCCCAGAAACTCACCTAAAGAAAGCTTAGAGAAAGTAAAGAAAGAAGGTTTAAAACGTGGAGCTCAGAAGGAAAAAGAAGTTCCGATCGAGGAAGAAACTCTGAAGGAAGAAGTTCTGAGAGACGAAGATTTAAAACGTGGAGCTTTGAAGGAAGAAGTTCCGATCGAGGAAGAAACTCTGAAGGAAGAAGTTCTGAGGGACGAGGTTTTAAAACGTGGAGCTTTGAAGGAAGAAGTTCCGAAGGAAGAAGTTCTGAAGGAAGAAGATTTAAAACGTGGAGCTTTGAAGGAAGAAGTTCCGAAGGAAGAAGTTCTGAGGGACGAAGATTTAAAACGTGGAGCTTTGAAGGAAGAAGTTCCGAAGGAAGAAGTTCTGAGGGACGAAGATTTAAAACGTGGAGCTTTGAAGGAAGAAGTTCCGAAGGAAGAAGTTCTGAGGGACGAAGATTTAAATCGGGATGATTTAGAAGGACAAGATTTAGAAGAAAAAGATTTAGGCGGAAAAGAGTTTGAAGGACGAGGCTTTAAAACGTGGAGCTCAGAAGGAAAAAGAAGTTCCGATCGAGGAAGAAACTCTGAAGGAAGGAGTTCCGAGAGAAGAAGTTCTGAGGGACGAAGTTCTGAAGGAAGAAGATTTAAAACAGGAAGTTCCGAGGGACGAGGCTTTAAAACGTGGAGCTCAGAAGGAAAAAGAAGTTCCGATCGAGGAAGAAACTCTGAAGGAAGGAGTTCCGAGAGAAGAAGTTCTGAGGGACGAAGTTCTGAAGGAAGAAGATTTAAAACAGGAAGTTCCGAGGGACGAGGCTTTAAAACGTGGAGCTCAGAAGGAAAAAGAAGTTCCGATCGAGGAAGAAACTCTGAAGGAAGGAGTTCCGAGAGAAGAAGTTCTGAGGGACGAAGTTCTGAAGGAAGAAGATTTAAAACAGGAAGTTCCGAGGGACGAGGCTTTAAAACGTGGAGCTCAGAAGGAAAAAGAAGTTCCGATCGAGGAAGAAACTCTGAAGGAAGGAGTTCCGAGAGAAGAAGTTCTGAGGGACGAAGTTCTGAAGGAAGAAGATTTAAAACAGGAAGTTCCGAGGGACGAGGCTTTAAAACGTGGAGCTCAGAAGGAAAAAGAAGTTCCGATCGAGGAAGAAACTCTGAAGGAAGGAGTTCCGAGAGAAGAAGTTCTGAGGGACGAAGTTCTGAAGGAAGAAGATTTAAAACAGGAAGTTCCGAGGGACGAGGCTTTAAAACGTGGAGCTCAGAAGGAAAAAGAAGTTCCGATCGAGGAAGAAACTCTGAAGGAAGGAGTTCCGAGAGAAGAAGTTCTGAGGGACGAAGTTCTGAAGGAAGAAGATTTAAAACAGGAAGTTCCGAGGGACGAGGCTTTAAAACGTGGAGCTCAGAAGGAAAAAGAAGTTCCGATCGAGGAAGAAACTCTGAAGGAAGGAGTTCCGAGAGAAGAAGTTCTGAGGGACGAAGTTCTGAAGGAAGAAGATTTAAAACAGGAAGTTCCGAGGGACGAGGCTTTAAAACGTGGAGCTCAGAAGGAAAAAGAAGTTCCGATCGAGGAAGAAACTCTGAAGGAAGGAGTTCCGAGAGAAGAAGTTCTGAGGGACGAAGTTCTGAAGGAAGAAGATTTAAAACAGGAAGTTCCGAGGGACGAGGCTTTAAAACGTGGAGCTCAGAAGGAAAAAGAAGTTCCGATCGAGGAAGAAACTCTGAAGGAAGGAGTTCCGAGAGAAGAAGTTCTGAGGGACGAAGTTCTGAAGGAAGAAGATTTAAAACAGGAAGTTCCGAGGGACGAGGCTTTAAAACGTGGAGCTCAGAAGGAAAAAGAAGTTCCGATCGAGGAAGAAACTCTGAAGGAAGGAGTTCCGAGAGAAGAAGTTCTGAGGGACGAAGTTCTGAAGGAAGAAGATTTAAAACAGGAAGTTCCGAGGGACGAGGCTTTAAAACGTGGAGCTCAGAAGGAAAAAGAAGTTCCGATCGAGGAAGAAACTCTGAAGGAAGGAGTTCCGAGAGAAGAAGTTCTGAGGGACGAAGTTCTGAAGGAAGAAGATTTAAAACAGGAAGTTCCGAGGGACGAGGCTTTAAAACGTGGAGCTCAGAAGGAAAAAGAAGTTCCGATCGAGGAAGAAACTCTGAAGGAAGGAGTTCCGAGAGAAGAAGTTCTGAGGGACGAAGTTCTGAAGGAAGAAGATTTAAAACAGGAAGTTCCGAGGGACGAGGCTTTAAAACGTGGAGCTCAGAAGGAAAAAGAAGTTCCGATCGAGGAAGAAACTCTGAAGGAAGGAGTTCCGAGAGAAGAAGTTCTGAGGGGAAAGAAACCAAAAAAGACCGTTTAGGTAAAGATTAAGAAACCGTGTCCGTTTATCAAGCTTTAAAAACAAAAAATGGAAAACCATTACCGCTTTTAGAGAGAAAAGAAGAAAAAGCTTTAGGGGAGCTCATCAAGCAAGTGTTGGATATTGAAAGCCCTACTTATAAAGAAAAGCCTTTTTATACGTTTATAAAAAATCGACTTAAGTCGAAGGCAAAGGTGTTTGAAAAACTGATTTTAACGGGCAATGAAATCGATGGTCTTATTGTTGAGTTTAAAGAAAGTGAGAGGGAAGATAAGAAAAAGAAACCGCATGTGATTTTAGTGGGGCATGTGGACGTGGTAGGAGAATGGTTTAAGTCGTATGTAAAAGGAGATTTTTTACATGGCAGGGGGGCCAGTGATATGAAAGGCAGTGTGGGGGTGTACCTTCATTTGCTAGAGCTTTTGTGTCAAAAAAATAGGTATCGTCATCTTTCTTACCGCCTTTCTGTGGTGCTTTATAGTCGTGAAGAAGGCACCAAATTAGAAGACAACGGGCTGTATTCGATGCTGAGAAATCATCGAGCTTTTTTTAAAAGCGTAAACCTTGCCATCGTGGGAGAGCCAACCGAAGGGATGATTCACTTAGGGGCTTTGGGTAGCTTGCATGCTGAGATGACGTTTTTTGGTAAGTCAGCTCATTCGGCTAGGCCTTGGCAAGGAAGCAATGCGATTTATCAAGCGGTTTCGTTTTTAAAGGCTTTTTCAACGCTAAAACCTAAAAAAATTAAAGTCGGTGGCCTTGATTTTTTTGAAGTCTTTCAAATCACTCATGCTCACTCTAATCGCATCGGCAAAAGTTTCACCACCTTGCCCCACAAGTTTACCGCGAGAGTCAATTATCGCTACGCTCCTTTTTTCACTCCCCGTCAAGCCTTTTTTTCTCTCACAGCCTTCCTAAAAAAAATTAAAACTCCCCCTAACATGAAACTTGAAATTGTCTCCAACACTAAAGGAGCCACCCCTCTCTCTTCGCCTTTTTTTGACTCCTTCATCAAAAAAGCCATCACCAACCTCTCTCTCACCCTTCACCCTAAACAAGCCTGGACAGACGTCGCCCAACTCACCGACTTCTCCATCCCCTCCCTTAACTATGGACTCGGCCTTCCTAGCCAAGCTCACCAAAAAAATGAATACCTTTCTCTAAAGCTTCTTACAAAATACACCCAAGATTTAAAGTTTCTCTTGGGGTTTTAAAAAGTCCCTTCTAACCCCACACTAACAGACCTAGGCGGCTCTACTTTGAGAGCAAGTCGATTTTTTTTGCCCTCCTCCCTTAACGTGTCTTCTAGGATAGCAGACCCCAAGTCAAGGAGGTTTTCCACAGAAAAAAAAAAACTGAGATTCTTTTTTTTGCTTTTAAAAAAATAAACTCTAAAGCGCCCACTTAAATCCCAGTGAGAGTCTTCTCTCCTGCCAAACTTACCATTGAAAATATTGTCTCCATGCACATTACTTCTTTGAAAACTCACTTGCCTCCCTTTTCCTCCCCCCACAAGAGCCGTTTCTTTGACTCGACTCTCAGATACCCCAAAAGGTTGTCCGTCTCGATACTTGAGAGTCCAGCTGCTAGAAAAATGCGAATTGATTTTATGGTAATAATACGCTTTCATAAAATACCCCCTATCAGCATCTCCTCTGCCCGCTGAAAATCGATACCCGTTTGGGTTTGCCGTTTGTTCTGAAAGTAAGCCCAAGCTTTGATAACCTACCCCATTTCCCCTGCTGTTTATCATCATCACTAAAAATGCCGTGAAACTAATCCCAGCCCTAATGTCTTCCTTTTCATAATCAAGCCCAAGCCTCATCGATAAATAAAAAGGATGCTCTAAAAAAAAATGACCCCTGGGCCACTCTTCTTCACTCACCCTTTCTTTTAGCAACCCTTCATTTAAATTAAAATTACCCACTTCATAGACCTTCTCCCCTTCCTTTAAAAAATACCACTCCCTTCCTTCTTCATCGGTTTCAAAAAACCCTACCTCCCTCTCATCTTCCTTGTAACTCACCCAGTACAAGTCCCTAAACGAACGGTAAGAAAATCCCCACTCAAAACCAATCGCTTCACTCGCCCTCACCCTCAAAGGAAGTTCCAAATACAACAAATACGGTTGTCTTAAATCTTCCCTCAGTCGATGCCATCTCCCTCCGCTCGTATCAAACACCTTCTCACTTACTTCTCCTTCTTCTACTCTTTGATTGTCGTTCTTATCCGCCCAGTAATAACTCTCACTCGATGAAAAAGAGTCGGAAAAAAATAACATCGTTTTGCTCTCTAAACCAATGTTCTTTTTCCCAATATCAATTTCAATTTCAAAAATATCGCTGAAATTAAAGCTGTTTTTTAATTCAAAACTCGCGTTCATAAAAAATAATCTCTCCTCCCCTCTAATTATAAACCCACTCCCCTCCATCGCTACCTCCCACGCACTCATAAAAAACCTATCCTTAAACCAATCCATAAATCCCTTTATCCCTAAAGACCGATGACTTAACCAACTCTCACTTTCCCTCAACACCTCCCTCCTAGCGTAAAGTGAAAAACGTTCCTCTTCCGTTTCAAAATACACCCCATGCGTTCGTCGCCTCACAACCGGAAATGTGAAAATAAAATCATCCTTCGAATCTAAAACTATTTTCGTCCCCCTCATCCATCCCTTCCCCTCTAAATCAAGCTCTACCTTCAAAGGAACCGACACACTCACCCCTTCATACAAAGGAGATAAAAAAGACCCCACCCTCTCTCCCCCTAAATCAAAAACATTATAACTTACTCCTCCTTCTCCTCCCACTTGCCCTTCAAATCTCTTATAAGACACATTCACTCCCCCAGTGCCTTCCCACCCTCCTTTCTTCCCCTTTAAAAAACTACTCCACGTCCCACCTCCTAACCTTCTCCCTTCCCTCTTATCCAGCCCTAAATAAGAATCAAAATTATCATTCTCACTCACCAAAAATAATTGCCCTAAGTGCCACTCACTAGCCCCTTCCCCCACTCCACTAGTCCACTTCTTTTCAAACCGTCCCCCCAATCGCCTAAACCCACTCTCATATCGTCCCTCCTCCCCTCTAAAATCAATCTCTCTTAACTCTCGCCTCATCTCAAGATAACTCATTTCAAACACACTTACTGAATTATTTCCTCTCCCTCTCCCATTCCCTCCTCCTGCCTCATTCCTTTCCTCACCACCTCTCTTCAACACCTTCCTCACCATCCCTGAAAAACTAAACGGTACTCGTCCCCTCCTCTTCCCCTCGTCCTTTAGTAAATTGCCCTCCCTCTCATACACCGAAGAATACCCTCCAAGCTCTCTCGTCCAAGCATCCGCTAAAAAAAATCGCTCCCCAAAAGGAGAAACCTGCCCTTCTATCCTCCATTCGCTTCCCCCCAAAAAATCGTCCTCGATTGAAAAGTGCCCCTTCGACCCATTAATCTCCAACCTCTTGTCAAAAAGAAAAAGCTTATACAAACTACTGCCACTAATCAAGCTATCAGTGATATTAAAGCCTTGATAAAAAAATTGATTCCAAACATACCCTCCTCCCCTTAGCGAAAATACATACCGCTCACTCTCACTAAGCCCCCCCACCGTCTCATTTTGAACCGTCCCAAAGTCAACCCTGTTCTCTAAAAAAACCTCAAGTGTACCTTCTAAATAAACTTCCTTAAAAAAATTATCCCCTCGTTTTAATATCACTCCGCTCCTTTCTCGCTCTCTATCAGCACTCCAAACCTCTAGCCAAAACATCAACATTACCAATAAAATTAATAAAGTCTTTTTTTTCATAGCCTTCTTCCCTTTGATTAAAATCTTATGATTCTTTTTTCATATGCTTGACATTTAACGACAAACAAAAATTAATTCTGTTTTTTTAATTAAGAAAATAATTTGCTTTATTATTTTTTGTAAAACAAAGACTTTTTTTCGCTTCGTTATTTTTTCTTAAATAGAGTTTTTAAATCAAGCCTTAAATCAAGCCTTAAATCAAGCCTTAAATCAAGCCTTAAATCAAGCCTTAAACCAAGCCTTAAACCAAGCCTTTAATCTTCCAAAAGAGATTTTAACTCAATAAAAGCATTCTCTTTTTTCCTTACCTTCGTGCTCCTAATCGCTTTCCTCAAAACATTGTCCCATTTCGTTCTCGGTACCACCTCCTTTATCTCAATGAGCACGTTTAAAATCCTCTCGTCACTTAAATTGTAAATCTCTTCCTCGTCATACCGAAATAATCCACTTAATGTCTTGATATAAACTCCCGCTCCTTTCCTCATACCACCTTTTTCTCCTCCACCCCCTTCCTTAAAAAAATCTTCGCTGTGGACTTCACCACGGACTAATTCCCTAAGCTCAATCTTTTCTGCCAGCAACTTCTCTTTCTTCTCTCTTTTTTTTAAGTCTCTCTTTTTCCTTTCCAGCTCAGTTCGTTTCATCCCATACCACCTCCTTTTAAAAACCCTTTAAAACCCTTTAAAGCCCTTTTTTCTCACGGCCTTTTTATTTCTTTAGCCCCTCTAATCACCAAAAACATCATCTTAGCATTCCTTTCCCATTCTATCAAGTTTCTTTATTATCTCCTTGATATCTTTTATGTTATCTTTTTTCCTGTCCTTCACGTTTAATCATAAATATCAATACTCTTCGCTTCTTTTTTTTATGTCAAATCTTCCTTCACATTTCTTCTTTAAGCAAGTTTTTAAACATCCTTTTCGTTCTCCGTCTCTTTTAAAAACAGTAAAAATGATTTCGTCGGTATCCGAATAGAACGTCCTAACCGAATGAAGTTTAATTTCTTAGTCGAAAAAAGCCACCTCCCTTCATAAAAAACCTTCCCTAGCCCCAGTAAGTTCCTCACTTTGCTCACACTCAGCGATAAGTAAGCCGCCACTTCTCCAATCGTCAAGTCAGTGCCGTATTTTATCTTCATCCTCACTCGATTGAGTAATACTTCCAATTTCTTCTCTCCAAAAAAACTTCCTGTTTCTTTATTTTCATTTTTGATTTTTTCCATACTTTTCACTACCTCTTTTCTTTTTTTTATCTTCTTAAATAGAGTTCATTATTCTTTCTTAAATGAAAGCCATTGTTTTTTCTACGTCTTCGGTATCTTATTTATTTTCCTGTGTTCTTCAAATTTAACGATTTTTTTTTTTTATGTTCTTAACACTTTTCACTTTTTTTTTTTTTTTTTTTTTTTGATCGGCTTCACACCTGATCATAAATATAAATACTCTTCGGATAAATATAAATACTCTTCGCTTTATTATTTTTTCTTAAACTTTATGTTAAAGCTTGACATTTAACGACAAACAAAAATTGTCTTCGCTTGATATTTTTTTTCATAAATATAAATACTCTTCGCTTTATTATTCCTTCTAAAATAAAGCCTTTTCTTAGCGGCTATTCCTAGCAAAATCCAATAAAACAGAAACTTGCAAATCACTCCTAAGACTCATCATATACGTTTTAAATCCACCCCTTAAACTTTCTTCTTGCTCTTCGCAAACCACCTCCCACCAAATCTTCACCATCTCAATCGAAGGCACCTTCCTCCCTTTAGACAAAAAAAGTTGCTGCATCTTTTCATCAAACATCGTTAGCTTCATCCTTCTTTTGTCCTTCTTTTTCTTCGCTTCCTTTTCTTCTTCAAAACAAAACTCCCCACAAAACACCTTCCCTCCTAGCATCACCATTTTGCCTTGACATCGCGGACAACTTTTGTCCTTCTCCTCCCTTCCCAGTCTTTTTTTTAGCCCTTCCAAGTACACACTTACTTCTCCCTTTAGACCACTAAAACCTTTTAACTCACTTGCTTTTTTATCACCATGTTTCACGGATTACCTCCTCGTTTTTTTTTATTTCTTCTTGTTTTTTTATTCCTCCTTTGCCTCCTCTAAAAGTAATAAAGCTTCTTTTCGTTTTTGCCGGTAGTAGATTTCTTGACGCTCGCTTTCATTTAAAAGCTCCCCGTGCTCCATGATTTCAATCATTTTCCCAACCGAAGGAAACTCATCCCCACTACGAATGACTTGTAAAAATACGTCATTGAGTTTTTTCTCTTCATAACCCCTTAACATCTCAACCCAAACTTCCAAAGTGTTTTCATTATATCGCTTGAGCTTTGACTCAAAAAGACTCATCACCATTTTTAACACTTTCTTTTTCTCTACGTCCATTTTGACTCCTTTTTTATTCTTTCCTGTGCTTAACATTTTTTTTTATATGCGGGGTTAAAGAAGAAATGCCAAGCAAAGAGAGGGTGTGTAAATCGTAGAACACTTAAGCACATAAAAAAAATGTTCTTAACGTTTAATCATCAATATAAATACTTTTTCCTTGGTTATTTTTTCTTAAATAGAGTTTTTTAAAGGTAGTTTTTAAATGAAGTATTTAATTTTTTTCCATTTCCAAATAGCGTTTAAGAGCCCTTTGATTGGGGTGGAGTTTATAAGCCCTTGAGCTAGGTTTTCGCGAAGCTGTTTTTTCTTCTTTCAAGACGGCCACGGCCACCCAGTTTAAAATTGCAGCGAAATCACATGCGTACTTTTTTCCCGAAGACCACTTGTACAAGCTTAATTTTTTAATAAACTTCCTAAGCAAGGTCTTGGAATATTTTTTTAACAAAAAGACCACTTGAGATTTACTTAAAAAAACATTTTTCTCTTCTAAGGGTTTTTTTAATGACGGCTCTTGAGGGGGTAAAGAAAAATCAGTAGGTGATGGGGAAGGAATGGATAAAGAAATAGATGGATGAGTAGTCTTAGGGTTAGTCTCTGGTATAGGGGGGGTCAAAGGGGGCAGGTGGGAAGGGTCAATTTGGACTAAAGGAGTGGGAAACAATGGAGGAGGAGGGTTAGAGCTTAAACGACTTTTGGGGGATTGTGATGAAGCAGTTGGTTGTGATGAAGGGGCCGATGATAGAGGCCATTTAAAAAGAGAATGCAAGTTTTGGTAATGGAGAGAATACCAATTAGTTTTATCAAACTTAAGTCGGTTTTGGTTTGAGACAAGCAGAAGGTTTTTTTTTTTCAAAGACGAGATAAGTCGCCAGAAAGATTTTTCAGACAAAAAAGGCAGTTGCTCGCACCACTGTTTTGCGGTGTTGTAAACCCAAAAAGACTTTGGATTTTCGGGGTCTTTTTCGATTTTTTTAACAATCCAGTAATGAAGTTGTTGCAAGAAAATGGCTTGTTTGAGTCCCAAGTGTTTTGAAAGGCTTGGGCTAAAAATTAAAGAAAACTCGTTAACGAGAGGTTTCATTGGCTTTGATGGTCTCCTTTGGGTGGTTTATTGCTGTAAGGGGCAAGAATAAGTAAATTGTAAAACCAAAAAAGAGTTGGTCAACTTTTTTTTTTTTTTTTTTTTTGAGATGCTTAACTTTTTAAGATAAACAGAGATTAATTTTATTTTTTTAATTAAGAAAATAATTTACTTTTTTTTTTTTGTAAAATGGAGTTCATTTGGTTTGTTTTGAAATAAAGTAAAGAGCTGTGAATAAAGCCAACCACCCTGCCCAGTCGCCTAGTCGGTCAATGAGGTTTAAAGTCCGCCCTAAAACATCGATTTGATTAAAAAAGGGGATTTCTAAGATTTGAAGCGAGGCGATGAGTAAAATCGCAATGAAAGAAGTTTTTAACAATTCACTGAGCAGTAAGCGCATTCTTTCCCCAAAAATCTCCATTAGCAACTCTGTAATCTCTCCGACAAGCTCTCTAAAAAAATGAATCAATCCTCTCATAGCAGTCTCCTTTAATTTTTTTATGTATTTATTATCGAATGTCAAGGATATCATAAAAAAAAGAAAAAATTAAAAAAAATGCTGCTGTTTTAAAAGCACGGAGGAGTGTGGATTGTTTTTAAAGTGACTGCTTCACATTGAGGGGAGGGAAAATTAATTGACAGGAGAGGAAACTGGCGTAATCTAAAAACGACTTTTTTTTTTTTTTTGATTTTAAAAAGAGTTTTGAGGAAAAAAAAAAAAAAAATGAGAGGGGAGAGAAGGGATGAGTTTGATGAGAAGGCTAAAGGAAAAGAGGCTGAAAGAATGGGGATACACGAGTGAAGAGAGGGAAGTGTACAATCGAGCGATTTCGATGAGAGATGAAGAGATGTTAGAGAGGTTAAAGTGTCATTGTGATAAGAGGGCTTGTTTTAAGGGAGGCTTTGTGGCTGGGGCGAAGTGTCCTCGTTGTCAGATGATAGAGCTTAGAGAGAAGGTAGATAGGCTATTTCCAGAGTTTGTGGAAAAAGAGAGGCACCGAAAAGAAAAGGTGTTAAGAATATCATAAAAAAATGTGCTTGACATTTAACGATAAACAGAAATTAATTTTGTTTTTTTTTATTAAGTTCTTAGTTAAAGAAGAAATAACCAAGCGAAGAAAGTCTGTGTTTATGATAAGGCGCGTAAGAAGAGATAAAAAAATTTTTATTTTTTTTTAAACCAAAGATTAATTTTTATTTTTTTTTTAAGCAAGTTTTTAATTTTCTTTGTTTGAGGTTTAGCAACGAACTTTTTATGTGCTTGACGTTCTATGATAAAGATAAACATTCTTTGTTTTTATATTTTTTATTTTTTTATGTTTATTTTTATATTTTCGACACTTTTTTTTTTTTTTTGATGAAGTTTTTTTTTTTTTTGATGAAGTTTTTTTTTTTTTTGATGAAGTTTGTTTGTTTTTGATGAAGTTTGTTTGTAAGAGATGAGGTTGACTTTATAGGTTAATTTTATAGGTTAATTTTATAGGTTAATTTTATAGGTTAATTTTATAGGTTAATTTTATAGGTTAATTTTATAGGTTAATTTTATAGGTTAATTTTATAAAGAGAAGGATAGAAGAAGAAGAAACGAAACAAAAAAAGGAGAAGATAAGTCTCTGTTTAAAAGAAAAGTATCAAGGGGAGGAAAAAAATAGAAATGAGAAGGATTTTAGAAAAGATAGAAGGGTTTATTAGCGAATACTTGTTTGGGGAAAAGGGAGAGGGACTAAGAGGGGTAGAGCAAATGGTGAGAGGGTTTATGGAGAAGAGTAAAGAGGACCCTCGTGGGCTGATTAAGCTTGTCGAGATGATGGAGCGATTTGAAGGCAAAAGAAGGAAGGAAGAAAGAGAAAGAGAAAGAGAAAGAGAAAGAGAAAGAGAAAGAGGGGAGGAAGGAAGTTTGGGAGAGGGACGAAGTTTTGAGAGAGGTAATGGGAGAGGTTTTGAGAGAGGTAATGGGAGAGAGATTTTAAAATATCGGATGGTAGATTTAAGCGAGCGTCAAAAGGAAGTGTGGGGACGACTTTGGGGAGAAGGGAAGAGTTTTTTATTGTATGGGGCTAGTCGAGCTGGCAAGACTTTTTTATTGTGTGTTTTTTTTGTAGCTAGGAGTTGTTTGATGCCGCAGACGAGGAGGCTAGTGGTGAGGAAGACGGTGACGAGTGTGATGAAGACGGTATATGAGCAGACGTTGCTTGGGGTTTTAAAACGGATGTTGGGGGGTGAAGGGGGAGAGTGGAGAGAAGAGAAAGCGAAAAGGCAGATTGTGTTTAGGAATGGTTCGGTGATTGAGATGGGAGGGATTGAAAACTCTCGCCACCGTGATGCGGTGCTAGGAAGCGAATGGGCGGATATTTTTATTGGAGAGATTACGGACATTGATTTTTTAGATTTTGAGAAGTTGCTTACTCGGCTTCATGGGGGACGTGACTTGATGCAAGAGCGAGTTTCGAAACTGGTGTGTGATTGCAATCCGAAAGGCAGGGAGCATTGGGTAAGGGAGTACTTCATTGAAAAGAAGACTTTTTTTTCTGGTGCTAAAACGGGAGGCGGGTCATTTGTTAAATCATTTTCTAAAGGGACTGGGAATGGGACTGGGAATGGGAATGGGAATGGAAATGGGAATGGGAAAGGAAAAGGAAATAATGGAGAGGAAGAGGAAGAAGAGAGAGGGAAGGGAGGAAGGGAAGAGATACAATCGTTTCATTTTTTAACGAAGGACAATTTATACGTGAGTGAAGATTACTTGTTGTCGCAGAAGGGGTTAAGGGGAGTTAATCGCAGTCGATTTTTACTGGGTGAATGGGAAGATAGTGAGGAGAGGAGGGTGTATGAAGTGAGTGAAGAGACGTTTGTGAGGGAGGCTTTTTTATTAGAAGAGGAAGAGGGGGAAGTTTGGACGAGTTGGGATTTTGGGGTAGACGATCCCACGGCTATTTTATTTTTACAAGTGGTGAAGAGAGAGGAAGGGGTGAGAGATAGGGAGGATTTATTTAATGTTGAAGTTCGGTTGATTGACGAGTGGCAAGGGAGGGGAAAGACGGCAGGATTTTGTAAAGAGATGGTTCTTAGGAAGGGGTATTGTTTTAGGGGACATGCGGCTGACCCGGCGGGGCGAGCGAGGAGTGGGGCGGTGTATTCGAAGAGGCCTTTAAGTTGGACGGGGGTACTAGAACCTGAGATTAAGATTCAAACGGTTAAGAAGCCATTGATTGATTACTTATCTTTGGCGAGGGAATATTCACCTGTTCTTAGGGTGTGTGAAAAACAATGCCCTTTGAGTGCGAGGATGCTACGTGGGTGGAAAACGGATGGGAGCGATCGGCCGGTTCATGATGGGCATTCGCATTTGGGCAGTGCGTTGTATTACTTTTTGGCGGTTTATTTTGGGAAGAAGAAACCGATGACATGTGTGACTTGAAGTTTAATGATAAAGAGAGATTTATTTTAATTTTTTAATTAAGAAAACAAAATGCTTGGCTATTCCCTCTTTATAAAAGCAAAAAAGAAGAAATAACCAAGCAAGCAGTAATATATATGATCGGAACAAGTATATCATAAAAGAGTAAAAAATTAAAAAAAAACATAAAAAAAACATAAAAAGAGAAAAAAAATTAAAGAAGGAGAAGAAGAGAAGATGAAGTTTTTATTAAATGAGAAGAAGAGAGAGGAAGAGAGATGGTTAAGAAGTTGGTCGATGAGGCGAGAGAGGGATTTAAAGAAGTTTGAGATGTACTGGGGAGTGTTTAAGGGAGAAGTGGAAGGGTTAGTGAGGGGGCAATTTTCGAGAGAGAATTATGAGAAACTGGGACCGATGATTGTATCGTGGGACAATTTATTTAGGAAGATGATTGATTTAAAGACGGTTTTGTACACGAAGTCACCTGTGAGGGAGTTTTTTTTCAAAATGGAAGGGGACGAAGGGATATTCAAGGAGATGGTGAGTGAAGGGGAAGTGGAGCATGGGTTAAGTGTGGTAGACCAGTATGCGAATATTACTGGGGTAGGGTTTATTCGGATTGGAGTGGTGAGGGGGAAGATGGAGTTAATTCCGGTGCCTTCGTACGCTGTTGAGGTGGAGGAGAGCGAGGAGAATCCTTTTGAGATGAATCTTTTAGTGAATGAAGTGGGCTTAAAAGGAGGGGTTAAAGGGGTTGGAGGGCGGAAAGTGTTTGTGTGGACGAATGGGAAGAGCAGTCTTGATCGAGAGGGAGTGGGACAGTATCGGGTGTATAATTTGGAGGAAGGGGTGAGACTTGACTTTAAGAGAGCGAAAGCGAAGGTGTCGATAGAAAACCCGTATAAGTGGTATGAAGGAGATTTGAAGAGGTATGAGATACCGTATGTTGCCTTTAGGGTGCAGAAGGGGATGAGTTTTTGGGAGAGAGGGTTTAATGAAGAGTTGTATGAAGGGACGTTACAGATGAATGTTCATTTGACTCATTTAAATTCGTTATTAAGATTGGGAGGGTATCGGCAGATGATTTTAACGGGGGACTTAAGTGAGGACATTGAGGAAAAACTGAGGCAATTTTCGACAGATGCTTTGAGTGTGTTGGTGGCGAGAGGAGGAGGAGAAAACGGCCGCATTGGGGTTCATGGGTACACGTTTACCGAAGAGCTCAGTCGATATGTGGAGGTTCTAAACACGCTTAGGAGGCGGATTGCGGATAATGGAGGGGCGATACTGGGGAGTGAAGGGAGTGGAGGTAGAGGAGTGAGACAAAGTGCTGAAGCGATGATGTTGCAGCGATTTGCGTTGGATGAGATTAGGCAGAAAGTGGTGCCATTATACAAGTCAAGTGAGAAGAAGCTTTTTTCACTGATGGCGCTAGTGGGGTCGGTTGCTAAAGAAGCGGGACTGGGGCGAAAGCTTTCACCTTTTAAGATGACGACTCAGTGGGGGGAATTAAAAAGCTTTTTGACTCAAAGAGAGCAAGATGCTCATGAAGGGATGCTGCTGGAGCAAAATCGGCTTTCGATTGTGGACCTTGTGGGTCGAGAGAATCCAGGGGTAGGTCGTGGGATGATTAAAGAAAGGCTGCTTAGGAATCAAGAAGAAAACGAGCAAGTGAAGCGAAACATTTTAAGTTAAAAAAAAATAAAGACTTGCTTAAAGAAGGAATAAAGAAGGGAAGAGTATTTATATTTATGATTAAATGTCAAGGATATGAAAAGAAGAAAATAAAAAAATTAAAGAAGGAGTCAAAACAATGCCAGTAAAAGAACTAGAAAAAGAAGTAGAAAAAGAAGAGGAAGAGGAAATGGAAGTGGAAGAAGAATTAGAAGAAGAAAGTGAAGAAGAAGAAGAATTGAAAGGGGCAGGTGGGGAGAAGAAGAAGAAGAAGAAGAAGAAGAAGAAGGGGGAAGTGGTCTTAGGAAGGGAAGATTTAGGGTTTTTAGGTTTGTCTGAGGGGGATTGTAAAGAGGAAGGATGTAAAGAAGAAGGATGTAAAGAGGAAGGATGTAAAGAAGAAGGATGTAAAGAAGAAGGATGTAAAGAAGAAGGATGTAAAGAGGCGTTAAGTTTGGCGTATCGGTCTAGGAACAAAGTGAAACAAAAGAATCAGAAATTAAAAGAAGCGCTTAATGAGGTAGAGGAAGAGAAGGAGCGATTAGAGGAAGGGGTGAGAGAGGGGAAGGAAGAGAGGAAGTTGTTGGAGGAGCAAGTGGGGGCATTAAAAGAGGAAGTGAGGGGGCTAAGAGAGAGTGAGAAAGAAAGTGAAGAGGTTTTTTTAGGAGGGAAGGCTCGATTGTTAAAAGGGCTTAGAGAGGAAGAGAGGGAGTTTTTTAAGGGTCTTGAAGGGTCACTTTCGCTTGGCAAGCAAGTGGAGGTTTTAGAGAAGATGGGTCTTAGGAAGGGAGGAAGAAGCGAAGGGAGAAACGAAAGGAAGGAAGGATTACCATTGCTTGATGGCAGTCGAGGGGAAGAGTGGGGGAGCTTGAAACCGGTGCAGTTGGCTTTTGAGAGATTGATGAAAAGGAATGGGTAAAAGGCTTTGCTTAAGAACTGCCTTTGTGAGTCGAGAGAAAAGCTTTATTTAAGAACTTTATTTTACAAAAAATAAAAAAGCAAAGATAATCTTTGTTTGTCGTTAAATGTCAAGGATATTTTTTTCCTGTTTTTAACATTTTTTTTTTAAACAGAGGGTTTGTTTGCTTGACATTTCTTCTGTAATTAAGGATATAAAAAAAAAAGTTGACAAAGTCGATTTTGGGTTTAGGATAAAGGGGAACTTTTCATCATTTTTTCACTTGCTTGAAGTAAAACTTGTTGTAAGTTTTATAAGTTTTATAAGATTTATAAGATTTATAAGATTTATGAAGTTAGGAGGTAGGGGAAGGAAGAGAAAAGGGGACTATTATTGGAGTCGGGTGGATGCCCCTTTAGAGAGGGTCTTGGAGAGAGAGCTTTAAAGAATTACCATTATTATTATTAATATTAATAATTAGGAGAAAAGAAGTGTCCCAAAGCACAACAGATATTGTTAAAAGCAGTGAGTTTGCCCATACGTTAAGCGAGCTTATATATAAAACTTGGCCGTTTGTTAGTTCGCAAGCGGTGAGTTATTTTCAGCCTTTGGCTGATAGGGTGGTGGGGAATGAAAGCATTCATTTTCCATTTTTCAAGGGATTAAGTGGTTCATCGATGCCGGCGAATGGTTCTACGGTGGCTCTTAATTCTTCGAGTTTGAGTCAAGGGGAGAATGTAGCGGCCAAGCTTTTACGAGTTAAAAGTTGGGATTGGAATAATTATTTAATGAGTATTTCTAAAGCGGACCCTGTGGAGCATATTTTAAGTCAGCTGAGTCATTACTGGCAAGGGGAATATGAGCGGATTATTTCTAAAATCATCGAAGGGATTTACTTGTATGCGAAAGCAAACTCGAGTGAAGAGGGAGATCTTTTTTATGAATCGACGGTAGCTGATAATGTGGCGCTTTCGACAATAGGTTCTAGCAATCGGTTGAGTGCGAGTAATATTACTGAAGGAGCGTACAAGCTGAAAGGGGAGATTAGTTGTTTAAGTTCGATCATTCTCCATAGTGATAAAGCCAAAGAGCTCAGTGCGTTAGATCAGATTGATTACACGTCTCCGTCGAAGAACGAAATGGTGGTCACTCGCTATCAAGGGCTGAATGTTTTTGTGACTGACGAGATGCCTGTTATCAGTTACGGGTCTCCGAAGAAGAAGAAATACGTGACTCTTTTAGTGGGAGAAGGGGCGTTGTTGTTTGGACAAAACGCTTCAGTGACGACAAGAGAGATAGAGATTGACCGCAAGCCTGAAAACAATCAAGGGGCTGGGGAAGAGATTTTTTATTCTAGAAGAGAGTTTGGCTTACACCCCAACGGGTTTAAATACACCGGTACGCAAAAGAATCCAGCTGACAGTGACCTTAGTAGTGCTGACAACTGGGAGCGAGTGGGCGAGAGGAAAAATATCAAGATGTCTCTTTTAGTGACCAACTAAACGATAGCATTCCTAAATCATCTTAAAGTATCCCTAAACTCAGAGACAAATCCCAGAGGGGGCGAGGCGACTTTCCCCCCTGATTTTTTTTTTTTTTTAAACACAGACTTTTTTTGCTTGGCATTTTTTTTTAAGCAAGTCTTTAATTTTTTTATGTTCTAAAAGCCATCAAATAAGAGGAAGTTTTAAGAGAGAGAGGAAGTTTTAAGAGAGAGGAAGTTTTAAGAGAGAGGAAGTTAAGTGAGAGAGATTTTAGTTGGGAGTGAAGACAGGGTTCATTTTTATGTTCCTGGGGATGAGGCGATTGATTGTCGTTTGTTGAGGAGGAGTGAAGGGTTTAATGAAGGGTTTAATGAAGGGTTTAATAATGAGCAAGAATGGAATGGAGTAAAGCCGATAGAAGGGGAGGTCAACCTTGAGGTGAAGACGGAAGGATTTAAGGTAGGAGAGAAGGTTATTTTAGAAGTATTTTCTGGTTTATCTGTGGCGGTGATGGGGGAGGGGGAAACTGTGGGAGAGGAGAGAGAAGTTTTACTGAGGTTTTTTTATTGTGGGGTGGGGGAAAAGATGACGTATCGGATTTATGAGCATGAGTTAAGGAAGGGACATAGGGGTTTTTTTTTTAATAATTTTTTTTATCTTTCGGGGCGGCTTAGGGCTAGTGGGGAAGGGTTTGTAGTTGATGAGAGGTTTAAGAAGCTGAGGAGAGAGGAAGTGATAGGAGCGAGTGGTGAGGTAGAAGAGGAAGGGAGTGGAGAAGTAAGAGAGGTGTTTGTGAAGGGATTTGTGAAAGAAGAGGGCAAGCTTATTTTAAGTGATGAGAAGCTGATAGCGAAGGGAGGCAATGGGTTTAATTTATGCTTACGACTTAGAGGCGGCTTGGATGAGGCTGCGAGGGAGCTTGGGGATTTTTTCAAGTCAAAGGGAGAAGGATTTCGAAACGAGAAAGGAGAGATGAAGTATCAAGAAAGATTTATTAACCAATGCATTATTTTTCGATTTTTTGCCAATTACTACAAACTGGCCTTAGGGTCTTTTTTTGAGGGGGATGATGAAAGACGAGGGGATGAGTATGAGAAGAAATACCTTCATTATTTTTCAAAGAGAGCTTTGTTTGTGAAAGAAGGGAGAGGGGAGAAAAAAGGGGTGTCTTTAATGAGATAAAAAGATAAAAAAAAAATTTAAGAAGAAGAAGAAGAAGAAGAAGAAGAAGGGAATGATAGAAAGGGTGATTAAGGGTGAAAACTTACTTGGGCTGTATACAGAGGTGAGAGGTTTTTTACAGGAGCAAGGGATTGAGGGAAACGGGGAGTTAGTTTTTGATCGAGTGAGTGGGGAAAAGGGAGTGAAGCGGGTCAATCGGGCTTATTTTATTTTTAATTTTACGGGAGATTTTAAAGGAGAGGGGTCATTTTTTCTTAAAATTGACATTGCGATTAAGAAGATTAAAAAAGCGTTTATTTTTGAGAAAGTGATGTTTAAAAGAGAGGAGGCGAAGATTTTTTTTAGCTTGGATTATTTGACAGAAGAAGGGAGTCGTTTTTAGTCTTTAAAAGAAAGCAGGGATTTTTTTTTTGTAAAAAAATCAAGAAGAAAGAAGAAAGAAGAAAGAAGAAAGAAGAAAGAAGAAAGAAGAAAGAAGAAAGAAGAAAGAAGAAAGAAGAAAGAAGAAAGAAGAAAAAGGAGAACAGAAGATGTTTTATCGTAATGAGAGAGATCAAAAATTGAGTGAAGACTTGATGCTTAGCAGCCATGATTTTTATGGGTCGTTTGTGTTGTATGAGGAGAGGGGGAGTGTGTTAGAGCTTAGTGATGAGAGGGAGGCGAAGGTAAGGTTGGAGCTTGATAGAGAGAGGGAAGAATGGGATGACTTTGTTTCGGGAGGGTTTTTCAATTTGTATTTTAAGGGGGAGAGAGGGGAGCTAGGGAGAGCGAAGATTAAGGCGATTGACAAAGTAGAAGGGAAGGTTATTTTTGATAGCACGGAGAATGTGTTAATTGCTGATGACAAGAGGAGGGTAAGTTTAACGGATGGGGAAAGACTAGAGATTAGGGTGTATGCGGGAGGCGATGCGAGGGAGTACAGTGAAACGAATATTCATAAAGATTTAGGTCGTTTTGTTGGGGACGTAGGGGAGAGGGAGCTAACGTTTGAGTCGACTCAAGCGGAGTTACTGACGGACACGGTGCCTCAAAGAGTGATAAGTACGGGGGTGGTTCGAAATGATGCGACGCTTAGCTTGACATTAAATAATGTTTCTAGTTTAGAGATGTTCACCGGTGTGTTTGGGGGTAAAAAGAGTGGGCTAGATGAGAATGGGTATGGGGAAACGCACATTGGCTCAGGGTCATTTAATCATCGCCATAGTTGCCTGCAGGCGGTCAGTCGCAATCAAAAAGGAGAGCTAGTGCTATTTGAAGTTTTTAAAATCCGGCTGTATCCCTCTTCAACGGGGATTGTAGGGGGACAAGAGTTTAAAACGTTGTCGCTGAGTGGGAAAGTAGAAAGCGACCTTTTAAGAGAAAACTCTCAAGTGGATTGCTTTCGAATGAAAAAAGTCGAAGCCGTTTAAGAGAAACTTATTAAGAGAAACTTATTAAGAGAAACTTATTAAGAGAAACTTATCGAAGTCGTTTAAGAGAAACTTAAAAAAAGTTAAAGAAGCTTAAGAGATTTTAAGGGAGATTTTAAGGGAGATTTAAGAGAATAAATCGCTGAGGGTGAAAAGGATTTGAAAAAGAAGGAGAGAAGGAGAGAAGGAATTGAAGGGTTTATTTAAACGTTCGATAAAGGGTACTAAGTTTGTTTGGGAGTATGAACCGCTAAAGTTTCTTGAGCTGAAGAGGAACGAACCTTTTTATGTTGAGATAGGAAAGGGACGCTGTGTTTGTTTTCATCTTAAAAGTGCTTTGGATGTTTTTTTACTTTTTGAGCATAAGGATCGTTTACTGACTTTTTTTAGGGAGAGGAACTTTGCTGAGGAGAGTTTATTAACGAAGAAGGGGTTATATTTATCGGCGTTAGACTTGGTGTATTCGTTTCGAAAGAAGGGAGGTTTTTTTGCTGAGAGGGGTCTTAAGGGGGCTTTTTTTAAGTGGGGGTTTGAAAACGTGGAAAGTTTTTTTGATTTATTTAAAAAAATCTTACTTTATCAGACGAGACTTTTTTTTTTTGTGGACTCGATTCGTCATCTTTCACCTTACCAGAGTCAGGGCGAGGGCGAGGGCGAGGGCGAGAGGATGGATTTTGGGGGTGGTGTGAAGGGGATGACCCTGGAGCAAAAACGTTTCTTGAGATTCAGGCTGCTCGCGAGCTTGAAAAAGAAAAAATCCGCCTTCAAATAAACCATGCTGAAATCCTCAAAAAATCTCAAAAAAAATCATCTTGAGAGAAAAGATTTTTATAAAATAAAGCAACAGAAATAACAAAAGAATAAAAAAAGAATAAAAAAAGAATCTTCATGAAAAGAAAATCAAAGAGAATCAGATGACCGAAGAGATGAATGATTTAGAAAAGAAGCAACAAGGCTGGTTTAAAAAAAAGGAAGGGAAGGGTTAATTTGATGGATAATACGGCTAAGAGAATTAATGAAGTTGAGGGGGCTTTAAATCTTTTTAGAGAGGGTCTTAAGTCGACTGAGGAAGTTTTTAAGTTTAGGGAAGGGGGGATTTTTGGGGAATTAAATCGATTTTTTAAGACTAATTTTGATAAAGGATTTGGGGACATCAAGGCTTTAAGAAAAAACTTGGAAGCCGAAGGTAAGGTGGTGAAGGCGGCGGTGAGGGCGCTTAATGAGTTTAATGAGAAAGAAAGAGAAAAGCGAAAAAGAAAAGGGGAAGAAGAGCAATCTTTAAAAAAAGAAGCTGAGAGAAATCGGATTGAAGAGAGGCTTGAGTTGTTACGAGCGGAGAAAAAAAGTGAAGCGGATGTTTTTGAACGGGCGTTTTTAGACAGAGCGATTTTGGATGAAGAGGAAGCTTTAAGGAAGGTTGAGCTTGAAGACGAAAAAGTTCTTGCTGAAGAAGCGATTGCAGCGAGGCGTCAAAAGAGAGAAGATGATGTGGAGAAAGCGAAAATTGCTCGAGGGGAAACTCAAAAGAAATTGGAAAAAGCAGAAAATAGGCGAGCGAGGGATGGCTTTTTTTTTAATCAAAACTTATCGGTAGGCCTTGCGATCATTAATGCGGCTTTGGCGGCGACCAAAGCGCTTGTAACGAGTATTTTTCCTTTAAACTTGATTAATGCGGCGACGGTTTTGGCGACGGGAGCGGCCCAAACGAGTGCTATTCTTGGGCAAAAAGCCCCTTCTTTATTTTCAGGAGGATTGATTGCTGCTGGCAAGAGTGCTATTGTTGGGGATATTCCCGGTGATTTTTCTAGGGCAGAGCTTGTTACTCCTGCTTCTCCTTCTGCGGTCATTCCCACGAGCATTCTTGAAAAACTCGCCTTAGGTTTCAGTCCTTCTTCTTCTCGGCATCAAACTGAAAACCAACAAACTCAACATTATCAAACTGAAAATCATTTTTACTTTGATACGGTCGACCTTATTGAAACTCAAAATGAAATCCAGCGTCTTAGTGGACAAACGGTTTAATGAAAAAAAGGGCTTTAAAAAAAGGATAAGAAGAAATGATTTTTAAAAATGAAAACGAAGAATTGTTTGAAATCATTGATAATGAACCGAGGATTTATTTTAAAGAAGTGTCGTCAAGGACTCAAACGCTCAGTGGTTCGCTTAAAAAGCAGATTAAAGGGTGGCGACTGGAAGTAAAATTGTTGGCTTTGATGGTGTATGGGCAAATAAAGGCTTTTCAGACGTACTTGCAAAGCTCTCGTCATATTGCCATTGTGCTTGAGGAGGGGGACCCTTTAAAATCATTTGTACGGCCTAAGAGAAATGAATTGTCAGTCATGCTTTCTTATGTAGGAGAAGAAGAACAGTTTTTATCCCCTACTTTTTCTGGTGAAAAGAGATCTGAAGTTTGTCATGTGCTTGAGATTGAAATGAGTTCAACGGAGCTTTTATAAGAGGAATTGATGGATTTTTTTTCAACAGATAGCTTAATTGATCTTGATTTTGAACAAGATTTTGAGATAAAAAATCTCTTGCAAAATAGTGACCAATACCTTCTTGATGCGAAAGTTTCCAAGCAAGTCGAAGGGGGGGGGCTTGTTTTTGGAGGGGAGACTTTTGAGGTTTTAAACGACGTGGAAAGTTTGAAAATTAGTGAATCCAATGGAAAAAACAGAAGGGGTAAATTGCGTTTTATTCGCAATGCCACGACTTTGGATTTGACGCTTTCTAGTGTGAGTGATGGCAAGTATTCTATTGGAGATGATGGGTTGTTTAATTTTAAAGTAGGGGACAAGCTTTTGGTGAATATCGGTAGCCGGCTGAGGGGACGAATGGTTTATTACAAGCATTATCTTTTTAGCATTGACCAGGCAGAAATCAGTGAAGTGACCTTAAAAAAATCAGCTCGAATCAACCTCAAAGCTCGAGATATTTTTGGACGGCTGGCCGATAATGAGCTTCCCTTTATTTTTGATAATGGATGGTCTTTTACAAGGGGAGTAGAAAGTATTTTAGAAAGTGCGGGTCTTAGTCATCTCACGGGCTTTCTTTTTGATACGTCTGTGGGGGCAGATTTGGCGATTTTGTCTAAGGAAAAAGTGGATGAAAGGGTTAAACAATTAAACTCAAGGGGGAGGGGAGAATGGCCCTGGGAGGTTGATTTAGAAGACATTGAAAGAATGTCTTGCTTGGAAGCTTTGAACAAGTGCTTTGAATACGCCAAGTCCGTGATTGATTTGGAGCTTATTTCGGTGGTTAAAAAAGAGATTGGGGAGGTTTTAGTGGTTCGAAATCCAAATGAAAACCTTGAGGTCCTTAATTTAGATGAAGGTGAAATCGAAAGCCTTAGTCAGTTTCAACAAAATGATGAAAGAGGTTTTAAAATCGTCAATGTTTCAAAACGAGGGAGTGATTTTGGACCAGAAAAAACCTTAAAAAACATTAGGTTTGCCAGTAGAGCAGGTGAAAAAAATGATTATTTTGAGCTAGATTTAGGCTCGGGAGAGTTTTTTCCTACTATCAGCCGGGGAAGCTTTAAAGTTAATTTTCCGCTCACGGCTTTAAATGAAGCGGGAAACAAAGTCAGGTATTTTTTCTTTGAACGTTTGAAACCAGGGGTCATAAGTCGAATTAGAGGCAGAGACTTGATGAGAGCTCAAGGGGACAAAGCAGACAAAACGATTTCGGCTAGCGTGTTTAATATGAGTCAATTTTTTGAAGAAGGTTATTCTAAAAGCTTGGATGTTAAAAACATTTTATTTCAAAATCAAGTGGCTTGTTTTTTCTTGGCTAAAAAACTCCTCGTCAATGAAAGCAAAACCTTGTCTCAAATTAAAAAACTCGTCCTTTGGAATGGGTATCCTTTTTTTTCCCTTGGCAGTAAAGTGTTTATTTTTGTTAAGACGATTGACTTGTTTTATATTTTTGAAGTAAACGAAGTTTCTCATCGGTTTGCAAGCGGAGCCTTAAACAAGACCATTTTGGGTCTTAATACTTTTAAAGCCTTTACAGCCAGTCGCTATGATGAAGCACGAGAGTATGATATTGGATTTGCTTATGACTTTTATACGGACGAAAAGGGAGATATTGGGGTTTTGACAAAAGACAATTTTGAACTTCCTTCTTTACTGGCCCTTCAAGCCACTAAAGCGATTGTAGGCAAGCCGCCCGCTTTTCCGCCCTACTTGTAAAGCTTTTTTTTTTAAAAAAATAATAAAAATAAACTTATCTGAAAATAAAAATAATAAAAATAATAAAAATAAAAATAATTAATTAATTAATTAAGGAAGGAAGAAAGGAAGGAGAAAAAAAAAATGAGTCAAATTAATGCCAATGATTTGTATGAGATTAAAAGAAAGGCTTTTGCCAGCTCGCATGTGTTAAATGAAAACTTTGAAGGGATTAAGGAGGCTCACAATGACCTTGAGCACCGAGTGAGAGAGATAGAAGGCAGCCCACTGAGTGACGCAGAAGTCCAAAGTGCTAGGGGAGGGTACGACACGATAAAAGAAAGGCTAGATGCTGGGGGAGCGGCTTTAGGAAGAGACAATGCCGTTATCAAGGGGATGGAAGTGATTGATATTTACTATCCTAGTGAAGAGACGATTAGTTTTACCATCCAAAAAGGGGAAGTCCTTATTCAAGGCAAGCCTATCCAAGTCACCCGTGATATCGCGTTTACAGATTTAGTCTTAGAAGACGAATATCAAGTCGTCCTCTGTGATACATCAGGGGAAATAAGCGTGCTAAGGCAAGAAATAAGTAATTTTGAATACCCTCATATTGGGCAAAACAAGAGACCGCTTTACTTGTTTAAAAAAGTCATAGGGCACGACATTCTTTTTTATGACTGTCGCCAGTGGGGAGTGATTAGTCTGGCAGGATGGCATTTTACCCTTCAAGAAGCTTTTGAGGGTTTTGTCCGTGGTGGTTATTTTGACCGATTGCATGCTTTAGGGCATCGAAACTTGATGCTAGAGTACGAGGGCACGATGAACCGACTAAGCACACAGAGTGAGACTTTACCTTTGTCTGATGCATTACGCCAAAATCTGAGCCAATGGACCTTGCATCTCAAAGGAAAAAGCCAAGGGGAGTTTTTAATTGAAGGCCACCGTCATGGTCATGGTTATGGCCCCACGGTCATCGACGGCTACGATTTTAAACAAGTGACCGTTGAAAACATTTATCTTCATATTGCCCCTTGGTATGTGACTCCAAGTGAGCGTCAGGTTGCCATTGGAGCCAAGTGGGCTATCGTTAAAGATTGCAACATCGATTACCAAACAAATGACACCGGAGCAGGTATCCATCGCAATCTCTTATCGGAAGGTAGAAAGTACACGTATCTTAATACTCATCTTAAAATGCGCATTAATTATTCGAATGGAGACTATCTTCGAAACTCGATGGGGCTATATCAATGTGTCGGTTTACGGATTAATGACGTCCTTGTTTCTTCTCAATCAGTGCTTGCAGACCCATCAGCCCAGCAGGATGTCATCAGTACGTCAAAGCACTTCATTCTTTTTGAATACACTTTAAAGAATGTTAATTTAAACACTTCCTCACCCATCACGCTTATCAGAGCAAGCAATGACCACAACCGACTTTTAAAGTCTGAGTTTGTTTTAAAGTCTGCCATTGCAAAGACGCAAAGTTATATTCCCGACCTCCAAGGTGAAAGTATTTTTTTTTCCAATGACATTGCTTCAGCAGGCTTTTTTTATTTTGATTTAGCCAGCAAAGAGTATCGCGTTCGTTCGCTTTCAAGCCACGTTAGAAATACGATCTATAACGATATTACCTTAAAACTTACTTTTAAAGTTTACACTTGGGACCTCTTCCTTTTTAAATATCGATAATGACCACTTTCACTCAGACCATTTTACCCATCGGTAAAAAAAAACCTTTTCTTATCCTTTCTAGCCTTTTAAAAGAAAAAAAACTAAAAGAAAAAAAACTAAAAGAAAAAAAACTTGCAGGCGTTCATTGAAGTTTTATTTTCTAATCAAGAAAACTTGTTAAAGTTTTTTTGTAACATCGTTTCTTTTTTAACTCAAGAAAGTCTCATCTCAATGATTTTAGGGGTCATCTTGATTTCGATTGCCATGGCAGAAGTCTTTCGATTTATGGTGATGTGGGTTTTTAGGGATTCGTTTGAAAGCATTGAAAGTGTTGATCTTCATCGTAAAGTCGTTGCTTTTTCAGTGATGGTGTGCCCGTATGTGTTTATTACCTTTAAAATGAGTGAAAAGGCGTGGGATGATGGGAGAGATTTTTATTTTTTACTGATGGCTCCCTTTTGTTTTTTACTTCATTTTTTGTCAATCAAGCTGTTTGAAGGGTTTCATTTTTTGCTGAGTTTAAAAGAAAGTAAAATCTCTTTTGAGCTTAAGCCCAAAAACTCCCCAAGTAGCTCTAAAAAAAGAAAAAAAACAATTCAGAGAAGGCAACTTAGAAAAGACAACTTAGAAAAGATAACTTGTAAGGAAAAATAAAAAAGGAAAAATAAAAAAGGAAAAATAAAAAAGGAAAAATAAAATGGTCCAAATTGAAATGGTACAAATTGTTTACTTAAGCCCTTCTTTAATTATTTTTGTGGCCCTGATGGCTTTGGTGCTGATGCCAGAAGAAGTGTTTCAAAAAAAAATAAAAAAGAACGTTAAGAGTATCAAAAAAAAATAAAGGAGAGAAAAAATGATCAATCTTTTAAGTGGAGTGGGGAATATTTTAAAAGAAAGCAAGAGTTTAATAACGGGTTTTTCAGGGGACAAGGAAGAGAGGGAAAAAAGAGAACACAGTCGATTGATGGGGGAGCTCGAGCATAAGAAGCTTAATTTTTCAACATTTTTGTATCAGTTAACGGCTCTTTGTTTTGTGGGTCTTTTTTTAATTTTAATTTTATCGCCTCTTTTGGGAAGGGTTTCTTTTTTACAAGGGATTTTAAAAGAATATTTAGCCATTTATGAAGGCATAGGGGAGGGGGTGATTATGATTGTTTTAGGGTCTATTTTGGGCATTGGGGAGCTGGGGAAGATGAGTGAAAAACGGTCGTTAAGCAAGGTGGTTGTCAAGCAAATTGAGGCCAAAGAAAGGATTGAAAAGCAACTTATTTTAACGACAGGAGAGCAGCAAACGTTCCAAGCGATTTTACAAAAAACACTCCATCATGAAGGCGGCTATGTCCATGATAAAGATGATAGGGGGGGTGAAACTTACCGAGGGGTTTCTCGTAAGTTTCACCCAAAATGGTCTGGATGGAAGACCATTGATACGCTTAAAAAAAACAAGTCTGCTTTTCCTAAAAACTTAAGCTCTCACCTTTCTTTACAAGCTAGCGTTGAAGATTTTTATAAAAACACTTTTTGGCTTCCTCTTAAATGCCACAAAATCTCTTCTTTTGAAGTCCGTATGGAGCTCTTTGATACGGCTGTTAACGTGGGTCAAAAACAAGCCGTTAAGTTTCTTCAGCGAGCCATCAATCATTGTTCTTACGGGCTGTTAAAAGACAAGCTTGCTGATGATGGTCGTTTGGGGGTTTCTACTTTTGATGCTTTAGAAGTTCTTCTTCCTCGTTATCAAAAAGCCCTTAGAAAATCAATGGATGGAGAACAGTATGAGTTTTACAAAAAAATCTGCCTGAGAAGACCTATCAATTGGAAGTTTTTCCGCACTTGGGTTGGCACTCGACTGGGTTAAACTTTTTTTTTATGTGCTTAATTAAAGAAGAAATAATAAAGCAAAGAAAATCTCTGTTTAAAAAAGAGTGTCAAGAATATAAAAAAAAAATGTGCTTGACGTCTAATCATAAATAGAAATACTCTTTGTTTTATTATTTTATGTTTTTTTTTATGTGTTTTTTTTTTTAAACAAAGACTCTTTTTGCTTGGCATTTCTTCTTTAAGCAAGATTTTAATTTTTTTTGATATGCTTGACGTCTAATCATAAACAGAGACTTATTTTGCTTGATATTTTTTTTAGATTATAATAGCGTTGATAATGTTTTTATCATTTTGATATTGGGTGTTAATCTTTAAAGTCAAACAAAAGATTTTTATTTTTTATGGATGATGGGGTCAAAACAACCGTGAGAAAAACAATTTTATTTTTTAGGGGTATTTTTTTTCTTATTTTGATTTCTTGTGGGGAGCTACTTGAGGAGGAGAAAATCACGGAAGCAACTTTAGTAGCTTATTTAGTAGCTTATAAAGCTGGTAGTGTTAGTTTTTATATGAATGGGAATGTACGCAGTGGCATTTTAGAAGAGAATGGAGAAATTGGAGGGGTAGTGTATGCTGCAGACCAAGTCATTGATTTTTACGAAAACGGGATGGTAAAAAGCGGACGATTAGCCTCAGAGCAAACTTTAATCGTTGGGAGAAACAGCGTTAGATTTGGGGAGATTAATTTTTACGAAAACGGGACGATAAAAAGCGGACGATTAGCCTCAGAGCAAACTTTAATCGTTGGGAGAAACAACGTGAGATTTGACCGAGGGGAGATTCATTTTTACCAAAATGGGACGGTAAAAAGCGGACAGCTACCTGTCTCATCTCAATCGATAATGATTGGAGAATTTTCACTAGATTTTAGTCGTGCTTGGATGACTTTTCACAACAACGGCGTGGTAAAAACAGGGGTTTTACACCGTTCTCAAGAGGTATTACTAGGGGGAAATAGGATAACTTTTTCTGGTAGCATTTACTTTTCCCAAAGGGGCGAAATCGAAGGCGGAAATCTAGCCGGAGCCCACACATTTCAATTAGGGGGAAACTCGGTGACTTTTTCTGATAAACTTTCTTTTCACGAAAGTGGCAAGGTATTAAGGGGGACATTAGACATGCCTTTAAGCATTTCCACTGGGGCAAATCAGATAAGTTTTGCCGCAAATCATTTAATTTCTTTTTACGAAAGCGGGGCGTTAAAAACTGGATTTTTAGCTTCACCTCAAACCGTTGTCTTAGGGCAAAATAGCCTTTCTTTTGGCATTTTTTTTCTTGATTTTTACGAAAGTGGCGAGATTAAAGTTGGGTATTTAAGCTCAGTCCAAACCCTGCAAGTAGGAGTACATAGGATATCTTTTGGCTCAGACAAACCAATTTACTTTTACAAAAGTGGCCAGATACAAGCTGGGACTTTAGCCTCAACTCAAACGATAGGAGAGACTACTTACCTACAAAATGATGAGCTAACCTTCAGTGAACAAGGGGAACGGGTAGGATTTTAACCTCTGTAAAAATCAATCGCCTTGGAGCTGCTTTGAGCGGTTTGGTCTTTATTATTTTTTCGTACTATAATGATAAAGTAACAACGTTTTGATTAAGTTTTTTATATTAAGTTTTTTATAAAGGAAGGAAACAAGAGACGCATGAAGAAAACGACTTTATTTTTTAGTATGGCCTTATTGGTTATTTTAGTCTTTTTAGTTTCCTGTACCTCCTTCTCTTCGTTGTCCCAAGAACCCCTAATAACACAAGAAGAAATAACCGAAGAAGAAGAAGAAGAGAAAGAAGAAGAATTGGTCCCAACAAGTGAAATTGTCATGATAGAGGGAAGGGAGGTTGCGTTTAAAGTAGGGAGTACGACTTTTTACGCAGACGCAAACACAAGCAGACGGATAAGAAGCGGAGAGTTACTTTCAAATCAAATCATCATAGTAGATGGAAAGGAGGTCGCTTGTAAAGAGGGGGAGATTACTTTTCACATTAGGAGTCCTATAGGGACCGTAAAAACGGGAGTGGTAGAAACGGGAGTGCTGGGTTCAAATCAAACCCTAAGGGTAGGAAAGGTAGGAGAAGGGGGAAGGGAGATAGAGTTTAAGGGAGGGAGTGAGATTAATTTTTACAGGGGTGGCGAGATAGAAAGCGGAGTGATGGGCAGTAGGATATCATTACAAGTAAAAGCAGAATATGTCTATTTTTACGAAAATACTGAAGTCACCTTTCACATAAGTGGCGGGATTAAGAAAGGAACCAACGGTGAAACCCCCCTTGGATCGATAGAAATGGCTGGAAATCAGGTCCAACCTACCGGAGGAACGGAGATTACTTTTCATGAAAACGGCTCTCTTGCAAGTCTTGATTTATTCTCACATCATCACTTTCGAGTAGGGTTAATGATGGTTCATTTTAGAGGAGTGAAGCTTAGCTTTTACATAGACGAAGCGATAAAATCAGGCACATTACACACGGATTCGGCTCTAGGGGGAGTGATGTATTTAGCAGGAACGGTTTTAAATTTTGATAGACAAGGTAACATTAGATGATTTAAAATAAACTAAGGGATGCAAAGCCTAGTCTTTATTATTTTTTGATACGATAATACGAGTCTATTGATAAGAATATTTTGGATAAGAATATTTTGGATAAGAATATTTTGGGTTAAATTGTTAAAACGAATCAAACTATCAAATTTTTATTACAGGTGAGGTAAAACAGGGATGACAAAAACGACTTTATTTTTTAGTGTTGCTTTTTTGATGATTTTGGTCTCTTGTGGAGAGCTGCCAAACGAGCCGGAAGTAGAAGAAGAAGAAGGGGTCGTTGTACCCCCTCCCATCACACCCGAGCCACCCACTCCCCCACCCGTGACAAATAGACCGCCACTTCCACCCCCCCCACCCGTGACAAACATCGACGGGATTGATTATCTTGAGAACCCCTCCATTGACATTACCTTTCACCCAAACGGGCATGTGAAAAGCGGAGAGCTTGGGAGGGTTCAGTCGATACCAATTGAGTTAAATGGGGACGTGTTAAATACAATCTTTGCTGCTTCAGAGTCTACGCTTACCTTTTACCCAACGGGCCTGGTAAAAAGTGCCATTTTACTCAAAGGCACTCCTCAACGGCTAAATGTCGGGGAGCAAATGATAACGTTTGATAGTTTTGACATTCAATTTCATGAAGCAACGGGACAGGTCAAAAGGGCCATTGTACTTGAAACCTTCTCTCAAAACCTAAGGGTCGGGGGACAAGTGATAATGTTTGGTGGTGGGATAAGTTCTTCTACTGGCGGGGCGTTTACTTTTTATCCAGACGGCAGTATTAAAAGCGGGCCGTTACCCAACGGGCAAGTAAATATACCAGTACAAGTAGGGGAAAATACAATTCTTTTTAGTGGGGCTTCAGCTTCCTTTGGAGGAGGACCCATTACCTTTCACCCAGGCGGAGAGGTAGCCACGGGGGTATTACATACTTCTACAACACCTATAACAATCAAAGTAGGGGGAAATATGATTTCTTTTGGTGCGGGGCCAATTACCTTTCACCCAAACGAAGAGGTAGCCACTGGGATATTACATACCTCTACAAGCATCAGAGGGCAGGTGTACCCACAGGGGATGATGATAAGCTTTGATGACAGCGGGAATGTTTTATAACGCAGCTCAAAACGTAGCTTAAGTCACGGAATTCAATTGATAGATAAAAAAAGCCCCTTACAAAATTAGGTGGAAAAGAAAATGAAGCTTCAAGAACGTATAGTTGTTCTCGATGAAAGCCCTCTCAATCGAGATAGGGATTTGAGTTGGGATGATTTTTTGAGTTTTGGTCGTATCACTTGTTACTCTCACACCCAAGAAAAACAAATTGTCAGTCGTTGCCGTAAAGCGAGTATGATTTTAACCAACAAAGTTTCTTTAAGGGAAGAGGTTTTAAGGAAGCTACCAAAGCTTCGTTATATTGGGGTCCTTGCAACGGGCCATGAAATCATTGATAAAGAGGCGGTCAAAAAAAGAAACATTACCGTGACCAATGTTCCTGCTTATAGCACGGCAAGTGTGAGCCAATGCGTGTTTGCTCATCTTTTTACTCACTTAATGGGCATTGAAAAACACACAGACTCTATTAAACAAGGCATGTGGTCAAAAGGAAAAGATTTTGCCTACTGGCTTTTTCCTTTACAAGAGATGGCTGATTTGACGATGGGGCTTGTTGGCTTTGGAGAGACGGGGCAATTTACAGCTGGCGTAGCGAGAAGTTTTGGGATGAACGTCATCGCTTATACTCCTAGTGGCCATTCAAAAGGCACATGTGTTAAGATGATGGCTTCTCTAAAAGAACTTTGCCAAAAAAGTGATGTCATTAGCTTGCATTGTCCTCTCATTCCCCAGACTCATAGAATGGCCAATCGATTTTTTTTTAATGAAATGAAACCAGAAGCAATTTTAATTAACACTTCAAGAGGAGGGCTCGTTGATGAAGAAGATTTGCACCTTGCCCTTATTCACCGGAGAATAAAAGGAGCTGCTCTCGATGTCCTCACTATCGAACCTCCTCCTAAAAATCATCCCCTTCTTCATTTACCAAAAAAAGCCTCTCTTTTAACTCTCAGTCCTCATTTTGCTTGGGCAAGCTTTTCTGCTAGAAAGCGTCTTTTAAAACTTGCTTTTAATAATATTCATGCTTTTTTAAAAGGTGAAACTCAAAATAAAATTAGTTGAAATTAGTAAAAAAAAAAACTTGTTTTATCGTGCCTTCTGAAAGTAATTCTTTTTCAAACTCAGTTAATAGAGGTTTTGGGGTGGTCATTTCCAACTTGAAGTTAAAAGGAATTGTCGGTGTTTATCCAAAAGAACGAAAAAAAAAACAACGGCTTGATTGTTCGATAACTCTTTTTTTAGATTTAAATCCCTTAAGTTTTACTTCAACAAGTGAGAGCTTGAAAGAAACCATCGATTATGCCCTTTTGGCAGCAGACATTAGGGCTTTGTTTCTAAAAACAAAACCGTATCTTCTAGAAGGCTTTGCAGCAGACTTGACTCGTTTTTTGTTTCGTCAAACTAAGATTAAAGCGGTCTTGATTAAACTGAAAAAACTCACCGCTATTAAAAATGCTCGATTTGGGGCCGTTTATTGGTACCAAGAAAAAAAAAACAAGGAGAAAAAAACAACATGAAAAACTTAAAAAAACCATTAGTGTTATTATTACAAATTGTCATCATCCTTATTTTGTGGAAGCTGACCTTTCGTTTATTTATGATTGGCATCTTCATCCTGATTGCTTTTTATAGTATCAAGGCCGTCTTTTTCGGTAAAAATAAAAAAAAAAAGTAGCTCTTAAAAATAAAATGAATTAAAAATAAAATGATGGAGAATAAAAATGAAAAAAAAAGCCCAAGGAAAAAAGACACAAGGAAAGAAAACACAAGGAAAAAAAAAGAAAAAAAAAATCAATGACTTAAAGTTTGTGCCCCCATTTAAAAATAAAAACAGCTTAAAGACGTTTAAAGATAAAAAAGTTTTAAAAACCTTCTCTCCCTTACCTCGAAGATAGCTTTTGATACGACAGTCCCTCGCCTCCAAACAAATCTAACGCACTCCCTACACTATAAAATAGTTTGTTTTGATGTTGTTTACTCAGGTGCTCGATCCATTCAATTTCTTGGTAGCTAGAGATGCCTCCTGCATACACGGTTTTGATGGGCGAAAGCTTTACGAGTAAACGTATCAGCTCTTTATCAGCTCCTTTTTTTTCCCCCTCAGCGTCAATAGAATGAATTAAAAACTCTTCACAATACTCACTTAATGTTTCCAGTCGCTCTTGATTTAACACAAGATTAGTTTGTTTTTGCCATTGTTTTGTGGCAATCACATAGGTTCCTTTTGCTTTTTTTTTCACACTTAAATCTAAAATTAATTGCTTTCGACCGATGATTTTTTTCAGTTGCTTTAAACGATTTATATTAATCCCTTCTTCACTTAAAATAAACGACGTCACAATCACCCCACTAGCTCCTTGCTTTAGCCAGTAAAGAGCATTGTCCCTTGTCACCCCTCCCCCTACTTGTAGCCCATTGGGGTAGGCCTTTAGAGCCTTTAGAGCGGCTTGCTCGTTTGCTTGCCTGCCTTCTTTTCCTCCTAGCAAAATCATGTGCCCTCCTTGTAAACCATCTCTTCGGTATACTTGAGCGATAGCTTCACTACTGAGATCACTTACAAAGTTTTCTCTTATTCCTTCTCTTTTCCCTAGGCTTTTTCCGACAATTTGCTTGACCTTCCCTTCATGCAAATCAAGACAAGGTCTAAAAAAATGCATGCCTTTTTTCATTTTGTTTTCTTTCTTTTTTTTTTTTTACCTATCTTTTTACCTATCTTTTGCCGGTTGCCGATTGAAACGCTTGCTCGCTGATTTTTTGCTTGATAAAAGGGGGGGCTACAGCTGATAAAATCCCTAAAGAGCTTTTCTTTGCGCTTTTCTTTAAAGGGTTTTTCTTTTTTTTAAAACCAAGACCCCCTGTGTTTTTTTCAAACAAACGACTACGACTTCCTTGTCTAAGATACTCACTTTTTTCATTAAAACTTCCTTTGAGTATCTCGGGATTGACTCTGGCCACATACCCTCCGAGCCCTGCGATCATTGCAGCATTATCCACACAATAGGTTTTTTTTTTGGGGAAAATAATTTTAGAAAACACCCTCTCTTCTTTATAAAATTGTTGTAGCCTTTTACTAGCAGCCACCCCTCCACAAACACCGACTGTTTTTAAATGAAGGTTTTTAGCCGCTTTCTTGCTTTGACTCACAATCGATGAAAAAGCACTCTTTTGAAACGACGCCAGTAAATCGTTTAAACAAAAATCCTTGTGATTAAAACCAGGGGCACGGTACTGCCTACGGTTGTGAATCACCGCTGTTTTTAAACCCGAATAGCTCATCGCATACGGATTATCTCTGTCTTTAATTTTGGCCATCGGAAACTTATACGCTTTTGCGTTTCCTCTTTTTGCTTTCTTTTCAATCAGAGGCCCCCCTGGATACCCTAATTTAAAAAAATAACCAATTTTGTCAAACACTTCCCCAATGGCATCGTCTAATGTCGTGCCTAAAATCGTCATCTCTAAGGGGTTTTTCACATGCACAAGCAGAGTATGCCCCCCTGAAACAATTACTCCCAAAAACTCTTCGGCACACGCCTGCTCTAAATGTAAAGAATACAAATGCCCCGCTAAATGATTGATGGGTAAAAACGCCTTCCCCAAGCTAAACGCCAAACTCTTAGCAACATTCACCCCTATTTGTAAAGACCCCACTAACCCTGGCTCACTCGTCGCACAGATGAGATCAATGTCTTCTAATCCACAGTGCCCTTTTTTTAACGCTCCCTCTAAAGTCACTAAAACCATCTCTAAGTGCTTTCGACTGGCAATTTCAGGAACCACACCCCCATACCATCGATGAAACTCTCCCTGATCACTTTTTTCATGACTTAACACTTCCTTCCCGTCTTTTACAATCCCTACACACGTGTCATCACAAGACGTCTCTATGCCTAGCACTATCACTTATCACCCTCCTTCCTCTTTTCTTTTTTCCCTGCCCCCTTTAAAAAATAGCCCCAGAGTCAACCTCCAGCTGCTCTTCAAATGAAACCTTAAAAAAAAGAATTAAAAAAATGTTGACCACTGCCTTCCCCTTTACTTTAAACTTAAAATCTTTTTGCATTAAAAAATTAAACATCAACTTCACCACTTGCTCTGTCTCTACCACCGTTTCAACAGACACCTTATGCTTCTTTTTTGCTTTCAGAGACTTATAACCTATTTTCTTTATGAATCCAATTTCTTGGCCTTTTTCATCATACAAAGTAATCTTCCCAATCTTATATCGACAACCAATACTATTTTGATTAGAAATCATTAACGTCATCTTTAGCTCTAAAGACTCTTTACTCAAGCTTTTAAAGGTTACATTCTTTAGCTCAATCTTCGGTTTTTTAAACCACGACCCTTCTAAACCTCCCCCCATCAAAATAAGAGGCACACTCAAACTAAAAAACCACTTTTTCATCCGTTTTTCCTTCTTCCTCTCTTCTTTTTCCATTAGTGATTCACTTTAAAATCCTTGAAAGTATACGTTACCCCATCGCTTTTATCAAGCCTTCTCGTCTCTTTCTTGTCCCCTTCTATTAATTACCCATCTTATAATCCTATCAATCCATTTTCTTCTTCGATTTCTTAGAAAAAATATTGTATAATGGCTTTTAAAAAGTCAATAATCTTGCTTTTTAAGTCAATAAATTTACTTTAATTAATTAGAGAGGGAAAAAATATGATTAAAAAAATAATGAATCAAATCATGAGAAAAGTTTCTTTGGGGGTTTTTCTTTTAGCCTTATCCTTAATGGTGACGGAGGGTTTTTCAAAAGAGAAGACAAAGCGGGTAAGAAAGAGGGCTTGGGAACTAAAGCCGATAGAATCGTTTTCTTTAAATTTTAAAAAGGAAAATGAAAACACAAACATTCAAATTAAAGGAGAGGTAAAAAGAGGCTGGTTATGGGCTGAAAAAAAAAAGGGAGTTTGGCATCACATGATTTGGGTTAATATCCCCGCTGATGGAAAAATAAGAAAGCTTGCAGCCAAGTATGAAGTGATGGTTAAAGGCAATGAAAAAAGCCAGCTTATTATGATGATCGAAGCTCTTGAGCCCATCGATAAGAGCAAACCTTTTAATAAAAAACTACGACTTTTGGACGAACGTATCACTAAAATCGGAAAAGGGGCTCTTATAAAAGAAATTATTTTTAAAAAAGCGGAAAATATAAAGGCTTATCGTTTGGTGATTTCTTTAGGGAATGCTAAGGCTCTTGGAATGAAAGCACAACTTAAAAGTGTTTCTTTAATCAATCATGCGGATTATTTTTGAGATTGAGGTGGGACTTTGATTGAAGAAGGACCTTGTTTACAAATTAATGAGGTTTCAGAGATTCGCTTTACTAAGGGGGTGGTGATTGTTTTAAAGCAATTTGTAGAAGCTGGCGATGAGCATGGCCTGCAATCTCAAAAAAATTTAAAAAATATTGTATAATAACTTTAAAAAAGTCAATGACTTTACTTTAATTAATTAGAGAGGGAAAAAATATGATTAAAAAAATAATGAATCAAATCATGAGAAAAGTTTCTTTGGGGGTTTTTCTTTTAGCCTTATCCTTAATGGTGACGGAGGGTTTTTCAAAAGAGCCGATAAAGTCTTTTTCTTTAGATTTTAAAAAGGAAAATGAAAACAAAAACATTAAGATTAGAGGAGAGGTAAAAAGAGGCTGGTTATGGGGTGAAAAAAAAAAGAAAGGTCTTTTTGAATTGGTTCAGGTTTATGTCCCTGCTGATGGAAAAACAAGAACGTTTAAAGTCAATTATCGAGTGACTGATAAAGGCAATGAACCCAGCAAGCTTATCATGATAATCGGTGCTACTGAGCCTATCGACAAGAGCAAACCTTTTAATAAAAAACGACTTTTGAACGAAATTATCACTAAAACCGGAAAGGGGACTCTTGAAAAAGAAATTGTTTTTAAAAAAGCGGAAAATATAAAGGCTTATCGTTTGGTGATTTCTTTAGGGAATGCTAAGGCTCTTGGAATGAAAGCACAACTTAAAAGTGTTTCTTTAAAGTAAATCATAAAGTAAATCATAAAGTAAATCATAAAGTAAATCATAAAGTAAATCATGCGGCTTATTTTTATTTTAAGTTTTTCTTAAAAAAAATAGAAGCAGCATGGTTTTTTGTCTTTTTTGAGTCTTCTCAAACCCAAGAAAGCAACAAAAGTTCTTTTCTTAGATCGAGATGGGACTTTAATTGAAGAAGGATCTTGTTTACAAATTAATGAGGTTTCAGAGATTCGCTTTACTAAGGGGGTGGTGATTGTTTTAAAGCAATTTGTAGAAGCTGGCTATGAGCTTGTGATGGTCAGCAATCAAGACGGTTTGGGTAGCGAGCAATACTTGCAGTCAGATTTTGATAAGGTGCAAGATTTCATCTTACAAACCTTTTCTTCTCAGGGCATTTTTTTTAAGCGAGTGTTTGTTAATGCTCATTTTGCGCATGAAAATAGCCCCATGAGAAAGCCCAATGTAGGGATGGTTTTAGACTATTTAAAAAATAATGACATAGACAAACAAGCTTCTTTAATGATAGGTGATAGGCCCACGGATGCTTTGTTTGCCAAAAACCTAGGGATTGAAAGTTTTTCTTTGGTGCCAAACGATAAAAGAAATGAAGAAGGTCTTTTTGCAGATGAAAAGGGAGGCAAGGAGGAAGGGTTAAGGTGGCAAGAGGTACAAACGACTTTTTGTCGTGATTGGTTTGAGTTATTAGAGTTTACCCTTTGTTCAAAACGCAAAGGGGTGGTTTGTTATGAAACGAAAGAAACGAGTATCAATTGTAAGTTGACTTTAGAAGGTAGTGGGGTTTATCAAGGCAAAAGTGGTCTTCATTTTTTTGATCACATGCTTTCTCAATTAGCTTGTCATAGTTTGATGGATTTGGAGCTAGAGGTGAAGAAAAATGACTTGCATGTTGATGAACATCATCTTATTGAAGACACAGCGATTTGTTTGGGGGCGTGTTTTTTAAAGGCTCTGGGGGATAAAAAAGGCATTAATCGATATGGGTTTTACCCAGAGGTTGGATTTTTGACTTCTGTAAGTTTGGTGGAAAGAGAAGAGCAAAAAAGCATCAAAAAAGTGGCGGTGATGGATGAGAGTGTGAGTGCTTGTGCTTTAGATGTTTCAGGCAGGGCGTTTTTAGTGTTTGAAGGGAGTTTTTCAAGAGAGTATGTGGGAGATTTTCCAACAGAAATGTTGAAGCATTTTTTTGATTCATTTAGTAAATCTGCTGGGGTAAGCTTGCACCTTACGCTTAAAGGAGACAACATGCATCACAAAATTGAAGCCAGCTTCAAAGCGTTTGCCAAGGCTTTAGCGTCTGCGGTCACCCTTGTTTCTAAACAGCTTCCTAGCACTAAAGGGGTCATGTAAGGGTCATGTAATTCTTTTTTTGGTAAGGTTAAAAAAAAATTTTATTTATTAGATACTATCATTTTATGCATTGAGTATGCTATAATTGGGGCTTAAATAAAAGGAGGATAATACCCTTGAAAAAATTAATTTACTTAGTTACTGTATTAGCTTTTGGGACATCGATAATGGTCAGTTGTTCTCAAACAGCTAATAGAGGAGAACTTAAAAAAAAAAATAAAATAAAAGTCCTTGCTAAAAAATTAAAGTTAGATAAGCATCAAAAAGGATGCTTAAAAGATTATCTACATGTTAGTTTTGAAGGCAAAGTAGCCATGAGAGATGCTAAAAAAGAATACGGAAAAAACATGACGGCTCTTTTTAAGGCAGATGATTTTTCAGCTGAAAAAGCGAGTAAAGACGTGAGTAAAATCATGGAGGTTAAAAAGCAGTTGTTAGATAAAAAGATTGCTGCTTTAAAAGTTTTTCATGAGACTTTAAATTCTAGCCAAAGACAACAATTCTCTAAGGTTCTTTTGAAGAAAAAGATGAAAACAAATCGTTTTGGAAAAGAAGTCAATGAGGATAAAAGAAAAGCTAAAAAAGAAAAACTAATCCAATCTCTTAATTTGGCAGCCGATAAAGCACCTGCTTTTTCAAAAGCCTTAGAGGACAGTATGGATGCCAAGGTTAACATGGCAAAACTGTATGCCGCTTTTAAACAAATGCTTTATGCCAAAGTCGCTGAAGACACTTTTTTTTCTTCTGAACACACTAGTGAGGTGGAGGCTTATCTTGCAAAAATCTCTGCTGCCAAACAAAAATCAGTTACTGCCAAAGAAACGATGCATTCTCTTTTAAACTCAGAGCAGCGTTCTCAAATGGCTTCGATGATGAAGAAAAAATCTAAAAAGAGGTGGTGTAAAGATTGTAAGGATGGAGAAGCTTGCAAAAAATGTGAATCTAAAAAGAAGGGGTGTAAAGACTGTAAAGATGGAGAAACTTGTAAAAAATGTAAGTCTAAAGAAGCTTCTGCAGTAAGCAAAACGTCTTCTCTCTATCATTTATATGCTGATGGAGATGCAGATTCCAAAGGTTGTTGGTATAGTGGTGCTTGTAAAGCTACAAAGGCGAAAAAAGAAGCCAAAGCTAAAGCCAAAGCTAAGGCTAAAAAAGAAGCTAAAGCTAAAGAAATTATTAATTCTAAAAACGAAGAAAAAGCAGCGTAAGCTCTGTTCTAATTTATTTATTAGGTTTTTCTTTTTTCTTTAAGGTATAATAAAAAGAAACTTCTTTTTACTAAGAAAGTTTCTTTTTATTATGGTTCTGTTTTTTTTTCATTCATTCTCTTCATTCATTTTCAACCTTCAGATTAGACTTTTTTTTTTGGGGGGGTCGGTTTTGTTCAAACGAATCTTTAAAAAAGACTCAAAAAAAAATTAAAAGCCCGGACATTATAATTTAAGACTCAAAAACCGTTTATATCACTAGGGCAAGTAAAAGTGTCATGCTTTTATCTTGCTTAATTATTATAAAAATAATAGTGGTTGTTGTGCTTACAAAAAAAAGGAGAAGCATTTTGGTGTTTCTCCTTTCTCCTTTTTTCTTTTAAGCGAATGAATTTTTTTTAATTTTAAGCCACTAAAAGAGGGATTTTTAGAGGGATTTTTTTTTTTACTTAAGAAAAAGGTGGTGAAATGGCACTAAAAAATGAAAGTTTTGATAAACAAATCAAACGTTTAAAAAAAACAGAAAGTTTTTTAATCCAAGGGTTTGTTTTAGTTTTTATTATTATTCTTATGGTGTTATTACTTGCTTTGTAAAAAGGATTTATTTTTTAGTAACTTGTAAGCTGAGTGATTTATTTTTTTTAAGAAAGAGGTGGAGAAGTTTGTAAAGAAAGAAGAAGAGATTTGACTTGGTGGAAGGATTGTAATTGCATGAGGGTATTTCTAAAAGAGGTGATGTGAGTGGTTCCTTTTAAGTAACCGTGGTAATAACGCCTAAAGGCTTTGATAGCGATAGGCTCTCCTTTGAGCTGAATGAAAAGGGAGAGGTGATTTAGGCAGAGATTAATTTTTTGGTTTAAAGAGAAAGGGTTTTTGATGTAGCCATATTTTAGGAGTTGTTTTGCTTCTGAGAAGATCCAAGGGCTACCGATGGCGCCGCGAGCGATCATCAGTCCATTGGCGTTGGTTTGTGTAAAAGCGGAGAGGACATCGGCTGAATGGATAACGCCTCCGTTTAAATAAATGGGGAAATCACAAATAGACTTAAGTTTATTAATATAAGACCAATTGACGTTTTCGGTGTGGGCTCCGATGCGAGTACGGCAATGAAGGGTGAGGGCTTTGGCTCCGGCGTCTTCGATTCGTTTTGCGACTTCTTCAATGACGATTGATTTTTGGTCCCAACCGAGGCGTGTTTTGACGGTGACGGGAAGGTCGACAGCTTTGACGATTTTTTTAATCATGGTTTGCATTTTTTTAGGATTTTTTAAAAGAGCGGCGCCGGCGCCTCTATTGGAAACTTTTTTAACCCAACACCCGGCATTGATGTCGATGAAATCAGGTTTTGCCTTTGAAGCGAGAAGAGCGGCTTTGGTCATGGCTTCGTCATCGGAGCCATAGATTTGAATGCCGATGGGACGTTCGGCTTGTTGAAAGGCCATTTTTTTAAACCCTCGTTTGCACCCTCTGATGAGACCTTCAGAACTAATAAACTCGGTATAAACTCCATCGGCTCCCATTTGACGACAGAGGAGTCGATAGACGGTATTGGTGACGTTTTCCATGGGGGCTAGTAAGAGGCACTTGTTTCCGAAAAGCTTTTCAATTGGGTTCATGAGGAGAAAGGGGTTTTGGGCTTTTTTTTGAGTTTCCTAAAGGGATTTGCCCGGATTCGATTTTTTTTAAGACGTCGATGTAGAGGGAGTGTTCTTGTTTTAAGATGCGTTTTGAAAGAGAAAAGAGGGTATCACTGAGGAGGATGGGGACTTTTTTTTGTTGTAAGATTTGACCGGTATCGATATTTTGATCGACGAAATGGAGGGTACAGCCGGATTGTTTAGCTTTGTCGAGGAGGGCTTGTTTTTGGGCGTTAAGACCGGGGTAGAGGGGTAGGAGGGAAGGATGAATGTTTAAGATACGTTTTTCAAAGGCGTTTAGAAGGGGTGACTTGATGATTTTCATGTAGCCGGCTAGACAAATTAAGTCTGTTTTTAGGTGTTTGAGATGGGAAACTAGATTGGCTTCGATTTTAGTAGAGAGCTTGGTTTTAAAAGGAGAAGCAGGAAGGAGATGAGTAGGGATTTTTTTTTCCTTGGCGATAGAAAGACCCATGGCGTTTTTTTGATCAGAAACAACGAGGGTGACTTTAATTTTTTTTAAGACTTTATTTTCAGTTGCTTTTAAAATGTTTAACATATTAGAAGCACGACCTGAGATAAAAATTACGGTACGAATCATTTTATTTTTTTATGTAAAGAGGCCAGTTTTGTTTGAAAGTAAGTTTGGATTTGCTTTCGTTTTATTTTACCCCAATTTGCTTGTTTAGGGAGATATTTTTTAGGGAATGGATAAAAAGAAGAGGGAATCTTGTATTTAGGGAGGAGAGAAGGAAGCTTTGTTTGGATCCACTGGCAAGTTGCTTTAAAAGTTTTTTTTTTAGGAAGGTGGAGGTCCAAGATTGCAATAGGAATGTGGGTCCATTTTGGGTGGGGGATAGGGATGACGAGAGCATTTTTGACGGGATTTAATGATAAGAGGATGGCTTCGATTTCTTCTGCTCTAATGTTTTCACCTCCTGAAATAAAGAGATTGTCTTTTCGACCGAAGAGATGTAAGTAATGGTGGTTTAATTTTTGACCGTGATCCCCACTTGGAAAATAGCCAGATGAATCGAGAGCGGGGCTCAATTGATGAGGGGTTTTTGCGTACCCTAAAAAAAGAGAAGGTCCTTTTAAAAAGATTTGTTGGTTTTTAATTTTGAGCTTGACGGAATGAAGTATTTTTAATTTTTTTTTTTTAGGGCAGTAAGTGGCGACTTGAGAAGCCATTTCGGTCATTCCGTAGGTGGGGTAGAGATTTTTGAATTGATGGACAAGGGAGAGGGTTTGTTTGGAAAGAAGGCTACCCCCTAAGAGAATGACTTTTGGGATTTGAAGGGCACTGGGGTGATCAGCGAGAGATTGTTTAAATTGAGATTCGACCATGGAGAGGTGTGTGATGAAGGGATGAGAAAACAAAGTAGAAGAGATTGCCAGTGGGCTCAAAAAAATAGCAGCTCCCACTAAAAGGCAACGGAAAACAATAGAGAGTCCACTGACATGATAAAGGGGGAGTTTTAGCAGCCAAGTATCACTGGCTTTTAGGTGAAAGTGGTGTTTGACTTGTTTGGCGTTGGAGAGGTGATTTTGTAAAGAGAGGGTGGCGATTTTGGGTGTTTGACTGCTCCCGGAGGTTAGAAGGTAATGAAGGGGTTTTTGTAAAAAAGTTTTTTTAATTTTTTTTAGAGAAGGCTTCTTCAGAGAAGGCTTCTTAATAGGCAAAGGCAAAGAAGGTTTTGCCGTTTGGAAGGTTAAGGAAGAGAGAGTTAAAAGCTTGATTGGTTTTGGAAAGGGAAATTGTAAAAAATAAGAAGAAGGTTCGCTGACCATGAAGAGATGAATATGGAGTTGTTTTAGATAAGGCAAGAGAGATTTTGGAGGCAAGAGAGGGTTTAAGAGAAGGGTTGGTTTTTTGAGTTGATAGAGGGCGATGAGCATTGCCAAAGCGTCTGAGGAAAGAGAAATGGCAAAGGCGACAGGAAAGGGGGGGGAAAGAAAGCCAAGAAGGTTTTCAGAGAGCAATGCTTTTTTAAAAGACAAAATTTTTTCATGAAAACGTTGATAAGTAAACGTCTTTTTGGGAGTATGAAGAAAGGGAGCTTGGGGGGTTTTTTTTAGGTGGTAGGTAAAGAGATCGGCTTTAGCTCGAAAGGAAAATAAAAAAGGCATCAGAGTTAAAAATTAAATGAAGATAAATGGGTTTTAAATAAAATTCATTTGAAAAAAAAGAAGGGTTTATTTAAAAGATTGTATTAAAAAATATTAAAAAAAGATAGTCTTTTTAGAGTAGAAAAGAAGTTTGGAGTTTATAATTTTTTAATGAGATTTTTTGATTTGTTTGGTTTGGCTTGTTTGCTTGGTTTTTTTTTTTTGATAGATTGTGCGGGCAAGCAGGTTAAAAACAATCAACGATTTATTCCTTATAGTGAAAAAACGATTTATATTGGATCGGTGATTAATTTTTCTAGTGCTAGGGAAGTGGGGGAGTTATTAAAAAAAGACTTAGAAAATCATTTTAAGTTTTCACAAGAATTAAGATGGGTCAATCGTTTAAAATCAGCTGATGTTTATTTAGACTTGGAGATTAGGAGATTTGAGAAAGAAGTCTTAGTTCGCAGGCATCCCAGCGGGCCTCATCAAAGAAGGTTGATATTAGACGTTTGGGTGACGATGAGAGATGTGAAGACGAAAGCTTATTATGTGAGAAGTAAGCCGTTAAAACTTTCTAGATTGTATCACTATCAAGAGGAAGGAGATTTTTTTGCTTATAAAGAAGCTTTAGAAAAATTGTTTGATCTTCTCAGCTATCATTTAGAGCGTTTAATTGAAACGGGTCAATTTGAAGTGGTGAGACAACTAGGTTACGAAGGACTAGAAGAAAATACCAATCAAACGTGGTTTGAAAAGAACCCTTTTTTTTCTAATGAAGTCCAAGAAAAAGAAGCTGATTTTTTAGGAAGAAAACCAGAAGACTTGGAAATTGAGAACAGGGAAGAGAAAATTGATCAAATTGATCGCAAGGGTTTAGAGAGGAATTAATGAAAGTGAACAAGCGATTTTTTTTTATTCATGGAAGTGCTTATCGCTATGAAAAAAGAAAAACCTTAGAAGAAATTGAAGGGTTGGTTGGAAAAAAAACAAAGATAAAGAAGCAATATTTTTATGGAGATGAAGTCAGTTTTTCATGGTTATTAGAGTCAGTGTCGATGCCACTTTTAGCGACAGCAGAAGAGCAAATGTACTTGATTGAAAATTATAATAAGTTGGGCAAAGAAAGATGGGTTTTGGATTTGATAAAAGCGAGTTTTTCAAATTGTACCCTTGTTTTTTTAAAAGAAGGGCTTGAAAGCTTTTCTAAAGAAATAGAAGATTTTGTAAAAAACAGTGAAGAGGTGAAGGTGTTTCGTCTTGTAAGACCTTCTCCATTTAAGATTAAAGAAAGGGTTACGGAGGCGTTAAAAGAGCACGATATCAGGCTATCAAAAGAATCAATTGGGTTTGTCAGTGATCTTTTTTTTGAAACCCCCAATCGTCTTGAAAATGAACTTGAAAAGATTTTTTTGTTTTTTGAAGATCAAAAAGAAAATGAAGCACTCGAACTTGAGCAAATAAAGCCTCTTTTAGTCGAAGAGCACTCAGGGAGTATTTTTGAGTTTATTAATGCTACCCTTTCTTGTAATCGCAAGCTTGCTTTAAAAGCTTTTTTACAATTTTTTAAGCAAAAAGACTTTGACTTTATTTCCCTTCAAGCCCTCCTCGCTCACGAAGTCGCTAAACTGCTCCATTATAAAGAACTTCAAAATCAAGGATTGACCCAAGAAGTGATTTTTACTAAAATCAAAGTCTTTCATCCCAAAGCCAAAGGAAATCTTCGACAAAGATCCAATCGATTTACTTTAAAGACACTGTATGCTTTAATGGAAAAAATGACTGATTTTGAAAAAGTTTTAAAAACGACTTCTTTAACGCACTTGTCAGTTGACAAAAGAAAAGACAATCAAATTGGGAAATTGTTTTTAGAAAAGTTAATTTTTGAGTATGCCCATTAATTTTTTTTTAAACATCAAGACCTTTTTTTTTTTTTCTTTGATGGTTAGTCTTTTCGCTCTACTAAGTTGTGGAGTGCCTGAGATCATAGGGCTTAATGATCTATTGCCAGCTCCGTATGAAATTGAAGCTAGGACTGAAAATAGAAAGATTACTTTTACGATAAGAGGGCTTTATTCTAAAGAAGATTATTCGTTTTTTAATGGGTACAATCTTTATTATGGTTTGACATCTAGTCGTTCGCAGATACTGAGGCAAAAGCTATATGTTGGGAGTGGTTTGCCAACAGTTGAAGGCTCCCCGACGAGTCATTCTAGTGGAGAAGTGATTACGGAGGTAAGTATCAGTCGATTTCGGTATGTTAAAGGGGATGAGTTTGAAATTAAACAGATTAATTTGTATGAAAGTTATTTTTTTATTGTGAGGCCTTTTAACGGTAAAACGAGTCGGGAAGGGGATTATCATAATGTGGTTATCGAAGTGAGGCCATCAAAAAAAGAACGAGATATTTCTAGGGGACTTGGCACTGGGGTGATAAGTCATGAGACGATTCATTTTATTTTAAACCCTACTCCTACTCTTAGGATTAATCCGACAAACGGGTCCTTGATACAGCCGGCTGGATTTAAGGAAGATGACTTTTATATTAAAGAGGCCCCTGAAGAAGGGTACAGTGTGTTTTCGCAGCCTATTAGTGAAGGGTCTGTTTATTTTTTTAAAGAGGGGAGTAATTTTGGGCTTTTGTATGTACGTGATCTTAACGGGGGTCAAATCAAGTATGATTTTTATTATCAAAAAGATAGTCGATTGTTGTTATAAAAGACGTTTTTTAAGGAGCTTTTTTTTATGGGGGAGTGTTTTTTACCACACAGGTTGCCAAATTGCAGACCCAAATGAAACGACTCAAGTGATTTTGTATCCTAGACCTCTTTTAGATGAGTTGCGTATTGTTAGTAATAAAATTGAGCTTAAGATTCGCTCGTACGTCAATGATTCTGATTTTTCTAATTATAATATTTTTTTAGGGGAAGTTAATGATGCCTTAGAGAGTGTAGAAAATCAAGATATTGGAGGATTTGAAAGCTTAGATGAAATGGATTTTTTTTTGACCAATACGACTCGCCCCAGTTTTTCATCTTCTGGATTTCAAACATTAACGCATTCTCAAAGGATGGGTCTTAATTTGAATGAAGATTATAAAATAGGGGCGGCATGTTTTGGCATTCAAGCTCTTTACGCTCGGATACAAAGGAATAATGGTTGGATACAATCTAAAATATCTAAAACGCTTTCTTTTAATATGAGAGCAGAATGGTCTTTGGAAGTGGTTAATTATTTTGCCAGTAGCTCTCTTGGAGGACTACGTATTAATTCCTCTGGCATGGTAGAGGTGTTTAACATGGGGAACAATCCTCTTAGTAGTCCTTCACCTTTAGCGTTTTACATCAGTTCTTTTGAAGGCGAGCTACGATTATTAATCATCTCTCCTACTAGCAGTGATGGGGCTTTACAAGATTTAGGGTATAGGAGTGATTTTTATCAAGCGATTTTACCCCCTGATTTAGGGTATCAAGCTGGGGAGCCGTTAGTTTTAGAAGAAAAACATCTTTATTTGATTCGTACCGCAGGTGGCTATATCAAGATTTATACAGAAGACCTCATTCCTCCTGTTGTGACGTCTATGAATGAAAATATTAAGATTAATTTTAAAGTAGCCCTTCTTTTAGGGACAAGAAGGGTTTTATTTTAAAATTACCCGTATAAAAAGCTTCTTTTTGACTATTTTTCTATAAGTTTGACCGATATAAACCGAATATAGAGATAATGAAAAGAGTTTTTTTTTTAGGATTATGTCTTTGGTTAATCCATGTGGGTGGGCTTTGGGCTCAGGAACGATCCATCAAAAGTTCTCCAAAAGTAAATCAAAATGATTTACTTGAAGCCGTCTTATTGCTCTTCACTGAGTTAAAAGAAGAGGGGAAAACGACCCTGAGGTGGTTAGATATTAAAGAGAGAGGGGGTCGGGAAGTGTCGTATTATATCTATCGTCACCGATCGAAAATTGATAGTAAGGCTGCTTTAAGCAAAGCGGAATACTTAGACACTGTTTCTGCTGGAGTGATGAGATATGAAGATTTTCTTGCTAAAAAAGGAAAGTATTATTATGGGGTATTTGCTGTTATTGATAAAGCAGAGAAAAGAATTTTCATTGATGGACACAACATAACAGACGATTTTGGGGTGATTAACAAAAACGAATATCGAGGAGAAACGATACGCTTAGTAAGAGCGAGGCCTACTAAAGAAGACGACTTAAAAATTGATCTTCATTGGATTGACATTAAAGACAAGGAAGGGGTTAGTTACCTTATTTACAAGGCAAATCGCCTTTTAGAGACACTAGATTTAGTGAAGGGAGCAGCGAAGCAAGTGGCAAGGGTGAAAAGAGGTGAGATGGCGTATGTTGATCAGCTGGAAGATAATGAGCCGACGTATTATGCTATTGTTGCAGAGAAGAATGGCAAACTTTTTGAAAGCTCTTTTGGAGAGAATTCTTATAGTAAAGCACCCATTTATGGTAAAGCACCTATTGATAGTAAAGCGCTTATTAAAAAACGACAAGTTGCCTTTGATGGTCTTAAAGGGGAGTTTGATAAAGGGTATTTTAATATCATCGTTTCTTGGGAAGAAGAAAATCTAAACGATACTTTTGAAGCTAGCTTGTATGGGTCTACTGAGCCGATTGTTTCTACTCAGTTTTTAAAAAAAGCCAAACGACTCACTAGCATTGATTCAAAGCAGAAGGCATTTTTGCACACCAACATTGATGTCTTAAAACCGAATTATTATGCGATTGGTGTAAAGCTTAAGGGGTCGAAGACTTATTTAGATACTTTTTCTTTGGGCAGAAATCACACTCAAAAGGCATTGATTAAATACCCAATGGCACGAGGATTAAAGGCTATTTTTTTAGAAGATAAAAAAGTCGTTGAGCTACAGTGGTCACTTGACAAAGGAAAGACGCCTCCTTTAGAGGTGCTTATTTATCGCTTTGAAGGAAAACTAGAGCCCAAAACGTTTATCATAGAGGATTTAGTCAAGCAAAAACCCATCATTCAAACCAATTTGAAGAGATATCAAACAAGGGATACTTATACTTTTTATGATCAAAAATTAAAAGAAAACGCTTTTTATCAGTACGTTGTTTTACTACAACTTTTAAACCCAAACCCATCAAAGCCAATCGAGCAAACCAAGTGGTTTCCAGTGCCTTTAATCCTAGCAGAAAATGTCAGTCCAAAGCTAGTGGAGATTGGTGAGTTTAACATTGTTGTAGAGAAAGAAATCCCTAAAAAGAAAGTAGAGGAAAAAAAAGAGAAGAAACACTTGTTAAGTGATTTAAAAAAGATTATTAGTCGATACTTTTATAAAGGAAAATATTATTTAGCGGAGAATGCATTGGAAACTTTTTTAAAAGAAGGCAAAGCAAAGAGAATGAATGAGAAAAAATATGCTTATTTATATTTGGGTAGGACTAAGCTTGAGCTTGGGGATAAAAAAAAAGCGTTATTTTATTTTAAATTGCTTAAAAAAGTTGATCGGGAGCTAGGGCTTTTTTGGTTAAGGCTTGTGATTTGAGAGGCTAAAGTTGATGAAAAAAGCACTTATTTTTATTGGAGTTTTAGCGTTTTTAGCCCTCAGTTTTTTATTGGTGAATATTGGGCTGTTATTTTATACTCAGATGCCCAGTCATGTTGTTTCTGTTAAAAAAATTGACGAGAGGACTTTTGTTAAGGCTAAGATGAATTATCAAGTGGGTCATTATGATAAGGCGATTGCTGGGTTTAATGAATATTTATCTTTTCAAAAAGATAACAAAAAAAAGCAAGAAAAAAAGATAGAGATTTTGTATTATTTAGGGTCGTCTTTAATGAAAAGGGGTGAGTATACGAGCTTTCGTCTAGGGGATTTTTCCAAGGAACGCTACTATAGAAGCCATGAGATGGCAAAGCAACATTTTACTGATTTGATGGGTTATTATGATAGTAAAGCGGTGAAACATCGGGATTATTATTACAAAGCGATTCTTGATTATGCAGAGATTTGTCGGTGGTATGATCAATATGATCCTTTTATAGCAAGGCGTTTAGAAGAGATCTTACATGTGGTTAAGGGAGATGGATTGGCTTCTAGAGTAAGTGTTCTTTTAGGGTATCAGTATCTTTTTTTAAATCAATTTAAGCAAGCGATGGTGTTTTTTTTAAAGTCTTCAGGGGAGCTTTCTTATCTTGGTAAGGCTCGTGTGCACATTAAACTAGGTGAATACCCGCAAGCGTTTAGAGTGTATGAAGATTTTATTCGGTATTTACCTATGAGTATTCATTCAAAGAAAGTGAAAGAAACTTTTTTAAAACAAGTTTATTTTTGGGCCAATCAAAACTATTACAAGAAACGATATTCAAGTGCTAAAGAGTATTACACTAAAATCACGATTTATTTTAAAGGAGATCGTTTACATGCAGAGGCGATGTTCAAAATAGGGGAGTGTTATTTTCGCCAAAGACAATACAAAAAAGCCATTAAGGCTTATCGTAAAGTCTCTCTTATTGGATCGAGCAAGTTTAATGATCGAGCTTTATATCAGAAAGCACTTTCACAAGAAAAATTAGGGCAACTCTTACAAGCTTACAAATCTTTTAGCCTTCTTATTGAAAGTTATAAAGGCAGTGCGTATCAAGCTAGGAGTCGAGTTTGGGTCCAGCAACTTAAAAACAAACTTGATTTTTTAGACGAGGAGGGGGGTATTGATGGAAAATAAGATTCATCCCACAGCGGTCATTGATGCCAAGGCGGATTTACAAGGCGTAAAAGTTGAGCCGTATGTGATTGTTGAAGAAGGGGTCCAGGTTAAAAAAGGGACTCATTTACAAGCTCATAGTCACTTGAAAAAAGGCACTCAAATAGGAGAAAATAATGTTATTGGAGAAAAAAGCATTATAGGGGGAGAAGGTCAAGACCTTAAGTTTGATTCAAAAACACCTTCAGGGGTTGTTTTAGGGGACCGGAATGTGATTAGAGAGGGTGTGACGATTCACCGAGCAACTGTTGAGGGGAAAAATACGATTTTAGGAAATGATAATTATTTAATGGCTTGCAGTCATTTGGGTCACGATGTGAAGGTTGAAAATAGAGTCATTTTAACCAATGGGTTTTTGGCAGGTGGTTTTTCTACCATAGGGGAAGGAGCGGTGCTTTCTGCGCTATCTGCTCTTCACCAGCATGTGCGTGTGGGTCGGTATGCGATGGTAGGGGCTTTGTCAAAAGTAGTCCAAGATGTGTTGCCGTTTTCTCTCATTAGCGGTCCTTTTTTAAAAGGCATTAATACCATTGGTCTTAGAAGAAACCACTTTTCTTTACAAGAGCGAAACACGATTAAAAAAGCGTATCAAACCTTAAGAGCCGTGGCAGATTTAAAAGAAGCTTTGCACTTTCTTAAACAAGAAAAAAATCCTTTAGCGAAAGAAATTGTGATGTTTTGTCAGCAAAGCAAGCGAGGGGTTGTCCGTAGAAAAGAGTTTGAAAGACTCACTCCTTAAGAGCCTGGGAAACAAACTCTTAAGAAATTAGAAATTAGAAATTAGAAATTAGAAGTGAGAAATCAATTTTTTTTGGGGATGAAGGAAATAGAGACAAACTTCATTAAAGCAGTGCCTTTTTTGATGGAGAGAGGTTTTAGGGTAAGAGTAAGGTTAGTGGTCGCTTGAGCCAAGTCGACTTGACCCAGAGATTGTTGAATATTTTGATACGTTTTTTCATCTAATTTAAACTCGCTTTTAAAAAATTCAATCTCTTTTTTAGTGAAGTCTTTAGCCTTAGGATTTTTTTTGACTTGAACGCTTTGAGTAAAGGAATGTTTACCAAGGGTTAATTGATACTTATTTCCTTGTGCACTTAGTCCCCCTTCAGTTCCCCCATTTGCCCAGTAGTTTAGCACGACTTCATAGGAAGCTGATTGTAAAGGACGGATTTTCCAGGTAATGCTTTGATTGGCTTTGGTCCATTTTGTTTTTAAGATTTGACCTCTTTTAAAGCTAAACATGGATTCATCACTTAAGAGGGTATTGTTGTCGATACCAATATGAGTGGTTTTATTTGGATGGATGACAATGGAAGGATTAATTTTTGGCTCTTTATTAAAAGAAAGTTTGATAATCGGTAGGGAGAAGTCTTCAAAAGGGCTTTGCTTGGGAATAGAGAGAAGGGTGTCGTGCTTAGTTGGATTTTGAGTTTGGATTGGAAGATCACCGTGACCGAGAATAGTTGCTTTTTTGATAGGGGAAGAAAGGCCTGCAATAAAGAGGGCTTCGTTTTTAGGCCAGGAGTGGATATGTAAGTAAAGGGTTTTTTCTTTTTGAGTGGTGTAACCCCAAGCTTGTATAGGAAGGAGTGACTTTTTAGTTTTGTGAATTGCTTCACCATTAACGTGCATCCATTTTCCGATGGTTTTTAGAGTTGATTTAGAAACGTCATCAAAGCTGCCATCGGGTTTTGGACCGATATTAAGCATAAAGTTACCTCCTTTAGAAACGGTGGCACTTAAGCGTTTGATAATAAGCTGAGGGCTTCTAAAGCTTTTGGGGTTTTTTCTGTATCCCCAAGTTTTTAGAGGAATAGTCATAATGACTTCAAAATCAGAGGTAGGTAAGCGGAGAAAATCAACGACTTCATTGTCACCTAGTCCCGTATAATCTCCATACTTTAACTCTGGAAGACTCACACGTCCGTTAATAATAACGTTTGGATTTAGTTTCCTGCTTAATAAAAGAGTTTCCCTTCCATACTCACGGTGATCGATGTTTTTTCTAAGAAGTTTAAATCCCAAATCAAACCATATGATTTTAGTGCTTGGGTATTGGGTCAAGATTTCTTTGATTTGAGGGAAGGCTTTTCGTTCCATATAATCTCCATACACTTGATACCAATCTTCTTTTTTTTGTTTTTTAGAAAGGCCTTCATGTGCATAGCGTTTGGCATAGAGCCTGTCATTGACGAGAGGTTGTTTTTCATCAGGGTTGTCAATAAAATACCAATCATCACTGTCATTAAAATGCCAGTCAGCCACATGAGAGTAATAAGCTCCTAAAGCAATCCCATGTTTTTCACAAGCTTTTGCCAGCTCCCCATAAATATCACGTTTAAAAGGAGTCCGGTCAATCACATCATAATCACTGACTTTTGAATCATAAAGAGCAAACCCATCATGGTGTTTACTTGTAAAAACAAGGTATCGCATCCCTGCTTCTTTAGCAAGGCCCATCCATTCATTGGCGTTAAAGTTAGTTGGGTTAAACTTTTTGGCTAAGGTTTCATATTCTGCTTTGGGGACTTTGGCGGTATTCATAATCCATTCGGCATATTTTTTATCATAAGATTTTCCTTTCCAGATCCCCCCTGGGATGGCGTACAGCCCCCAGTGAACCATCATACCAAATCGGGCCTCTCGCCACCATTGAATTCGTTTTTCTCTTTTTGGGCTTTTTTCAGTTAGGGCAACAGGCCCTTGTTTTTTAAAGTTATTTTTTGAGATGATAAAAACAACCGATATTAATAAAATAATCGCTACTAATAAAGTAATTTTTTTTTTTTGCATCATTTTTTAAACCTTTTTTTTATTTTTATCTTAATACTATAATTTTTTTAAAAATTTTAGAAGTTTAATTTCTTTTATAAGATAATTTTTTTTAAAAAATATTTAAAATAGGTGGGTGATTTAGAAGGAGTCCTTAATTTTTTTAACTCCCCTTACCCTGAAGAGAGTACTGTCAAAATTAATCAAGAAAATGCTCTTATCATTACCCCTAATAAATTGCCAAGAGATTTATTGTGTGTGGGGAATATTTTACGCTTATCAATTCCGAAGATACGATTATTAGCTCCCCAAGAAATGTATTTTTTTTAATCACCTACGCCTTTGCGATGAATATAGGAAGTAAATGTTTTGACAGACATTAAGGCTTATGTGACATTCGACAAGGGAAAAGGAGTGGTATCATCCATCCAAAGGTCATCAATGCTAATGATTGAGTCAATCATTAAGATGGCGATACTATGTTGCTTTGTTGTCTTTATTTAGGGTTTGGACTCAATCCTCAAAGGAATGTAAGCACTTTTTTCACCTCAGCTTATTATTTTTTTTTTTTAAATTAATGACGATTGTTTTTCCATTTTTTGTCATCGTAAAAAGGATCGTTTCTTTATTTGAAGATTGGATTTGAATCGATGGATTTTCTTTTTTATTTATTTTCCAAAGTCCTTTTAATTTAATTTTTAGATTTCTTTTTCGGCTGGGCCAAAAAAACCACTCTCTTTCGTATAGAGATAACTCTTTTCTATTTCCATTAGGCATTAGATCTTCTTGGCCATCATAGATGTTTAGGTCGGGGTCTGATAAGCATAGAGTCAATGCTTTATCTTTTTTCTTGACCATCAGGGTACAGGCTCGATTGACGCTTGTAATGATATTTTGATTGCTAGAAGAGATGCCATTTTTATTAAAGATAACGTAACTAGTGATATTAGATGGGTGGTATTTAACAATATGTGCTTTCTCATCATTTTGTAAAACACTATAAATTGGTTTAGGTGAAAGCATGGCAGTTGCAAATTGATTCATTTTATGAGAGTCGGTGTCTATTTGCATGGCATAGTGATAAGAGGCTTTTTTAGGGGTGATACCGTGATGTTTGATGACCGTTAAGAAAGTCCCTTCGGCGTTTGTTTTGTTAACAAAATTAGGGGTGTTTTGAATGGATTTTCTAAGAGAAATACCTTTGCCCGAAGGAATGTAATAGCCTGTTCCTCTAGGATCGATGAAGAAACTGTTGTTTTCAAGATCTTTGATATAAATGGGAAAATCAGTACTAGGAGTATCACTGTTGATGTATATTTTTTCTTTACTTGAGAGCAATCTAGTTTGTGCTAGAGTTGTTTCCACTGCCTCACTTGTTTTTGATGTGATATCAGACCCTAAACAGATGACTAGGTCATTAAAGATAAACCAACTTTTTTTACCCGTAAAAGATTCGAGGCCATATTTATGATGCCCTCTAAAATCAAATGTATAAAGGCCATCATTCCATGGAGTTTCGACCCCTCCAACAAAGGCTTTATCAGAAAATAAATACTCTCCTCCTTCTGAACGAACCTCAATAGGAGTAGTAACCATTTTATGGTATGGCAACTTTACGGTAGTCGTTCCTGGCCAGTTTCTCCAGTGGTAACCTTCTCCCCATGGAGCAGTTCTACGGGATTGAACAGAAACTAGATTTCTATTTATGCTGTCACTATCATGTTTATAAGCAACTTCCATATAACCATTAGCTATATATAAAGGAAAAGAAAAACGATCTGGGGTCCAGCTTTCAAAGGGGTAAGTATATTTACTGTGAGTGCGAATATGAAGAGACCACTGGTTCCCATTTTTTTTCACAAACCTAGCCCCGTAAGGGAGCACCCTTGCTTTATGGTAAGCCATCAGATTTGTATATCCTTTGCGTTTTAATAAATCAACATAATACTTTTCCATGTCGGTTGGCTTATCATATCGACTGATTTGATTAAGAAAGATACCAGCCAATTCTTTATCAATCGATTTCTTATCGGCTAAGGCGATTGTTGCCAATTGATAGACTTGGTTTCTGGGTAATGTTTTGGTATCAAAACGAGTATCGTCTTCTGTCTTAGAGGTCCTTCCATTTAAGCCATAGGACCACATCATCGTCCATGTTTTCAAGGCTTTTTTAAATCTATCTAAAGCAGGTTTTGTGATCTTATACTGTGTGTTTGCCAGTATATCAATGACTTTAGCAGAACCTTCGATAGCCCTACCACCATATCCCATTGCCATATGAGCATGGTGAAAGAAAGATCCGTCTGCTTTAAAAGTTTCATCTAGACCATTGGCATAGGCTAGATTGATATGACTTATATATGATGTAAAGTGTTTTAAATCTCTTTTTTTTTCAGGAGTATCTTTTTGTAATAACGCAGTTAAAAGTCTAGAGGGTGTGATCATCGCTGTGTCAGCATCAACAGATTTTCTCCCTTTTACCCCATAGACGACTTCTTCATTGTAGACGCGACCAAAACCATAATTCCATTTCATAATAGGGATGATGGTTTCCATGAAATTATCTTGCCAAAGAACATCGCGCATGAGAAAGGTAGATCTGTAGATACCACGAATGACGTAAGGATAGTGATGAGCCCATCCTAGTCGAGTGCCTACATCAAATCCTTGTTCTATCATATGCTTCCACATATCAATGTAGATTGAAGCCAGTGTCTTCTTTTGTTGGGCATTTTCTATCATTCGATAACTAACAGCAATTTGGTTTAAAAAATCACCATATTGCCGAAGCCCAATGATATTTTTTGTTAAAGACGCTTTATCGTAATTGATCTTATTAGTAAAACCCTTAGAATGATCCCAAACACCTCCTTTAAAATATTCCCCGGCTAAACCACCTTTGACAACAGAAATCCCATCAATCCTTTTAATGTTTTCAGTTTCTTCATTGGCTCTTTTAATCTTAAAAGAGTTAAATCGATTGATGATTTGTGAATATTTTTTTTCACTTATTTTTTTGATTTTAATCCCTAATAACATTCGATCTGCTTTTTCCTCCATGGAACGAAAGTCTTTTTTATCTTGACGAGAAACCGCTTTAAGAGGAAAAGTGGGTCGATAATAACTCCATTCTAAGAGTCGCTGTGCATATTGAGTGACCAACCTAGGATGGTGATCAATTTTAGGTAGTTGAGCATTAGCAGCATTATTACGTTCGTTCATAGGTAGAGAGGTCCCTAGCATATCGATATAGAAAGTCCCTTTTCCGATATTTGGAGCTAGTATCGTTAAACGATTCATGTTTTCTTGTGCCCTTCCTCTCATATCACCAAAATCATAAATGATATAAACCGTCCTCCAACCAGTAAAGTTGATGTTGTAGTCAAATTCACAATCTACCTTACTGTCTTTACCAAATTGAAATCTTAAACGTTGAGGGCTAGCGTGAGAGTTATAAATCCACATAAAAAATCCACGAGGTTTCTCAAGCAGTTTGTATCTTTTATCATTGACACGGACTGTTTTCATGACTTGTCTTGGGGTATAATAGATTTCTCTTTTCAGTATCAATTTATCGTTTCCTTTCCAATCCCACTTAAGAGAATGATTAGAATGTTTAAATTTGTCTTTAGTAATCGATATTTTTCCGTGGAGCACTTCTATATCGGGAGGCACTCCATCTTCAAAGCTTTCCATGGGACTGACTTTGGGGCTAATGGGTTGTTGTGCTGTTAAAAAAGCTGTTAAAAAAAACAACTCAATGATTAAAAACCGCAGAGTCATGTGACATTTTTTTTTAATACAAACTACATTTAGTGCCTGTATGTTTTTTGCTATTTTCATCCTATAAATTTATGATGAAATAAAATAAAATAAAACCACTAAAGGTTCAAAAGGTTCAAAAAATTTCCTCATTTAAGTGTCCGCTGTCAATACCATCGGTATCGTCAAAACAAACCATCTTTTTTAGGGGATTTTTTTTGCTGTGACGATTCTAATTTCACCCATAGTGTCGGCATAAATCTCGTTTTTTGGTCTTTTATCTTCTTTTGTACGAATGCCTTTTAAAGAAATTTCTAACGTATACCCTTTTCCCTGAAAAACATCGTCTGCTTTTAAAGTAAAGATGTTATTGTTATGATCCCTCAAATACTGATAAGACTCTTTTTGAGGAGCCCTCAAATCTCTTAAACGATAAAAAGAATTTCCTTGATGAAGATCTTGTGAAACAACAACGTTTCCTTTTTTTAAAACCATCTTATCGACTTCTATTCCCCCCATTCCCTTATAATGAAAAATACCAAAATTCACTTCTTTTTTGTTTTGGATCCACTCCTCGACATTATATTTTAGGATTGTTTTTTTTCCTACTTTGATTTGATTAAATTCCCAGTGAGCAATTACTTGACCCATTTTGTTTTGTAACTTAAGGGCTTTTTTCTCAAGAGTTTTATTTTTTTTATACAAATCTTCAAAAACAAGGTTGAGGGCTTGTCTGTTTTTTAGAGATTCTTTAGTGTCATTAAAAGCAAAAAATATTTTCGTTTCTAACATATCGTTTTTAATGTTGTATAATCTCCCATCAGCGTAGAGTTTCCACTCTTTGTTCATGACAAAAACACCTGAAAGATCAGGCCTCATGTTGACCGACTTGTAATACTGAAAAATCCATTTTCGCCCTTCAAATGCTTCCCCCAATATTTGAGGTAAAAAACTAATGCCATCTGTATAAAATCTCTTTGATTTTTTTATTTGAGCAATGTCTTCTAAGGTCGGTAAAAAATCTATTAAATCAATTAAATCATCATTTTGCATGCCATCTTTTAACTTCCCCTTCCAACTAGCAATCATGGGGACATGAATGCCAGGTCTTGTCTGATAAGATTTGCCCCCTCGAATCATTGTGTTGTTTTTTAGCTTACTACTTAAGCTGATATAACTACCATTATCGCCAGTAAACAGAATGACTGTATTTTCAATCAGTGAAAGCTCTTCTAGTCTTTTGACAATCCGACCCACATTGTAATCCATGTATTCGACCATATCTACAAAATTTTCTTTATGAGAAGCCTTAGTGGGGTTCTTACTTTTAGGGGTAGGTACAAATGGCCAGTGTGTCAGTACCATAGGGTAATACACAAAAAACGGATCTTTTTGATTTTTTTCAATAAAATTTAAAATAAAATCACAGAATAAATCAGGCCCATATTCTTTTTTTTTACCTTTATAATACATTCCATTACTATTGATCAATGGGGAATGGTATCTGCTTACAACAATAGGTCTATCATTTGAATCTTTAAAAGCTTTGTATTCACTTAAAAAATATTGATCAAATCCAAAAGAGTTCGGTAGATCAATCTCCTTGTTTCCCAGCTGCCATTTTCCAGAAATTACGGTTTTATACCCGTATCGCTTCAAGCTATTGGCAAAGGTTTTTTCCTTTTTATCAAGTTTTGAAAAGCCGATGTAATTTCTAAAATTATATTTGCCCGTCATGATTTTTACACGTGAAGGCGTGCACATAGGGCTAGAAATAGCTCGATTAAACTGGACCCCTTGTGAAGCGAGTTTAGTTAGATTGGGGGTTTTGTACTCGGTGCCTCCAAAGCTTTCAATGGCTTCAAATCCTATATCATCAGCAAAAATAAGGACAATATTGGGCCTGTTATTCTTTTTTGATTCTTTGCTTATTCCTAGTAAAAAGACTAGTAAAACCACCAAACAAACGATAAACAACCCTAATCCAACACGTGTTATTTTAGTCATAAAAACAATCCTTTTAAAATTTTATTATCCATTTAAAAAAAAGAAACTTTCACCAGCGAGCTTAATACCAAGGTAAAGCTAATTTTTATAATAATACTATATATCGATAAAAATTTCTAATTGATAAAGCTGATTTTCTAATCTTTTAAAGAACACTTAGGAAAAGCATTATAATAGATAAAGCTAATATATAATGTTCTCACCCACTTTTAAAAAAATATGAAACTGACAAGAATAGAAAAAAAGAAGAAACTTTGTTTTAATTATTATTAGGGAAAAAAGTTTTACTTAATGGTAAGGTACAAGAGATAAAAAAAAGCAATTTTTATTTTTACTAAATTACAGGGGTTTTAGATGAAAAAAAATAACTCATTAAACAGAAAAAAAGTTTTATTTTTTACTTTATTTCTTTTAGCAGGATTATTTTACGGTGAAAAATGTTTTGGTCAAAAAAAATCAGAAAAAACGATCGAAATGGCATCAATGAAACTTATTGAGCGAGTTTTAGGCGAAGATCAGGCAAAAAGTTTTCGTGTAGAAGTTACTAAAAAAAATCACAGTGGTTTTGAGATAGAAACTGTTAAAAAAGGAAAACTTGTAGAGGTGATATTGAAAGGTGATAATGGCATTAGTATCGCTAGTGGCCTCAATTATTATTTAAAGAAATATTGTCATGCCCATTTTTCGTGGATGGGAGATCAGCTTAATTTACCTAAACCTCTTCCTAGTTTTCCCAGAAAAATAAAGGTTGTCAAGCCAAATGAATATGTCGTCTACTTTAACTATTGCACGATGAGTTACACAGCGGCATGGTGGGATTGGAAGCGTTGGGAAAGAGAAATAGACTTTATGGCTTTAAACGGTATTAACGCCCCATTATTTATAACAGGCTTAGAAGGAGTTTGGTATCATACTCTGAGAAAATACCAATTTAGTGATAAAGAAGCAAGAGATTTTCTAGTAGGCCCGGCCTATTTTGCTTGGCAATGGATGGCTAATATAGAAGGCCAGGGGGGGCCTTTACCTAAAGGTTGGATTGATTCTAGCGTGAAACTAGGCCAACAAATTGTAGCAAGGCAAAGAGAGCTAGGAATGACGCCTATCCAACAGGGATTTTCTGGTCATGTGCCTAAAGCTTTAAAAAAAAAATACCCGGATGCAAGAATAAAATTAAAAAGAAGATGGTGTAATTTAGCTCCAACAGCTCAATTAGACCCCACGGATCCATTCTTCAAAAAAATTGGAAAAACTTTTCTTGAAGAACAAAAAAAATTATTTGGGACTAGTCACTTATATGCAGCGGATCCTTTTCACGAATCATCGCCTCCAGTAAAAGGCAAAAAATATTTACATAAAACAGGGAAAACTATTAGTAAAGTTTTAACCTCTTTTGATAAAAAAGCTATTTGGGTGATGCAATCGTGGAGTTTACGAGAAGATATTGTAAAAGCGGTTAGTAAAAAAAGACTTTTAATTGTAGACCTTGCCGGCAAAAAATGGAAGAAGCATGGCTTTTGGGGATACAAGTTTGTCGTGGGACAATTGCATAATTTTGGGGGTCGCATTAATTTACATGGGAGCCTTAAGCAGCTTGGTAAGAATAAATTTTCTTTAGCAAAGAAACAATATCCTAAAAACTATGCTGGCATGGGGCTTTTTATGGAAGCCATTGAACAAAACCCTGTGTATTACGATCTTTTCTTTGAGCTGGTTTATAACAAGTCTACAGAAATCAATGTAGGGGGGTGGTTAAAAAAATACGCACATCGTCGTTATGGGAAGGAATCAATGGCAACAAAAGAAGCTTGGGCAAAATACTTGCTTTATGGCCCATATAGTCTGGGGACAGATGGTGTTAGAAGCTCTATTATTGCTGCTAGGCCAGCTCTTATCGTTAAAAAATCAGGGCCTAATGCAGGGTTTAAAATCCCTTATTTGTCTAGCAATTTATTAAAAGGTTTAGATTTGCTTATCAGTGAGTATGACAAATTAAAAGGGGTAGAGCCTTATCGTTATGATATTGTTGATCTATTACGGCAGTCTTTGTCTAATTTAGGACAAGCTTATTATCAAGATGTGGTAGAGGCTTATTTGAAAAAAGACAAGAAAACCTTTAAAAAGAAAAGTCAAAAATTCCTCATCCTTTTAAAAGATGTCGATGTTTTACTTGCGACAAGAAAAGAATTTTTATTGGGTAAGTGGATCAATGATGCTGCTAGCCTTGCTAAAAATGAGAAAGATAGAAAACTTTACATTAAAAATGCTAAGACGATTGTGACAATTTGGGCAAAAGATAATGAAGAAGACCCTGGAATATATGATTATTCTTGGAGAGAATGGTCTGGTTTGATAGGGACTTATTATTTACAAAGGTGGCGGTTGTTTTTTGAACACTTAGAAAGTTCTTTAAAAAAAGAACAGCGGTACGAAGACCCAACAAAGAAGATGAGGCATAAGCGGGAAGGTTTTAGAGTCAATGATTTTTATAAAAAACTTGCCCATTGGGAGCTGGCATGGATAGACAAAGATTTGAATTTACCCCATACGCCTACTGAGAATACAGGTGAAACGGCTGTTGCTATTTATAAAAAATATAAAAAAGATTTTTATGAGAAGTTTAGTACGACAGTAGTAAAGGGATATCGTCTAACAGATGAGCTAAAAAAACTTAATGAAACATCCAAATGGTAATGATAGCAAAGAAAAAATTTTGTATAGAAAATAAATTTGTAACGTCCATCAAACGCATTGTTTTTAGTGAGTGAATCTATATTTTTTGGGTTTGTTTATTACTACAAGTAGACGAGGTGAAAATTAGTAAGCTTAAAACCATTTAACGTGATTAATGTGAGGGCAAAAATACCTTGTTGGGCAACAAATGAATGCTTGATAATAGGGATAGATTTTAATAGGGATAGATTTTTTTGCGTATTTTAAATTTCTTTACATTCTCTTTTTTGATAAACTTCTCAAGAGGGGGATTTTTTTAAAATTTTGGGAGTTTGATTTTTTGTTTTAAAAGATTTTTTTGATTTTCTTTAAGTTTTTTATTGAGTTGTTTTTCTAAATCTTTCTTTTTTTTTTCGATTTGTTTTTTAAGGTCTTGGGATTGCTGTTTGATTTGTTTGATTTGAGAGCCAACTTCTTTTTCAAGGAGTTGTTTTGAAATGGCTGTGTTTTGGATTAATTTTTCATCAAAAATTTTTTGTAATTTTTTTTTTTGTTGGTTAATTTTTTTGGTAAAATAGTCTTTAAACTTTTGGTTTAAAGATAGATCCAGATCACTTTTTAAGGTGAGATGAGAGTCGGTGATATCACCTTTTTCACTCACTTTAAAGGTCATTTGGATTTGAAAGGTTGTTTTTTTTAGATTGCTAAAAATATCTGTAAAAGCACGCTCGATGAAAGGATTTTCTTGGGGATGGAGAGATAGCTTGAGGTTGTTTAAAAACAGGGTCGCTTTTACAGAAGAAAGTTGTTTGGTTTCGGAAAACTCAACAAAAGTATTTAAGGTCCCATTTTCAATTTCTTTAATGACAGAGTTTTGCCCGGTTTCATTTAGGGCGTCTTTTGCAATGGGAATATTTTGATAAGAGAGGGAGAGGTTATTTTGTTTTCCTTTTTCTTTGTGGGTATAGAAAGAAGCTTTTAAATCAAAGTGTTTTTGCTTGTCAGTGCTTGTGAAGGCGAGGGTCATGGGTTTGAAAGAAAGGTCAGAGCTCAAGGCATTAAGGGTGCCGTGAGTAGATTTGGACGGGTTTATTTTTTTGTTTGCCGAAGAAAAAACCATTTGGTTTACATAAAAAACAGGGTAAGCGGTAATGTTTCGAAAATCAATGGTTCTTCCTTTAAGGAGTTTTTTTGGAAGTTTTTTAGTTTGTTTTTTGGCATCTTTTGGTTTTTTACTTTGTGGCAGGTAAGATTTGTAACGTAGATAATTGCCATAGTAGCGAAAAAAAAGACTTGAAATATTGGCTCCAAAAAGGATTTGAGAGATATTTTTTGCTTCAAAAGCTTCTGAAAGATCAAATAAATCAGTGACTTCTTTAAAGTTATTTTCTTTAAAATCCTCTAAAGCTTTGGCCTCTTGATCGATAAAGGCGATGGTTTTATTAAATTTTTTTTCAGTTTGTTTGATTTGCTTGGTTTTATCTTTGAGGGTGCTTCTAAGTTGTTTGGCTTCATCGATATCTTTTTTTAATTTTCCTAAATCTTTTAATGATCGATAATCACTGGTTTTGATTTTTTTAAGGGTATTTATTTTGTCTTCTATTTTAGAAAAGTCTTGGACTTGTTTTAAGTGATTTTGCCAGTAAAGATTGGTTTGAGTGATGATGGTTTCGTAGGTTTTTTGTTTTTCATTGATAGTTTTAGCTTTCTTAGAGATGGTTTTGCTAAGTTGGTTTTGTTGTTCTTTGGTAAATTTAGAAGATCGAGTGAGCAAGTTATTAGGAGAAGAGGAAGAGGAAGAAGATTTTTTTTGTGTTTTTTGTTTTTTAACCCATCCTTTTTTTGAGCGCTTGTCACCGATCACCAGTCCTTCTAAACGCATTTGTTGGATGTAAACTCTTCGTCTAAGGAGGTAAGAAGGCGAAAATTGAAACTTTATTTGATCGATGGAAAACAAATTATTTTTAGGTTTTTTCCCATTTGTCCACTGTAGTCCTTTTGTTTTAAACGAAGATTGTAAAAAACTAATGCGACTAGAATTAATGTTGACTTCTGCTTTGTTTATTTTTTGAAAGACAAACTTTAGACTTGTCCGTAAAAGAGGGTTGATTAAAACCATTATAAAAAAGCCGATGGTTAAAAATAAGACTAGAAAAAGACTGAGGCCGATCCATCTAATGGGAAAGATTTTTTTCTTTTTTTGATTTGTCATTTTTTTAGAGCTTATTTTAGAGCTTATTTAGGGATCCACTTATAGATTTTAATCAAGAAACTGATGATTTTTGATTGATTTAAGGTTTTATAAAGCTTGGTTTTAACAAAGGCTGTTTTCCAATGATGACGATATTTTTTGATTAAAAAACTAACCCCAAAAGCGGTGGGGAAAAATAAGACAAGGGATAAAACAAGAGACCCCAAAACAAGGGTGTTGTTAAAACGAAAAAAAGGAAGGATTGCCTTTGATTGAAAATGAGTCCAAAACTCAATGAAATGACTGTTTGCTAAAAGGAGGATTTCGCCTATGGATAAACTAAGAGGATTTAAAACAAAACTAAGGGGGCTTAAAAAAGCAAACCCTAAAAACGAAGAAGCAATGCTAACGTTAAAAATTAAAATTAAAGCGATCACGATTAGGTTGTGAAGTGAAAAAAAAGGGGTTAAAGCTAAAATGGCTCCAAAAGCCACCCCAAAGCCAATTTGAAAAGGTCGTTGGTCAGAGTTGAGTAATTTTAAAATCTTTGAAAGAGGGTCAAATGGGTTTAACATGATTTTTTTTTATTTAAAGGGATTTCATAGGTTAAAATCTTACTTATTATCATAGACTATTTTTTAAATTTTATTCTGATTGGTGTTATGTTATAATAAAATTCATTTTTTTTTAAGGAGAATGTAGGTGAAAAAAAGATTTTTTTTATGGATGATGTGCTTAAGTATTTTTTTGATGACTTCATGTGCGTCTCATCGTCATGTGGTAGGCTCTGGAGCAAAAGAAAATAAACGTATTGAACGTAAACAATTTTATTTTTTGTTTAATTTAGTTCCATTTAACTATTGGGAAACTATTAGTGGTCATGTCAATACCGCAAAAATAGCTGGAGAAAAAACAGAGGATTATGAAATCAAAACATATACGAGTTTTGTGGATGGGGCTGTTTATTTATTTACATCAGGTATTTTAGGGATGAGAACGGTGGTGGTTATTAAATAGCTTAGCTTTAGTTTGATCACTGGTGGACTAAAAGATATCGGCCGGTGGTATTTCCTTTTAGCATTTGGGAGAGAATGTCTTTGACTTGCTTTAGGGAGATTTCGGTTTGTAAAGCTTGTAAATTAGGCAGCTTCCATTCTTTGGAGAGTTTGTCTAGGAGCCATGTTTTAAATGACATCGGACACTCTGCTGAATTAATGCCCACAAGACGCACCCCTCTTAACAGAAATGGATAAACAGAGGTTTGTAAAAGAGCAGAGCCTACTAACCCACAGCTTGCAATCGTTGCAAAGTTTTTACTTGTTTTTAAAATATTGCTTAAGGTTTCTCCTCCTACGGTATCGAGTGCCCCGTCCCAAAGAGGGCTTAGCAGTTTTTTAGGGTGTGATGCCTTGAGTTGTTTGCGGTCGATGAGGTTGGTGATGCCTAGGGTTTTGAGAAAGGTTTCCCCTTTGCCCCCTATTTGAGTACTAGCGGTGAAGGAGTAACCGAGATGATTCAAGAGAGCACAAGCCACTGAGCCCACACCACCACTAGCTCCGGTCACTAAAAAATTAACTTTGCCAGTGTCGATGTCTAAATCAGCTTTAAGTTTTTTTTTGGCTTTTAGCCCCTCTAACAAGGACCAAATCCCATAAGCGGCTGTAAATCCGGCCGTTCCGTACATCATTGTTTCTTTTAAAGGAAGGTTTTTTGGACGCCCCATGACCCATGTTGAAGGGACTGAAATGATTTCAGAAAATCCACCATCAACAGTCATCCCTAGCCCTCTACCGATCACCACCACTTCATCGCCTTTTTGCCACAAGTTACTCTTACTTTTTAAAACAATTCCCCCCGCATCAATGCCGGGTACATGGGGGTATGTTGGGCTTACTCCCTTATGCCCATTCATTGAAAGGGCATCTTTGTAATTTAAAGAAGAATACTTTACTCTGATAAAAACTTCGTTTTCTTTAAGGTCTGTTGTTTTTCTTTCAACAATTTTTCTTGAAAAAACGTTAGGAAGCTTTTCGCTGACAAGCAGAGCTCGGTGAAACTTAGGCAGCAATTTTTTGATTTTTTAAAACAGCGATACGTTGGTTTAGATCAGGGTGTGAGCTAAGCATGTGCAGCAATCTTTGTTTGCCTGAAATCTTGAGATTTGCCACCATCGCATTATTTTTTTTTGTTTCCACTTGACCGACATATTGTTTTAATGAACTAAGAGCATAAATCATATTGTCTTTTCCTGCGTAAAGAGCTCCCTTTCGATCGGCTTTGTATTCTCGAAATCTTGAAAACCAAGAAACGACAACACTTGCCAAAATTCCTAAAACAATCGTAAACACAATCGTGAAAACAAATTGCATCATAAACGAAGGGGCAGAGCCTTCATCGTCTTTTGAAAAAAACATGGACGCAAAATAGGCCAAGACTCTTGAAAAAAAAATCACAAAAGCATTCATCACTCCTTGTAACAAAGTCATCGTAACCATATCGTCACTGGCAATATGAGCGATTTCGTGACCGATGACTCCTTTTATGGCTCTCTCATCCATTGATTCTAACAGTCCACTTGAAAAGGCAACTAGAGAATTGTTTCTAGAAGGACCTGTGGCAAAAGCATTGACTTCTGGACTTTTGTAAATCCCTAAATCAGGCATATATTTTAATTTTGCTTTTTTTGATAGCGTGTAAATTTCACTTTTAAGCCATCTTAATTTTGGGGTTTCTTCGTTTTTTTTGATGATTTTTACTCCCATAAACCAAATAGCCATCTTTTTTGAAAGCATCAGTGAGATAAACGCTCCCCCAAGTCCCCAAAAAACACTAAAAATCGCAAGAGATTGAAAATTAATCCCGTATCCATTTAAATAAGGCATTACCCCTAAAGCGCTTAATGTAATGTTAAGCGTGACAATAATCAGCAAATTGGTGATTAAAAAAAGTCCCATTCTTTTCATCATAAGTTTTATCCTTCCTAAAAATTAATGTTGTATTTTGATTAATTTTTTTTTTATTTAAAAAAAAATCATTGATGTGATTTAATTTTTAAAATTAAACCATTATTTTTTTGACTATTAAAATAACTCTTTTTTCTTAAAAAGTCAATTGCTTTAGACAAATAAAAAGATTAACATAAAATCATCAATCAACTTTAAAATGAAGTTTAAATTATATGGATGAAGTCATTATTATTGGAGCGGGTCCTATAGGGATTGCTTGTGGGGTCGCTTGCCAGCAGAAAAATCTGAGACATTTGATTTTAGAAAAAGGAGTTTTAACGGATGCCCTTTACCGTTTACCCGATCAAGCTACTTTTTTTTCTACTACCGAACGTCTTGAAATTGCCGGTATTCCTTTTCTTGATAAAGGTCATAAGCCTAAAAAACAAGATTTGCTTACTTATTATAAACGGGTTAGTGAAAGCTTTGATTTAAATTTTTGTTTTAACCAAGAAGTCAGCCAAGTGGTGAAACAAAAGCATGGTTTTAGCGTTGAAACAGCAATTGGAAAAACGTATGAGAGTCAAAAAGTGATTGTGGCGATAGGGCTTTATGATTGCCCAAACATGCTCGGTGTTAAAGGAGAAAGCCTTAAGTTTGTCTCACATTATTATAAGGGGCCTCATTTTTATTATGGAAAAAAAATTCTCATTGTGGGAGGAGCTAATTCAGCCGTAGAGGCTGCGTTAGAATGTTTTCGCTATGGTTCTAAACAAGTAACCTTAGTGCATTACAAAAAAGAGCTGCATTCAAGAATTAAATATTGGCTCAAGCCGGATTTTCAAAATCGTATTAAAGAAGGTAGCATTGACTTGCATCTTAGTACAAGGGTGACCTCTATTGAGAAGGAAGGAAAAAAAGTGATTTGTTTGGATGAAAACAAACAAACATCATTTCATTTAAACGTCGATGAAGTCCTGCTTTTAACGGGATATCATGGCAATTATGAAATGCTTGAGAAAATGGGAATTAAACTCAAAGGAAGTAACAAAACCCCTGTGCTTAATGAAAACACGATGGAAAGCAATGTCAAGGGACTCTACTTAGCGGGAGTGATTGGAGCGGGGATTGATGAAACAGGAAGTATTTTTATCGAAAATGGACGCAAGCACGCCCAAAAAATTATTCAAGCCATGACTTCTAAAAAATAAAGAAGCCATGGACTTGAGTTTGATGGATTTTTTTTGTTAACTTTTTAAAGAAAGAGAAATTTCAAATTTATCTTTAATTAAATGATCCCCTAAGTTTTTAAAAAACTTTTTTGAGTTATATTTAATGCCATAATCAGTGCGATTAATTTTTAAATTAGCTTTTAGTAAATAACCTTTTCCTTTTTTGCTAAGCATCACAGGGATATCAGCCTTTTGACTGACGCCTCGAATGGTCATGGTACCAGAAAAAACATGACTTGTTTTGGCTTTCTTTTCACTAATGACTTTACTACAATGAAAGGTTGCCAGAGGATGTTTTTCGACATCAAAAAAGTCTTTATTTTTTAAGTGATTAACCAATTTTTTATTGTATTTTTTACTTTTAATGTCTTTGTTTTTGATACTGCTCATGTCGATTTCGATGTGGCATCCGCTAACGTTTCTTTTTTTGTCAAGAAGAAAAAATCCTTTTTTAAGATTAATGGTTCCGTTATGAGAAGAGCCTATTTTGCTTCCTATCCAGGTAATGCTTCCTTTTTTTATAGGGAGCTGTTTTTGAGCAAATAGAGTGCTTGCGATGATTAAAAAAGTGATTATTATTAATTTTTTATATGGGTTTAAAAATTTCATTTTTATGATTCCTTAAGTGTTTTTTTGATTATTTTCATCAGAGATTTGTAAGAATGGTATCCCAGTACTTTTTTTAATAAAACGCCCTCAGGGTTAAACAAAAGCACTGTTGGGATGCCTTCGATCTTGTTTTTTTTTTGGTATGTTTTAAAAGTTTTTTTGTCTTCATCAACATCTACTTTATAAAAAACAATGTTTTTTTTCCTTAATTTTTTAGCGATTTTTTTATAAATGGGTCCAAATTTTTTGCAAGGAGGACACCACTCTGCCCAAAAGTAAAAAATAGTATTGCTTTTTTTGTTAATCGATAAGGTTTCAATTTGTTTTAATTTAGCAACTTTGACAAAAGTATTTTCTCCGGCTTTTAATTCCTTTGCTTGAAATATCAGTAGCAAGCAAAACTGGCTTAAAAAAAATAATGATTTCATAAGATGTCCCCTTTTTGAAAATAAGTGATACTATTATAAAGCTTAATTTGATTAATGACAAGTGAGTGGGGTTACTTAAAAAAAAAAATTAATACCACTTAAACCATTTCATACTGAGGGTCAAAAATAAAAAGCTCATTATTGCAAAAAGCCCAAAAGTAGGGGTGATGGTTACAAAAGAGACTTCGTTTTGAGAGGTGTTTCTCAGTCCATGGACTAAAAGAGTAGAAGGGAAGAAATAAAAGATTTTTTTGAGCCAAAAAGGGAAGTTTTGCAAAGGAAAAAAAATCTCAGAAAAAAACATCATCGGAATCACAACGGCATTAATCAAGCCACTAATCGTATGCGAACTTTCTGTGCGTGATGCCACTAAAAACGCCAGTGCCGTAAATGTCATGTTGCCCATTATAAACAACAGCATAAATAAAAATCCATTTTCAATCTTGATCTGAAAACTGAAAAAGATGAAAATAAAAAAAATTAAAAACTCAACCATATTAATCGTGAATCTTGAAAGAAATGTCGCTATAATAAAATCAATTTTACTCATTAGAGTTCCCGTCATTCGTTTTAACACTTTCTTGATTCGCCTTTCGACAAGGGCATAACCAATGCCCCAAAGGCAAGAATTAACAACCATGAGGGTAATAATCCCTGCAAAAAGAAAATCAATATAACGCTTTTGCTTGGTTTTAATGGCTTTGATCTTAAGGAATGAAGTTTTATTTTGTTTTTGCCTAAAAAGATCTTGAAGGTGTAAATAAGTTTGATAAGAGGGAGGATGCTTTGGATTAAAGTAAGCTTGAAAATGCTTGGAGGAAGTTTTTTCTAAATAAAAAAATAAAAGGCCTTGACTAACTTTATTTTCAGCTTGTTGTTTTGAAAGGAGTTTTAGGGAAAGGTTTGAAAATAGAGGATGCTCTTTAAGGGTTTGTAAATGAGAAAGAGAAAAATGATGATTTTCAATGATTGCAATCTCTCCGAGTGACTTTGGTTTAGAAAAAATCGTTCCTAAAGTCCAGCTCATGACAATGGGAAAGACCATTCCCCAAAAAATGCCAGCAGGCTGTCTTAAAAACTCTTTTAATTGAGTTTTATAGATTTCAAAAATAATGCTTACGGTCATGAGAGCTTTTCTTTTTCTTCATTTAATTTGTTTCCAGTAAGCTCAATAAAAAGATCTTCCAAGTTTTTTTTTCGAAACTCTAAGTCAGTGAGTTTAATTTGATGTTCTTTGATGATTTTTAAAACTTGCTCCACGCTTCCCTCCAGTCCTTTGACTTCAAGATGGGCTTGTTTTTGAGGGTCATTCCAACGATAACTCACAACTCCTTTGATGGATTTCATGGTGGTTTCATTGGGTTTTTTATTTGTTTTAAACTCGATGATTTGATAGGCTTTTGTTTTTTCATAAATGGTTTGTAAAGCAAGGTCTTCTAAGAGAATGCCTCGATGTAAAATGAGAATGCGTTTACAAAGATTTTCGGCTTCTTGCATGTAGTGAGTCGTTAGAAATAAGGTGCGATTTTTTTTTAAAGTAAGGAGAAGTTGCCAAAGGTTTTTTCTAGCACGAGGGTCTAGTCCCGTTGTTGGTTCGTCTAAAATGATGATTTTAGGATTGTGAATGAGAGCAATGGCAAGAGCGAGGCGTTGTTTTTGACCTCCTGAGAGAGTTTTAATGCGAGTCTTTTTTTTTTCTTGAAGAGAGAATTGTTGTAATAGTTTTTCACACTTTGAAGGATGAATGTGATAAAGGCGAGCAAAAAGATGAAGGGTTTCAAGGACAGTCAATTGTTCTGAAAAATGATTTTCTTGAAGACAGACTCCCATTTGTTTTTTGATCTTTGAGGCAAATGAAGACCAGCTTTGATTAAAAATTAAAATCTTTCCTTGAGTGGGTTTTTCAAAACCTTCAATCATTTCAACGAGAGTTGTTTTTCCTGCTCCATTGGAGCCGAGCAGAGCCACGGATTCTCCTTCATTAATGGTTAAAGAAAGGTGCTTAATGGCGGTAAGTTTTTTAAATTGTTTTGTGACTGATTTGAGATGAATAGCGACCATGAAATATTTTTATTTTGAATCTTATCATGGTCTTATAAGCTAAGTTTTTAAGCTAAGTTTTTTTGAAAGAAAAATAAGAAAAAAAAAGACGTCTGCTTTAAGGGGTTTAAAACAGACATCTTTATCGGTTCATCACAAATCAGTAAGAGTCGTTAAATTTGATAACTCTTATGAAGCCCCCCCTAGCAATCGTAATAAAGCTTAAACTCATAAGGATTAACACGCATTTTTAAAGGTAAGATTTCTTCAGATTCACGGTAAGAGAGATAAGATTCGATAGCTTCTTTAGTGAAGACATTGTTTTTGGTTAACCAAGAGATATTTTTTCTTAGCTCTCCAATGGCTTCTTGTTGAGACTGACAAGTTGAGACGAGTTTTTTATTTTCACTTTTAGAAAGGTTGTAGAGATTTTTATCAGTTGGAGGCCCCGGGTGGATTTTGTTTTCAATGCCATCAATGCTTGCCATTAAAATGGCGGCGTAGCTTAGATACGGGCATCCACTTGAATCAGGACAGCGAAACTCGATCCGTCTTGCTTTATCATTTGTTGTAAAAGGAATGCGAATCGTTGCTGAACGATTGGTAGCCGAATAACTTAGTTTGACAGGAGCTTCAAAACCGGGAATGAGTCGCTTATAGGAATTGGCAGTCGGGTTGGTAAAGACTTGTATCGCTTTTCCATGCTTTAAGATCCCGCCAATGGCATAAAGAGCTTGCTCACTGAGTTTGGCATAGTCATTTCCAGCATAGAGGTTTTTGCCGTTTTTCCAAATCGACGAATGAATGTGCATGCCACTTCCATTGTCTCCAAAAAGAGGTTTGGGCATGAAGGTAGCTGTTTTTCCATTTTTATAAGCTGTATTTTTTACCGCATATTTTAATTTGTGTATATTATCAGCTGATTTAATGGCTTCATCATAGCGAATATCGATTTCACATTGCCCTGCTGAGGCGACTTCGTGATGATGCATTTCAACAATCATCCCCATTTTTTGCATATTGACACTCGTTTCATTTCTAAAGTCAACAAGCGTGTCTGAAGGAGAAACAGGAAAATAACCTCCCTTGTGAGCCAGTTTATGACCTAGGCTATCTGGGTCTCCACTCGTCCATGGCCCTTCAACACTATCAATTTCGTAAAAAGAGCTATGTTTTTCACTCGCATAACGAATCGAATCAAAAATAAAAAACTCTGGCTCAGGCCCAAAAAAAACTTGATCTCCAATCCCACTTGATTTTAAATATTCAAGCGCTTTGAAAAGAATCGACCGAGGGTCTTTTTCATACCTTTTTTCTGTCCTAGGGTTGTAAATGTCGCAAAAAAAACAAAGGGTTTTTTTTTCTCTAAAAGGGTCTTCATACACACTTGAAAGATCGATTTTAATGAGCATGTCAGATTGTTCAATTCCTTGCCACTGCCTAATAGAGGATCCATCAAAAGAAAAGCCTTCATTTAATGCTTCTTCGTTGATAACGTTAGTAGGGAGAGTAAAATGGTGTAATTTACCAAATAGATCTCCTAGTTGAAAATCAACAAACTCAATGTTGTTGTCTTTAATAAGTTTAATAATGTCACTAGCTGATTTCATGTCAGTTACTCCTTATTTCTTGCTACTTTTGATTTTTTTTTGATTAATCACTTGAAAAACATAGAACTGATTTAAGCTTAACATTGATTAATCACTTTTAAAAAATTTCCTTGTTTAGAGGTCAGAATCTGTTTTTTTTTTAGATTTTTTTAAAGAAAATAAGATTTTTTTTAAAAAAACAATTTATATCAATAAAAAAAAATTCTATTTTTTGTTTAAATTGAATGAAAAAAAAGATGAACTTGTTTCAAGTTAACTTAAAAAAAACTTATCAGAAAAAATAGAAATCAGTTAATGAATCTAATGAGATGAATTTTTTTCAAAAGGCGATGGCTAACGACTTTATGAAGCAGAGATGACGAATGTTGTGTATAAGTTGAAAAAAAAAAAAAGTTTGCTGTAAAAGGTTGCTATTTTAATTTATTTAGTCTAATGTAGTTTTTAAAAAAAAAAATTTTTTAAAATAGGTTATTTTAAAAAGGGTTGGTAGTCGTGTCAAATCAAAAAAGAATCGTTTCTTCTTTCATTATTTTTGTGAGTTTGTTTTTTAGTTTTAGTGCTTGTATGAAAGCCACCCTTGCCCCCTACCAAGAGAAGAAACAAGCCATGGAGAGTCTTGAAAAAGCCAAAGAAGTCAAAGCAGAGACCTATGCAGAAAAACCCTATTTAGAAGCGAGTACGTTAAATGAAGAAGGTAGTAAGCTCATCGTTGATAAAGGAAAAAGCCCTAAAAATACACAAGCAAAAAACAAATATAATTTATCAATTAAACAATCTGAAGAAGCTTATAGTAATGCCTTAGTTTTTTATGTCAAGGAGCTAGTGGCGGAGGGTAGCAAAGAGATGCAAGACTTACAAGGTCAAAATGCCAATCGAGAGCTTAAAAATGATTTTGAAGAAACCCAAGCCCTTTTAAATCAAGCGATTAATCTGGGGGAAAAAAAAGAATATGAACAAGCGTATGAAGTTTTAAAATCTTTTAAGAAATCTTTGGAACAATTAAAAGAAAATTTTCAAGTGCTTTCACAGAGAGGAAATGCTTTTTTACTTGAAATGGAGGCTCTATTAAACGAAGCTAAAGCTTATAAGGCCGATGTTGCTTTTCCCTCTGAGTATCAGCTTGTGAGTAATTCCTTTATTCAATTACAAGATTTAATCACTCAGCGTTCTTATCAAGAGGCAAGTGAGCTTGGGCCTTCTGTAAAAGAGGGGCTCGAGGGGCTCATTGCAAAGACAAAAGAAAAAGCCATCTTGGCTCAAAAAGCCTACCAACAAGCAAAAGATTCATTTAAGAAAGCAACTGAAATTAATGTTGATGTGAAAGAAGAAATCGATGAAAAAAATGATCAATCAGTAAAGGAATATTATGAAACGTTTAAGAACAAAAAATAATTTTTTAATCAATCTCTTAGGGCTTCTTTTTTTAAAAAAGTTTTCTTTCAACAGAGTCGTGTTTATTTTTTTACTAGGAGGGAGTTTGTTTTTGACTTCACTACTCGACGCTCAAGACGCAAAAGCACCCCAAGTGGCCACTGGTGAAGAAGCTAAAGAAGAAGTAAAAAAAGAAGAGGTAAAAAAACTTACGTATGCCCAGAGAGAAGAAAAAGCAAGTGAGTTGCTTGAAAGTTCAAAACAGGCAGAACAACTTGGGCGTTATGATGAGGCCATTACATTTGCTAATGAGTCGTCTCGTATTTCTAAAGAGATTGAAGAGTATAAAAATATTAAAAAAAGACATAATTGGCTTTGGTTTCGTATGGCCGTTGCCAAGCATTTGGCTGTAGAGAAAAAAGATCCTAAAAGTTATAACAAAGCCTATGGGATAGCTGTTGAAAGCATTGGGCTAATTGAAACAGAAGAAACCCTTCCTAAAGCTAAAAAAATCATTGAAGAAGGCATTGTCCTTATTGATAGGGCGATTGAAGGGGCTAGAAAATCTGTAAAAGGGAAAGGTAATATCGTGGTAAGTCAAAAAAAAGACGGCACGTATGAAGTCCGCTACTTGCCTGGAAAAAGAGATTGTCTTTGGCGTATTTCAAGTTATGATTTTGTCTATAATGATGCTTTAAAGTGGAAGCTCATTTATAAAGCTAATAAAACTAATATTAAGGATCCTGATTTGATTTTTCCCGGTCAAATATTGATTATCCCCGACTTAGAGGGTGCTGTTTCTGCTAAAAACATTCCTTCTTCTTCTGCTGCTGCTAAGCAAGTCTCCCCTCAAAAATCACAAACAAATCAGAAAGACCCTATTAAAAATAAATAAAAATTAGATAGTTAAATAAACAATTATATTTTTCGTTTGTTATATTTTTTTTTTATTACATTAAAAAAACACTGGTTTTTGTGAAGCATAAGCGTGACTTTTTAAAGAATCACAAGAGAAACTGAAAAAATCAGTTTAAATCCTGTAAAATCTAGTCTTGTATTTTCAAGTCCATCGATGGATTCAATTTTTTCTTTGATAATAGTAGTAGTGCTACTTCCTTTTTTAATGCCAGTATAGGTCCCTGTTAGCTGAAATGGGAAACCTTCTCCTTTTAGGTATTCGGCTCCAAAATTAAGAGAAAGGTGTTTACTTAATTTAGGAGAGAGCAAGAGGCGATAGGTCAAGCCATAGCCTAAATGACTTAGATGATTGGGTTTAATCTTAAGGTTATCGGTTGTTAAACTTTCAAAATCAAGTGCTGATCTGAGGGTATTATCAATATTACGACTTAAAGGCATGCCCAAGTTATAAAATAAAAATCCCCCCACTCCAATTTTTACTTGAAACGATTTACTAACCCTTAATTTTAATTCTGGAATCAGCTCTAGTAATAATGAATGGTGAGCTTGCAACATAGAGCCCTTTGCTTTGTTAAAAATAGCATTGCCTTTAAAACTAAAGCCACCAATTGACATTAAGTTTAGCGTTGGGTTAAGGCTAAAAAAAGACGTGATATCGAAAGGAATTTCAAAAGAAATTGGGGTAATACTTTGAGATAAAGGGCCGACTTGATCTTGATAAAGAGGAAAAAAATAGTTGATGCCGACTTCAACGTCAGCTGCAAAAATAGAAGACGTTTTAAATAAAATTAAAAAAATCAGAAGAAAGAATTTTTTTTTACCAAAAAGAAGCATCTTTGAATTTATAATCATAAGATAAAATTATCAACTTTTATTGTTTTTAATTTTTTTTTACTATGTTGTTTCGATTTGAAGCTTTTTCGTTTTCGTTTAATTTACGTTCTTCATTTGCTCTTAAAGGTCATCAAAAAACCAATAAACGAGAAGGGCTTATTATTGTGCTCCAAGATCAAGAGGGTCAGGTGGGTTATGGTGAAGCTTCTCCTCTTTTGGGCATTAGTTTAGAATCTATCCAAGCTCTTTTTTTAGAATGGAAGCAGAAGTTTCATCTCAAAACGATTGCTTTTCCTTTAGAAAAAGAAGTTCTTTTAGGGAGTTTTTCTAAAAAAGAATTATTAGTTTTTTTAGAAAAAGTTAGTTTATATATCGATACATTGACGAGTTTGCCGTCTCTTCGGTGGGGAATTTTTAGTGCTTTTTTAGATGGGCGTAGGCGAAAAGAAAAAATCATTGTTCCTAAACGAACACTTTGTCATGGGCTCATCAGTGGGGATGATGGAAGTGAGAAAGAAGAGGAAGTTTGGCGTTTATATGAACAAGGCTTTACATCTTTTAAAATCAAAGTTGGTAGAAAATCGTTTAAAACAGAACAGCGTCTTTTAAATAAATTGTTTGTAAGTTTAGGAGATAAGGTTTCGTTTCATTTAGATGCCAATCAAGCTTGGTCACTCAATCAAGCGATTCGTTTTTTTACCGGGCTTGAGACTTGTTTTATTGATTTTATAGAAGAGCCTCTTCAAAATCCTTTGGAGCTTGCTATTTTTTATGAAAAAACCAAAGTGCGTGTTGGCATTGATGAAAGTTTCTCAGCTTTATTTTCCAAGGCTTTAAAGCCAGCAGAGTTTATGCATTCATTTGTTTTAAAGCCAATGATGATTGGGTCGTTTTCAAGAATTCTTTTTTTAAAAAAATTAGCCAAAAAAAATGACATTCGTTTGTGTTTGAGTGCTTGTTTTGAAACAAAAGTGGGTTTATGTGCTTTGATAGTTTTGGTTCATTTGTTGGGATTGGAAGAAAGTCTTCATGGACTCGACACATTTAAATGGTTTCAAGGAGTAAAAGGAGAGCAAGGGTGGGTTGCAAAAGGAGGGAGACTTGAGAAAAAGCTGTTAGAAACTTTTTTGGTGTTTGAAAAAGCACGTTACCAAGCTCTTTAATGAAAAAAATAACCAGAAAAAGAAACAGAAAGATTAAAAAAGAAAATAAAGAGGGGTTACTACGGAGCATGTTATTGCACCTGCGATAAGATCGTCTATCATAATGCCAAGTCCTCCTTTTATTTTTTGAACCGTTGAGATAAAAAATGGTTTTTTAATATCCAAAAAGCGAAATAAGCAAAAAGCTAAAACAAGGAGTCCGTAAGATTTGAATGTTTTTTCAAACGGCAGTAGCCAAGTTGAAAGCATCATCCCAACGTATTCATCGATGACAATGCTAGAAGGATCTTTTGATTTAAAAAATCGTTTTTCACTATAATGAGATAAGAGTGTGCCAAAGATGATGATTAACATCATAAAGCTCAATAAAAAAAATCGAGAATAATTTAATAAAAAAATTTTGATCCATTCAAATGAAATTAGTGCGACTAAAGAGGCTATCGTACCGGGTGCTTTTGGAAAAAACCCAATTCCTCCTAACGTCACAAAATTAATAGAAACAAAAGAAATGATTTTTTTCATTTAAAAAAAGAAAATAAAAATTATTTTTTTATAATGAACTTTCGGTTAATCAAAATGTATTGATATCCTGAATAAAGCGTGATCGCACAACTGATGATTAGAAAAAAAGAAGGGAGCCATTTTAAAATTAAAAAGCTCCATTTAGAAGTGATCTGGAGACTTTCATTGATTTCAATGAGTAAGTTGGGGTGAAAATCAGTATCAGAAATAGGGTTTGATAAGAGGAAGTCTTTAAAAGGTTTGGTGTTGATAATTAAGGTGTAGGCAAATAAATAAAGCCAAGTCATCCCAAGAGAAATAAATTGAAAGGCGGTTTTAACTTTTCCGTGATATTCTGTTTTCAAGGGCTTGTTCTTGATTAAAGCAAAACACCGGATCAAGGTAATCACGATCTCACGAAAACAAATTAGGATTACAAAAATAGCAGGAAGATAAATTTCTTTTACAAATAAAAGACTAATAAAAGCACTTAAAATAAGAACCTTGTCAGCTAAAGGGTCTAGGAAAGTGCCTAATTTAGAGATTTTTTTTTTTTTTCTAGCAAAATACCCGTCGTAAAAATCAGTAAAAGCGGCAAGAGTAAATAAAAATAGGACCAATAGGAGTCTAAAGATGTCGCTTTGAAAACTTGCTTCACTTAAAAGAAAATACACGAAAAAAGGGGCAATGAGAAACCGTGAAAAAGTAAGTAAATTGGGAAAAGAAAACATGAGTTAGTTAACGTAATCTTTAATAATGAGATTAAATTTAGTTTCATTATTAGGATCAGCGAGCCATTTGATAATTTTGGTGATACTAAACTTGGTGTTGTTTTCTAAGGTTAAATCAATGGGTTGTTTATTAATCATGATAATAAGAGAACGATAATTTCCTAATTGGATTTCGATATGTTCTTCAGCGTCAATGTTTAAATCTTCGCCTGGTTTGATATTTTTAGAGTTTTGTCGTTTCCCATCAATGTTATAACTAACATAGCTAGGTTGTCTTTGAGCTTTTAAATAGATTTCGATGGGTGTTTTTTTTTGGTATTTTAGAAGAGTATAATTTTTTCCCACAGTAATGGGTTTTTTTGTTACCCAGATTTCTTCATAACTAAGCTCTTGTGCTTCATAATTGAGGACATTAAACTGTAATTTTAAAGAATTTTCAATGATTTCTTTAAGGTGTAATTCGATATCATTTTGACCATCTTCATTAATGTCGACAAAGAACCTTTCATTGAGTTTTAAATAAATATTTTGCTCAGTTTCATTGATTTTAATAAAAATAATATCATTTTCGACGCTTTGAATGTTAAAGATTGCTTTTATTTCTTGATGGTTGATTTCAACAGAATCTTTAATTTTCAAATCAAAAGTCCCTGTTTTTTGTAGCATTTTATAAGTGTTCTTTTTGTGGTTTTCACTGATTTCAAGAATGGTTGGGTTTTTACTTTGGGTACTAAGAAAGATGAAGATTAAAATGACTAAGATGGATGAAGTAATAATTCGTCTTTTTTTATCTTTAGTTAAAAAGTAAAAGCTGATTTGAAGCTTGTGTTTTAACCAGTTTACTTTTTCTAAAAGAGATGTTTTTTCTGGGTTAATAATGGTGTTTAAAGCTTCTTTTTCTTCTTTTTTTTCGTTGGTTTTGATTTCGTTTTTAAGTTTTTCAATGATGATTTTTTCATCTAAAAGGAAGTATTCACAAAGGTTTTCAACGAAACCATAGAGATAGACTTTTGCAGGGGTGTTTGTATAGGCTCCATTTTCAATATGTTTCAAAATATTGGTTGGGATTTTAGTTTTTGTGGAGAGGTCTGATAGATTAATATTTTGTTTAAGTCTGGCTTGTTTTAAGATTGTGCTAACTAATTTTTCTTCCATTATTTTAGTTTTTCTTTTGAGTTTCGTTTAAATCCATAAGGGTATTTTTGACGATTTGAGCGGTGATTGGTACTTCAAATTCAAATTTACTACTGGGGATAAATCCACCAATTTTGATATTATAAAATAAAATATCAGTCACTTTTTTATCAATAGAAATGGCTTTACTACGGATAATGAGACCTGCGGGACTGACCCAAAGCTCCATATTGGCAAGCCCTAAAGAAACATCTTTTGAGGTTAATCTTAGGTGATAACCTTTGAGATTTTGATAAGAATTAAACTTAATTTTTTCTTGTGGGCTTAAAACATCAATGGCTTTCCTTGAACTAACAAATTCAAAATGATAGCGTTTGATGAGTCGATTTAAAGAAGTTGTCTTTGAGTTAAAGATTTTTTCTTTATCTTCTATGAGGTTTAAATCTTGTTCACAAACAATCTGAATTCTTTTGAAATAAACATATAGTTTGCTTGCAGAAACAAAGATTTCGATGGTAGGCTTACGGCCACTTAAGTATTGAATGTATAATTTTTCAGGTTTTTTAAGAAAAATTTTTCCTTTTCGAAAACGACCTTGATTGATTTCTTTAAAAGCGGCTTCGTAGTTTTTGTAAGAATTGTATTTATGGATCATTAGTTTAACAATATCACGAGGTTCTGTTAGTGATATTTCATTATTAGCTTTATTATTAGCCAATAAAATATTAATGATTAAGAGAATGAAAAAAACAAATGGTTTCATTAGATTTTAAAAAAAATTGATATTTTTTAGATTTATAAATAAATTTCTCGTGGTTTTGACCCATCAGCAGGTCCAATGAGACCTCTTTCTTCCATCATTTCCACTAAGCGAGCTGATCTATTATAACCTATTTTTAATTTTCTTTGTAAATAAGAAGCAGAAACTTTTCTTTCATGTTGAATCATTTTTAAAGCTTGTTCGTAAAGCACATCATCAACTTCGCCTACCGAAGAGGCTTCATTAAGATTGTCTTTTGGAAGATGAATTAAATTACTTTGGGGATAGTCTTTAGTTTTATCTTTCAAATCAGAAGTAATTTGATGGACTTCTTCATCAGAGAGGAAGTTTCCTTGAATGCGCTCAGGGGCATAATGTTTGACGGATTGAAAAAGCATATCCCCTTTACCGAGTAATTTTTCTCCACCACCGGTATCTAAAATAGTCCTTGAGTCAATTTTAGAAGGAACTTGAAAAGCGATTCTTGATGGGAAGTTAGCTTTGATGACACCTGTAATGACGTCAACACTAGGTCTTTGAGTGGCTAAAATCAAGTGAATGCCAATGGCACGACTCATAGCAGCGAGTCTTGTGATGTGATCTTCGACTTCTTTTTTAGAGGTGATCATTAAATCAGCAAACTCATCAATAATGACGACAATATAAGGTAAGGTGCCGATTTTTTGTTCAGGGTCTGTTTGAAACATTTTTTTTTCTTTGATAATCTTATTGTAAGAATGAATGCTTCTGACTTGATATTTTTCTAATAAATAATAGCGAGCTTCCATTTCTTGGAGGACCCACCGTAGTGAAGCAGATGCTTGTTTGGGATTAGTGATGACAGGACAAAGTAAGTGGGGGATGCCGTTATAGATATTGAGCTCGACCATTTTAGGATCAATCATTAAAAATCGCACTTCTTTGGGGGAGCATTTAAAAAGTAGTGAACAAATAATCGAATTGACACAAACTGATTTTCCACTCCCTGTTGCTCCTGCAATCAGTAAATGAGGCGTGTCTCTTAAATCAGTGATCACCGCTTTGCCAAAAAGAGATTTCCCAAGGGCAATCGGTAATGTAAAATGAGTTTGTTTAAAATGCTGGCTTTCTACAATATCTCGTAAAAAAACATTTTCTCTGTTTAAGTTAGGGACTTCAATGCCAATGACCGACTTTCCTGGAATAGGAGCTACGATTCGTATCGATTTGGCTGCTAAAGAAAGAGCGATGTTATCTGAAAGGTTGACAATTTTAGAAATCTTAACCCCTGGCTCAACGGTTAGTTCGTATTGAGTGATCACAGGGCCTATAGAAACAGAGACGACTTTTGTATCAATGCCAAATTGACGAATGGTTTCTTCTAATTTTTTCGAAACTTCTTTAATGATTAAATGATTTTTATGAGAATTTTGATTTACAGAGGTTTGCATCTTGACTAAAAGATTGGTATTCGCTTTCAAGTTTTTTATGATCAAAGCATACTCATGGGTTTCTGTTTCAAAAAGGTTTAAAACAAGAGGCATTTTTTCTAAAGGGTCTGTTTTTTTTGGAACTTGTTCGTTCTGATGGTTTACAATAAGAGAAGGGTCATTTAGCAGGGGGTTGTTTACAGGCTCCGTCTCAGATTCATAGAGACTAATTTTTTTTTTTGTTGAAAACAACTTACTAAGACTTAAATCAATATCGATTGCTTCTTGTGAATTTGTTTCATGCTCATAAGAAATGTTTGAGAGGTAGAAATCTGAAGTATCGAGAGAGTCATTTTTTAGTGCTTGGGAGTCCTTTAAAGTTTGATTGGCTTCAGTAGAAACTTTGGTTTGGGGGGGGGAGTTTTCGGTTGTTTTTAGTGTTTGATAAGGGTAAATGATCCCTTGATCATCTCTTCTCACACGGGCAATCAAAGGAAAATCTTGTAATAATTTTGGATCAATTTGTTCTTTATCTAGCTTCATATCTTTTGATAACGATTTAATATTTTTACCTGACTGACGGAGTTTATTTTTGACAAAGCTCACCCATTCTTTTTGATCCATTTTTTTAAACCAAAAGCTAAAGCTTTTATAAAAATAAATAAAAGAAAGAGACAGCACCATGCTTTCAATTAAAAGAGATCCGAGGGTGGGTTTGCTTGATTCCCCAAAAAAGTTAATTAAAAAGGCATGAAAAACCATGGTAAATAAACCTGAAAAAGAAGTGTTGATTAAGGGAGTGTTGAGTAAAAAAAGATTTAAACTAAAAATAAATAAAAATCCAAAGTAAAGTTTTGAAAGTAGTTTGTTAATATCTAATTTTTGCTTTAGCCCTTGATACCCAATGAAAAAAAAAGCAAACGGAAAAAAAAAAGCCGTCAGCCCCCACACTTTGTGGACTAAAAAATGAGAAGTATGGTGCCCAAACGCCCCAAATAGATTGCTTTTTAAATTGCCATTTTCATACGAGGCAAACATTAAAAAAAGAATAATGCCAGTTCCTATAAAAAGATAATGTTTTGTTTTTTTAGGGTTCAACAAGATTGACTTGATATCAATTTTAAAAATTTTTACATTTTTATGTAAAGATCTTTTTATACTTTGTCGTCTTGTTAAAAAACTTCTTGAGTTTTTTTTAAGAAAAAAAAAAAGAATAAATAAATTAAATTATTTTATTTCATTAATGGCTTTTTCTAAAATCTCTTCTTCTTGCAGTCCAACGAGCTGCTTACTGACTTTTCCATCTTTAAATAAAACAATGGTGGGAATGCTCATGACTTCATATTCTTGAGCAATTTTTTGATTTTCATCAACATTCACTTTGCAAATTGAAACATGTTCATCTTGTATTTTTTCGGCTATTTGATCTAAAATTGGACTTTGAGCTCGACAAGGACCACACCACCCGGCCCAAAAATCAACCATAGTAACTCCTTTTTCAATATGGTCTTTAAAATTAGCTTCGTTTAATATTTTAATTTTTTCATTAGTCATAGAGGTTCCTTATTTTGTTTAATGTTATTTTTGTTTAACGTTATTTTTTTATCTTCTAAAAAATAATATAATCAAAAAATGATTAAAAGAGTACTTTTTTTTAAAAAAAAATAGGAATGTATTAATTTATTTGAAATTAAATAAATCCTATCTTAAATAGGTAACATGTTAAATAAAAAAGTTATTAAAAGATTATGAAAAAAATTAAAAATTTAATTAAAGTGATGATCCTTTCGTTGGTTATTTGTATTTCTTCGAGTAGGTTATTTGCTCTATAAACACAATCGACTCCTAAAAGGTGGCTTCGATTTCCTACTAGATAATAACGAACCCCATATTGTTTTTTTTTTACAATTTTTTACAATAAAAGTAGCCTGCCTTATCAAGTACTAATCAAGTGGTTAAAAATGGCTCTTCAATAGCTTTAAGCACAGCCTCATCTTGATAGGGGAGAAAAGGTTTTTTAGTGTGTCAATATGGGTTGAAAAAATCAATCTATATTTTAAACAAAAACTTTATTATTGATTTCGTTAAATTTTTCTTTTATTTTTATCAATATCCTTTCGGATAAAGCTAGTAGAAAAAAGTATATCGTTACTAAAAAAAACTATGTTGGGTATTCACTATTTAGCTTGATATAATTGTAAGATAAATCACAGGTATAAAAGGAAGTTTGAGATTTACCTTCGCTGAGTTTGATAGTGATGGTGATTTCTTTTTGTTGTAAATATTGTTTTGCTTTTTTCAGATTTTTTTCAGCGAGCTTGTTATTAGCAAAAAGAAGGTGGGGGCCAAAAAGGATAGAAATATTAGCAATTTTTAAGTCCAAACCACAACTTCCAAGAGCGACTAAAATACGTCCATAGTTAGGATCCATTCCAAAAATAGCGGTCTTAAATAAAAGAGAAGTGGCAATGCTTTTAGCGGCAATAATGGCTCTGTTTTTAGAAAGAGCTTGCTTAACGCAGATTTGGATTAGTTTACTGGCTCCTTCGGCGTGGGTGACAATTTCTTTTGCTAAATAAAGACTCATTTTAGAAATAATGGTTTCAAGTTTTTTTTGATGTTTTGCTTTTTGATAACAAGCTCCACTTTCTCCATTGGCGATTAAAAAAAAGCTATCATTGGTAGAAGTTTGTCCATCGACAGAAATGGCATTAAAAGAGTCTTGTAAGCTTGCTATTAAGATTTCATTTAAATCATTTTTTGAGATGTCTAGATCGGTTGTGATAAAAGCGAGCATGGTTGCCATATTGGGATGAATCATCCCCGCTCCTTTGACACAGCCGGCAAAACGGACTTCTTTTCCTTCGAAGGTGGTTTTATAAGCGATTTTTTTTTCTTTGCTATCGGTGGTGAGGATGCCTTTAGAAAAAAAAGCTGTTTTTTTATTTTGAGAGATTTTTTTTTTTAACTTGGATAAACCTTTGAGTACTTTTTGAGTAGGAAAAGGAGAAGCGACAAGACCTGTAAAAGAAAGAATGACTTCTTTTGAAGAGCAGGTAAAAAGAGTTGCCAGAGATTCACAAAGGGTATCGACGGCTTGTTTAGCGGCTTTACCGGTACAGGCATTGGCGTTACCGGAAAAAACAGCCATAATTTTTTGAGGAGAGTTGATTTTGGATAAAGTATCTTCAATAGCAACCGATCTAAAGTCATTTTGGGAAAAACAAGCGCAAACTGTCATTTTATCTAAGGTTGTTAAAATAGAAGAGTCTTCTTTTTTTTTTTGTTTAATCCCTAAAGGGAGACTTAAAGCTTGGTAGCCGATTGGGAAATCCAAGTCTTGGTCGTAGAAAATAGATTCTGTTTGCATTTGTTTTAGAAATAAGTATTTTTATTCATTTTAGTTTTATCTTGTTCGATTTGATCGGAGAGGTTTGGGGGAGGCTTAAGGTTTTTTATTTTTGGTTGATCGACTGGTTTTTTAGAGTCTATTTTTTGAGAGTTGATGACTTGTTGCTCGATGGTTTTATAAAGAGCTTGATTTTCTTTGAGTTGTTTTTTCACATTTTCCAGCCCTTGACCCAAGCGTTCTCCTTGATAAGAAAACCATGATCCTGATTTTTCGATCACTCCCTCTGCAACACCCAAGTTTAAGATTTCAGATATTTTTGAAATCCCTTCTCCATAATAAATCTCAAAAATAGCTAGCTTAAAAGGAGCGGCTAATTTATTTTTAACGACTTTGACTTTGATTTTAGATCCGATGATTTCATCTCCTTTTTTAAGCGTTTCAATTTTTCTAATATCAAGACGCATCGATGTATAAAACTTGAGAGCATTGCCACCTGTGGTGGTTTCTGGATTACCAAAAAAGACTCCAATTTTCATCCGAAGCTGATTGATGAAAATAACACAAGTATTAGTTTTAGAAACAGAACCTGTGATTTTTCTAAGAGCTTGACTCATGAGCCTGGCTTGAAGAGCCATTTGAGCATCTCCCATGTGGCCTTCAATTTCTGCTTTAGGCACTAGTGCCGCTACGGAATCAATGACAATAATATCTAAAGAATGAGAACAAATGAGTTCATCTAAAATCTCAAGAGCTTGTTCTCCGTTATTTGGTTGAGAAATATACAGGTTTTCTGTATCAACCCCAATGGATTTGGCATAATGGACATCTAAGGCGTGTTCGGCGTCAATAAAGGCAGCAAGGCCACCTGTTTTTTGAGCCTCAGCAATCGCATGAAGAGCAATCGTTGTTTTTCCAGATGACTCCGGTCCATAAATCTCAATGATTCTTCCTTTTGGCAGTCCTCCAATACCCGACGCCTTGTTTAAACTAAGTGACCCCGATGAAATGACTTCAATTTCATTGGAAGGTTCATCTCCCAGTCGCATCACAATCCCTTTTCCATGGTCTTTTTCTAGATTTTTAATTGTATTTTCTAAAAGATTCTTTTTATTTTTATTCATAATACCCCTTCTTTTTTTAAAGATTTTTATTTTACTAAATTCATTTTATTTTTTCTAAAGGTCAATTTTTGTTCTTTTGTTTAAAAAAAATAAAAAAAAAAAATTACATGACTTCTTTTGCTTCTATTCCCATAAAACTGAGCCCTGTTTTAAAGATCATTTTAAGTTCTTTTAAAAAGAAAAGATATTGCTTAGTCTTTTTTCTCTCTTGGATACTCACAAAAGTGAGTTTATTGTAAATTTTATGAAAATCAGAGGCCATTTTAGTTAAAAAACGATTTAAGTGATGGACTTCATACGACTTACTAATAGCGATCATTTCTGCTTGAAATTGAATCATTAAAAGCACTAAGTTGTCAATTAAAGGATCTTTAATGAGGTGGTAATTAAAAAATTCTCTTGGAATGGAGTGAAGATTTTCTCGACTGGCTTTTTTAAAAACAGAGCAAATCCTTGCATGGGCATATTGAATATAGTAAAGAGGATTGTTAATATTTTTTTCTTTGGCAACTTGTAGGTCAAACTCTACAGGAGAGCTGATCGGGCGCATGGTTAAATAATAAAGAGTGGCTTCTTTTCCAATTTCGTCAATGACTTCTTGTAAGGTAATGAGCTCACCGGTGCGTTTAGACATTTTGATGGGTTTGCCGTTTTTAAACAAATGCACGAGCTGACCGATGATGATTTCAAAGGTGGTTTTGCCTTTTGAAAGCAGTTTAACGGCGGCTTTGATTCTTGGAATGTATCCATGGTGATCTGCTCCAAAAATATTAATTAAAAGATCAACGTTTCGCTTGAGCTTTTCATAATGATAAGCAATATCAACGGCAAAATAAGTGAGCGTATGGTCTGATTTTTTTAAGACACGGTCTTTGAAGTCCCCTTTATCAGCGAGCTTTAGCCATAAAGCCCCCTCTTTTTCATACGTTTGACCTTTTTTTTTAAGAAGGGCCAAGATGTTTTGAGGGGCATTTGTTTGGTGCAACGTACTTTCTTTAAAATAATGATCAAACTCAATGCCTAACGCTTTTAATGTTTTTTGTTGATCTTCTAATAAAATCTCAATGGGATCGCCATCTTGATTCTTTAAGGCTTTTAGATACTTTCCGTTGTAGTTTTCAGAAGGGGGGGGGGTGCCTGCTTTTAAACATTGGACCGATTCTCTTAATGCTTCTATTTGTGTGCCTGCATTATTGACATAAAACTCTCTTGTGACCTCATAACCTGTCCAAGAAAGGATGTTTGCCAGTGTATGACCAATGGCTGCCCACCTACCGTGCCCAATGTGAAGGGGGCCTGTTGGATTGGCAGAAACATATTCTAAAAGGACTTTTTTCCCTTCATGAAAATTAATTTTTTCTAAAACATCTTTGTCTCCCATTTCTTTTAGAAAGGTCGTTTTAAAGGCGTCATTTAAAGTAAAGTTGATAAACCCCGGAGCAAGAGGAGTAATGGTTTCAATAAAAGGACTTTTAATCTTAGTAGAAAGTGCTTTTGCGATGTCAAAAGGATTTTTTTTTAAAATAGAAGCACAAGAAAACGCAATATTAGTGGCATAATCCCCATATTTTTTGTCAGGAGAAGTTAAATCGATGTTGAGTTGATTGGCAAGTAAAGCTTCTTTTTTGTCAAGCAGTGTTTCTAAACTTTTTGAAATTCTTTCTTTTAAATGTTTGATGATTTCCAAGGTGATAATTACTTTAAAAGATTAATGAGAAGCCCTTTAATGGTAGTGGTTTTGCTTAAAATATTTAAATTAGAAGCTTGTTTTTGATGAATCATTTTTAAAAGACTGGCGAGCTCTTCATTGACTTCTTTAATTAAAATAAATTCTTTTCGTCTCATTGTTTGAGGGTTAACCATGCTTCTACTTTTAGAAATTGCATAAGCACTTGGAATGAGTTTTTGAAAGAAAAGGGTAATGGTTTCTTTATACTTTTGATAATCCTCAGTGGTTGGGTAATGGGAGAGCCTATTACCGATGGTTTCAATGGTTTTGATGGTTTGTTCAATAAATTGTTGTTTGACTTGTTCTTTTTTAATTTCGAGTTTTTCAGCGAAGAGGTTAGTAGAATGAGCTTTAAAGGTTTGGTTTGAAGGAGAGGAGTTGGAAGTTTTTTTTTTTTGAAATGGTTTTGATTTTTTGCTTTTAGTGCTTTGATTTTGAATTTTTTTAACAGACATTGTTTTTAGATTTCCACGGTCAGGTAAGGCCAAGGATCAACGGGAACATCATTAATCCTCACTTCAAAATGAAGGTGATAACCGGTCGTCCTACCTGTGTTGCCAAGAAGAGCGATTTTTTGTCCTTTGCGTACTTTTTGATTAAGTCGTACGAAAAGTTTTGCATTATGACCATAAAGAGTTTTATAGCCAAACTTGTGTTGAATGATGACGGTAAACCCATACCCTGTTTTAATCCCAGCAAAAACAATGACCCCATCAGCAGATGAAACAATGGGAGTATTGGGTTTGGCAGCGATATCAACGCCTGTGTGAAAAGCTCCTTTCCCTAAAAAAGGAGAATTACGGACCCCAAAAGAAGAAGTTTTATAGCCTTTATTTTCAATAATGGGCCACTTGGTGGGAATATGTTTGATCACAATTTTTCTAATTTTGATAAAATCATCAATATTTTTAAGATCTTTTAAGGCTTTAATGGTTTTAAAACGAATTTGATTTAAATCAAGAATTTCTTTGGGAGTTTCAAATTTTTCTGCCAGTTCGTATTCTCCATAAAATCTTTCTAAATATTTTTTTTTTTGTTTAGTTTGAGTTTTATTTTCTCCCAAGTCCCCAAAGATATTGAGAATATTGTTGACTTCTTTGGAATATTTTTCAAATTGAGATTGGTTTTTAGAAATCAATTTTTTATATTTATTAATTTTTTGCTTATAGCTATCTTGAATAATCTGAGTTTGTTTGATCTCTAGTTTTAGTTGAGATTTTTGAGCTAAATGAGGGATGATTAAGAAAATAACAATGATAAAAGCAGATAGAAAAATTAAGATTTTTAAATTAGAAATTTCAAAAAAAATGGTTTTTTTTTTCCCTTTTGGGGTCATGATAAAAAGATGCTTTTTTTTAAGGGAATAAGTAAAAAAACTAATGAATTGATTAAAGATTCGAAACATAAAAAAAAGTCGATAAAAGAATTGATATTAATGTTTAAAAAAGATAAGGAAATCAGTAAGAGTTTCTTTTAGATTGTTTCGAGCGACGATGCAATCAATAAAGCCGTGTTCGAGTAAAAACTCGGATCGTTGAAATCCTACAGGTAATTTTTGTTTAATGGTTTGTTCGATGACACGAGGGCCAGCAAAACCGATAATCGCTTTAGGCTCGGCGATGATAATGTCTCCTAAAGAGGCAAAAGAAGCCATGACTCCTCCCATTGTTGGATCGGTTAAAATTGAAATAAAAGGAAGATTTTCTTGTTCCATTTGTTCGAGTCCAGCACAGGTTTTTCCCATTTGCATTAGCGATAAAATTCCTTCTTGCATTCTTGCTCCCCCGGAGCTTGAAACAATCACAAGTGGAATCTTTTTTTTAAGAGAAAGCTGAGTGGCTTGATAAATTTTCTCCCCTACAGCAGACCCCATACTTCCTCCCATAAAATTAAAATCCATTGCCGCTAAAACAATTTTTTGTTTATTAATATCTCCCGTCCCGACAATCACGCATTCACTCATCTTATTTTTTTTGATATTTTGTTTGATTTTATCACGGTAGTTTTCTTTAGAATCGGTAAAATTAAGAGGATTGATAGTGGTGATATTGGCAAAATACTCTTTGAAAGTATGGGGGTCAATTAAAAGTTTGATGCGTTGTTTAGCATTGATACGAAAATGATAACCACATTTTTTACACATATAAAGATTATTTTCAATTTCTTTGTGAAAAATTTGCAAATCACACTCTTGGCATTTTACCCAGGTCTCTTGAGAAATGAAATCTGTTTCCATTTTAATCTTTACATTCTTGTATTTAGGCTTATTAAACCAGCTATCCATTGAAGACTCTCTTTAATGATGATTGATTAATTTTTTTTTTAAAAAAAAAAGTACTTTAAGTACTTTAAGTACTTTATTATATGATCTTTTTGATGAAGGTGTGAAGCCTGTTTTTAAAGTTTGTTTATTTATTAGCAATGATTTAATTTTGAGCTTTTTGATGTATTTTAGCTAATTGAACATATTTTTTTGCCCAATGACAATTTTCTTGATATGCTTTTTCGTCTAAAGTTTTGATAATTTTACCAGGAACCCCTACGACTAAAGAAAAGGGAGGAATGACTTGGTTTTCTTTAATAACACAGCCAGCTGCAATAATAGAACCTTTTCCGATACTAGCTCCTGTTAAGACAATGGCTCCAATCCCAATTAAGGTTCCTTGTTTGATGTGACACCCGTGAAGGGTGGCGTGATGAGCGACGGTGACGTCATTTTCAATAATACAAGGGTGATTATTGGTGACGTGAATCACGCAACCATCTTGAATGTTACTTCTTTTTTGGATTTTGATATAATTAATATCGGCTCTTAAAACAGCTTGATACCAAATAGAGACTTGTTCGTCTAGCCGAATGTCACCTATGACAATGGTTCCTCTTGCAATAAATTGATCTTTTGTGGGTTTAAATGACTTGCAAGTCGTTGTCTTGGGGATTAAAAAAGGATCGATCATGGTTAAAAAAAATTGTTTTTTAAGTTAATCATAAATAAATAAAAAAATCATGAATGTTTTTTATTAATTGGAAAAATATAAAAAAAACGTTTTTTTTCTAATTTTTTTTTTGATAAACCACTGTTGTGATTTCCTCATTTAAAAGTTATCATAAAGTAAATTTTAATTAAAAAAAACTAGTATTGGTTTCATTTTGAAAAAAAAAAAATGACTCTTTCAATTGTCATTCCCACTTATAACGAGAGAGAAAATCTTAAACAATTAATTCCGAATTTGAGAAAAGATTATCCTAAAGCGGAGATTTTTATTGTTGATGATAATTCGCCAGACGAGACTTGGAAATTAGTTAAAGAGTTTTCGAAAAAAGATCTTCATTTACATTTGGTGTTTCAAAAAAAAAAAAAAGGATTGGGGAGAGCGTATTTAAATGGATTTACACAAGCTTTTAAAAAAAAGACCGATTATATTGTGCAAATGGATGGGGATTTTTCTCATGATAGCAAGTATATTAAAGAAATGTTAGAAGCTATGAAAAACTTTGATATGGTGATTGGATCTCGATATGTAAGTGGGATTAGTGTGAGTAATTGGGGTATTTATCGAATCCTTCTTTCTTATTTTGCTAATTTTTATGCCCGTTTTTTTACTCGTATCGATATTAAGGATTTAACGGGGGGATTTAAATGTTATAAAAGGAAGGTTTTAGAAAGCATTAACTTTAAAGTAATGAAATCTAGTGGGTATTGTTATCAAGTGGAGATGAACTATATAGTTAAAAAATTAGGCTTTAAAGTAGGAGAAATCCCGATTATGTTTCATGAGAGAGGTGAGGGAGTTTCAAAAATGAGTAAAATGATTATTTTAGAAGCGATCTTAAAAATTCCTTTTTTTATTTTAAAATCTAAAAAAAAATTTAAAAAATAGTTGTTGTTTTTTTGATAACATCTAATATATATTCTAGAGTATTGAATTAATAAGTCGCTTAGAGAAAGATTAACGGTTTAAATCAAAGATAATTTTAATAAGGAGATTAGTTTGAAGGCATCAGATTTGTTTGTAAAAGCTTTGGAAAATGAAGGGGTAAAGTATTTATTTGGAATCCCCGGGGAAGAAAATTTAGATTTTTTGGATTCGATGAAAGATTCTAAAATCAAGCTTATTTTAACGCGTCATGAACAAGGAGCTGCTTTTATGGCAGCGACTTATGGTAGGTTGACAGGGAAAGCGGGTGTTTGTTTATCGACTTTAGGGCCTGGAGCGACCAACTTTGTCACTCCTGCAGCTTACGCTCAATTAGGGGGGATGCCTATTTTAATGATCACAGGTCAAAAACCTGTAAAAAAAAGTAAACAAGGGCAATTTCAAATTGTAGACATTGTTGAAATGATGAAGCCCATTACCAAATGGAGCAAGCAAATTGTCCATGGCAATACGATTCCTTCTTTGGTAAGAGAAGCCTTTAGGCTTTCTCAAGAAGAAAGACCAGGAGCGGTTCATTTAGAGTTGCCCGAAGATATTGCTGCTGAAAAAACAGACGCTGAACTCATAAAACCCACCAAGTCTAGACGCCCTGTTGCAGAACCTAAAGCCATTAAAAAAGCGATTGAAATGCTTCAATTTGCCAAATATCCTTTGATTTTAATTGGAGCTGGAGCCAATCGTTATATGGTTTCTAAGGTATTAAAACAACTCATTGAAAAAACAGGAATTTATTTTTTTAACACTCAAATGGGTAAGGGGGTCATTGATGAAAGGCATCCTTTATGTTTAGGAACGGCATCTCTTTCTTCAGGAGATTATATTCATTGTGCCATTGATAAAGCAGATCTTGTTTTAAATGTCGGTCATGATGTCATCGAAAAACCACCTTTTTTTATGGAAAAAGGAGGGAAAGAAGTGATTCATATCAATTATTTTTCTGCTAAAGTGGACGAAATTTACTTTCCTCAACTAGAAGTTGTAGGGGATATTGCCAATGGGCTTTGGCAAATTAAAGAAGGGGTTAAACCTGCTAATTGGGAAATGAATTATTTTAAAAAAGTCAAAGGAGCCGTTGAAATTCATATAGAAGAAAAATCAAAAGAAGATAGGTTTCCATTAATTCCTCAGCGAATTGTTCAAGACACAAGAGACATCATGCCAGATGACGGGGTTATTGCTTTAGATAATGGGGTTTATAAGATTTGGTTTTCTAGAAATTATAAGGCTTATGGCCCTAATACAGTCCTTTTAGACAATGCTCTTGCAACGATGGGTGCGGGGCTACCTTCGGCGATGGGAGCAAAGATCGTGTCCCCAGATCGAAAAGTAATGGCTATTTGTGGGGATGGAGGGTTTATGATGAACTCTCAAGAAATTGAAACAGCTGTTAGACTTAAACTAGATTTGGTGGTACTGATTTTGCGAGATGACGCTTATGGGATGATTAAATGGAAGCAAGCAGGAATGGATTTTGAAAACTTTGGTCTTGATTTTGGAAATCCAGACTTTGTCAAGTATGCTGAAAGTTATGGGGCTAGTGGCCATCGAATCAAATCAACACAAGGGTATAAGGAAACCCTTCAAAAAGCCATAAATAGTAAAGGAGTTCATTTAATTGAGCTTCCAGTTGATTATTCTGAAAATGAGAAAGTGCTTATTAAAGAATTGAAATCGAAAATAGACATTATTTAAAAAAAAATTATTCATTGATATAAGGAGATTTAAATCATGCATAAAATTAAAACATTGTTTCATTTATTTAATATAGCTGCTTTTTGTACAAGTATTGGGCTTGCTTTTTTCAAGAAAGAACCGTATTTTTTGTTACTATTGTTACCGGTCATTCCTATTACGATCATCGGGCTTCATGATATTTTTCAAAAACACCATACAATTTTAAGAAACTTTCCTGTTGTAGGGCATATGCGTTATTTGTTGCTTAAAATTAGACCAGAGATTCATCAGTATTTTGTAGAAAGCAACTCTGATGGAGCGCCATTAACGTTTGAAAAAAGAAGTGTTATTTATCAAAGAGCTAAAAAAGTTTTAGATACGATGCCTTTTGGGACTCGTCTTGATGTAAATCGAGTCGGCTACGAATGGGTCAATCATTCATTAGTGCCTAAGAAAGTCGATCAAAGTACTTTAAGGGTCAAGATAGGTGGCGATCAATGTATGCGTCCATATAATGCTTCTCTTTTAAATATTTCAGCAATGAGTTTTGGTGCTTTAAGTCGAAATGCGATTATGGCTCTTAATGGAGGTGCTAAGATAGGAAAGTTTGCTCATAATACAGGAGAAGGAGGGCTTAGTCCTTATCACTTGAAAAATGAAGGGGATCTTATTTGGCAAATTGGGACTGCTTATTTTGGGTGTCGAGATAAAGATGGGAATTTTGATCCAGGTCTTTTTAAAGAAAAATCTCATGCCCCTCAAGTAAAAATGATTGAAATTAAGCTTTCTCAAGGTGCCAAACCAGGAAAAGGAGGCATTTTACCTGGTGCTAAAGTCACCGAAGAAATTGCAAAGATTAGAAATGTCAAACCAGGTGAAACGGTTTATTCTCCTGCGAGTCACTCTTCTTTTTCTAATCCAGTTGAGCTAATGAAATTTATCGAAAAACTTAGAGAGCTTTCAGGTGGAAAACCAATTGGATTTAAAGTTTGTTTTGGGAAAAGAAGAGAGATTTATTCGGTTTGTAAAGCGATGGTACAAACAGGCATTAGCCCTGATTACATTGCCATTGATGGAGCTGAAGGGGGGACAGGCTCGGCTCCTTTGGAGTTTAGTAATTCTGTTGGGACTCCTATCACAGAAGGGCTCATTGATTTAGAAAATGCTCTTATAGGATTTGGACTTAGAGATAAAATCAAGATCATTGTTTCTGGAAAAATTACAACAGGTTTTGATATTGTCAGATTTTTATCTTTAGGAGCCGATCTTTGTTATTCTGCAAGAGCCTTTATGGTTTCTTTAGGGTGTATTCAAGCTTTGCAGTGTAATACAGACACATGTCCCACAGGAGTGGCAACTCAAGATCCAAACTTATATAAAGGAATCCATGTTAATTCTAAAAAAGTACGTGTGGCTAATTTTCAAGAAGAAACGCTACATTCTGTTGCTGAGCTTTTAGGAGCTATGGGTCTGAGCACTCATGAAAGATTAAAGCGATGGCATATTATGAAACGCCTTAGTTTGAATGAAGTAAGAAATTATGGAGATTTATTCCCTTACCTTGAAGAAAGTGCTTTCTTAGGATCAAAAATACCCCAGAAGTATGCTCGAGTTTTGAAAGGTTCTTCTGCCAATACATTTGATTCTATTTTACATTAATAAAATCGCTTAAGTTTTTTAATACCAGATCCCTAAAAACAACTTTGATTTTTTTTAGAGGTCTGGTTTTTTTTTCTTATTTCTCTTAGATATTTCCTATTGTTTAAAACGATAATGTGCAAATAGTTGGCATTAATATTATAATCCAACTAGCTTTTAGAGCTTTTTAAGGATGATTATTTAAAAAAATGGAAAAAAAAAAATGGAAAAAAAAAATCGTTTCTTCTCAAGTTTTTGGGAAAGAAAGTGAAAACATTATTGGGACAAATAGTTTTTTTAAAGGAAAATTAAAACCCAAAGGAAACCTACATATTGATGGTAAATATGAAGGCGACCTCATCGAAGCCAATCTTTTGACCATTGGACTTACTGGAAAAGTAAGATCAGATATTGTGGCTGATAGTATTATTATTGAAGGGGTTGTGATTGGAAAAATCAAAGCAAAAATCCTTATTTTGTTGTTATCAACCGCTAAAGTTTTAGGAGATATTGAAGCCCCAGAGCTGATTATGCAAAATGGTGTTTTATACGAAGGGCATTGTTTTCTTTCTAGAAAAAATAATCTTCCAACAAAAAAATCAATCCTTGATTTTTATGAAAAAGAATAACTGATAAGTTGTGAAACAATTTCTTCTTACCGCAGGAGATCCTGCTGGTATTGGTTATGAAATTTGTCTTAAGTTGCTCGATCAAACATTTTCTAAAGAACCGATCATCAATCAATTTCAAAAACAGTTAAATCATTTTTTTACGCTTTCAGTCATTGGGTCTAAGGTGCATTTTGATCGTCTCATTGATAGATGGCAACTTCCTTTTGAGTGGATCGATGAAAAAGGAGTTTTAATATTGCGTCATCTTACAAATCAAAAAAAATATTTTTTTTTGATTTGTGTTTTGCCTTTAGAAACACAACTTGTGGATTTTGGAAAGAGGTCTCTTTTAGGAGGTAAAATTGCTTTGATATCTCTTGAAACAAGTTTGAATCTTTTGAAAAAAAACAATTACCATGGAGTGATTACAGCTCCTGTAAATAAAAAAGCGATTTATTTATTTAAATCTAATTTTAAAGATCAAACGGCTTTTTATGAAAAAGGCTTTAAAGCCAAACAAGTATCCATGTGTTTTTTGTCTTCTTTTTTTAATCTTATTTTAATCACCACCCATGTTTCCATTAAAAATTTGCCCAAAGCCTTAACGCCTAAAAAGATAAAAACAAGCCTTCTAAATGCCCTTCACCTCAAAACGATTTTGAAGACTAACAAGCCCATTGGGGTGATGGGATTTAATCCCCATGCAGGAGAAGAAGGGCTGTTTGGGAAAGAAGAAAGATTGCTTTTAAAAGAAATTGGTTTGTTACAAAAAAAAGGATTTGAAATTGAAGGGCCTCTTTGTGCCGATAGTGCTTTTGGGCTTGTAAGAAGAGGAAGGTATGATGTGGTGGTGGCTTGTTATCATGATCAGGGACTAATTCCTTTTAAAATGTTGGCTCAAGGAGAGTCGGTGCATGTGACAATGGGTTTACCAATAGTGAGGACTTCTGTCGATCATGGCACAGCTTATGATATAGCAGGGAAGTATCAGGCAAAGGCCACCTCTCTTGCGCTTGCAATTCTTAAAGCAAAGGATCTCGTTTCTTTTTAATTTTTTTTTTGGATTTCTTTGTCTTTAAAAATAAGACTGCCTTCGGTTGTTTTTTGTTTTTGATATTTTCCACGATAAGGGTTTTCAGCGGCTTGATCCATTTGACAAAAAACAAGTTGACAAATGCGCCTTTCAGCTTGTAAGCAAATTGGTAAGGAGTTAGCATTATATAGCTCTAAAGTAATGCGCCCTTCAAATCCAGGATCCACCCATCCTGCGTTTTGAATAAAAAGACCAATCCGTCCAATCGAGCTTCTTCCTTCTACAAATGCCGTAATATTATGGGGAAGCTTAATGTATTCTTTTGTCGTTGCCAGTAAAAATGAATGAGGGGGGAGGGTGATTTCTTTTGCTTTGACTTCTTCATAGATAATTTTTGAACTCATGGTAATGGCTTGCATTTTTTTGTCATTAGCAATTAAAAAATTCATTCCTAGTCGACAATCAATCGAAGCGGGCTGAATGGAGTGCTCATCAATGGGATTAATGAGTAATTTTTTTGTTAAAATAAGATTTCTTAAGGTTTTATCGGCTAAAATCATTTTTTAAAAAAAAAAGCATGTTTTAATAATAAATTAACTTTTATTGAATTATAATTAATATTATAATTATAATTATAATATTAATTAATTCAATGTTGTTATCTTTTTGGGAAATTGATTTAAAAAAATTAGTTGGCAGAAACTATGATTGTTAAAAGGCTTCGTCGTAATCGAAAAAATGCTTCTATTAGGAATTTGCTAAGAGAAAATCTTCTTTCAACGTATGATTTAATCATGCCTCTTTTTATTATTTCAGGAAAAGGAATTAAACAACCTATCCTTTCTATGCCAGGGCAATATCGTTTTTCGATAGACCTTTTAGTGAAAGAAGTTAAAGAATTATTTCAACTTGGCATTCAGTGTGTGTCTTTATTTCCTTGTATTGAAAAAAAATTAAAATCAAAAGATGCTAAAGAATCTTATCGAAAAGAAGGGCTTAATCAACAAGCCATTCGAGCGATTAAAGACTCTTTACCACAAATGCTAGTGATGACAGATATTGCTTTGGATTCTTATTCTATTTATGGTCATGATGGTCTTTACGATGAGAAGACGGGGGAAGTGTTTAAACGATGAAACGTTAGAAGTGCTTGGGAAAATGGCCTTAGTGCAGGCTGAAGCGGGGAGTGATATTTTGGGACCTTCGGAAATGATGGATGGACGTATTGGGTATCTTAGAAAACACTTAGATGATCATGGTTATAAAAAAACATCTATAATATCGTATACCGCTAAATATGCTTCTTGTTTTTATGCTCCTTTTAGAGATGCTTTAGATTCAAAAGTAGTCTCTACTTTTGGAGATAAAAAAAACATACCAGATGGACATTGCTAACAAAAAAGAAGCCATCAGGCAAGCAAAACTTGATGAAGTGGCGGGAGCAGATATATTGATGGTAAAACCAGCTCTAGCTTATTTAGATGTGATTTCAGAAATAAAAAATAAATTTCAATTACCAGTGGCAGCTTACAATGTCAGTGGAGAATATGCGATGATCAAAGCAGCGTGTGAAAAAGGTTGGCTTGATTTTGAAAAGGTGGTGATAGAAACATTAACGAGTTTTAAGCGTGCGGGAGCGGATATGATTTTAACGTATTTTTCAAAAGAAATGGCAACTATTTTAGGAAAGTCAAAATGAAAAAAAAAAATAAAAAAAATATTTAATTTAAATATTTTAAAAAAAAAACCAAATAAAAATGCTCTTTTAATTGTTTTTATTTCTATTTTTGCCATTTTAATTATTTTTTTAGCTTATTTTTATTCTATTTCTTCTTTTAGGCAATCTCAGGAGATTGTTAATAATTTTCAAAAAAATGTTGTGAGGCCGACTTGGTATTTTGATTTGGTGGTTGAAAAAGTACAATTTGTGCGATCTTTACTATCTAAAGACTTTTTAGATATTGGTGCTATAAAGGATTTTGAAAAAAGAAAGACAAGTGCCGGTGTGATTAAATTCGTTAAAGAGCAAATTGATTCTTTAGTTTTACAGTTTGGAGATTTTTATAGAAGGGGATGATAAAAAAGTGTTAATAAAGGTTCAAGAAGATCTTTTGATGAGATGGCTTGAGTATAAAAAAGTCATTGATAAAACACTGGATTATAATGAAAAAAAATTATTTGAAAGGCCAAACATCTTTTTTATTTCGAAACTAAGGCAAGAAGAGAATTTGGCTTTTTCTAAAATCTTTCAAGTCACTCAGCTTTACCGGGGGGACTTGATGAAAAGTAGTTATGATATTAATGAAGATTTTAATACCATATCAGCTCGATTTAGTTATATTACAATGGTTTTGCGACTGGCCAATCTTTTGGTGGTGGTGTTGATTATTGTGTTGTTGAGTAATATTTATAAGCAAAATAAAACTCTTAATACTTTTAGAGAAAAGCTTAAGCATGAAATTAATTTGATTAAAAACATCAGAGAAAAATTGATGGTAAGTAATAAAAATATGCAAATTTTAAACTTTAATGCTTCTATTAAGTCAAGACCTAGTTTTGAAATTGGAGCGGATTACTGGGAAGTGATACCTATTAATAAAAAGAAAGTGGTAGTGGCTTTAGCGGATATATCAGGGCATGGGGTGGCAGCGGGATTAGTGTCTCTTTTACTTAAATTTTGGTTTAATAGTTTTAAAAATTTTTTAGATAAACCGGTTGTTTTTGTTGACAAAATTAATAGAGGCTTTTATTCGATGTTTCAAGGAACAGGGTTTTATTTTACAATGGCTTATAGTGTGATTGATTTAGAAAAAATGGAGGTCGAAACCATCAGTGGGGGACACCCTTCGCCAATTTTAGTGGATGCAAAAACAAAAAAAATTGTTAATATGACTGAAGAAGAGGATATTAGTCCTTTAGTAGGTATTGATGAAGAAGTCATTTACGGGACTTCCAAAAAAAAAATTAATGATAATCAATTAATGATTTATTACACAGATGGTTTGCATGAAGAGAGAAATCAAAAAAAAGAGTTTTATAGTTATGAAAAATTACTTATGTTTTGTTCTCAAAATGCAAAGCTTGAGCCTTCTGTTTTTACAGAAAAACTTTTTTCAGACCTAGAAATATTTAGAGGGAATAGTGAAAGAACTGACGATCAAACAATTATTGTGCTTAAAAAAATGTAATCAATATAAAAAATTCAAGAGGTCAAAAATGAAACAAAATATTTTTATTTTATTAGCAAATGATCAAGATCCTTGTTGGAATATTGAAAAAATGCAATTTGTTCAATATAACAGTGATTATAAAAAGATACGAGAATATGCAAAATATGTGATGGAGTACGCACTTGATGAAAATTATCAAGATATTAAGGTTTTAGAAGAGCAAATTACTGAACTTATTAAAAATGCTATTATTCATGGAAATGATTGTTTTCTTGAAAAAAAAGTAAAAATCTACTTTCTTTTTGAAAAAAAACTCGCTAAAATTATTGTTGAAGATGAAGGGGAGGGGTTTCAAGGAATTGAAAAATGGAATCGATTTAATCGTAAGCGAGAAAAAATTTTTCATGATGATAAAGCGCCAATGAATTTAAAGATAAAGTATCTTGCTTATAAAGAAGAAGATAAAGAAGGAGATAAAGAAGAAGAGCTTAAAAATGGGAATCATCTTTTTAGTGCGGTTAGTTATTGGAATCAAGGGTTTTTTTTCTCGCAAAAGCGAAATAAAGTTTGTGCGATTAGGAAAATGTATTGATGATAAGGGAAGTGTTTTTAATAGCAAGATAAAACAAGTTGTTTTTCTATAAGAGTATTGATTATTGATTATTGAAATTTTTAGCCATTTTTTTATTTTTAATTTGTGTCCATGCATGGTCTAGAGCTGTTTCTTATCCTGATGGGTGGACGCTCATGGGGTGGAATAATCAAGATAGAAATCGCTTACATATTCATTATTCACCGACGGCTTTTACTTCTTTAGGGGGAGTGGTAGAACGGAGTCCTCAAGCTTCTAATGAACTTGATGCCCTTTATCACTTTTTGTTTCAGTGGAATCAACTCCTTTTTAGGTATAATACGATTTACTCTCAGATGAATATGTATTCTAAAATAAAAGTGGGGGTTGTTTCTGATATTTTTGAGTCAGCTTATTCCCCAAAAGGAGCGGTCAGTTTTGCAGGTGACTTTGAAACAAGGCGGTTTTTTGTGAGTTATGACATTGAAGGAGAAGCAATTGAAACGGTGGATTCTTTTTTTTTATACCAACAAGCTCGTTTGGGTATAGCGCCTTATGTTGCTAAGTTTGGGTCTTTACACACGTGGTTGATGGTAGAGTTTAGTTATGATACGTTTAAAAATGACCCTGTTTTTACACCGATTATTAGGATGTTTTTTAGTTATTATTTATGGGAAATAGGGGTGAGCCACCGGGGAGACCCTGTTTTTAATTTTATTGTTCGTTTTTAAAAAATTTTTTAAAATAAAGGAGAAACTTATGAAAAATAAATTAATTATTTTAATTTTTTCGCTATCTTTGATGGCGTTTGTGTCAGTTGTTTTGCAAGCAAAAGAAGCCGATAAACAACAAAAAGGAGAAGTTATTACGACTTATGTTAAGGGGTTGGTTTGTGATTTTTGTGCAACAGGACTTAATAAAACTTTTAAAAAACAAAAAGCGGTAGATTCTATTAATGTCGATTTTAAAAAGAGTTTTGTTAAAATTTTCTTGAAAGCTAACAAAAAGCTTTCTGATAAAAAAATTAATAAGCTAATTAAAGGCAATGGGTTTGATGTGGTTTCTATTGAAAGGTCTCCTAAAAAATAAAACGAATATAAGGATTTATCTTTATATTTTTCTGTGAATGATTAAAGAAAACGATTTTTTGTTTGGACATCGTGGCATGACACCATTTAGTAGGCCATGTTATTAGCGGCACTATTGTATTGGGAGGGACACTGAAAACAAAAAGCAATACACGCTTGTTATTGTTAAAAAAAACTTTGAGGATTCATTTAATTTGAGTGTGTTTGTTTTGATTTCAAAAATAGGAGTTTATGATCAAAGTAAAAGCCAGTCATTTTAAAAAGAAACTTATCGAAATGGGTCGTTATTTTATACAAGAAGCATAAAAGAAGGGCAAGCAAGAAAAAAGCCGATCTTGATAGAATTTAAAATCTTTTTAGTTTTTTTCTTAAGATAAAAAAAGACAAAAAATATAAAAACGATAAAATTAAAACAATCGTTGCTCCGGTGGGCAAATTGTATTGATACGAAAATAAAAACCCTAAAATCGTTGTTACTAAAGTAATGGTAAATGAACACAGCATCATTTTAAAAAAATTATTAACGACTAGTTTTGAAATAGAAGCCGGTATTGTCATCAAGGCAATCACAAGAATAAGCCCTACTGAAAAAACAAGTGTTATAATGGTAAGAGAGATCATTAAAAGGATGAGTAAATAAATCAAATGACTCCTAATCCCTCGTACTAAAGCAAAGTCTTGATCAAAAGAAACTAGCATAATTTGCCTATAAAAAATAATCAAAACTGATAAGATAACAATATCTAAAATCCCAAGTAACATTAAAGTGTTTTTTGAAATGATCAAAATATTTCCAAATAAAAAAGAAAAAAGATTGACTTGATAGCCAGGGGTTAGAAAAATAAAGATAAGCCCAATACTCATCCCCATCGTCCAAAAAGCACTAATGAGAACATCTTCATTTTCTTTAAAGTGAGTTTTCATGATGCTCATCAAAAATGCCATTAAGCAAGCAAACACTCCCCCGCCTAATAAAGGAGAGAGATTAAAAAAATGAGCGATCCCCATTCCTCCTAAGACCCCATGAGCCATTCCTCCGCTTAAATATGAAAGCCGGTTTGAAATCACAAGTGGTCCTGTGATCCCACTAGCGACACTCGATAAAACCCCTGCTATAAAAGCATATTGAAACCACGAATAATGAAATAATACTTCTAAAAAACTCATCTTTTTTTTTAAAACAATTTTTTTACTGACAACGATGCTTTACTATTTTTACTTTAGGTTGGTACAAATCTTTTTTTATTTTTTCTGTGATTCGCTCTGTTTTATGAAATGAAACACTCTCATTGATACAAAGTACTTTTGTCACATAAGCAGAAACAAAACTCATATCATGGCAAACCATTAAAATAGCTGTTTTTTGACTTTTTTTTTTTAATAAATCTAAAATTTTTTGGCTTCTTTTAATATCGACATAAGAAGTAGGCTCGTCTAAAAGCAGTAAATTAGGCTCACTGACGAGAGCCCTGGCAGTTAAAACACATTCTGCCAAACCTAAAGAAAGATCGTTAAAAGGCTTTTTACTTTCATTTAAAAGATTCATTTCTCCTAAAATATTTTTGGCTTTTTCTTTTTCTTTTTTGGTGTATCCTGGAAATAGGGAAGATTTTTTTAATAAGCCAGATAAGACAATTTCTTGGACAGTAAGGGGGATTTGAGATTTTTTAGCAATATTTTGAGGCACATAACTCATGGTTTTAGAGGTATAATTTTGATGATTTGGTTTTTCTCCAAAAATTAGAAGCTCTCCTTTTTGAGGTTGCAAAAGGCCGCAAATAAGTTTGAGAAACGTTGTTTTGCCCCCTCCATTGGGCCCAATGATAGCAATCAATTCGTTTTTTAAAATATTTAAGTTGATATCTTTTAAAATAACGTTTTTCTTGATATAAGCAAAAGAGAGATTTTTGCAAAAAATAATGGATTGTTTTTTTTTTTGACGTCATTTTTTAAGGGCCACTCACTTATTGTCTTATCATTTTAAGTAAATTTAAAATTACTTTAAAATAAGCCAGTTAATTTTTTTTACTTTTTGTAAAGGCAAGAGTTGCTTTCAAGAGATTTTGAGTGTAATCTTCGGCTAAAGGGTCTAAAATCATTATTTTCACTTTGATTTCTTTAGCAATTGTTTTTGCAAATCTTTGATCAAATTGTTTTTGGGTAAAAATAGTTTTAATTCCTTTATTGGCAATCAAATCCAAAACAAAAATTAAGTTTTTTGCAGATGGGTTTTTATCATCTGCTTGGATAGCAATTTGTTTAAAGTTAAACTCATCTGCAAAATATCCCCAAGAAGGATGAAAGACAATGATTTCTTTGAGGTGAGCAGCTTTTAATTTTGATCGAATTTCTTTTTTTGATTGTTCTAAAGCTTCTAAAAAACGGTTTAGATTTGCATGATAGATTTGTTGATTTTCTGGATGTATTTCACAAAGGTGGTTGTAAATGGTTTTTGTTAAATGCCCTGCGATGGTGGGACTGAGCCAAATGTGAGGATCGTAGGAATTGTGGTTGTGTGTGTGGGAGAGGTTTTGAGTTTGAGTTGTTTTTTTGATGAAGCGTTGATTCATTTTTCTTAAGGCAATATTTTTTTTTAGGTCGATGATTTTTAGAGTTGGGTACTCTTGTTTGATTTTAAAAGTCCATCTTTTTTCAGCAGGTAAGCCGATTTGAAAATAAAGGCTAGCTTTTTTTATCGTTATCAATTTTTTAGGAGAAGGATCATATGTCACAGGGTCATATCCTTTTGGGATCATCACTTGGACTTCAAAATGGTTTTCAGCTATTTTTTCAACAAAATTTTTTAGTGGGGGAATGCTCACTAAAATAATTTTTTTATTGTTTTCAGCCCTGTCTTTACTACAAGCCACTATGATCAAAAAATAAAAGCTTATGGTAATGATAAATTTTTTTTTCAAAATAGATTTTTCTCCTTTCGTCTTCCTTCAAAAAAAGAAAAATATTTTAGCATGAAAATAAACATCATTAATTCTTTTATTAAAGAGTCAATTTATTTTTAAAAATGGGTTTCATTTTTTTTAAATTGACTTGATGATTAAAAGAAATCATGCAAATTAAACCAAAAGTCTCTTATTACAATCCTAGTATCTTAAAATATCTATTCGTTTACTTTAAGGAATGTTTTAAAGGTAGGTCTGTTGGGAGGGTGATTCAAAATTTATTTATTAAAAAAAATATCACAATGGTTGGTAATGCGATTGATCTTGGTAGTGGGTCTTCAAAAAAAAGTTATTATCCATTCATAAAGAATGCGGCAACAAAAAAAACATTTTGTGATTTTTATTCAAAAGGCAAAAATGTTGTTAATATGAATCTCGAAGATAAATTTCTTTTGAAGGATGATCATTATGATACGGTGCTTGCTTTCAATGTTTTAGAGCATATTTTCAATTATAACCAATTTATTGATGAGTGTTTACGTATTGCAAAAAAGGATACGAATATTCACATCATCATTCCTTTTACTCATCAATTTCATGGAGCTCCTAACGATTATTTTAGAATTAGTCACGAAGCATTTATTAAACTATTGAATGAAAAAAAGTGTGACTTTGAGATTTGTAATCTTGGTTTTGGTCCTTTTGTTGTGGCGGCAAATATTTATAGTCGTTTTTTCAAATTGAAATTAATCGTTTTTTTCATATGGATAGTCTCTTTTTTTTTAGATAAACTTTTTTTGAAAGTATTTTTTAGAAAAAGAAAAGCATTTTTTTTAGATTATTACATCCATATTTATGTGAAAATAATCAAGAAATAAAAAATATGAATTGATCGTTTAAAAATCAAATTTCTTTTTACAAACATTTTCTCAGTGAGCATTATTTTAAAGATTCCGTTATTTTTTTATAAAAGATTCCCCTAGGAAACAAATGGGAGCAAATGAAAGTTGTTTTAAATAGGCGAGTGTTTTTTGAAGCGATTTTATTTAATTTGTAAAGAATGCCTCAGTTTTTAATGTTTCCTTTAAAGCCAAAGTTTTAGTTTATGAATGACTTGACCTTTCTTTGTAAGTTTGACATTTTAATAGGTCTTTATAATTAGACAACACACTTATCTAATTTCTACTATGATTAGGAATCATGGTAGGAAAAAAAACACAAAATTTTAAGAGTTTGGCTGATGGTGAAATAACACTTTGATAAGAAACGAAGTGGATTACCATAAAAGGTTTTAATGTCTTCCTACAACCTTAAATGTTGGGGGATCGTTAAACCAATCATTTCAATTAAATGGAGAATAGAATGAAATTTTTTTTTTTGATGATAAGCTTATTGATTTTAATATCTTGTATGGAAATGACGGAACCTGATTCTAGTGAAATAGCAGAATCCGACCCTAATTTAAGTGATTTTATCGAAATCGGAGAGGCTGAAGTCGGTAATTTTATGGTTAGTAATTTTCAGGCTGTTAAATCTTGTACTCACAGAATTAAAGTAAAAATAAACAGAGATCTACGAGATTTATCTTTTACGACTGAGGGTTTAGTTCTTTTTTTTAGTTTGATAGGGAATGAACATATTGTTCGAGGTGATTTAAATGATATTAAAAAAGATCAAGAAATATCTATCTATCGTCTGATGGGCTCGGATTTCAACACATTGAGTAATTTTACAGTGACACAAGTCAATTTTTCTTTTATTGATGGCAATCGCTTTGTTAGTAAAATTTTTCTTTTAGATCAAAATTTTAATTTAGAATGACGCATCTTTGTAAGTTTGATATTTTAATATTTATCAATCATTATGATAGCAGCAATTTTTTAAAAATAAGGATGATACATAAAAAGAAATATGGCTAAAGAAAAGGGAAAAAAGAAGCGGTTTTTAAAGATAATTTTTTATTTTTAGAGACTTTAAGCATTAACATGGTTTTAAAGTTTAAAAAGGGCTTCATATTTTTTGGCGGATTGTTTCCAGCTAAATCGGTGGCTATTTTTTAGTCCTATTTTTTTTAATTTTTTTTGTAAATTACGATCATCTAAAACAGACTTCATCGCTTTTGAGAGGGCTTTTGTTGATTTTATATCGGCCCAAAAAACACTTTCTGCCCCTATTTCTTGAAGTGAAGAGTGTTTGCCACAAATCACAGGGATTCCAAAACTTTGAGCTTCAACAATCGGTAATCCAAAGCCTTCAAAAAGTGAAGGGAAAACAAATAAGCTAGCTTTTTTGTAAAGCTCTCTAAGGGCATGATCTTCTAAAACACCGACTAAATGAAGGTGATTTTCTAAGTCTTTTTTTACAAACCAATTTTTAATTTTATGAGCTTTTTTCCCAACTCCTGTCATCACAAAATGGTATTCATTTTTTAAATAGTCTGGAAGATTTAAATAAGCTTTAGCCAGAGTTAAGACATTTTTTCTTTGACGCAAGTCCCCCACATACAGAATGTATTTTTTTTTTATGTTGGTGAACTTATTAGTTTTTTTTGTTTTAAAAGAAGAAATCCCATTGTAAATGACTTTTATTTTTTCAGGGGGGAGGTTTGTTTTATGGATGATATCTTGTTTTGAAAAGTTAGAAACGGTTACGATATAATGGGCTTTTTGAGCTATTTTTAGGGATTGATTAATGGTTTTTTTTAAGGTAAATCGAAAGTAAAATTCTTTAAGATGAAGGTGCATCAGGTCATGGATGATACAAACAAAAGGAAGGGTCACATTTTTTGGGATTGATTTTGAAGGGAAAAAAAGAAGATCAATTTTTAAAGGTTTAATTCTTTGACATAAAAGCTTTAGCCAATCTTTGTATGTTTCTTGATGACTGCCGATGAGCTTTAATTGGCACGAATTACTAAGGTAATCTTGGTAATCAGGGATGGTTTTTTGATTTCTTTTAGGAACTAAAAGCATGTACTTGTGTTGAGTCGAGTTTTGACTGAAATATTGGGTCAAATGCCTAAGAAGCACGCCGGTGCCAGAGACTTGAAAAAACCCATATCCATCGATTCCCACCACTGACATTTTCAATTAAATAATGATTTGAAATAATTTTTAAGCTTTAATTTGCTAATTGAGTTGGTTGTCTTATATATTACTTTGAAATGTTTGAATTTATATCAAAGAATTTTAAATGGATTTGTTAAATGAAGAAAATCCCACAGTCATAATTAATAATGTTAATTTTGGAAAAAATGTTAAAGGTTATCATTTTATTAATCTTTATGGATGCTCTATTGGGGATGAGAGTAAGATTGATAGTTTTGTAGAGATTCAAAAAATATAATGGTGGATAACGTTGTCAAATATTTTTGGATTTTTTTTTCTTTGCATTCTTTTATAGGCGAAGGGGTGTGTGTTGAAAATACTGTTTTCATCGGTCATGGGGGAATGTAAATTAATATTTTAAAAAAAGATGATCTCAAAAAACAATTTATTATCAATTTCTCTAGAATCATAAAAACCTTTTGGGTTTCCAATGATATATTTTAAATAAAAACCATAATTTTTTATCTCATAGCCAGCTCTTATTGACAAAGTGAAAGTGGCATTAAATGCTGATAGATCGTCTATGGTTCTTGTTATAAGGGTTTCACGTTCGATGATTTCGGCAATATAATAAGGTTTTGAATTAAAGATTTGTCGGTAAAAAGTACTTAACAACCAATTGTTTTTTTTCCAATCAAAACCAATATCTGCTTCGAGGCCATCATCTTTGACATATAAATTTTGAATTTCAGGACGATTTGATCCTTGCATGTAATAAATGACCGAACTAATGAGCTTGAGATTTAAAAAATTAAACCCTAAGCGACAATAAAAACCATTCAAATTAGTAGTTCGGTATTTTCCATCATAAAGATGCTTGTAAATAATACCACCTGTTGAATGAGAACTTTCGTGCTCATAGCCAATACTAAAATTAAAGTCTTCTTTTTCATAAATTAAAAACGAAAAATCAAAAAAACCTCTCCAATTGTGAAATGGGTAAATACTTTTATTAAAAGCATTATCTTTGACATTTCTAAGCTCAATAAATCCCCCTATTAATATCGGTGCCAATGGAATGTTTACTTTGATTACTTTTCCTAGTTTAACTTCATTTCTCTGCCAATTAAAAGAATAAGATATCTCTTCACGATCAATATCTGCTGCTACCTTTTCACAAAAAAGGCTTAAAGAAAAAAATAAAAAAAATAGATTTTTTGTCTTCATAAAAATATGTCGGCAACCCTCTTATCACTCTACTCAATTTAGTGTTGGTAAAATAAGAAGTGAAAATAGATATTGAGGAAGCCAATGTTTTAATTGCCGAAGAAATAGGCAAGCATCGATCTAAAATAAATATCTCTCAAAGAGAGTTAGCCAGAAGAACTAACGTCAGTCATTCTAAAATCTCTATGTTGGAAGGATCAAAGGGGTTTAAAAAAAATCACGGCATCTTTACTTTATTAACTATTTTTAAAGAACTTAAAATTAATTTTTCCGATCTTATTAAAAAAATAGAGAAGATGTAGAAAATTTTTTTTAAAAAAGAGTTTTGTATAAAAAATAGATGTTAAAATATTGCAATGAGTACAAAAAATATCATTACTAGTGGCTTTTTGTTTATTGGTTTATTACATAGTGCATCGATTCCGCTTAATAAAAAATCAAACAAATTTCTTTATAAAGATCCCAAAATTTCGATTGAAAAACGGGTAAACAATCTATTAAAACAAATGACTGTAAAGGAAAAAATAGGGCAAATGACTCAATTAAGCCATCGAACCATTCATTTGAAAAAAGCTGGTTCGAAAAAAGGCGAATACAAAGTGGACTTCAAAAAAGCAGAACAAAGGATTCTTGTAGAAAAGGTTGGCTCATTTTTGGTAGCTGGTTCATCTACCCCCGATAAACTTGTAACTTTTTTGTATGAATTACAAAAAATAGCGATGGAAAAATCTCGCTTATCGATACCACTTATCGTTGGGATCGATAACATCCATGGGACTTCTTATGTGAGAGGGGGGACGATGTTTCCCCAAGCAAATGCATTAGCAAATAGCTTTAATCCTGAATTAGCATTTGAAATGGCTAAAGTGACCGTGTTAGAAACATCTCACTTAGGGACACATTGGAATTTTGCCCCACTTCTTGACTTGATGCAAGAGCCTTATTGGTCACGTGCCTATGAAACATTTGGAGAGGATCCTTACCTAACTAGTAAAATGGGAGTAGGTTATGTGAAAGGAATAGAAGCTGGTAATAAACTAGTGACTACTCGTTTGACGGCAACTGCCAAACACTTTCTCGGGTATTCTGTACCAAGGACAGGTTTTGATAGAGAGGAAGCTTACATAGGCCCACAATATTTACAGGAATTTCATAGACCTGCTTTTCAGGCAGTTTTTGACGCGGGATTAGAAACGGTCATGATCAATAGTGGTAGTATTAATGGAGTTCCTGTTCATGCTTCAAAGGCAATTTTAACTGACTTGCTACGAAAACAAATGAAATTTAAAGGGGTTGTTCTCACTGATTGGAAAGACATTATTCAGCTACATAATAAACATGGTTTCGCCAAAAATAATCTCGAAGCAGTAACACTTGCTATTAAAGCAGGGATCGATATGAGTATGGTCCCTTATAGCGATTCTTTTGGGAGAGACTTATTCACTCTTGTTAAAGAAGGTGTTATTTCAGAAAAACGTATCAACGCCTCTGTAGAGCGTATTCTTAGGTTAAAATTTAAATTAGGACTTTTTGAAAATCCGTATCCCAATAAAAAATTTCATTACAGAATTGGTACTAAAGAAAATGAACTAAAAGCATTAGAAGCAGCTCATCAGTCCATTGTTTTACTTAAAAACAATGGTAGTTTGTTACCGATTAATGACAAACGTGGTCAAACTATTTTAGTCACTGGGATTAGTGCTAATTCCAAAAGAAACTTATGTGGTGGTTGGGCACTAAAATGGCAGGGAGGACCTGAAGGATTTTTTTCTAGTGACATGCACACCGTTTATACAGCAATAAAAGATAGGTTTAAGCAGTCGAAAGTTCGATTGTTAGACAAGCCTAAAGTTAGTACAAAATTAGAACAGCAAAATTTTTTAAAGGCAGTTAAACAGGCAAATTATGTGATCCTTGCCTCTGGAGATGAACCATATGCTGAAGGTGAGGGTAATACTTATGATCTTGAGTTAACTAAAGAGCAACAAACCACTATTAGACTTGCTTCTAGAGCTAATAAAAATTGTATTCTACTTCTTATTGAAGGGAGACCTAACACTTATGGTTATATTATAAGAGATGGACTAGAGCCTCGTTCAGTTTTGTTTGCTGGTTTACCAGGAGAATATGGAGCAGATGCTATAGCGGATATCATTAGAGGTCGTATTAACCCCAGTGGAAAACTTTCTTTTAGCTATCCAAGTCATGCAAGGAGTTATCTTCCTTATAATGTTAAGAAAAAACAAAAAAAAGAAGACTTTATTCTAGTCCATAAAAATATAAAAAAACGTTTTTATCATAAGGCAATTGCTTATTCTTTTGGGCATGGATTAAGTTACACTGACTTTAATTATTCTAGTTTAACTCTTGAAAAAAATGACATAAAAAAAAATGAAGTTATCAAAGGAACTGTAAATATTAAAAACATTGGCAAACAAGAAGGAAAAGAAAATGTGTTGTTTTTTATCTCTGATAAGGTTAGTACTATTTATAATCGACCTTTTAAAAAGCTTTTTTATTTTCAAAAAATATTTTTAAAACCCAATGAAAATAAAACAATCGAATTCACTATTAATCCTATAAAAGATTTATCCTTTCCAGACGAAAAAGGAAATTTAATTCTTGAAGAAGGAGATTTTACTATCAGAGTTGGGAACCAATCAAAGGATTTTAATTTATTATGATAAATAATAATCTATCTTTCTTTGGATAGTCTGTCCGTGCTTTCTTATTTTTTTTAAAAGAGGTCTCTTTACAAAAAGGAGTCATAAATATCTAAAGAAAAGGATATTGTCAGATTTTTGCTTACTTCTTTGAAAATCAGCCTGTATCTATTAATTTTATATTTTGTAAGAAAATAATAAGCTCTTGTTCATCTTCATACAAAAATTGTGTATTAGAATAAAGCTGATGAAGAGCTTTTCACTTTCTTTGATTTTTTTTCAGCAATGCTGATTACTTTAAACTTGATGTCAAAAGAGATTAAAAAAAAATTAAAGAATCATCACTTTCTCAATAGGAGTACTTTCTTTTAAAAGAGAAATCCAAAGACCTGTTATTTCCATAAAGGGGTATTTTTTTTTAAGATACTTGCTTAAATCTGTAATGGCTTTTTTATGCTCTTTTTCATTTGCCACATACCCTTTGCAATCAGAATGCCCTGCAATAAAAATTTTTTTTGAATCATGCATCTTGATAGAAATATCAATTCGTTTTAAAACACTTTTTATTTGATAAGCATCGTTTTTACTTAGTAATCCGTTGATACCAGGTTCGGTGATTAAATCAACATACGCTATCTTTGTTTCTTGTTTGAGCCATCCCAAAAGTGGGATTTGAGTGCGACCATCAATACAATTGAGACAAGTAATAAATCGATTTTCCATGATTTTGTTTTTTAATTAAAATAAATTATAACATCAATATTTTTCGATTTTTATTGACAACGAGACAGTTGATTTGCTTGGCAATTTGGAAAGCTTCTTTAAATTAAATAAAAACCATGATCTTATAGCAGATATCAATTTAATATAAAGACCCTATTTTTGATTTTTAAAAAAATCATAAAAATTAGGAGAAAAAAATGAAAACAATCATCAATATATATTTGTATCGATTTGCTTGATTACAATCCCTATTTTTAGTTAAGAACTAGATAGAAAACAAATTGTAGAATACAACAAATAAAAAATAAATTTGAAACCGCTTTTAAGAGAAGGAGATTATAGAAAAATGGGCTGCTTTTGGAAGCACAAAACTGATGAATGAAAGTGATTTTTATAAACTAATGGAGGATGGAATAATGTGGGATTTTTTTGGTTTGTTACCAGAAACGCATTTTATTCTGACAGATTTCTTTTTATTATTTGGGCTAATTTTGTCCGTAACAGGGCTAGTAATAAATAGGCTTCAGCGATGAAGATGCCACTCTCTTTCGTGATGATCTAGATCCAGTACTCAGCATAGGTGTTTACACATTAGTATTTGGATTTGGAATCATAAAAGTTGCTTGGGATTCTTATACGGAAGAAACAAGTGATTATAAAACAGAGGGGAATCTTGTTGGGAATGGTAACAGAAAACTAATGGTTGAACTTCAAAAACAATTTTAATAAAAAAGAATCATGAGTTTATTAACTTGTGATAAAAACCAATCATTCAGAAGATGAAGGCAAATTAAAACAGTCGTTTGGGCTATCCTTTAAATATTTTAACGGGGTTTAATGTTGGGATTAGGTATCAATATTTACTCATTCCAATAAAACCTCAAGAAGCTTATTTTTTGATTAATGTTGGAGCTGACGATATCTTAAGCCCTGAAGAAGAAAATACTTCTATTGCGTTTTGAAATAATGAAATTGATGTCAACATCAAGGGTGGTTTTTATTATGTGAATATTCTCATTTTTTTTGGATTTACGGCAGGTCTTCAACTTGATGAATCTGTAGGATTTTTTGTTACCTTAGAAGGAGGTGTGAATTTTCTTCAGTTTATTTTTCCTGAATATGTTTTTAAAATTAATCAAGAAAATTTTTTTAGAGTTACTGCTAACAAATCAGAGGTTTTTATAAAACCGTGTTTATCCATAGAGGTAGGTATTAAAATTGCCAAGCGATTTATTATATATGGGGAATATTTCACCCTTCTTGATTCTAAAAGTAAGGTTGAGATTGATCAGCAACTTGAATTTTTAGGAAGGTTTAAAAATTTTCTCCAAGACCGTAAAGTGGAAGTGGATGGTTAAAAAGTACGTAGAAAATAATGATCAAATTTGCATTGGGGATTCTTTTTTGGTTACTCCGCTAGAATATTGGAACATCAAGCAATTTTGCTAAAAATAATGGAAGTAGTCTGGCGTGTTAGCTAAAGGAATCATGTTTTCAGAAGTTTGATAAAATGAAAACCATCACCTTATAATTCGGTTTTAATTCTTTTGAAACATCGTCATGGGTTGTCTTTGCGGCACTTGCGTGTGCTAATAACGACGGAGTGTTTTAATTTTTTTCTTTTCACTGATTTTGTCATTTTCAAATGAAAGGTTACCTAAAAAAAGTCTTGAGTGAGTCCATTTCGATTTAGGTGCATTTTCTCTAAACTAAAACACCGAGTTTTTTTATCGATAAGGGACGTTAAAATACCAAGCTTTAAAAAGGTAGGGAGCTTTATAATTCATACTTTTTATTGAGTATAAACTTTTTACGAACTAATCTGTTATTATCATAAAAACTTATTTCGGCATATTTAATTTTAAAATCTCTCAATGTGTCAAACATTGAACCCATTACCTTCTGGCGATAGATAAATACTTCTTGATCTTTCTCAATCGGATTCAAAGAATTGAAATTCATAACATGATCACTTATAAGAGAAAATAAAAAATTTTCATCATTTTGAAGTATGATAACACTCAGGTCTTCCTTTATTTTTATTTTAACTCTATGAGTAGCATCTCGGGAAACACGTTTAAAAATAACTTGAAAATTACCTACTTCGGCTTCTCCGATTTCAATAAAATCACTCAGTTCAGAAATTTCAGGCTCTACCATCTCAGAACAAGAGATTAAGATGAGCAAAATTGGCATCAAGATTAATTTTTTAAAATAAAAATAATAGGTATTCATATAACGTCCTCAATTTTTTTAAAAGATTTGTTATTAAGAATAGTAGAACTTTGATCAATTACATGAGTTTTTTTTTTCTATTAAATTTAAAAAAAATGATGGCTATTTCTTCAAGATAAACTATTTAAAAATAAACCCATGTTTGATGTTTGAATTCTTTAATTCGAGGAGCAAGAGCATTTAAATCAAGTTTTCCTGTTTCTAATATTTAGTAAAGTTTGTCTAATTTCGCTTGTAAAGTTTCTAGTTGCTTCTCTAATGTTTGTATTTGTAAAACAGATTCTTCTTGATGCCCCTTCTTTTCCTGTTTAATAATTTTCAAAAGTTTGCTCAGATTTCCTTCTGTGAAAACATGAGTTTTAAGATTGCTAATGATGAGCGTTTCTATTTCTTTTTTATTGATAAACCTAGTGTCACAGACATTTTTGCCTTTTTTAATGTAGTTATGGCAAGCGTAATAAAAATGTTTTCCTGATTTTGCAGAGCTTCCTATCATTTTAGCACCGCACTTTCCCCAGTAATTGTTTCTTTTTTTTTGATAACATTCGTCAATTAAGCTTCCATCTCTGATTTCCGTATTTGCCTTAATGAAATGAGAAAACAACTTAGAACAAGAACAATATTTAACTTTTAAAAAATCTCTTGATTGATAGTATCTTGATTTTCGAAAGAATCAGATAAGAAAGACTCTTTTTCATTTTGATTAATTTCAAAAGAGTTTTTCCTGTCATCATTTCTAATAACAACCATCATTCCTACTTTTCCTTGATGCGTCTGGGCATATCGAATACAAGTTGCTTCAAAAGAAGCTTTATATTTTTTTGCTATTTTTTTAATAGATTCAAAATTGCTAGGAAAATCTTGAGAGCCTTCAACAAAAGATTTTAAGGGAAACAATAACTCTGCACCCGCTTCAAAAGCTTCTCTTTCTATTTTTTTAGAAATTTTTGGAAGTGGATCATTTCTATTTTCTGTACTAGTCAAAGTATAGGAATGATGTTTTCTTAGGAAATTAATATTAATTTTAGGTATATTAGATATATAATGAAGAAAAATTAAATTATTTTCAAAGGTTACTTTATTGAGTTGTTTTTTTGCTTCACTTCTTCAAACTATTTTTCTTCCAAAAGAACTATAATGAAAGACTTAATAAGCTTAAAGCGCTAGTTTAAAAATATGAATCCAACATTGAATATTATCAAAGCAGAGAATCCAGTGAAGCTGATACAAGGAGAATTACTAATGGGTGAGTATACAAAAACCAGTCTCGAGCTCAAAACTAGACAATACTATTTAACTCAAAAAATAAATAATCATTTAAAAGAAAATGACTCCAATTTTGCTATTTTAGTTGAAATCAAAAAAATCTAGTCGAAAAATGAAGTTAGAAGCCTTAACAGATAATCAAGTTTTCTTAGAAAAAAAGAGACTTGTTTTAAAGAAAAAGACTTTTAGTCCTTTTATAATAAAAAAAACGTCATGATACTTTAGTTTTTAAAAAAAAGATACCGTATCAAAAAAAATGCTTCCTTCTTTTAATAGAAGCTTGTATGAATTCACGTCTATGAAGTAATTTTTGTATTCATATATCATCTTAAAATTTTCTTTTAACTTATCTACAACCTTCTTAAGCTCATTGATAGTTGCAATACGCTTATCGCTTGTTTGATCTCTATCATCTTTATTTTTTTGATTAAGTGTATTTCGTCGAATCAATTTAATTAATTAATTTTTTTTAAAACTAACTGATCGGTGATTCGTAGCCATTCAATTTTTAAAATTTCGAGATCAACTTGGCTATTAATATTGTTAAATTGAATTGAATTGAGCTGGTTAATCGCTTGAAGTAAATCATTAATAGATGATCGTCCTTGTCGATAAAGTTTTTCTTCTTCGATCAAGACACTTTTTGCTAATTGTTCTTTATTTTTTTCAAGAATAATAATTTGTTTTTTTGTTTCTATGGCACTTATTAATTTGCTTAAAGAAGTTTTAAGATTTTGTTTGGTATTATAAGAATTGAGTTTGACTTGCTGCAGATTGAGTTGTGCGATTTTTTCTTTAGCTCTATCTTGCTTGCTCCAAGTGGGCCAATTTAAAGAAACTCCTGTTTGAATGTTTTGAGCATTTCCCCAAAAAGAATAATCATCACCTAAAGTTTGAAAAGCCATGTAAAGCTCTGTTGAAGGAAGAAGATTGTTTTTTGCAATGAGAAGACTGTTTTCACTATTTTTTTCTAATTTTTTTAAGATTTTAATGGTTCTGCTTTTTTTTAAAAAATTATCTTTATCTAGTTCTAGATTTTCCACCTGATAAAGTTCAAAATTTTCAAAACTTGGAAAGTAAGACTTGTTATTTTTTTGACTCAACATTTTATGGATTTCAAAATTGATTTCGTTATATCTATTTTTAGCTTGAAGTATCGATGCTTTTTTATTGGCTTGTTGCAACAAAAGTTTATTAATATCGCTTTTATCAGCGACATTTAATTTAAATCTTTTCTTCATTGTTTTTAATATTAACTGGGTTTCTTTTAAAGATCTAATTGCAAGTAACCATGCTTCACTAGCAGAATACCAATTGTAATATTGTTTTATTAGAGCAGAAAAAAAATCCTCATAAGCTTCTACTACTTGATAGCGAGCAATATCAACTTCTCTTCCTGCAATTTGTTTTTTGACTTGATTAATTTTACCAAAAGCATTTTTTATAATAGGCTGTGATATTCGAAAACTTGCTTTAGAATGACTTTCCGTTGATGAAAGCGAAGGAAGTCCCTTAGTTAAATCGATTGAAGCTTTTGTTCCTGAAAGATAAAACAGTTTGCTTAAAGAAATTCCAATTTCACTATTTTGATAAGTAGTCCCTGGTCTGGGAGAAGAAAGAATATATTCGCCTTTACTAGAAAGAATAAAGTCAGAAGGATCTATTTTTAAAATCAAACGATACTTGATTTTCATTTCTTCGATTAAAAACTTTTCAAAAAAAGAATTGCTTGCTGTTAATTGAATGTATTCATTTAGATTTAAGACTGAACCATTGGTAGGGTTTGGGATGTTTACTGAGGTATTGTTTTCAGAAAAAACTGACAGAAGAAAGAAGATCAAAAAAAATAAACTTAAGAGGAACAATCGCATTTTTTGTCTTGTCTTTAGCGAAATTTAAAATAATTTTTCACAGATAAGTGATACTCTTTTATAAAACAATAAAGACATGGGATTAAAATTAAAGTAATTAGGGTTCCAAACAACAATCCCCAAGCCATCGCTAACATCATATCCGAAAGCAAAGAATCAAATCCTAAGATGCCATAAGCTGTTGGAAATAATCCGACCACTGTTGTGATAGTTGTTAATAAAACAGCCCGTAATCTCGAGCTTCCAATCGAAGCAATTTGAAGGCGCACTTTTTTTAAATCTTTGTTAGAGTGATCATATTGTGCATCTAGTTTAGTCAACATGACAATGGCATCATTGATGACAACTCCCGATAATCCCAATATTCCAATAACGGTAAAAAACCCAAAAACGGTGTTTCCATGTGCTAACAAGGCAAAAATTACTCCTACAAAACCAAATGGAATCGTGATCATAATAATTAAAGGTTTAAAAAGAGAATTAAACAGTAAGGCTAAAATCACATAGATCATGGCAATAACGATTAAAATCGTAAACTTAAATTCATTTCCGGCTTTTCTAGTATCTTCGACTTCTCCCTTAAAAACCAATGCAGAAGAAGGGTATTTTTTTAATAATTTTGGAAAAACATTTTCTTCAAAATATTCTGCTGTTTCTACAGGTGTTTTTCCACCTTTAGAATTAATATCGGCATAAACGACACTAGTGCGTTTATAGTTAATACGGTTCAAAGTATTTGCTGACATATTGGTTTTTACTTGCACCATTTGTTTAATTGGCACTAAGTAACGACTATTGTTTTTAATATGAATATTTAATACTTTTTCTATGTTATTTTTTTCTTTTGGATTCACTGTCAAAATATAAGGAATATCTTCATCATCATCGGAAGGGATTTCAAATAAAGTGCTGCCATTTACAATAGTTCTAAACAACTCAATAATTGAAGAAGGACTAATGCCTAAGCGAGAAGCCATGTTTCGATCGATGGTTACTGTGAATTCTGGATCGAGGAGTTCTCTTTCAATTTCTGAGTTTGTGTAATGAGGGTAGGCGAGCATCTTTTTATAAAGTTCTTCAGTTAATACTTTTCTTAAATTGTCATTATTTTCTTGTACTAAGATTTCTATAGGATTTCCACTAGAAGCTCCAAACCAAGATCGAGAAAATGATATCTTTTCAAATCCTTCGAGTTTAGCGATTTTTTCTTCCCATTCTTTTTTAAGTTGTGAAGATGATTTTTTTCTTTTTTCTTTGGGGGTAATCTCGATTCTTATGGAAAAAGCATTGTCTCTTGCAGCATTTCCTCTTCTACTTTGGGCGATTCTTGTTTCATAAGCAATGACTTCTTTTCCCAAATAAGACTTAAAAATGTTTTCTACTTTTTGAGTCATCTTCGAAGTGGTTATTTTATTGGCTCCTGTTGGGATTTGTCCAGAAAGGCGAAATTGAGTGGTTTCTTCTCGAGGAAACATTTGAAATTTCATTTTATTTTCAAAAAGATAAAATGTCACAAGAGTCATTATCACCGCTCCTATAGCAACCCACTTTTTTTGATTAAGTAAATGAATTAAAAATATTTCGTAATTTTTTTCAACTTTTAAAAACCAATGTTTTGATTGAGAAGATTTTTGTTTTTTTTTCTTAGCAATAAGTGTTTGAACAAGCGGTAAAAGACCAAAAGAAAGAATCCCAAGGCTCCATTTTGGAATTTTATTGGACATATGAGCAGGAAGTAAAAAAAGTGATTCAAAAAGACTACCACAAAGCATTAGGAAAATAACCATTGGCATAAAGCTCGCCATTTTTCCCATTCTTCCACCAAAAAAAAATAAAGGCACAAACGCAACACAAGTGGTTGTAATACTAGCAAAAATCGGTAAAAAAACAGCTTTGGTACCTTTTATTGATGCTTCCCTGTTATTCATTCCCATTTCCTCATAGCGGACAATATTTTCAGAAACAACAATCGCATCGTCTACAACCATCCCAAGAACAACAATAATTGCCGATAAAGTAATATTGTTAATAGAATAACCAAATACCCAAGTAAAAAATAAAGTAAAACACAAAGAAAAAGGTAGTCCCATAGCTACCCAAAATCCAGCTTTCCAATTTAAGAATAAAAGCAAACAAATCAAAATTAATCCAAATCCTATAGCCCCATTAGAGATAACTAATGAAAGTCTATTTTTTACATCCCTTGATTCGTCATCGACAAGGACTATTTTAATTGGCTTGTCTTTGGAGTTTGATTTTCTAAATTGTTTTACTTTTTTTTTAATTTCTTCTACTGCTTCAATGATTCCTGTCTTTGAAGTTTTTGTTATTGTCATTCGGACTGCTTCACAACCGTTCATTTTAAAAATACTTTTTTTTTCTTCAAATCCTTTTTTAACGCTCCCTAGCGTTTTTAATAAAATTGAATTCCCCTCAAAATCTGAACGAATGACTAAATTTTTTAATTCGTCAATGGTTTGAAATTCAGCATTGATGACGACTTTTATATTTTTTGCTTCCGGACTTTTCCTACGAATTTTACGTATTTCTCTTTTTCCTCGAAAGTTAGTGTTTTCAATAATTTTTATGTTTTTCGACTTGGTCGACTTGGTATGGTTATCCTCTCTTTGGAAAGCTCTTTTTTCCTTTTTATTTCTTCTGTTTTCTTTTTGTTTTTTTCCTTTACCTGTAAACTCATTTCTGTTCCAATCAGCACGAATGGTTCCTGCGGGAGTTCTGCTGTGATTTTTCTTAATAGCACTACTAACTTCGGAAATAGAAATTCCATTTTTTATCAGTTTATCAGGGTTTAACCAAATAGATACATTTTTTTGTAAAAAACCCGATCGATTAACACCACTAACCGAAGGCAAAGAAATCAACTGATTTTCTAAAGCCCTTGCCCGTTTTTGAACTTGTTCCCTAGACACATCATCGAGAAGACTTTTTCCTTCAAAATAAAACCACAAATCTATTACTGCTTTTTTTGAAGTCTTAAATTGCCTAAATGTTGGATCATCAACATCGGAAGGTAAAGAAACATTATTGACAACTTCTTTAATGTCTTCCACCACATCTTCTAGTTTTTCTGAGTCAGCAGAAATCGATAAATTAAGAGAAGCAGAACCTAATTGAGCAATACTTTTTATTGATTCAATATCATCCAATCCCTTGATTTCTTTTTCAATGGGAATAATAATAAACCGATCAACGTCCTCTGGAGAAGCTCCCGACCACCTAACACCAATGCGAAAATTTTCAAAAGTAACATTGGGTAGTTCTTCTTTCCCTATTTTATTCCAAGCAATTAAACCACTAATAATAACACCAATAAAGATAAAGTTAACCAGTAAATGCCGACTTTCAAACCAAGAAATCAGTTTTTCAATCATTAATCATTAAATCTTTAACAAAAATAATCAGGTAATTTTTTTTAACACTTCTTTGTAAAAGTATCAAATAATTATACTTCTTTTAAAGACATTAAGCTATTTTATGAAAAAAAATAATTAGTGTTTTTCAAGCTTTCCTAAACTAAAAAATCCTAATTTAAGAAAGATTAATTTTAAGTATCACCTTTGTTTAAGTGAAAAGACACTCAAACAAAACGTCTTACTAGATAGATAGTAGCTTTTTTTTTAAGATTTTATTATATTTAGAAATGGCTTCTTGGCCTTTATTACTTTCAATAATATCTCTTTTTACAACTTCATTTTCTAAGATTTTTTTTATTTTAGAATCTGCGATTTTATTTTTTATACTAAATTTTTTAAATTCTCTAGCAATACTTTTTACAAACGAATCACTTCTAATAATCGTTCCAATGTAATATTTATTGACGACTTGAGAATAATCATTAAATTCTTTCAAGAGGCCTTTTTCGATACCACTTTTGGAAAGAATGAATAATTTTTCTTGATCTTCTTCTTTTTTTAAAGAGATATCTAAAAAACAAAAATTCATCACTAGTTCCCGATCAATTGATTTTTTACCTGGCAACTTATACACTTGCCAGTCTTTTCCATTTGTAAGAATGATCCAATTAATTTCTTCTTCTGCACCATATTGCACTGCTTGTCTAAGATGAGCTTCTTTCAAGTCTACCCCAATAGCTTTGACTTCAATAAGTAATTTAATTTTATCGTTAAGTTTAATCGCTAAATCACAATACCCCCTACTGGTTCTTTGCTCTTCTGTAATTTCACTATATCTATCATAGCCCAACATATCCACCAAAATACTAATCACAACTCTGACGGTATCGGCTTCATTTTTATCTTCAGCTAGATACATTTCGAGTATTTTTTTAATTTTATTATAATTCTTTTTAAATTGATCTGTAATTTTTAATGGGATTTTAAACACAGACTTTCCTTATAATGATATTAAATAACCCTAGCATACCTTTAAAAAAATTTGTAAAATCTTTATGAGTTTGTCTTTTTATAAACAAAAAAAAATCTTGGAAAATAAACAAGACTCGTTTATTTTCACTTCTTTTTTTTTTGCCAAGTCTTTTAAAATTTAATTGAAAAAAAAAGGCAGAAGAGACGACATCACAAGAATGGCATGCCACCGGTCTCTTTTGCCAAAGGATAAGGATAAGGATACGGTATACCTTGCTTATTAATAATTTAACAATTATCACAAGCACTTAACAGGGTTACATTGTAACATTTACTTTAAAAAAATTAAACTTATATAAAAAAAATGAATTCGAAAAAAATTTTAGGATTGGATTTAGGGATTACTTCTATCGGCTGGAGTCTTATAAATGAGCAAGGTAAAAATGAGCAAGATAATAAAAGCATCATTGATATGGGAGTTCGTCATTTTCCAGCTCTCGAAGACTCTAAAACTAAAGAATCACTCAATAAAAATCGTCGAGAAAAACGTCTTGCTCGTAGACGACTTAAGAGACGAAGACAACGCCTTGAAAAAACAAAAAAACTTTTAATCAAACATGGCTTCCTAAATGATAAAGAGTCTTTTTTATTTGATGAACTTCGTGAATCTTACGACGAAAAAAAAGACAACCCATGGAAACTCCGAGTAAAAGCATTAAGTGAAAAACTTAGTAAAAAAGAATTGATAGTCCTTTTTTATTATTTTGTTAAGCATCGTGGATTTTTATCAAATCGCAAACATGAGCCTAAAGAAAAAAAGGAAGAAATAGGTGAGATAAAAAAAGCGGGTGAAAAAATAGAGGCATCCATCGAAATTAAAAATTATCAAACACTCGGCGATCTTTTTGATAAGGATGAGGCGTATCGTTTTGCTAAACGCAATAAAAAAGGACACTATACTCGAACACCTTTTCGAAAGCTTCTAAAAGAAGAACTGGAAGTCATTTTTAGCAAACAAAGAGATTTTGGCAATAAAGAAATCTTAAGTGATGCCTTTGAAAAAGAATACGTAAATGATATTTTTTTTCATCAAACACCCATGAAAGATATTTATAACATGGTTGGATATTGTGTGCATGAGCCAAAAGAAAAAAGAGCTCCTAAAAGTTCTCCAACAGCCGAACTGATAACGTTGTATCAAAGGTTGAATAATGTTCGTTTTAGTGCCTATTCGCCTGAAGAAGAAAAATCATTTTCAAAAGAAGATAAAAAAAAGATTAAAAATTGTCTTTTAAATGAAAAAAAAGAAATTAAGTATTCAGAAGTTCGAAAATTATTAAAATTAGATCAAAATTTACTTTTTAAAGAGGTAGAAAAAAAAAATGAAAAAAAAGAAATTTTTGCTAAAATGCCTGCTTATTGGCAAATAAAAGATGTTATTACTGAAGAAATTCCTTCTATCATTTGGGAATCTTTAAAAACTGATATTAAAACTTTAGACACACTTGCCGAGGTTGCCACTTATTATAAAAATCCTATAAGTGTAGAAAAAGAACTTTCTAAAAGGGGTATTAAAGATAAAGATTTAATTAAGTTAACCAATCTACTTGATTTTGATAAGGTTTTAAATCTTTCTTTTAAGGCAATGAAAAAGATTTTGCCACATCTTGAAGCAGGTGAAGTGTATACAAAGGCATGTCGTAAAGCAGGGTATTCTTCTGGTGGTATTTTGAAAGATTGGGAATTGGATAAAAAAGGCAATTTACCAGTTGTCGATCAAAATGATCCTAAAGCCGAAGCTATCTCAATGAATCCAGTAGCGTTTCGATCAGTGACACAGGTTCGTAAAGTTGTTAATGCGATCATCAAAAAACATGGTAGACCAGATTTTATTAAAATTGAAACTGGACGAGAGATTGGCAAGGGAGCTATTGAGAGAAAAAAAATCGAAGAGGGACAAAAAAAGTTTCGAGAGATTCAAGCAGACGCTGTTAAAAATTTTAAAAGTCTTTTTCAGCGACAGCCTAGAGGAGAAGAGCTTTTAAAATATCGTTTCTGGAAAGAACAGCAAGATCAACATTGTATTTATTCGATGAAGAGAATTGAAAGCCAAGAGTTTGTAAATAATATTGAGAATTTTCAAATTGATCACATCTTGCCTTTAAGTCGCAGTCAAGATGACAGTTTAAACAATAAAGTGCTTTCTTATACTTCTGAAAACCAAAATAAAGGCAATAGAATTCCTTATGAATATTTTGGGCAAGATAAAGAACGTTGGGAAAAATTTAGCAATTTTATCCTTGGGTTTCAAAAAAATAATAAAATAAAAGAAGTAAAAGTTAAACGCCTTCTTAGAGAAAATTACAATAATGAGGGCTTTCTTGAACGTAATATCAATGATACACGTTACATTGCTCGATTTGTAATGAACTATCTTAAATGTCTTTATAATGAAGAACCTTTGCTTAATGGTAAAAAAAAACAACGTGTTTTTACTACAAATGGACAGGTAACAGGATTTCTAAGAAAACGATGGATTGGATCTCTCAAAAAAGCTGCTGATGCTGGTAAAGCTGGCCTTAGTGCGACTAAAGAAGAGATAGAAACCATCACTAAAAATCGAGAAGGCAGCGACAAACACCATGCCATTGATGCAACAATTGTCGCATTGACTAATCCTTCGATGGTACAGAAGATTACTCGTTTTTATCAAGCGAGTGAGTTAAATAAACTGACTCCTGAGCAGAAAAAAGAGTTTTTACTTCCTTGGGATGCCTTTGCTAAAGATCTTGTTAATCAGGTTAGGAAAATTTTTGTTTCTCGTTTTGTTAGAAGACGACGAAGAGGGCAGGTACACGAAGAAACCCTTTACTCGTACAAAAATAAAATTGTTTGGCATCGTGTAGACATAAAAAACTTAACAAAACCTTTTTGGGAAAATTTTACAAAAGAGTCAAAAAAATACAATCAAACACATCCTCAGTATTTAATTTATAAGGCGATTTTCGAGCGACTTGAAGAAAGAGGGTTTGATCCGATAAATCTCACGGATAAAAAAGCATTTCAAAAATCTTTTGGTGAAATAAAAAAAAAATCCAAAAAAAAAGATGAAACAGGAAATAAAGCTCCAGGGATTGATAAAAATGAAATCCAAGATAATAGACTCTTTGTGAAAATTGGTAAAAAACAAACACTTATTTACGCGATACGCATTCCTCTTCCACAAAAAAAACCACGCTTTGAGGTACGGGATAAACGCCTCCAAAAAAGTGGAAAAGAAAAGATACTGGGTCGCTATGCCACAGCTACAATGCTTCGAATCGATGTTTATACAAGTTCAAAAAACGAATACTTTGCAGCTCCTCTTTACATGAGTGATGTCTCTAAGCTTAAGCTGCCACGAAAAGAAATAAAAAGAAAAATCGAGTTAACAGATGATGCAGGGTATACATTTTTTTTTAGCTTGTATCGAGGTGATTTAATTGAGTTTACTCGTATGGGTGATACAAAAGAACAAGGAAAAAAACAGCTTTATTTATATCGAATGTATTACAATGATTTTAATATTAGTACTAATGCTATTAGTGTTAAAGGACATGATGGGTATCATCTTCATCGTAAGCCTTATGATGAGAATAAATCGTATGAAGCCAATCAAAAAGAAAATATCTTTGAAGAGATCGCTCTTAATCAAATTAGAAAAGAACCCAAAGTCAATAAAGGTATTATGGAGGGTATTGGGATACAACATTTTAAAGTTTTTAAAAAATTTGAGGTTAATCCTTTGGGAGAAGTGCATCCCATTAAAAAACATCATCAAGAGCCTTTAAGCCGTAGACAAGAACTTTAACTTAGGATTAAAAGTCAAAAGTGGCATGGCGTGTTTTACATTTAACCAACCCTTCTTCTTTGCGACTAAACAATAAACAGCTAAGCATTTTTCAAAAAGAAACCCGTTTTTTTTTTGCAGTCGAAGACCTTGCCTGTGTGGTAGTCGATCATCCTCAGATTAGTCTTACAGTGCCTTTATTGAGCGAGCTTGCCCAAAACAAAGTCCCGCTGCTGGTTTGTACAAAAGATCATCTACCTTCTGGGCTTTATCTTCCTTATTTAGGGTACTCTCGTCCTCTTCAAAGTTACGAAGCGCAAAATGCCTTAACCGTTCCCCAAAAAAAACAACTTTGGCGAGAGATTGTTAAAACAAAACTTTACAATCAATCTTGTGTCTTATCACTCCTTGACCTCAGCGATGCAGATTTTCTTTTGAAGCTCAGCAAAAAAGTAACCAGTGGTGACCAAGGAAATTTAGAAGCGATCGGAGCTAAACGATACTGGAAAGCTCTTTTTGGAAAAGATTTTATACGCTCAGAAGACACCGTAAAAAATGCAGCATTAAACTACGTTTACTCGCTTGTTCGTTCGCTACTCGCACGAAGTTTGGCAGCAGCGGGATATTATTTACCTCTTGGAGTGCATCACAAAAACAAACTTAATCCTTTTAATTTAGTGGACGATCTTTTCGAACCTTTTAGACCCTTTGTGGATTGTTTTGTTTATGGGATGCAATCGCAGTTAGATGAAAATGAACTCAGTCGTAAAAATCGACAAAAACTTGTGGAAGTATTGCAAGTTTCGTGTGATCTAAATGGTGAAACTTTAATTTTAATTAATGCGTGCGAAAAAATTGCCGAATATTTTTACAGAACAATTCGAAATGAAACGACTTGTATTTGTGTGAAGATGCTTTAAGCGATGCCAGCTAACGAGGAGATTCGATTTATGTGGGTGATGGTTTTGTTTGATTTACCTGTGGGAACGGATTTAGAAAGAAAAAGGGCAAGTGGTTTTCGTTTAAATTTGATTAAAGATGGTTACACCATGGTACAATTTTCTATCTATGCAAGACCATGTCGAGGGAATGAATCGGCTGAAAAACATTTGAAACGTTTAGAAAAATTTTTACCAGGAAAGGGAAGTGTGCGAGCATTAAAAATAACCGATAAACAGTATTCAAAAATGAAAATTTTTTTAGGCGATTTTAGTAAAAATGAGATTTTTGGAACTAAGCAGCTGTGTTTTTTCTGAATTTTTTTTGAGAAATTATTTTATTAATTAATACTTTTAAACAATTTTTTCGAAGCGATTCCTTTGAAAACACCCATTTAAGGGAATTTTCAAAGGATCTATTATATCATAAAGCATTCTGTTAAGTGCCTATGACCATCACAACATGTTTGAGTGAAAGTATTTTTTATTATATCATAAAGCACTCTGTTAAGTGCCTATGACTGTCTAAACTTGTTAAAACAAATCAATAATCGTACAGGAACACAAGACATTAAATTAAATGTAAAAGAAATTCTCATTGGTGAAATCAATGTAAAGCGTAAAAATAAACCTATTAATTTGTTTTTTAATGACAAAAAGGCCTATCAATTAATCGCTCGTGAACTTAAAGGCTTGTTAAATAAACACCTTATAAAAATAATAAAAAGGGAAAATTAAATGTTTCAACTAAAAGAAAATGCCTTTTACACGGTAAAGGATTTTTTAAACAATGGCACTGGTAAGGTATCCCTAAAAGAGAAGTAAATGATAAACAGATTAGAATTTTTGTCTGTCCTCATCACGATGAAGCTAATTCTCTTGGAAAACTAAGCGTATACAACACACCTCTAAGTTTTTTTATTTAGTATTCTTATAAAATTAAAACGTAATGGCAACACCGGGGCTAAAGTAAGTAATCCCGGCTTGATTTCGATTAAGGGCAGGAAGCGACCCAGGTGCAAAATTAAACGTTATGTGAAAGTTGGGGCTTATCGAATACAATACTGACAAAAATGGGGTGAAGTACGAAACCCCTTCTCCAAAGTCTAAATACCTAGTGAGTTTGCTTTGATTTAGACTCGTCAATTGAAACTGAGCTGAAAGTCCATAAGTAAGCCATAATTTCTTCAAAGGACTATGACCGTATTGCAGTTTCACATTTAGGTCTTCTGTATAACCTTCTGTCCTAAATCGGTACCACAGAACAAAATCCCATCCATAATAGCTGGTGTAAAGTTTGGGAGCATAATCATACTCGTCATCTCCTAGGCTAAGCTCACTACCTTCTTCGAAAGCACCTGTTGGAATCCCCATATCATACCCAAGAGCAAAACTCAGAGCTCCAAACTGATAAAAGCGATAATCCAATCCTATCACGGTATCCGTGATGCCTGATCTTTCATCTGTTGAATCCCCTCCATGAAGAGAATGAGCCAAAAACCCTGTACTCACATTAAGAGAAAGAGACTCATGAAAAAGTCCGTAACTCAAATATAACTTTATGTTGTTCTTTGTGTATACGACGTCGCTTCTTTCAAACTCTCCTTCTGGATTAATATAGGCTGTTGTAATAGCAGGAACATAAGATGTCTGAAAATAAACTTCGTTAGGCTTAGAACCTCTTGCTCCACTTCCCAAGACCATTTGTTGAAGCATTAGTTGAAGCATTATTAGAAAAAGCGAGAATAAAAAAAAATGGTTTTTCATTGAGTAATTAAATAAAAATCTACCTATATTTACCTATAGTTTCATTTTAACATCAATATTATCATTTATCTCTTTAATTCTCTTGTTTTTTCTCTATTTTTAATGAATTTCTTCAATTAAAAAATAAAGAAGCAAACTGACTTCTTTTTTTTAAAAATTAATGATGTATACTACAGTATCGTCTCTTTTTTTAAAAGAAAGAAAGAGGTAAAACATGAAAAATTATTCATCTATCTTTTTAATGACAAGTTTATTGATTTTAGTCTCTTGTATGAATTCTACTTCTTGCATGGATCCTACTAGTAGTGAGGATGATAAAATGACTGGGCCCGATTCCGTAGCCGAAGCAATGAGACTAGCGGAGTATTTAGAAATTATACAACCCCGCATTCTCGCGAATTTTAGGAATGCCGTAAATTATGGTCCTTCTTTGCGGCTTTCTCATGAGATTACATTAAATCTAAAAAGAGATCTAAGCTCTTTGGTCCTGATGGATAATAAGGGTTCATTTGTTTTTGATAAGATACTGGATGTTCAACTCGGTGGTGAAAGTCTTTTTACAGCGGGTGGTAATTATATTGGAGCAAAGAGCAGCTTATTTGTCTTTCGTGAGGCAAAAATGGACTCCTCAGATACGGACACAAATTTTAGTATTGAAAAAGTCATCCTCGAGTTTAAGGATGATAATGGGGATGTCACTAGAGAAGAGTTTGATATCAATCAAAGGTTTTAGTGATTTTTTACAATAAAGATCTATCTTCAGCTTTATATTCATCAACCCCCCTTTTTTTTAAAGCTTCCTATTTTTCACACAACCATTGATACAACTCAACAAATTGTTTTATGATCTAACTCATCTAGAGTTTGATTTGACACAAAGCAAACGTGAGTGGTGGCATTGTTGATGCTTGCTTCTTCTGTTTTTTTTTTTTCAAATGTTTTCATAATAAATTTTATGAAAAAAGTAAAAAGATTTATGTCGTCTCAATGAAGAAAATCGCAAAAAGCAAAGGAATAGATATTGTAAAAGATAAATATGACTTTAATGATTTACTAGAAGATTGCTACAAATCAAGAAAGGAAAGGAAAAAAACAAAATGGCAATCTCTATAGGGTGATGTCGTTTTCAAGATCAAGGGGGAGGACTTGCGGACTCCCTTAAGGGATAGGGATAAAGGGGTAAAAAAAAACTTAGTTGATATCAAAAAAGCTTCTAAAAAAAAGCCTTAAAAATCTAAAAACCTCTGATAAAAATTTAACGAGTGTTTTAAAAAAAGTTAAAGACATTAAAAAAAACCATCTCATAACAAATTGAAAATCCTGATAAGAAAGGTGAATTTATTAAGGGCGTTAAGACCGTAAAAATTTTTGATAGGAAAACAAGTATAGAGCTTTCCACCGCTGTAAAAAGAGGGCTTGGGAATGTCAATTCGGGGGTTGAAAACCAATTAATTAAATCAAGAAGAACCAATAAAACGGTTTTTGATTTATTATAGGGCACTTTAAGCCCCATGCAAGCTCTATTTGTCCTAAAAAGACAGTTATTACTAAAGGGGAAAATATTCTATGGCATTTCCAACTATTCTTGAGGCACAAATAATCATTATTGGAATTCTTATTATTTTCAAAAAAAAGAGCTTCAAAAAAGTTTTACTTTTATCTATATAAATACTATACTTTTATATAGATAAAAAAAGGAAGAAAGATGGATACCTTAGAAATCGTAGAGATATTAGAAGAGCAAGGCTTTAGTAATAAAAAAGCCATCAAACTTGCTGAAGCCATTAATGGCAAAAGTGGTCTTGCTACAAAAGAAGACATAGGGTTCTTAAAAGAAGAGATAGGGTTCTTAAAAGAAGAAATAAATAAAGTAGAAAGCGATTTAAGAGAAGAGATAAATAAAGTAGAAAGTGTTTTAAGAGAAGACATAATAAGGATAGAAACAAAAATAGATTTGTCTGGAAAATGGATACTAGCAATAATGAGTATTGGTTTTAGTATAGGAATAACTTTACTAGTTTTTATTCTAAATAAAATAGTCATTTAATAAAAAATGAAAACAATCGGAAATGGGATATTTGAGAAACGGTTATTTCTGGAAATATTGCCTGACTTTTTCAAAAAAAAGATATCGTACTTTTCTTTATAGGTGACTTTTAATAAAGTTTGTCGCTTCTTCTTCGTTAAAAGGTTTGTTAATAAAGTCTTTTGCTCCAATAGAAATAGCCTGAATGATTAGTTGCTTTTGTGCTACAGCACTAATAATAACTATATTAGCGTTGGTATCAATCTGCATGATTTCGGTTAAAGCTTCTATGCCATTTTTTCCTGGCATGGAAATATCTAAGGTCACTAAATTGGGCTTATTTTCTTTATAAAGAGCAATTGCCTGCTCACCGTCACCGGCTTCAGTGATAGTAAACTCGCCACATTTTGTCACAATCTCTTTAATGCGTTCTCGCATCATCATCGAATCATCAACAACTAGTATTTTTTTCATCTTTAGTTTTTAATTCCAATATTTATTTCAATCGATCCAATCGATGAGTCCATTAAAAGCACTAAGTTTTTGGCATCTAAATAATCAATTTTTGTGGATTTTTCCACTTGATTGATAATCACCGGGGGAGTCATATGAATGATACTATCTTGTCCGGCAAGAGTAATCGTTGCATGACCTGAGATCATGTTAATTAATTCTCCCAGACAGCTATGCTCAAATTTTTTTCTATCATTGGGCAATTTATTCGGTAGCATCTTGGCGGTAATGCATTTCACAAAAGGCATTGCCACAGAATAAATAATTTGTCCTTTTAAATTTTGTCCCCAAAACCCAATCAAGCCTAAAATAGGAAAGCTTAAATATGGTTTTTGAGAAATAGACAAATCTCTACGCTTTAGTTTTCGAATGTTTAGTTCTTCTTTAAAAATGTAAGCACTACTTTTTATAAATGTTGCAATGTAATCGATGTTGTTTTCTTGTATCATTATTTTCTCCTAAAAAATGAGTTGAGGTATTTTAATAAAAAGAGTAGTCCCATGACCAAGTTTAGTTTTGATGCTAATTTTCCCTTGTAGATTATAGACTTCTTTTTTTAAGCTAGAGAGTCCAACTCCTCTACCGGAGATGGTGGTTTCTTTTTCTTTGGTAGAAAATCGTTCATTAAAAATATGAGAGATTAGCACTTTGGGATCAGGTGGATTGTTATTTTCTTTTAGTAATCCACGTTTAATAGAAAGTTCTTTGATTTTTTCTAAATCAATGCCTCTCCCATCATCTGAAAAGGTAAATAAGTAATAAGATCTGCTTTCATTGTTGTTTACTAGAGTTTGTTCTTCGGCGGAAAAAGTAAGCTGTCCGTGCATTTCTTTTCTCAATTCTATTCGATTTTCAGGTTTTTCGATCCCGTGATCTACCATGTTTCGAATAATATGAGGGAAAATACGCAACAATGGTTTAGCGATTTCATTTGACACGACTAAATCCTTTGAGATTTTCACAGAAAGAGGTTTGATTTTTTTATCTAATTGATAGGCTACGTCCAGAGCTAGTTGTTTCAGGGAACTAACCAGTTTTATAAAAGGTTTAATTTTGAGAAAAGATATTTTTTGAAAAAGTTTTTTATCTTTAGGGTAAGCATCTTTTACTAGCTTTTGTAACGCTTTTACATTTTCTGTAGAAATGATTAAGGAGTCAAAATTTTCAAACCACTCTTCGCCTAGAGAGTTTTTAAAGAAATTCATTTCTTTGTTGAAAGTTGCTTCAATATTTTTTGCTTGTTGATTAAACACGCGTTTATTGAGAGGGCTTTTTTTTTCTATCACATTAAGTACAATGCTTTCCATGTCATGGAGTTGAAGCAGGCTATTATCAAAACCAAAAAATCCCATATTAGCTTTTAAATCGTGAGTGCGTAAATAAAGGTTAGAAAGGTTTTTCGGTTGGGCTAAAAATTGCTCATCTTGGATACTTTTTTTATAAAAAAGCAATAAATCTTTTGCGTTGTCAAAAAATTGACCAAAAAATCGATTATTACAAACCACTTTCAATAATTTTTTTTGATAGTCGGTAGAAGATTGTACTTGTTTTTCGAGTTTTTTCTTAGCAGTAAGATCAGTGATGATACATAAGACTTTTTTTTCGCTGATTTCTTTGTATTGAAGTTGCAATTCTTTTTGTTGGGGAGTATCCTTTTCCCAAAGAAGCGTATCGTCTAGTAATTTAAAAATAATTTTAGATTTTTTATTGCTATGAAAAAATAAGTTTAAGCTATTTATCCAGTCTTTCTTTTTCAGTTGATTGTTGGAATAAAGAAGTTTTCCAAAATGCATGCCTTCTAATTCTCCTATTTCAAAAATCTTTTTACATTCTTCAGAGTATCCAATGTCGATACTAAAATCGTTGCCAAAGGACAAAAATCCTTGTTGGGTTAATTGTAAAAAATTACGTAGTGATTGTGTTTTTTCGTTGAGATCTCTTTCTAGTCTATTTTTATAATTTTTAGCGAGCGCTCCTATTTCTGTATAGACGACATGATTTTCTTGTTCTTCGGCTTGTTGGTTTAACACGCGATAAAAGTCGTAGATTTCTGTAGAAACTTTATGTTCTGTAATATTTAAACCTGTGTCCTCTTCTTGTTCTGTTACACGCATGGGGGTAAAGAAATTAAATATTTTGTAGCCAATGTAGGAAATAATAATGGTAAATAAGCCACACGCTCCAACACCTATGGCTTGTATTCCTAGTTGTAACAGGCGAGAATTATCATTTGGAAATAAAGCGGTATCTCCAAACAAGGCTAAGGCAAGAGTTCCCCAAACCCCTCCAATTAAGTGAACCGCTATTGCCGATACAGGATCATCTATTTTACATTTTTCAAAAAACCAAACTCCCAACATAGACAGAGCACCAGAAATAAAACTAATCATAGCCGCATTGTAGGGGTCCATTAAATTACAACTAGCCGTAACGGCTACTAAACCTGACAAAGTTCCTATAATGAGTGAAATAGGGTCGACATGTCGATAGCGTAACATGTAGATAGCTAATGCACCTGCCCCCCCTAAAATTCCCGATAAATGTGTATTGAATAAAATCAAAGGAATGTTTTTAAAATTATCACTAGCACCACCACCGTTAAAACCAAACCATCCTACCCACAAGATAAAACAGCCAAAACATGCCAGAGGAATGTTAGACGCTTGTAATTTTGATTGTCGGTTGTCGAATCGGCCTTTTCTATAACCTATCTGCATTAAGAAAATTAAAGATGCCCAACCTCCAACACTATGCACCACAGTCGAGCCTGCATAATCTTTAAATCCCAATAGATAAAGCCATCCTGCCTCATTCCAAACCCAGTGAGCCATCACCGGATATGCAAAGATTGTAAGTAAAAATATTATTTTAATATAAGCATTAGAATAGATTCTTTCCGCCAAAGCTCCCGAAACAATGGTGACTGCTGTGGCACAAAAAGTGCTTTGATAAATAAAATGTAAAACCATTTTATAATTATCTACTTCTCTAAATAAAAAGTAGCTCGTACCAAAGAAACCATAAAAGCTTTCGCCTACAAAGAGACCATAGCCAACTATCCAAAAAATCAACATCGCAATGACGAAGTCGACCGTATTCTTGGTAGCAACGTTAATACTGTTTTTAGAGCGAACTAATCCTGTTTCTAATAAAAGAAAACCCCCTTGCATTAAAAATACTAATAGAATACACGTAAATAACCAAATAATAATTTGAAAGGAAATAGGGTTGGAGATAATCTCTGACATTAAGGTTAGACGTTGGATTTAAGCTAAATTAAAAAAAAATCTTACAGCCAATCGAGAGAATCATTGTTACTAATTTTTTTCTCTATATCCTTTACTTTGATTTAAAAACATTACATCCGTTAGCTTATTAAAATAAATCATTTTCTAATTCTTATACACGCTAGCTATTATGTCGATTTATTTAAATTATGTTTATTTCAAACCGCTTTGTCTTGCTTCATTATAGTAGAAATACAAAGAATAAAACGAAATAATAATAATTTAGAAATTATTCCCTTAAAAACCAAACTAAAAAATTTATTAATTTAAGAAAAAAATATAAAAAAAGTGTATACTACTGTTAGAATTGGGACGAAAATGAACTTATTTGTAAGTAAATCAACGTCATTTTAGAGGAACTGCAAGCCATCTAATCTAAGACCAACGATGCTTATGTTTGAACAAACAGGGAGGCAAGCCGATTAGATAGCTTTATTAGATAGCTTTTAATGGGAGCAAAGAATTTAAAGGAAAAAAAGGTCGTGTCATGATAAAAAAATATTTTTACCACAGTAAACAAATAAGTTATGTAGTCGGCATTGTTTTGATGCTATTTTTTTTATTGGTGAGCTGTACTAAGGATACGGCTTCAGTTAATTGGTCTAAAAAAAAAAAGCTATCGTGGGTTAAGAAAAAAGTAAACAAGCAATTTCCAGCCACTTCTTCTGCCTTTTTGCGTCAAATAAAAAAATCGCATCCTCGTCTTTTAATCGATGAGAATCAATTAAAAACTGCTAGAGAAAACATAAAGCAAAAAGGCTTACTTAGAGACACCTTTGTGAAATTACGCACCAAAGCGGACAAGTATATTATGCCGACAACTCCTTATGTGATTGACAAAGCAGAAAAATTTTTTCTTTTAGAGACACGCTACATTTCATGGCGACTTAACACTCTTTCTGTGTTGTACTTACTAACCGAAGATGAAAAATACTTTAATCGTTTGGCTCTTGAAGTAGAAGCTGTGTGTGCTTATCCGCATTGGTATGATAGATTATTTCTTTCTACAGCCGAAATGGCCTCTGCTGTGGCGATTGCTTATGATTGGCTGTATAGCAAATGGAGTGAAGCACAAAAAAAGCAAATAGAAGCTGCCTTATTTAACAAAGCACTGATGAAACGCTACTCTAATGTTGAGAAAAAAAAATTAAGAGGATTTTATCGTCGAAGTAACAATTGGAACCCAGTGTGTAATGGCGGTCTGGTGATGGCAGCACTGGCCATTGGCGATGTAAGTGAAGCTTATACAAAAGAGGCATACTCTGCTGTGCGAGATAGTGTTTTAACCATCGGTAAAGCCATGGAGAAGTTTGACCCCGAAGGTGCTAGTGAAGAAGGCCCTATTTATTGGTATTATAGTATGGGCTACAACATTTTAATGTTAGCAAGCTTGCAGACAGCACTCAATAGCAATTTTGGCTTGGATTTTGCTTTTGAAGGGTTTCAGCGTTCGGTGTTGTACCCACTTTACATGGAGGGCCCCTCTTCCCTTATATTTAACTACTCTGATTGTAGGCCTATTTATAAAAACCATCCTATTTTGTGGTGGATGGCAGATAAGTATAAAAATCCTACCCTTTTTTACAAAGCACACTACTCGAGCGACTTGATTGAAGCTTATGGAGAAAACAGAATAGAAATCAATCGACACGAAGCACTTCATTTATTTTGGTTACCTAAAGAATATTCGATGCCTGGATCTTATTTTAACCCTTCTCTTTTAAGTAGAGATAAAAAATATGCACGCGTAGAAGTGGCTTCGTTTAGAAGTGACTGGACATCCAATGCATTTTTTGTAGCTTTTAAAGGAGGTACCCCTAGAGTGGCACACGGCACGATGGATGTGGGTAGTTTTGTGCTGGATGCCTTAGGCGAGCGATGGATCACCATGCTACCACAAGAAAATTATAGCTTGCCTTCTTTTTGGAGTGGCAAAAGAGAAAAAAGCCCACGTTGGAAGTATTACCGTAATCGTGCAGAAGGTAACAACACTTTAATAATAGGCCCTTCTCTTGCAGGTGAGCAAAAAGTTAAAAGCGTTGCTAAATTTATTAAATGGCAAGCAGATATTCCCAAAAAGCAAAATTCACAAAAAGGGTTTGTAGCCGAGACTTCCCCTACTGCTGCCTTGGATTTAACCCCTACTTATGCTCACAAAGATGCTGTAAAAGTTCACCGAACTTTTACTTTGCCACAAAGAAAAAAGCTTATTTTAACTGACAATATCAAGCTTTCGGACACAACCCCTTCAAAAGAAGTGTGGTGGTTTGCTCACATTTTAAGTAGCACAAAGGTACAATTTGACGCATCAAAACGAACTATTACTTTAGAGAAAAATGGCAAACACCTCACCTTAAAGTTAATCGCCCCTAGTGAAGCTCGCTTTACTTTGATGGATGCCATTAAATTGTCGACTTCTCCACCCACTCATCCAAAAGAGAGATCTAACGTTGACTACAAAAAAATTGCCATTCATTTATTAGACGTTACTAACACCAAAATCATTGTCGAGTTTTCTGTTGGTAAGTTGTAAAATATCTTATGGGTAATCTAACAAAGCTTTGCTACTATAGTAACAAAATAACAACTTTTTAGTTTTTTCTATCAAGTGTTTTATGACTCATTGATCGAGTCTATGGAAAGTCGAAGTCATCGGTTGGATTTGGTGAAGAGACCACAAAATACATTGTTAGGTAAATAGGAAAGGGAAAGAGAAAAAAAATGAAAACTCTTGAAATCGTTGAAACCGCCCACGAAGGTAAGTAATTAGAGTTTATTAAATCATCATCGGATATCACCATTTATGGAGGTGCTAGAGGAGGGGCAAACCTTTTGTTGATTTAGAAGACACGATTATACAAATTGCCAACTCCTTTAAATGTGGTTCTTTATCTATTGAAACAAACGGGGATCAAGGGATAATGTTTGAGCAAATGGCAAAATCATATCCAACGATGAAGAAGGATAGGGCAGTAGGAAATAAGCATAATCGGATTATATCCAATGTGTATAAAGACAGGGGTAAGATTTATTTTGATAGAAATACAGACATCACGTATATGAATCAAATAAAAGAATATCGAGAAACGATTAAGCACGATGATGCACCCGATAGTTTGGCGGGTTTTTTAAAGGTTGTAAAAAAGATGAGACACTTGCTTCTTTATGGGAGATGTCGGGTTAAAAGAAAGAAATAAAGACTAAGAAAAAACATTATTTACAACTAAATATTAAAGAATACGAAGAGTTTAAATAAAAGAAGCAATTCTTATAAACAGCATTCTAAAGATAATATGGTATCATTTGATTTTAATTTAGGAGCTTAAAATAGATTGTTTTTAAGTGCATAGAGGCGTTTTATAGTGAAGAATTTTTTTAAATCGTTTTAATAGAAAAGAGCCGTATTTGAATGATTTATGTAAAGAGATTTGAGAATGGGTAAAAAGAATAAAAATTAAAATAAAAAAAGTAGTTTACTTTTATCTATATAAATATATACTTTTATATAGATAAAAAAAAAGGAAGAAAGATGGATACATTGGAAATTGTAGAAATATTAGAAGAGCAAGGCTTTAGTAATAAAAAAGCTATCAAGCTAGCAGAAGCGATTAATGGCAAAAGTGGTCTTGTTACTAAAGAAGACATAGGGTTCTTAAGAGAAGAGGTAAGCGAAGTGAAAAGTGCTTTAAGAGAAGAGATAAGCGAAGTGAAAAGTGCTTTAAGAGAAGAGATAGGCGAAGTGAAAAATGCTTTAAGAGAAGAGGTAAGCGAAGTGAAAAATGCTTTAAGAGAAGAGATAAGCGAAGTGAAAAATGATATCACCGTTTTAAAGACCTCTAACAAATGGGTTATCGCTGTTTTGTTTTTGATATTAAGTTTGCTGGTGAAAGTCGCTTTTTTTAATTAGATGAAAACAATGAAAACAAAAATAGAAAAGAAAATGGGGCGTCCAATCAATAAACGTATTGGAAAGTTAGAAAAAAAAATTAGCCTTTTGGTAAATAATGAAACATTTGAAAAGTTTAAGAAATTAGCAATGAAAAGAAAGAAAAGTGTAAACTTTCTAATAAATGATTTTATGCTTAAAAAAGTAAGTCCACAAAAGAAAAAAAACGTAAAATCTAGTGCTATGGTTTCTAAAAAAAAAGAAGGGTTTCTTAAAAATATTTTAGGTTTAAGAGATCAAACAAAAGTCGATCGGTTTTCTTAATAAATTAAAAAAGAGATTTTTATAAATGAATCAAGAAGAAAAATTAGATAAAATAAATGAAATTGGAGAGAAGCTATCTCTAGTTTATGAAATAAGAAAAATAGATAAAGATTTCCTCCTCTCTAATGTTTCCAAAATTGAAAAGACGATGCTAGAAGAAGCTTTAACATTGACTCAAAAAAATAGAGGCGACGAAAAACCCCCCTTTAAAGAAGAGCCTTTAAGTAAAGCTAAAATCATTAACAAATTAAAAAATCTTGGGATGAGTCAAGAAGAAATTAACCCCTTATGGCCAACTGGACATTGTTTTCTAAGTTAGATATCTTAAAAAAAGCTTTAATTGAAAAAGACACCCCTAAACTAATCATAAAACTAAAAAAAGCGGTTTTGAAGTTTGAAAAATAAATCAAAATCAAAGAACCTTATCGTCACTTTAAAGACTATCTCACCATGGGACTTATTACCAATCGAAGGGAACGCTTCAAGTGGTAAAACGATGTTCACGACAGGTTTTATCAAGTCATCTTAGGGGCAAACGATGACACGATTGCGATTATCTATTCGTTAGATGAACGGCTTAAGGAGTTCCTAGCTAAAAAGATGTATTCAAGTGTTTTAACAAAAGAAGTTTCTGAGGATGACAAGAAAAAAATAGACCATCATGATTCTCTTTTTAAAAGGATTTACATCCTCGATCACGTTAATAATTTTCAAAGGATTTTACTAGGTATCCAATCGATACAAAAGAAAAATGAAGGTAAGAAATTCTTAGTGATGATTTTACTCAAGTAAATCAAAAAAAAAGTTCTAAAAATTATAACGAAGTCAATGAAAAACCCTTAAGTCAAAAAACAGGGTTTGATTATTGGGAAGAACATCAAGTTTGAAAAAAAAATTTAGAGAAACCATACTCAAAAACACAGATAAAATACCTTTTTGATGTTGCAAATGCTGAGCTATTTAATCAATATTTAAAAAAAAGAAATTTATCGATTAATCAGTGGGCTAGACGAAGAAAATAAAGAAAAAAGTATTGCTACTAAATATGACAGAAGGCTTATTAACAAAACCAATAAAACTTGAAATTATTTACCATGACAATAAAAAGATACCCGTAAAGTCAATTATCATTAAAAGGAATCACTGGAGAGAGAGTAAAGGGATATATAATCAAGTTTTATAAACCGTTGTGGAAAAAATTTTTAACAAAAAATAAAGGAAAGGCATGGTTTCCACTATCCAATCAATTTCACGCTAAAAATGACCTACTTTATAAAAGAATTTGGTAAAGATTCAGAGCTTATAAAATATGGGAATTTTGGAAATATTTCAAATTATAGAAAATTGTATTTATTCTTAAGCTCACTTGATAACAGTAAGTCAGATCAAATCAAGTGTGATGTTATCGAATTAACAAAAAACGGCTTTATCACAAAACATTCACACAAATAATGAAGGTCAAGCGACTAGATTAAGAAGTTGGTATACCTCTCATCAATTTTTACAAAAAGGAATCAGGTTCTTTTACAGAATGGGTAAAGAAAAGTTACTAAATAGAGATAATAAAGCATTACCTGACTTTAAAAATAATGTAGATGAAGACAAAAAAAAGAAATTTGGTAACGTATCCCTAATACTTCTAAAGTATTTAAAGCCGTCTTTTAAACATCGGCTTTTTTAATAAAAGCCTTGTTTAATCCGTTAAATTGAAAAAATAAGTATTCTTTACTTTTCCAAATTTCATTAATATTTAAGTTTTTGACACAGAAGATACAGAAAATTTTCGCAACAATATGAATGCTATGTCTCTTTTCAAGTCCTTGGCACCCTTAAAATAACAAATATTTTTAAGTTATTTAAACTACTTCTTTTACCTAGTTCTATTGAAGATATTTCTTTTTATCATGCACTCAGCTAGAAAAACATTCATTTTTTCTATTGCTTTTTAATACATATTAAAGGAATATATTTTGTCAAATTCTTTATTTAGAAAGCACTAAAAAAGTTTTAAGGAGAAAAAAATGATACAAGAAAATACTAATCTAGTTTTGTTTTTAAACTGATTTTTATTTTTGAAATAAGCAGAAAATGACTAAAAATGTTTTTAGGCATTAATTTAACTTTTTAAAAGGATAACAATAAAATGTCAAGTTTTGAAAGATTTACCAATCAATATTCAGTATCAAAAACAATTCGTTTTAGATTAAAGCCTTGTAAAGAAACTTTAAAGAACATCAATGAGAAAAATTGTTTAATTAAAGATGAAGATATTGCAAAAAAATACAAAAAAGCTAAGAAGATAATTGATGGCTATCATAAGGAACTTATATCCCAAACGCTTGATTCTTTTAATTTTGAAGAAAATGATTTAAAAGAAATTTCAGAAATTTATTCTGATCTTAAAAAAGACAAGGAAAAGAAGGTCAAAAAAAACAAGGGATTAATGAAAAAATCAATCTTTATTCTCAGCAATTAGCTCCTGAGAAAAAAATATCTTAAGCAATCTTATTTGTCTTTCTATGTCATTCATGAAGCTTTGGAGCATCGTTTTATTGAGGAAGAAAAATCAGAAGAATTAGCAAAAAAAGCTCATCAAAAATCTCTTTTTAATTATTTTAAATGGGATGTAGAAAATAAATATCTTCAAAAATACCTCGATGATATTACAACAACTTATAAAAAGGCAAAAGATGTTTTAAAAAAACACTTAGATGAAGAAAACCTAAAACTAGATAAAGAAGAAAAACCACTCATTAAGGATTATCTCGATGCTTTAAAACGTTTTCAAGAATTTTTACAACCCTTGCATTTTAAAATTCAGGAAAAAAAAGGTGTTGAAGTCTATGAAAAAGATAATGCGTTTTATAGTGATTTTGATGACCTTTATGAGGTCATTAGTTTGATAATTCCTCTTTATAATAAATCACGTAATTATTTAACAAAAAAATCGTATAGTATCGAAAAATATAAACTTAATTTTGACAATGAAAGCCTTGCTAATGGTTGGGCTAAAAGTAAAGAAACTCTCAATACGAGTCTTATTTTTATAAAAGACAACCAATATTATCTTGGGGTTATGGATAAAAACGATAATCGATTATTTTTTGAAAAAAATTTTCCTAACGAAAAAAAATGTTATCAAAAAATGGACTATCATTTTTTACCAGACCCTTATTTGATGTTACCAAAAGTTTTTTTTAGTGAAAAAAACTTGAATACTTATTCTCCTTCTAAAGAAATCCACTGTATCAGAAATCATTCAAGTTTTACAAAAAACGGAGACCCTCAAAAAGGTTTTAATAAAGAAGATCTAAATAAAATGATTGATTTTTATAAACAAAGTCTAGAAAAACACTCTGAATGGAGAATATTTGGCTTTGATTTAAAATCTAAAACTTATAATAGTATTGATGAATTTTACAAAGAAATTAGTGATGTTGGTTATAAAGTAATTTTTAGAGATATTCCAGAAAGCTATATTAATGATTGTGTGAGAGAAGGGGAACTGTATCTTTTTGAAATTTATAGTAAAGATTTTTCTCCTAAGTCTACAGGGAGGCCTAACTTGCAGACCCTTTATTGGAAAGCTTTATTTAAGGAAGAAAACTTAAAAAATGTGATTTATAAACTCAATGGTCAAGGGGAGCTTTTTTACAGAAAAGCTTCTATAAAATATGAAAAAGATATTTGGGATAAAGGGCATCATTCAAACGAATCTCAAAAGAAACAAAAACACCCTATTATTAAAGATCGCAGGTATGCTGTTGATACGTTTTTATTCCATGTTTCAATTTCTTGTAATTTTAAAGCTAAAAACAAATTTGATTTTAATCAAAAAGTTCGAGACTATATTAAAGAAAATAAAGAGATTAACCTCATTGGAATTGATCGCGGAGAATGTCATTTAGCCTACTATAATGTTATCAACCAAAAAGGAGAAATTTTAAAAGACAAAGAAGGTCGTTATCTAAAAGGGAGCTTTAATAATCCTTTGGGTAATAATAAAGATTATCAAAAACTTTTAGACGAAAAAGAAAAAAAACCGTTCTGAGGCTAGAAAAAATTGGGATACTATTGAAAAAATTAAAGATTTAAAAGCAGGTTACTTGTCTCAAGTAAGTAGTTCATAAACTAACTACTTTAATGATTGAACATAACGCCATGATTGTTTTTGAAGATTTAAACTTTGGGTTTAAAAGAGGACGCTTTAAAATTGAAAAACAAGTTTATCAAAAATTAGAAAAAATGTTAATTGATAAACTTAATTTCTTAGTTTTTAAAAATAAAAAACCACAAGAAATAGGGGGATATTTAAACGCTTTACAACTGACAGCTCCTTTTCAAAGTTTTCAGAAACTAGGAAAACAAAGCGGGTTTATTTTTTACGTTTCTGCTTATCACACTTCTAAAGTCTGTCCTACAACAGGATTTGTAAATCTTTTATACCCTAAATACGAAACCGTTAAAAAAGCACAAATCTTTTTTCAAGCATTTAAAAAGATTTGCTTTAATAAAAAAGAAGATTATTTCGAATTTCATATTGACTATTCTGATTTTACGACAAAAGCCCAAGGGTCAAAAAAAGAATGGGTTGTTTGTAGTTATGGAGATCGCCTAATTAACTTTAGAAATTCAGAGAAAAATAATCAGTGGGATACAAAAATGGTTTCGCCAACAAAAAATCTTAAAAATTTATTTCAAAAATATGATCTTGATTTTGAAAAGACTCTTTGTTTAAAAGACTTAATTTGCAAAAAAACAGAAAAAGACTTTTTTGAAAACTTAATCAAGTCCCTCCGTCATACACTACAAATGAGAAATAGCAAGATAGGAGAAGAAGAAGACTATTTAATTTCTCCAGTTAAAGATGATAATAAATCTTTTTTTGATTCAAGAAAATCAGATGAAAGGTTGCCACAAAATACAGATGATAATGGGGCTTATCACATTGCTTTAAAAGGATTATTATTTATTAAACAAATGAGAAAAAGTGGAAAAGCTGATTTTTCAAATAAAGCTTGGTATGAATTTATTCAAGATAAAAAAAATAATATTTGATTGATTTTCTAAACTTATTTTTGTCAAGATTAGTTTCGATTATAAGGGTATCTTTACTATTGTTGAAAAAATTACTTGGAACCTTACTTAACGATTTTATTTTTTGTCCTAGATCTATTTATTTTCATAAACTTTTTGGGACACTTTCTTCTTTCTTTTACCACAATGCTTCACAAGTTCGAGGGAAAAAAGCTCACAAAAATATAGATAAGCAAAAATATTCTTCTTCAAATCAATATTTGACAGGGATTTCTGTTTACAGTGAACTCTATCAATTATGTGGGAAAATTGATATCTATGATCAAAAAATATTAATTGAAAGAAAAAATAGAATATCGTTTGTTTATGAAGGATATCTTTTACAATTATATGTACAATATTTTTGTTTAAAAGAAATGGGGTATGAAATTCAAAAACTTAAATTACACTCCCTTGAAGATAACAAAAATTATTTTTATCCTCCCCCTAGTCCAGATAATCGTAAATATTTTGAATCTATTCTAGAAGCCATTCGTACTTTTAAATTAGAAGATTTTGTCATTCCCAACAAAAACAAGTGTAATCAATGTGTTTATAGTGACTTGTGTGATATTTCAAAAAAAGAGAATTAGTTTGCTTAGTAAAAATGAAAATATTGTTCTGCAAGAAAAAGATTCTTATAAAATCATTAACCAAGTTTCTGCTTATAAAGTATTTGCTTTGTTTATAGTTGGGCACAGCACTTTAACTTCTGTTTTATTTGATCGAAGTAAAAAGTATGGATTTTCTATTATTTTTATGAATAATAATTTTCACTATATTGGAACAATAGGCTCAGAAGCAGAGGGAAATTATTTATTGCGTTTAAAGCAATATCATTTTTCTAAAACATTGGCCCTGTCTCAACATATTGTCAAAAACAAAATTAACAATCAATTGAATTTGCTTAAATTGATTCGTAATAAATCAAATGACTTAAAAAGTACCATTTTGAATCTAAAACAATCTTTAAAGCAAGTGAATATTATCGAAGAAGAAAAATCACTCTTGGGAATAGAAGGTAATTGTAGTAAACAATATCTTAAGCATGTTTTTAAAGAGTTGAATTTTCAAGGAAGAAGACCACGTACTAAAAAAGATCCATTAAATATAACTTTAGACATAGGATATACCTATTTGTTTAACTTTATTGAATGTTTAATGAGGCTTTATGGATTTGATATTTACGTTGGCGTATACCATAAGTTGTTTTATCAAAGAAAATCTCTTGTTTGTGATTTAGTAGAACCTTTTAGATGCCTTATTGATGAAAAAATTGTCAGTTCTTTTGGTTTAAAACAGTTTAAAGAAGTAGATTTTGAGAAACGTAAAGAAGAATATGTGTTAAAGAAAGAAGAAGTTAGAAAGTATACAAAAGTTTTTTTTAAATCTTTATTAAAAAGAAAAGAAGAAATTTTCACCTATATTCAAAGTTATTACCGTGCTTTTATGCAAGAGAAAAAATAGAAGATTACCCTATTTTCGAAGTGAGAAACAATTTAAATGTTGTTGATTAGTTATGATATAACAGATAATAAACTGAGAAGCAAATTATCAAAATATCTAAAAAAATATGGACGTCGTTTACAATATTCAGTTTACGAGCTTGATTATTCGAAGAGAATGATTGGTATTATTAAATTAGAGATAGAAAATACTTTTAAAAAATATTTTTCTATGAGAGATAGTATTTTAATTTTTGAAATTGAAAACAAAAATATTTTGAAATATGGTTATTTAGAAAACGAAGAAAAAGAAATTTTATTTTTTTAATTTTTGCAAACCAAGGTCTTTATTTTAAAATAAAGATGAAAAAAAAATAAAAAATTGAGATTTAGATGATATCTTAAAGTAAGATGTGTCATTTTAAACTGAAAAGAGCTTTTTTTCTCCTCAGCATGGATTTAAATTGTGTCAATCGAGTTTAGGAGACACTATAATTTCTACTTTATGTAGATAGTATCCCGCTCATTTCTATTCGATATTTGTTTTTCTTAAAATAACGTTCTAAATCATCAGCTGTTTTGATATTGGCATCTTTTCTAGCTTTAAGCTCCCATGGATTACTTTTCTATTTATCTTCTTTCTTAGCAACTTGAACCATTTGATAAGAAGCTTGTAAAGTAGTTAAGTTAATCTCCACGTATGAATCTTAAAACACATTTAACCTTCTTTCAAAGTATTTATTTTTTTAATCTTCCTCTTCATGATCATTGGTCAGCCGAATTAGTTTCCTGTAAAATTGCTTGTGGACGGTTTCGATGACAGATATAAAATTTCTCCTTGTTATTTGGCGATACTTGTTTTCTCTTTTGTTTGAGAAAAGATGTTTTCTTTTTTTAGAACTTTTAGCGTTTTGATACGCTATTTTTTTATAGGAATCTTTTAGGAATCTTCTATAACGAATGCCCAAAAGATTAAGGAATATAAAGTTTGATTAGCTTTATATTGAACTTTTAAATTTTTATTCTATTTTTAACATGGGTCTTTGACAGGGTCTGACTTTGAGTAAGAAAAAAACCTTTTGTTTATCCCTAAGAAAGATGCTTTTCAAAATATTCTGCTATAATCTTTTCCATGCAAATTTTTTCTATCATTTTTTGAATCGGATTTTGATAAGTTTTCCCAGCTTGTAAAAGCCTTACTCGATAATTTTCTAATTTAAGCTCAATGTCGACTTTCATCTTAAGAGAAAGGATTAAGAGTTGAACATTATTTTCTTTTTTTGCCCCTTCAATCAAATCGACAATTTCTTTATAGGTGTTGGCTATTCCTTTTTTGTTTAAACTTTTTAAGTCTTGAACATGCTTATCGATTTCTTTTAAAACCTTATTATTTCTTAACATTCGACTCCCTTGTATACTCGTTGATCTTTTACAATAGCCTGCTCTAGTCGATGCCTTTGTTGCATTAAAATCTTTTGTGTATTCCCTAGCAAACCGCTTTTGTTTTTGGTTCATTGCTTACCAATACATTAATCTTAAGTACTGTGTTTTTAATCCTAAGAAGTATTAAAAAAAACACATTTTGACGTTTATATTTATAGTTATTATTTGACTAAATTTAAAACTTCTAAACAATAAAAGCATTATTTTTAAGTTTCATATTTTAAATCTTTCACAAAGGTCTTGGAATTCTAAAAAATTCATTCTATATATAAACACGTTTTTTTTCTCCATCAAGGTGCTTTTGCTCGGAAAAAATCTTAATTTTTTTAAGCCTTATGGTGAGTACATTCGTTTTTTGAATCCATTCAAACTCTTCTGTAGATTGAAAGTATTTTAAAATCTCTTGTGCATCAAAAAACCAGAAAGGCTTTTCTTCTAAGGGAAGAACCTCATTTTCATTGATCATTTCTTGAAATATTTTCTTTTTGTTTTTCTTCAATAGATTTTTTACTAATGGGTTGCATTGTTACTGTGAGTTTGTTGTTATTAGCTTTTTCACCGATGAGGTGAGCTATTGTAAAGATAGGTTTCCATATGTCGAGTTCGCCATTGAGCAATGATTGGTATGTTGCAATAAAAGATTTTCATTGTGGTAAATACGAGAAATTTCGTCAGCATACTGGAGAGCAAACTGATAAAAACGATCACAGATGTTTTGTTGTATGGCTAAGATTTTAGAAGTTTCTTTGTATCGACAAATGACTTCACCTTCTTTTTTTCGAAGCAGTGGTATGCGAATAGTTTGGTTTTGAAGAACGTCGAGGGACTTTTATTATACTAATTTCTACTCATTCTTGGTGGTGAAATTGGTACTTATGATTAGGTTCACCCAATTATCTTCACTAACACCCATTAAGGTAAATGTGTAATTCTGGTTTGGCATTAGTGTAGGGTTTGGACTTATATTATGTATATTGATAGTCACATTTGATAGTTTGTAAAATTGCCAAAACCTATCCGTCGTATATGTTCCAGATACAATATTTTCCGATAAATCCGAAACAACTTCAAAATAAATTACATTTTCAGCAATAGCCCCATCCGTCCAGCTGAATACTGGTTCGGTAGGAATAGTTAAGTCTATACTCAATAATTCTGGCGCAAATTGCGTTGGTTTTGTTGCTAATTTTAATCTAATAGGATCACAAATATAAAGTTTATTGTCAATTTGATAGGTGACCAGTGACCAAATATCCTCCCTAATTGAACCTCTGGGCATTCTTTCCAGTTTACCGTTAAAGATCGGTTTAATTGGAAGCTCTTTAATCCGGTAATATGAAAGATCACTTTCGCTAATATCTACTGTGGAACTTTCAAAATAACGTACTTGTTCCGCACCAGGAAGCGGATAATAAAAAATAGAAATAGAGTCATTTGTTAGGATACCGGATTGACCTCCAGCCGCACATGCTAATAATTCATTCCTAACTATAACTAAGTGTGGACTGGCATCTATAAATTCTTGCAGAGTATAGTTTTTTCCTAATTTTGGTGTTATAGGTGATGTTGGATTTTTTTTACAGGAAAATATTAAAGCAAATAAGCTAATTGAAAGGATGTAAACTTGTATTTTCATTTAGATGTCTTTGTATAATACAGTGATAAATCCTTGGTTAGAACCCCCATAATAATTTGTTTTGGAAAGAGCTTTCATTAAAAGTATTTTCCCCGAACCTTTTTCTGTATTGAGCCGCACATACGGGTAGTAACGAAATACCATGAAAAAATACGTCCCAATCACCCAAAGAGAAATAAAATACAAATAGTTTTTACTTAGAAAATGAATAAAACATTTCACGTAATTAAATATATCTCTGTATAACTGAGGAATATCTATGGGTGTATTTGCTTTTATAAAAGCACTTATTCCTTTTGAAGAAAATTTCGATTGATTGATGTTTTAGTGTTTCAAGGTAATTACTTCTTTTTCTTTGGTATTTTCAAATGAAAATAATTTTTGGCTTGAAGTAATCAAACAAGGATTTTCTTGTATTAAAACACCAAAACTCATCGTTTCTTCTATAAAGTCTTGTGCGGGATGGACTTTGTTTGATTTTTCTTCTGAAAGCATGTAAAAAGATTTATTTTTATCATTTTCTACATTGTTATTTTTTGAGTGTCCGAGATTAAAATCATATTTTTCTTTTTTGGGTATTTCTTCTAATGGTTTTTTTTGAGACAACTCTCGAATAATAATCTTTGCCAAAACCTTAAACCCTTGATTTAAATGTTTGTTTTCTTTATCTTGAAAATTTTTGACAAGAGACATCTTTTATTCTTCTTCTATTTTCAAAAAGAATAAGTCTTCAAATTTATTTTCTGGAAAAAGTTCTAAAATTCTTTTTCTCAAACTAGGGGAAGGATTTCTTGTGCTACACATCAGTTGTGAAATGTAACCACTTGAAATGATTTATGAAACGATTCATAAGCCATTTGTTTATGATCGCAAGTTGTTAAAAGATATGGGAAAAGAGAATGAAGTTTATATTGATGAGCTTGAAGTTCTTGATTTTTTTGGCTATGAAGTTGAGTTTGATGATTTTTTTGGAAACACAACTTCAATTTTTGAATCTGAAGAGTGATGTATTTTACTGCCAGGGGAAAATAAAATACGTCTTTCTGAGATTCTTATTTTTAGACCAGAGCGAAAGCGAATGACATTGTTTCCCTTAAAATCTTTTGTTGAAGGCTCTCAAGATTTTCCTAGCAATTTTGAATCTATTAAAAAAATGGCAGAGAAATATAAAGCTTCTTTTGAAGCAACTTGTATTCGATATGCTCAGACGCATCAAGGGAAGACTCTTTTGAAATTAATCAAAATGAAAAAGAGTCTTTCTTATCTGATTTTTTCGAAAATCAAGATACTATCAATCAAGAGATTTTTTAAAAGTTAAATATTGCTCTTGTTCTAAGTTGTTTTCTCATTTCATTAAGGCAAATACGGAAATCAGAGATGGAAGCTTAATTGACGAATGTTATCAAAAAAAAAGAAACAGTTACTGAAGAAATACACGCATCGACTTTTGGATCATCAAAAAATATCGTTTATAAAGTAGAATACTGTTATCATAATAGCAATGTTTTTATCCTTCTTAAGTTAGAAGATTCTCAAAATTATTTTTTTAAAGAGTTTCTTAAATGAAAGTTGTTTTATATGCTCGAGTTTCTTCTGAAAAACAAGCTGAAAATGATTTATCGATTTCTGTTCAGTTAAAATCTCTTAGGAATTATGCTAAACAAAAGGGATTTACTATTTGTAGAAAATTCATTGATAAAGCAGAAAGTGCTCGCTCAGCGAATCGTCTTGCTTTTCAAGAAATGATTTTTGATGCTAAGAAAAAACAAAAGCCATTTGATGCCATTTTAATTTGGAAACATTCGCGCTTTACTCGAAATAGTCAGCCCTTATTTATTAAGTGGGTTTATTTACTGTGGAAAGTGCGGCACTAAAATGATAGGAAGTTCTGCAAAATCAGGAAAACATTTTTACAATTTTTCATCAAGAGCATCACATCAAATGATTTAAAAATTAAAGTGGTTTATACTTTTCCCCTGTTTAATCAAGGGTGTAAAGTACTTGATAGAGCAGTTCTATCTATGGAAAGATTAGGCTCCCCGAGTAGGATTCGAACCTACGACAAAGTGGTTAACAGCCACCTACTCTACCAACTGAGCTATCGGGGAATAAAAGCAAATTGTAACTTTTTTTAATAAAAAAATCAAATTTTGGATTAGGTTTTTTGCTAAAGGATGAAGCCTTCTTAGATTTTTTTTGTTGGGTTTTTTATTTTAAAAAATCATCCTTCATTTTATATTACACTTGAGAGTTCTAAAGGGAAAGGTTTTAAAACAGATTCAATAGATATTTTGGATATTTTGGATATTTTGTTAAATTATAATGAAAAAAGTGACAAAAAAAACTAGCAAGCAATCTGAAGAAAAAAAATCTAAAGAGCGGATTAAAGAGCTTTGTCATTTGATTAATGATCATAATCGCAAGTATCATTTTGAAGATCAAGGGGAGATCACAGATTATGAGTATGACCTTTTATTTAAAGAATTAAAACAACTTGAAGCTGATTTTCCCCATTTTGTTTTAAAAGATACCCCGACTCAAAAAGTAGGTGGTAAGCTTTTAAGAGGATTTAAATCTTTTAAGCATCCTTTTGCGATGACTTCTTTAGAAAATGCGATGAATGATCTTGAAATAAAAGCTTTTATTGAAAAAAGAGAAAAAGATCTTGGGAAAACTATTGAAGGGTTTGCTGCTTCATTAAAGTATGATGGGATTGCTATTGAGCTTATTTATAAGAAAGGAGCGTTAGTTGTTGGAGCCACGAGAGGAGATGGGTTTGAAGGTGAAGACATTACAGACAATATTAAAACAATTCAAAACATTCCTAAGAAACTTAAAAGTTGTTTAGATGTAAGGGTGGTTGTCAGGGGAGAGGTCGTGATGACAAAAAAAGGGTTTAAAGCGGTCAATCAGCAAAGAGCTGAAAAGGAGCTGAATGTTTTTGCTCAGGCAAGGAGTGCAGCAGCTGGTTCGTTGCGTCAATTAGATCCAAATCTTACAGCAAAAAGAGATCTTATTTTTTTTGCATATCAGCTAGCTAATACTCAAGAATTACTTTCTGTTTATCCTCGTTTAACAACCCAAACCCTTCAAATGGATTGGCTTAAAAAAGAAGGGTTTGATATCAATCAAGAAAATGCTTTTTGTTTTGATTATGCTCAATTGAAACAATATTACCAATCTTGCTTAGTAAAAAGAGAAGCTTTAGAGTATGAAGTGGATGGAGTGGTGGTTAAAATTGATTTGGAAAAAGATCAAAAAAAATCAGGAATTTCTGGAAAAAGACCTCGCTTTGCCATTGCTTGGAAATTTCCTCCTTTGGTTAAAGAAACTCAGCTGATAAAAGTGATCTTTCAAGTCGGTCGCACAGGGGTGATTACTCCTGTAGGAGAATTACGACCTGTTGTTATTGGAGGAGCTACTGTGAGAAGAGTCACGCTTCATAATGAAAGTGAGATCAAACAAAAAGATATTTGTCAAGGTGATTGGGTACGGGTGATTCGTTCTGGAGATGTGATCCCAAAAGTCCTTGAGGTGATTAAAGAAAAAAGAAATGGAACAGAAAAGAGAGTTTCGTTTCCGGAGGTTTGCCCTGAATGTGAAACAAAACTTTTACGTGATACACGAGGGCAGCAAGTGATGATTCGTTGTCCCAATGTGGATTGTTTTGCTCAAATAGAAATAAGGCTCATTCATTTTGCTTCAAAAGAAGCTATGAATATCGAAGGACTTGGTAAAGAGTTTGTCAGAGAGCTTGTAAGAAAAAAAATCATTAAAAGTCCAGAAGATTTTTATCAAATTAGGAGTAAAGACCTTGATCAATTTGAACGAATGGGTGAAAAGCTTAAAAATAATCTTTTAGCTTCTATTAAAATAAGCAAACAAGTAAGTTTGGAAAAATTTATTTATGCTTTAGGGATTCGAGGAGTGGGGATGATAAATGCAAGGTTGCTTGCTAAAAAATATAAATCAATTGAAACCATCATGCATTTAAAAAAAGATGATTTAATAGATATGGATGATTTTGGAGAAATTGTTTCACAATCTATTGCAGATTATTTTTCTCATCATCAAAAACAAAAGATGATACAACAATTACTTTTTTTTGGGGTCCAGCCTAAGTATAAAGAAGAAATAGTTAAAAAAGGGTTTTTTTATGAAAAAAAAATTTTGTTTACAGGCACTCTTTCTCTTCCTAGAAGAATCGCTAAAGAAAAAGCTCAAGCTTTAGGCGCTGAAATTGTTTCAAGTATTTCTAGTCATTTAGATTATTTAATTGTAGGAGAGGGTCCTGGTTCAAAAGTAAAAAAAGCAAAGGAATTGGGCATTGCGCTTATGAGTGAAGATGACTTTTTAAAAAAGGCCGATGTCTTATGATGCAAATAATGAAGTCTTTCTTTAAAAATCTGTTTGAAATACAGTCTTTTACTTATTTAAAATGTTTTATATATAGTCTTGTTTCTGCTTTTTTTATGATGCTAGCGTTTTCTTCTTATTTTTTATTTGCTTTTATTGCTTTGATTCCTGTTATGATTGTTTTATTAAAAACTGATTTTAAAAAAAGTTTATTTTCTCTCATTGTTTTTGTTCTTTTTTTTCATACTTACCTTATGAGTTGGACGGCTTTTCAATTTCACCCTTTAGCGTTACCTGGATTACTTTTATATACCGTTTTGATTTATATGTTAACTCTTTTTGTTTTTAGATTTGTTTCAAAAAATTTTTCTAAAGAGGTTGCATTTTTGGCGATTCCTATTTGTTTTACTTTATTGGATTATTTTAGAAACTTAGGTTTTTTACGTTATCCTTATGGGGTCTTTGCTTATAGTCAATCTGATTTTTTAGCGTTTATTCAAATAGCTGATATCACAGGATATTTGGGGGTTTCTTTTGTCCTTTATTTAATCAATGCCGTGTTAGCCAATCATTTCATTACTTATTCAAGTTTGAATCAACAAAAAGAGTTTTTTTTAAAAACTTATTTTTTTTTTAGTAAAATAGGATTTGTGAGTTTGGTTTTTTTAGGGATTTTAATTTATGGGATTTTAAAGCAGAAACAACTTGTTTTTGAAGAAGCAAAAAATACCAAAACACCCCTTAAAGTAGGCTTGGTGCAAATGTGGTTTGATTTTAATCAACCCATTAATCGTTATTCTAAAAAACAGCTTAGTAGAAAACTTTTTACGCTTTCAGATAAAGCCAAAGAAAAAGAAGTGGATCTTATTTTTTGGCCTGAATCTGCGTTACTTGATTATTACAAATATCGACTTGAAAATGGCTTGAATGAATTTTCAAGTTATTTTTATCAATATTTTAGTTCAAACACAAACGAGAATCTTTATTTTTTGATTGGATCTTTAGGGACAAAAGAAAAAAAAACCTTTGAAGGGCCTTTAGAACAAAATGAAAAACTCAAAAGTGCCAAAGACTATAAAACAAAAGGGTTGCCTAAGAAGAAGTTTGAAATTTTTAATACGGCCTTTTTTATTGGGCCTAAGGGAAATATTTTACAAGAATATTCTAAAATATTTTTAGTGCCATTTGTGGAGTGGTTTCCTTATGCGAAATACATTCCTTTTTTAAAAATGATTTTAAAACAAGCACAAGCAAGTAATTTTACACCCGGAAAAGAAATGATTGTGTTTAAACACCCTAAAATTTTATTTTCTATTTTAATTTGTTATGATGATTGTTTTGCTATTTTATCTAGGAAAGCGACTTTAAAAGGAGCTGAAATGTTAGTGGTGATCACAAATGATGCGTGGAGCTATACAGAAAAAGCAGAAATTTTACATTATGATTTTTCTATTTTTAGAGCGATTGAAAATAGGCGCCCTTTTTTAAGGGTAAGTAACGCAGGGGTGACGTGCTTAATTAATCAAAGAGGTCAGAAAAAGGGACATTTGCCACTTTTTACAGAAGGGGTTTTAATCGAAGAAGTGACTCCTAGAAAAGGAAAAACGTTGTATACTCGTTTTGGTAATCAAGTAATGCTTTGGTTGTTGGTTGGGTTGGCAGGATGGGGGTTTTTTAAGAAAAGAAAAATAGAAAAAGGAGAAAAAATATAATGCGTCAATTTTTTTTGTATACTCGCTATAAGGTTTGGTTTTTATCGTTTCATCTTAAAGTACTTTTAATGAAACGAAAAGTGAGTGCTCCAATGATTTATTTTTTAATCTATGGTTTTGTTTTTATTGTTGTTTTCAAAATAGTACATGTTTTTATTAATTATCCTTTAACTCATTTTGAAGCAAATATTTATTATTTTGATCCTAAAGCAGGGACTTCGATAGCAGAGAAAAAAATTTTTAATCAAAAAAAAAAAGAAACAAAAGTGAATAAACTTAAAAAAATCATTGATACGATTCTTTTGGATCCAGTGAGTTTTCATCTTAGGCGGAATCAGGTCGCAAAAGTAAGATGCCTTGAAGTGGTGCTTTTTAAAGAATTATTGGTGGTTAATTTTAATCAAGACGTTTTGAAGCTTAGCATTAAAGAAGAGCAAATCTTGATGAATAGTCTTTCGCTTAGTGTTAAAGATAGTTTTCAAGAGATTAAAAAAATTCAAATTCTTGTAAATGGAAAAGTGATTTCTGAGATTAAAGGGGCTTATTCTTATAAAAGGTCTTTATTTTTAGAAAATTTACTTATTAATTAAAAAAAGATATTTAAAAACTTGACTTCTATTTTTTATAGTTATAAAATGACTTAAAATAAATATAATATAGGTAAATAAATCTATATTTTCATTAAGAATTTAGGAGTGGTTGGATGTTTATAAAAACTATTTTAAGTTTAGCAATGATTTCTACATTGTTATTCTCTTCTTTTGAAGGAACTTTGATAGACTTTAATGCTTTGGGAGATGATGCTGAGCTAGAAGGTGATTTAGTGAAGCCGTTAAGAAATGATCGATGGAAAGTAAAGTTAAATTCATCGGCTGACTTTATTCTTAATAAAAAATTAAGTTATGCAAAAAATGTTTTAGTAGGAGAAACAGCAGATGATAGACTTTTCCTTGCTAAACGAGCTCAAAATAGAGTTCTTGGGATTAGGATTAACTTTCCTGATAGTTATTATAATGCGTATGCAGTTATTAGCCCAGGGATTGAAATTAGAGCTTTTGCAGCAACTGATTTGCTTGAAAAGAAAGGCGTTTTAAAAAATGTGGGTACGATTAAGTCGATTAGGTCTTATGTGAAAGGTCGAAATTTTCCACATACGATATACCTCAATTTAAAAAATCAGCATAATGAAAAGTCAACTTATTTTTTGGGTCACTTAAGATATGATGGATGGAAAGAACTTATTTGGAACAACCAAACATATCTTGAAAATGTTCGAGATAGAGCATTAGCGGTGTATCCAAAGTATTTAAAATTAAATCCTCTTGTAAAAATAGATTCGTTTACGGTGTTTCGTCATGGAGGGAATTATGCAGGTGATTTTGTTACGTATATTAGTTGGATTAAGATTAATTATGACAAAGCAGTCATGGATGATAAAAAAGAAGAGATTGATGATGAAGCTGTTTGGGAAATTAAGAAAACTCTTTTTGATACTAAAGCAAATCAAGAAAAAAAGCGTCTGGATTTAAGTACTGAACTTAAAGAGCTTGAACTTAGAAAAATGAATCAAGCAGACGGCGAAAAAACACAGCAAAATAATAATGCAGGTGCAGCAGGTGGTCAGTAGTTTAAAAAATATTTAATTAATCAATCTAATAATATACATCTAATTAGATAGATATATATAAAGAAAAGACTACTAAGTAGTGATAAACTATTTAGTGGTCTTTTTTTTCGTTTATTCTAATAATTTTTTTTTAATATCAATCTAGTTTTAAAAAAAATAATGTGATGAATCATAAAAACCAGTCTTCTTGTGTCTGGCATCCTTGTTCTCAAATGAAGGACTATCAATCCTTCCCTCCTTTAAAAATTAAGAAAGCCATTGGTTCTAAGCTTATTTTAGCCGATGGAACAAAAATTATTGATATTATTAGTAGTTGGTGGTGTAAATCTTTGGGCCATGGACACCCTAGATTAAAAAAAGTTCTTATTCAACAAGCAAAATCTTTTGAACATGTTATTTTAGCCAATACTACTTCGGATTTAATTGAGTCATTAGCTTATCACCTTACTTCGTTAGGAAAATCTTTTAAAAAAGTTTTTTTTGCTGGAGATGGGTCTACGGCTATAGAAATTGCTCTTAAGATGAGTTTACAATATCAGTATCAGCTAGGCTTTGTTAAAAGGAAGCAATTTGCTTATTTGAAAGATGCCTATCATGGAGAAAATATTTTAAGTTATAGTGTTAGTGATTTAGGTCTTTATAAAAACCCTTTTTTATCTTTGTGTCAAAATAATCTTTGCCTTCCCATTTCTAATGATCTTTTAGGGAAGTTTGATACTAAATGGAAAGAAATTCCTAAAAGAGAATGGGAAAAAATTGAAAAACGTCTAAATCAAAATCAAGCTAATTTAGCCGCTATTATCGTCGAGCCGGTTGTGCAAGGTGCAGGTGGGATGAAAATTTATAGTCCGATGTTTTTAAAAAAGTTGAGAGATTGGTCTTGTAAAAAAGGAATCCTTTTAATTGCTGATGAGATTATGACAGGACTTGGTAGGACGGGAAAAGCGCTTGCTTGTCAACATGCTGGTATTGAAGCAGATATTGTTTGCCTTATGAAAGGACTTACAGCAGGGTGGTCTCCTTTTAGTGCTGTATTAGCTTCGAAAAAAGTCTTTGATGCTTTTTATGATGATTATCAAACGAAGAGAGCGTTTATGCATTCTAATACTTTTTGTGGGCATGCTCTTGGGGCGAGGGTGGCTTTAGAGTGTCTTAAAATTTATGAAGAAGAAAATTGGTTTAAAAAAGTTGAAGCAAGAGAAGTGCTTTTAAGAAATGTTTTACTCAGTGTCCAATCTAAAACAAATTGTGTTGGCAAGGTTCGTTCTTTAGGGTTTATGGCGGCTTGTGATTTAATGAGAGAAAACCAACCAATTGATCCAAGCAAAAGAGCAGGTTATTTAGTTTATCAAGAAGCTGTAAAAAGAGGAGTCTTGCTACGTCCTCTAGGAGATACGCTTTATTTATTACCTCCTTACAATATTACTTCAAAAGATTTAGAAATCGTTGAAATGGTGATGGTCGATAGTATTAAAGTGGTCATGAAAAATCTTTAATATTTATTAAGCAATTACTTTTTAATAAAATAGTTAGAAAAGGCTTCTTTGAGACTTTCTAAATTGAGGTTTGTTTGCAAGTTGAGTTCGGATAAAGTAAGGTTGTAGCAACGTGTGCAGTAATTAATTTTAGAAAGGTGTTTGAAAGCTTCTTCAATGCCATCTTTGGCAATGTTTTTAACTTGAATCGTTTTAACAAGCTGATAACAAGGATACACGTTGCCATCACATTCAATATAAATCCATTTTTTACCTGCTTGACAAGGAATCATGGTTTTTTTTTCTTTTTTAGAAATCGTAAAAAGAGCATCTTCATTAAAAGTTTCTTTTTTAAAAGTAGGCCAATTAAGAGCTTGTTTGAGATTGGTGTGGGAATAATAAATAGGAGCTCCTTTTTTTTTGTAATTAATAATTTTTTGAATCGCTTCTTTATATTTTTGGTCTTGGACCTTGTTTAACTCTTCTCGAGTCCCTGTTTTAGTTAGTTTGGAGACAGCAATATTAAAAGTGATAAACGTTTGGTATTTATAAGCGATTTCAATTAAAGCATCGATATCTTCAATATTGTCATCGATAAGGCAAGTAAAGAGCAAAGTACGCATATGGTGCTTTTTTGCAATCTTTAAAGCATCGATTGTTTTTTTAAAAGTGTGCTTACCTCTAAGAGCATCGTGGTATTTTTCTTGACCGTCCATTGAAAAAATAATTAAATCACAACATTCTTTTAATGTCTTGATATGATTTTCAATATAGATGCCGTTAGTACAAAGACTTGATTCAATGTTTTGCTCTTTTAAAGTGTAGAGGATTTCTTCGACATCTTTTCTAAAAAGGGGTTCTCCTCCTTCAATATTAATTCTTTTTGTTCCCATTTTTTTTAGTTGAATGATTGTTTTTTTAATAATGTCTAAAGAAATTTCATCTGTTTGACTTTCACCATATTCTCCGTAACAGTGCTTGCAACGAAGGTTGCACTTGCCTGTAATGGCCCAATTGACCAAAAAAGGGAAGGGTTTTTTTGTGATTTTAGACTTGATCAAAGTAGAAGTCATCTCTATTTTATTGATTAATGACAATTTAATAATAATCCTTTAAAACCATGTTATTTTAAATTTTTGTTATTTTCCAATGAATTTTTTTATTTTCGTAAGAATATTTTTTTGTTAAAAATCCTTTAATCATTCCAAAACCATAAAAAAAATGACAGCAAATAAAAATAATAGGAAAAAAAATAAAATTTTTTTTTTTTCTAATGGTAGCTTCTAAAAAAGCAATGATGAGAAGGATGAAATAACTTAGGAAGAACGGAAGAAAGAAAAAAATGACATTTTCGTTAATAAAAAAAAGAAAAAGAACTAAGGGGAAAAAAATGATGATGGTGGTAAGTAAAATAGGGGCTAAGAAAACAATTTTAAAACTACGTTTTTTAATTTTAATTTGTTCTGCTCTCCCCCTTCCATAAAAAAGCATTTGTTTAATAAATGCTTTAAAGGTATGGCGGTAATTTCTAAAAACAAAGAGATTTGGGTCATAAATAATTTTTTTTTTTTTTTTTATCACCCGATTGAAAAATTCATTTTCCTCATTAGGGTAAAGTTTTTCATTAAAAAGACCTACTTCATTAAATATTTTTTTTTTAACAACAAGATTGCAAAGGATAAGAGAAAGGTCATTAAAGCATTTTTTTTTTTTGCCTCGAGGTCGATATCGGCATGAGATTTTTCCTACAGCGAAGGGATTTGATAAAATCGCATCTTGAAGATGTTGCCATTTATTTTTTTCTTTTTTAGGGAGTATCGAAGGGCCTCCTAAAACATCAAAATTATTTTTTTTAATTTCTTTTAAAATGAGATCTAAAGATTTTTTATTAACAATAGAATCGTTATCTAGGAAATAAAGATGGGAAAGGGTGCTTTTTTTAATGGCTTTATTTCTTTGAAGAGGAGGGTGGTTGCCTGAGATAAGGAAGATTTCATTTGGAAAAGGGAAGTCAATTAAATATTCTTCAATTGCTTGAATAAGCTTTTTAGGGACTTCATTTGCTCGGTAGGGGATAATGAAACTCAAGCCTTGTTTGGAGGGATTGGAGGGGTCATTCATTATTTAGGCTATTTTTTTTTGACGATAAATTTCTTGAAGGGTATGATTTAGGTAAAGGAGTCTTTTTTTTTTTGTTTGCCCAGAGACATGGGATTTGAGGCGTGAAGCAGGGGTTCTTGGACGACTAGAGTAGGCTGCGGTGTTAGCGAAATCAAACTGGATTTCGTGTAAAGTTTTTAACATATTTTCAAAATGACTTTCTTTTTCTCCTGGAAATCCAACAATTAAATCGGTCCCGATTTTGACATCTGGGATTTTTTTTCTAAGTCTAAGGACTTTTTCTTTGTAAGCTTCTACAGTATAATGTCGTTTCATTGCTTCTAAGATTTCATTATCTCCATGTTGGAGAGGAAAATGAATATTTCTAGTAATATTTTCGTAATTTGCAATCACATCAATGAGGCGATCAGTGACATCAGTTGGGTAGGAAGTTAGAAAATCAATTTTTGTAAGCCATGAAAATTGAGTGGCAATATCTTCTAAGAGGTGAGAAAAATCATAATCTGAATAAGTTGTTTTTCCATAAGAGTTTACATTTTGACCTAAAAGCACCACTTGTTTAATGCCTTTTTCTTGTAAGCTTTCAATTTCTTTAAAAATGTTTTCTTTTTTTCTAGAAATTTCCCTTCCTCGAGTAAAAGGAACAATGCAAAACGTACACATTTTATCACACCCAAACATAATCGAAACCCATGCTTTGTGAGTTTCTTCTCTTTTTTGAGAATTTAAAATAGTTTCAAAATTCTCAACATCCTTTATTTTTCTCTTTGGCTTCATTAAATCGATCTGTTTTTTTAAAGAGATGTTTTCAGCTAAAAGATTGGGAAGTATTTCCATGTTATTAACCCCTACAACATAGTCAATAAAATCAAGTTTTTCAACAATCATTTTTTTAGCATGCTGAGGCATACATCCCATGATCGCTAGTTTCATTGATTTTTTCTTTTCTTTTCTAAAATGATTTAATTCGTGAAATTTCCCAATAATTCTTCTCTCTGCCTTATCTCTAATAGAACAAGTATTTAAAATCACAAGATTTGCAACTTCGAAACCTACGGCTTTTTTATAGCCAATATTTTCTAAAAGTCCCGCCATTCTTTCGGAATCATTCTTATTCATCTGGCACCCATAAGTAATAATATGATAGGAAAGTATATGAAAAGAGAGAGTGTTTTTCATTTTTAATGAAGAAATTAATTTATTTTAAATTTAACTCATTTTATCATAAATTCTAAAGCTTTAAATAGTTAAATAAAAAAAATAAATTTCTTGCTACGATTATTGTCATGAATATTATTGAAAAAAAAATTATAAAAAATTTCATTAAAATTAAAGTTGACCCAAAAGAAAAAAAAGATACTTATATTCAAGGGGGGCAATATGTTTCCCTTTATTTAAAAAATAATGAAAAAATTATTGCTGCCATTGCTTCTAAAAAAAATAATGATTCTTGGGATTTCTTCTTTAAAGCAAGTAAAGAAAATAAAGAAAAAATGACATCTTTTAAAGTAGGTGACTTTATAGCAATTAGTGAAGCAATGGGGAGAGGGTATGAAATTAAAAAAGCAAGTAAAAAGCATCTTCTTTTTATTGCAGGGGGTATTGGGATCACTTCTTTTTACGATTGCCTTTGGGGTTGTTTTCAAAACAAGCAAAAAATAAGCCTTCTTTATAGTTGCCAATCTGAAGAAGATATTTTGTATTTTGAAGACTTAAAAAAGTGGGAAAAAAATCTCATTGATGTCAAAATAACTTTAACAAAACCAAGTTTAAAATGGGGAGAAAGTAAAGGAAGAGTTCAAAATTATTTAAAAAATTATTTTCATTACCTTCCTAATCTTTCTCTTCTTTTATGTGGTCCTAAGCAGTTTGAAGAAGATATTAAAAATATTTTTTATTCACAAGGTTTAAAAAAAAAAGATTTCTATACTAACTTTTAAAATCACTAATGAAAAAAAAACGTCCTTTATATAATCAAATTGATAAAAAAATTTTAAAAGAAAAAGCCAAACTAGATGATATAAAAAGAATCACTCTTTCTTTTTATAAATATGTTTTTATTGAAAATCCAAAAGAATTAAGAGATTTTTTATATAAAAATTGGATTGAATGTGATATTTTTGGACGTATTTATTTAGCAAAAGAAGGCATTAATGCTCAGTTGAGTGTTCCGAAAAATCAACTTACTTTTTTTAAGCAAAGCTTTAAGCAAGATAAGCGTTTTTCTGACATCTATATCAAACAAGGCATTGAAGATCATAGGAGATCTTTTTATAAACTTAAAATTAAGGTAAGAAAGAAAATTGTTGCAGATGATTTTTTAGAAAAAGAGCTTCAAATGAAAGACTATAAGAGTGATTATCTAAGCGCTCAGTCTTTTAATAAATTAATCGATGAGCAAGAGACGGTTGTTGTGGATGTTCGCAATCATTATGAAACAGAAGTTGGGAAATTTAAAAATGCGATTTCATTTGATATTGATACTTTTAGAGAAATTTTTAGTTTGATTGATAAAAGATTAACTCCTTATAAAAAAGAAAATAAACAATTTTTGCTTTATTGCACAGGAGGGATACGCTGTGAGAAAGTAGGAGCGTATTTACAACACAGAGGCTTTAAGAATGTTAAACAGCTTTATGGGGGAATTATTGAATATGCTCGTTTTATGAAAGAAAGAAAAATGACTTCTAAGTTTGTAGGGAAAAACTTTGTTTTTGATGAGCGAATGGGGGAGCGAATCACACAAGACATTATCAGTCATTGTCATCAATGTGATTGTTTATGTGATCGTCATGTTAATTGTAGTAATGATGATTGTCATTTGCTTTTTTATTCAGTGTGCTGATTGTGAAAAAAAAAACCAAGGATGTTGTTCAAAAAATTGTGTTAACATCATCAATCTTCCTTTAGAAGTCCAGCGTCAATGTAGAAAAGGAAAAAAAAAAGAAAATTCACTTAGTGTTTATAAAAGTCGGCTTCGTCCAAAATTGAAGCTTTTATCTTTTTAGGCTTTACTTACGCTCACTCCCATGAAAGATGATTTAAGTGTAGATCTATTGGGTAATGAATTAATTGATACAAAAAATTGCTTTAGGAGTTTGTGGCAGTATTGCAGCGATTGAAAGCCCTAAAATAGCTAGAGAATTAAGACGGCACGGAGCTTTAGTAAAGGCGTATCCTTCTAAAAAAGCATTGCTTTTTTATTAGAAAAATGGCTTTAGAATGGGCAACTGCTCAAAAAGTTGTTTCTAACTTTACAGGGTTAGCAGAGCATCTTCTTAGAGAAGATGCGTTGTTAATAGCTCCTTTAACGGCTAATTCGGCTAGTAAAATAAGCCATGGCATTATGGATAGCCTTTTAATGACTTTAGCCGCTAGTGCCATAGGAATGAAAAAACCTCTTTTTCTTGTTCCCGCGATGCATGTTAGTCTTGCTAAAAATCCTTTTTATATTGATCACTTGCAAACTCTTAAAGAAAAGGGAGCTATTTTTATCGAAGGACAACAAGCAGAAGATAAACAAAAAATACCAACTCCTGACTTTATTACAGCTCTACTTTGTCATCATTTATCTTCTTATAAAAAAATGGAAAAAAAAATACTCATTACAGGAGGAGCTGTCCCTACCCCTATTGATGGAGTAAGGTTTCTTTCAAATGAAGGCTCAGGTACAACAGCGATTACAATTGCTCAAAAAGCTTATTGTAAGGGAGCGGATGTTTTTTTGTTGTTGCATAAAAGTATAGATTGTCCTTATTCTTATTTAAAACCTATTTTTTTTGAAGATTATGATGATTATTTTAAAAAAGTTTCTCACTATCTTCAAAATTATTCTTTTGATTTGAGTATTTTTTCTGCTGCCGTAAGTGATTACGAGTGGAAAGACGCTTCATTAAAAGAAAAAATTTCTTCTGATAAAATCACGCTTTCTTTAACAAAAACAGAAAAAATTATTGATAAGATTCGATCACGTTATTCAAAATTAAACATGCTCGTTTTTAAGTATGAAGTAGGTCTTTCAAAGCAAGCTTTACTTCAAAAAGGCAAACTCTATTTAAAAAAAGGTTATCAAGGAATCATTTTAAACAGAAAAGAAGACCTTGTTTTAAAAAAAGCTCCTAGGGCATATGTGTTGGGTGAAAAAGATTTTTACCAAGAAACTCAAAACAATTTGCACTTAAGTCAGTGTTTATTAGATCAATTTTTTTTTACTTAAAAAAAGAGTGTCAAATTAAATAGCAATTGTTAAAAAAGCCCCAAAAGCAATGTTTGATCTTTGATCGATTTCTCCATGAAGCTCAAAGCCAAAAAGAGAAACCCCCAACATTAATTTAGCAATGGAAATTTCATCGATTTTTGGATCATATGGGTCAATAAAAAAATCTGTTTTTCCACTAATGTTGCCAGTCCCTGTATAGCTTAACTCAATTGATTTTCTTTCATTTTGGTAGTTGTGATTAATAATAAAAATATTCCCCACTCCTATAAATCCTTTAATAACTTTGAGGTCGACTTCTCCTATGACGCTAAAATCAAGAGTATCTAAATTAAAATCATTTTTAATCGTTGTTTCAAAGCTTGCTTTGAAACCATCTTCAAGAGAAAAGTTGTCTAAAGCATAAGATTGATCAATGGCTCCTTTGAGAATATTATAAGAGCCTCTTAAAGCAATATTGAGAAGAGGTGATTTGAATATTTTATAACGAAGAGAAGGTCCAAAATTTAACCCAGTAATATTGATGTTAATATTATCACTTCCTTCATTGAGTAAGGGTAATGGAAGAAAAAGATAAGAAAGTTTAAAGCCAAAATCCATTTTTTTTAAGAAAGGAATGGGGAAAAGATTGCCTAATTTTACATGGAAATCTCCATAAAAATTAAATAAAGGAAAAGGAATGTTTTTTAGAATTTCTTCATCGATATCTCCTGTGTCTAAAAGAGAATTATAAAGCTCATCTCCGAGGCTTTTTGAAAGTCTGTCGGTATTTATTTTGGAAAATGAAATGTAAAGGGGAAAGCGAAGAGAAAAATTAAAAATAGGATTGATCCCATACTCAATACTTGAAAGAGCCCCTACACTAGAAGCACTTGGCAGTTGTTCAAAAAGAGAATCAGCAAAAAATTGATCCACTCCTCCTAGAAAAGAAGATAAGTTTTTTTCAGCATCTTCCCTAGGCCCAGCAAAAGAAATAGAAATAAGTAAAACAGGGATAAAAATAATTTTTTTTAACATAATAATCCTCCTAAAGTTTTATAAATATACCATTTAGACTCATGAAATTCAAATCAATTTTTTTTTTATTTTTTGTTAAAAAAATTACTTTAAAAGTATAATGATTCATTGAGAATAACAAGTGTTTCAAATTCGCCTTTTTGGCTTTTTTTAAAAATTAGAAAAAAGATTTGGCTTGCTCCTATTATTATCATAATGCTTTTATTAGGGGTTATTCTTGTTTTATCAGAAGGCTCGGCTTTGGCCCCTTTTATATACACCCTATTTTAATATTTTTTTTTAGATGTTTATTTTAGGAATTTCTGCTTATTATCATGATAGTGCTGCGTGTATCATTAAAGACGAAAAAATTATTGCAGCCGTTGAGGAAGAGCGCTTTACACGTAAAAAACATGATCTTCAGTTTCCAAAAAATGCAATAAATTATTGTTTAAAGCAAGCAAATATTTCTCTTTTTCAAGTAGATTATATTACCTTTTATGAAAAACCTTTTTTGAAATTTGAACGGCTATTAGAAACTTATTTAACAGAAGCTCCAAAAGGATACAAAAGTTTTTTAAAAGCGATTCCTATATGGATTAAAGAAAAGTTATTTTTAAAAAAAATTTTAATCGATCACTTGTTTGCTTTGACAAAAGAGCCTCAAAAGATTTTTTCTTCTAAAAAAAGAAACTGAAAAATACAAAAATAATCTAAAAGAAAAGCTACTTTTTGCAAAACACCATCACTCTCATGCAGCTTCTGCTTTTTACCCTTCCCCATATAAAAAAGCAGCTATTTTAACCATTGATGGAGTGGGAGAGTGGACGACGACTTCTTTAGCTTATGGAAAAGACAATAAAATAGAATTTTTATCAGAAGTTACTTTTCCTCATTCACTTGGGCTTTTATATAGTGCCATTACTTACTACACAGGCTTTAAAGTTAATAGTGGAGAATATAAAGTCATGGGACTTGCTCCTTATGGGAGGCCTGTTTATGTAGAAACGATAAAAAAACATCTTATTGATATTAAGCAAGATGGATCTTTTAGGCTTGATATGACCTACTTCGATTATACAACAGGCCTTAAGATGACTTCTAGAAAATTTCATCGTCTTTTTAGAGGAAATCCAAGAAAATTAGAAAGCCCTATTACCCAAAAAGAAATGGATTTGGCTTGTTCTGTACAAAAAGTTATTGAAGAAATTTTGATCAAAATAGCAAAACATGCGTATCAAAAAACAAAAGCAAAACATCTTTGTCTTGCAGGGGGAGTGGCGCTTAATTGTGTTGCTAATGGAAAATTACTATTTGAAAATATTTATGATTCTATTTGGGTCCAGCCGGCTGCAGGTGATGCAGGGGGAGCTTTAGGAGCTGCGCTTGCTACTTATTATGATCATCTCAAATGCCCTAGAAAATTATTTAAAAATGAGGATACGATGGAAGGTTCTTATTTAGGGCCTAGTTTTACTCCCAAGCAAGCTATCAAACAATTAAAATCTTATCAAGCTGTTTATTCTAAGGCAAAGAATCAAAAAGAATTACTTGATAAAATCACAGATTACCTTACTTTAGGCAAAGTAATTGGGTGGCATCAAGGAAGAGCCGAGTTTGGACCACGTGCTTTGGGGGCTAGAAGTATTATCGCAGATCCTCGTAATGAAAAAATGCAATCTATTTTAAATTTAAAAATTAAGTATCGAGAAAGTTTTAGACCCTTTGCTCCTAGTATTTTAGAAGAAGATGTTAGTGCTTATTTTGATCTTTGTCGAAAAAATACAAAAAAAAATTATGAATACGCCTCGCCTTATATGTTGTTTGTGGCTCCAATTCATGAAAAACAGCGTCTTGCTTTACAGAAAAACAAACATCTTTTTGGGATTGATTTATTAAAGGAAAAGCGTTCGTCTTTACCATCGATCACTCATGTGGATTATTCTGCTAGAATACAAACAGTTGATCAAAAAACAAATCCATTTTACTACGCTCTTATTAAAACCTTTAAAGATAAAACACACTGCCCTATTGTAATCAACACTTCTTTTAATGTAAGAGGAGAACCCATAGTTTTGACCCCACAAGACAGCTATCGATGTTTTATGCGTACGGAAATGGATATTTTGGTGATTGAAGACCTTATTTTTCTTAAAGAAGATCAAAAAAAATGGAGTGAAAAAGACAAATGGCAACAAACATTTGCCTTAGATTAAAATCATCCAATTTTATTTTTTTTAATAATCCAATAACCCTTGAGCGAGATCTTTAGCAATGATCGTTGCAGCCATTTTAGAGCCTTTGCTTGTATAGTGTATCCCATCATAAATAAGTGATGGATCTTCTTTAGTGAATTTTTTATCCATATCAAGTAACAGGATATTTTCTTTAAGGGCTATTTGACGGGTTGTTTGATTGATCTTTTTGTAAAAACTCACCCATTGCTCATAAGACATTTTGATATTTTTTTCAGCGATTTCTTTTATGGTGAAATTTTTGACCCATTTTGATGTAGAAAGGGTGTATCGATTGGCTTGAGTCATTAAAATAGGCTTGATTTCATTAGCTCTTGCTATGGCAATAAAAGTAAGTACATTTTTTCGGTATATTTCAATAAACCTTTGGGTATCATTAGAACGAATAATTTTTTTTTTTTTTAAAGGCCCATAATTTTCAGTGGATCTGGGTTTATTACCATGGATGAGATTTTTAATCACAAGGTTGATTTTTTTATGTAAAAAAGGGAAAGTGGCTCTTATAAAAACCTGATAAGTTTCTTTAAAAGTAGCACGGTTTTTCTTTAATAGTGGTGCTTCTTTGATCAGAGAACGATCCTGGGCATTCTTACTCCAGTAATGGTCATTAGCCAATAAAAAAGTAGCGTCATTAACGGCAGGTGTAAAACAACATATTTTGGTTTTAGAGGGATGCCTTTGGCGTATAGAGCAATAATGGAGCCTCGTGTTGTTGCTCCGCTGACACTTGCATTGATGGTGCGTATGGGGAGGTTGTATTTTTCGGTAAGAATTTTAGAAATGAGTCGAGGGTATCTATTTTTTTGCTGTACAAAAACACATTCTGTTGTGGATCCGCCAAAAAAAATCATCAGTTTGCTTTTTGGGTTGGTTTTTTCAAGTGTTTGATTATAAGGATTGACTTGCATTCCATTGGAGTCGGTTGTGAGAAAGTTTATTTTATTGTCTATAGGGATTTCAGACTCGTCTTGATAGATTTTATATTCAAACGTTGTGTTGATTTTACGTTCACGCAAGGTAGCAATGCGATGATAAGTTGAAAATTTAGACCCGCTGTTGCTTAGTAAAAAAGGTCTTCTTTTAGCAATGATTTGATCCACAATGAAGCAGCCTAAAAGAAGAATAAAACCACAAAAACAAAGGGTTAAAATGTAAAATAATTTATTATGATTCATTTTGCTTCCTTGTATGAAAATTTTTAATTACTAAGGGTACTATATTTTATTTAAAATTTCATAGAAAAACTTAAGATATGGAGAGATCTAGCGTAACTATTAGCGTAACGACCGAGCTCTTTTTGATAGAATGTATAGCTGAAGTAAGAAGGGGGGATTAAAAAAAGGAAACCAGGTAGTTTTAAAGTTGTTGAAAAGGTAAAGTAGCCTTGATTGAAACCAGCGGCTGTATTTGCCCCTATAAGACCAATATCAAAGATATCTACAGATGTTCCAATATGTAATTGTTTTCCTATTGTATAGGTATCATCATATAAATGATGGAGGTCAAAAGATAAGACCCCATTTTTAAATAAGAAAAAAGGATGCTCGGGAAAACGATAGGCTAGACCCATTTTGAGGTTAGGATATAGAAATGAAAAGGTATGAGTAGAAGGGAGGACATTAATACTTTTGATATCTTCTCTTTCGATTGAATAAAAAGGAGTGAAGATATCAATAATAGCAACCCCAAGGGTGAAATTTTTAAAAAAATCAAAAAGAATCCCTGTATCTAAACCAAATCCAAAACCAGTTGTTTGTGTTTCTAAAACAGCTTCTACTAGAATATCGATTTGAAGATCGGGAAAAAAAGAAAGTAAATCTATAGTAGATAGATTAGGCTTAGAAAAAACAAACCCTAATCCTTTTACAGCTATCCCTGTTTTAAAGTCATCTTTTTCAAATAATGATAAAATTAAAGGTGAAAATCCAAGCTTTGCATCAAACCCAGCAGAAATATCAAAATAAATAGAAGGTAGTAGTCCTCCAGAGGCGGTCAAAAAAAACTCACTATGGCTTGCCAGAGAAAATCCCCACCGATGACCAATGACTCCAAAGCTCAAAGGAGGTTGGGTGTAAAGTCCTAAAGGTAAACGATCAATAATACGGGTTGTTTTTGTAAGCTCTAAAAAACTATTTTCGGTAGTAGAAAGTCCTTCAAAAACCGAAGAGATTTCGGTTAAAGCAGGTATAAAACTATAAGGAATCCCTAATTCTAGATTAAAAATTTGATAAATGGCTTCTTTAGGGCGAGTTTTCAGAAGCCGTTTTTCATTAGCGATAAGAGCTGGATTTGCCCAAAGAAGATAAAAATCATTTCCTGTTGCTGTGTGACTGCCACCCATGCCTTTATCTCTAGGGGATAAAATTTCAGGGCTTCGGTGTCGATATAATTGACCATTTAGAAATGAAGTGAAAATATAAAAAAACAGAATAAAAAAATATTTAGAAAAATTAAGCGATATCATTGAGGAATTACAGGAAGCATGATTTGAGCAAGGTCACTTGAAGCAGTGGTTGAAACCGTGTCTAATTGTGTTTTTATATCTTGAAGCGTTGTTTTTAAAGGCTCGAGGGCACTATTAATTGCTGAGGAGATTGGATTATCAGCGCCTGTTGTTTCATTTTCTATTTCAGTGATGATTTCATTGATGTTATCAAGGAGCTCATCAATCTCTGTTGTAATAATATCATTAATATCTGTGATTTCACTTTGAGTGGTTTCCAGTAAAGGAGTGCCTTCCTCTCTAAGTCTTGTTGCCATCATGGTTGATTCGTCAAGAGTAATCATCATTGACATTACCATAGCTGGGAGTCCATTGATTTCGGCTACAATCTCATTGAGGCGAGTGACATTTGATAGGACTGTTTGGACCCTTGAAGGGATGTCTTCAATAAAATTTAAGAAACTAATAAAATCAGATATTAAAACAGCCGCGTTGAACAAGCTAATAAAAGCAAAAATCCCTTCAGTACGATCTTGTAGTGGGATCTGGTAAAGAGCTCCTTTTAAAATATCGCGATGAAAAATAGGCCGTAAACCCTTTATTGAATTTTGAAAATCGGCTGCTTTTTCATTGGTAAATGACAGGCTATTTTCATCAAAGCCTTCAAAAGCAGAAAATAAAAGAGCAATGAAACTTTTGTTACCAATGAAAATTTCACTAGTAACAGCAACATACCCATCTACGGTTTTATGTAAGCTTGCTTTATTTTCTCTTAAAGTGCCAATTCGTTCTTCTAAAAGATAGTCATAAATCGATCTAGATGAAGACAGTCTGATTTCTTGTTCATTGTTTCGGTTGTGGGCTGATAAGTAATAAGACTGGGCAAGTTCTAAAAGCTCTTCAGTGCTCATACTATCATAGTTGTAGCTATTAACTTGTGCGGGACCTAAAAAAGAATTGGTACAAGCATTGAAAATAAAAGCAGAGGTAAAAATAACACAAGTAAAGGTTAATTTTGTTTTATAAAGATTTTTTTTCATTTTTTTGAATACATTTATAATCTTTATTATAACTTTTTATCGTAAAAATGGAATGATTCTATATTATACCATCGACTTTAAGTAAAAAAAATGTTAGCCTAAAAAATAGGTTTTGAATGAAATATTTTATCATTTTTCTTCTTTTAATTTTAGTTTTTTGTGATGCTAAAAAGTTAACGTGGAATTTATCTCAGGGAAGTGCTTTAGATATTGATCTTGTGGGCTATGTTACGGTTGAAACCAATGGGTTTTACCAGAAACATTGGTGGGAAAAAAACAATATTAAACTGAAGGTTTTTAAAGAAGTTTCAAATAAATTCGGATTAAAAGGTATTTTTAAAGTTTTAGAAGGGAGTCCTTTTAGCCCTTCTAAATTAATTCAAACGAAAGAATCTTCTTTTTTTATTGATAAGCGGGGTCGTTTTTATGTAGAAGAAGAAACCGAGCAACCTAACGTGAGATCGGTTCCTAGTTTTCCAAATCAAGCTGTGGAGGAAGGGAGTACTTGGCAAGCTCCTTTACAAATTCATTATTCAAAAACCACTCCTAAGCTTACGATACAAGGGATGGCTAATTACCGTTATAAAAAAACGATTGAAAAAAATAACAAGCAGGTTGCCATCATTGGATATGAATATCAATTAAGTGAAGAGGTAGGAAATCAGCTGAAAATCAAACATCCTTTTGGGATTAAGAAGATTCTTATTACTTGTGAAGGGACCATAGAATGGGATTTGGATCAAGGGGTTCCTCTTTATGAGCTTCGTTATTACCATCAAACTTATCTTAAAGACGATGATCAAGTTGAATCCATTGTGATGCAATCGACGGCCACGTATCAAGTGACAGTTCCTATTACAGATAAACAAATGCAGCAAACACTCAAAGATGTCTCTAAAGCATTTACTTTAAATGCCTCTGCTAAGAAGCAAGTTGAAAGTCTTTATGATAAAAAAGGGATCTTATTTCGCTTAAAAAATATTCTTTTTGATCACGATGATTACAAATTAAATAAAAAGACTTATAAAGTTTTAGAAGACTTAGTCCCTATTTTACTTAAGTATAAGCATTATCAAATTTCGGTGATAGGGCATACTGACGGAGAAGGGGGGGATGATTATAATCAAAGACTTTCAACGAAGAGGGCGTTATCAGTGGTGCAAGCGATTGACAAGATTTCAGGGGGAAAGTTGAGGATTTATTATGAAGGGTTGGGGGAAAGTGTTCCTCTTGCTAGCAATGACACAGTAGAAGGTCGAGAAAAAAACAGACGCGTTGAAATACGAATTAATCGAGATTAAGTTTTTTTTCTATTTTTTGAATTGCTTTTTCGACTTGTTTTTTTTGAGTTTCTAAAAAAGATTCATTTTTTTTTCTTATTTCAAGGTCTTGAGTTCCGAGGATTCTAAGAGCCAAGTAAGCAGCATTTACACTACCATTAATAGCAACCGTTGCAACTGGAATGCCTTTTGGCATTTGAACCATTGAAAGAAGAGAATCTAAACCATCTAAAGCTTTTGCCTTAATTGGGACTCCAATGACCGGTAAAGGGGTTAATGAAGCGATCATACCCGGTAGATGAGCCGCTCCGCCAGCTCCAGCAATGATAACAGAAAATCTTTTTTTACAAGCTTGTTTTGCAAATGAAAACATTCTATCAGGTGTACGGTGAGCTGAAACGATGGTGGTTTCTACTTTAACACCAAAGTCTTTTAGTGTTTTTGCGCTCTCTTTCATAATTGGATAATCACTCTCACTTCCCATAATAACGGCTACTTTTTTTTCTAGTTGTTTTTGTTTCATTTATTTTGGTTTAAAATTTTTTTGACTAGATTAGTTTTTTGTTTTAATTTTTTTATATTTTTATCTATTAGTGTAACATGGCCTAATTTTCGATAAGGCACATTTTCTTTTCCATAAAGATAGACATAGCACCCTGAAATAGAAGAAAGTTTAGAGGCAATTTGAAGGAAATAGTTTTGATTTTTTTTTTGATTGCCTAAAATATTAATCATAACAGAAGGCATTTTGATGCCTGTATTACCGAGTGGAAAACCTAAAAGAATTCTTGACAACTGATCATATTGAGAAGTGTAGAGGCTTTCAATGGTGTGGTGACCACTATTATGAGGCCTTGGAGCGATTTCATTGACATAGATGATTTCTTTTTGGTCTAAAAAAAATTCGATGGCTAAGATGCCGTTTAGCTTAAGAGATTTAGCAAGCTTAGAGGCGATTTGAGAGGCTTTGTTTAACGTTTTTTTTTTTAATGAAGCAGGACAAAAAAGGCTATCTAAAAGGTTGGCTTTGGGATCAAAAATCATTTCTACAGCTGGAAATATTTTGATTTCACCTTTGTTGTTTCTTGCAACAATCATTGAAAATTCTTTGTGTATCTCTATTTTTTGTTCAATTAAGCAACTTCCTTTTAAGATTTGCTTAAGGTCTTTTTTTGAATTAATGAGTCTTACTCCTTTACCATCGTATCCCATTTTTCTAAGTTTTTGAATAAAAGGAAACTCGATTTTTTTTGATAAAACTGCTTTTTTAAGAGAGATTTCATTTTCAAAAAGACTAAAATCTGCTGAAGGGATTTTATTTTTTTGATAAAATATTTTTTGTTTTCCTTTATCTTGAATAAGGGCAATGATGTTTGAAGCAGGATAAATTTTCTTTCCTTCTTTTTCAAGTTGTTTGAGAGCTTGAGTATTGACGTGTTCGATTTCGATGGTTAGGATGTCGACGGTTCTCCCGAAAGAAAGCACTGCTTCATAATCAAGAAAATCACCTTTAATCAAGTAAACCCCCATCGAAGCACAAGGTGGGTTTTCAGTAGGGTCTAAAATAAATGTTTTAATGTTTAAACGGTGAAGATTCATTGCCAACATTTTTCCAAGTTGTCCCCCACCTAAAATACCAACAATAGGTTGTTTCATTTTAAAGGTTGTTTAAAACCGATATCGTTACGATAATGAGCATTTTTAAAAGAAAGCATTTTGATAGTTTCATAAGCTTTTTTAGAAGCTTGTTTTATATCGTGTCCTAATGCAGTGATGGAAAGCACTCTGCCTCCTGCTGTGAAGGTGCCTTCAGAGGTTTGTTTTGTGCCGGCATGAAACACAAAAGTTTCTTTTTGATTAATGTTTTCTAGGCCTGTAATCAAGTGTCCTGTTTGATACTTTTCCGGATAGCCACCTGAAGCCATAACGACATTTAAAGCGGCTTGCTCTTTTAATATAAAAGAGCTTTTTTCTATTTCATTTAAGCAACATTGAGTCATTAATTCTAATAAATCGGTTTCTAAAAGAGGCAAGACGCATTGGCATTCTGGGTCTCCAAAACGAACGTTAAACTCAACAACGTTCACCGTTTTTTCTTTTATCATTAAACCTGCATAAAGGATTCCTTTATAATCGATGTGATTTTCTTTAAATGCTTTTAAAATAGGGTTAAAGATTTTTTCTTTAATAAAAGACATATGATTTTGATTTAAAAAAGGAAGCGGCGAATACACCCCCATGCCACCTGTGTTAGGCCCTTTGTCTTGGTCAAAGATTCGTTTATGGTCTTGAGAAGGGGGCAAGAAACGGAATTTTTCACCATCACAAAAAGCTAAAATAGAAGCTTCTTTTCCTGATAAGAAAGATTCGATGACAATTTTTTTTCCAGCTTCTCCAAATTTATTTTCTTCAAAATAAAGTTTCAAAGCTTCTTTGGCTTCTTTTCTTGTTTCTAAAATCATCACTCCTTTTCCGGCACAAAGCCCATCTGCTTTAAGGACAAAAGGAGCTTGCTGAGCATCGAGATATTGCCTGGCAGATTTTATTTCTTCAAAGACTTGGTAATCAGCTGTTGGAATGTCATAAGCTTGCATGAGTTTTTTTGCATAGCTTTTTGACCCTTCTAAAAGAGTTGCTTTTTTACAAACCCCAAAAACATGAATGTTTTGTTCTTTTAAAAAATCAGCTAGTCCTTCCAATAAATAATTTTCTGGACCAATAACAACAAAATTAATCTTATTTTTTTTGATAAAATCTATTAGTTCTTTCCAAGGAGGATGTAAAGGAAGGGAAATATTGTCTCCTAAAGAAAGGGTGCCTGCATTTCCTGGAGTGATATAGAGTTTTTTTAAAAGAGGACTTTTTGCAATAAAAAAACTAATGGCGTGTTCTCTTCCTCCTCTCCCAATAATTAATACGTTCATAGGTTCAAATGGCTCCTTTTATTTTTCGTTTAAACTTTTTAGTATGGTTAAGTAATTTTTATAACGAATAGGGTGAATCTCTTTTTTTAAAACGGCTTCTTTAACACCACATCTTTTTTCATGAAGATGAAGACAATTTGAAAAATGACAATTTAAATCGTATCGCTTAAACTCTTTATAATAATTTGAAAGTTCTCTTTTGGAAAGGGTCGTAAAGTCCATTTCTTTAAGACCTGGCATATCGTAAATAATGCCACCAAAAGAAAGCTCGTAAAGTCGAATGGTAGAAGTGGTGTGTCGTCCTTTTTTAGTGTAGTCTGAAATTTCTTGGATCTTTTCACAAAAAGCAGAATCTACATGGTTTAACATAGACGTTTTGCCAACACCACTATGGCCTACAATTGCAGAGCGTTTATCTTTTAATATTTCTTTTATTAGCTCTAGTCCTTCTAAAGTTTTATTAGAAATAAGAAAGACTTGATAGCCAATGGTTTCATAGATTTTTTTTTTATTTAAAGCTTCTTCTTGACTTACTAAATCAATTTTTGTCATCATAATGATGGGTTTAATTTTTTCCATTTGAGAAAAAATAAGAAAGCGATCAATTAAACCAGGAGTAAACTTAGGAAGAGTTAGAGAATTGGTGATGATGAGTTGGTCGAGATTAGTCGCCAGATGAGTAATATAAGCAATTTTTTTTTTAGCAATTAAATTTTTATAATAATTAGAATCTTTTTTTCTACCTCCTTTGGTTAATTTTTCTGTTAATGTAAATTTAGCTTTAAATTTTTTTTTTTTATTTGTCATCAATTAAAATGGTTCTTTTTGAATCCAATTGGCAGCTTGAATAAGATTTTTTGCTGTATAATTTGGTTTTGTTTTTAAATTTTTTGAAGATGGGTTTCCTTCAATTAAAATTGTTTTTAGGCTTGCTTTTTTTCCAGCTAAAAGGTCTGTTTGCTGATCTCCAATAAAAAAACTTTTTTCAAGATTGATTAAAGCTTCTTTCTCAGCTCTTTTAATGAGTCCAATTTTAGGTTTTCGGCAATCACATCCTTCTGCTTTTGAATGCGGACAATAATAAATACGGTCAATTAAGATTTCTTTTTTTGATAGTTGCTTTAGCATTTCTTTATTGACTTTATAAAAATCTTCTTTGGTAAAATATCCCATCCCTATGCCGGCTTGATTGGTAATAATGATTAATTTAAACCCCATTTTCATTAATGAAAAAAGCCCTTCAGTAACACCGGGTAAAAGTTGAAATTCTTCTTTTAGATGCAGGTATTCGATTTCTTTATTGATGACGCCATCCCTATCTAAAAAAATAGCAGGCTTCACTTTTTTGTCTTTAAGATTTTCACAAATAGGGAATTCTTTGGCATATTTTTTTAAAATGGTTTCAATGATATTTGTTGTTGAAATCCCTTTTTCAAAAGGCACCGTAATGGCTTTTCCTCCCCAATCTTTTAGATATTTAGCAGAAGTCATTGAGTTTAAAGAATAATCACCTGCTTTAATATACAAGTTTGGTTTTAAAGAGAGAAGATTGTCTTTGTTATTGGTTTCATGAAATAAGAATACTTTGTCGACACTAGAAAGGGCAGATAAAACGATGATTCTTTGATTTTCTGTAATAATAGGTCTTTTGGTTTCTTTATAATTTTGAATGGAAGTATCTGAATTAAGACCGACGATAAGAATATCACAATGCTTTTTTGCTTTTTGTAAATAGGTTGTGTGACCTTGATGGAGAAGATCAAAGCTGCCGGAAGTAAACCCAATTATTTTTTTTTCTTGTCGCCATTTTTGACATTCTTTTTTAAGAATTTGTCTTGAAGTAATTTTTGATAGATTCATGGGTAGTTTTATGGTTAGTAATTTCCTATAAAGTTTGTTTTATTTTAAAATTAGGTATTCTTTATGTCCAATGTAAAAAAAAAGTGATTGAAAACAATGCCTGATTGGGGTTTGCATTTGGGATCTGCGTATGTGGGTTCAAAATTTTTTAAAGTAAAAGATGTTCGCTGGATTTTACTGGGGTCTCTTTTACCAGACATCATTTCAAGAGTGGCGTATGTTTTGTTTGATTTGCTTCCTTTTAAATTGAACCATCAATTTTTTCATCTTTACCTTAATTTTTATCATACCCCTTTTATGGTTTTATTTGCATCGATTATCATTGCACTTTTAACAAAAAAGCCTTATCAAGTATTTTGCTTGATTTATCTTTCTTCTTTATTACATATTTTTTTAGATCTTTTTCAAAAAAATGTGGGAGGAGGGAGTCCTATTTTTTTCCCTTTTAAGTTAAGCCATTTTAGTTTTCAACTTTTTTGGTATGATAACCCTTGGATTAAATTTATTTTTTTTATAACACTTTTGATGCTTATATTAATGTTTTTTAAAGAAAGAAGAAAATTTAAAACCGTTGCTTTAGGAAATTTTTCTTTTAAAAAATTAGGTTTGTTTTTAACGGTTTTGCTTTTTTTTATTTTTTTTCCTTTCTTGTTTGTTAAGAAAGGTTTAGAGAAAAATATTTTTAGTACTTCTTTTATTAAAAATCCCCAAGCATTTGAAGGCAAAGAAATTTCTTTGTCGGTTAGTAAAATTGTTAAGCAACAACAACAGTTTTACATCAAAGAAGGGAGTCGAATCTTTTTATTAACAAGTGATCAGAATCAAAATTTGAAAGAAGGCGACTGGGTTTCGATTAGAGGAATATACCGACAAGGAGAAATCTTTGCTCATATGATTCACAAACATGATTATTATTTTAAAATTAAAGCTTCTCTTTTAGGAGGGGTGTTGTTTTTCTTTTTTTTCTTTTTTTATCATAAGAAGGAATATGACTCAAAAAAAAAATGAAGAAAAATTTTAAAGAAAGCTTAGAAAAATTAAAAGAAATTCAACAATCACATATTTCTAAGTTTATTATTGCAACTGAAATGTATCTTGAAGGAGAAAAAGAAGAAGGGATTCGTCTTTTCCATTTACTACATCCTTCTGACATTGCTTATGGTTTGATGTATTTACCAGAAGAGATGCAAAAATGGTTTTTTAATAGAGTTTCTTTGAATTTTATGGGAGAGGTGCTTTTTGAATTAGAAGATACTACTAAACAAAAACTTATTAGAGGTTTGTCTTTTTCAAGATTTAAAAAAATTATTGAATCTATGGAAACAAATGATTTAGTCAGAATGGTGCGTTTTTTAGAAATAGGTAAACAAATCGATTTTGTTAAAACTTTTCCAAAATCTGAAAAAAGAAAATTTTTTCAGATTTTATCTTATGAAAAAAATACAGCTGGTAGTTTAATGACAATGAATTATGTTTCTTTAAAAGGTCATGAAAATGTAGGTAAGGCTTTAGTAAAACTTAAAGAAATGGGAAAAAAGAAGATTTTAGATGTTTATAATGTTTTTATTGTTAATAAAAAAAAACAATTAGAAGGGAAGGTTCCTCTTAATAAATTAATTATTGCTTCAAAGGCAACTAAACTACAAGTACTGATTGAAGAAGCTGAAAGAGTTGAGACGTCCTTACCTCAAGAAGAAGTGGCTAATCGAGTTAAGGATTATAACATTTCTTCTATTGCGGTAGTCGATGAGCAGAATAGATTGCTTGGAAGAATTACAGTCGATGATGTGGTGGATGTTTTTGAAAAAGAAGCTTCTAAAGATATGAATGTGATTGCGGGGATTAAAGAAGATGGGAAAGAAGAAACTATTTTAAAAGCTTCTGCGGAACGAGTGTCTTGGTTAATCATTGGACTTTTTGGAGGAGCTTTAGCAGCGGGGTTGATTAGTGTTTTTGAAAAAATAGTTTCAGATGTAATCGTGGTTTTTTTTTTCATACCACTGCTGACTTCTATGGGAGGCAATATTAGTCTACAGGCATCTTCAATTATTGTTAAACGACTGACTTTAGATCATCTCAAATATCTTAATTTTTGGACTATCTTTTATAAAGAAATTAGAGTCGCTTGTTTAAATGGGTTTTTTTTGAGTTTACTTTTATTCTTTTTTCTTATTTTAGTTTTTTCTACGTTCCCTTTAAATTTAGAAAAAAGTCTGTGGCAAATTTCTTTTAGTATTAGTATTGCTTTATTTTTAGTTTTTTTGTCTTCATCTATTTTTGGAGTGAGCATTCCTTTTCTTTTAAATAAGATGAAAATTGATCCTACAGTTGCAATGGGTCCTTTTATTATGATTTCAAATGACCTTTTAGGAATTTCAATTTATCTTTTTGTCATAAAATTGATGCTTTTTTAGCATCACGCTTGAAACTAAAAAAGAGCATTAATGTGATAAAAATGTGATAAAAAAAACATAGTTTTTTATAAGTAAATTCATTTTCTTTTGATGAAAAAATAAAGAAAAAAATAAAATTTATTTTAGATTTGACAAAACTGTTTTAAAAAGTTAGGCTTATTAATTCATTTTCAAGTGAAAACGGAGTATGGCGCAGTTGGCTAGCGCGCTTGGTTTGGGACCAAGAGGTCGCAGGTTCAAGTCCTGCTACTCCGACTTTCGTGCTCGTTTTAAGCTCATTACATCACTTAATTTTGTTATTGTAACTAGAGTACACCTTTTCATTTTTTTCTAGGTATATTCTGTAGTATCTAAATCTTAAAGAGTGAAAAGCATCATCTAGTCTGTCTATTTTTTTAAAAACACTATTTTCAGACTTTGATTATATTGTTTTTGAAAATACCGACCTAGTAAAAGTGGCTTTGCAGAAAAAGATTATAGTTGAGAGTCAAAATAATAAATCTAAAGTAGTCTTTTATACTAATAATTGTAATATTAAAAATTTAGTCTCTGAAAAACTCGAGTGATAAACTAAATCTATGTTACTATTCTCCCTACCTCTTCATCTCCTTTGGTAAATAAGTTTTATGTGATACAATTTTAATCTTGTGTAATGATTTTACATATATATTAAATAAAGGGTATAGAAATGAGAAAATATTTAATATTTATACTAATTGGTCTAATACTGGGGTTTGAAGAAAAAGAGATCACCGCTTCTAATAAGGAGAAATCAGTATTTAGTGTAGCTTCACAAGAGTTTAATTCAAATTATATAGCATCTGATAAAAATAGAAGAGAAGTAGAAGAGCATTGTAAAAACAACCTTCCAAAACTATGGAAGGAAATTAAAAAATTAAAAGACGATGGTGTTGGTATGTATTATTCATCCAGCATAAGAGGGCCTGGAAAGGCACAAGGAACAAATAAAATTACCATAAATCAAAAATTTATTTTAAATAAGAATCTAAAATATCCAGAGGATAGGATGATAATGATCCTTTTCCACGAATAGGGTCATCTACTTCACACCACAATCGTTAGAGCGGAGAATAGAAAATATGCAACTAGAGAGGAAAGAAGGTATAAAGCAGAATATGCGGTATTTCACTATTTCATTGAAGCTGCTATAGAATATTCTAAAAAAGGTGATTTTGGCCCTTTGCATCAGGTGGTCATGAACCTAAAGCTTAGAAGTAAAAAAGGACGACCTAAAGATCATTTGATGGTCGTTGATCGTTTAATCTTGCTACTTTGAGTGTTTTTTTTATCTTGTTTCTAACTCAATTGATTTAATATAAAGCCGATGACTAAAATCTGAGGGATCGTGATTAATGGTAAAAATAAAGCAATTTTCCATGACTTTGTTGTTTCTTTTAAAACAATGATTTCTGTGTAATCTGTTGAAACTCCTCCCATAAGAAAAACAAAACCATTTCCTGGAGCTTGGCCTTTTTGAAATAAGTCTGCCCCAAGAGGAGCTGCTCCTTCGGAACAGATTTCAATGATCGTTGTTAACCCTAAAGTAATCCCCAAACCCAATAAAGTAGGACCAAAATAATGGTGAAAAAAACTTTCATCAATAAATACTTTCACTAAACTTGATAATAAAGCTCCAAATAAAACCCATTTAATGATTATTTTTGATTCTCTAAATCCATTTTTTAAAACAGATTTAAAATTTATTAGTACCCATGGGTTTTTTTTAAAATCTTTTTTAACTTGTTTCCAAAAGTTAAAGCCCTTTGGAAGTGAAATCTCATTGGGATTTTTAGGTAAAATATTTTTCTTTTCAAGTATTTGAAAAACAAAACCAGAAAAAATGCCAATAATAGCAGAAAGTAAAATAAAAAGCAATGTCCATTTAAAGCCTATTAAGGTAAACAAAATAAAAGTAAGTGAAAGTGAATTCCAAGGACTTGCAATAAGAAATGCCATCACTTGTCCAAGGCTCGCTCCTTTTTTATATAAATTCATTCCTATCATTAAGATCCCATGACTGCATAAGTCTAAAAAAATACCCGCTAGAGTAGCTTTGAAAATACTTTTTTTTGAGCTTGGTTTGCCTAAAAGAGAAAGAATATATTCACGAGGCATTTTTGTAAGAATGCCAACAGATAAAATTCCAATCCCTATTCCCCAAGAGATCCGATTTAATAATTGATAAAAAGCATCAAAAAGCTCAGAAAATGGACCCTCAAGCATCTCCAAATAAATGTTAAACAAATGCCCTCCATATAAAATAATGGTTAAAAAAATTAAAGAGATAAAAAAATAATCTTTTCTTTTTTGATGTGAAGTATCACAACACAAAGTATTTTTAGATTTTTTTGGAGAAGAAAGCATTTGAGTTTTTATCAATAATATTACAAAATATTTTTTTAAGTTAGAAATTTTTTTTTTTAATTATTTTATTCTTCTATTTGTTGTAAGCTTTTTTCTAAAGAAAGGTACGCCATTGTATTACCAATGAGGTGACCGACTTCTGCTTTTAAAGAAAGAATTTCTAATTTAAGATTAATAAAGTCTAATTGGGCTTCTCTAAAAAGATTTTCAGCTTCTTGAACTTGTAATAAGGAGGAGATACCAGATTGGTGACTGTTTAAGGTCTTATTTCTATTGGCTAAAGCACTTTCTAATCGATAAGAAGCAACTTGTATTAAGTCAATTTTATTATTATGAAGTTTGGTGGTTTGTCTAAAAGAAATCAAAAAATTACGATAGATTTCTTCTAAACTAAATTTATTTTTTTTAATCATCAATTTATTTTTTTTGATTTCTAGAAAATGATTAAAGCGTTCAAAAAAAGGAAAGGTAAAACTAGCTCCAAAATAGAAATTATACTCAGACTTGTTGGTTATTTTGATTTGATTTGTTGGGGTATTAATTGTTTGTTCTCTTACTTGGAAAGTCGTAAGAGCAAGGTCAAGTGAAATTTCAGGAAAAAAGCGTTCAAAATAATTTTGTCGATTCATTAAGTTTAAAATTTTATTTTCATTTTCAAGTTTTATGGCTGAGAAAATTTGATACTTTTTTTTGATACTATCTTCTTCTATGATTTTACTAAGCTTGAGGGTTAAATAAAAATTAAGATTAGGGTTGATTTCTAAAGGATTTAAATTGAGTTTTTTTTTTAAACTATAAATAGAATTTTCATAATTAATTTTTTCTGTTTCTAATAAATAAATATCGTTATCATAACGAGCTTTCGCTTGCAAAAGATCAATCTCAGAGCTTTGGCCTCCTCTTTTTTTATTTAAGGTAAACTGGTATTGTAGTTTTGAGCTGGCTTCATTAGATTTTGCTATTTGAAGAGAAAAATAATTTTCAACTGTTTTAAGATAAGCTTCGATACTTTTTTTTAAGTCTGTTTCATAAGATTGTTTTAGGTTTTTTTTTTCGTTTTGGTAATGTAAGTTGTTATAGCCAAGCTCAAAAAATCGTTTGCCACCTTTAAGGAGAGGGAGCCTAGAAATTAGAGTATATTCTTGTTTAGGTCTTAATTGAGCATTTTTTTCTATTAAATTATGGGTGAAATCATAACCATAATTTAATATCCAATTAGGAAAATAATCTAAAAAAATTTTTTTACTATTGATTTTTCTTATTTGTAAATCAATTTTTTTTTTCTTAACTAAAGTAGAATTGTTAGAGATGATTTTTGGGAGATCTAAAAGAGAAATCGTTTTTGCACTAATAAAAAAAATATTAATGATGATGAAAAAAAATCCTTTGAGTAGCAAAAAGTAAAAAAATTGTTTAATCATATCTTAAAGCTTCTACCGGATTGAGTTTAGAAGCTTTTGTCGCTGGATAAAGACCAAAAAAGATGCCTAAACAAAAGCAAACAGTGAAAGAATAAATGATCGAATTAAGCGATATATAAATAGGAGTTTGTGTGATATTCCCTATAAAATCACTTAATAAAAAGGTAATGCCAATCCCTAACACCCCCCCTAGTAAAGAAAGAACAATCGTTTCAGTTAAAAATTGCATGAAAATATCAATATTGCTCGCTCCAATACTTTTTCGAATCCCAATTTCACGGATTCTTTCTGAAAGAGAAGCTAAAACAATATTCATAATTCCAAGTCCTCCTACAATTAAAGAAATGACTGAAATACTGCCTAAAATAATTTTGAAAATTTTTAATTGAGATTCAATATTATCTAAAGAAGCGGTATTAAGTTCTACTTCAAAATCTTCATTACCACCCCTTAGTTTCATAAGAGATTCTTTAATGGCTTCTACTCCCTTTTGAACGTTAACTTCATTTTTGAATAGTACTTGGATTTCATCAAACCCTTTTTTTTCTTTGCTTTCATAAATAGAAAGGAATGTCCCAATAGGGATTGTTATAATAAAGTTTTTCTTCCAAAGTAAGTTGCTTCTAAAATATCGTCTGATAATTTCCCATCGATTTTGTCTTTTTAGTCTTATTTTGGGTTTATTAAGTTTGGCTACTTTAGGGAAGTTTTTTATTCTTATTCTTGTTGTCGTTGTTGTTCTTCTTCTTCTTCTTCTTTTGTTTTTTTTTAATAAAGTACTTTGTTGCTCAAAATAATGTTTGTAGGTCCCAATGACTCTAAAAGGAATCTCGTTAATGAGAACATTTTGTTTAATAGGGCTTGAACCTAAAAAAAGTTCCTTAATCGGAATACTCCCAAGAACACACACCCGAGAATAAAAATGACTATCGATATTCAAAATTTTTCGACCTTGAGCGATATCATAGAGTTTAATAGCATTAAAATCTTCTCCAATGCCTTTTATTATTAGTTCAAAAGATTGAATTCCATCTGCAGTTACATAGGTTCTCATGGTATTTATAGGACTAACTCCTAAAATAATATTATTATTTTCTTTTTGAATGATATTGACATCTTCCCACCAAAGTTCTTTTGTTTGCAGAAAAGAGCTTTCTTCGGTATTTTCACTTGGCGTTTTTTTGATTGTAATGAGACTCGCTCCCCCTTTTTCTTTAAAAATTTTAATGGCTTTTTTTCTAGCTCCTTCAATAATCCCTGACATGGCCGTTAAAGAAAATACCCCTAAAAGAATCCCTAGTATCGTAAGAAACGAACGAACTTTATTATGATAAATTTCTTTTAAACTATTAATGAAATAAAAATAAATAGAAGAAAAAAATATAGATTTCATGATTTTATTTAGTTTTTTTTGATAATTTTTCCGTCAACAAGTTGGATAGTTCTTTGGGTGCGTTTTGCTACTTTTAAGTCGTGAGTAACCATAATGATAGTATTACCTTGATGGACTAAGGCTTCAAAAAGATTTAAAATTTCATCACTTGTTTTACTATCCAAGTTTCCTGTTGGTTCATCAGCAATAACAATACTTGGATCATTAACAAGAGATCTTGCAATGGCAACACGTTGTTTTTGCCCACCAGAAAGTTCGCTAGGTTTGTGTTTGATTCTATCTAAAAGGCCGACTTGCTTGATGGCTTTTTGGACTTTGTCTTTTCTTCTAGAGGCACTCATTTTGGTATAAAGCAAAGGGAGCTCTACATTTGAATACACATTATAACGACTTAGTAAATTAAAGCTTTGAAAAATAAAACCAATTTCTTTATTTCTAATTATGTTTAATTTTTTTTTAGAATAAAGGCTAATATTTGTTTGATTAATTAAATACGTCCCTGAAGAAGCTCGATCTAAACAGCCTAAAATATTTAGAAGAGTTGTTTTTCCGCTCCCAGAAGTCCCTAAAATAGAAATATATTCTGATTTTTTTATTTTAAGATTAACTTCTTTAAGAATTTGGATTTTATTTTTGCCTAAATAATAATTTTTTGAGATATTTTTGCATTCAATGACATTCATTAAGTTAGATTTTTTTATAAGGTTTTTAAATCTAAATTGGAAAATTTTTCTAGTTTTTCTCGACTAATTTTTTTATGAATAATGTCTCCTTCTGTCAGTCCTTTTGTGATTTCTACATTAGCATAATCATAAGAACCAATAAATACTTGTTGTTTTTCTGTTTTTTTTTTTTATTTCTTTAAAAACATAGAAAAGATTATTGTTTGCATAAAGACATGTAAGGGGGATGGCAATAATATTTTTACGTGTATCAACGATAAGATCGACACTAGCACTCATTCCTGGTCTAAGACGATGGTCTTGTTGGTTAATTTTGATTTCAATGGGAAATACTTTTACCCCTCTTTTACTAGAGGCTCTAGGGGCAATTTTAGAAATAAATCCATCATAGATTTTATTGGGGTTGGCAGTGATGCGTAAGGTTGCCTTTTGATTGAGGTAAACTTTGTAAATGTCAATTTCACTTAAAGTAATTTTAGCAACGAGTTTTGAAATATTTGCTATTTTGAAAAGAGTGCTACCACTACGAGTACTACTATCACCACTAATGATTTCTCCTTCTTCTACTTGTTTTGAAATAATCACTCCTGTAATAGGAGAAACAACAGAGAGTTTTTTGATTTTTAATCCTTTTTTAGAACCAATTTCTTCTTTAAAGATTTCAATTTCTCTTTTTAAAGAATTGTATTCTATCAAAGCGATTTCATAATCATCTTTTGAGTCTTTATAAGTGTCTTCAGAAATAAATCCCTTGTTAAACAAATCTTTATTACGATCAAAATTCCTTTGTTTATTTTCAAGGTTAATTTGAAACTGTTGATTTCGTTTTGTGATCGAACTAATGGTTTTTATTTGTTCTAAATTAGGTTCTATTTTTGCAATCACTTGTCCTTTTTTTACTTTATCCCCTTCGTTCACTAAAATAGACGTCACACGCCCACTGATTCTAGATTTAACTTCGGGTTCTTTTTCGGGTTCGATACTGCCGCTTTCTTTTAAAATTTGGGTAATGTTAGTACGAAAGACTTTAATCGTTCTTACGATATTTTTTTTGCTTTGCTTTGGTTTTTTTTTTACGTTTTCTTTTGAGTTAGAGCAAGAAAATAGAAAAAAAACTAGGAAAAAAAATATCGTTTTCATTGTTTAATTAACTAACTAACTATTTTACATTGGAACTTTTATTATTAATTGAAAGATTTTTTTTTATCATTGAATTCTAAAAAAAAAATTGTTATTTTAACGGGTGCAGGTATTTCTGCAGAATCAGGAATTAAAACTTTTAGAGAGCAAGAAGGGCTTTGGGAAGGTCATGTGATTGAAGATATTGCAACGCCTGGAGGATTTATAAGAAATCCAGATTTAGTGCATCACTTTTATAATGAAAGACGAAAAGCGCTTAAGCATCCATCTATCAAGCCTAATAAAGCTCATTTTGCTTTATCCAAATTACAAAAAGAATGGAAAGAAGAAGTGTGTGTGATTACTCAGAATGTAGACAACATGCATGAAAGAGCAAAGCAAACAGAAGTCATCCATATGCATGGAGAACTTTTAAAAGTTTTTTGTATTTATTGTGAAAATATCTTTGAGTGGAAAAAACACACAAGTACGGCTTTACCTTGTCCCAAATGCTTAAAAACTAAAAGCTTAAGACCTCGCATTGTGTGGTTTGAAGAAATGCCTTTTGAGATGGAGCTAATTGATGAAAAATTAGCCCAAGCCGGCTTGTTTATTTCTATAGGAACTTCGGGAAATGTGTCTCCGGCTGCTGGTTTTGTAGAGCAAGCTTTTTTAGCAGGGGCACAAACCATTGAAATCAATTTACAACCTTCTGTTAATCAAAAGTTTTTTCAAAAAAGTATTTATGGAAAAGCCACTAAAGTGATTCCTTTATTTGTTGAGCAATTACTTGAGAAAAAAGATTGGAAAGTTGTTTTTGAAGATGGAGTTTTGTTTTAAGATTTTTAGATTCTTTCCGAAAAATATTAGTATGATTTCGTTGTCAATCATTTTGAAAAAATTGATCCTTTCTTGTTTTTTATTAAAAAATTTTGTTATAAAAAAAATGATGAGTAAAACGTGTCTTTAAAAAAATTAAATGTTTTTCAAGAACAAGTTGTTTTTAAAGAAGGGGAGCTTCTTTTAGATGAAAATAGTCGAGGTTCTTATTTTATTAGACTTAATAGTGGTGTTGTTAGCGTTATTTCTTATCCGGATAAAAAACTTGAAGGAGGTCGTGTTTTTTTTAAAATTAAAACTTTAAGTACCAATGATTTTTTAGGCGGACTTTCTCTTTGCACCAAAAGCCTTGTTTTTCCAAATATTTTTTCAGAGAGAAAAGGGTCGATTTCTATTTATCCGATTAAAAATAGTCAAACTTTTTTTTATCATAATATTGACTTAGGAATTAAAGTCTTAAGGCAAATGGAGCAATCTTTAAAAGAATATAAAGATCTGTATCAAAAATTAAAGACTTTTTATGACAATATTTTTGAACTTAATAGAAAATTTCTTCTTCATATTTCTATTTGTGGTATAAGCTTTGAAAAGAATGTCGGTTATCAAAAAATCATGGAGCAATTCATTGAAAAAGTTGCAGATGAAAATATTAGCTTTACTGAAGGAAAAGCTTTTACAATGAACTTTACTCCTTTTTTTGAAAAAGAAGATTTTTCTAAAAAAGAAACGATTTTTATTAATGATTTTTTTGAAAAAGAAGATCGGTTTTTAAAGCAACTTTCCAAACAACATTTACATATTTTGAGTAAAATTTATGAAGTACTCGGTAGTGAGATTCATTATTATTTTCTTAATATAGAAAAGAAAGTAAAGAGAATTTATACAGAAATCTTAGCTCTTGTTGAAGGAGAAGAATCCATTTTGGCTAAAACAGTTTCTTTAAGTATTAACAAAAAAATTAATTGGAATCAAGAAATATCAGAAAGTTTAAATATGCTTAAAGAGGATTTTTTGATGGCTTTTTCAGAAATAAAAGATTCGATTGAAAAATTATTTGATTTTAAAAAAATTAGTTTTCTACTTACTTCTTCCTTAGAAAAAATCTATAAAGGAGAAGGGGCAGAAGACAGTGAAGAAATAGGCAGGCCATTAAAAAGAAAAAAAGAAGTGCAATTAAGTGCGGCAATGCTGCCTTCTATTAAAGAGGCTGATTTTTTAGAACCAGAATTCCTAAAAGAATTAAGCACTAGCTATAAAGCTTTGGGACAGATAAAAAATCTTCAAGATGCCAATGATAAAGAACGTATTGTGATTAAGAAAATAAATGAAAATTATGTCAATCTTTATATTAAGGTAAGCACCCATCTTTTTCAAAAAGAATTACCAATAAAAAAAAATAAAGATTTTTTGTTGTTTTTGAATTTTAGTTTTATCAGTAAAGATCTAGTGGATGCAGAAGCAAAAAATTTTTTAGAAAGTTATTCTGAAGAAGTGGAGAGTCAATTGATTTTTATTTCTTTATTTGATTGGCTTAAAAATATTTATAATGGAGAGGAAATCCCTTCTAATACAGAGCTTGGAGTGACTTATCAAAAATTTCTTTTAGAAAAAGAAAAGCGAAAGTCTTCTAAACAAAGAAAAATAGAAGAAGGTTTAAGCGAGGAAGATATAAAAAAAGCCATTGTTAAATATGAAATGGATAATATGATTTCAGTTGCTCTTAAAATTGTTAATGAATCTCCTCCTAGAGCACTTTTTTTTATGACAGAGCTTAACAAGCCACATGATTTTAAAGAAATTATGATTCAAAAACAAAAAATTGATAAAATCTTTCAATCCATTATTGAAAGAGATTATAGCCTTTTTTATAGGGAAACTCTTTACCGGCTTTCAAAAAAAGCCAATACCATTATTCAAATGGAGGTCTTCCCTTATGTAGTTATTTTACCAGTAATAGGAGATAAAGTCTTTTTTTGGCAAGACATTAGTGGGACTAATAAACAAACTAGAGCACGTTTTTTGATTCCTTTGTTTTTTACAGGGGATTTAGAAAAAGCGTTTATTAAAGCTTTGGGAGAATATCGGTGGGAGATTTGTTGTACAGTCAAAGGTCTTTCTTGGTCGGATCCTATTGATGGAGGCATTACGGGTGCTTTTTATAATTATATTACTACTTATAAGAAAAACTCTAAATTATCGACAGGAGCAAAAGAAAAAATTAAAAAAATCATTACCTCTAATCGTAAAGATAATAAGCGAATTTTTGGATTTTATTATTCTTTATGGATTAAGTACGAAAGTCAAGGGGTGATGAAATTAGATACTGTTGTAAGAGATCTCTTTTTTAGACACTTACCTTTTAGCAAATCTATTAGAAAAAAGCTTGCTAATTTACCTGCTTTTGAAAGGCTGGTTAGTCGACATCATCATCAAGCATCAAGAAGTTTATCTTCTTTAGAAGCAAAATACAGGAAATTTCAAAATGAAGATGGTTCTTATCCAAAAGAGCTTGAAGTTAATATGAAGATATATACCCTCTAAATAAAATTTCTAGCTTATTTATTTAATGAAACCAAGCTTTTTGAACAAAATTTTTTTTATAAAGATTTTCAATTAATTTTTCTGAATAATCAACTAAAACATCATTTGTTTCTACTTTGATATCTTTTTGGCCATTGTTAAAAAGCAATACAATTTTACATTTTTTTCCAGCTTGTTTTTTAAGAGTACTTTTTAAATCTAAAAGCTCTTCTTTAGTGGCTTGATTGTTTGAAAATTTAATAGATAAGGTGTTTAAAATAGAAGGCATTATTTTTGGTTGTTTAGGCTCAGAGTTAAGATGATGGTTTTTTTTTTCAGGGATAAATTCTTTAATTTTTTCGATAATAATACTTTGTCCTTTTGTATTATTTTGTATTATTCCAATGATATAGACGAGGATTCCTTTTTGTAAAACCAAGTTTTTTGTTTTAGTTTTTTGATCTTTAATTTTTTTGTATTGAGTTGGAAAAATAATAGCATCTGAGACACCAGTTGGGTGTTTGATGGTTACAAAAGCCATATCAGAGTTTTTTTTTGTTTTAATGGCTCTAATATTTTCAATAAAGACTAGTGCTTTTACAATTTTTCTATCGATCCAAATGGTTTTATTAGAAAAATCAATATTGGTTTTTGTTACCATTTCTTTGGAATGTTGGATGACTTCATTATGGCGTAAATTAAACCCTAAAGCTTGTTTTTCATATTCTTTTAAATTATCAATGAAGTCTGCTTTAGGGATTAGTAATTTTTTAAATTGGTCTTCGTGAGCTGTTTGATCTAAAAGTTTTTTGTTATCAAAAAGGGTTACTTGTCCACCTCGTTTCATTGTTTCTTCTTCATTTAGTTTTTCGGTGATTAAAGGGTATGCCTCTAGGAGTGTTTGTATTTTAACGCCTAAAGAAAGAAAAGAACCTACTTTGATTAAGTTTTCTACGACTTGCTTGTTAAGATTATTGTTATTTTTTCTAAGGAAATCTTCAAAGGAAGTATAGGTTCCTTTTGTTTTTCTGTTTTCAATGATTTGTAAGCTAACATTTTTTCCCACACCTTTAATGGCCCTTAAAGCATAGGTGATGTGGGGGGGAATGACTTTAAAGTTAATGCTAGAATTATTAATATCTGGGGGAAGGACTTTAATTTTTAAAAGAGTGGCTTCATCGAGATAAAATTTAATTTTGTCAGTATTATCACATTCTGAATTAAGTAAAGAAGTCATAAACTCAGCCGTATAATTAGCTTTTAAATAAGCGGTTTGATAAGCGATATAGGCATAACAAACAGCATGAGACTTATTAAAACCATAGCCGGCGAAAGGCATAATAATTTTTTCAAATAAAAACTTTGAATCTTTGCCTTGATAACCTTTATTTTCAGCTCCTTTGATAAATTCCTTTTCGATTTTAGCGAGTTCTTTAATTTTTTTTTTCCCCATAGCTCGTCTCATCAAATCTGCTTTTCCAAAAGAAAGCCCAGCGTAGTTTTTACCTATTTCCATAATTTGTTCTTGGTAAATAGGGATTCCATTGGTTGTTTTTAAGATTTCTTCTAATACGGGATATTTTTTTAAAAGTTTTTCATGTTTTTCAAAATCTGATTTAAGCTTTGGGTCTTCAAAACGTGGTTTTTTATGATGTTTTTTAGCGATATAAATAGAAATCCAACTCATTGGACCTGGACGATACATGGCGTTCATCGTTGTTAAGTCTTCAAGACAATTGGGTTTTAATTCTTTTAGACATTGCCTCATCCCTGAAGATTCAAACTGAAAAACACCTAAAGAGTTTCCTTTTGAAAGCAAGGAATAGGTTTTGAGATCTTTTAAGGAAATTGATTCTAAATCAATGGTTTCTTTTTTAGTTTGTTTAATAAGAGTGATGCATTCTTGTAAAATAGAAAGTGTTTTGAGGCCTAAAAAATCCATTTTTATTAAACCACATTTTTCTTCAAGAAGACCCCCTTCATATTGAGTCAAAATATTGCCTTCTTCGTCTTTTGTCAGAGGAACGTAAGAATCAATACTCCGATCGGAAATAATCACTCCAGCAGCATGAACCCCGGTGTGTCGCGTAAGGCCTTCTAATTTTAAAGCATACCGATAAACATTTTGTAGTAAGATATTACCTATAATGGTGTCTTTGAAAGCATCATTTTCTTCATAAGTTGTTTTTAGAGTTTTTCCTTGAGTAATGAGAGATGAAATTTGATTGGCTTTGTTAAAGTCAATTTTAAAAACTCTTGAGATATCTTTAAAAACAGCTCTTGCTTTTAATTTTCCGTAAGTAATAATTTGAGCGATTCGATTGGTGCCATATTTTTTTTTACAATATTCAATAATTTCTTCTCTTCGATTATCTTGAAAATCAATATCAATATCAGGAAGGGTGATTCTTTCAGGATTTAAAAAACGTTCGAAAAGGAGTCCATTTTCAATTGGATCAATAGAAGTGATCCCCATGGCATACACCACCAAAGATCCTGCTGCTGAACCTCTACCTGGCCCTACGAGGATTCCTTTTTTTTTAGCAAAATTAATAAAATCAGCTGTAATAAGAAAGTAAGAAGAGAAGCCCATTCGTTTGATAATATCAAGTTCGTATTCAAGTCTGTTTAAATAAGTTTCACTAAGAGTTTGCTTTTTTTCTTTTAATCTTTTTAAGCACTCTTCTTTTAAAAATTCAAACTCGCTTTTTTTTTTGGGGACTGTAAAAAGAGGGTAGTGAATTTTTGTTTTTGGAAAAGTTAAATGACACATTTCTGCAATTTTGACAGTGTTTTTTAAAGCTTCTTTTTGATCTGGAAAATTAACTAACATTTCTTCATAAGTTTTAAAGTGATACCCTGTACCAGGAGTAGAAAATTGAGTGATTTTTCCATTTTTTTCTGTTTCAAAAATCGTCTCTTTTGATTGAATACGTAGTAAAATTTCATGAGCTGAGGCATCTTCTTTATTGAGGTAGCGCACTTCATTAGTGGCAACTAAAGGAAGCTTCATTGTTTTAGAAAGCTGGCTTAATTTTTCACGAATACGAAGTTCATCTTTATTCTGATGGTTTTGTATTTCTAAAAAAAAGTGATCTTTTCCAAATAAAGAAGCATAAAAATCGATTACTTTTTCAGGAGATTTGTTTTGAAGGATTAAACAAGCAATTTCACCTTCAAGACCAGCAGAAAGAGCGATGAGTCCTTCTTTATAATTTTCAAGTACTTTTTTTTTAATAGAAGGGAAAGGGTCGGTTGATTTTTTTTTAAGACAAGCCGTTGAAATTAATTTAATTAAGTTTTTATATCCTTTTAAATTTTTCACCAAAAGAAGTAGAGGAAAAAAAGCATGATTGGTATTAATTAAGATTTCACATCCTAAAATAGGTTTAATTGGCGTTTTGATTGATTGATTGATTTTTTCAACGGAAGTATAAAATTCCATCGCTCCATAGAGATTTCCAAAATCAGTTAAAGCCAAAGCAGGCATTGTTTCTTCAGCTACTTTTTGAGTCAGCTGAGAGATGGGAGACATTCCTTTTAAAAGAGAGTAGTCAGAATAAGTGTGTAAGTGAACAAAATCAGTCATTGAATTTTTAAAAAAAATTATAACTTTTTTTTGTTATTTGATACAACTTTGGTTTTAAAGAATTTTTTTTTATTTGGAACATTTTGCTTTGCTTTTCTTATCTTATAAGATTTTTTTAAAAATTGAAGTATGTTTTTTGTTTTAAAAGATAAAAAAATGATAAGAAATTATTTTTTGAAAAAAGTTTGACTCATTGAGTCTTTTCATTATATGATAGCACTATTTAACAAAATCTTGGGTGAGTAGCTCAATTGGTAGAGCGCTACCCTTACAAGGTAGATGTCGGCAGTTCGATTCTGTCCTCACCCAACCATGTTTTTTCCTTTTCCAATTCGCTTTCTTTACACGGCCTAAACTCTATGTGAAAATGCACAATATTAATATGATGCTTCAATTTTTGAATTGTCTTTTACTTTAAGATACCCTCTTTTAACACCTAAAAAACGATTATAATGAGCTGAAGAAATGATGTCAGGGTTTACTCCTTGAAAGAGCTTTAGTAGTATAACTCCCATTAATTAGTATCTTTTTTCTTTCCATCTCTGTATTTATTATTATTTTCTTTAGCCTATTTTAACTGATTTCTTGCTCTTCCACCAAAGTACGGCATATTTAATTTATATGGTTAATCTTTTAGTGACATTACTTATTGGCAAAGTATATTAAAGGACTCTTATAGATCAATGTGCTAGGCTTAAGATTAAGTTTAGCCCATTTTTGAAAAATCATCTTGCTGTTTAAAGTAATAGGTAGTTTTTGTAATTAAGTTATATCACCTAATTGTCCACCCCAGATTGGAGCTATTGTGTAGTTCCAGTAGAAACCAGACCAAAATTTCTTATACTCCAAAACAGCATTTGGTGTTGCAAAAATAAACGCAATCAGTATAGCAAAGAAGAGCCATTTATAATTTTTGATTCATCATCTTTTTAAATGAAATAAAACCTTTAAAATTAAACATTCTCAATGTATGTGCCAGTGGTATCGCAGTCCCCAGAGCGATATGATTGTAATTTGAGCTGAATGATAAAAAGATAAAATTAAAATTGGGTAATTTCGAATTACTTCTATCAATTTAACTAAAGTTGTTCTCTTAAAAATCATAAATATTGAAAATGGGGTGCTTTTTTAGCAAGTATACACATTAATCAGTATTTAGTACAATTTTATCTTGGTCGATTTTGTAAAAAATCTTCTATTCATTTACACTACTTATTGAAATCCTAAAAGAAAATCTAGTACCTAAGTTCTACATACTAATTTAGGAAACGATTTTTCGTGCTAATTAGTTAAAAGTCAAGCTTTACAGCATAAAGAGTGCCATGTTTTGGTGGTGTAGTGCTGTGGACTCTGATTGATTTTCCTTGGGTTTTATAGACTGTGTCCGGATTTGCAAATCTAGGGCCAGAATTACGTAGATCGCTGGTATTGTTAAACATACGGTTACCTGGACCTGTAGCACCGTGAATAGAACCACCTGCTGCAAATACCGCCCAGCCGCTATGGGTGGCAGCGTGTCGGTGCCATTCAGGGATGCGTATACTATTGCCTTCCACCAAATTGTGACCCTTGTCTCTTTGGTGAAAGTTTACATCCACTTCAAATTTATTGTTTACTACCACGCAATATTTAGCACCTACTTCAATAGCAAAATGACGTAGACGCTTGATAGTATTGCCACATATTAATGTATACTGTCCACGCATGGTAAAATAGCCATTACCTCCTGCGCCTTTATTGTGTGCACGATCCACAAAGTTATTTCGGAAAGTAAGGTGCATGTCGTTACCTGAAGTAATTACTGGGTCGGTACCAGAATTAAGCAACATACAATCATCCACCCAACAGTTTGTAGCTTCCCTGAATTTTACAAGCGCCACATAAAAGTCATCTCTTTTTACATCATTATTCATCATACCCTTGCGCCATTTGTCTGAATAATTTTTGTTATCTACAGGTTCAATTCCACCGGAGTCAAAACGTACAGTCAGGTTTTCCAATCCAGCATAATTGACCTTACGAAAGTAAATACCGATTTTTTTTCTGCCCCATCCTTTCCACTTTTGGCGCATGTTCACATTGATGATTGTTTTGTTTTTATCTGTGCCCTGTAAGATGATCTTAGACTTCATTTTCACAGAATTAGTGATTGTGTAGATCCCATTTGCGAGTAGAATTACTGACGGTTTAGTAGGATTGGCTTGATCAATAGCTTTTTGAATATTATCTTTTGTAGTAATGCGTGCAATAATCGGAAGCGTCCCCCTGTAAGGGATCCCTCCCTTAACACCTGCTTTCGCCCACTCTTTCATGTCAGGATAATTTTCATCATACTTGGATTCGTCAAAAATAAAATTGGGGTCACCAAAATATTCTGGTTTCTGGTCTGAAAATGCCTTCTTTGCGAGCAGATTACCAAACATCAAAATACTCAACAAAGTGCAACAAATTAATTGTTTGTTTTTCATAATTTCATCTCCTTGTTTCTTTTCTTTTAAATAATTCTTTATATCATTATTAATAGGGTTAATTATACAACTAATTTTTTTATTTTTAAAGAACGATGAATCGATTTTTATCAAAATCTAATTTATCTCCAGCACGCCCTCAAAAGAAGACTTTTTTTTTATCCTTCCTTTACAATAAATAATAATAATAATTACCCGTATCCCACAGGCCTGCACCATTTTTTAGTTTTTTCATTTAACTAAAAGCTCTGCCGTGACAGAATCCCCCTCATATCCAGCAGCTTTATTAAATAAAACGGACACTTTTGTTTTATTTAATTTTTTATCATAAGTACAAATAGCCTTCTTATTTTTTGATAATAATTTACCACTTATAAAAAAGCTAATTGCAGATTTGTTTTTATGTAGAGAAAAATCCATATGTTTCTTAAGCTGTAAAGGATTCGCTACCACTGCAGAAATCTTTTTTAAGTCCTTCCGTAACATTAAGATTAATGGATGTTCAGAGGATACTATTAAACCATTTGGGATTTTAATCTCTCCCCAACTATAAAAAACCAACTGTGAAATACCTTGATTTTCATCAATAACAGCTTGTTGCTTTATATCATTTTTAATAATTTTATAAAATGGAAAACTAGTAATTTTTTTAACTTCATCTAAGCTCATATTTGGAATGACCATATATGAACATTTATCATTTATTACCTGCTTTTCATGATTAACGGTTACCAAAAAAACAGTTTGGTCATAAGTAAGACCTTTTTTGTTATGAGGTAATACGTCTTTGACTTCCCCTTGCTTTCTATCACTTTTTATTATGATCTTTCGATTTTGATTTTCAGGCAAAAAATAAGTAATGCCATCATGGTGTACCCATGCAAATCCACGTACATCAAATGATTTATTAAACTCCTGATCTTCAAAAACAATTATATTACCATTGATAAAAGCTGTAACTACCCCTCGACGTATACGTTGGTCAAGTGTAGTCCAAACATCATTTCCCCACCCACGATTATGTCGGTTTATGCCTGAAGTCAATGCAACCATCCCCTTTTCAAAGAAGAAGCCTGCTTTATTAGCATGAACGGTTCCTATAACCTTATCTTTTGGTTTGTGCTCAAATGCAAATAAACCATACTTCCCATCACTAACTCCATTAGCAAAATCTGATTGACCCGTTGTCGCTACGAAGCGATTTAGTAAATATTTAGAAGGAAGTTGTTCTGTAGTTATACCTGGTAACGCAGTCCAATTAAGAGCCGGTCGAATTCTCCAATATTCATCTCCTTTTCTCATTATCGCAGTATGACCACTAGTAAGATGGGCGTTTTGATCCCATTCAGCAGTGATTGTCCTTGACGACATCCCTTTGAAACCAATATACCAACCAGGTCGACGATGTACCATATATTCCCAATGCCAAAAATTTTTATTAATTATAAGCTTACTTTCAAACTCTTTATTTTTTATTTTCTTACTTAGCTCTTTCAATTCCTTTAAACGTGTTAGTTTGCTTTTATCAAGTTTCATAATATTAGAGACCATCTTACTTAGTGTCCGAGGGTAGACTTTCGCTTTGTAACGTTTAATTTGAGCTACGTTTTTTCCACCTGTTATTGATAGATCTAGCCATTCTTTATTGTAAATAATATATTGCCATTTATCTAACAATTGAGTTTCATAGACTGCATAATGAATACGATCTAGTTCAAGCGGTGTCTTTTCAAAATTTTTAAGATAATAAACAGCATGATTGAAGTCTCCAGTTCCATAGGGAACACAATACGCTTGAGATCCATGATGCCAAAATCCACCATCTGGTAAAGTCCCCATTCTTCTTTGAAAAGGAGCATATTCATATCCATCAGCTAAATGCTCCTTTAACTCTTTTAATGCCCCAGTAAAGCCATAGAGATGTTTAGTAAAAAAATGGGTATTTATATGGTTTAATCTTGCCATCCAGTTCACACCTCTATTTTGAGCACCAACTGAATTATTTATAAGGTGGTCTGTGTAATTCAATACATTTAAACAAACAAATTTACGTTGATTAGCCTCTAACGTCTTTTTAGTGGTATAAGGATGGAGCAGAAGCACTATCCTGTCTAAAAGAGCAAGAACGGGGGATGCTAAACGTGTAGCTTTATAATTGCTAAAACGCATCGTCACTCTCCAATAAGGCCTATCTGGTGCAAATTCTACCATATAGAAATTCAAATTTTTAAAAATCAAATCAATCACTTTTTTAGATAAGGCTTTATCATTTTTTAGTTCTTCTTTTAACCGTACTACCCTACAAAGAGAGATTAAATCATTAAGAAAACTACAATGAACTAAATATTTTTCTGCTTCTGCTTTATCAGGATAAGGTAATTTTCTATGTTTTATTGTTTTTAAATCAACTTTAACTTTGGGTAGACTTTGTCTTAATGATTTAACTTTATCCAACTTAATCATCATTTTTTTAACCCATTTCATATCAGGTAGAGATTTTTTATCAAAAACGGCCTTATAATTTGGATTCTTTTGTTTTTCTTTGATTAGATCCCGACTACCAGCTCTGTCTAAATCAAAAACTGCAGCATCAACTGGAGTGTCTAATAAAAGTTGAAATTTATCATAAGAAAACAAGACAGTTAACTGCATGACTAATATGACTAATAAGTATTTAAACATCATTTATATCTAACAATAGATGTTACTCTAATTTTAGAAAATATAAAATATTAAATCATAAATCTACGAAACTAATTCTTTCTGAATCCCAATTTTTAGGATTGAATGGGTCTTATTTTTTTTGCTGTTTTTGTTCTTTTAATTTAAGGACTTCCCAGACAAACCTGGAATCGAGCCTCTTTTTGAGAACTTTGTTATAGGTGTATTCAATGACGTGCTCGTAGAGCTCAGGACGCCAGTGAGCAAGCCAGATAAGCCCTTCTAATCCTGCAAAATAGGTAAAAGCAAAGGTTCTGTCTCCTTTTAAACGTTTTTTAAAGACACCATTTCCTTTACACACGATATCTGCCAGTGTGTTAGCATAGGCTTTTGGAAATTTTTCCTTTAAGCTATATCTTTTCGCTTTGTAGATCATCTGAAGCTGACGCCCATCAAAACCGGCATGACCGATGTCTTCAGATTGTTCTGGATTATTCACAGTACGGTAGTCTCCATATGGATAGTTGAGTACGGTTTTTCCATTGTGATCGTAGTACTTGACATAGGATAAAAAATACGAAATGTATCTTTTTACAATTTCTTCTAATAATACTATTTTTTTAGGGTGGATTTTAAAAGCTTTCATCGCATCAATGAGAGGTATTAAGGCCGTTATAAAAGGAAGTGAACGATTCCACTGAGGAACCCAACCTTCAGGTTCTGCTCCCCATGCAGGGGATTTTAAGAGTTTTGTTTTCTTTTCGAGATAGTGTTTTAAAGTAAAATCAATAGTCACCATTGCTTCATCAATTAACTCATAGGCTATTTGTTTATAGTTTTTGTTATTTATACTTGTTGTTTGATCCCATAGGTTTTTATTATTTGCAATTAGTTTAGAAGGGACAGTTATCCATGAAAGAGCAGAACCAAATGATGCGAAACCAGAACTCAAGGTCATCTTTCCTTTTAAGAATTGTACACCCCTGTAATGGGGCCATACAGGGACCTGACCTATAGTATAAATACCTTCGTCCCCAAGTTTATCACTTCTATGGGCAATGACACTTTGTGCCATTTGGATAGATTGGTTGATTAATTTTTGGTTATTCTTTTTTTCCCATACCCATTCCAACATATAGGGCATATAAGTCCTTCTAAAATAATAATTTAGCCAGTTAATAGTGGGTTTGCCATAGTTTAATAAATAATTCTCTAAACCTGCGATCTCTTCTTTGTGTAAAGGCCCTTGTATGGATTTAAGCACGAGGTATTTTGTAGCAGGGTGGTTACGATCGTACTTTAATTGACTGCTTTGATACTGGGGATGGAATTTTGGGTTATATTTATGTGTTAATTCTTTAAAGGCATATTTAGCTTTTAATTCCTTTGATTGTAGTAGCTTTCGAATAGTAAAAGAACTTATCTCCTGTGGATGTTTAGAGGGTGTTAGATAGAGACCAATGGGGTAGTATTTAGAAGTTTGCTTTAATAAACATTCTCCTCTATAAGAAAATGAATTATAAGTTAAGAACCATTGTAGTGTATCGTTTGAGGACATTTTGGCTGAGAGTGCTAATCCATCTTTAGTATCTTTAGGTATCCCAGGAAAATAAAAAATGTAATTTTCCTTTTTATTTTTAATATGTCTTATGCTTACTGAAGATAGAGTCTCGCTTGTTTTCACACTGATAGAAGCGTCCCCTAATATTAATCCATTTTTGCCTCCTAGAGTTGATTTAGTTTTAATTTTATGAATATAGATAGAGACAATCGCATTATTAGCTAGATATCCTTTTTTATAATACAAAAATAAGGGTTTCATTTTTTTTTTTTTTGTAAATGGTGTTAAAAGAGCCTCCTCTTCTATTTTTATATTGTGATCATAGAGTGCGTGTTTTTTATTTTTATTATAGACAATATGGAAATTATCTGTTACTTCTTCAGTAAAAGAGATAGGTTTGTTAATGGATAGGATTTTAGTTTTAATGGGTAAGGATTTTTTGTATAGTTTTTTTGTTTGAGAGGTGTTGGATTTAGTATCAGCTTCATAAGAAAACAAGTCATTTAACTGCATCGCTATTAAGACTAATAAACATTTAAATATCATATGGATTTCCTTTAGGGTTATTTGATCTAATAAAATAAATATTTATACCTAACAATAGATTCTGCTTTAATTTTAGAAAATATAAAGTATTAAATCATAAATCTTTAACGTAATATTATAATTATACCCCATTATAAATAAACAACAAGCTTAAAGTAAATAGTTAAAATCCAAGTTGCCCTAAAATAGTCATTAAGGAGTTATTGATGGGTTATTAAATTTTTTTAAAAAATTTTAAAGAAGGTTAGAAAAAACTTTTTCATTAAATTTTCGGTAGCTTTTTAATTTTTTAATAGCGATTCCTTCGATTTGACGAATGCGTTCTTTGCTAATACCAATACAAAAGCTGACTTCTTGTAAAGTAAGGTTTAATTTTATTTTTCGATTTTTTTGACGATTTTTTTTGGTTTTAGACAAGATTTTTTGGTACGCTTTATAGTGACTTGGGTTAATGAGGTTAATAAGTCCAAATCTTAAGCAAACAATTTCTACTTCACGTTCGTTTAAAATATTTTTTTTCAAAAGCTTTTTAATAAAGTTTTGAATTTCTCCCTTTGCAATTTCATCAAAGACTGTTTCATTTGAAACCTTAATTTTTAAATTATCTGTATTTTGGTTCCCATTAAAAAAATCATCTAGGTTTTTAGTATATCTCATCTTAATATGAACTTTATGCTTTTTAATTTGTTCTACTTTTTTTCCTAAATTATGGGCGATGGTTGTTGAGTCAATTTTCTCACCTTTCTTTAAAAACTTTTTTTCTTCTTCATCAATTTTTCTTTGAAGGTCATAGATATGATTAGGTAATCTTACGTTGGTGGCTTTTTCTTTAATTGATTTCAAAATAGATTGTCGTATCCACCAGGTTGCATAAGTAGTAAAAGCAAATCCTTTTGTATAATCATAACGTTTAACAGCTTCTATAAGGCCGATATTGCCTTCTTGGATTAAGTCATCTAGCTCTAATCCTGAATGCCCCACCGTTTTTGCTAATTTAATAACAAGATAAAGCGATGAGTTAACGAGTTTATTCATCGCCTTATCTTGCTCTTTTAGGGTGCCTTTTTGAAAAAGCTTTCCATAATGGAGCTGTTCGTTTTTACTTAGAAAATAACCAGGTATTTCTTTTATGTAAGCTGAAGTAGTGCTTGCAAAATTGGTTTTTTTTTTTTTTGTTTTTATCTTCTTCACTTTTTTTTCTTTGGGAGTAGGTTGTTTATTTGTTTAAAAGTATTAGAGGTCAAAAAGCAGTGGATGATAAAAGTAAAAACAGAAAATAAAACGATGTATAAAATGTTAATAGGTGTAAAAGAAGTTAAAAAAATTAGAAGAACACTTAAAGGAATAAAAAATAAAGGACTAGGAAAACACATTATCAAAAATGATAAAAGAACAATAAAAATAGGGTGGGAAAAAAAACTAGAAAAAAGAAATGTCTGTCCATAATTTTTTAAAATAAACCAGCTAAAAGTTATAAAAAAACTATAAATAAAAAAAGAAGTATCTACTTTACTATTTTTAAAAAAAAATGTGTAGATAAAAAATAAAGAAAGCACTAAATAAAGATTAGAATAAAAAGCTAAATAAAAAGCTAAAAAAGTTAAAAAAACAATCCCATAAGAAATTTGAATCCAAAATAAGGCATTTAATTTATATTTTTTTTTCTTTCCTTTTACTTTTACAAGAAAAGGGCTTAAAAAAAAAAAATGAACTGACTTTTCAATCGAATGGTTTTTAATTTCTTTAAAATAAAAAAAGATCATCATACTCATTAAAATAAGCACCTGAATCCATAGTTTCCATTTTGAGATGACCATGTAAGGGGTAAAGTTGGCGTGTTCGGTATAACCGTGTTTTGAATTGAGAAAATAAGCAGAAGCCATATAGGTTCCTTCTTTTTTTCCAACATTAAATGCAAATGTCAGCGAACCAAAAGCATCTGTAATTTCTTGGATTTTTTTTTCTTGATTTTTTAAGAAATGACCTTGCTGTAAATGAAGAAGAATAGGTTTGCCTGAAATATTATAATCTCCTTTTTTAACTTGATTTGAAAAGAAGGCTTTTTCACCAGTATAGTATTCTTTTTTATTAAGAGCAGATTGGTAGTCGTAACTTTTATTTAAAACTTCTTTTAAGATTTTTGGAATGGGGAAAGCAGATTCTAAAAAAAAGCAGAAGATAAAAATTTTTAATAATAAAAATTGATTCATTTTTTAAAGTGATTTAGGTTTTACTATTTAGCAGTAATTTTTTCAAACACTTTTTTTTGAATTATTTCCATTTTTTCTTCTCCATTAAGTTTTACTAAAACATTTTTTTGATCATAAAAAAAAATTAAATCGTTTATTGTTTTCTCAAAAATAGCAATTCGATTATCAAAGATTTCTTTGTTATCATCACTTCTTTTTTCAAAAGTAGTCCCTCCGCAATCATCACAAACGCCTTTTTTTTGGTGAGGCTTGTAATAAATATTAAAGATAGAAGTGCACTTTTTACATTTAAGTCTACCAAAAACTCTTTTAAAAGCAACTGTTTTTGAAACATAAAGATAAATGACTAAGTCAATTTTAATAATTTTTTCTAATGCTAATATTTGATTATAAGTCCTAGGAAAACCATCTAAAATTGTCCCTTGGGTGGCTTTTTTAGTTTTGGATTTAATAATTTTAATCATCAAGTCGTCTTTTACCAGCTCTCCTTTATTTAGAATATTGGTAATTTTTTTCCCAATAGTTGTTTTACTTTTGATCTCTTCTCTTAAGATGTCACCTGTAGAAAAATGAGAATAATTAAATTTTTTACTTAAAAAAGACGCTAAAGTCCCTTTTCCAGCTCCCGGGGACCCTAAAAGAATAATATTCAATTTACTTTTTTATTCCTTTTTTTGTTATTTTTTAAAATTGTTTAGTTTTTTTTTTAAGTGAATCATTTTTTTTTTCACTTCTAAAACGATGCCTTTTGTATCTAAAGAACATTCAGATAATTGTTCTTTTCTTGAGGCGTGTTCGATTAATTTATCAGCACAGCCTAAGATTTTTATTTTTCGAGTATCAAGATTTTTTTCATTAGCGCATTCTAAAACCCCACTTCCAAATCCTCCTTTAAGGGTCCCTTCTTCTAAAGTGATTAGAGATTCGTGAGTTTTTAAAAGGTATTCTATCATCAGGTGATCAATTGGTTTAGCAAAACGAGCATTGACAACTGTCGTAAAGATGCCAATATCTTCTAATTGATTGGCTGCTTCCAAGGCGATTTCAACCATGCTTCCATAAGCAAAAAGACAAATTTTTTCCCCTTTAGCAATGATTTCTGCTTTACCTAATTGAATTTCTTCATTGGTGTTAAAAATTTTTTTATCAGGAATAGAATTTTTTGGATATCGAATTGCTACAGGTTGTTTTAGCTTTAATCCAAATTGTATCATTTTTCCAAGTTCTTCTCCATTTTTTGGAGCCATAAGGACAAAAGATGGGTATAATCTTAAATAAGCAATATCATACATTCCGTGATGGCTGGGTCCATCATCCCCAACAAGTCCTGCTCGATCAATACAAAATAAAACAGAAATATCTTTTTGAAGCACAATTTCATGAAAAATTTGGTCAAAAGCTCTTTGAAGAAAAGTTGAATAAACAGCAAAGACAGGTTTTTTCCCTGTACTAGCTAATCCAGCCGCAAACCCAGTAGCGTGTGCTTCACAAATACCTACGTCAAAATATCTTTTTGGAAAAATTTTTCCAAAACGTTCAAGACCGGTTCCTTCTGCCATGGCCGCTGTAATGGCAACAATGTCTTCATTTTCTTTAGCGATCTCTATTAATTTATTAACAAAACAAGCAGAATAATTCTTTCTTTTTTTAACAATTAAATCAGGAGGATTTTCTTGTTGATGGTTTTGAATGAAGTTCTTTTTTTTTGGGCTAAGTGCGTGTGGTCCTTGGATCGTTTTTCCATAAGGGCCATCGGGCCTATACCCTTTGCCTTTTTCTGTTAGGATATGTAGTAAAACAGGCCCTTTGATTTCTTTCGCTTTTTTTAAAGAACTAATAATTTCTGAGATATTATGTCCTTTAATAGGCCCTATATAGTCAAATCCAAGGGTGGTGAAAATTTGATTTGGATTAATGAGTGTTTTGGCTTCTTCTAAAAAAAGTTTCATTGTTCCTTCTATTCTAGAGCCAAACTTAGGAATTTTTTTAATGATTTTAATGAATTCTTCTCTAATATTAGAATAAATTTTTTGATGACGAATTTTATTAAGTGCATTAGAAAGAGCACCTACTGTTGGGGAAATAGACATTGTATTATCGTTTAAAATAACCATTAAATTATCTTTTAAAATTCCCGTATTATTTAGTCCTTCAAACGCCATTCCTCCTGTTAAGGAGCCATCTCCAACTAAAGCAATTGCTTTTCTGTCTTTTTCATTATTTAAAATATATCCTTTTTGCATTCCTAAAGCAGTTGAAATTGCTGTTGAAGCGTGACCACTTCTAAAAACATCATAAGGACTTTCTTTTTGGTGAGGATAACCACTAATCCCTCCCTTTTGACGAAGAGTCTTGAAATAAGCGAAGCGACCGGTTATAATTTTGTGAGGGTAGCATTGATGCCCGACATCAAAAATAAATCTATCCTTAATTAAATCAAAGACAAAATGACAAGCAATAATGATTTCTACACAACCTAAGTTAGGCCCCAAATGCCCGCCTGTTTCTACAACGGTTTCATTGATAAATAATCGCACTTCTTCGGCAAGTGCTTTTAATTGAGGGGTGCTCATTTTTTTAATATCTTTAGGATTTTTGAGTTTTTCTAAGATAGGGTATAATATGGCTTTCATTTTGGTTCATTTTAACATTGATTTGGAAAGTTGAATTTAATTAAAAAAAGACCGATAATAGTAATTGTATTATTTACTTAATTAGTGTGAGAATAAAAAATTGATTTTGATTTAGGTTTTAATATGTATGATGGAGAATATTTTTACAATAAAGGTGTTGACACGCTTTATTTATATAATGCTATTAAAGAAGCTGATGAAGTCAATCTAGATCAGTTAAAGGAAATTTCGACAAATTTTGTTCTTGCTGATCAGCCTCTTTTAAAACAAAAAAGAGACATTCAAATCCGTTATAATGGTTTAGTTAGGTATGAAAAAGATGAAAAAACCTTATATTCTTTAGCGGCTGGTTTTGTTCACTATACAAAATTAGGAGTAAATGTTTATTCATTTCTTTTTAATTCAAAAGATAGAACGAAGGGTTATGTGATTATTCCTATTTCAAGTGACACGCAAAACAGTGTTTTAGATAGTGAAATCTTAGAAAAAGAAATGAAACTTTTTGGAATTAAAATTCTTTATAATACACAAGCTTTTAATAAAGCCATGAGTTCTTATAATTCTAATGTAGGTGGAAGACATCTCATTGTCGAGGGGCTTGGTGTTGTTCATCAAAGACCGATGGTTGTTAAGATGGTTTATGATCTCAATAAAAACAAATTAGGGATATTAGAAAAAAAAACAGGGAAGATGAATTATAAAGAAAAAAACTACGTTCGTAATGTAAAAAAAGGGGAATTAATTGCCACCTATGAACTCCCTCAAAAAGGAATAAATGGAAGAACAATTTTTGGAGAGATAATTAAACCAAAATCAGAAAAAATAAATACTTATACTTTAGGAAAAGGCCTTGAGATTGATGAAGAAGAAAAAAAGGTTTATGCAGAAATCCAAGGAATTTTGGATATTAATCGGTTGCAAAAACTCAGTGTCCTTTCTGAACAAACGATTAGTAGTGATGTCAATATTTCAACAGGGAATATTGATTCAGAAAGTAATGTTTGGATTAAAGGAAATGTGACAAAAGGATTTTCGGTTAAATCAAAAGGAACGATTAAAATTAATGGGAATGTTGAAGAAGCTAATATTGAAAGCCAACGTGATATTTTTATTAGAGGGGGAGTCATGGGAGGAGACAATTCTTTCATTAAAGCCGAAGGAAGCGTTCATATTGGTTATGCTAATAATTTTAAAATACAATGTGAGGGAGATTTGATTATTAAAACGTATTTAATGAATTGTCATGCTTCTGTTAGTGGAATGATTATTGTTGAAAATCTTCAAAAAGGAAAAATTATTGGGGGGGTACTAGAAGCGTATAAAGGAATACAGTCTGCTATTGTAGGTAATGTTAATGCAATTAAAACAGTCCTTTCTGTAGGATATAACCCTAGAGTGGTTGCTAAAATAATTGGGTATGAAGCCTCTCTTAAAGAAAATAATAATCATATTTTTAAATATAAAAGTAATATTGGGGAAGGTTATTTTAAAAATCCTAAAGCTTTCCTTTTAAAAGTGGCTTCTAATCCTCAAAAAATTCAAGCGATTAAAGAAAACCTAATCAAACTGAAAGAATACTTACAGCAAAGAAAAGAAATTGAAAGTGAAATTCGATATCTTCGTCACACTATAGAAAAAGGTAGCCATCAAGCAAGAATTGCAGTTTTCCAGCAAGCTTTTGAAGGGGTCGTTATTAATATTAGAAATGCTACAAAGACGTTATCAAAAAACATCAATACACCTACTTGCTATATTTATGATCCTAGTATCGATGGGATTAACGTAGCGCCTATCCAAGAACATCATGAAGCAACCGATAAGCAAGTCAGTTATTAAATTTTAGAAATGAGTTTTTTTTAAAATATGATGAGTTAGTAAAGCATCATAAGCATCATAAGCATTAGAATACATCATTTCATTAGATTGTTTATTTTTTTTTTTATTTGTCGCAATCAAGTTTTTTTCATTGCTGGTTTGTTTCATAGTAATTTCTCCAAAAAAGTAGGTTACAAAATTTATAGATTAGAGTTAATGTAAAGAAGAGACAAATTTTATCTCTTTTTAAAAAAATGCAACGTATCGAAGTAAATGCTCCTTTAAGTGGGATGGAAAACATGAAGTTGGATGGAGAAAATTTTAAAAAATCTCAAGAAATGTCAAAAGAAGATTATTTTATTCGTTTTTATGAATGGAAAAGCCCTTGTATTTCTTTAGGGTTTTCCCAAGATTCATCGATTTTAAAAGAGGAAGTCTGTCAAGAAGAAGAGGTAGAAATTGTTAAGCGTATTACAGGAGGGTTGGCTGTTTATCATTATAGAGAGATTACTTATTCAATTGCAGCGTCTAATGACAGTGTGTATTTAGGGGGGGGGCTGTTTGAAAGTTATGAAAAAATAGCTGATTTACTTTTGAAATTTCTAAATTCTTTAGGAATTAAGGCGGATCTTGTTAGAAAAAAATTGCCTAGAGAAAAACGTTCGGCTATTTGTTATCAATATCATGGAGTGTTTGAGATTACCGTCAAAGGAAAAAAATTAATTGGCTCTGCTCAAAAAAGAGGTCAAAATGGATTTTTGCAACATGGATCTATTCCTGTTTATAAAAGGGACCGTAGGCTAGAAGATTATTTAAAAGAATCTTTTGTTCAAGGCAAAAAGACAAGTTATTTATTTTTAGAAGAAGTGTTAAATAAGCCAGCATCAATCAATCAATTAAAATCAACATTAGTTAAGCAGACTCAAGATTATTTAAATGAATTAAAAAAAAAATTACCTTAAACAAAAGACTGAAAAAAATTACCTTGAAAATTAAATTCATAAGAAGTCGTTATTTTGAGTTCTCCGGGGATCATTTTATAAATTAAATGAAAATGGGTTTTGACTTTTGTTATGGTTTTTTTTTGAGGGAAGAAAATCATCGCTTTTTAAAAAGAGTATCGAGAAAAAGAAAAAGTTAATGAGCTATTTTTTAGAATCGATGAAAATTTCTTTTTAAGTAAAAAAGTTTAAAGTTTGTTTTTTGAAAATAATATAAATAAAACTGAATTGTTTTTTTTTAATTTAAGTGTCTTGAAAAATTTTTTTTAATTCTTGGGAGCATTTTTCTTCTTCTTCCCCTTCGATATAAAGAGTGACTTCTTTTTGATAGGATAGATTGAGGCTTAAGATATTGATAATAGAAGTTGCTTCAATTTTTTCGGTTTCTTTTTTGATTTCTATTTTTGTGTTAGGGTATTTTTTTAGGATATTAATTATTTTAGTGGCGGGTTTTAAATGAATCCCTTGGAGATGTTTAATGGTTATTGTGAAGTGCTGCACTTTGTATTAAAAGATATTTTTTCCTTCTTCAAGATAGTCTATTAATTTTTTACTAAATTCTTTAGCTGTATTGTATCCATTTGTTTTAAGCCTTTGATTCATAGTGGCAGTTTCTATTAAGACAGGTAAGTTGGTACCCGGCTGTATCGGAATGGTTACAATGGGGATTTTAACTCCTAAGATTTCTTTTTTATTAGTTTTAAGACCAATTCTTTCATAATGTTTTTTAGCTTCATAGGTTTCTAAATGAATGATTAAGTCAATTTCTTTTTCATTTCTAATAGAACCTACGCCAAAAAGATGGGCAATATTAATAATCCCAATCCCTTGTATCTCCATATGATGAGCGATCACTTTAGACCCAGAAGCCATTAAAGCATTGTTTTCAAGCAGTCTAATATCAATGACATCATCAGCGATAAAAAGATGCCCTTTTTCAATAATTTCTAAACAACATTCACTTTTACCGATGCCGTGTTCTCCAGTAACAAGGACACCCATTCCATAAAGCTCCATCATGACTCCATGATAAATAATTTTGGGAGCTAAAATTTTTCTAAATGAATTTTTAATCAATTTAATCAAATGGCCTGTTTCTAATTCTGAAACAGCAACAGGGATTTTTTTTTCTTTTGCCATTTCGATAAAAAAATTAGGGGGTATGTTTTTATGAGAAAAAATAAAACAAGGAATCTCATAAGAAAACATTTTTTTGAGTTCTTTTTTTTGAGAATCTGTTTTTATCTTTTTAAGATAAGCATATTCTCCTTGACCAATGACTTGGATACGGTGATAAGCAAAATAATCATAGAATCCTACTAAGCTTAAACCTGGTCGATTAATTTCAATTGGAGAAATAGGGCGATTTAATGTGTGATTTTTAGAAATTAAATTGATCTTAAGGTTGTCATTGGTGTTTTGTGAATAATCAATGATTTTTTTTAAATTAATAGTATTGCTTTTCATTTTTTGATTAATGTTGCTATTTTCAAGAGGTTGTATTTAAAATAAATATGAAATTTTATTTTTGTCAATTATCAAGTAAGATTTGATTATATTATGATTTTTCTGCTTTTTTTTTAAAGAATATTTTTTAAAAATTTTCAAAACTTAAAAAAGAAATAATGCGACTGAAAAAAATATCGATAATCTTCTTAAGAATATTACAAAATGAAGTATTTTGATTTTAACAAAAGTCATCAAGAAAATTCAAAACTTGATTCAAAACCGGCTTATTCAAATTTTCTTCGAGTTGATCAATCTGCTTTTTTTGCAAAAAAACCACCTTCTAAAATGCTTAAGCCTAATTACCGATTTAGATTTTATTTAATTATTTTTTTTATTTTAGCCAGTTCTTTTCTTTATGTTCGTTATCAGGTGCTTTATCAAAAAAATTCTGTTTTTTCTGATCTTTATGAAATCATAACAAATCATTTTTCTAAGTCTAAGCAAGTCACCCCTTATTCTCAAAAAAAAACGCAGTCTAAAAAAACACCTATTGAAAAAAAAATCATTAAAGAAAAGCCTCTTTTAACTAACAAGAGAGAAAATCAATTAATCCTTTATTATTTTCCAAAGATGGATGATCGCAAAAATCGCATTCAATTTATAGCGGTTAAAGATAAAGCTAAAATTAATTTTAAACAAGAGAGTGCTTATTTTAAAATTATTAAAAACCTTATCACTTATCGGTCAATTAAAGAAGGCCTGCTTGATTCTTTTAATAAAAAAATTATTTTAAGAAAAGCATGGATTGAAAACAGGGTTTTGATTTTAGATTTTAATAAAGCTTTTGAAATCAATCGTTATGGAGATAAAGGACTGCATCTTCAGATTCAACAACTCTTATGGACGTTGTTAACCATTCCTTCTTCAAAAAAATCTTTTGACACCATTTCTTTTTTAATTGAAGGAAGAAGAAAAAGAAATATAGGCGGACATGGGGTACCCCTTAAGCCTTTTTATTCAAAAAAAGATCTGAAAAAATATATTTATTTTCGGAAAAAAAATGCTTAAAATTAGTTTTAATTTCATCTTGCTTACGGCTTTGTTTGTTAATTATTCAATGGCTTTCGAACAAGCCTTCATTAAAAAAGATGATGGAGTTGTTATAGAGTCCATTCAAAAAGTTGATCTTTTGTATCGAGAGTCTATTTTAAAAAAGAAACAAATGGGGATAGGAGTCCCTATTTTATACCAAGATGGGATTTTATTTACCTATGGGGGTAAAGAGAATGATACAGTTTCTCTTTCAGGTAGCTTTTTAAATTGGACGAGGAAATTTAAAATGAAAAAAAAAGATTATGGTATTTATGAAGTTTTTATTCCTTTAGAACTCAAAGCAGGAGAATATACCTATCGTTTTTTTGTTAATAAAGTTTGGATTAATGACCCTAGTCAATCACACCAAGTTAATGATCGTTATGGGACTTTGATGTCGGCTTTTTACTTAGAAAAGGATATGGTTTTTATTAAAAAAAGCCCTAAGAGAATTAAAGGTAGGGTGTATAAGTTTTTTTTAAAAGATCAGCGTTATCAAAAAGTCAGTTGGATAGGGAATGACAACCTCTGGGATCCGTATGTGGATTATATGCGTTTAGAAGGGGTGTATTGGGTGATTGAGAAACACATTGATTCTAATCGCACTTTTTATAAATATAGAGTTGATGGAAAGTTAATGCTTGATCCTAATAATGAATACGTAACAGAAATAGGATTTGGGGAAAATGTTAATTATATTCCCAAAGGGAAATAACACGTTTATTTTCTTTTAAATTGATGGTGATTTCTTTGGTTATTTTTTTGTTAAAATAATTAGGAAATCGATTGGCCCATTCAATAAAAATAAGACAATTTTGATTTAAATAGTCATTGATGCCAAGATCAAACAATTCGCTTTCTTTTGCAATGCGATATAAGTCTAAATGATGACAGGAAATCCATTTTTTTTTTAGATAGATTTCATAAGACAATATTAAAGAAAAGCTAGGAGAAGGGATAGGGGGTTTTACCTTTGAAAGCCTTAGGATTTCTCTAATAAAAAATGATTTTCCAGCTCCAAGAGCTCCTGTAACAATAATGTTGTCATTGAAGTTTAGTGTATTCCAAATAAGTTTGGCGATTTTTTTTGAGCTTTTTTCTGAAGAAGATTTTTTTTTAAGTAAAAGATACATCGTCTATTAAAGTCAATTTGTAAACATTATATACTTAAATTAAAGATGGGGAAAAATCAATTTCGACTTATTTTAAGATGGGTTTTCATTATTGCTATTGTTTTTTTTGTGGTTCAAAATATTTCTAGACGTGTGCAAATTAATTTTTTAGGTTGGACTTTTAAAGAAGTACAAGTGAGTCTTCTATTAATGGTTTCTTTTTTTTTAGGACTTATTTTCTTGTCTCCAATTAACCCTTTGTTTTCAACTAAGAAAAAGAAAATAGATTAGTATTGGTACCATCATCGATGATAGTAGCATTTTTTTCCAATTGATTTAAGTAAGCTTGTACTTTAAGGATTCTTAGCTCTTCGATTAAGTCTTGATAAACTTTTTGCTTGGTTTTTTCAAAAGAAAGTAGTATCCTCGCATGTTTTTTAATGATCATGGCAAAAGTTTTTTTTTGATAGGTGGTTTCTTTTGTAGCAATCTCTCCCTCTTCAAAATGAATTAATTGAAATTGATTGTTTTTAAGCATCTCTTTTTTAGGAATTTCTTTTAATAAATAGTCTTCTGTTAAGGGGGGTGTGGTTTTTATTAGATTAATAAAAGCTGATTTTTTTTTGATAAGATTTGTTTCTTTTTGAATAAAGTCGATTTTTTTTTTCAATTTAGGACTGTCTTGTGTTGCTAAAATAGCCAAGGTAAAACTTTCTGGACTAAGGTATGAGGACAAATTATCTTCATAAAACATTTTTAGATGTTCTTTTGTGATGGGTTGAATGTCTTTACAGTAATTTTCTAATAAAGATTCTACTTTCATATTAAGCTCAAGATGTTGTTTTACTTTTTGTTTTTGATAAAAAGATAGACCGTAGAGGGTATAGAAATCATTTTCATTTTGATAAGACTGCATTTTTTTTTTGTAAAAGTTTTCAATTTCTTGCTTAGAGAAATGAGTATGACTTTTTTTAGCTTCTTGAAATAAAAGTGTTTTTTTAATGAGATGATTTTTAACTTTTTTTAAAAGTTCTTTTTGAGTGAGTGTTTTTTCAGTTAGATCTGGAGCATGTTTTTTTTTAAAATGATCTAATTCTTCATTGATTAAATCGTCATCTAAGATTTCTCCATTAATTTCTAAAGCCATTTTTGAATCTAAAACTTAATTTGTTTTGTTTAAAGATTAATTATACCATTGGCTGTTTTGTTTAAAAAAATTGTGTTTTTAAGGGAATTTTGATACAATGAAAACTAAATACTATCGTTTTGTATTGATTTAATTTAGTAATTATGAGACTTATTTTTTTTGTTTTATTATTAGTGCCTTTATTTTTAGAAGCTAATTGGAAGGCGACTTCGTTTCCTGTAAGGAGAAACCGCATCACGTCTCTTTTTGGAGAGTTTCGAGGGGATCATTTTCATAATGGGATTGATTTTTCCGGTACCCAAAGAGTGTACCCTATTAAAGAAGGGGAAGTGATTTTTACCAAAGATCGTGCTAAAAATCCTTTACAACTTATTTTAGGTTGTGGCAATTTAATGGTGATCGAACATGAAGAAGTAAGAAGTTATTATTATCATTTAAAAAAAGGGAGCGTTGAAAGAGATCTTGTAAAAGTTTACCCTGAGACATTTCTTGCGGTTTCTGGTAATTCAGGAAGATCACTTGGAGCGCATCTTCATTTTCTTTTAGAAGAGTTTAAAAAAGGACGTATTGTCAATCCTTTAAAATACCTTCCCAAAATAGAAGATGTTGTGAAACCACGTGTGCCTGCTATTTTAGCTGTTATTGCTAATAAGATTTATAAAATTAAGAATCGTTCTTTTTTTAATTATGGGGGGACTATGAAGCTTTTTATAGTTGCTTGGGATTTAAAACCTTTTTATTCTCCAAAAACACCCATTAATTCGTATACAGGGTGTGGGATAAAAAAAATTACTTTGAAAGTCGATGGAAAAACCTTAAGGAGTTATGATTTTTCTTATTTGACTAAAGAAAATAAAAATCTGCTTGTTTCCTCTAAATACTCTTTTAAAGAAACTTATGGTGTTAAGCATAATTATCGTTTAGGAGCTTTTACGCCTCGTAAAAAAAGGCATGTTTTTGAGGGAGAATGTGAAGATTGGGCTGGGAATAAGAATTCTTTTTCAGTTGAAGTGTTTTTTAGGTTTAAAGAAAAACTTGCTTTAAAGAGAAAAAAGCGAAAAAAACGTTGATTTTATTTATTAAGGGATCATAAAAAAGGGAATTCGATGAAACAAAACAATCAAATTAATGATGTGTATGAAAATCCTCTTGAAAAAAGATATGCTTCAAAAGAAATGTTATTTATTTTTTCTTCTCATTTTAGATTTACAACTTGGAGAAAGTTGTGGGTTTATTTAGCAGAAGCTCAAAAAGAACAAGGGCTTTCTATTACAAAAGAGCAAATTGATCAAATGAAAGAAAACTTAGAAAAATTTGATTATGAATTGATTGCTCAATATGAAAAAAATTTTAAACATGATGTGATGGCTCACATTCATGCTTTTTGTGATCTTTGTCCTAAGTCAGCACCGATCATTCATTTAGGGGCCACTTCTGCTTATGTCGTTGATAATACGGATTTGATTCAGATTAAAAAAGCTTTTTTTCTTCTTAAAAGTAAGATTTTAGACATTATTTTTAATTTGAAAAAATTTGCTTTAAAATATAAAGATTTACCTACTTTAGGGTACACTCATTTTCAAGCAGCTCAATTGACTACTGTTGGTAAGCGAGCTTGTCTTTGGCTTCAAGAGCTTCTTTTAGATTTGCAAGCAGTCATTGATTTTATAGAGGATCTTCCTTTTCGAGGCATCAAAGGAACCACAGGCACTTTAGCAAGTTTTGCAAAACTTTTTAATGGCGATTTAAAAAAAATTAAAAAAATTGATGAATCCATTCGAAACAAATGTGGTTTTGAAAAAAATTTACTCATTACAGGTCAAACTTACACAAGAAAATTGGATGATAAGGCCCTTTCTATTTTATCTTCTCTTGGGCAAAGTGCTTCGAAGTTTGCTTTTGACATGAGGCTTTTGCAAAACAAAAAAGAATTAGAAGAACCTTTTGAAGAAAATCAAATAGGTTCTTCGGCAATGCCATATAAAAGAAATCCGATGAAAAGTGAACGAATAGGATCTCTTAGTCGTTTTGTGATGGCTTTAAACCACACAACAGCTTACACAGCATCTACCCAGTGGTTTGAGAGGACTCTCGATGATTCAGCTAATAAACGACTTTCGATCCCGCAAGCTTTTTTAGCAGTAGATGCTATTTTAGATATTTATCGCAATATTAGTAGTGGAATTGTTGTTTACCCAAAAATGATTGATAGGCATCTTCAAGAAGAGCTGCCTTTTATGATGAGTGAAAACATCTTAATGGAAAGTGTTAAAAATGGTGGAGATCGACAAAAACTTCATGAAGTGATACGAGTCTTATCAATGGAGGCTGGTAAACGCATTAAAGAAGAAGGAAAAAATAATAACCTTTTACAACTTATCGCAGCAGAGCCTGCTTTTAATCTTTCAGAAGAAGCATTAAACAAACTTAAAAATGCTAAAAATTATATTGGGCTTAGTGATGTGATAACCGTAGATTTTATTAAAACATCGGTAAACCCTTTTCTTAAAAATTTCAAACCTTTAAAACCACCCTCTCTTAAGGTATGAAAGTCCCTATTATTATTCAAGCAAGAATTAATTCAGCGAGACTGTATGGAAAAGTTTTTAAAAAAGTAAAAAATAAGACTCTCATTGAATACCTTTTAGATCGTTTGCTTTTAACAAAGTTGCCACTTGTTTTAGCAGTGCCAGAAAAAGAAAAAGAAGCCTTTTCATTTTTAGAAAAAAAATATTCTCTTTTAATTGTTGGGGGCAGTGAAGAAGATTTGCTTTTGCGTTACGAAAAAGCTTGTGAAGCAGTGCCATCAAACACTTTTGTAAGAGTCACCGCTGATAATCCATTGACATCAGTGAAGTGCTTGCTTGGAATTGTGAGGCTACATGATAAGGTGAGGCATGACGTGTCTTATTTTGAAGGGCTACCTTATGGAGCTGGGGTGGAAGTCGTGAAAACAGCTAGTTTAAAAAAAGCAGCTTCTTTAGCAGTTGATTCTTTTGAGAGAGAACACCCAACTCAGTTTCTTTATCGTAACCAACATCTTTTTTGTATTAATATTAAAAAAGCACCTAAAGAATACCATTATTCAAAAATGAGAATTAGCATTGACACCAAAGAAGATTTGAAAATATTTTCAAAAAGGATTTTTTCTTTTGAAAAAAATAAAATTCCTTCTCTTTTAAAAATTATTCAAAGAGAAGCTGCTTTTTTTAAAAATAAACTAGAGAAATAAAGCTATTAAAGTGACTATTAAAAAAGCCAAAACGATAGATCCAACCATAATAAAATTAAACAATTTTTTTTTATTGCTTTTGATTTCGTCTTCAAGCATTTTTTTTTTAGGAGGAGTAGGAGCTGCTAATAAAGCATGTTTGTCTTCTATTAATATCTTTGCTACTTTATTTTCTGTAACTTGAGCTACAACATGATAAGTTTCAACATTATCTTTAGTGATTTCTAAAATAGTAGAGGCGACTTTGTAAGCTTGATCCGTTTTTTCATTATAAACATTTAGTTTTTTTGCAAGTTCTTTTTCCTTTGGAGAAGAAATGTCAAGCTTAATATATAGCTTATCCCCTTTTTCATGATAGTTTGGAGGTTGACCTTTGATACTAATAACGCTAGTTGCTTTTAGAAAATCCATATTAGGGTAGCGTTCTTTCCAATAATTGAGACTACTTAAATTAGGGCCTGTTGGCTTAATATCTTCAGGTTCTTTATTATCTTTAGCGTCTTTATCCTTCGTTTCTCTTTGTTGTTGTTCTGCTAGCTGGATCTGTTGATTCCCATAGATGTATTCAAGCTCATTGATATTGTCGATGTGGCATTTTAAATTAACATCTTGGCCGGTGTAATTGTAGAGATTATCTGAAAACAAATTTAATATTTGATCCAAATCTCGATTTGAGTTAGAAGAGTGTAATAAAGAAGTTAATTTATTAGCTGTGATGCTTTGTAGTATTTTGATAACAGTAGCTGATTCTTTATTACTTGTATTTTTACTAGCATACTGAGCGTATTGAAACGAAAAAAAATTTTCCCATTTTTCTTTTATGTTGATGTGCCCTGTTGTAGAAAGAGAAGGGGAAGTGGCGATTATGTTTTGAATACTTGCAGGGTTTTTTTTCATTGTCATAGAAAAATAATGTTTTCTTTTTCTATTTTGGTCTTCAAAATAACCCTTGATAATGAAAATATTTTTTATTTCTCCATTTAATAGTTTATCTTTAATATTTTCATCTCCTTGGGAGAGGTCTAAAGCGATTTCTTCTTTTGTTCTATTTTCCATTATTTTTGTCTCTAATTTTTTTTTTTTTTAAAATTTTATTATAAAGTAAAGTATATAAAATTATCGACACTTTATTATTAAAAATTTAAACTAGTGTTTTTTTTTTAAAAAAAAACACTTAGCTGGCCACGGGAGTTGAACCCGCAACCTGCTGATTACAAATCAGCTGCTCTACCAATTGAGCTAAGCCAGCGTAGAGTAGAATTTTTACATTCTTTTTATTTTTATGCAATTTTAGAATCATCTGTTAATTAAATTTAGTTAGATTTTAACGATCAAATGATTTTTTTTTAAACTTATTTTCTCTTTTAGAGATTAAGGGTATTAAATTAATTTTGTTACTAGGTTTTTGATAGACTTCTCATCGATTAAAAAAATTTCGCTAGCTTTTTTTGGTTTTCTTTTAGATGTCAGTATCCCTATTAAAATCAGCAGAAAGCACCAAAAAACGATTTATCCTAGAGATCATAACTTTAGTCCAGAAAAAAGTCTTCATCTCCCCAGCAGACTTCGTAGGGTTGTTTGACTTTTACAAATATCCCATCGCAGACAATAAGGCCACCACCAATTCCTCAAAAAACTTCGGAGAGTTTTTACGGATACGATCTAAAAGATCACCCTTGAGAACCTCTTCAATCTCTATAAATGCAGTGTCAATGTGTTCTCCTGGGGTTGTGTTTGAAACTGTAGTAAGTTTAGTAGTGTCATCTTGGTAAGTATTTTTGGTTGATTTGCCTTTAATAAAATTTCGAAAAGATTCAGATAATTGAGATAAATATTGGTAGTTTATTTTATCGGGAGCCTTTTTCAAAACCTCCTTTCCCATCTTTGTAATTTTAAAATAATTTCTTCTAGATCGCTCAACGAGTCCCGCTTTTAGCAAATATGTGATTGACCAACCAACCCTAATACTCCATAGGTTTTTATCGTGCTTTGTTGTTTCGTTTTGGTCATCTTCAGAGAGGTTAAACTAGTTTCCCATTACCTCAACTGCTTCTGAAAATTTCTGCTCTGACACAGAGATTTCTAAAATTGGTTTCATTAACGTTTGATAATCAGGTACTGGTATTTTTTAAGCCCCTATAATTTTAAAGAAAATGTATCATTCAGTAGATTTTTTTGCCATCTTAGGTGATTGAGAGTTTAAAATGTTTCATTTTAGTAAGCCTGAAAGAGGCTTTCTTATGAGAGACAATAAAGATCTTAAGTGGTGTTTATACTTGGATTTGTGAGGTAATGTAAAGTAAGGACTTGGCCTAAATGAAATATATATTTTGGGTTATGATCATGAAATATGGTTATGGCGGAGATCAAGCATAAGTTAGAACGTAATCACCTAAGATGGTTTTTGTGTGTATTGGAAACCGTGAAAGAGAGGTAGTTGGGGGAGTACTTTGGTGCTATTTTATTTCAACAGTTGAAATTATTCTACTGTAACGGATTTAGCAAGATTTCTTGGTTGATCAACATTGCACCCTCTTTCAAGAGCGGTATAATAAGCGATTAACTGAAGGGGAATGATATTAAGCAGAGTTGAAAGAGTTTCCATAGTTTGAGGCACATAAAGTACGTGGTCACAGTAATTTTTAATTTTCAAGTCCCCTTTAGAGGCAATTGCAATGATTTTACCTTCCCGTGCTTTGATTTCTTGGATGTTAGAGAGGGTTTTGTCATAGAGTTGACTTTGAGTGGCAATGATAATTACAGGCATATTTTTATCAATTAAGGCGATAGGACCGTGTTTCATTTCAGCGGCAGGGTATCCCTCTGCATGAATATAAGAAATTTCTTTTAATTTTAGAGCACCTTCTAAAGCGATGGGGAAGTTATAGCTTCTTCCAAGGTAGAGGGCATGATTTTTGATGAGATATTTTTCACTTACTTTTTTGATTTCGTCTTTTAATTGGAGAGTTTCTTTTATTTTGTTTGGAATGTCGTTGATTTCTTCTAATATTTCAATACCCTTTGATTTGGATAAAAAGCGTGCTCTTCCAAAATAAATACTTAAAAGCAGTAAGGCAACCACTTGAGATGTAAACGCTTTTGTAGAAGCAACTCCTATTTCAGGACCAGCATGAATATAGATGCCTCCATCACTTTCTCTTGCAATACTTGAACCAACTGTATTTACCATTCCATAAACTTTAAGTCCTCTGTTTTTGACTTCTCTTAAAGCACTTAATGTGTCGGCTGTTTCTCCTGATTGACTAATAACAATCACAAACGTGTCTTTTTCAAGAATGCAGTTTCGGTGAGTAAACTCAGAAGCATAATCAACTTCTACAGGAATATTAGCCCAATTTTCAATAAAATATTCGCCTAACATGGCGGCATGCCAAGAAGTCCCACAAGCAAGAATCACCACTCGTTTGATTTTATTAATTTCTGTGATACTCATATTTAGTCCCCCTAAAGTGACAGTTCCTTTGTCTAAAGAGATTCTTCCTAAAAACGTATTTCGAACTGATTCTACTTGTTCAAAAATCTCTTTTAACATAAAATGTTCATACCCTCTTTTTTGAATAGAAGTGGTATCAAAATCAATATAAGTGGTTTTCTTTTCGATCGATTTTTTGGATAACGAAGAAATATTATAACTTTCTTTTTCCAAAGAAATAATTTCTCCGTCGTCTAAATAAATGACTTCTTTAGTGTGAGGGGCAATTGAAGCAGTGTCAGAAGAAAGAAAAGCAGACCCATTTTTAACCCCTACAATTAAAGGAGAACCTTTTCTGGCTCCAAAAATTTTATTGGGTTCTTCTCTTGAAATAGCAGCGATTCCATAGGTACCGACTACTTTTGAAAGAGCTTTTTTAAGAGCTTTTTTTAAATCTCCTTTGTAAAAATAGTCAATTAAATGAACGAGTAACTCGGAATCAGTTTCCGAAATAATTTTATACCCAAAATTAAGAAGCTCTTCTTTGAGCTCAATGTAGTTTTCAATGATGCCATTATGAACAATCGCAATTGTTTTTTTTTTATTTACATGGGGGTGGGCATTTTTTTTATTAGGTTTTCCATGTGTGGCCCAACGAGTATGGCTAATGCCTACCTGTGTTTCTTTATTATTAAGCTCAGAGATCCTAGCCCCTAGTTTTGAGACTTTCCCAGCCTCTTTATAAACACGAAGTTGTTTTTTATTGTTATCAATAAAAGAAATCCCAGCTGAGTCATACCCTCGATACTCCAGTCTTTTTAATCCGTTTAAAAGGACCTTGTGGATTTCTTTAATGCCAATACAAGCAAAAATGCCACACATTAGTTAAATAACACTAACGAGTTTTTTATTTTTACTAGAAAAAAACTTTACCTGACCTTGTTTAAGAGCAAAAAGAGTATGATCTCTCCCTATAGAAACATTTTCACCAGGATAAAAACGAGTCCCTCTTTGGCGTACTATAATATTACCGGCTTTAATAACTTCTCCATCGTATTTTTTGATTCCAAGACGTTTGGACTGACTATCTCTACCGTTAGCAGTTGATCCTTTTCCTTTTTTACTTGCCATGATTTTTTCTCCTACGATGCTTTTTTAATTTCATAATCTAACATGGTTTTATGTTTTTTTTTTACCATTTCAATTCCAATTAAAAAAGATTGAGAAAGCACTTTTAAAGTAGATAAATCTTTTTCAGGAGTCTGATTGATTTGGCAATCAAAAAAGCCTTTTTTGATGTTGGTATCAAAAGCAACTTGAGTCATTAATTTTAAAGAATAAATAAAATGGTATTCTAAAGTAGATAAAGCAGTACAAAGGTTGTGATAATAATTTAATTTTGGAAACAAACCTCTTAAAATTAAAGGATAAGAAGCGTGACCGGTAGTTGTCATTTGTTTGATGGTTTCTTTTTTTAAAATAATTTTTGTTTTAATCAACGTTTTCAATTCTAATAGAAAAGAAAATTTTTTAATTGAAATGGTAAAAAAAAAATTTAGGAAATAGAAATTTCTTCAATTTTAAGAGAAGTTAATTTTTGTCGATGTCCTCTTGATTTTTGATAACCACTTTTAGGCTTGTATCGTCTCACAAGGATTTTTTCAGCTTTAATTTCTTTTTCAATAGTTGCTTTAACAAAAGCATTTTTTACATAAGGTTGGCCGATATGTACATTACCATTTTTATCTTTAAAATAAAGTACTTTGATGTCTTTGTAAATAGATTTTTCTTTTAAATCAAGACGGTCTACTTTAAGAGTTGCTTTTTCTTTATCAAAAAAATATTGCTTGCCTTTAATTTCAATAATACCAATCATTTTTAATTCCTTTGGCTATTTTAGCATTATTCTTTAAAAATCTCAACGAGCTTTTATAGTTTCTTTAGAATTTTTATTCAATCTAGATCTTCTTTCAAGCCAAAGAGTTGTAAAAGAGAGAAATTGTTTATGAGTTTATATTTTTTTTGTGTCTTTATGTTTTCAAGTTTTTTGAAACCCCATGCCCCTAAATCAGTGCAAAAAATGAGCTTCCGGTCACCTTTTTTAATGGAAAAAAAAATCATTAAACCAAAGGTAGTTGTTTGAGAATCAATTAAAACTGGATTGTTACCCTTTCCCATAAGGTATTTTTGATACCTTTTTTTCAATTACATTTTAAAAGAACAAGGTGATCTGTGTATTTGGTTTAAAAGAGACATTTCTAAAAATCATATTGTCTTTTAAAAAACACCTTATATTGGGATCTTTTCCTATAAAATTTTTTGAAGGGGTCCCTTTAAATAAGGGAATAAAAATAAAGTTAAAAATGATAACTATAGGTTGCTTGTTTTTTAATTTGAAGTATTAAAAAAATAATGCTATGATTTTTAATAATTTTTTAAAATAAACAAATTATTTGATTTGAATTCAAAAAAGGTTTTTTTAAAATAAAAATAAAATGGCAGTACAAAAATTTCGAAAGTCAAAATCAAAAACAATGATGAGAAGACGGGCTAACGATAAGAGGAGCTTTGATACCTTATCCCTTTGTTCTGAGTGTGGTCAAAAAAGGAAGCCTCATCATGTTTGTCATCATTGTGGTATGTATAAGGGCAAAACAATCATTAAAAAAGATTAGATTGTTTTTTTTAACTTTTTAAAAATGTTAAAAATTGGTGTGGATGTCATGAGTGGCGATATGCCCCCTTATGAGCTTATCAAAGGGTGCTTGAGTGCTTGTAAACAATATAAAAATCTTCATACTTTTTTGGTTGGAGATCGGTTTGTTATTAAAGAAAATTTAGAAACATTTTCTTATGATAAAAATCGTATTACCTTAATTCATGCTGAAGAAGTCATTTCAATGGATGAGCATCCTTCCAAAGCGTGTCGGGCTAAAAAAAATGCCTCTGTTATGGTTGGTTGTCGTGGGCTTAAAAATGGTCTTTATGATAGTTTTTTTTCTCCTGGAAATACAGGAGCCACTTTAGCAGCAGCTCTTTTGATTGTGGGTCGCATTGATGGAGTCAAGCGACCTGCTATCATGTCTCCTTTACCGAGAAAAGATGGGTCATTTTCTTACTTATTAGATGCGGGGGCTAATGTGGATTGTCACCCTAGGTATTTAAAACAATTTGCGGTGATGGGCTATAACTATGTGAAGTATATTTTGGGAAATGTTTCTCCTAAAATAGGTCTTTTAAGCGTTGGAGAAGAATCCACCAAAGGTAATGAATTAACTTTTAAAGTTTATAAAATGCTTGAAAAGCTTCCTTATGATTTTATAGGAAATATTGAACCAGCTCATTGTTTGACTAATAAAGTCGATGTGATTGTGGCGGATGGATTTGTTGGTAATATACTGCTTAAGTCTTTAGAAACCGGTGTTAAAGCGATAACATCTACAATCCGAAAGGAAGTTTATACGAGTTTTAAGTATAAATTAGGAGGGTACCTTTTAAAAGAAGTTTTTAAAAGTATCAAAAAGAATACTGATGCAGAATCTTTTGGAGGAGCTAATTTGATAGGGGTTAAAAAACCTATTTATATTGGACATGGTAGCAGTGGAGCTAAGGCAGTTTTTAGTGCTTTGGAAAATTGTATGAAAGCCATTGATCATAAAATCATAACTCATATTGAACAAGATATTGAAAAGTGGGGTTGATTTTTTTTTGCAAGAAAATCATTCTAATTTAGATTTTAAGCAAATCGCTTTTAAGGCTAAGAGAGCAGCTTATAGTTTAAGTCTTCTTAAAACAGAAACTAAAAATCTTGCTTTATCTTTTTTGAGTGAATTATTGCTTAAAGAGAAGACTTTTATTTTAAATGAAAACAAAAAAGATCTTGAGAAGGCAAAAGAAACTAATTTAAAAGCGTCTTTAGTGGATCGCTTAACGTTAAACTCAGATCGCCTTAAATTGTTAAGCCAAGCGGTTAAATCAATTGAACAGCTTGAGGATCCAGTAGGAGAAATTGTGTATTCTAAAAAACTGCCCAATGGACTGACGGTTTATCAACAGAGGGTATCAATTGGAGTGTTATTTGTTATTTTTGAATCAAGACCTAATGTGGTCATTGATATTGCTTCTCTTTGTTTAAAGAGTGGGAATGCTTGTATTTTAAGGGGAGGGAGGGAAGCCTCTTTTACCAATAGAGTTTTTTCAGATTTGATTTTGAAAAGTTTTGAGAAAGCAAACATTTCTTTAAATGGGATGCAGCTTATTGATGATATTGATAGGACTAAGATGCGAGGACTGCTTATGGAAAAAGACTTGATTGACTTGGTCATTCCTAGAGGTGGTAAAGGGTTGATTGATTATGTTTTAGATCATACCTCTATACCGGTTATTAAACATGATAGTGGACTGTGTCATTTGTTTATTGATGCAAATGCAAAAGAAAGCATGGCTAAATCAATTGTGATCAACGCTAAAACTCAGCGACCTGGAGTGTGTAATGCAGTCGAAACACTTTTAATTCATAAAAAATACCCAGCAACACAGTCTTTACTACGAGCTTTGCTTGATAGTGGGGTTGAGATTTTAGGAGACGAGGAAAGTGCTTCTTTTTTTAAAGAGATTAAAAAAGCGACGTTAGAAGATTTTCAAACAGAATTTTTAGCTATGAAGCTTTCTGTTAAAATAATCAGTGACACTGATGAAGCGATAAAGTGGATTAATACTTATTCTTCTCATCATACCGATGGGATTGTTACTGAGAGTTATGAAAATCAAAAACGTTTTTTAGAAGAAGTGGATTCGGCTTGTGTTTTAGTGAATGCGTCAACTCGTTTTTCAGATGGGGGTTGTTTTGGTCTTGGAGCTGAGGTAGGGATTTCAACAGGAAAGTTACATGCAAGAGGCCCCATGGGGGTACGTGATTTAACAACATTTAAGTACAAAGTGTATGGAGAAGGGCATGTTCGTTCTTAATGTATAGCAACCTACAAATTTACACCAATAAAAATAAATTGAAACCAAATCCATCTAATTTTATAAAAATGTTCTTGCTATAAAATATTCAAATTTTCTTTTTGTGAAATCACAATATTTTTTATTTTCTGATTGCCATCTTTTAGAAAAACAATATCATCCTCATCATAAACAACGACCTTCCCTTTTTTTACAAGCTCTTCTGGATACTAATATATTTATTTTCGTATGATTTCCTCGGGAAGTTTCTGTTAAACATTAGAAACTCCAAATAATTTGGTAGATGTCAAAAAAAAACAAGTTTCCTCTGACAAATTAAGTGTCTATGATAAGTGTCTATATAGTCTAGTTAGGATTTTCTAAATTATACTTTTAGCAAGTCCTTCATCAACAATAGAAAAAAACCACCAGGAAACGTTCTTCTTTTTCTTTTTCTAAACTAATTTGAAATTTGCACTCACTGGTCGACCTACATAAGGCTTTCTAGCACTCTTTAGGTTGATTTCATACCATTTTTTTTTCTTCTTAACCGCTTTGCCTTCAATTGGCTTTGTTATTGAAATTTTTATAGACTTTAAAGAAACATCGAATAGGGGATCACACAAAGTCACTTTCACACTACCATTTTCCTCTTCAAACGTAAAAATACATGGCATAGTAGCTTTTATTTTAAAATCTTTTGTGATTTCTAAAGTAGAACTTTTATAAAAAACAGCCTGTACCACTTGACTATTTTTTCCATTAGAATACAAAGCCGCTTGTACTTTACTGCTATTAGAAATGACTTGTATAGGGGATGTTTTAAATGACTGAGAAGCTTTTTTATCACCCATATAGACTAAATACGCATATCCGCCCTTAAATGGGCTCTTGCCGTGATTAATACGAATATCAAGAACGTTCATATTTTTAGGTAAGTTTTTTTTCTTCTGATTTGGATAACTTTGTCTGTTCCAAATCGTTTTTCGATCACCAATTTCCACCTCTACAGCACTCTTGTTATGTTTACTGAGGGGAGCATACGCAAATTTATTTTCTTGCTCGATCCAATTGAGGGCATCTGTTTTACTTTTCTTTAAAACAAAATTAACGTTATTTTTTTTTGTTGTATCGTAAGTTTTTGATTTCCCATTTTCTGTAACGGTTATTGGGTTTTCAAAATAAGCAGTTTCGACCGTTGTGCATATCGGGAATTTGTTAGATCCAGATGAGGTTAATTTAATGCCAGTCCCTAAAGCAAGCATCATGTCATCAAAAATAAAATAACCTTTCTTCACATACACCCCCATTACAACCTTAGGTAGGCTTTTAATTTTTTCATTCCTTGTATTAAACTCTTGGATAAAACCACAACATGCATTACGCCCACGTAACCCTGTGCCACCACAAAAGTTGTGGAAACTATTAAAACCCTTCCAAGTAGTGATACTAAAAATGTCACTATTTTCCCCACGTTTAGCCGTCACCCCTGGTAAAGCAGTAAGATTATGGCCCCCAAGAGCATGGCAGGCTTCATAACCTTCCTTAGAAAAAAAAGTCGAACCAGCTGCAGAATGATAATGATACATATCATTTTGATTTTTATCATCAGACCCAAACTCAATACCACTCACTCTTGATGAAGCCATATTAATGGTACAGTAAAAATTTCTACTTTTACGAATCATCAGGTCATTGCACCAAAAATATTTTGTTCCTGTATAAACACCTTTATAATCATCCATAAAAACACCTGTTTTACTTTTCATTTCTTTTTTTAAATCTAATATTTCTTTTTCATACACTCCAAATTTTTGTTTATCTTTAATAACCGAAGGGAGATAATCTACAAAATGATTTAATATATTTTTAAGTATACCAACAAATTTACTTTTAGAAGCATCTCTAGCTTTTGGCTCAACATATTGTTTACAATTACGTCCTGTTACTGGGTGTATGAAACCCTTGTACCTCATCCACTGAGATCCACGTACAAAAGCTTTGAGTACGTAAAATATTTTCACATTAGTTCTAGTTTGTTCACGACTTCCTTTATCCCAAGGTGAATTGAGGAAATTTTTTTTCATGTCAAGTAGTGCCTGAACCCCTTGTGCAGGGTAACCAAATGTATAATTTTGAGTGCCATGTCCCCATCCAAGACCATCAGAGGTAAACCCTTCCTCCCAAAATGGGTCTTTTTTGTTTCCTGGGTAAAGAAAATCAATGGCTCTATTACAGACCTCCACCAATACATCAATACCAACAATAGAATTTAAAGCAACTGCAACTGGATAGACAGGCCTATAAGTGATAGCATTAGCCGTTACCCACCAAACATGCCCTTTAAAACGAGCAATTTGGAATGGATTTTTATCAGTTTCATCATTCCTATACGGTTGTGTCCAAGCCTGCTTTGCTAGTTCGACAATTACGTCGTGTCCTTTTACGATTAAGGGGTCTTTTATGGTCCCTTTCTCTACTCCAACCATATCTTTAAAATTATAAAAATACACATTAACAAAAGTATTCGGTATGGCAAAACACGAAAAATGAAAACGTTTATAACTATTGGGCTTTGTTACTTCTACCCTATGAATGATTATAGCCATACGATACATCTTTTTCTTTATTACCCCATAAATCTCTCCATCACTCTCATTTTTTCCTTTTGATAATATAGCAAGGGCCCAAGCATACCTACAATACGTTGGGATGTTTTTTAAATTGATTGGTTTTTCTATTAATGTCCCCTGTTCGCTGATTTTTTTATTAAGAGATTTAAGGCCTTCCTTTACAAGAGCCTTCACTTCCAATCCTTCATCAGTATTTTTTCGATAGCCAGTTTTTGAAAACCCAAGTCTTAACTTATCCAAAAAGGCTTGTTTGTCTTTAAGTAAAGACCCCGAAGACTCCAGTCCCCATAATTTTTTTTCTAAACTAAATGGTAATAATAAAAGACCACTACTGATAGTAGTTGTTTTTAAAAAATTTCTACGATTAAAATTCATATTTTTTTTCTCCTATTATAATGCTCTAATATTGATTTAAGGTGTGTAAATTATACAATATCATTTATTACACTCTATTGTAACTTTAATTTAATTTAATTTAATATTTTAAACCATTACTTTTTTTTGATTGTTTATTTTATTTTTCACTTTGATAAATCTGAAAAAACTATAAACAAGCAATGCTTTTATTTGGAGTTTAGTCTTTTTGTAAGCCATGATGAAATATCTTCAATTTCTTGTTCACAGAGGCTATGAGGCATTGAGTATTCTTTATAGGTTACATTTAGTTGGTGTTTTTCAAAAAAAATTTTGGAAAGTAAAGCTGCTTTTAAAGGGACTACAGGATCTTCTTTGCCGTGAGCTAAAAAAATAGGGATTTTTTTGTTAATCGTTAATTTTTCTTCGACTTCATTTTTTTTCATTTTTTCAAACACAAAAAGGCTTGGAAAATAAGTCGATAAAGCCATCACTCCCCCTAGTTTTGTTTGGCTTAAAAGAGCCGTTTGTAAAGCAATGGCACCTCCTTGAGAAAACCCAGCTAGAATCATTTTTTCAGAAGCAATCCCTTTATTTTTTTCAGCTTTGATGAGGGCTTCGATTTTTTTTTTAGATTGCTTTACCCCTTCTAAGTCAATACGACTTGTGATTTCAAAACCGACACTATCGCACCAAGCTCTCATTTCTACCCCCCCATTGATAGTTATTTTTCGATAAGGAGCATGAGGGAAAATAAATCGAACCGGTTTATCTTTTGGAAGTTTTAACTCATGAACAATATCTTTAAAATCTTCGCCATCTGCTCCCAATCCGTGAAGCCAAATAACAACATGACTTGGATGGTTGCCTGTTTCAACAACAAGGGATGGTAAAAGAGAAGAAGTCATTTTAGGTTATTTGTATTTTAAGAGAATCAATCTATTTAAAAAGGTAAAAACTAAAAATAAGATTAAATTTTTTATCTTAATAAATAATGATGTTATATTTAATTAAAATATTAACATTAAGGAGTCGTTTGAAAAATAAATAAATTAATAAATATTAATTTAAACGTTTTTTTTTAAATTTAACTTATTCCATGCCAGATGAAGCACCTATTTCTAAAACGATTAAAAAACGAATATTAGATAAAAAAGCTTCTTTTTTTGCCAATGATAATATTTCAGCTTTTATCAGAGGGGAAGAAATAGAAGCTCTTAAAATAGAAATTGAAGCAAAAATACAAGAGCTGTTGGAAATTTTAATCATTGACACAGCAAATGATCATAATGTACAAGAGACGAGTAAACGAATTGCTAAAATGTATATTGATGAAGTCTTTCGAGGTCGATATTATCCGATTCCTGAAACGAAAGATTATCCTAATTTTAAAAAACTTGATGAACTGTATGTCTTAGGGCCAATTACAGTGCGGAGTACTTGTAGTCATCATTTTGTACCTGTTATTGGTAAAGCTTGGGTGGGAGTTGTGCCTAGTGAACGGGTTGTGGGGATTTCAAAATTTAGTCGTCTTTTAAATTGGATTATGAGTCGACCACAGATTCAAGAAGAAGCAACGGTAGAAATTGCTGATTTGATTGAAAAAACAGTTTCTCCTAAAGGAGTTGGTGTCCTTGTTCAAGCAAAGCATTTTTGTATGCATTGGAGAGGTGTTAAAGAACCTGCCACTAATATGAGTACTTCTGTTTTTAGAGGCTGTATGAAAAGCAATGAAAGTCTTAAAAAAGATTTTTTTCAAGTGATTAAAAGTCACGGGTTTGGGGATTTCTTTTAAGTCATTAAAATGGGATTTAAACTTATTTTTAGACGTCGCTTTAGTATGGCTCATCGCCTTATTTCTGGAAGCTCTAAAAAATGTTCTGTGCCTCATGGGCATAATGAAATGATCCGAGTTTTTTTACAAGCAAAGCAATCAAAGCCACTTGATGGTCATCAAAATATGGTGGAAATTTTTGAAAACCTAAAAAAGAAATGGCATGATTTCATTGATAATCATATCGATCATGCTTTCCAGTTATCTCAAAAAGATCCTTTGATAAACTTTTTTAAAGACAAAGAAAAAGAAACTTTAAAAAGAATCGTTATCACTCCAGGAGACCCTACCACAGAAATGCTTTGCGCCTGTTTAATGTCAAAGCTGCAAGTTTTCCTTGATGGAGAAGGTTTATTTGTTAACTGTACTAAAATAGAAATAGAAGAAACTCCCACAAATATGGTTTCTTTACAAGGGGAGAAAGTTTATCTTCATTATTTACCTACTGGTAGTAACAAAACAGCTTGGTGGACTCGAAATGACTTTTCTATTAATGATTTTTAATTTAAAGAAATTGTAAGTCCTTTTAAAAAAGGGAGCTCTTTTCAAGAAAAGCTCCCTTTAAAAAAAATGATTTACTTGATTTACTTAATCTCTATTTTTTTGATCAATTTTTTTTCTTTTACTTCTTCTCTTTTAGGTAAAGTAATTGAAAGAATGCCATCTTTATGATTGGCTTCAATAGATGCTTCTTCTACTTCATCTCCTAAATTAAAGCTTCTTTCAAACTTTCCGTAGAAAGATTCGATACGGTTAGGTTCTTTTATTTTCTTCTCTTTTTCTCCTTTGATCGAAAGGGCTCCTTCTTTAATTTCAATCTTAATATCTTTTTTGTTGACACCAGCAAGCTCAAGATCGATATGGTAGCTTTTGTCATCTTCATAGATATTGGCTTTAGGCTCAAAGGTATTTTTAGTCTTTTCTAATGAAAAAAAATTGTCGATTAAATTGTCAAATGGTTTATATGTTGTTAAGTACATGGTTTATCTCCTTTTATTGATTTTCATAAAATAATAAGCAATGTTTGTGCCAATTTTTAAAAAAATAAAAAGGAAAAAAAGCCTTTTTTTTAAAAAAAGAGAATTTTTTTTCCTTTATGAAATCAAAAAATTCCCAAAAAATCGAATCAAAATGACTCTAATGAGTCAAAACGATACTTTTTTAAAATAATTAGAGAAGATTTGAGCTGATTTGAAAAGTTTTTTAGAAAGCGATTATTTTTAGATGAGGGTTTTAATTTTAAGGATTTTTTTTTTTGAAAAGCTTAAAATTAAACTTTTTTAATTTTAAATTGAAAGGTATAGTGTAGATTAATGGTTTTACTTTCTTTACAGGTGTTCTTTTTTGGGATTCTCTTAGGGAGTGGGTTAGGTTGGTTTTTAGCTCTTTTTTTTCATAAGAAGAATCATTCGATTGAAAAAGAGTTTGAAAATCTTTTTGGGCGTCTTTCTAAAGAGGCGTTAGATAAAAATCAAAATTCTTTTTTTAATTTAGCTGAAGATAAGTTTAAGGCTCTTTTAAAAAGTTCGCAAGAGAGTTTGGGGTCACGTTTAAAAAGTTCGGAAGAGAGTTTAGGGTCGCATTTTAAAACGATGGGGATTCAGCTTAAATATTTAGGGGACAATACGATTTTTCTTAAAGGGCAATTGGAAAATTCTCAAAAACAAATTAGTTCTTTAGGGCAAGAAACAACAAAGCTCAATCGGATTCTTTCTAATTCACAAGAGAGAGGTGCTTGGGGCGAGAGAGCGGCGGAGGATATTATTAGTATTATTGGCCTTGTTGAGGGCAAGAGTTATGAGAGACAAAAGCAGCAGGAGGGAGAAGATGGGAAAAAAATTCGACCTGATTATACGTTTTTTTTACCGGGAAAATTAAAGGTTTATATGGATGTGAAGTTTCCTCTTAAGAATTATAATTCATTTTTAGAAGCAAAAAGTAAATTGGAAAAAGAAGAAAGTAAGAAAGGATTTATTAAAGATATCAGAAATCACATTAAACAAATTGGGGACAAAGAATATGTGGATCCTAAAAATGGAACCATTAATTATGCGCTTATTTTTATCCCTCATGAAAGTATGTATGCGTTTATTAATGTGGAGGATAAAGGTTTAATTGATTATTCGCTGGACAGGAAAATCATTCTTTGTTCTCCGATGACTCTTTATGCTGTTTTGTCGTTAATTCGTCAGTCGGTTTCGGCTTTTAAGGTAGAAAAGAAAGCAGCTGAAATTCAAAAAGCGGTGTTTTCTTTCAAAAAAGAATGGCAGAAATTTGTTGATAAAATGAATAATGTTGGAAAAAGTCTTGAAAGTGCTTCTAAGGATTTTAGAGAACTAGAATCAACACGTATTAGAAAACTTGAAAAACCAATGGAGCAAATTGAATCGTTTGAAACTCCTGAATCTAAGGACGATGTTAATCATCAAAAAGATTTTTTCATTAAGTCAGGTCATTAATTTTTCATTTTAGAAATGACAAAAATTCTTTTTTAACTATTATTCTAAAAACATCGTTTGCTGTTAGTTGATTGATGTCAAATTTTTTAGGATATTTTTTTCTTTTATGAATCGGAATTTTAGGATCTTGTTTGTAAATAGCAAGAATATTGGTTTCATTGGGTCTAGAGAGAATTGGGTTAGCAGGACCGTAAAGGATCATTGATTTTTTGTTTAAGTTGCCAGCGATATAGGCAAGCCCGGTATCCATTCCTAGAAAAAAACGACTTTGGTTAATAATAGAGCAAAGTTCTTCAAAATTAGTTTTTCCAGCGAGATTGATGCCTTTGAGTTTTTTGCTGATTGTTTCGATTTGTTGTTTTTCTTCTTTAAGCCCTAAGAAGACAATTTCATTTTTTGTTTTTTGAGAGACTTTTAAGCATAGAGTTTTCATTTCTTTTTGATTCCAGGCTCTGTTTTTTTCAGAAGCACAAGGAGCTACGACGAAATAATTTTTTTTTAATATTAAAGAAGAGGAAGAAGAATTTTTTATAGGAAGTTTGTATTTTTTATAAGGAATTTCAAAAGGAAGGGTATTAAGTAAATTTTTATAATTATCATAATTAGGGATTTTTTGATTTAAAGGGGTTTTATGAGTTAATAAAAAAGAACGTCCATCACTTTGATGACCGATACGAATGGGGATTTTAAGAGCAAAGCATAGCAATGCAAAACCAAATCCTCCTGGGAAAATCATCACCATCTTGTATTGTTCTTTTTTTAAAGCAAAGAGCAGTTTTATTTTTTGTTTTAAAGAAATATTTTGCTTATGATGATAATTTTTTGTTTCATTGAAAGTGAAAGTTTTTTTAAATAATTGAGTGTTTTCATAAATTTTTTTTGTGTAAGTGCTTGTCAGTAAATGAAAAGAAGAGGACGAGAAAAATTGTTTAAGAGAAGAAAGCGTATGAAGAGTGATCAGACTATCACCTAGTAAGCGATTGCCGATGATGAGAATTTTTTTTATTTCTTTTGGATTCAAGTTAAATTTTTAAATGTTTTTTATGTTTAAGCAAATTTAAAAAAAAATAATTTTGATATAAAAATAGCCAAACTTCAAAGCGAGCAATGGTTTCTGAGGAAAGGTAGGCAAGTAAAAGACAAATTAAAATTTGGATACTAGTGGTTTGTATAGGAATTTTAAGAAACATTACCGCTAAAGCAGAGAAAAAAAGAAAAAACCCAATGAGACCCCATTCGCTTAATATTTCGGTGTATAAGTTATGAGCTAGTGGTTTGTGAAGGTTTTTTTGATTTAAAGCAGAAAAGCTTGGAATAGATAATGTTTTTTCATAAGCACTTTTAGCGTTACCAGAGCCGACTCCTAAAATAGGTGACTGTTTAAAAACAAGCATCGATCTTTTAAGCTGTTTTAATCTTGTCTCGAAAATACCTTTGATATTTTTAGAATTGATTGGTCTGTTTGAAAAAAAAGCTTGCTTGGTTACAAATAAGCTTGCTAAAAAAACAAAAGAAGCACAAATTAAAAAAATTGGTTTTTTTAAATAAGGTTTGTTTTTAAAAAAAAGAAACCCTTCTGAGCTTATTAAAAATAAACTTGCTACCATTCCCATTTTCGAAAAAGAGAAAAATAAAGCAATCACTCCCACTAAATAAAACCCAAAAAGTGTTTTTCTAATTTTTGGATTTTCCAAAAAAAAACAGCTTGCAAGTTTGACACTAATCGAAGCTTGTAACCAAAAAATAGCAAGGTAGCCAGGTTCTTCTTTAAACAGATGAGGTCTTTTAAAAAAAGTTTGATTAATAAACCCTATTTCAAGTCCTGTGGATAAATTAGAATGAACGATATCCCATAAAAGAAAACTTAAACAAAGACCATAGTAAATTAAAAAAATGAGGATCACTTTTTTGAGTTGAGCAGAAATGATTTCTTTTAAGATTAAAGGCAGTAAAAGAATTGTTTGACTTATCCATGCCCAATAAAGAAAAGAATGTTTTAAGGAGATGGTCTTGAATAAGTTTAAAAGCCCTAAAAGACAAAAAAACAAAAATAGTAAATAAAAAAGAGGGGGTTTTTTTATTAAGTTTAGTTTGTTTGTTTTAAAGGATAAGAGATAAAGTAGCCCTAAAATTAAAAAAAGGTAGCTTAGACGTAAAGTGTAATAATTAATTTCAAAAGTAAGGTAAGTATCAAAAATACTAGGGATCAGCATCCCTAGATAAATCAATAAAAGCAAGAATTTAGAAAATTTTTTAAAAGAAGACATGGTGTTTTTTTAGAGAGTCTTTAAAAATAAAAGTTTCTTGATGATATAATGAATTAGTTAATTTTTTTTAAAAAAATATAGATTTTTTTTACAAATGCTTAATGAACAAAAAAATTTTTTTTGGTATGTAACTTCTGTTTCTCTTTTTTCAACTAAGGCGATGTCGATCCAAGTTTGTGATATGGTTCTTAGTTTTAAGCAAGAAAGTTTATTTGATTTTACCCTTATTTCCCCTAGTTTTAGAAATAGAAAGCAAAAAAAAAAACTTTTTAAGTGGATACAAATTAAGCTTTGGACTAAGAGCAACTTAATAAGACAATTTTTATTTGTGATTCAAGTTTTTTTTTTGTTTTTATTTAAAATTCGAGAATTACCAAAATTAATTTATACTCGAAATATTGTTATTACTTGGGTCTGTTTTTTTTTTAACATTTACTGTATTTGTGAAATTCACAATGATTCTAAAAATTGGATTAATTCTTTTTTATTTAAAACAATTCTTTTTTATAAAAAACTTTTTTTTGTTTTTACTAATCAAGCTTTATTAGATTTTTATGTGGGTTTTTATAAAGAGGTTACAGATCGTTCTTTTTGTAGTCATGCGGGTGTTTTTATAGAAAATTATGATAAAAAGAGAAATATTCCCAAAAAAGAGCTTAAGAAGAAATTAAAGATACCTCAAAAGTATTTTTTAATGGTTCATACTGGTAATTTAGCGAAATTGAAAGGATCGGATTATTTTGGTTTGCTTTTAAAGAATTTTCCTAACATCATGGTTGTGCATTTAGGGGGGACAAAAGATGAAATTGCTGTTTACAAAAGAGATGCCTTAAAAGGTTTAGATCAAAAACGCATTTCTTTTTTGTCCCATCAGGGAAGAGAAACTGTTATTAATTATCAAATGGCTGCTGATGTTTTGCTTTTTCTGCTTTCAAAAAAAACAACCGATTATTATTGGTGTACATCACCGATTAAGCTTGGTGAATATATGGCCACAGGCAATGTGATAGTAGGGGCTAAGATTGGATCGGTTGTAGAAATTTTAAATGATCAAAATGCTTTTTTATATTTAGAAGATGAAGAGGGGAAAAATTTTGTTGAAGCCGTTAAAAAGGCACTTACAAATAAAGTGCTTGGCAAAAAACTGGCAAAAAAAGCGCTTGAAGAAGTCAGAGAAAATAGGACTTATCAAAAAAGAGCCAGTAATATTTTGAAATGGGCTTCTACAAAGACACAATTAGATTTGGTCTAACCTTTATTTTTTTTTCACTCTATGTCTAGAAAAAAAATTTTAATTACAGGAGTCGCTGGCTTTATTGGATATCATTTAACACGTCGATTTTTATCTTCGGGCAAAGAAAATGATATTATTGGGATGGATTCTATTAATGATTATTATGACGTGTCTCTTAAAGAGGCTAGACTTGGCGATACGGGTATTGACTTGAAGAAGAGCCTCAAAAAAGGAGACAGGGTAAAAAGTACTCTTTTTGAAAACTATACTTTTATTAAGGTAAATTTAGAAGATAAAGAGAGAATGAAAACAATTTTTTTGGAGTATCAATTTGATACAGTTTACCATTTAGGCGCTCAAGCAGGGGTGAGGTATTCTCTTGAAAATCCTCATTCTTATATTAGTAGTAATGTTGAAGGGTTTATGAATATTTTAGAAAATTGTCGTCATCAGAAAATAAAACATCTTATTTACGCCAGTTCTAGCTCTGTTTATGGGTTAAATACAAAAATGCCTTTTTCGTGTAAAGATGTAGTTGATCACCCTATTAGTATTTATGCAGCTACAAAGAAAGCAAATGAATTGATGGCACACACCTATAGTTATTTATATGGATTACCGACAACAGGACTTCGTTTTTTTACGGTTTATGGTCCGTGGGGTAGACCTGATATGGCTTCTTTTTTGTTTACAAAAGCGATATTGGAAGGGAAGCCTATTAATGTTTTTAATCATGGAAAAATGAAACGTGATTTTACTTATATTGATGATATTACGGAAAATCTTTTTTTACTAAAAGATCGACTTACTAAAAAAAGTGAAAAAAATTTAAAAAATAGTCATTCTAATGAAAATAACGTGCCTTATGTGATTTATAATATAGGTAATAATGCTCCTATTTTACTGCTTGATTTTATTGAATGTTTGGAGAAATGTCTTGGAAAAAAAGCAATTAAAAACTTTTTGCCTATCGAACCAGGAGATGTTGTAGAAACTTGGGCAGAGGCAGATGATTTAATTTCACTTACAGGGTATCGACCTAACACTTCTATTGAAAAAGGAGTTGGAAAATTTGTTGAGTGGTATTTGAATTTTTACCATTAAGGTTTCAATGTGAATATTTTTAATGTAGTTAATTCATTTATTGGTAGAAAAGGAAATATAGGCTTTAGGACTAGTAAAATTTTCGATTTTTTGAATCAACAAAATATTAATCACTATTCATTTAGTCGTGGGTTGGCCCCTTCGGTAAGCGTTTTAAGCAAAAAGCACTTACATATGGGTATTTTTGGACATGTACCAAGGATTCTAAATGCTTATCGGATTTATTGGCAGACAAACTTTAATCATCGATTTTTTGATATTAAGCTTTTTAATTTTTTTTTTCTTAAATCTTTAAAATCTTTTTCTTTAGAAGGGCCTTGTCTTTTTCACTTATGGGAGATTTCTCCAAAGATTATTGCTACCTTGAAAAAAAAAAAATATAAAGTTATTTTAGACCTCCCTATTGCTCCTTCACTAACAAATAAAAGACTCTTGAAACAGTATGGAAAAAATAGACAACTTAGTTTTTTTGATTCTATTTGTAAAATGGAGCTTGAGAGTTTTAAAATGGCCAGTCATGTTATCGTGCCTTCCAATTTCGTTAAAAAAGAATTGTTAAAAATAGGTCTTCCTAACAATAAAATAACAATGGTTCCTTTTGGTACAGACACAACAATTAATAATAAAAAACTTGTTTTATCAAAAAAGAAAACTCTGCACTACTGTTTTGCAGGCAATCTTAATAAGCGAAAAGGAATTGATCTTCTCTTAAAAGCTTGGGAAGACCCAATTTTTTTTCACGATAAATTACATTTATGTGGTAGACTTTATCCAGATATTAAAAAAATTTTGCAAAGAAAAAATTTTAAAAATGTTCTTTTACCAGGGTTTATTTCTACTAAAGAATATTTTAAAAAATGTGATATTTATGTGTTTCCTTCTTTTTTAGAAGGGTCTTCAAAATCTGTTTATGAAGCGATGGGGGAGGGATTGGCTTGTGTTGTCACGGAAAACAGTGGTTCCATTATTAAAGATGGTTATGATGGTTTGATAGTGAGTGTAGGGAATGTCAATGAGCTTAGAGATAAAATGAAGACAGTTAAAGAAAATAATCATTTTAGAAAAAAAATAAGTCAAAATGCTCTTGAATCGATTAAAAAATATTCTTGGAAGAGATATGCTGAGAATGTTTTCTCAGTTTATCAAAGGGTAAGTTAACCATGTGTGGGATTGTTGGTTTTTTTGATCCTTTTAAAAATATTAATGAAAAAGATTTAAAAGAAATGACAGATAGTTTGGCATCTAGGGGACCTAATAGGCAAAAGTATCTGATAAAAGAAGAAGGACTTTTTAGGATAGGTTTGGGCCATACGCGTTTGGGAATTTTAGATCCCAGAGAAAGTTGTGATCAACCTTTTGTTTCTGAATGCCAAAATTATCTATTAGTTTATAATGGTGAAATTTACAATTTTTTAGAAATTAAAGAGCAACTTTTAAAAAAACATACTTTTAAAACTAAAGGAGATACAGAAGTTTTATTTAGAGCTTTTATCGAATGGGGTCCTGAATGTGTCAATAAATTAGTTGGAATGTTTGCTTTTTGTTTTATTGATTTAAAAAAACAAAAAGTATTTTTTGTTCGGGATCGAGTTGGAATCAAACCACTTTATTATAGCTTTTCTAATACTGTTTTTTTCTTTGGCTCAGAATTAAAATCTTTTGTTCAGAATCCTTATTTTAAAAAAGAACTGAATCAAAAAATTTTACCAATTTATTTTCGTTTAGGTTATATTCCATCGCCTAAAACGATTTATAAAAACACTTATAAACTTAAACCAGGGTCTTTTTTGACTTTTGATCTTTCAACAGGTAATTATAAAACAACTCATTATTGGTCTTCTTCTTTGGCTTTGGGAAAAGAAAGATTGACTTTTAAGAATAAAAAAAATCTTTTAGATGATTTGGAATCTCTTTTAAACAATATTACTAAAGATCATCAAATTTCTGATAAACCTTTAGGTCTTTTTTTATCAGGGGGGTTTGATTCTACTTTACTTGCAACATTGCTATCCAAGCAAAAAAAAATTAATACGTTTACCATTGGCTTTGATGATAAAGAATATAACGAAGCTTTTTTTGCCAAAAAAATTGCACAAGAATTAAAAACAAATCACCAAACTTTTTATTTGAATCAAAAAGATCTTGCAGAGATTTTAGACTATTTGCCTCAAGTTTATGATGAACCTTTCGGTGATACTTCATCAATACCGATGATGTTTATTTCTAAAAAAGCCAAACAATACATCGATGTCGCTTTAACAGGAGATGGGGCAGATGAGCTTTTTGGGGGGTATTCAAAATATCAATTTGCTTTAAATTTTTTTAAAAAAAGTTTTTTAAATCAACAAATATTTAGTTTTTTCATTTATATTTTTCCCGCTTCTGCCATTGGTTTTTTAAATAGTTGTTTACCAGATAAATACCGGATTCATAATTCTTGGGTTAAACTTGAAAAAGCTAAAAGAGGAGTTAGGAAAAAAACTTTAGAAGAGATTTTTTTTGAAATTACAGCAAAATCCAATGCAAAAGATGTTTTCAAATTATTTTTAAATCAAAAAGAATGGTTTAATTTAAAAAAAGATATTTCTCTCAAAAATTTTTTTTTGAAAAAAGAAAAACAAATGTCTAATTTGGAATGGATGACAGCAGTGGATTTTTCTTCTTTTTTGCTTGATGATGTTTTGGTTAAATCAGATCGTTCTTCTATGGCGTATGGTTTGGAAGCTCGAGTGCCTTTTTTAGATCATAGGTTGGTTGAGTTTGCTAATAGCCTTTCTTCTACAGATCGATTTGATTTTAAAAATCCTAAAGTCCTTTTAAAAAATATTTCACATCGTTATTTACCTGAAAAGACAATGCAACGTCCTAAATATGGATTCGAAATTCCTATGGGAAAATTGTTAAAGAAAGATCTTTATTACCTTATTGAAAAATATTTAAATAAAAAAAGGCTACAAGAAATAGGTCTTTTTAATGCAAATTCGGTTAAGAAAGTGTGTGATTCTTTTTTAACGGGTAAATACCCTAATTATCATCTTATCTGGTATTTGATCCAATTTGAGCGTTGGAGAGAAATCTGGCTTTAAAAAAAAGTATCTGTGTTATTTCAAACAGTGCTTGGAATATTTTTAATTTTCGTCTCTCTTTACTTTATTTTTTAGAAAAACAAGGTTATAAAATTATTGTTTTTGTTCCAAAAGATTCTTATTTTGACAAGATCCCTTTTGAAATTAATTCGATTCCTTTGTATTCTCGTAGTCTTAATCCTTTAAAAGATTTATATTTACTGACTTTTTTATACTATTCTTTAAAGAAAATAAATCCTTTTTTAGTGATTAGTTTTACGATTAAAGCCAATCTTTATGCTTCTTTAATATGTTCTTGGAGACGAATTCCTATTTTTGTTAATGTTTCTGGACGAGGCCATGTTTTTTCAAAAAAATCATTGTTGTTTTGGGTCGTTTGTTTTTTATATAAAATCGCTTTTAAAAAAGTCACAAAAGCCTTTTTTCAAAATGAAGAAGATAAACAATTTTTTATTCAACATCAATTGATTGAAGAGGCATTTACTGAAAAATTACCAGGCTCGGGGATTGATATTGATCGTTATAAAAATAAATTTTCAGGAAAAGCACTTCAAAATAAACCTTTTCGATTTTTATTTGTAGGACGTTTGCTTTGGGAAAAAGGAATTTTAGAATATGTAAAAGCTTGTCATCTTTTGAAAAAAAAAATCAAAGAAGAAGTTATTTGTGATGTCCTTGGGATCTTAAGTGGGCTTAAAAAAGAGGTCCAAAAAGAAGATTTGAAAAAATGGGAAGTAGAAGGGATGATTCGTTATTTGGGGTCTTCGGATGAAGTTTCTAAAGAGATGCAAAAAGCCAATTGTGTTGTTCTCCCTTCTTATTATAAAGAAGGAGTGCCAAGAGTGCTTTTAGAGGCTTGTAGCCTTCAAATTCCTATTATCGCAACCGATCACACGGGATGCCGAGATATCGTTGATAATGGAGAAAATGGATTTTTATGTTCTCCTAGAGATGAACAATCTCTTTTTAATAAAATGCTTTTAATGATGCGACTTAGTCCTTTAAAGAGAAAAACAATGGGAAAAAAAGGAAGACAAAAAGTCATTCGTTTTTTTGATGAAAAGTTTATTTTTAAAGCTTATCATCAAGGTGTTTTAGAGTTAAGAAAAGATAAAAAATAAAAAAAAAGTTATAAATGATAAATCGAAAAAGTTTTATTCTTATAAATGAGTTTCATTTTTTCTGTTTTGATTTCAAACAAGATTTTTTTAGGATCTTTAATTTTATTTTTAGATAAGGCATTATGGGTATTTGACTTTAGGATGTCCATTTTAATTAGTATTTTTTTAAGAATTTTTTTGAAACGGTAAGTTTCTCGTTCATAATTTGGATTAAAAACGATCACCATATATTTTGATTTATTAGTAACTTGGGCTAAGTTGTCAATAATATTTTTGCTTTCTTGGAAAAAAAGTTTTTGAATTGAAAAATGAGAAGAAGTTTTTTTTGTACGTATCAAAAAGTGTAATTTTAAATAATTAAAAAAGAAAGAGTGATTAGAAATTATTTCTTTTTTTTCTTTTTTTAAGTAGGAGACAATGTGTTTTGGAATAGGCTTGACTTTTTTGTATTGGATATTTTCTTCTAAAGCAAAGCTTCCACTCATTAATAATCCTAGTGAAAAAATAAAAAGGCTCCCACCAAGAGTGATATATTTTTTTTGTGTTTTTAAAAAATCATAAAACAAAACAGTCAGAAAAATTATAAAGTAAGGGAACAAAAACTCAACAATTCGATTTGCTCTTTCTTTAAAAAAAGGAATGATGAGAAAAAGAAAAAACCAAACTAAAGGAGGGACAAAAATAATAGGTTTTTTAATCAAACTGCTTGGTTTTTTTAAAGAAAAAAAGATTAAGCCAATAAGTGTAAGGACGATTAAGCTTCCTAAATAAGGATTTGGCCAAAAGTATTTGAAAAAGGCAATATAGTGTTTTTGTGTCAAAATTATTTTAATGTAAGAAAATAATGGTGTTAATGGTCCTTTAAGTTTTAATGTTTCATTTGAGTAATTGTTTAAAAGATTTTTGTAAGCAGGAGTTGAAAACAATTGTATTTTTTGGATGATAAAAATGAGAAGAAATAATAAAGCTATTTTTTTGAAATTAATTTTTTTCTTTTCTTTTAAAAAAATTAGGATCGAAAAAATAATTCCTTGAGTTATTAGCATATAAAACCCAGCACCATGAATATTCAAACTAACTGTAATAATAACAAGTAGGATTATGATTTTTTTTAGGCTTATTTTGAAATAATATGAAAATAAATATTGTAAAAAAACAAAGGAAAGTAGCACTAAATAAAAGCTAGGAACAAAATGTGTAAAAGAATGGAAGCCGATACCAGCAGCATAAAAAGAAATTAGAAAAAAAAATAAAGCAGTGAGATAGTTATTTTTAAAAATAGGTTTTAGGTAGGTGAAAAGTACCCAAGCAGCAAGTAGAGGCCCTAGGTAGTAGCTATATTTGATTGTTGTAAAAGCACTTAACTTAAACAACTTTCCTAGAAAGCCCAATGGATAAGTATAGAAAAAAGTATTATCATTTTGGTAAGTATTATTTATAACGGTTTGGACCCTAGTAGTGTAGTTTAAAATGTCATTAATAGGGGGGATAGATCGACCTTGCCATAGGATATAATTCATTAGATACTTATAGCTTATAAAGAAAATAATTGAGCTTGCAATTAATAGAATTGTTTTTTTTTTCATAAAAAATAATTTTTTGCTAGAATGTTGTTAACAGTATTTTGAATCTAAATCTAAATCTAAATCTAAATCTGAATTAAGTTATATTTTAATCTAAAAATATTTTTTTTAAAAGCTAATTATTAGTGATGAAATCATCTAAAAAATATTTTAATTTTTTCTAAATTTTTTGGGTATCAAGTGGGGGGTGCTGAAATAAGTATGCATCAGTTTTGTTTGGATCAAGAAAAACAAGGAAAGAAGGTTACAGTGGTTTTTTGTGATAAAATTAAATCTTTTGGGGCTCATAAACATCAGATGACTTTTCCTAAAACTTGGCGAAAAATAACGTTCTCTTTTTTGATTCCTTTTTCTTTTACGAGATGGATTTACATTGAATATTTTTTAAATAAAAAAAAAATTGAATATTTTTTTAAACAATTACCTACAGAAGATATCCTTTATAGTTATGGGTATTTTGCACCGGCAGCCATTAATGCGTATAGGGGGCCTTGTGTTTATTGTATTCGAGATGAAACGGGACTTGGTTGGAATAATAACTATTACAGAGGTTTTAAAAGATTTTTGAGGTTTTGTTATTCTTTTAGTGCGTTGCCTTTTTATTTTTATTGGAAGCGTGATTTGAAAAAATGCTTTAAGAAAGCTCAAGTGATGGCCAATTCTGAATTTATTAAGCGGGAAGCTTTACAACTTACTCAAAATAATGTTTTTGTTAATTTACCAAAAACAAGTAAAAAAGCCTTGATGACTTCTTTTAAGAAACTTAAAAAGAAACCCTTTGTAAAGGGCATTGTTTTTATTGGAAATAATTTTTTTAAAGGAGTTGATGTTTTTTATAAGCTAGCAAAGTTTTTTACAGAAGAACATTTTTATTTTTTTGATCGATTTTTTGAAAAAAAAAAAGTAGTTAAAAATATTTCTTATATGCCTTGGGAAAAAGAAGTTGTTTTGGTTTACCAATATGCTTTTCTTGTTTTAGTGCCTTCGAGGTGGTTTGAATCTTATCCTCGTATCATTGTTGAGGCGAAAGCTTTGGGAATTGATGTGTTGGCTTCTAATCGAGGTGGTATTTCAGAAGCACTTGGGGGAGATGAAAACAGTTTGGTTAGTAACGTTGAGTCCATAAAAGAATGGAAGGAAAAATTATCAATTAAAATTAAAAATAGTAAGAAATTTTCTTAAAAAAAAAAAGATTCTTATGTTTATCTTCTATTAATAAAACCTCTTGGGACAAGAGATGTAGTGATTCTTTCTTATTTAGAGAAAATAAACAATTGAAAATAACGATTGTTTTTTCTCATCTTCGTCTTTTTTTTATGCCAGCTATGTAATACAAAAAAGCACTAAGATTCAATCTGCTTTTTTTCTTATATTTTTGTCTAGTTAAAGTCGATTTTTTATTTTCACGATAAGCTTTGAGCCAAATTTGCTAAGTTTAAACAAAAGCTCTGTTACAAAATAGCACTATTCTTGTGAAGGTTATCTTTTGTTTGGTGAGCATGGCGAGAATAGACAATCTATTAAAAGTGTTAATTTCATTAACATTTCATCTCTGTTTTACAAAAAAACGGTTACTTGTTTAATTAGAGCTAACTCACAACAAAATGAGATGAGCAGTTATGCTTTTATCGGTTATGTTTTTCTTTGAAAGTTTAAAACTTATGGAAGTCATTTGGCTTTTGTCATTCCCTTTTACTTTTGTAGCTATAGCAGCTTTTTTTTTGGTTTTTTTGGTATCTAAAGAAAAGGCCAATCCTTTGATGGTTACTTTCAAAGAGCTTGCCAAATAAGTGGGTTCGGAGACTGAAATACGATATGCTTTTTCATTATTTTTATCACGTGCTAGCAAAATAGCAGAGTATGTAGAAGCTTTTAATTCGATATTTTTACCACCAAGCTTAAATTTAATATTGCCGCCATTTTTATAAAAGAGTACTTGAGCCATATTAAGATTTTTATGCACGACTGCTTGAATACCCTTTTTATTGATAATAATGTTAAAAGGCAAATTTTTTGCGTAATTTTCAACTTGTTTAGCGGTTACATTGGGTAGCAACACATAGTCATAAGACTCGTTTTTAGGTTTTTTGCCGTGATCAATGGCAAGACGTATCAAGGGAAGTTGCCTTATTACTTTCAACTCGGGGCTATTTATAGTAGCAAATCCGTTTAATTTTTTTCTGCCATATTTTTTTATTAATTTTTTTTTAATAGAACGACCTAAATTTTTTAATTTCCGAGGAGGTGTTTGATCACCCAATGCGACAAGAGCGCCTGTGTACGAACCAAGGGAAAATCTAGCTTCGTACACCGGAAAATTTTTCATCTCTAACACAATAGCTTTGTTTTTTCCTAAAATAAGGTAGCCTTTGTCATCGTGGTGAAACCATGCCACATCCCCTTTGGTTTTTATTTTAAGAGAAGTACCTTGATCGGAATTGGAAATTTTAGGAATGACTTTTGTAGCAGAGTTATCGCCTAAGTTGTAAGTGAGCGAAGTACGAGCATCAGTTTGGTCGATGGTAGTCCACACAGGATTATCCGAATTATCGCTCCAGGGTGGGCTTGGGTAAGGTTCAAAAACATCATACTTGCGCGAAATACTTTGTCCTAACATCACTATTTCGTCATCAAAAAAGAAATTGCCTTTGGTAGACACAACGGGATGCCGCCTATTATTTCCCTTATTTCCAGCATCACAAATAAAACCACCCACCCCATACATGCCATCGGAAACGCCGCCAGAATATGGCACCTTTGTTTCTATATTTTGTTTGAGTTTATAAATACCACGCATACCAATTGCCACAGTAGTACCTGGAAGTGTGGTAAAATCCCAAGCGGCTCTGGCATGGGTATGCTCTGGTCCTTTGGTTAAAAATGATGTGTAGCCAAAAGCATAGTAAGAAGATGTAGCAAAAGATAAATCGGGTTGTACCCTTTGTTCGCGTTCAGGTGAACCAACCCATTTATTAAGCCTACCGACTAGTACAGCATAGTTTTTGCGTCGATGTACTTGTTTAGCACTATACCAATATACTTTGTGGTTTTCTGATTCGATTAATTTACTATCTTCTGGCTTGTGGTCAGCACTACTATCAAAATTGTTGATGTAGGCCAGTACTTCGTCTTTACGTGAGCCACCAAACTCATCAATGCCCCACAATTTTATTAATTTTTCAACGGGTTTTAAGTATTGTGAACTGTAAGCTTTAGTAATGCCTCCCGTCAGCGAAGCCTTGCCACCTTCAAGGGCAAGTATATTGCCTCGATAAACCAGGGGTCCAAACCCATCTAACAAGCAATTGCGCAAAAAACGTTTTTTCCACGTGGAAAATTTCCACGGTGTGGCCTCCAATAGCATGGCTAAATCAGCGGTTAACTTAAAATAATGAATACCATATTTGCCCCAGTAGTTACAATAAGTGTGATGAAAAAAACCATAATCGTAGGTAACGCCCTCATCATTTAAACGCCTCATAGAAATATCGTGCTGCTTCATAAAGGCTTCCATTTCTTCCACTTGGCTAACAGCTGATAGATATAAAAGGGCATTAAAGCTGCCTCGAATAGCCCAGTTAGCACCTGTAATTTGCACCCCCCCATATCCTAAAATTCTACAGTAATCTTTAATTTTCTTAAACACTTCAGCAAATTCTTTTTTTTCTATTAAATCCATATTGTCATTCTTTTTGTTGAATTCATCAAACAATAAAGTTGCCACCGCACTTATCGTAGTCGTCGTGTATTTCGGATAGTAGTGATAAGAATATGTCACATGGTAGGCATGCCCAGGTCGATGTTTTTCGGATAAAATAAGCTTTATGCCCTCTAAAATAAGCTTGCGTACATCCTTATTACCTTTGCGTTTCTTAGCAGATTCTACATTTTTAAATTTAAATCGTGGTAAGTAAAATTTTTCTATTCCATGGTAAATAAAAGCTAATACAACCAATTTGTGTTGGTAATCAACAATATTGTCCTTGTTGATATTTTTGTAGGTACCAGAGGCAAAAAAGGCATGGACGCTATTTAAATCCATATTTTGTAAGTTTTTTCCGTTATATATCGCTCTTGATTTTTCGTTTACAATAACTTTTGTTTGACCTAACCCTAACACTTCTGCTTTAGGTTCCGCGTTATAATATAAGCCCTGCAACATCATAGAGCGAATGTAATCTACCGATTTTTTCTTTTCTGCATCCGTTTGCCCCTGCAAAGTTGGTACTACTATTAGCAACAATAAACATAAAAATAGACCTTTTAGCAAAAAACTCTTATAAAACATTGTTTTTACCCCTTCTTTATAAATATTTGACTATATATAATAACATTATGCTTAAAGCTTTATTTTTTTTAAACTTTATTTAAGTATAAAATATTTCATACTTTTTCTATAGGAAAAATACACATATAAAAAAAAGCACTAAAATTCAATCTATTTCTTTTCTTGCTTCATATTTTTGCTCAGTTAAAGCTAATTTTTTATTTTCACGATAAACTTTATCCAAATTGAATATCTACCTTTATAGGTAGTTCTATTTAAAGTCCCGTATGCTTGTTTATTTCAAAATGACCTAAAATTTATTATCTAAATAAACTTTTAAAAGCGGATCAAGAATGCATTTGTGAGTGTGAAAATACTTATTTTCTCTATTTTTCTTTGCTCTCATTCAACCTTTTGTTTACTATGTTTATATCATTTTCATTAATTTCTATATCTAAGTAATTTCTTTTAGTCTTTCTATAGGTATCGCTGATCGTTGTGTTTGGTATTTTAGAATTAAGCAAAATACTTGTATCAATCAATCAATCCCGATTCAATCCAATTTTCTATAAATGTACGGGAAAAAGTAATTTTACAAGAAAATTGTTTTATGACTTAAGCAAGCTTTAGTTTGTATGGCCAATGATTTGAATTTGGCAGGTTCATCTTATTTATTAGCACGTTATACAAAGGTTGTTGAATTTGTTTTGGCACTTACTTGATTGTCCTTTGAAATAAAGGCTACAAAAATGCATTGTAGTTTTTTTGCTTCTTAGAGTTTGTAAATACGATCTTTATTATAATGAGGTGAGAAGCCAAATTTTAAAGTGAAAAAAATTTGCTTAGAATCAATTTATTTTAATTTAATGATCAAAAAGATTTTTTTGAAAATAAAGTGATTTTATAAAAAAACAAAAAAAAGTGAGGTTTTTATTTTATTTTTTTGTTCTTGTAAGTATCTTTTAATATCTTTAGCTGTATGTGAATCTGCCAAAGGAAGCGAATTATAAATAAGCCAAATTTCAGCATCTTTATTGTACCATTTGTTTTCATTCTCTTTTCTTGGCTTAAAAGCAAAATGATGAATGTTTCTATCGATGAAATGAGGGTCTTTTGACTTTTGAATGATTTTAAAAATATCAGAAATGATTTTATTTCTATGAATCGGCTTAATTTTTTTTAAAAAACGAAGTCTTCTCACATAAACCCATCTTTTTTTAAGAAAAATTTCGAATCTTTTAGTTAGAATTTTAAGCTTTTCCATTTTTTTAATGATCATTTCATTATTAGTAGTAGTATAAACCAATCAAGTAAATTAAACCATTATTTTATTTAAAATTTATACTGCACTCCTAATAAAGGTAAAAAGGGGGGTACTTGACTAGTAGATTGTAATTTACTGGTAGGGACGACTCGCTGATTATCACTGTTGAAATCACCTGGACCTAGTTGGTTAGGAGCCTCTTTTGATAAGTAACTAATACTGCTTTGATAGCCTAAAATATTTTGATGAAAAAACCCTTCAATATTCCAAAAATCTAAATAAAAATTAAGCTCTCCTCCAAATAGTTTGGTAATATAATCCACTCTAAAATCTAGACGATAATTATAAGGATTTCTCGCTTGATTTCGATGATTATTATCATCTAGATAAGAGAGTTCGTTACGGTTAATTTTTCCATTACTATCTTTATCATTGAAAACAAGGAGAGTCTCTGTTCTTGGTTTTCCTGATGTTATATTAGCTCTTGTCCCAATTCTCCAGTTTTTATTTATTTTATAAGAGTAAACTAAATTAACTTGATGTGTGACATCTTCATTAAAAAAAATCCATTCTTGTACGCTTGAGTTTTCTTTATATTCATATCTTTGGGCAACAGAATACGTATAAGCAAGCCATCCAAATTGTTTTTTTGAAAATTTTTTTTTGATTAAAATTTCAGCTCCATATCCTCGATTATATCCTGAGTTTAAAGTGGTTGGATTGGTTTTTGGGTCAAGATCTTTACTCGGATCAAGCTCAGGATTGGGTAAAATTTGATCGATTCCATTTTGGTAATAAAGTTCTCCTTTGATATCCAAAGGAAGCTTTTTTGTTTCTAATCCTAAAACGTAATGCTCGATATAAGGGCTTGTGATATTATCATCAATTTTTTTAGGAAACTCCATAGGGATTTGTTCAATTAAAGGAGGTAGTTGACTATACTTCCCAATACGTGTGAAAATAGAGTAATGATCATTAACAAGGTAGGTGATTTCTAAACGAGGGTCAATAAAATAATTGAATTTTTCTGAAATCTTGTAAGTGGAAAAAGCTCCAAGAGAAAAAATGAATTGATTTAATTTCCAGTCGAAACCCCCATAAAAACTGATAGAGTGCCTGTTAAAGTCATCGAGGCTTTTTAAATTTCCAGAAGAAAAAAACTCAATGGTATTGGTAATAGCAGCATAATCACTTGTAACTCTATTGGCTACTTGTTGATTTTCAAAGACTTCTCTTTGACTAAAGATTCTTCCTTCTCCCGTTTCTTCGTCATAAGTGTATTCGACTCCTGCTTTAAAGTTGAAGGAGTCGTTCATTTGATAACTCCATTTATCTTGAATGCTCCATTTGGTCGCATCTGTTTTGCTAAAAGAGCTCCCAAATAAAAAGACATTGTTTCTTTCAAAAAGTTGAGAAACAATCAATTTGTTTTTCATTTTCCCACTATCCCATAAATAGGTAACTGCAGCGGTATTCCAATAATTTCTAAAAGCATTTTCAATGAGCACATCATTTGTTTTACTATCCTCATCTTCAAACGGAAAAGAGGTTGCTATTTTAATATCATCGTATTTTCCAATAACAAGCAAAGAAAGTGATTGTTTAGAATCAATTTTCCAGCTAAGTTTATTGTAGTTATCAAAAAAAACAGGGGCAGGAAAATCAATTAGGTTTCTTGGAATCTCAGGGATACTTTTTGCAATAGCAAGATAGATTTCATAATTAGAGCGTTTAAAACTAGTGTAAAGATCTAATTTATTTTTAATTAAAGGAATAATTAAATTAGCAAAAGCGATGCCTATATTCAAATCAACCACTCCTGAAATTTCTTGAGGATTATCGGAGCGACTTAAAATATTAATGGCGGCTCCTTGGGTATTTCCAAAATCAAAAGGATAAGCACTCGGATAAAAATCAGTACTATCAATCATTTCAGAAGCAAATACAGAATAAAATCCTATGTTATGATATGGATTTCCAATTTTAATATCGTCAATTGTATACAACACATCCCCTTGATTTCCCCCTCTTACATACAAGCCATCGAGTATGGCAGAGCCTGTGTTTACAACACCAGGAAGGTTTTTTACTGCCTTGAGGGGGTCTCCTGCAGTGCCGGGGATAAACTTGGATTCTTCAGCTAAGAGTATATTTTTCGAACTTTCTTTTTTTTTATCTGATGTGATTACTAGCTCTTTTAATGTTTTGACTTGTTTTTTGGAGTCTGTTTTTTGAATGTTTCTAACATCAATATTAACTGTCTTTGGGGTATTGCTATTAATGGCAATCTTTTTTTTTAAAAGCGTTTTGGATCCTTCAATCATATCAAGATTGTAGGTGCCGATTTCTAAAACAATCCCTTTTTTGCTTGGATTGAGTAACTGATAAGTCGATCCATTTTTATTGACAGCAAAAATAATATCATCTTGACCGACTTTTAATATAAGCGTTATTTTTGAAAGGTCTCCTTTCCCTTTGATTTGAAAGTTAATTTCTTTTTTTTCTTGTGAGTAAAGAAAAAAGGGAAATAAGAAAAAAAAAATCAAAATATAATTTATTTTCTTCATTTAGAGTCAGCCTTTTATTTGTTAATATAATTTTTTTTTAAATGCGATTGTAAATAGAACCACTAAAAATGAGAATGGTGATAAGGATTTTTTTACAGTGAGCTTTATGTGCTATTGTGTCATTGATTGATGTTAAAGTAAATCATTCACAAGTATTATTAGAAAATTGTTTACTTTTTTCCTTAAAAAACTAAACATTTTGCTTAGGTAATTGTTGTAGAATAAAGCGTCTTTTCTATTTTGATATTTTTTAGATAGCTTAGGAGGGTATGTTTGCTTGAAAGCATGTTTTTTTCGGTTACTTTTTTTATATACCCAGCACAATGATTTGACTGATGAGGTCATTTTTTTTTTTGACACAAACGTAGTAGAAAAAAGATTAGTATTTGGTAGCAAGTAAAAAAAAGAATTTTAGGAAAAAGGCTTTGTGGGTAAATGAAATCCAAAAGAGACTCTAGTAAGGTAAAGTAAGATAAAAACCCCATCCCCATGAAAGTAAAGAAGGGGCCGTAAGGAGCATACGCTGAGCCTGAGCTAATGAGTCAAATGTAAATGTTTTCACCTTTTAGCATTCTTGCCCATACGTTGTCGTAAACGATGTAGTTGCCTATAGTTTTTGTTATAGATATCGGAAACGATATCACCATTAATAAGATGGCAATGATAAAAATGAGGTTTTGTTTCTGCTTATTAGTTATCTAATATTTAATTTTTTTTTTTTAGAATTTCTTTTTTTTTTTTTTTTTGAATTATATAATTACTTTAAAAAAAATCTAATGATAAATACTAATTCAGTAATAATTGATTTAAAAAATGTTTCTAAAACGTATCCTCTTGGTAACTTAACCGTTGAAGCCTTAAAAAACATTAATTTTTCTATTAAAAAAGGGGAGTTTTTATCGATTAGTGGCCCTTCAGGGAGTGGGAAAACAACGTTATTAAATATTATTGGCTTGATTGATAAGCCTTCGAGTGGCCTTGTTAAAATTGAAGGCAAATCGATTATTGACTTAAATGATAATCAACTGACTTTAATGAGGCTTGATAATATTGGGTTTATTTTTCAAAATTTTAATTTAATCCCTGTTTTAAGTGTGGTTGAAAATGTTGAGTTTCCATTAATTCTTAAGTTTAAAAAAAAAGAAGATAAAGAAAAAATCAAAGAAAAGGCGCTATCTCTTATTGAGGCGGTGGGCCTTAAAAAACAAATGAGTCAACGTCCTTCAGAGCTTTCAGGAGGGCAAAGACAGCGAGTTGCGATTGCTAGAGCTTTGGTGACAGATCCTTCTATTATTTTAGCGGATGAACCGACTGCTAATTTAGATTCTAAAACGGGGCAGGTTATTTTAGAAATCATGAAAGAAATGAATCAAAAAATCAAAACTACTTTTATTCTTTCTACCCATGATCCTGATGTTCTTAAATACACAAAAAAAACAATTAAAATTAAAGATGGACAAATCGTCTGATTTTTTTCTTTTTAATTTTTTAAAAAAATTTCAATGAATAAAATAAATTTTTTTTTTAAGATTTTTTGGAATTATTTTTTTATTACGCTTATCAAAATTTCTTTTAGGAATCTTTTTCGTCATAAAGGAAAAACATTTGTAACAGGCTTGATTCTTTTTATTGGGGGGCTAATTATTATTTTGGGAGGTTCTACGATTACAGCAGTTGACCGCAATGTCAAGGAAGTTTTAGTCGATCGTTTTTTAGGGGACATTACCATTGTGTCAAGCAAGCAAAAAAAAACAGCTTTAATGGAGCAGTTTTTTGCAAAACCGATTGAAGTCATTGCTAGTTATGACAAAGTAAAAGAAGTGATTGAATCAAGTCCTTTAGTTGAAAATTATTTACCGTATACGATTGGGTTTTTAATGATGCTTTCAGGGGGTAGTAATGCCATAGGCTATCCGCCTGGGTGTGGAGTTTTTGGGGTTGATTTTGCGAAGTATCATGAGATGTTTGGAAACTTTGAAATCTTAGAAGGCAGTTTACCAAAGAAAGGAAGTCGAGGGCTTTTAATAACTGAGTTTATGAGGGATATGTACTTTAAGTTTAATCAGGAGCTTTATTATCCTCAAAACTATCCTTTTAAAACAAATTATTTGCCCAAAGAAATTAAAAACTCTTTAAAATCAGAGCTCCCTATTAAGAACGATATTGTTTTGATGGGGACTTCAGATAAAAACTCGGTGATGGATGTCCGTACTCCTATTTTGGGGACTTTTAAATATAAGTTTCTTAGGGTTTTTTGGCGAGAAATTAGTCTTTTAGATATTACTTCTTACCGCCAGTGTATGAATTATAACTTGGGTGAAGATCAATCCAAGCAGCTTTCTAAAAAAGAACAAAAAACAGTCGGTTTAGAAGAAGAAGATATTGAAAAACTTTTTTCATCAGATAGTTTTTTAATTGATGTTAAAGCGACAACGCCTCAAAGTATCAAAACGCTGTTCAAACAAAATAATGCGATTCAAGAAAAAGTTGCAATAGACACGGGGGCTTTTCAAGCGATTGGTCTTCGCCTTAAAAATAAAAAAGATCTTAAAAGAGCCTTATTAAATTTTAATCAAGCCTTTAAACAAGCCGGTCTTCAAGCAAAAGCGATTGATTGGAAAGAAGTGGGAGGAGCAATGATTAGTTTTTTGGATGGAATTCGGGTGGCTCTTTATGTCTGTGTCTTTTTTATTTTTTTAGTTGCAATTATTATCATTATGAATACCCTTGCGATGTCAACTTTGGAGCGTTCTGAAGAGCTTGGGATGATGAGGGCGATTGGAGCTAAAAAAAGTTTTATTGGTTTGATGTTGCTTACAGAAACCTTTTCACTTTCTTTTTTATTTGGTTTGTTAGGAATGATAGTAGGTTCTTTTTTGACTACTTATTTAGCCTTTCTTAAGCTGCCTATTAAAAACGACTTTTTACAAGTCATAGCAGGAGGAGAGGTTTATCAACCTGTATTTTTGTTTTCTGATATGATTATAGGGATTGGTTTTCTGGCATTAGTCACCTTTCTTTCTATTTTATATCCTTTATTTGTTAGTAGAAAAATAGCTCCTTTGGATGCAATGGTAAGAGACTAAAGAGATGAAACTTATTTTTAGAATTGCTTTTAGAAATTTGATTCGTCAAAAAAGACGCAACATTCTTTTGGGTCTTGGTATTAGTGTGGGGATGGTCATTTTAGTGCTTTCTAGCTCTTTTGCCGAAGGACTTTCTGATATTGTGATGAATACCTTTTTAGCAGATTTTACAGGTCATATTGAAATTTCGATTCAAGAGAGAACAAAGGTTAAAGGAGAAATTGCAAGAGATCGATTTTTTTTTGAAAAACTTATTAAAGAAAATATCCCAACTTTTAAAAAAATTGATGAAAACATTACTGCATGGACGAGAGTAGTTGGAAATGGAGTTGGAGATAATATGGTGCTTTCAGGAATTAGTAAAGAAAAAATCATGGATGAAAAATCAAGCATTCAAGTCGTTGAGGGGAGTGTGGAAAAGTTTATTTCTGGAAAAAACAAAGCCATGCTTTATCGTAATAAGGCAGAAGACCTCAATGTTAAAGTGGGAGATTTTGTTACAACTCGTTTTCAAGGAATTTATGGACAAGCTGAAATTTTAAAACTAGAAGTCGTGGCTCTTTTAAAACCAGAGAGCTTTTTTTTAGATTTAGCAGTTTATGTTAATTTAGATGACTTGAAAATTTCTTTAGGCTATGACCCTCATGAAGCTTCTAAAATTAAAATTATCTTAGAAAACCCACTCAAAGCTAAAAAATATTCTAAAATTTTAAGAAGCTCTTTAAAGCCAAAAATAGCCGCTTTGCCTTTATTGATCAACAATCAATCGTTAATGGCTCTTGCTGGCAATTTAAAAAAAATTGATTTTAATCAAGAAGATGATCACAAGCCTTCTTTTGATCTTAGCCTTCTACCAAGTATTTCTAAAAAAACTCTTGGGCTTTCTAAAAACACCATCGATACCTTTGGGTTAAAAGAAGGTCAGATAGTTGAGGCTTCTTATTTTCCAAAATATCATTCGACAAAAAAAGTGCGTTTAAAAATTAAAGCCGTAAAGACCCCTAAAAAAAATATTTCTTATGGGCTCGTCTCTCCAGAGCTTTTGTATGAATTGTATTATCCTTTTATTCCAAGAGATCTTAGTGATGGTGAAAACGATCTCCTTAAAAAAATTGATCAAGAATACCCAGATTTATTCCTTAAAAGTTGGATTTTGATGGAACAAAGTGACAGCACAGAGGCAATTAACGTTAAATTTGCTCATTTAAATAAAAAAAAATGGCAAGGTCAAGCTTTAGATGTCCGTACGATGTATGAAACAGGTTCGCAATTTTTGGAAATGGAAGCTGCCATTAAATCGATTACTTATTTTGCTTTTATTATTATTGGTCTTATTGTTTTAGTGGGAGTGATCAATACGTTTAATCTTTCGATTCGAGAGCGTACTAGAGAAATTGGGACCATTAGAGCCATAGGAATGAGTCGAAAAAATGTGCTAGGTTCGTTTTTAATGGAAGCGGGGATCCTTTCTTTTTTTGCTTGTTTAGCTGGTATTTTAATTTCTTTTATTGTTATTTTCTTCCTTTCAATGTTTGATTTTGGGACAGAAAATTATTTTTCTTTTTTTCTTCGAGATGGTCATTTGCATTTTTTGGTGAGTTTTATTTCTCTTTTAATCTATACTTTTTTGATTGTTTTAGTGACGACTTTATCAGCATTCTTTCCGTCTTTAAAGGCAGCAAAGCTTAAACCATCAGAAGCTCTTGGACATTATGGGTAAAAAAAAATAACAATAAAAACAAAAAGTATAAAAAGGAGAAGGAGCCCATTAAAATGAAAACCACTATTTTCAATCGACAAGTAAGTAAAGTAATTACTTTACTTCAAATAAAATTAATCTTTTATGGCTGTTTTTTACTTTCTTTTGGCATGCCAAAAGACTTGGGGAAAAAAATTTTAAAAGAAATTGATCAACAACAATCCATTCAATCTGATGTAGTAGCCAAAATAACTTTGCTTCAAACAAGACCTGTCCAAGGGACGCGTCGTTTTGAAATGGTTTATTATAGGAGAGATCGGGATGACTCTTTTCTAATTGTTATGCTCGCTCCTAATCAAGAAAAAGGCAATGGGTATCTTAAAAAAAAAGATAATTTTTGGCTTTACCGAAAAAACACCAGATCGTTTCAACATATTGGTAGGGATGAAAATATAGGCGGCACTGATATTAGAAGTGGTGACTTAGAGCAAAGAAAAACCTCCGAGCTTTATCAAATTGACAAAGATGAAGATGGTAAGCAAAAAATAAAAGAAGGTAAAGTTGGCAGTATTCCAGTTTATATTGTTTTTATTACCGCTAAAGTGCGAGATGTCACTTATCCTAAACAAACTCTTTATGTTAGAAAAGACAATTATCTGATTTTAAAAATTCAAAATTATTCAAAATCTGCAACCTTGCTTTTAACTCAATACTTCCCAAAATACACCAAGGTAGGCAATCGATATATCCCTGTTAAAGGTTATAATATTGATGAATTTGAAAAAGGCAATAAGACTGTTTTTGAGATTAAAGATTTTTCATTTCAGCCGATTAAAAACAATGTTTTTACTAAAGCTTATCTTGAAAATTTAAGTCGTTAATTTTTGAGTGAGATTCATTTATTTTCTTATTTTAAGTTGTTTTTTTCTTTCCTTTCTTGTCGCTCAAGAAATTGATGAAGAAGTTATTTTTGGAAAAGATTCTTTAGTTGAATCTTCTTCCTTAGAGGATAGTAATAACAAAAAAATCTCAGATAAAAACAAAGGGGTCTCTTTTGGAGGGGATATTTACAATCGTTCTCACTACAACATTAGAAGAGATAGTGTGACAGGGGATCTTCCTTGGAGAGAGAATCTTTTTTTCAATTATTTTCAAAATGATTTATTTTTTGATCTTCGTTTAGATAAGGGAGTGAAAGTTTATACTTCGTTTTCCTTGCTTCTTTATCCCTCTGCTTTAGGCACGATTAGGGAAGTTTCTGATTTGGAACAAGAGGAAACAAAAAATGTTTCTAGTAATATAACGGACTTATTAGCAAATAATGGGAGTGATTATTATCTTAATTTTAATGAATCGTTTATTGATTTTAATCTTTTTTATTTGGTTTATTTTCGTATTGGAAAGCAAGTCCTACAGTGGAGTCGAGGGTTTTTTTGGACACCGGCTGATGTGATTAATGTTGATTTAAAGGCGTTTACGGATTTAGATCGAATCCGACGGGGAGTTTATGGGCTTCGTTTTTCTGTTCCTATTGGAACACTTTTTAATTTTTATTCTTTTATTGGGGGGCCTGAAGACTTGAGTGTTTATGATGATTATTCACTTGCACTTAAAGGAGAAGTGCTTTTAGGAAAGCTTGAGCTTGGGGTTTCTTATTGGGGAAAAAAAGGAAGAGATCCGATTTATGCTTTTGATTTTTCAACAGGGTTTTTAGGTTTTAATTTTTATGGGGAAGGGGCGTATTCGTTGTCTCATTTTAATGAAAGATTTTTTTTAAATGAAGATGACAAGTGGCTTTTAAAACGTTATCAAAGAGAATCTTTTAAAATGGTTTTAGGTTTTAATAAATCTTTTAGAGAAGGTTTAAATGTATATGGAGGAGAAATTTTTTATAATGGAGAGGGGTATGCCGATAAAACGATTTTAGAAGATACAGATTTAAAATTACTTTTTTTAGATCAAATGGGGTATTATCCACTCCAACATAGTCAATGGTACGTTTCTATTTTTCTAACTTTTTTAGATCTTTTTACAAAGACAACCACCTTTAATGTAAATATGGCTTTAAATATAGTTGATACTTCTTTAATTTTGAGCCCAGTTGTTTCTTTTTCTCCGATTCAAGATTTTGTTTTTTCTCTAACGCCTACTTTGTATTTAGGCTCAAAAGATAAAGAATTTACTTATGCTAATTTAGGGTCTTCTTTAGTTTTAGATATCAAAGTTTCTTTTTAGAAGGACTAGAGAGATGCTTTTTTAAAAAGTAAATAGCTAGTAAAAATAAAAATAATATGTCCTAACCAAGCTCCTAGATAAGGAGGAAAAAATTCATTAACCCCAAGAGACCTCCCAACGTAGCTTATAATAAAAAAAATAAATGTCGTAATAATGATTAAAAAAAGAGAGTTTACAAAAGAAGTCTTCTTAGAAAAAACAGCAATAGGAATCGAAAGAAAAACAATAATGACGGCAATGAAAGGATTGCCTAATTTAAAAAAATATTCTGTTTCCCATTTGGCGACTTCTCCTCCAATGATTTTTAATTTATTGGCAATTATTTTTGCCTGTTTTCTAGAAATATCAATCGTTTTACGATTTTCTCTTTCAAAGTCAAAAGGTTTTTCTTGAAGTTCTAAGTTGATGTTTTTATGGTGAATAAAACTGATTTCTTTCTCTTTTTCAAAGGTACGGATGTAAACATTACTCCCAGCCCAAATATTACTATTCACGTTGTAGGTTAATTTTCTAGCGCTAATGATATTTGAAAAAATATTGTTTTTATTTAAGTAAACAATATGAGTATTTTCCATTTCATAATTCATTTGATCGTATTTTTGAATGAAGTAAATCTTATTTTCTCTTCCAAAAATAGCAATATTTTCTCTAAGGTTTTTTTTTATCAAACTAGAGCGAGCCATTTTTTTAGAAAGCAGCAGATACTTTTCGTGAGGGTTATAAATAATGGGTTCTTCAAAAATAAAAAAAATCGAAGAGAGAAAAAAAATAAAAATAATAATCGGAAGACAAATATAAATAATCGACTTTCCTGTTGCATACATACAAATAATTTCATTATGAGCATTCATTTTACCTAAAGTATAATTAGTGGCAAACATAGATGAGAGCGGGTAGGTGTAGAGAAAAGTAAAAGGTAGTTGGTATATAAAATAAAAGAGATAATCTGTGAAAGGAGTCCGTTCAGAGATTTTTAAGAAGAAAGTCAAATTATCTAAAAGTCGGACAATAATAAAAAGCCCTAAAGTCAGAATAAGGGCTCCAAAAAAACTCTTTAAAAATTCTTTTAAAACATATTGATGAATAATTTTCATTTTGTAAAAGAAGCTTATTACAAGCTAAGCATTATAAAATCATTAAGTTATTTTTTAAACACTAAAAAGTAAGATCTTTTGTAAAAGCATTAGTCAGCATTTTAAACTAATAGTAGAATATTTATATTTGATTATTACTATAGAATAAATATTGTATAGAGCAAATATTGATATGATTAAAAAAAAAGAAAGTGTTTTTAAATTAGTTTTTCTTTTTTTTTGGAAAACCCCTGTGATGGTTTTGAAAATTTTGATTCATTTTTATCGAAAATTTGTAAGTCCTTATTTACGCCCAAGTTGTCGGTATACTCCTAGTTGTTCGGCATATGCTTTAGAGGCTCTTGAAAAGAAAGGTTTTTTTTATGGCAGTTATTTAACCTTAAATCGTCTTTTAAGATGTCACCCTTGGGGAGGGTTTGGGGATGATCCGCTTCCACTTAAAAAAAGAAATATTAAGAAGAATTTTTATAAAAAAAATTAAATTAGTTTAGACCATTTTAATTAAGTTAAAATAAAAGGCAAGTAGTCTATTGATGATTTTTAAAAGAACAACTTTAGTTAAGCTTATAAAAATAATTCGAAATTACCCCATTCTAGTGTTTTCGATGCTGGTTGTACTAGGATGGTGTCTTTATGGCATAGGTTATGGAGACTGGAATCCAGACACGATGGCTTTTAGAAAAGTAAAGCATTCTCTTTTTCCTTTTTTACCACCATCAGGATATAATAAACCTCCATTTTATATCTATTTAAATTTATTCACTATTAGACTACCCGTTAAAATTTTTGCTTCTCTTTTTGATATTCCAGCATATCAAGAGTATTTTTATAAACTTATTTTAAGTAAAATTTTAGTTGCAGGGATGCTAGTCACTTGTATAGCATATTTACATTCTCTTACTAAACAAGTCTTTAATTTATTTGTTGCTAATTGTTTAGCTTTACTCTTTGTCACAAGTACTTATTTAATTCACAGTCATTATCTTACCACAGATATTCCACTGATGTTTTTCTTAATTTTATCTTTTTATTATTCATCTCAAATCATACTAAGTGGCACAGATACTGTTAAGCCGTATTTATTAGCAGGTATTTTTATTGGTGTTGCATCAGCCACAAAATATAATGGTATCGCTCTGGGGATTGCGATACCACTGGCACACACATTGAGAATGTTTAATTTAAAAGGTTTTATTTCATTTAAAGAGATGATGAATCAAAAATTATGGATGGGTCTTCTTGCTATATTGATTGCGTTTATTTTTGCAACGCCAAATGCTGTTTTGGAGTATAAAAAATTTTGGTCTGATTTCTACTGGAACTACACAATAGCTCCAATCTGGGGTGGACAATTAGGTGATGTAACTAATTACAAAAACTACCTATTACATGCTCTAAGAGATATACCAGATGTTTTATTGTTTGTATTCATAATTTTAGGTAATATTTTATTTCTTTTACTCTGTCTTAAAAAAAATAAAACAAAAATAGATAAAAAACAGATTTCTTTTTATATTTTATTATTTAAAAATCGGAGGGATACCTAGGTTTATTTCTAGGTTTATAATGCCCTTTTCTTTCCTTCCTTTTTTAACGGTTGGTTTGTTTTTTTATTATGGATTCAATTTTAAAAAAAAACCTTTAAGAAAAATAATTAGAGCCTTATTAATATTACTTGTATTAGCAGTGTTTTGTACCAATAATATCGAAAATTTTAATAGGCTAAAAGTATTCACTTTAAATAGTAAAGTGCTTTTTCAAAAATGGGCTAAATTTAATCTTAAGCCTAGTACATTGATTTATAAAAGTCCTTTTGTATACTTACCAATAGATAATATCACTAAAAATATTAACCATATAAATATGCGATACTTTGGTGGAAGAGCAAGAAATCAGCTAAAATATGCTAAAGAAAACAATAATAAATACCTTGAAAATTTAATGATTAAAGAGGTTGAAAGAGAAAAGATACTAATTAATGGGAGTTATGCTACTAAAGCTCTTTCAAGGGTAAACCCTGACTATGTTATTATTTCTTCAGCTCATTATAATCGTTTTTTAGATGTTAAAAGAGGGTATCCTAAAGTAAAAGGTTTTTTTGAAAAACTCATTAATGAAAAGCTAAACTATAAAATATTAAAAATGTTTCATAGTGAATACCCGTGTCCTTTTTATGGTAAAGAAAAAATCATTGTTTTTTTTCGAGACAAAAAATTGTAATTTTGACTTTTTCTTTTTTTTCCGATATGTTTTAATAGTATCTATTTTTATGAGTACTATTTTTAAAAAAATTATTGATAAAGAAATGGCAGCTGACATTTTGTATGAAGACGAAAATTATCTTGCTTTTAAGGACATAAACCCAAAAGCACCGGTTCATTTTTTGGTGATTCCAAAAAAAGAAATTGCTTGTTTGTCAGATTTAAAAACAACCGATGCATTTCTTATGGGAGATCTTTTATTGGTAGCGACAAGAGTCGCTAAAGAACAAGGACTAGCAGATAAAGGGTATCGTTTTGTGATTAATTGTAGAGAAAATGGAGGCCAAACGGTCAATCACTTACATCTTCATGTTTTGGGGGGAAGGAGTATGACTTGGCCACCGGGTTAATTGATTTATTTTTTTTTAAAATAATATTGACTTAAATACAGAAAGTTTAATTTGGAATCTTTGGGTTTTTCTTTAGTTAAAAAAGATAAACAGACAGCTGCAAGAGCAGGTTTTTTTAAAACGGCACACAGTGTCATTCAGACTCCCGTTTTTATGCCAGTAGGGACAGGGGGGACGGTAAAAGCTCTGAGTCAAAAAAATCTTAAAGATGATTTAAAAACAGAGATTATTCTTGCTAATACGTATCATTTATATTTAAGACCTTCTTTAAAAGTGCTTTTAGAAGCAGGGGGACTTCATGTCTTTATGGGCTGGGGAGAGAGTCTTTTAACGGATAGTGGAGGGTATCAAGTTTATTCACTTGCCAGTTCTAGACGAATTACAGAAGAGGGAGTTATTTTTAATTCTCATATTGATGGTTCTAAACATTTTTTTAAGCCAAAAGAAGTGATTGATATGCAAAGAATCATTGGTTCTGATATTATGATGACTTTTGATGAATGCACTCCGTATCCTTGTGGTTTTAAAGAAGCGAAAGCTTCGATGGAAAGGACTCATCATTGGTTTGAGGAATGTGTGGAGCAATTTGAAAAAACAAGTCCAAGGTATGGAAAAAAAGATTTTTTATTCCCAATTGTTCAAGGAGGAATGTACGAGGATCTTAGAGAAATGTCTGTTGAAAAAATGTTGACGTATCAAGGTGAAGGGTATGCGATTGGAGGACTTTCTGTTGGGGAAACGGATGAAGAAAGGTATAAAATGGTAGAAATTTCTATTGGAAAATTACCGTCTAATAAAGCACGCTATTTAATGGGAGTAGGGACACCAGAAAATCTTTTAGAAGCAATCCATTTAGGGATTGATTTTTTTGATTGTATTATGCCCACTCGTAACGGAAGAAATGGGATGTTATTTACAACAGAAGGAATTATTAATATTCGAAATAGAAAATGGCAAAAAGATTTTTCACCTATTGATAGAGGACTTGATAATGAAGTGAGTTCTTTTTATTCCAAAGCCTATTTAAGGCATCTGCTTGTCAGTGGAGAGATTTTAGCTGCTCATATAGCGAGTATGCATAATTTACATTTTTATTTGTGGCTGATGAAGAGAGCTAGAGAGAAAATTATAGAAGGTGATTTTTTAAATTGGAAAAAAAAATGGGTGAAGAAAGTAATGAAAAAAAATTAATTTCTTGGAGCTTTACTTTTATGGCATAATAAAAATGAGTGATTAGATTTTTTTAAAAGGCTTTTAATGAAAAAGATTGAATTTAATAAAAGAAAAACGATTGAACAAGTTGAAGAAGGAGAAGAGTTTGCTCCTAAGTTTAACTCAAAAAAATTGATACCTGTTGTGACGACGGATTATCAAACAGGAGAAGTGTTAATGCAAGGCTATATGAGCGAAGAAGCACTTAAAATGACTTTGAAGCTTAAAGAAGCTGTATATTTTAGTCGTAGTCGAAAAATTCTTTGGCATAAGGGAAAGATGAGTGGGTTTGTCCAAAAAGTACGTGAAATTAGAATCGATGATGATCAAGATTGTCTTTGGCTACGAGTGGATGTTGTGGGAAAAGCCAGCTGTCATGTGGGGTATCGTTCTTGTTTTTATAGGAGTGTGAAACTTGAAGAAGAAAAAGATCATTATAAAATTTTTTTAAAGTTTGAAGAAAAAGAAAAAGTCTTTGATCCTAATAAAATTTACCCAACAGCTGAAAACCCAACTATTTTATAATTTTTTTAACAATATTGTTTTTATTCATTTTTTTTCCAATTTTTTTATTTTTTAGTAAATGCTATTGTTTTTAAAAAAAATATTTTGTTCATGATAAAAAAAGCAATTTTATCACCTAGTTTTTTTATTGGTAAAAAAGATAAAGGAACAATTTCTTTTGGTTCTGGTCAACCAGATTTACCTCCTCCAAAGAGAATCCATGAGGCTCTTTTAAATCATTTTGATGAAAACTTTAAGTATGGTTTGATTCAAGGAGAAGAAAATTTAAGAAGTGCTCTTAGTAAAAAATATTCTAATTCTCTTAGTTCTAATTTTTTAATTACTAATGGAGCTAGTGAAGCGTTAGATTTATGCCTTCGGTGCTTAAGTCATTTTGGTAAAAAAAGAATCCTTTTGCCTAGACCTTATTATTATTCGTACCCTTTTAATGTTGCTTATACACAAATGCAAGCAAGTTATTATGATTTGATAGAGGGGCATATTGACCTTAATGGTTTTGAAAGCTTGTTAGACTCTTGTGATGTTGTGCTGATTAATTCCCCATCTAATCCAGCAGGAAGTGTGCAAAAGATAAAAACTTTAAAAGAAATAGAAACTCTTTGTGAGAAAAAAGGGATTTATGTTATTTCAGATGAAGTTTATAAAGATTTGATTTATGAACGAGAAAATTATCTTATAGAAGGACAAAAAGTCATTACGATTAATTCGTTTTCAAAAACTTTTGGGCTTTGTGGGGTCCGCATAGGTTATGCTTATTGTAGAGAGCAAAAGCTAATGGATGCTTTAATTGAAATGAAAACCCATACTTCGATGAATACTAGTCTGTTATCTCAAAAAGTTGCTTTAGAAGCGCTTTCTATTCCAAAAGAGGAAATTGATAAAATCGTTGCTATTTGGCAAAAAAGACGCAACTTAATTTATCATAAAATGATTGCTATGGGGCTTGAATTGTGGAAGCCGGAAGGTGCTTTTTATGTTTTTCCTAAATTCAAAAACCCTCAAAAGGTAATTAGTAGTCTATACTATAATTATAAAATTATTGCTTATAATGGTAATTGGTTTGGTTGTAATGAACAAGTGCGTTTTAGTTATGCTTTGAGTTTGAATCAAATAAACGAAGGACTTGAAAGATTGCAAGCTTACTTAGACGAAGAAAAAAAGTGAAGTATTTGAGATTAAGATTTTTTTTAATTTTTGTTTGTTTTTATTTTTCATTTATTTTTGGACAAACAAATGAAGCCCCTTATTTCATAAAGAAAAATGAAAACCTTGTTTTTAAAGTTAGTTATTTGGGTATTATTGGAGGGTATGCTTCACTTCATTCAAAAAGCACATCGGCTTCCTCTAGAGTTTCATTTATTATGAAAGCAAAAACGGTTCCTTGGGTAGAGAATCTTTATACTTTAAATATGACTTTGACTTCGATTTCAAAAAAAAATAGATTTGAGACTATTTTTTATGAAGAGAATCGATTTGAAAACAAAAGGCTTTTTTATCACCGTTTAGAATTTTATCTTAGTAAAGGTTTTTTTCATTACAGTAAAAATATGAATGAAAAAAAAAAAGAGGTTCTTCCTTTGCTCGTTGAATCTCTTAATGTTGTTTCAAGTTTTTATTATACCCGTTCACTTGACTTAAGTCCTAATAAAGTATTTCATACCCAAGGGTATTATCGTAAAAAAATTTGGCCAATTGAAATTCATGTGATCAAAAGAGTCAAGATCAAAACAGCTTTTGGTAGAAAGAAAGCTTTTTTAGTGATTCCTAAAATGGGGTTTAAAGGCGTTTTTTTAAATGAAAGTGAAATTCAAATTTTTATTTCTGATGATCAATACCGCTGTCCTTTAAAAATGAAAAGCAAACTAGTTTTTGGTTATTTTGTAGCTGACTTGATTAAAGGGTATCCTAGTGATTAAAATTGATTGAATGATTAATTTGGTATTCCTTTTTTTTTTTTAAGAATTTTGAAGAATAATGAAGATTCGATCTGCTATTGTTGGATTAGGGCGCATTGGTTCTCTTTTAGAAAGGGATCGTTTTAGAGAAAAACCTGCCAGTCATGCAGGGGCCATTTTTCATAACCCAAAGACGGTTCTTGTTAGTGGTTGTGATCCTGATGAAAAAAAACGAGATCTTTTTAAAAAACATTGGGGTGTTTCGAAAGTGTATGCTTCTCAAGAAGAAATGTTGGCTCAGGAAAAAATCGATCTTCTTCATATTGCAACTCCTCCAAAAACACATTTATCTTGTGTTAAATCGGTTTTAAAATATGGCTGCCCATTTATTATTTGTGAAAAACCTTTAGCGGATACATTAAAAGCTTCTAAGAAAATACTTAAATTAGTTGAAAAAAATCAACTCCGTTTCTTAGTGAACCATGAAAGACGTTATGCTCGAGATTATCAAGAAGTAAAAAAAAAAATTATAGATTTGACTTACGGAAAACTTTTGTCTATTCATGCTAGGCTTTTTATGGGTATGGGTAGAACGTCTAGTGATATCTTATGGGATGATGGGACGCATCTTTTTGATATTCTTTATTTTTTATGTCCTCACACTTTTAAGCTGATTCGCTCTGTTGGGTTTCCTGATAAAAAAAGTGCTCAGATGAATATCTTAGGAAGCATGGGAAGAGTGATGGCGAGTATTGATGTGGGAGGTAAGAGAGATCATTTGGTTTTTGAAATAGATTTGTCTTTTGAAAAAGGGTTTGTTCGTATAGGCAATGGGGTGTATGAAGAGTTTAAAAGTGAAGAAAGTGGGTTTTATGAAAAGATGCGTTCTCTTAGAAAAGTAAAAACAACCCCATTTAATAAAACTTATTATTTCGCTAATATGTTGAAAGAAGCTGTTGATTTCTTAGAAGGAAAAAATAAAGATCTTCATTTTTCTCTTAGAGATGCTTACAGAGCTTTAGAATCGATTCATTTTATTTTAAAAAAGACATTTTAAAAAAAAGCTTAATAAAAAATTTATTTCTTCCGAGTTTAAAAGAGATGTTTAATGGTTCTTTTTTTGGAGAAAGTATTTATTTAGCTCAAAAAAGCTTGGATACTAGTTTTTTAAGGCAAGAAGTCATTGCTAACAATATTGCCAATGTCGACACCCCTCACTATAAAAAAAAAACAGTCACTTTCGAATCAGAACTAAATCGAGTCTTAAATGAAAGAGATCGTTTTCCTAAATATGCCCTTTCTACTAAGCATAAAAAACATATTCAAGATGGTTTCAAAAAAGAGATTGATCAAGTTTTCCCTCAAGTCACTCAAGAACATGATAGCCATTATCGTAATGATAAAAATAATGTTGATATTGAAAAAGAAATGAGTGATCTTGTTAAAAATTCGATGCATTATAATGCTGTTGCAACGACAATTAGTTCGCACCTTAATAAGCTAAAATCAGTGGTTGCTTAAATTATTTTTAGATAAGAGGTAAATAAAAATGAGTTTTTTTAGAAGTATTAACACCGCATCAACAGGCTTAAGTGCTCAAAGACTTAGGATGGATGTTATTTCTGATAACATTGCCAATGCAACAACTACTCGTACAACAACAGGGGAGCGCTATAAGCGTTCTCGTGTTGTCTTACGACCTCGAGATGAAGTTCAATCTTTTAAAACGCATCTGTTGCCTAGTAGCTTAAAGCCTACGATTGGATCGGGGGTTAGAGTCATTCGTATTGAAAAAGACAATAGTCCTCCTAGGCTAGTTTATGATCCAAGTCATCCTGATGCGATTAAAACAGGGCTAAAAAAAGGCTATGTTTCAATGCCAAATGTGAATGTTGTTAAAGAAATGGTTGATATGATTTCGACTTCTAGAGCGTATGAAGCCAATATCACCACTGTTAACACCTCTAAAATGATGTTTCAATCTGCTTTAAGTATTGGTCGTTAAAATCTAAAGAATATGCACCCATTATAAAATAAGGAATTAAAAAAAAATGTTAGAACCCACTTTTATTAATACAAAAAATTTCAAAATTAAAGCAACTCACCCAAAGCATTATGGATATGATCCGAATATAGATAAAAAAGGGGATTTTTATTCGGTTCTTTCTAAAAATATGGTGAAAAACCTTCAATCTGTTGATAAGACTCAAATCACTTCTGAAAAACTTTTTAAAAAAATGATCACTAACCCTAATGAAGTCAACATTCACGATGTAATGATTGCTTCTAAAAAAGCTCAAATTATGTTGGATTTGACTAAAACCGTTCTTCAGCGTTCGGCAAGTGCTTTTCAAACAATTACTTCTTTGAGATAAAAAAAATATTTACTTTTCTTATTTTTTATAGTAAAAATTTATAAGGGTAGTTGCGTTATGATTTCTTTTTTCATTAAATTGATTCGATCTATTGTTCGTGCTTTTAATATTGATATTGTTAAGTATCGTAGTGGATATCTTCAAGATTTTGAGCCTCACCATAAGAGAATATGGGAAAAGACTTCCTCATACTCCTTACTAAACAAAGGTAAATTGTTCACCATTATAAATGCAGTTGATTATCTTGAAAAATCAGCTATTAAAGGAGATTTTGTACAGACTGGTGTGTATCAGGGAGGGAGTGTTATGATGGTGCTTTTTAGATTAAAAGAGCTGAAATCTGTTTCGAGGAGCTTCTTTTTGTATGATACTTATGAAGGAATGCCAGAACCCACAAAATATGATGTGTCTTTTTTTGGTCAAAAGGCTATAAAAAAATACAATAAAGTAAAGCTTGGTAAAAGTAGTGTCGGTTCTAATTGGGTGAATGCTAGTTTAGAAGAGGTTAAGAAAAACATTAAATTAGCGAATTACCCTCTTAATAAACTTCATTTCATTAAAGGAAAAATAGAAGATACCATTCCTAAAACAATACCAAAGAAAATTGCTTTTTTACATCTAGATACCGATTTTTATGAATCAACCAAGCATTCATTACAATACTTATATGACTTAGTGGTTCCAGGAGGGATTGTTATTTTTGATGATTATTTTCACTGGCAAGGGTGTAAAAAAGCTATTGATGAGTTTATAGAAAAAAGAAAAGAACCTATTTTTTTAAATCGAATTGATTATTCTAGCCGTCTTATTGTTAAAAGGGGTCGTTAATTTTTTTTTATACAGCTTTTATTAAAAACTTATCTTAACGGACTTAACAATTTTTTTTAAGCTCTTTTAATGTTTCATTTGATAATGTTTCATTTAAGATAGCATTAATAAATACTAAATCGATGTAAAGTTGTTTGTCGGTAAATTTCTTTTGGAGATAAAAAAATAGAAGGAAAATTTTGATGCTTAGGGGCATTGGGATGGGTTTGAGTTTCTAAACAAAGAGCAATAGGTTCTTGTAAAGAAAAAGAAGGGGCTATTTTTTGTAAAGGAGGATTGATACTGGCGGTATAAAATTGCAATCCTACAGCTTTAGTTTCGATTTCCATTTGTCTTCTACTTTTAGGTTCTCTTAAGGAGGCGATGGGTTTAAGATTTCCTGGATAGCTTCGCATGACGTAAAAGTGGTCAAATCCGGATTTTAGTTCACCCAAACCTTCTTTTATCGTTTTTTCTTTTCTAAAATCAAAAGGCGTTTTTTCTACTGAAAGCAGGCTCCCTGTAGGAATCACTTCGCTAGTTGTTTGTAGTCTTTCTTTCGCATCAATGGTTAGTTTGTGATTTAAAATATTTTCTTTCAAATTGCCTGATAAGTTCCAATAAGTATGGTTAGTTAAATTAATCACCGTCGGTTTATCTGTGGAAGCTGTGTAATTAAAAATAACTTCATTATGCTCATTAAGTGTAATTTTAGACTCTACTTTTATATTTCCTGGATACCCTTCTTCTGCATTTTTACTTAAGTAGGAAAAAACAACACTGAAAGCTTTTTTATTATCAATGATTTTCATATCCCATAATTTTTGATCAAACCCGTTAAATCCTCCGTGTAAATGATGCTTGTTATTTTCATTTCGAGAAAGTTTTTGAGTTGCATCATTAATTTTAAAGCAACCATTTTCAATACGATTAGCCACACGTCCTACTGTAGCACCGAAGTAAAAATGATTTTGTTGTAAGAAAGAAAGAGAAGGGGGACTTAAGGTGATTTCTTCTATTTTTCCCTTTTGACTAGGGACTTGAAGTGATAAAACACTTGCGCCATAGTTAATGACTTTTAAAATTAGACCCGAATTATTTTCAATTTGATAGCCTTGGATGACTTTTTTATTTTTAAGTTTTCCAAAGGAAAAAAATTGATGTTTCATAAAAAACGATTTTTTTTAAGGAAGCTTTAAGTTTTACTTAGATGATATTCACAAGATTTGATGGTATTTTTCATTAGCATCGCAATGGTCATCGGGCCTACGCCACCAGGAACAGGGGTAAGATAACTGGCTATTTTTTTAACAGCTTCAAAATCAACGTCTCCTTTCAATAGAGGTATCACTTTTCCTGTTTTTTTGCTGGTAGTCTCTCCTACTTGATTAACGCCTACATCAATCACGCAAGCTTTTTTTTTAATCCATTTTGTTTTTATTAGATTGGGGACACCGGCAGCTACAATAAGAATATCAGCCCTTTTACAATGAAGGTTAATGTTTTTGGAAGCACTATGGACAATGGTAACAGTTGCATTTGCAGAAGATGTTTTTTGAAATAATAAATTTGCCATAGGTTTGCCAACAATATTAGAGCGACCTACAATAACCACTTCTTTTCCTTTTACTTCGATATTGTAGCGACGAAGGAGTTCTAAGATGCCTGCTGGGGTACAAGGAGTAAAAAGATTGTTTTCTCCTTCGATGACCAAATTACCTACATTGAAAGGATGAAATCCATCTACATCTTTATTGGGGTTAATGGATAAAAGAATTTTTTTTGAGTCGAGGTGTTTGGGTAAAGGAAGCTGCAAGAGAATCCCGTGGATGTTTTTATCTTGATTATAAGAATTTATTTTTTTTAAAAGAGCTTCTTGGGTAATAGAGCTTTGTTGATCATCTTGCACTTCATAAAAACCAAGCTCTTTGGCTGTTTTTATTTTTAAGCGAACATACGATTTTGAAGCAGGATGATCTCCAATTAAAAGAGTTGTCAGTCCAGGAACGATATTGTATTTTGATTTAATTTGTTTAACTTTTTTTTTAAGTCCTTCTAAAATTGAGCGACTTATTTCTCTTCCATCTAAAATTATAGCACTCATTATTTTTTAATTTATCATTGTTTAAGATTTTAATTCAAGTTAAAATGAAGGTCTGTTTTTTAAGAACCTGTCTTTTATTATCACTATGAAATTGAAAAAATATTTTTTTTTAAATCGTTTTGTTATTTTTACAATTTGTTTTTTAATCTTACTTTCTAATTGTTCTCTTGGAAACAAAAATCTTTCAAGAGAAGAAATATTAACTAAATTGATTATGAGTTCTGTGAAAACTCATCATTACAACCCTCAAATTTATAATGATCTTTTTTCTAAAAAAGTTTATGAACTTTATTTAAAAAGAATTGATTATAATAAAGAGTTTTTTCTACAAAAAGATATTGTTATTATTAATCGTTATCAGACAGAAATTGACGATCAACTTAAGAAAGCTAATTTAGATTTTTTCAAAATCGTTATGACACTTAAGGAAAAACGTGTGCGACTTATGAAAAAAATTGTTGAAACATTATTTGATTCTTCTTTTAATTATGAAAAAAAAGAGGCGTTTGAAGTGGATCCTGAAAAAAGAGATTTTTTTGCAACTAATGGAGAATTAAAAGATTTTTGGAGAAAAAAAATCAAACTTGCTATTTTAGATAAAATTTATTTAGAAAAAAATAAAGAAGAAAATTCTAAAAAAAAAATACCATTTACAGTTTTAGAAAAAAAGGCTAATAAATATGTTAAAAAAGAAATCAATCTTTTTTTCAAACGTCTTATAGAAATTTCCACAACCGAACAATTTAATGTTTATCTAAACTCCATTATCAATCCCCACGACCCGCATTCTTCTTTCTTGCCTCCTAGTAGTAAAGAAGATTTTGATATTTCTATGTCTGGTAAATTAGAAGGTATTGGGGCAGTGCTTTCTGGTAAAGATGGCTTTATTGAAGTCATTCGCATTATTCCCGGCAGTGCTTCTTATAGACAAAAACAACTAAAGGCTGGGGATATTATTCTTAAAGTAGGACAGGGAGATAAGGAACCTATTGATGTCGTGGGGATGACCCCTTCCGAAGTAGTGCGATTTATCAGAGGAAAAAAAGGAACAAAAGTTTGTCTTACGGTAAAGAAAAAAGATGGAAGTTTTATAGAAATCCCTATTGTTCGAGATGTGGTTGTCATTGAAGAAACCTATGCTAGATCAGCGGCTATTAAACTAAACAAAGAGGCAAGGACTACTTTTGGGTATATTTATTTGCCTAAATTTTATCGAGATTTTCAAGACAGTGGTGGGAGAAATGCCAGCGATGATGTTAGAAAAGAATTGATCAAATTTAATAAAATGGGAGTTAAGGGGATCTTACTTGACTTAAGAGATAATAGTGGAGGGGCTTTGGTTGATGCCATTGAAACAGCAGGACTTTTTGTTAGAAAAGGGCCTATTGTGCAAGTGCTTAATCAATATAAAGGCATTAATATTTATGAAGATCCTGATAAAAAAATTGTTTATGAAGGCCCTTTGGTTATTTTAATCAATGCCAGTAGTGCTTCAGCTTCTGAAATTTTAGCCGCTGCTCTTCAAGATTATAAAAGAGCAATTATTGTTGGATCCGCACATAGTTTTGGTAAAGGGACCGTTCAGCAGTTGCTTCCTTTAGACCAAATTTTTAGAGCTTTAGTTGATAGTAAATATAAATCTTTTGGGACATTGCGTCTGACAATCCAAAAATTTTATCGTATTAATGGAGGCACTACCCAATTTAAAGGAGTCAATTCAGATATTGTTTTACCAGATATTTATAGCTTTTCAGATGATTATGGTGAAAAAGGTTTGGATTACTCCCTTCCTTGGGACGAAATTAATGAAGTTTCTTATGAGCCATGGAATCGTTCTTTTGACTTTAATTCTCTAAGAAAAAAAAGCCGTCAAAGAGTTAAAGAAAATACTTTTTTTGCTTTCTTAAATGAACACGAAAATGATATTAGAAAACGTAATAAAGATACACTTATTAATTTAGATAGAAAAAATTATTTTGAAAATAGAAATGAAGTTAAAAAATGGAGTGACAAACTTCAAGACATTAATTTAGAAAAAAGAAGTCTTGCTTTTTTGGAAAAAAAATATTCTAAAGGAGAAAAAGAAAAAATTGGGTTTAAAGAAAAGAAAAAAAACGCTCAAGATTGGTATCGTGAGTTAGAAAAAGATGCTTATCTTGAAGAAAGTATTTATATCTTAAATGACTTTAGTCAATAATAAAGTCGTTATTTTTTTTTTGCTTCATCACTAATTACTTTTCGTTCCATTAGGATTGTTTTAGCGGCTTCTCTAACACGATATTCAGGATCATATTTGTATTTATACTTTAAAAGTTTGTTTGTTTGCTCATCTTTAAAGAATCTAAGTGCTTTAATTGCTTCTGTGCGTACAATAACAGAATTATTTTTACTACCCTCTACAAAAATAGGGTAAATTAATGTTTTATCAAAATCACTTAGAGCATAAATCGCTCTAGAGCTTATTTTAGGATTTTTTGATTTTGTATTTTCAATTAAAATTTTTTGTGCATTTTTATTAGGGGCATATTCTTTAAGAGCAATAATGGCAATCCATTTATAATATTCTTTTTCTTCTTCCGAATTAATAATTTCCTCAAAAAAAGAAATATCTTCTCCTTGTTTGTATAAGCTAATGCTGGTTATAATATTTTTTTTAATGGCTTCTTGAGAGCTTTCTAAATAGAGTTTTTTTATTTTTTCTCTATAATCAGACGCTTGTGTGATCCCTAGCCCTAAAATGCAAGTAGCGATAAGGCTGTTATTTTCTCGATTTTTTTTTGGATCATCAAAATAATTTTTAAAGAAGTCGCTATAAATTTTATTGGTCAAATCACACATCGTTTTTAGTGTTTTTTCTATAAGAGCAATTGTTTCTCGATCTTTTTTTAAAGGATCATCTTTTTTCAAAATAGTTTCAAAATGTTTGTAGTAATTTTTTAACTTTAGAGAAGAAATTGTTTCTACTAATCTAAAATTGATTATTGGATTGGTTTCTTCGTTTTTGATTAAAATTCCAATGGCTTGAATGTATCGATTGTCATTGGTGGGGTATTTTTTTTTCGAATAATTTTGTAAGATATCAGCTTGTTCTTGATAAGTTCCATAATAAAAAGTTTCTTTTATTTTTTCTAAAATTTTTTTATCTTGGCTTTCTTGAGCTAATAAATAACGGTTGTCTAAAAAAAGAAAGATTAGAAAAATAAAATGATAAATTGATTTAAATTTTTTCATATCGTTTAATGGTTTTATATAATTTTTTCATATCACGATTTTTTCCGATTGTAATTCTTAAGTATTGGTCTAAAGTAGGACGTTTAAAATAACGAACAAGGATATTTTTTTTTTTTAAAAATAAATATAAATGTTCCATGTTGATATTTTGGTGAGTAACCAAAAGAAAATTAGCAGAAGAAGGGATCACTTTAAAATGAAGTTGTTGTAGTTTTTTTTTGAAGTCTTCTCTTGTGTTTTTTATTTTGTTTAAGTTCTTAGTGTAGTGGGAAGTGTGGTGAAAAGCATTTATTGCAATTAACTGAGTTAAAGTGTTGATATTGTAAGGGTCTAAGATTTTATAAAAAGCTTCAATGATTTTTGGATGAGCAAACGCCATTCCAAGACGAATTGCAGCTAGTGAAAAAGATTTTGAAAGTGTTTTTAAAATGATTAAATTGTTATGATGAGGCAATAAACAAAGCGCACTTTTATTTTTATCACTAAAATCGTGATAAGCTTCATCAATGACGAAAAGTTTTTTTGGGTTTTCTAATACTGCTTTTTCAATTGATTTTAAATCAATCAGTGTCCCTGTAGGGGCACTGGGGTTGGTCAAGAAAAACACTTTAGCAGAGAATTTTTTAAGCACTTGTAGAGGAATCAAAAAGTCTTCTTTCATTTTGATTTTTTTAATAGCAATCCCATACATATGAGCATAAACTTCATAAGCACTATAGGTGTATTGGGTGAATAAAACAGATTCTTTTGGATTAAAAAATCCTCTAAAAATAGCATGAATGAGTTCGTCGGAGCCATTTCCAAAAGCAATTTGATTTTTTAGTGTTTTAAAAAATAAAGCTGTTTTTTCTTTTAATTGTTCACATTTTGAATCTGGGTAAAATTTTAATTGCTTGATTTTAATTTTTTTTAAAACCGATTTTATTTCTCCATTTGGTTGGTAAGGATTTTCATTGGTGTTGAGTTTAATGATATTTTTGTTTTTAGTTTGTTCACCTGGAATATAAGGCTTTAATTGTTTGATTTTTTTACTGATAAAAAATTCTTCTTTCATTTTTAATATTATTTGGAAAAAAAAACCCTTTTATTTTAGAGTAATTTTTTTATTAATTTCTAGCTTTTGAGATGTAATGATCATATGAGTTGATTTAAAAAAATTACCTCTTGAAATAATAAGCTGGCTGATTAAAGGATTGTTTTTTTTGATAAGAAGATCTTTTTCTATGAAAAAAGTTTTTTCATCAAATTGATAAGAAGGGTTTTTAAAAATAATTTTAATATCTGTATTTTTTTCTATTAAGAAACTTTCTTTTTTAGGGAAAAATGAAAGCTTAATGATAGAAGTTTCTAAATCTTTAGGGTGAAAAAAAGTTGTTTCTATTGAAATATCTTTGCCTAAAGCGACAAAATTATCTTGCCTTTGCTTTATGTAGAAAAAAACATAAAGCATCGTAAAAGCAATGATTGAAAGTAAAACACTAATACGAAAATGAGAGGTTGCGTAACGAGAATTTTTTTTTCTGCTGCTCTTACTAGCAGAGTCAATTTTCTTATCGTAATGAAAATGAATCCCTTTGGCTTTAAGTCGTTTCATTTCATTTTCACTTGAAAGTGTTTTTTTTTGATTTTTTTTATTGGGTAAGTTCATATTAAATTAATGGAGGTTAAAGCTTTTCCAAAAGTGCTGTAATGGGAGTCTTGTCTCCTAAATTTTTGTTAATAAAATCGGCTTTTTTGTAATAAAGACAAAGTCCTGTAAGGATGCCTTCTTTAAAAGAAGGGGCATAAGATAAGGGGCCTAACATCATCCCTGAAAGAATATCCCCACTACCTGCTTTTCCAAGAAATGCATTAGGTTTATTGTATAAGTAAAAACATTCCATGTAAAGTAAAGAAGTCACTTCTTTTGCAAGTAAAAAAACGTTTTGTTTTTTACAAAAAGTAACAATGTGATTTAAGTAATCTTTATTTAGTTCTTTTTTAGTAAGCTCTAAAAGAAAGATTAATTCACCTAAATGAGGGGTTAAAAGAATTTGATGGGGATGCTTTTGATCCCAATCTTTTTGATGAATTATTTGTTTGAAATGATAAAGCCCATCGGCATCAATAATAATATTTTTAGGTGTTTTTTTGATTAAAAAAAACATTTCTTTTATTGCGTTTGTAGTTTCTTTGCTTCGATCTAATCCAGGCCCTATTAAAATATGAGCGGATTTTTCAAAAAGAATTTTATTATAAACAAGATCTTCTTTAGAAAAATAATCTTTTTTAAAAGACTCTTTTATGACTTCAGGAGGTGAATTAATATTTTTGTGCCCAATGGCATTGACATAGGAGCCTCCTGTCGTTAAACAACCTTTAGTAGATAAAAATCCAGCTCCTTGATAACGATGACTGCCTGCAATAATAAGTGTTTTTCCACAACTTAGTTTATGGTGATAAGGGCTTCTTTTAGCAATAGATTGATGAAGTCCTTTTTTCATTTTTTTTAGAGTTTCTTGTAAAAGCTTGGGAGGAAAATCAAGCGGAATTACTTTTATTTTTCCTAAATAAGAAGCATACCAAGGGTAAAAAAATATATCTTTATACGCAGATACCGTAATCGTAAGAGATGCTTTAATCGAGCTTCCTTTTTCTACTGTTTTGATTAGCCCCGAGGGAATGTCTAAAGAAACAACAAAAGTGTTCTTTAATAAATTAACCCAATCAATGATTTTTTTAAAAAGACCCTCTACCAAACGATTTAACCCTGTGCCAAAAAGAGCATCTACAATAAGGATTTCTTTTTCATTTTCAATAAGTAATGCATTCCTTAGGTTTTCTTTTGTTAAATAATGAATATTTTTAGTATGCAGTTTCAAAAGAGAGAGTTTTTCTTTTAAAATATTTTTTTTTTCTAAAACTTGTTTTTCATCTGCAATCAATACTTTTACAGTTACTTGATGCTTAATTAAGTATCGAGATAAAACTAAACCATCCCCTCCATTATTTCCGTTTCCACAAAAAACCCAAACTTCTTTTTTGTTTAATTTTTTGACAAATTTTAAAACAATTTGCCCCATTTCATTCCCTGCATTTTCCATTAAAAGGGAGGGATTAATCTTATAGGTTTTTATACTTTTTTGATCGATTTTGATACTATCTTTTAAGGAAAAATAAGGAATTATTTCCATTGATAAAAATGAATTTGATTGGACAAAATTAAAAAACCTTCTAATTTGCCATTTTCATGAGAAAGATTATAAGGATAACGATTATTGATTTTAAAGATTTTACTCACTTGCTTTTTAAAAGTAGGTCCCTTATAATAGTTAAATTGAATCGTTGATTTTTTTTTGTCATAATAGTTGAAAACAGCATACTGATTTTTATAAAAGTCAAAGAAATATTCTTTTTTAAGCGTTATTTTTTTGATATTGATGACTTTGTCTTTCATGTAATTGTAAGTTGTAATTTCAACCCCTTGATATTGATTGCCTTTATAGAGATACTTGATTAAAAAGAGATGATTTTGTTTTTTTGTAAAATAAATAAATTTTTCGATGTCTTTAGGATTTTTTTTTAAGATTAATTTAGGTAACTTGAAAATGTGAATCTTCTGATTTTTTTTTATTTTTAAAATATAAAAATTTTTAAAAAGTAGACAAATGGTCCCGTCTTTATATTTTTTTGATCTAATTTTCTCAAAAGAAAATTGATTTACATCCGTAATAGCAAGTTCTTGAAAATCAATCTTATTGGATAAGACTAAAAGATCACTTTTGGTCTTTGTTTCGATTGTAAAGAGAGTGCATTTTTGATTGGTAGTGTCTGTTGTAAGTCCTAAAATTTTATTTTCAAAAAGAGTAATGTATTGAATAGGTTGTTGGGTTTTATTAGAATAAATAAGCGTGCTTTTTTGATTTTTATAATAGATTTTATTTTGATCTTTATCAATATAAACAAGATTTTTTTTGTAAGTGGAGTAGGGTTTTTTTTTTAAAAAGAAGGAAAAAGCCTCTTGATTAGTTAAAGTTGTTTTTAATTCGATAAAATTAATTTTTTCCATTTTTAGAGTATGGACTTGATTGCAGTTTGTAAAACTACTAATAAAAAAAATACTTAAAAATAAAAATAAAAAAAGATTTAAAAAATTAAGTTTAGATTTTTCCATGACAATATTTGTATTTTTTCCCACTTTGACAATAGCAAGGTTCGTTTCTGCCTATTTTAGAAGGATTAATGACTTGATTTTTTTTTTGATTAGCAATTTGTTTTCTAGTTTCATTTGAAGAAAAGATTTCTTTATTACTTTCTTCCGAATGGATATCATAATTTGAGCTCATTTGAGTTGGTGCTTTGACGGCTTTAACTTGAAATAATTTTTCCATTGACTCTTGATGAATAGCGCTTAACATGGCTTTAAAGATTTTAAATCCTTCTTGTTTGAATTCATTTAGTGGTTTTTTTTCTCCGTAAGATCTTAAGTTGATCCCTTCTTTTAAGTGATCCATTTGTAATAAATGGTCTTTCCATTTTGTGTCTAAAATTTGAAGTAAAACATATTTTTCAATAAAATTAATTAAATCCTTTGGATGCTCTTTTTGTTTTTCTTTGTATTGTTTTAAAATGTATTCAAAAAGAATGTCTTCATTTTCATAATAACTATTTTTTAAAAAAGCATTTAACTCCATAGAAAATTGAATCGATAAAGCCCCTTCTAAATAAAGTTTACTTTTTTCAAAAAGATTTTCGGAAGTTTTTTCACTTTTGTTGGAAAAAAGATAAAATTGATGGGTCAAACTTTCATCAAAATAGTCTTCTATTTTTTTGATTAAATGCTCTCCTTTTAAGATTTCATTTCTTTCTTTGTAAATATAAACTCTTTGTTTATTCATCACATCATCATATTCTAAAAGGTACTTTCTTATTTCAAAATTAATGCCCTCTACTTTTTTTTGAGCCCCCCGAATGGCTCTAGAAATAATTGGGTTTTCAATTTCTTGCCCTTCTTCCATTCCAAGTCTAAGCATGATGTTAGACAATTTTTCACTACCAAAGCGTTTCATGAGGTCATCTTCAAGAGATAAGTAAAAAATAGATTCTCCAGGATCACCTTGTCTCCCAGAACGACCTCTTAATTGATTGTCAATTCTTCTTGATTCGTGTCTTTCACTTCCAATGACTAAAAGGCCGCCCAATTCTTTTACTCCTTTGCCTAGTTTTATGTCAGTCCCTCTACCTGCCATATTTGTAGCGATTGTAATGGAATGTTTTTCTCCTGCTTTAGTTGTAATGATAGCTTCTCTTTCATGGTTTTTGGCATTAAGGACTTCATGAGGGAGGCGATTTTTTTTGAAAATTTGACTTAAAGCTTCTGAATTTTCTACTGAAGAAGTCCCGATTAATATTGGGACTCCTTTTTGATGCTTTTGACTAACAAGTTTTGAAATGGCATTAAATTTTTCTTTTTCAGTTCGATAAACTTTGTCATTTTGATCTTTCCTAGCAACAGAAACATTGGTAGGGATGCAAACAACTTCTAAATTATATATTTTTTTAAATTCGATAGCTTCTGTATCAGCTGTCCCTGTCATCCCTGAAATAACCGAATACATTCTAAAGTAGTTTTGAAAGGTAATTGAAGCGAGGGTTTGATTTTCAGAAAGAATTTGCACTCTTTCTTTGGCTTCGATGGCTTGATGGAGCCCATCAGAAAAGCGACGTCCTCCCATTTTTCTGCCTGTAAACTCATCAATAATCACCACTTCCCCATTTTCTACAATATAATCAATGTTTTTTTTATAAAGATGATGCGATTTTAAGCCTTGATTGACATGGTGGAGTATTTCCATATTGTTAACATCAAAAAGATTTTTAATGCTAAGTAGTTTCTCAACTGTTTTAACACCATCTTCTGTAATAATAAGGTTTCGGTCTTTGATATCAATAATAAAATCACCTGTATTGGCAACTTCTTTTCCTTTTATGTCTTTTTGTGCTTCTTTAAGGCGAGGGATGATCTTGTCAATTTGATAATACTTATCCACGGACGAATCAGAAGGTCCTGAAATAATCAAAGGAGTTCTTGCTTCATCAATTAAAATAGAATCCACTTCATCAATAATGCAAAAGTAATGTTCTCTTTGGGATTTATGTCCAATTTCATCGACCATATTATCTCGTAAATAATCAAAACCAAACTCATTATTAGTCCCATATGTGATGTCACAGGTATACATTTCTTTTCTTGTTTGAGGGTCTAGATCATGAACAATATATCCTACCGAAAGTCCTAAAAACTCATAAATAGGTCTCATCCAATTAGCATCTCGTTTTGCTAAATGATCATTGACTGTTACGACGTGGACCCCTTTTTCTTCAAGGGCTCTTAAATACGCTGTTAAAGTAGCAACAAGAGTTTTTCCTTCCCCTGTTTTCATTTCAGCAATTTTTCCTTGAAAAAGAACAAATCCTCCAATCATTTGGACATCAAAATGACGTAATTTAAGAGTTCTTTTAGAAGCTTCTCTTACGACAGCAAAGGCTTCTGGCAAAACGGACTCTAGTTTCTCTCCTTTTTGAAGACGTTTTTTAAAAAAGTTGGTTTTTTCTTTTAAAACTTTGTCACTTAATGGTTCTAATTTTTTTTCAAAGGCATTAATTTTTTCTACAAGAGGTTTTATTTTTTTTATATCTCTTTCGTGTTTAGTTCCAAAAAAAAATTTTAGTATATTTAACATTTTTTATTTTGTAAGTTATTTAATTTTTTACTTAAATGTTATTTTAGCATATCTCTTCTGGATGATAAAAAATATCTTTATTTTAGAAAATAGTGATTGTTTTCAGTTTTTATTAGTTGAGTCTCATGATATATTTTTGATACTTAAATTATTTATTAATTTAGTTTAATTTGATGTTCACCTTTATTTTTAAAATTAAAAAAACATTTTTTTTAATTTTTTTAATTACTTTAATTGTTTGTTCTTTTTCAATGCCTCGAGAAACGGCTCTTTATTTTTCTCCTAATGGAGATGGCGATAGAGACACGATTTTACTTTCACACGAAGTTTTAAAAAACCCTAAAATCACTAATTGGACTATTAAGGTACTCCAACTAAATGTTAATAAACTCAAAATTATTAAAACTTATGATTCAAAAGATTACTTGGATCAAAAAAGTGTCTTTTGGGATGGTAAACAAGAGCAAACGTCTGATAAAAAAGAAATAGATTGTTCTGAAGGACTTTATTTATACTTTGTTGAAGCCATTGATGAAGACGGACAAAAGATCACAACACCTTTTCGAAAAGTGTTTTTAGATAAAGATCCTTCGGTTAATAAAGTAACTATTATCAGTGATTTTTTTTCTCCTAATGGAGATGGGGAAAAAGAAGAGCTTGAACTGCATCTTAAGATGAGCTATTACGGTGTTTTTGATACAATAAAACTTATATTTTTAAATGAAGACAAAAACGGAAAAATCGTTAATGAAATATTATTTAAAGGAAATGACTTTTTAAAAAAAAATCATCAATTTAGCTTTTATTGGGATGGGAAAGATAAGTCAGGACAATTGCTAGAAGAAGGAAATTATTCCGTTTTTTTAAAAGGTAAGGATTTAGCAAATAACAAATCTATTTCTAAAAAACAATTTTTTAAAATTTTTATTAATCCCCCCAAAGTTTCTTTTGAAAATCCTCGTTATTTTAGTAAAAAGAAAGGAGGGGAAAAAGAGCTTCCATTAGTTTTTAATATTCAAAGAGAGAGTCAAAGAAATTTAGATTATGAGACGCTCTCTATTGTTAATAAAAAAATAAACACTGTTATTTTTAGTCAAAAAAGGGCTACTTTTAAAAAAACTTTTGCTTTTAAACAAGCCAATCAATTAAGAGAAGGGGTTTATGTTGCTAATTTAAAAACGTTTTACAAAACAGGTTTTAGAGTAAAAAGTCAAAGCACTTTTATTATTGATAACACATTGCCAAAAATCTTTGTTGAAAAAAATCGAAATGTGTTTGTTATTTCAGAAGATCCTACTTTACAAGACAAAGAAGGGATTGTTTTTACCTATAAATTGATTGATAAAAATCTTCATTCTTTAAAGTTTAGAGTTTTGAAAGATGCACCAAAAAATAAAAAAGTTGTTTTTTCAGAAGAAGAATGGTTTGAGGGAGATGTGATTTTTAAAGCAAAAAGTGTTTTTGAAAAAAAATGGCATTGGAATGGATATGATCAGACAGGCACTAAAGTTAAGACAGGTAATTATATTTATGAGTTAAAGGTAACTGACAAGGCGGGTAATGAAGCTTTAGTTAGGACTAAAGCATTTAGGGTATGTAAAGAAAAAGCTAAGGGGAACGTTGAAACGAAAACGAAGTATATTTCTCTTAATGGAGATAATGTTTTAGATGCTTTGAAACTCAATTTTAGTTTTCCCAAGGCAAGTCGTCAGATTTTCAAAGATGGAAAAATTGTTTTTTATAAAAAAAACGGGACTGGTGTAAAGAAGGTTGTGTATGAAGAAAAAGTGAAGGATCTTTTAAAAAAAGAGAGAGTGTACTCTTTTAAAAACCAAAAGCTTCAAGACGGGGAATATGGGTATGATAGTGAGTTTTGGTTTGATGGAGCACAGGTATTAAAGTTTACAGGTAGTTTTGTGATAGATAACACAAAGCCGAAGGTAACATTAAATCATGACGCAACTTCTTTTATTACAGATAAAACGAGCTTAACTGGCAATCGGTCGATTAACTTTTACCAAGAAACACAAGATAGGAATGTGAAGAGCATTAATCTAAAAATTTTTTCATCTAAGACGAATAAAAGACAAGTTTTTTTAAGTAAAAATTATGAGATTACTCCTGAGAATAAAGAATCTTTTCAAGAAGAGTGGAGTTTTAATTGGGCGGGTTTAGATAATAAAGGGGAAAGTGTTGTAGGTGGTAATTATATTTATGAGTTAAAGGTAACTGACAAGGCGGGTAATGAAGCTTTAGTTAGGACTAAAGCATTTAGGGTATGTAAAGAAAAAGCTAAGGGGAACGTTGAAACGAAAACGAAGTATATTTCTCTTAATGGAGATAATGTTTTAGATGCTTTGAAACTCAATTTTAGTTTTCCCAAGGCAAGTCGTCAGATTTTCAAAGATGGAAAAATTGTTTTTTATAAAAAAAACGGGACTGGTGTAAAGAAGGTTGTGTATGAAGAAAAAGTGAAGGATCTTTTAAAAAAAGAGAGAGTGTACTCTTTTAAAAACCAAAAGCTTCAAGACGGGGAATATGGGTATGATAGTGAGTTTTGGTTTGATGGAGCACAGGTATTAAAGTTTACAGGTAGTTTTGTGATAGATAACACAAAGCCGAAGGTAACATTAAATCATGACGCAACTTCTTTTATTACAGATAAAACGAGCTTAACTGGCAATCGGTCGATTAACTTTTACCAAGAAACACAAGATAGGAATGTGAAGAGCATTAATCTAAAAATTTTTTCATCTAAGACGAATAAAAGACAAGTTTTTTTAAGTAAAAATTATGAGATTACTCCTGAGAATAAAGAATCTTTTCAAGAAGAGTGGAGTTTTAATTGGGCGGGTTTAGATAATAAAGGGGAAAGTGTTGTAGGTGGTAATTATATTTATGAGTTAAAGGTAACTGACAAGGCGGGTAATGAAGCTTTAGTTAGGACTAAAGCATTTAGGGTATGTAAAGAAAAAGCTAAGGGGAACGTTGAAACGAAAACGAAGTATATTTCTCTTAATGGAGATAATGTTTTAGATGCTTTGAAACTCAATTTTAGTTTTCCCAAGGCAAGTCGTCAGATTTTCAAAGATGGAAAAATTGTTTTTTATAAAAAAAACGGGACTGGTGTAAAGAAGGTTGTGTATGAAGAAAAAGTGAAGGATCTTTTAAAAAAAGAGAGAGTGTACTCTTTTAAAAACCAAAAGCTTCAAGACGGGGAATATGGGTATGATAGTGAGTTTTGGTTTGATGGAGCACAGGTATTAAAGTTTACAGGTAGTTTTGTGATAGATAACACAAAGCCGAAGGTAACATTAAATCATGACGCAACTTCTTTTATTACAGATAAAACGAGCTTAACTGGCAATCGGTCGATTAACTTTTACCAAGAAACACAAGATAGGAATGTGAAGAGCATTAATCTAAAAATTTTTTCATCTAAGACGAATAAAAGACAAGTTTTTTTAAGTAAAAATTATGAGATTACTCCTGAGAATAAAGAATCTTTTCAAGAAGAGTGGAGTTTTAATTGGGCGGGTTTAGATAATAAAGGGGAAAGTGTTGTAGGTGGTAATTATATTTATGAGTTAAAGGTAACTGACAAGGCGGGTAATGAAGCTTTAGTTAGGACTAAAGCATTTAGGGTATGTAAAGAAAAAGCTAAGGGGAACGTTGAAACGAAAACGAAGTATATTTCTCTTAATGGAGATAATGTTTTAGATGCTTTGAAACTCAATTTTAGTTTTCCCAAGGCAAGTCGTCAGATTTTCAAAGATGGAAAAATTGTTTTTTATAAAAAAAACGGGACTGGTGTAAAGAAGGTTGTGTATGAAGAAAAAGTGAAGGATCTTTTAAAAAAAGAGAGAGTGTACTCTTTTAAAAACCAAAAGCTTCAAGACGGGGAATATGGGTATGATAGTGAGTTTTGGTTTGATGGAGCACAGGTATTAAAGTTTACAGGTAGTTTTGTGATAGATAACACAAAGCCGAAGGTAACATTAAATCATGACGTAACTTCTTTTATTACAGATAAAACGAGCTTAACTGGCAATCGGTCGATTAACTTTTACCAAGAAACACAAGATAGGAATGTGAAGAGCATTAATCTAAAAATTTTTTCATCTAAGACGAATAAAAGACAAGTTTTTTTAAGTAAAAATTATGAGATTACTCCTGAGAATAAAGAATCTTTTCAAGAAGAGTGGAGTTTTAATTGGGCGGGTTTAGATAATAAAGGGGAAAGTGTTGTAGGTGGTAATTATATTTATGAGTTAAAGGTAACTGACAAGGCGGGTAATGAAGCTTTAGTTAGGACTAAAGCATTTAGGGTTTTTGCTAAAAAGGTGAATGTTTCCGTCTCTTCTGAATTGGTGAGAATCTCGCCTAATGGAGACGGAGAAAAGGACTATTTTACAGTTAGTTTTAATCTTCCTTTAGAAACAAGAAAACGGTTTTTAAGAGGTTTTTTAAGGGTTTTTAAAGGAGATAGAGTCATTAAAAAATATGAGCTTAAAAATGATGTGGAAGGTGTCAATTATCCTGATAATAACAAAACTCCTTTTCCATATTCAGATGGGACTGATTATAAGTATGAATATAGTTTGTTTTTTGATGGCAATGAAAATTTAACGACTAGTCGTTTTTTTGTGGTTGATACCGAGCCTTTGAAACTTAATTTTTCTTTTAAAAATCTTTATTTTTCTCCTAATGGAGATGGTTTTAATGAACAGTTTGAACTAGATATCGCTAAAGAAGATTTTAAAAAATGGAGAAAAGGAAACGCTGTTTGGATTGAAGTGAAGGATCAAAAAGGTAAAACGGTTACACTTGAAGGAATGAATTTTGATTTAAGAAAATGTGTTTGGAAAGGAAAAGATGACAATAGGAAAGATGTTCCTGAAGGGACTTATTTTATTCGTTTAATTACAAAAGATGGAGGAAATAATGTTTGGTCTAGTGAAGCCTTGAAAGTAATTTTGATTCGAAAAAACGTAGCTAATCTTAAATTGTTTTTTTCTGAGGGAGAAGGGTACTTTAATTTAAAGGCAGAGAAAAACCCTATCAAATTATTGTCGACTCTTGATAACTTCAAATATTTTGAAGGGATTGACTATTATTTTACTTTTAGAAATAGGCGAAATAGAAAAATAATAACTAATATCATTTCATACAAAAAGCCATCTTCAATTATTCTAAATAAAAATCTTGAAGAAGCGTTTTGGAGAGAAGATAATGTTTATAAAATATGGGCAGTGGCTAAATATAAGCATCGAATTAATATTGTTTCTAAAAAAATTAAATTGATTGTGGATAGTAAGCCACCTGTTATTTTTCTTAAAGCATCAGGTAAATTTAAGCCCTCTGTAGAAGTTGAAAATTTAAATCAACTGACGATTGGGGTTGAAAGTGAAGATAATCAGAGTGTTGGTAAAACAGAATTGCTCATTTATCAAAATGCACCTAAATTTAATTTCCGTAAAGGAGAGACAAATCAAGCCAAATTTTTAAAGAGTTTCGATGAAGATCCATTACAAGTTTGGGAGTGGGAAGGAAGTGTTTTAACCAATTTGCTTTATGTTGCTTGGGATGATAAAAAAAAGGGTAAAAATCTTAAAACAGGTCAAGAATATGCTATTGTTCTTAAGACAACAGATGCGGCAGGGAATGTGAAATTAGTTTCTAAAAAAATCAAAGTTGGTTTTTTAGTCGAAACCACTCAAGATGGAAAGTTTCGCATTATTATTAATACGGTTAATTTTGTTTTTGATTCGGATAAAATGGTCGGAGACTATCAGAAAATTTTAACTAGAATACTTGATGTTTTAGTTAGTTTTAAAGGATATAATATATTAATTGTGGGGCATACAGATTCTAGAGGGAGTGATGAATATAATCAGAAACTTTCAGAAAAACGATCGAAAGCAGTTTATAATTATTTTATTAAAAGTGGGGTTGAGCCAAGTACGCTTTCTTTTTTAGGAAAAGGTAAAAAAGAATTGCTTGTGAAGCAAGAAGTTATCAGAAGATCTCGGTTTTCTTCTTCTGAAAGAAAAAAATTAACAGAACTTAATTATTTGAAAAATCGAAGAGTCGAGTTTTTTTTAGTTAATGAACATAAAAAAAATACCGATGTACAAGACAAATAAAGGAGTTGTTTCTAATTAATTTAAGATACTAGCATTATTTAGTCATGTCATTTTTTAAAAAATTAGTTGAAAGTATTTTAGGAGAAAAAATCGGGCAAGCTCGAATTACTCCTGTTACGATTAAAATTTTATTTGTTTTTATTATTTTCATTTTTGTTTCTAATTTCACAACTAATTATTTTAATTTGGCTTATAATCGATCGATTATGACAAGGCTTTTAAAAAAAATTCTAATTAAAGATTTAAAAGAAATTTATACCTTCACAAGCAATCAATATAAAATTCAAAAATATCAACCTAATAATAATAATCAAGAGTCTTATAAGACCATTACTCAAATAGGAGATGGTCTTTTAGAAAATAAAAATTCCATTATTTTAGGCATTGAAAAAAATGGAAAAATTGCTTTTTATTCTTCTAAAATTGGCTCAGAAGAAAAATTTAAAGATTACAAAAAACTTCATTTTACAACTATTGGTATCGATAAAAATGATAAACAAGATAAAGGCGAAGGGATCCTTTCTTTTAATTTTCTAAATAGAGAATACTATGGTGTTTATAAATATCACCCTGATTGGAAGCTTTTTATTTTAAAAGCCGAAGAAACAAATGAATTCCAAGCAGAAAGTAAAAAAGCTTTTAAGAATATAGTCTTTATTATCATTATTCTTACTTTTATTTGTTCTATTTTAGGGCTTATTGTTATGAGGAGTATTCTTCGCTTTATCGGTTATATTACAAATGCTTTAATGGGCATGAACCGGAGTCAAAAAATTGAATATGTTGATTTAAAAAATGCTCCTGTGGATCAAATTACTTATTTAGGGATGTCTTTTAATGCTCTTTCTAGTACGATTAATAATTTAATTACTATTTTTAGAAAATTCGTTAGTGATGACCTTGTTGAAAAAATTTATAAAGAAAAAGACATTCGGCTTGAAGGAAGCAAAAAAGAACTAGCGATTCTTTTTACAGATATTAAAAGTTTTACTTTTATTACAGAAACCTTAGGTAGTGATATTATTGAATTACTTAACATTCATTATGATAAAGCGATTTCAAATATTATTGAAGAAGAAGGCATTATGGGAGCTATTATCGGAGATGCTTTGTTGGCTATTTATGGCACGTTTAGTAGTAAAAAGAAAAATAAATCTTATCAAGCTCTTTTATCTGCTTATAAAATCATTAACTCTACTTTAGGTTTTAGATCTAAAATGGAAGAAAGAAAAAAAGAGCTTTTAAAAACAAAAGGAAGAGATTTCACTGAAGAAGAAGAAAATATTTATAAGGCTATTTTAATTGATGTGGGTGTTGGTTTAGATATGGGAGAAGTTTTTTATGGGAATATTGGTTCAAATAGGCAAATGACAAATACGGTTATCGGGGATAGGGTTAATTCGGCTTCTCGTTTAGAGAGTCTGACGCGAGTGTATAAAGTCCCTGTAATTTGTTCTTCTTTTATTAAGGAGGATATTGAAAAAAATGTTTTAAATCATGATATCATTTTCTTGGAAATTGATATGGTGCGAGTAAAAGGGAAGAGAGAGTTTAGTAAAGTTTACTGGCCTGTTTATAAAAATATGGTTTCACCAAAGCAGGTTAAAAATATGGATGCTTTTAAAATTGCTTTGAAAAAATATTATCAAGGCGATTGGAAGCAAGCCAATGAGCTTTTAGAAAAAATAGATCTTCCTATAAAGGATGAATTTTTAAAGAGAACAAAGATGAAAGTCCCTCCTAATTGGCAAGGAATTTGGGAGATGACCAAAAAATGAGTAAGACAAATAAAGAAAAAATTATTACTGAAATTAAAGAAGCTTTTTTATCAGTTGATGCAAAAGCAGTTAGACAAAGAGTTGAAAAGAAAACAGATTATTTTCTTAATGAAGAAATTTTAAAATTAAAGAAAAAGAAAAATTTTTTTATTCCTATCATCATGTTGAGTTTTGTGAGTTGTTTTTTTCTTTTTTCCTTTTTTGGGGCTAGTTTTATTAAGGAAAAAGGTCAGGAACAAGATGCTGGTCTTGGTATTAATGATTTTGCGACTATTGATATTCAAGATGTTAATTTTAAAATCAGAGATTTAAAAAATGAACTTGATGGGTTCCTTTCTCAAAAAGATGAAATATTAAGAAGAAAAAAGAGAGCTTTTAAGAAACATAAAAGCCTTCATGCTTTCAAAAGGGAGCTTTTAGAAAAAGAAGAAATAGATCCGGCTTTATTTGAAAAAAAACTCAACGATTTAGACATAAAATCTAATTATCACATTACTAGACTTACGACTTTTTTTGCAAAAAAATTTAGAAAAAATAGTGTGGATATTGCCGTAATTCAACAAAAAATTTTATTAGAAAAGAAAAAAAATAAAAATATTATTGGAGATGGAGATACTGCTATTGATAATAATAAAAAGTTGATGGATCTTAAAATTAAAGCAGCCGTAAATCTCGTTTTGTCTGATTTAGAAATAGCAGAAGAAAACTTTGATAAAATCCTTTTAGAAAGAAAAAAAACCTTTGATATTTTTGTTCGTAATTTAAAAAATAAATATGAAAATGAAATCGATAATTATCGTAAAAGTATTAATTATTATATGCATAAAACGGGACAAGTTGGCATTGTTTTAAATATTAAAGGGAAGATTCTTCAGCTTTATATTCACCCTCTTTATGACAAAGTGAAAAATAACACAAAGGCTCATGTTATTGGAAAAAATGATAATCTTAAAGCAGAAATTTTAGTTAGAAAAAAAGACAATTCTTTTGAAGGAGAAGTTATCAAATGGATTTCTCCTGATGAAAGTAGTGAAAAAATAGAGTCTTTAGATAGTATTGTACTTTTTTTATAAACAAGATATAAAGGAATTAAAAAAAAATGATTAAGTTAATAATGTCCACCACTTTTTTATTTTTACTGTTTTCAGGTGTTTTTTCTCAGAATAAACCTTTGAAGAATAATAAAAAGACACTCACAAAAAAAAAAATCTTAAAAAATAAAAATAAAGCTTCTGCCGTAAAGTCTGAAAACGATAAATGGTTTGTAGCAGAATTAAAAGAGGTTGATTTTAAAGTTAGTAAGTATTATAAAGTTTTTAAATTGAATTACAAAAATAAAGTAACGGTTTTTGTAAATTATAAAAACAATCTTTTAAAACCAACTCAAGACTTAATTAAAGAAACCATTGATATGTTTTATCAAAACAAAATGATGACTTTTGATAAAATTACTTTTTATTATGAAGGGGATGAAAAACTAAGTTTCGTTATTTATCCTAAAAAAGTCAAATCTGACATAGTAGGATTTAAAGAATCTTTACCATCGGGATTTCGGTTTTATTATGAGCAAACTTTATTTTATGATTTTAGAATTTTTTCTAAAAATAATTATATTCGTATTAAGGGTCCTTATTGGGGAATGGAGGATCTTTTAGCTAAGATTGGGGAGAATGTTCAATCTTTTAATCGATTTTTAGAAAAAGAAAATCCGTATTATCTTGCTGATCAACTGTCTCACTTAGATAAGGAAATGCAGAAAGTTTTGTTGCAAGTCAAAGCTTTAGAAAAAAAGCTAGCTGATATCCTTGGAAGAAAATGGAAATATTACAAACCTAAAAATAAAAAATAATCCTTTTTTTTGCATTTTTTTTTCAAAAAGTGTAAAATGTTTCTTCAAGTTAACTTTTTTTCAAAAAATTAACTTAATTTCTTAGAAAAAACTTATGAACGAATTTTTAATTGTTTTTAGAGAAACCTTAGAGTTTTCTATTATTATTGGATTGATTCTCATTTTATTTAATAAATTTAATGATAAAAAAGGTGTTTTTTATACTGTTCTTGGGGCTGCTTTAGGTCTTTTAGGGTCTATTCTTTGTGCTTATTTTCTTATTGTGATTAACCGTATGATGGATCATCATTTTGTAGAAAAGCTCTTTGAAGGTCTTATGATGTATCTTGCAGGAGGGCTTATTTTTTATTTGGTCGTTTGGCTTGGAAGTATTACGAAATATCAGGAAGAAATAAAAGAAAAAACGCATAAAGCGCATACATTAAGGCGTTATTCGATTGTGTTTTTAATGGCTTTTTTTGCTGTTTTAAGAGAAGGTTTTGAAACAGCAATTTTTTTAATTTCTTCGTTTAACATTGCTGAAAAATTTTCTTATTTAGGGTTTTTTTTAGGGTTTTTTCTGGCGATTTTGGTTGGTTATTTAATTTTTGTAAAGGGGAAAAAGCTTTCTTTAAAACCTCTTTTTACGGTAACGACTTTACTTTTAATTATTTTTGCTTCTGGAATGATTACTTATGGGACTCATGAGATAGAAGAGTTTTTTGTGAAAAGCGATCAATTAAAATTTTTTGGTATTAAAGATAAAGTTGATGAAAATCAACAAGTGATTATTAAAGCAGCTGATCAGATTAAACGACCTTGGGATATTTTAAAGCCTAAAAAAACTTTAAGTGAAAAAGATTGGGTATTTTTTTATCAATATAAAGATGGTAAATATTATCACTATTTTCATGATAAAGGTTTAATAGGAATGTATTTAAAAATATTTTTTGGGTATAATTCCAACCCTAATTGGATTGAATTTTTTTTATGGATTTTTAGTCTTTCACTTGGGTTGTTTATATGGTATCGGGCTAAAATTTTTTTAAATACTTCTAAAAACAAATTAATATCTTGATTAAGCTTAATTAAAATATTAAGAATAGAATAAAAAAAAATTTAGTCGATTTTTTTTTTCAAAAAGTATATAATGTTTCATTAAGTTAACTTTTTTTCAAAAAAGAAACTTATTTTAAGGATAGAAAGAAATGAAAATGAATAACAATACAAATTCATTTAAAAATAAAAAAAATCTTGTTATTAATAAGCAATTTTTTTTATTTTGGAGTCTTTTTTGTTTGTTAGCTTTGGCTTTAGCAGGTTGTTCTTTAAGAGAAACTAATGTTAATCAAACTAAAAAATTTATTGAGGCATATGTTGAGTTAGCTTTTAAAGCTTATGATGGGAGTTATCAGTCGGCACTTAAATTAAAAAATGAAATAGAAGTTTTTATTAATGATCCTAGTGATCAAAAGTTTAAAAAAGTAAAGCTAGCTTGGATCAATGCGAGAATTGCTTATGGAAAAACGGAAGTATTTCGTTTTTATGGGGGTCCTATTGATAATGAAAAAAATATTGAATCTTTTATTAACCCTTGGCCTTTAGATGAAGCACATATTGATTATGTTTTAGGTAATGAAAGCAGTGGCATTATTAATGACATTAGTATTGCTCTTAGCAAAGAAAAACTCATAAAGCTTAATGGAAATCCGGGAGAAAAGAGTATTAGTTTGGGCTATCATGCGATTGAGTTTTTACTTTGGGGGCAAGATTTAAGTGATAATAAAGAAGCGGGAAAAAGAGCCTATACCGATTATACAAAAAGTAAAAAAAATTATGAAAGAAGAAAACAATATTTAATGCTCACGGCTGAAATTTTAGTAAATCATCTTAAAGAGATTGTAGAAGCTTGGAAGGTTGATAATGGTAATAATTATAGAAGTCAATTCCTTGCTTTTTCTCATCAAGAGGCCCTTAAGAAAATATTACAAGGGGTTTCTTTTTTACTTTATGAAGAGCTTGCTGGAGAGAGAATGATGGTTGCTTTTGAATCAAATGATAAGGAAAATGAGCAATCTTGTTTTTCTGATCAAACGAAATTGGATATTATTAATAATTTTAATGGAGCGAAGCAAGTTTTAAAAGGCTTATACGGATCAGAAAAACTTAAAGCAAATTATTTAAGTTTACTTAGAAGAAAAAACAAAAAAAAATCAAAGCAAATTGAAATGGCTTTACAAGTAGCTGAAAAAGCTTGCAAAGCAATTGAAGACCCTTTTGATCAAGAAATCAAAATTTCTAATGAAGAGGGTAGAAAAAGAATTGCAACTGCTTCGGAAAAAATACTTTCGCTTGGGTTTTTAATTGCTTCTTCTGCTAAAGAGTTTGGGATTGAAGTTAACCTATAGTTTTTTTGAATCATCTTTTTTACTTATAGTTTTTTGCTTTTCTTTTATTTCTTGTGCAAATAAAGGGCCTATTAAATTAGGTGGAGAGACAACTGTTTTTGATGCTTCTCCTAGAAGTTTTACTTTTAGAGCTAGGAATATTCATTCCCCTAAAGAAATTATTTCTTTTTTTTTAGGAGATTCTTTCTTTAAGGAAAACTGGGTTCGTTTGGGGGCTTCAACAAAATCTCGAGATGGTTTGGGGCCTCTTTTTAATGCAAAAAGTTGTTCTACTTGTCACTTTATGGATGGGAGAGGGCGCCCTCCAATAGGAAAAAATGAAATTCCTTTATCTTTAATTATGCGTATTAGTATTGCAGGGGAAAACAAGCATGGGGGGCCCAAGGCAGACCCTGTTTATGGAAATCAATTACAAAATCAAGCTATTTTGGGTTTTTTAGAAGAAGGTTCTTTTTCTATTAATTATGAGTATATTTATGGCAATTATTCGGATGGAGATGGTTATATTTTAAAAAACCCTATTTATACGATAGATACTTATCGCTATGGTAAGCCATCTAAAAAACTTTTAACTTCTCCTAGAGTGGCTCCTCAAATGATTGGGGTGGGGCTTTTAGAAGCAGTAAGTGAAGACGTGCTTATTAAATTAAGCGATGAAAATGATTTTGATGGTGATGGTGTTTCAGGAAAGCCAAACTATGTTTGGGATCATATTAAAAATAAAAAAATAATCGGTCGGTTTGGTTGGAAAGCAAATAAGGCTTCTGTTAAAGAACAAGTAGCATTTGCTTTTATCAATGATATTGGAATTACCTCTTCTATGTTTTCAAATGAAAACCATAAGTTTCCAAAAAAAGGAAGAAAAAAAGAAATTGATTTGAGTGAAAAGCAATTAGAAAGTACTACTTTTTATGTTCAAACGCTCGCTGTCCCAGCTAGGCGTAATGTTAAAAATCGTTCTGTAAGAAAAGGAAGAAAGCTTTTTAAAAAAGCAAAGTGTACGGCTTGCCATGTAGAAACTTTAAAAACAAGCATTCATTCTATTAAAGCTCTTAGTGAGCAAACGATTCATCCTTATACAGATCTTTTACTTCATGACATGGGTGATTTACTTTCAGATGGTAGGGAAGACTTTGAAGCAACAGGTAATGAATGGAGGACACCACCTCTTTGGGGGATTGGCCTTATTGAAACAGTCAACAAACATACTCGTTACTTGCATGATGGCAGAGCTTTTTCTTTAGAAGAAGCTATTTTGTGGCATGGGGGAGAGGGAAAAAAATCAAAAAAAGCATTTTTAAAATTTTCCAAAAAAGAAAGAAAAAATATGATTGATTTTTTGAAGTCTCTTTAAATTGGTTAAAAATTAGTTTTCGATTTTTTTTCTGAGATTAGATGAACGATTTATTTTTTGATTTACTCCTTGTATAAAGACTTCTTTTTTTCCTAAAATAGTTATGCTTTTTTTAGCTCGACTGATAGCAGTATAAATGAGCTCTTTGGTTAATAAATCATTGTTTTTTTCTGGAAGAATAAAAATGACATGATTAAATTCTGACCCCTGACTTTTATGGACCGTACTTGCATAAAACGATTGGTATTTTCCAATAAGGTAAGGAGAAAAAAATTGAGATTGATCACCACTTTTTTCAAAAAAAGCTTCTTTTTTCCCATCTTTATTTTTTAACAAAAAACCGATATCCCCGTTAAAAAGATTATAAGAATAATCATTTTCAATAATCATAATCGGTTTGCCTTCATAATAAAGGTTTTCTTTCTTAAATAAATCGGCTTCAATCATTTTTTTTTTAAAAAGAAGTTGTTCAATAAAATTATTAATTTTTTCAGCACCAAATATCCCTTTTTTAAAAGCACACAAAATTCCCCAATCAAAAAAAGAAGATAAATCATGATAGTCTTTTTTTTTTACAAGATTAAAAAAAGATTGATAGTGCCCTATTAAAAGCTTTTCTAATGTTTTTTTTAAGTCATTTTGTGTTTTTATTTCATAGAAAAAGGGTTGTGAGGTATTTTCTTCGTTTAAAAGTTGGTTTAAAGATTCAATTTTTTGCTCATTAATTAAATAAGCCAAACGGTTAATATTACTTTTTTCTTTAAATCGATAAGAGTTTGTTAGTAAAACAAGGTTATCTTTTAAAACACTAGGTTTATTTTTTTTTAAAAAATTTTCTTTGATTGTAACAAAAGGTTTGATTTCTTCTAAAAAAGATTTTGAATAACTATTTTTTTGACTCAAAAAAGTCAAATCTTTCATTAAAGAAGCTGCTTCAATAGAAAAAAGCTGATTTTTGTCTCCTAATAAAATTAATTGAGTATCTTTTTGAAGAGTCAAGCTTAGCTCATACATTAAAGAAAGAGGAACCATAGATACTTCGTCAACAATGAGAAGATCAAAGGTTTCGTTAATATTAAGCTGTTGGTTTTTTTTGTATTTTTTTAAAAATCGATGAATGGTCAAAATTTTTTCATTAATAATGGAAAAAACGGAGTCTTGTAAAGAGTTTGATTTGTTTGCGATTTGAAAAGTTTCTTTTAGCCTTGAGACGGCTTTTCCTGTGGGTGCAAGTAAAATAATTTTTAAATAATTTTGATTTTTGATTTTGGTGTGAAGTGAAATAATTTTTGAAATGATAGTAGTTTTACCTGTGCCGGGATATCCTGAAATGATGGTTAAGTATCGAGTTAAAGCAGTGTAAATAGCTATTTTTTGTTCATCAGAAGTGGTGTTGTCTTGTAAAAAAAAATCTTCCCAAGTTTTTTTGAAATGATGGTTAATGTTTTTTTTTTTTTGACTTCTTTTTTTAAAAAAAGAAGCTAATTTTTTTTCTAAAATATAGTAAATCTGTTTATAAAGACAATCTGGTTCTTCAAAAATTAAGGGGCTTAACATGGGATCTTTTCCTATAATATTGGGGTGTTTTTTGAAATAAGAGGTCCAATTTTCTAAGTCTGGAAAAATAAAAGAATGATTTTCTTTAAAAAGACTTTTTTTAGCATAATGATTTAAAGGTAGAAAGCTATTGCCTTGTCTACTATGATAATTAGTCAAAGCAGCTGTGATCCAAAGTAAATTATCTGGCTTTTGGGTTTTTGAGCAAATAAAATTAGCCCATAAAGCATCCATATTATTAAAACGGTGCTCTTCTTTAAGAAGGGGCATTTTTTGAAAAAGATTTTTCGAAAAATAAGTCATTTAATCAATTCTCTTTCTAGGATCTCAATGATTTTTTTTCCTGGATTAAAGTAAAAAATACCGTTTTGATTTTTTTTTTGATTTTCTTCCTTAAGGCCCCTTAAGAAAATATAATAAATTCCTCCTATATCTTTTTGATAATCATAATGTTGTAGTTTATTTTTTAAATAAAGATGAAGAGCGAGTAAATACATAGAAGCTTGAATAAAATAATGATATTTTTCCATGGCTTGTTTTAAAAATTTGTTTTCATAATTTTCAAATTGATTACCAAGATAATTGCTTTTCCAGTCAATTAAATAGTAGCGTTTTTCTTTTTTGAACACAAGATCAATAAATCCTTTGAAAAATCCTTTTGAAATCCTAAACGACTTAAGCATTTCTTGTTGTAAGAAAAATTTTTTTACGAAATCAAAATTGGCTTTTTTAAGAGGATAAATAAACCCCATTTCACTTACCATCTCTTTTGAATTAATGTCTTTAAGAGAAAAGTAATTTTCTTCAGGAGATTTCAAGTAAAGAGAAGTGGCTCTTTTTAAAATTATTTTAATTTTTTGTTCATTGAGTTTACTAATTCCTTTTTTAAGACACACTTCTTTAATTTTTTTTTTAAAAATCTCTTTTTCATTTTTTAAAACAACCCATTCTTCTAAAAGAGAATGAAAGAGTTTTCCCATAAAGATTCCTTTTGGAAGAGAAAAAATACTATCTTCATTTTCTAAGTCTTCATTAAAAGGAGACAAAGGGTCTTCTTGATCGTCTTCTTTATTTAATTTGTGTTCTTCGATTCCATGAATCCAAGAAGAAAAACTTCCAATTTGAAATTTTTTTTCAATTTTTTTTAATGCAGGAGGTTTTTCTAAATATTCTAGATTTGTTTTACTTTCTTTTAGTGGAGATTCTTTTAGAGTTTGATTTTCGAGAATGACTTCTATAAAAGGATTTTTTTGCTTTAACAAAGAAATATTAAAGAAGTCTTCTATCATTTCATCCTTTTCTTTTTCTTTTTGATGGTAAGGTTTTAGTAGATTAAATAAAGCTGATTTTTCACTTTTATTAATATTTCCATAAATAATAGAAAGTTGATATTTTGCCCTTGTCATCCCCACATATAAAAGTCTTGTACTTTCATGAAATGTTTGTTCTTCTTCTTTTTCTTTGTATTGTTGGTACTGATTGTTTTCGCTATCGAAATAATAAGTAAATTTTTCTTCTTTTAAATCGTAAAAAGAAATTGCTTTTTCTTTATTAGTAGGATCTATTTTATCCCATAAAAAAGGACAATAAACCATTGGATACTCAAGGCCTTTGCTTTTATGGATGGTGCTTAAAATAACCCCTTCTTGATAAATTTGTTTTTGATTTTCGAGGAGATCGTCTTGAGATGTTTTTACTTTTGTGTTTATTTTTTTTTCAAAATAATTTAATAACGATAAAGCATTGGTTTTCTTTTTGAAATGATGAAGGTTTAAAATTTCAATTAAAGTTAAAAAATTAGATAGTTTATTTTTTCCCATATTGGTTTTTAAAAGATGTGATCTTAGATGACTGTCTTGAATCCATTTTTTAATCATTGCCATAAACCCTTTTTCTTTCCAAAGTTGTTTATAAGTTTTAAAGAGGATAGCTTGATTTTCAAGTTCATTTTTTATTTTTTCGTTTGAATAATCAAAAAAAGGACCTGCTAATGAACCCTTAAGCAAATCTTCTTTGTGATTGTCATAAACACTTTTTAAAAAATGAAGTAGATTTTCGGCTTCTTCTGTTTTAAAAGGGTCTTCTTGAGTGGTTGCCTGATAAGGAATATTTGCTTTTTCAAAGTATTTCTTAAAAGAAAGGATTTGTTCGTTTGTTCGTACGAGGACAGCGATGTCGTTTGGCTTTAATGCTTTGTTAGCAAAAGTAATAGAAGATCTTTTTTTTAAAAGCTTGGTAATTTCATGGGTGATGAGTTGATAGATTTTTTCATTGGCTATTTTTTTTGAGAGATTGTTTTCTTCTTTAAGGAGGTAATGAATCTTAATAGGCTTTGTCTCTTCGAGACCATTTTTAATTAAAGGAGAAATTTCTAAAGAAGGGTCTAAAGAAACAAAGGGGATTTCTTTTATTTTGAAGGGGTTTTTTATTTCAGAGAAGAGACAATTGAGGCCTTGTAAAAGATTTTTAGAAGAACGCCAGTTTTTTTTTAAGGTGTAATGAAGTTTAATTTCTTTTTTGGCTTTCAAATAAGTATAAATATTTGCTCCTTGAAATTCAAAAATAGACTGCTTGGGATCGCCGATAAGGAATAATTTTTTTTGTCCAAATAAATGAAAAAAGATTTCATATTGGGAAGCATTAGTGTCTTGAAATTCATCAATAAAAGCGACTTGATACTTTGCTTGTATTTCTTTAGTGATGGCTTCATTTTTTTTTGTAAGAAGGGAGTGTCTTAATGTTTCTAAAGGATCATTATAATCTTGCCAGTCCCATTTTTCTTTAAAAAAGGCAATTCTTTTTTTGACATAAATAAGCAATTCATGTTTTAAAAAAAGCATTTTGAGGAAATGTTCTTTTTTGATGTTTAGAATAAGGGTTTGTAATGTTTCAAGGAAATAAAAAAAAGAGTGTGTTTTGAAGGCTTCTTTTGTTTTGAGTTTTAAGAGCTTTTTATTTTCAAATGATTTTGGGAGATTTACTGGGATTTGATTGATTTGAGTCCACTCATCACCTTCTTTTAAGATTTTTTCTGCTTCTACTTTTCTTAAATTTGAAACCAGCTTAGAAAGTTCTTTTCTATTTTTTTTCCAATAGCAACAAAACTGATCCCAAATTTTAAACCATTCATTTTTTTTTGATTTTGTTTTTCTTTTTTTTAAACTTTCCAAGGAAGGTAATAAAAGGTATTCTTTTAAAAAGAAATTTTTTACGAAATTAAAAAGACATTCTGGGGAATTAATTTTTGCTTCTTCCATTAAATAATGAGCAAAATCAACATCTTTTGTTGTATAAAAATAATGTCTCCAAAAATCTTTAATTGCTTTTTCGATCCATTGTTTTGATTCTTCTATTCTAGGAGATTGTAAATTCAAACCACTTTCAAAACTAAACTCTGATAAAAGATGCATCCCAATATGATGAATCGTCCCAATAAGGGTGTCGTCGAGATCTTTTAAAGCTTGAGTAACTAAGCTTAGGTGTTTTTTTTTTTCACTTTCATTTAAATGTAAAATTATTTTTTTATAATGATCTAAAAAAGCATCTTTTTTGATAGAATTGTTTTCTTTTAAAATAACTTGTAGACTAATTAAGATGTTTCTTATTCTTATTTTGATTTCTTCACAGGCAGCATTAGTGTAAGTAGTGATTAAAATTTCTTTTATAGAATGTTTTTTTTCTAAAAGTAGCCTGACCACTAAAACAGATAAAGTATAAGTTTTTCCTGTCCCAGCACTGGCTTCTATAAGGAGTGGTTTTTCTAAAGGACAAGAAAAAAGATTAAGAGGCTTCATTTTATTTTACTGCTAGATTGGATAATTGGTTGATAAACAAGATCAGCAATGGTCTCAAAAGATGAACTAAAAAGCTCTTGGTCTTTATAAGCTAGATTAATGTAAGGATCTTGCCTAAGATTTTTGCTTTCTTTGTTAAATTTGTTTTGATTGTCAAATTTACTTTTAACTTTTTTAATTACTTCATAATGATTTTTTTTCTTACCTTGTTTTTCATGAGCATAGAGATAAGAAGCTTCTGTGAAAAAAGGGATGGGTTTGTTTTTTCCTTCTAAAAAAAGATCGATTAGCTTTAATAAATGATTTTCTTCACCTCCTTTTAGATTTAAAAAACATTCTTTATCTTTACTTACAATTCTTGAAACAAAGATTTTTTTTCTTTCTTGTGCTTGTAAAAAAAGGACTGGAAGCCATGCATAAAGAAAATATTTTTTTTTAAATTTTGCAAATTGATGATAAAGAAATATAGTTTGATCAAAATAAAAAGTATTCCCTTTTAGATGATAGTTTTCAAAGTCACAATCTATTATAACCGTTTCTTTTTTCTTATAAATTTCTAAGGTTTTTAAATATTTTTTTACTTCTTGATAAATTTTTTGAAACTTTTTTTCTCCCATAATTCCGATAGGAAGTTTGCCTTGAGATAAAAAATAACGATATTCTTCTTTAAAAGATTTGATGCCCTCAGTCCGGTTAATCATTTCTTCTGCTATTTGATAAGTAGTTAAAAAATTAATTTCAAAAGGTTCTTCTTCTTTTTCTTCTTCTCTTGGTTTATAGAGGGTTGTGTTTAATGTGTTTTTATAAAAAAATTTACAAGGGTTTGAAAAAAATAAAAGCATTTCTTCTAGAGAAATTAAAGTTTTTTTATTTTCATTTAATAATTTTTTTTTTTTTGAGGTCTCTTTTTTAGGGTTGTTTTGTTTTTTTGGCTTGGTTTCATTAAGCTGTTTTGAAATCAAATAATCTTCTTTGGAGAAATTTTTAAGAGGACTGTTTTTAATAAAATATTCTTTGTCAAAGCCATACGAAGGATGTTTGTGGCAAATTTTTTCTAAAGCGAAAGTTTGCTTTTCTTGGGGAAACATTTCTTTAAAAGCTTCGAGGTAATTTAAAACAATATTGGAAGGGAATGATTGGTTTTTATTAAAATTATTTTCCCTGTTATAGCTTATGTAAAAAATACTAGAAGCGGCTATAAATGATTCTAAAAAAAGATATTCATCATCTTTTTTTTTAGAACGATCCCCTTTTCTAGGGTTTTGCTTGATTAAATTAAAAGAAAAAGTGTTGTCTTTTCTGGGAAAAGCAAGTTCATCTGATTTTTTTCCTCCATTGAGTCCAATGAAACAAATGATTTTAAAAGGGAGGCTTCTTATAGGAAGGGCAGAAGAGAAAGTAACAGTCCCTCTAAAAAAAACACTTGAGTTTTTGATACGAGACAATAACTCTAAAGCATATTTACTGGCAACGTCAAAAGAAACGGGTTCTTTAAAATTAGCAATTTTCTCGACATCTTTTAATTTTTGAAATTTTTCAGTTAAATAAAGATGCTCTTGATTTAAAAAAGAGTTTACCAAATAATTTTCACTTATACTTTCAAAACGCTTTTTCCACTCACTTAAAGTTGCTTTTTCAGACCATTTTTTTTTGGTTTCAAAAATAAAATCTAAAAAAAAAGCTAATTTAGCAATACCTTCCTCTTCATCGTTACCAACTTCTGTTTCTACCGGTAATATTCCTTGAAAATAATGATGTTTTTCGCTTAAAAAACTATACTTAACTAAAAGTCTTTCAATGGCAAAACTCCATGAATTTTCTTTAAAACTTGGTAAATTCTCTTCTCTTTCTTCACCATATCCCCATCTTGCACCAGCTTTTTGAAAATGATATTTTAAATTTTCAATCTCTTTTTCAGAAAAATTAAATCGCAATCTAACATTTTCTATTTCTAAAAAATCAAAAATCTCATTAAGCGTGACTCTTGCTTTTATCAGGTTTAAAAAAGAAATAAAGCTTTCAATTACTTTATTTTCTTCTTTAGACTCATGTTGAGAAATCGTATGAGGAATTAGCATGGATTCATCTTCTGTATTAGAAAAGACTGCTTCAATTGAATTTCTGTAAAGTTCGATTTCAGGGGCAATAACAACGATTTCATTTGGTTTGAGATTTGGTAAATGATTAAAAAAATAAAGTAATTGGTGGTGAAGAATTTCTACTTCTCTTAGCAAGCTACTGCATTGGTGAATCTGTATGGAAGGATCTTGATTTGTTAAAAATTGATTTAAGGACTTTGAATCCATTTTTTTGTTTTCTAGTAAGTATTGTTTAAAAAAGTTTAAAATTGAAATTTCATTTGATAGTTGATAATCTTGGGTATTGTTTTGACTCCCTTCTAACCACGTTTCTTTTAATGCTTTTCCCTGCTCCTTTAAATCATTGATGAAAGGGTGCGCGTTGCTTTTAGCATCCTTTTCAAAAGGGTTTATAAAGTAAATAAAAACATCAATATAAACACTGATTTCTTTTAAAATCTTAATGAAAATAGAAGGTAAAAATGAAACGCCAAAAACAGAAAGCCTCCCAGGCAAATCTAAAGAAGTATCTTTATTTTTTAGCATCAAAAGTAATTTGTTTCTTAAATGAGCTTTGTGTTTTGCGTTTATTTCTTTAGCGATTTCTTTCCACAATGCTTCTTGCCAATGAGTGGCTTTTTTTGAAGTTTCCCATTTTAAAATTAGGTCAGGTCGAAAAGTTAGATATTGACCATAAAGATTGGCTAGTTCTTTAGATAAGTTAAAAAGAATTTTGTCATTTTTTTCTTTTTTTAAGAAGTTTGAAAAAAAACTAAATTCTTCTTTTTGAGGTAAATTTCCAATAATTTTCATTAAGGTCCACCTTAAATAAGGGACCTCATAAGGATTTTCAAGAGCTTCTTCTGGTAGTATTTTTTGTAAAAAAGACTCTGGAAATAAAAATAATGTATTAATGCAAATCGTATTTTTTTCAGCTAATTGCATAGACAACCAATCTTGCATAGCTTGACTTTGAATTAAGACAATTTCTTTTTCTAAAGGTTTAAAAAGTGGTTTTTTTAAATTATCGTTAAAATTAGAAATGAGATGAGTCGCTTGATTAGAGCTATAAAAATATAGAGACATCGATTATATAATTTGTTTTTAATGGCAAGTAAATCAAGTTATTTTTTTTTGGCAACGATTAGCATGGGTTCGATTTCAGGATTTTTTTTAGAAGGTTCTAAAATTTGATGAAAAATCTCAGTAAATCCTATTTTAGATAGGGATTGATGCAATTGATTTGGATCTAGCCCCAACCAAAAATCTCCATAAAAATTACGCATCCATTCTTCTTCATGCTTGTGAACGTCTAAGATGATGATTTTTCCATTTTTTTTTAAGATACGATGAGCTTCTTTGAGAGCGGCATTAGGTCTTGATACGTGATGGAGAGAATGTGAATAGATAATAATATCCAAATAGTTATTTTCTAATGTTGTTTTTTCCATATTTTGACATAAAAACTCAAGGGAGCTTCCTTTTAAATCCTTTTTTTTTTCATAAAGTTCATTGGCTAATTTTATTTGCTCTTTTGAATCATCAATCCCCCAAACGTCATTACCTGCTTTTGCTAGCATAAAAGATAAGTGCCCATTCCCACAACCAAAATCAGCGATTTTCTTCCCACTAATTAAAAATCGAATTCCTTGAAAAAGCAATTGCCAAGTTTGGCCCGGGGATCTTTTGTTTTGATTTGACTTAGTATTAAAATAATTTAAAGTGTCTTCTCTTCTTAGTTGAATGATCTGATTTAAAAGACGCTTATCTCTTTGGTACCAGGCCATTTTTTTGGCTATTTTATACGAATTTTCTAAAATAATTTCAATTTCTTTACAAAAAGCTTTACTGTCTATATGATAAAAAACTTGTTTGCCATCTTTACGGCTAATGACAATATTAGCTTTTCGCATCAGGGCTAAATTAGAAGAGAGTCCTGATTGAGTGACTTTTAAGATTTTTTGTATTTCTGAAACAGTGAGTTCTTCTTGATTTAAAATATTAATAATACGAAATCGACTTTCATCACTTAAAATTTTGTAAATACCGAGAAACTCTTTATTTTTCATTTTTTTGATTAAGCTTTATTTTCATAATACAATCATTTCAATTAATTTTGATACTTTTTGCCGAAATGGCGGAATTGGTAGACGCAGTGGATTCAAAATCCACCGAGGGCGACTTCATGAGGGTTCGAGTCCCTCTTTCGGTATTTTTTTTTAATTTTTGTATATTAATAAAGGAGAATTACAATGAAAAAAATCATATTAATTGTTAGTTTGATATGGAGTGGATTTGTTTATAGTCAAAACTTAACACCAGAACAACAAATAAAATTTATAAAACAAAGATTGGATGTAAATCTGCTTAGAAAAACACAAACATTTTTTTATACAGGAAAATATTATGGAGGAGGCAGCTCTGTAGAGGTTGAAAGATGGAATGTGTCTAAAAACAATTTGTTTCTTAATGAAAGTACTTTTTACAAAATAGTGGGTGATAATGAATATTATAAAAGAGCAAAAAATAAAGAAGAGTTAGCCTCGTCTTTTGGTTTAACTGGATGGGGCACTTTTATTGGAGGGATTGCTTTTATAGTCATTCCTTTTCTTTCTAAACCTGATATACATTCTACTACCTTTACCAGTGACATACTCCCCTTTACATTAATAGGTTGTGGACTTTCTTCTGTGGTAGCACCTATTTTTGGTTTAATCAGTTTAGAGTTATTTTCAACACAAGCCACTAGTTACCAAACAGCAAAATCTTTTGCTGATATTTACAATAATGCCTTATTGATTAAAATTAAAAAGAATTTTTAAAAATGAATAACGTATTAACTTAGTCATAAGTGAGTTGAAATTTTTTCTTTTTAAAAAATCTAAAGATAAAAATGAAAAATGGGGATGATGGTTTACCTTTATTGAAAGATTTTTTTGACCCAGTCCATAAACGTAGGCTTTTTCCTCTAAAAATACTTTACTTAATTTTATTTCTGAATGGACGTCTGCAGTAAAAATTTTCTTTTTATGAAATTTATTTTTTAGGATTATCTTGTAAAAAATATTTTATTTTATATCCGTTTTTTTTTAAAAGTAAGCTCACTTTTCTAGAAAATTAAGGAAAAATTATTTGAAGATTTGCATGGTTTCTTTGTTAAAAAAAATATTATTTTTTAAAAGAAGTGGTTTTGCTATTATATAATAAAATATATGTTTTTTAATGATAGGTAAACTTTTAAAATCTAAAAGGTTTTTTGATTTTTTTAAAAATTCAGCTTTTTATACTATTTCTGATTTTTTCAAAATTTTTGTTGGATTTTTAATTAATTTAATTTTAATAAGATCGTTTTCACCTTCGATTTATGGGGTGTGGGCGATTATTATTTCGTTTTCTCTTTTTGTTCAAGCCTTTTTTTCTTTTAAAATGCAAGAAGCTTTTTCAAAATACTTGTTTAAATATCAATTAGAAAGTCAAGAGAAGCTATTACATCTTTTTAGAGCGACTTTTTTTCTTAATTTTTTAAGTCAATCTTTTTTGCCTTTACTGACATATCTTATTTGTTTGAAATTTTTTCATACTCGTTTTTTCCCTTCCAACCAACAAGCTGCTTTTATTTATAGTTTTATCTTACTATTTGGTTTTTTAGAACCCATCTATTTTTCTATTTTAAGGGATCGTAAAAAAATGTTGCTTTTTTCTATCACAAGTATGATTTTACAATTCTTTTTACTTGGGATTATTTTTTCATTATTTAAAATGAATCTTTTAACACTTTATTGCATAGCATGGACTTATTTGTTTTATCGGTTTCTTACTTTTTTGATTACATTTTCCCAAGTTTTTTATTTAATTAAAAAATATTATCAAAAGTATTTTTCTTCTAAAAATCCTTTCATAGGTTTTTTTAAATGGTCTATATTGAAAGATTTTGGATTTTTTTTAAAATATTCTTATTTTTTAAATTTTTTAAATAATTTGCTAAAAAATGGAGATGTTTTATTAATGAGTTTATTAACTTCTAAGGCAAATGTTGGGTTGTATAAATTGGCTAAATCGCTTTCTTCGATTTTCATCAATTTTTTTTTAAATTTCAATAAGATTCTTTTTCATGACTTAAATCAAATAATGGCTGAAAAAAACATCAAGCAATTTTTTTTATACGTCAAAAAATTAAGTCCTTTTTGGGTGTTAATTTTAGGTGTTTTTTATGGTTTTAGTTTTTTATTTTTTGAGCAAGTCATTTATTTTTTGTATGGGAGTGCTTATACAAAATCTTTTACTTATTTTCTTTTATTGTTCCCTGGATATTTGGGATATCTCGTTATTTTTTGGATTAGTCCAATGATGTATGTTTTGGAAAGAATGAAGGATCTCTTTTTTTCAGCGTTGGGTAATTTAATATTTTTTTTTATTCATTCGAGTTTGCTTTTTTGGGCTTTTGGAGATAAAGGATTGGTTGTTAGTTTTGGGGTAAATGTGTTTTTTTATTTTTTTCTTTTATGGCTTAGATTGATTTTTTTGATTAAAAAGAAAATGATTCTTTTTTAATTAGAGGATTATTTATTTTATAATTTTTATTTTATTTCAATTTATTTTTTGATAGATAAGTCACTCGATAAATACAACCTCTATAATCATCTGAGATGAGTAATGATCCATCAGGCATCGTTAAAACATCCACCGGTCTACCAGTGATTTTTTGAGTTTTTTCATTTAGCCACCCTTTGGCAAAGATTTCTTTTTTAATGGCTTTATTGTTTTCTAAAAAAACAACGACAAGTCGATACCCTATTTTTTTGGATCGGTTCCAAGATCCATGTTGAGCGATGAAAATTTGATGATGATATTTTTTTGGGAATAAATCTCCTTGATAAAACCGCATTCCTAAAGGAGCTACGTGAGCTTTAAAATCAAAAGCCGAAGGAGTATAGTCAAAAGGATCACTTTTTTTTCCATATTTAGGATCTTTAATGTTTTTTCCGTGAATATATGGGTAGCCAAAATGCATTTTTTCTTTTGTAGCTCGATTGAGTTCATCTGGTGGTAAGTGATCACCTAACCAATCTCTTCCATTGTCTGTAAACCAAAGTTCTTTTGTTTTAGGATGCCAATCAAAACCAACTGTATTTCGAATCCCTTTGGCAAAGACTTCTTTTTTTCTACCATCCAAACTCAGTCTAAATATAGCAGCATATTTTTTAGGATTGGGTTTACAAATATTACAAGGAGCTCCAACAGGGACATACAGTTTTTCATCAGGTCCAACACCAATGAATTTCCAGCTATGCGAACGATTTGTTGGGAAATCACCTCTGATCACTTTGAAAGGAATGCTTTGAGTTAAACCTTTTGGTGTTTTAAAATAATCTTCTATATGATCAAATTTTAAAATTCGAGTTTTTTCAGCAACATAAAGAGCTTTCTTGTAAAAGGCCACTCCATTTGGCATTTCTAAATCATTTCTTAAAATTAAAACTTTGTCTGCTTTGTAGTCTTTGTTGTTATCAAAAATGGCATAGAGTTTTGAGGTACGAGTCCCGACGTAGAGGACTCCTGAAGGACTTAAAGTCATAGAGCGAGCTGAGGGAACATTTTTTGCAAAGTAATCAATTTGAAAATTTTTTGGAAGTTTAATTTGATGAAGAACGTTTTGGCTTAATAAAGAAGTGATAAGAAAAAAAATCAGAGAAAAAATAAGTTTGCTTTTTTTTAGAATTTTTTTCATTTTCATTTTTTTAAATCCAAATTTTGTTTGATGTAAATTATTTTTGCTTTAGACGATCAATAAATCTAGTAACAAAAATCTCTTCTATTTCTTCAAAATCACTTAATTTTTAAAACATTTTGCTATAGATATTTTATTAATCCTAGTATAATTAATCGTTTAGCAAAAGGCAATAGCTTGTTTATTTTTTTTAAAAAAAGTAGTTTTTTTACTAAAATTATTTTAGTCATTACAGCTGAGATTTTATGAGTGTTTAAGTATTTTTAAATGAGCTAGTGAAAGGGTTGGAAAGCGTAAATCACTTTACGATATAATGAATTTTTTTATTTTAATATCGTTTTTAATCTTTGGTTTCTTGATAAGTTGTTCTCAAGGTTTTATTCAAGGAAAAGTCAAATACCTTACTGGTGAAGTTACCTTAAATAATAGCAAAAAACTTGTTAAGGGAGATAGGGTTAGAGGCAATTCGATTATTACGACGAAAGGAATAGGATCTGTTGTTGATATTGTTTTTTTTGATCATTACTTAGTTCGTTTAGAGTCAGGCGAAATGAAAATTGGAAATAATTTTTTAAATTTTTACCTTCAGCTTTATTCAGGTAGAGCTTATATTGTTATAAAAAATAAATGGGAATGGAGAGATTTTTTGATGAAGACTTCTTACGCAACAACAAGATTTTTAAGTGATAAAATGCAAGCTTATGTTTTTGTAAATCAAGAGGCTTCTTATTTTGGGATCATCAAAGGAGAAGCAGAAGTTTTTTTTGATAACAATACTCATAAAAAAGAAAAAATTAAACAAGGACAAATGATTAAAGCTGTCAAAAAAGAAGGATTAAAACTTTCTTCTTTGCCTAATAGTATGTCTTATTTAATTGATGAAGTTTTTGAACATTTGAATTTTTTTTAAGCATAAATAGACGTTTTTAGTTTTTTTTGTCTTTCTTCAAAAAGCGCTTCTACTTCTTGATCCAAATTTTTGATGGGAATCACTTGGTAGGTTTTATTTCTAGGGAAGTGAATTAAAAATTTTTTTTTAATGGTGATATCAATTTTTTTTTCTAAAAGCTTTTTGTAAATAGAAGACTGAAGAGAATATTTATTTAAGTGACAATTTTCCAAGTGAGATAAAGGCTTTTTAAAATTTTCATAAGTATTGCTATTTTTAATTTCTTGATTTGTTTTCCAATCAAAAAGATAGAAATGATTATTATGATTATTTTTAACTAAACAATCAAGCGTCCCTGCAATAAGAAGCTCATCATCTGCGACGACAAGTTCTGTGGCGACGACTTCGTATCGATTTTTATTTTTCTGATCCCAAAATCGATGAAATTCTTTAATTTCATGATCGATGGGAGTACAAGGCATATTTTTTCTGTTTTCTTTTAAATATTTTTCAACATACAAGTGAAACTCTGTCCCCCTTACGATCGAATAATCTCTTCTAATCTCCCAATGTGTTTTAATTTCTTCTGCTGAAATTCCTTTTTTTTTTGAGACTTTTTTAGCAATATTGTTTCGATCAAAAACTTTAGTAAATTGTTCTAAAAAAGCACTTACAGAAATATATTCTTGTTTGTCTGAAAAATAAAGATGTCTTTGGGCTTCAAAAGAAATATGATCAAATTGTTTTTCGATATTTTTTTGATTGATGGTTGAAAGTACAATTTTTTTTTGGCTTAGAGTCTTAAGAGGCATTTAGTTTTTTAATTGGAGATTTCCTATTTGCTCAATGATTTTAAAATGTTTTTGAGTGACAGGTTGGACTGAAAGCCTGGACCCTTTTTGAGCGACTAAAATACCTTCTAAACTTTTTGTTTTTTTAATGAGTTCTAAAGAAACTTCTTGTTGAAATTTTTTTTCAAAAGCAAGGTCAACCATAAACCACCTTGGATTTTCTTTAGAAGATTTAGAGTCATAATAACGACTTTCTTTATCCCAAGCCGTATGATCTGCATAACCTTCTTTAATGACGATAGCTGTCCCCACAGTAGCAGGGGGATTTTGATTGGAATGATAAATAAGGATCCGATCTTCTTTTTTAATGCTGTCCCTTAAGTAATTTCTAGCTTGATAATTTCTAACTCCTTCCCAAAAACATTGTTTATCTTTTTTTAAATCATTAATAGAATACACAGAGGGCTCTGTTTTCATTAACCAATAGTTAATCATTTGTTTTTTTATTTTAATTTTTTAAGTATTATTTCCTAATTAATAGGATTGTAATATGAGGTCAAAATAATAACCACCTATCTAAAAAATAGCATGATATTTATGTTTATAAAGTTAACCTGCAAGAAAATTTTTTAATAATAACTTTTTAATTAAAAGCGATTCTTCGCCTGAGCTCTTTGAAAGAAGCTATAAACGTATAATTGAAAGATACAAAATAAAAAATCCTTATTTTTTTAGGTAAAGGAAAAGTTTTCTTCGTGTAATAAAAGGGAAGGTGTTTGAAATAAAATTATTTCTGAAAGTAGTTGGGTTTAAGATTTTTCGATTTCCTGAAATTTGGACAAAAAATATCAATAGAGCTTTTGATTTGTCTTAATTTTTTTTTTTTAATCCGATAGCTGGTGCTAAGTAGCTGGGCGTACTTTAAAATTTGTCATGGTGGTAAGTGTGTGTACTTTTTAAGGTTAAAGGGCAAGTGAAAAATTTGGTAGTGTCAATTTGATTTTAATTTTGTTGTTTGTTATGATTTTATTGTTTGCTATACTTAATGAACGTGCAGATTTCTATTAACCAATGTAGTGATTTTTCAAAGAGAGGTAAAAATGATAAAAAAAATTATAATTGTTAAGTTAATCGTCAGCTTTATTTTGTTTATTTCTAGCAGTACTATTTATGCTCAAGATGATTATTTTGTTGATAAGCAAGACAAAGAAAAAAGTATTGTCAAAATAGATAACAAGCGACCTGATGGCAGGTTTGAATTTTCTAAAGCACATTTTTATAACGTCAAGAATAGCCCACGAAAAACTTACAACTTTAATATAGGTTGGCGTTTTTACAAAGGCGATGTCGATGTAGAGGGCGTGTATAGTATTGACTTTAATGATAGCACTTGGAAGGTGGTTAACACTCCTCATCCTATTGAGTACTTACCAGAAGAAGCTAGTGGGGGTGTTAATTATCAAGGAGTTGTGTGGTACAGAAAAACTTTCACACCTCCTCCTTATTTAGAAAACAGAAAGGTTTTTTTGCATTTTGAAGCCATTATGGGCCGTAGTAAAATTTATGTTAACGGCAGTTTAATGAAAGAGTACTTTGGTGGCTACATGCCTATTATTGTGGATTTAACCGGTAAACTTAAAAGAGGTAAGAATGTGATTGCGGTGATGGCGGATAATTCTGATAATGATAGTTACCCACCTGGCAAATCTCAGAGCTCTTTGGACTTTGTTTATAGCGGTGGGATTTATCGAGATGTGTTTTTAATTGCTACAGAAAAAACCTACATTACCGATCCAAACTACGTAGATTACGTAGCTGGTGGAGGAGTGTTTGTGCATTTTGGGAAAGTGAATAAAAAGCAAGCCGAAGTGTTTGTGAAAACCCATGTGCAAAACGATGGCACTAAAAATAATAAAAAGCATCGTATCAAGACCGAATTTTTTAATCAAAAAAATAAACTCATTATCAAAAAAACCACTTCCTTTACTCTGCAGGAGGGCAAGCAAAATCACGTAGAACAAAAATTTGTGATTAATAAGCCCATTCTTTGGCATCCCGATTATCCTAACTTACACGATCTCGTGATAAGTGTTTATAATCCCAAGGGTAAACTCGTGGATAAAGTACGCATGAAAATAGGGCTTCGCTCGCTTAAAATAACGATCGATGGTTTTTTTCTTAACGAAGAATATTTTAGTGAAAAATTAAGCGGGGCCAATCGTCATCAAGAGTACGCACACATTGGCAATGCTTTGCCTAATTCGCTGCACTACAAGGACGTCAAAAAATTGCGTGACGCTGGAATGCGCATTATTCGCTCAGCCCACTATGTACAAGATCCTGCTTTCATGGATGCATGCGATAGCCTTGGTATGTTTTTCATCAGTACAACCCCTGGATGGCAATTTTTTAATAAAACAAACGATAATTTTTCTAAACGATACATCCAAAACAATCGATGGATGGTACGACGCGATAGAAACCGTCCGTCCGTTTTGCTATGGGAGGCTTCTTTAAATGAAACACATGCGGTGTATGAAGTAGAAAAACAAGCTTATCAGGCTGCGGATGAGGAGTATCCTTATGATGGTTTTTATACCAGTGGAGACGATTCTAAAGCAGTAAAAGAGCATGCCACTGTTTTATATCGCGGTTCTAAAAAAATGACAAATGTAGTTTTTTTTCAGCGTGAATGGGGTGATAACGTTGATTCTTGGCATACGCAAAATTCGACCTCACGTATATCGATGCGAATAGGTGAATGGCCTCAATTGATTCAGGCTTTTCATTACACAGACACCGAAAATCCCGATAATCCCATTGCAAAAGCTAGTTACTGGGGTAGTTTGTATAAGTATTTTCGAAGGCCTAAAAACTTCATCGGTCAAGCTCTTTGGCATTCGTTTGACCATCCTAGGGGTTATCATCCTGTTAACTTTACGGGTGGAATAGCTGATGCCTACAGGCGCCCTAAAATATCTTATTACGCTTTTCAAGCCGCACGAAATCCTTTTGTGAAACTCGGCAATGGCATAGATAGTGGCCCTATGGTGTACGTAGCTAATTACATGACTCCCGTTTCGCCCACCGATGTTGTCGTTTTTGCCAACTGCGATGAGGTAAGACTCTCTGTGTTTGATGAAAAAACTTACACACAAAAAAAAAGTAGTATTGATCCTAAACCTTTTATTTTTAAGAAAGCTTTTAAATTTCATGAGCACAAAAAACTAGGGCGTGCCAAGAAATTTGAGCAACTATTTATTCGAGCAGAGGGGTACATCAACGGTAAATTAGTGGCTACCCATAAACGCTTTGCTTCTTTAAGGTCTGATCAAATAAGACTGTTTTTAGACAGACAAGACATCCCCTTTGTCGCTAATGGTAGCGACATTATTAGAGTCGATGCCTACCTTACAGACAAGCAAGGTAGACCTGTGCGCTTAAGCGATGCTTGTATTTATTTTGAAATTGAAGGGGAAGGTGAAATCATCGGTATAGGTGACAAGCTTCAGGCCGAAATTAATCCTCAAAAAGTATCAATGGGAGTGGCATCAGTTTTGATTCGTTCTACCTTAAAACCAGGTAAAATAACCGTCAGGGCTTTTCCTAATTATGCAGGAAGAGTGGGATACAAAGGCACGACTGCTGTTTTTAATAGTGTTCCCTCTAAAGAGCAATTTGTGTATTCAATTAAGCCAACTATAACAAAGATGAAGTTGCGAAAAAATACCAATTTCCCTCTTGATCCCAATTCCAAAGAATTAGAGAATGTTGCTAAACAGCAGGAAGATTTTGAAATAGGTCTAAAAGAAGTCAGCAAATAAATAGTTAGTCATGTATTTGTTCTTCTTGCTTTTTTCTCTTCGGTAGCTATTATGCTTTATCGGCATTAATTTTATTGCTATCGCAATAATTGATAGTTTCAAAGATGATTTTTTATGATAGCGACCTATCAGTTTTACCTAAAATAAATCTTTTTTTTGACATACTTTGCAAACTCCGTAAGTGACATCACTTCAAGTAGACAACCATTCACTTGCTCTTTTAACCACTCTTTAGCTTTCTTTTTATATCCATCACCATCTAAAATAATAATAGTATTGATGCCTATTTTTTTGATATTTAAAACTAAAAAAGGGTATTTCTCATCTACAGAACCCCCAACATCTTGCCATTTGCATTCTATAACTATTTCTGTCTTTGTTGTATAAGGATTGTAAGTAATAAAATCACATTTTCTATTTGTATCATAAATCGTTTTCCCTATAACTATTTGCTTTGAATAGATTTTTTGATCTAATTCTTTTGAAGCCTTATATCGATTAGCAGGAACAAAGTGATAATGATTGTCTTTAATGAGAGTTTCAACCCAATTTTCTAGCCTAATTCCTGATTTGTTAGCTTCTTTTCCCATTAATAGTTTTTTATCATAAGCTCTGTAGTCTTACCCCTACCTTTTCCTTTACAACTCACCATTCGAATATTCGAAACTTCGATAATTTTAAAATTTTTGTAAAGCTTTTTTATATCCTCTGTGTCCGAATTTGATAGCAAAAACTTCACGCCTTTTTTATCCAAGCTTTTACAAAAAAGACTTAATTCTTTTTGTTTTTCAAAATTAAAACCATTTTTAGAATACCCATTAAAACAATCATCATAAGGCGGATCGAGATATACAAAGTCATTTTTAGAGGGTTCAATTTTATGATACTCTTTACATTCTATTGTTTTATTTTTTAAAACAATATTTGCGTTTTCTAAAGTATTGACATCACAGATTAAAGGGTTTTTATAACTTCCTATAGGAACATTAAAATCTCCTTTAGAGTTAACCCGATAAAGCCCATTGTAACAAGTCTTATTTAGATAGATAAATCTTGACGCTACTAAAATAATATTATCAAGCTCGTTTCTTTGTGTCCTTATTTTGTAGTAAAATTCCTTATTGTGATTTTTCTTGTACTTTTTTAGCTGATCAATCAAAACCATGACATTTTCTTTAACAACTTTATAAGTAATAATTAAATCAAGATTGGTATCTGATAAAAAAGCACGCATAGGCTGTAAATGAAAAAACAATGCACCACCGCCAAGAAAAGGCTCATAATAGTCTTTATAATTTTTTGGTATGTGAATCTTTAACTCTTTTAAAAGAGCATGCTTACCACCTACCCATTTTATAAATGGTTTTGCAAAAATTTTAATGTGAGTAGGCATCCCTGCTACCTTCTCTAAAACTTTATCAAATTTTTTCACTTAGCAATGCCTTATAAGTCAAGTCAGTTTCTTTAAATCATCCAATAAAATGTCTTTTGAATGAAGCTTATTGTATCTAAAGCAAAACTCAAGCACATATTTTTACAAATGTTTCTCTGAGTAATAATAAATTCCTATGTACCCTCTTTTAAAGATAGACCAAAAGCTCTCTATTGTATTTGTATGAAAAACATTGTAACCTCATATATTCTTTTTTAGAATAATTGGTTTTGTAGTCATTGAGCATTGCTTTTAAAGGCTGATGATTTTTAAAATCATCAGCAACAACCGATGAATCGATTTTTACATTAGTAAACACTTTTTTTTTTACTTCTTTAATATTAACATTATCCATTTGATAGGCTTTCACTTGTTTTTCTCCTTACCCCAATGTATGTCTCATCAATTTCTACTTCACTAAAAAAATAACTACCTCTCGCTCCATCATATTTTTTACTTCATGATTTAAACATCAAGTCGTTTTTTGAATAACACCTAATCGCCCAGCTAACTGTAGATTTGACATTCCTTTTTTTGCTATGAAAAATCGCACCACTTATAAAATTGTAAAGCTTTCTTGTTTTAAACTCGTGGGTTTTATTGTAGTGATAATATGGACAAAACTCCCTTTTTTTAAAAAAATGATACAATTAGTTATGTTTTATAAAGAAAAACACAGGTATTTAGATAAATTAAAAAATTTACCAGACTATCAAGAAAAAGCATAATGACACGATTGAGCAGTTTTTTAAAGATTTTTTCATTGAATTTTTTTTTATAAATAAAAATTTTGCAAAAGAATTTTTTTAGAAATAAAAACCTTAAAAAGAGAAAAAATTTACAGCCTGATTTTTATAAAAAAGCCTCAAGTAATATTTGTTTTTCTTTAAGAAAAATCCTTGAAAAACACCCATATCGTTTGATATTATTTTACGCCCCCTTTCAAAAAGAAGTCGATATTTTCCCTTTAGCAAACTACTTATTAAAACAAAATAAAAAAATTGCCTTCCCAAAAGTTGTCAGTAATATTTCGATAGTTCCTTTTTTATGTCATAATTTGGAAAAGGATCTAGTAAAAGGATTTAAAGGCATTAGAGAGCCTAAAGAGAGAAGTTTGAAGGTGAAAAATAAAGAGATTGATATTGTTGTTGTGAGTGGTTTGGGATTTAATAAAGCACTACATCGTCTAGGTTATGGGGGAGGGTATTACGATCGGTTTTTCTCTAAAAATAACCATTTTTTAAAAATAGGTTGTTTTTTTAATTTTCAATATCTTTCTACTTGGGTTGCTGATTTGTATGATAGGTCACTTGATATGATTATTACAGAAAAAGAAATTTATAATGTTTAGAACAATTTATTGGTTTGTTTTTGTTTTAAGTTGTGCTCCTATTATTTTTTTTCAACATTGTTATTTTTATTTAATAACAATTCATAAAAAAAATTTTTTAAAAAAAGCTGAAGAAACTTCTCATTTTTGGCTACAACTTTTTTTTCGTCAAAGTGGTTCTGAAATTATCATTGAAGGCGAAGAAAATTATGATCCTAAAAAATCTTATATTGTTGTTTCAAATCATCAGTCTATTTTTGATATTATGGTTATGAGTTTTTTAAAACTTTCTTTTTTGTTTATTTCTAGAGAATTTTATTTTAAAATTCCATTTCTTGGTTGGTCCATGAAAAATGCAGGACACATTTCTATTGATAATAATAAACCTAGAAAAGCAATTAAATCTATTAAAAAAGCAGCTCAAAAACTAGCCAAAGGGCATTCTATTGTTATCTTTCCAGAAGGGACTCGCAGCTTTGATGGTCGGATCTCCTCTTTTAAAACAGGAGCTTTGAAAATAGCTTATTATCTTGAAGAATTTAATATTTTACCTGTTTGCCTTTATGGGACTAGGGAAATCTGTAAAAAAAATAGTATCTTGATTTCTTCTTTTAAAAAGACACGTATGATTATTAATAAGCCTATTGCTTGTAAAAATTCACAACTTAAAACGCCTGAATCAAAAAAGAAACTTTTAGAAAAAATTGAGAAAGTGGTTAAAAGTAACTATAAGCGTTGTTTTGAAGAAGATAATATTGAGTAGAAACAAAATAAAAAAAGTATTTTTTTTCCTTTTAATTGTAGATTCGAATTTATTTTGTGATGTGATTTCTTTTCAAAATACTTATATTGAAAATGGTAAAAAATATAAAGAAGAGTTTGTTCTTTCTAAAAAAAAATATCGTAATAGAAATAAAGAAATTATTATTAAAGATAATGTTTATTATATTAAAAAAAATACTTTGCTTGAAATCAACCCCAAGAAAATTTTAAAAGAAGGGGGTTTTATTCTTAAAGGGAAAAGACAATATTATAATAAATATTACCTTTTTGTTAAGTCTTCTTCAAGTTTTTTGATTCAAGGAAAAACCCAACAAAAAAAAATACATCTAATTGTTGATCATCAAGCTCCTTATTTTTATCTTCATTTTTTTGGCCCTGCTTATTGGAAAGATGAAAACAAAGTTTTTGTTTCTCCAAAAACAAAGGCACAAATTGTTTTTTTTGATCAATTTCTTTCTATTAAAAAAGCGAGTATTCTTTTTAATGATGTCTCTATTACTTCAAATGAAATCATTTATTTGAATGTTCCTAATAATTCTTTATTAATTCGCACTTCAGATGAGTTAGACAATAATTTAATTAAACGCATTACTCTCTTTTGGGATCAAAAAGCTCCGAAGGTAGCAATACTTGTTGATAATAAAATTGTTTTAAATGAGAGTTATAAAGTCTTTAATTTTAAAAAAGAAAGCCTTGAAGTGAATTTTGAAAAAGAGAAAGTAAGTGACCAAATTTATTATCACAGTGGGCCATTAAAAAAAGAATCTTTTAAATTGTTTGAAAGTCTTTTAAAAATAAAAGAAACAACTCATTTTTTTTATTATGCTCTTGACCCATTAGGGAATAAAACTAAGCTTTACCACTTTCTTTTTAAAAAAGAAAAAAAAGTACAAAATGTTATTAAGATTCATTAATTTTTTCACCTAATAAAAATTTCTTTTTATTTAAGCTTTAATACCGATCAATAAAACGATATGTTCTTTAAGTTTTTATTGGTAGTAACGATATTGTTTAATGTTGTTTTTTCTCAATATATTTCTAGAATCAAAAATTTGGTTTATATTAATGGAGTGAAGAAAAATAATTTTTCAGGTTATGGGCTTGTTGTTGGTCTTTCTGGTACGGGAGATAGTAGAAGTGAATTGAGCCGTAAAAGTCTTAAGAAATTTCTAGAGTTTAGTGGGATTAGCGTTAATGAAAATCGACTACAAACGAGAAATATTGCTGTAGTAGCGGTTAGTGCTAAAATTGATGGGTTTAGCGATAAAGGAGATGTGATTGATGTGCATGTGGCCTCTATAGGGGATGCAGCGAGTATTGATAATGGTTTTTTATTGATGACAACTTTAAAAGGAGCTGATGGTCAAGTGTATCTTGTTGCAGAAGGTGTTGTTGATGCAGGGGGGGTTGGTAGTTCGAGTCGGGGAATGATTTTTTCTGGAGGGGTAGTAGAAAAAACTTTTGGGAGTATGGCAAACCTCTTGCAAGATCGGAAAAAACTTGATTTGATGTTAAAAAAATCTTCTTTTGATGTTGTTTGGTCTATTAAGAAAAAAGTAAGTGAAGCTTTAGATGAGCTTAATTTGAAAATTATTGATAATAAAAGAGTTGAGCTTAATCATCAAAATGGTTTGGATTTAACTTATGAGATTATTTCCAAGTTTATGAATCTAGAAATTAACATCACCCCTATTCCAAAAGTAATTATTGATAAAAAAACAGGCTTGGTTGTTGTAGGAAATAATGTACGAATTGATTCTTCTTTAGTGCTTCTTCCTGATTTAAAAGTTCAAATTGAGGAAGATAATAAAGAAAAACAATCATCTGTTTTGTCTTCAAATACAACCGTCGAAGAATTGGCAGATGGTCTTCTTCTTTTAGGAGTTGGGTCTAAAGAAATCATTTCTATTTTTGACGCTCTTAATAAAAGTGGGGCGATGAATGCTGAAATCATCGTTAGATAAAACGTTATACAATTTTTAAATGTTAAGGATTTCATCTTCATCTCAAGCGATCAAATTAAGAACTTCTTTTTTGAAAGATGACACAGCTTTTTTTCAAAAGAAATTTTCAAAAGAAGTGATTTCTAATACTCAAAATGAAAAAAACAAAGATAAAAAACTGATGAAAGCCGCTATTGAAATGGAATCTATTTTTACTAAAATGCTTTTTAAACAAATGAAAAAAAATGTTTTCAAATCTTCTTTTTTTAAAGGAGGGTTTGGGGAAGAGATTTTTGATGATTTTTTAACAGAAGAATATGCTAAAAAATCTTCTGAAACGAAATCATTTGATATTGCAAATCAAGTTTATAATCAACTTAGTCGCTATATTTAATGATATTTATGAAGTCTCTCTAATTGAATTTTTATCTTAGAGATTTTTTTGATTTAAAATTTGATTTTTTCAATTAAACCCATTAAAATTATTTTTGTGTCCGAATGAATTTAAAAACTTTTCCTAAAGATACTAAAGTAATCACTCTTCCTAGAGGAGGTTATTTAATTGATACGTCTATTGGCTATGTTCAAATAGGCTCTCCCCCGGAGACAGTTAAAGACACGATGCTTTATGAAAAGGGAGTTCCTAGGATTTTTTGCCTTCCCAAGAATTTTTTTCATCGAGACAAAGGGATTTCAGTTGCTGAGATTGAGTTTCCTCTTTATTATAATTTTTTCATTAATAAAAAGAAAATCGTTATTATTTGTTTAGAAGAGCACCGCTCTCTTTTTGAAAGAGTGGTGAAAGAATCTTTATTTGGACCCGATGAAATTAATCTGAAAAATGATTATCCTAATGAAAGTTTTCATTTAATTCCTAACTTAAAAGCAGAGATGGACTCTTTTGTTAACTTTCGTTTTGAAGATGTCATTGAGTTTAAAACTTTTAATAAGTCTAAAAGTGTTGTTGTAGACGGGTGTAAGATTTCTTATTTCAATGACAAGTATGAAATTGTTGATCCGGCTGACTCTAAAAACCCTATTGTAGTTTCTGGAGAAGTTGAATACAAAGTTAATTTTGATTTAGGGCATTTGTCTAATAAAGTGTTTACCCCTCCTCCATTTGGAGTGACTTGCTTGGGGTACTCGCATGGGTTTGATCCCAAAAGTAATACTTCTGGATTTATTCTTTGGTTTAATGGATCTGGGGTCATCATTGATCCACCTGTTAATTCTATTGAGTGGTTGCAAAAATCTAACGTTAATTCAAAATTAATTGATTCTATTATTTTAACGCATACACATGCAGATCATGACGCCGGAACGTTTCAAAAAATTCTTTTAGAAGACAAGATAAAAATTTATACGACTAATACCATTATGGATTCTTGGATTAACAAGTATTCTATTTTAGCTGGAGTTAGTCGTAAAGAGTTTACTAGTCTTTTTGATTTTCATCCTGTTTTAATTGGTTCTAAAATTAGTATTCATAACGTATTTTTTAAGTTTTTTTATACTCTTCATTCTGTTCCTACTATTGGCTTTTCTTTTCGTTATAGAGAGAAGCTTTTTGCTTACAGCTCTGATCATTTAAATTATCCTGTTAAATTCAATGAACTTTTAGAGAAAGGAATCATTTCTAAAGAACGTTATAAGGAGCTTAATAGTTTTCCTTTTGAAGAAGCTGATGTAATTTATCATGAATCAGGGATTCCTCCTTTACATACTCCTATTGATTACCTCAATAGTTTACCAGAAAAAATTCAAAAAAAAATAATTATTTACCATATTCCTAAGAAAGAATTCCCAAAAAAAACCAATCTTTCTTTAGCTAAATTTGGAATTAATGCTTCTTATATTATTAATGTTGGTGAAAATGAATTTCAAAAGGTTTATAATATTTTGGATATTTTTTCAAAAGTTGATTTTTTAAAGAATTTTTCTATTGAGCAACTTAAAGAAGTTGTTTCTTTTTTAAAGAGAGAAAATATCAAAAAAGGGGAACAAATTATAAAAAAAGGCTCTCTTGGGGATCGATTTTATATTATTGTTTCTGGGTTAATTCGGGTGGTTGGAGAAGGAGGAAATCATGAAGCAGAACAGAAACGATTTGGAAACTATCAATACTTTGGGGAAACTTCTATTTTGCTTAATAAACCTAGAACAGCGGATATTTATGCTGAAACAGATATAGAATCATTTACTATTAACAAAGTTTCTTTTTTAGAACTTATTAAAGGGACTAGTATTGAGAAAAAGTTATTACAACTGGCACTTAATCGTGATAAAGATAGTTGGAATACATTAAAAGCGACTAATTTTTTTCATAAATTAACAGCGGTACAAAAAACAGAGCTAGAAGTTCTTTTAAAAAGATTTAAAGTTAATGAAAGGACAAGTCTGATTAAAAAAGAAGGGTCTTTAAAAGACATTTATTTTTTTCATTCTGGAGAAGTGATTCAGCGAGATAAGAATGGTTATTTTAGTGATTTTAAAATGGGTGATTTTATAGGGCGGTATCGAGATTTTAACTTAAATCTCCCGTCATCAGTGGAATGTGTTGTTAAACCTAACACCCTTTTATTTAAAATACAAGGTGAGGCTTTTAGGGGTTTTTTGAAAGCCTATCCAGGTGTCTATTTAAGATTTTTCCAGTCATTTGAATAAAGATAGTCATCAGTACTATTTCTTTTTTATTTTAGCCTCATTTTTTATTATTTTGAATGTATAATAATTTTCCTATTATTAGAGGAGGTTTGTAATTAAGATTAATTTGCTTAATTGAGGAAAGTCCGGACTCCATTGAAAAAAACACCGGTTAATAACCGGAGTTTAAAAAAGATATTTTTTAGACATGGAAAGTGCCACAGAAAAAAAACAGCTTTTTTCATTTTTTGAAGAAAGTGATGGTGAAAAGGAGGTGTAAGAGACCCCCTCGTTATTCAGCAATGAAAACGGAATGGTAAACCCTGTTTGGAGCAAGGTCAAGTGTTGTCATTAGTTTTTTTTTTAAAAAAACTAGTAAGATTTTCATCCTTACTTATGACAAAGGTGGATCGCTATAGTTGTTAAGTAATTAACATTACATAGATAAATAAACCTCGTAAACAGAATCCGGCTTACATCTAATAATAGGGGTATTTTAATTTTTTAAAATCAATAAACAGATAATAGGGGGTTTTTATAATGGCAATTATAAGTAGTAATAGTGAATCATTAGATATTGAAGATGGTTCTTTGATACAGGAAAAAGCTGAAGAACTTGGAGTCCCATTTGGGTGTACAAAAGGAAATTGTGGTACTTGTATCACTATTATTAAAGAAGGGATGGAAAACTTAAGCTCTGAAACTAACAAAGAGCAAGAATATGGGCTTAATGAAGGAGAAAGACTAATATGTCAATGCACTATTTTAAAAGATGAAGTGATACTTGATATTTAGTTTTTGTTTATAAAAATAAGAAAAGATAATTTTTTTTATTTGTAGTAAACTCATCACTAATTAAAATAATTTATAATGAAAATAAAAAAAGTTAAAAATTTAGCTTCTCTTCGAGAGCAATCTTGGAAGAGTTTTAGTGTTAAAGAAGAAATGAGAGTTAATCTCATTGACAAAATTAAAAATGGAGAAACCCTTATCCCCGATATTATAGGATATGAGAAAACTGTTTTTAAGCAATTAATTCATGCCCTTTTTTCAAAGCATGATGTGATTTTGTTAGGGCTTAGGGGGCAAGGAAAAACAAAAATTATTCGATCATTAAAAAATCTTTTAGATGAGTATGTCCCTATTATTGAAGGGTCCCCTTTAAATGAAGATCCTTACTTTCCAATATTACCTAAATCAGTTGAAATGGTTAAAAAATATCAAGGAGACACTCCTATTGAATGGATTCATCGTGATGAACGTTATCAAGAAAAACTTGCGACTCCTGATGTTTCTATTTCTGATCTCATAGGGGATATCGATCCTATTAAAGCAGCCAGAGAAAAACTAGATATTAGTAATGAAGAAATCATTCACTGGGGACTAATCCCAAGAACCAATAGAGGTATTTTTGCTATTAATGAACTGCCTGATCTTCAACCTAGAATTCAAGTAGGGCTTTTTAATATTTTAGAAGAAAATGATCTTCAAATTAGAGGTTTTCCTATACGTATAAAAATAGATATGTTTTTAGCTTTTTCAGCGAATCCAGAAGATTATACCAATCGAGGGAGCATTGTAACTCCTTTAAAAGATCGAATTGGTAGTCAGATTATGACTCATTATCCAAAAACAATTGGCGTTTCTAGAAAAATCACAGAAAGTCAAATTGAAGAAGGTCAAGAAGCTTTTGAGATTCCAGAAGTGATGAAAAATATTGTAGAACAAGTTGGTTTTTGTGCAAGAGAAAGTGAATATGTCGATCATCATTCGGGAGTTTCAGCTAGGATGACAATTTGTGCTTATCAAAATTTACGCTCTAGTGTTGAGAGGCGAGCTTTAATTTCAAAAGATAAGCCTAAGGCTAAGGCACGTTTAATGGATTTATATGCGATGGTGTCCTCTATCACAGGTAGAGTGGAGCTAATTCATGAAGGTGATAAGGAAGGTCAAGAAAAAATTGCAACACTTCTTATTAGCGAAGGAATTTACCGAGAATTCATTAGAATATTTCCAAAAATTCCAAAAAACAAATTTGATAAAAAAGATTCAAATCATTTAAAAGACCCGTATTCCTTTATTAAAGATTTCTTTGCTTCTGGTAAAGAAATTATTCTTAAAGAAGAGATGAGCCAATCTACTTATGAAACAGCTTTAAAAAAAATTGATGGGCTTTCATCTTTTATTAAAGAACAGCTCCTCTCAAAAGATAAAACAGCAGAAGATTTTATTTATATGGAAATGGTTTTAGAAGCTTTACATTATACTCAAATGATTAGTCGAGAAGTTTCAGAAAGTAGTGTCATTTTTTTAGATTCTTATTCAAAAATGATGAGAGGGTTTACGTAAAAAAGGTTTATAAAAAAAGCGTGCAATTTCATTATAAAAAACTCGATAGTACTTTTTTAGAAACTATTTCTAATTTTAAAAAATTAAATGAAATTTATAATTATCTTCTTATGAGCTTAGGGGGAGAGGTTAAAAAAGCTTTAGAATTGTTAGAAAATTTACAGTCAGGTGGTTATATTGATTCAAATTTAAATTTAGAAGATTTTAAAAAAAGACTTTTAGAGAAAGGTTTGGTTAATTTTGACTCAAAAGGTTCACTTAAAATGTCTTTTAAAGGAGAAAAAAATCTTCGTGAAAAAGCTTTTAATGAAATTTTCCAAAAGATGGCTAAAAGTAGAGATGATGGAGAGCATCAAAATCCTTTTGCAAAAAAAGAAGTGGAAGACTTGTTACCTGAGAAAAAAAAATATGCTTTTGGAGATGATTTTGACTCTGTTGATGTTACGGCTTCTTTATTAAACACAATTAAAAGAGATGTCAACTTTGATCTTTCTCTTAAAGAAGAAGATTTAGAAGTGTATCAAAAAGAAACAGGATCAAGTTGTGCGACAGCACTTTTAATTGATATTTCGCATTCTATGATTTTATACGGGGAAGATCGGATTACTCCTGCTAAACAAGTAGCTCTTGCTTTTGTTCATTTAGTCTTGTCAAAATATCCTAAAGATGATTTAACAGTGATTGTTTTTGGAGATGATGCTAAAGAAATTTCGATAAGTGAAATTCCTTACATAAGCGTTGGGCCTTATCATACAAATACTCAAATGGCTCTTAAAGTGGCAAGAGAGGTTCTTGTTAAAAAAAAGCAAAAAAACAAACAAATTTTAATGATTACTGATGGCAAGCCAACGATGTTAAAAGTGGCAGAGGGGAAGTATTATAAAAACTCCTTTGGTCTAGACCCTATGATTGTAAGTAAAACTTTAGATGAAGCTATTTTATGTCGTAAAAGAAAGATTTCAATTACTAATTTTATGATTGCTCAAGATTCTGAGCTCAAGGATTTTATTAAAAAACTTTCTGAAGTGAATCGAGGAAAAGCATTTTATTCTTCTGTGGATAATTTAGGAAGATTTATGATTGAAAACTTTGTTAGTAATCGCAAAAAACAAATTTAATTTTTCAAACTTGATAGAAAATTAAAATAACCCTTACTCATCCAAGAAAAGAAGCTTTTAGGTATTCTTGATTCAATTTGATAATGTTATCAGCTCTAATTTCTTTAGGACAAGCAGCCTCGCATTCTTTTTCATTTGTGCAGTGGCCGAATTGTTGTTCGTCCATGGTTTTGACCATCTTTAAAACACGGCTTTTGGCTTCTAATTGTCCTTGGGGAAGGAGGGCATATTGGGATACTTTTGCTGAAACAAAAAGCATTGCCGAAGCATTTTTACAAGCTGCCACACACGCTCCACAACCGATACAAGCAGCAGCATCAAAGGCTTGATCTGCTTTTCTTTTTTCAATGATAATAGAATTAGCATCAGGAGCGGATCCTGTGTTGACAGAAGTATATGCTCCTGCTTGTTGAATTTTATCAAAAGCACCTCGATCAACTATTAAATCTTTTAAAACAGGAAAAGCTTTTGCTCTAAAAGGTTCGATGACGACGATTTGACCATCTTGAAAATGACGCATATGAAGCTGGCAAGTTGCTGTTTTTTTTTGTCCCCCGTGAGGTTTTCCATTAATCATTAAGGAGCAAGTCCCACAAATACCTTCTCTACAATCATGATCAAAAGCAATAGCTTCTTTACCTTCTCTTTCAAGTTTGTCATTTAAAACATCAAGCATTTCTAAAAAAGACATGTCTTTTTTAATGTTACTTAGAACGTAAGAAACTAATTTTCCTTTTGAATCTTTAGTATTTTGTTTCCAGATTTTGAGTTTTAATTTCATTTATAACTCCTTTGAGTAAGTTTGACGTTTTCAAATTTAAGATCCTCTTTGTGTTTTTTAGGTTTTTTATTGTCTCCTTGATATTCCCAAATGAAAGCTTCGGCATAATCTTTGTCATTACGTTTGGCTTCATTTTCTTTGGTTTGGTATTCTTCTCTAAAGTGTCCTCCGCAGGATTCTTTTCTTTCAAGAGCATCCAAACACATCATTTCAGCGAATTCTAAAAAATCAGCAATTCGACCTGCTTTTTCAAGAGTTTGATTGATTGTTTTTTGATCTCCGTAAACGGCGGCTTCTCTCCAAAATCGCTCTCTAATTTCAGGGATAATTTTAAGTGCTTTTTTTAGCCCTTTTTCATTTCGAGACATGCCACAATAATCCCACATCACTTTTCCAAGTTCTCTGTGAAAATCATCAATAGGCTTTTTTCCTTTTAAATTCAAAAGTTTTTTAATTTTATTTTCTGCTTCTTTTTCAGTTTTTTTGAAATAACTGAGGTCTTTTGATACAGGTTTAAATTCCCTAGAGCCTAAATACCCACCAATCGTTGAGGGAACAATAAAATACCCATCAGCAAGTCCCTGCATTAAAGCACTAGCTCCTAGTCGATTTGCCCCGTGATCTGAGAAATTGGCTTCTCCAAGCACAAATAGTCCATCAATTGTACTCATTAAATTGTAGTCAACCCAAACTCCCCCCATTGTATAGTGTACAGCAGGATAAATCTCCATCGGGACATTATACGGATTTTTATCGGTAATTCTTTCATACATTTCAAACAAGTTGCCATATTTATCTGAAATGGCTTTTTGACCATATCGTTTAATAGCTTCTTCAAAATCAAGATAAACAGAAAGTCCAGTGCTTCCCACTCCTTTCCCATCATCACACATTTGTTTTGCGGCTCTAGAAGCTACGTCTCTTGGAACTAAATTTCCAAAACTAGGGTAACGCCTTTCTAAATAATAATCTCGATCCCTTTCTTTAATTTGGTTTGGGTGTTTTTTTCTATCTTTAGAATTTTTAGGGACCCAAACACGACCGTCATTCCTAAGAGATTCACTCATAAGAGTTAGTTTTGACTGATAGTCTCCTGAAACAGGAATACACGTTGGGTGAATTTGAGTAAAACATGGGTTGGCAAATCCAGCCCCTCTTTTATAACAACGATAAGCAGCAGTGACGTTACAGTTCATCGCATTTGTTGAAAGATAATACACATTCCCATATCCACCTGTACAAAGCATGACCGCATGAGCGAGATGAGATTCTATTTTCCCGGTAATAAGGTCTCTTGTAACAATACCTCTTGCCATATTATCAGAAATTAAAAGATCAATCATTTCTTTCTTATGATAAGACGTTATTTTTTTGGCTTTAATTTGACGATTAAGAGCACTATAAGCTCCTAACAAAAGCTGCTGACCTGTTTGACCTCTAGCATAAAATGTCCTTGAAACTTGAGCTCCACCAAAAGAACGATTGTCTAAAAGCCCACTATATTCCCTGGCAAAAGGGACTCCTTGAGCCACACATTGATCAATAATATTATTTGAAACTTCAGCTAGCCTATAGACATTGGCTTCTCTAGATCTGTAATCACCTCCTTTAACGGTGTCGTAAAAAAGACGCCAAACACTATCGCCATCATTTTGATAATTTTTAGCAGCATTAATCCCCCCTTGCGCTGCAATAGAATGAGCCCTTCTAGGACTGTCATGGAGAAAAAATAGTTTTACATTATATCCAAGCTCAGCTAAGCTACTCGCCGCAGCCGATCCCGCTAGACCTGCTCCTACAACAATGATTTCATATTTTCTTTTATTAGCAGGATTAATCAGTTTTAAATCAAACTTATGTTTTTCCCATTTTTTTTCAATGGGACCACTTGGTACTTTAGAATCTATTTTCATCTTTTAATCCTTATTCTATGAGTGAAAAAGTAAAAAATATAAAGGAATACTTGAAAATCCACTCCATATAAAAACAGAAAAAATAATGCCTATGTTTCGAATCATTTTGGCATATTTTTTATTGTGTACTCCTAAAGTTTTCCATGCACTAAGACTACCATGAATGAGATGAGCACTAAGAAGACTAATCGCTAAAAGATAAAACAATGAATAAATAGGACTTTGAAAATGCTCAACAACTATCGTATAAAGATCTCTAATCTTTTGCTCATTTATTTCATAGTAGATAGATTCTCCAAATTTAAATGATTTAATATGTAAAACTAAAAAAATAAAAATAATCGAACCTGATAAAAGCATATTAGAAGAAAGTAAATTGCTTTTTCCAAACGTTTTTTTTACTTTATAGCTTTTCCCCCTTGCTTTTTTGCTTTTAATTGATAAAACAATTCCTTCGTATACATGAGTCAAAAAACCTAATAATAAGATGGCTTCTAATACATAAATAAAAGGATTGCTTGTTAATTTATGAGAATAGAGGTTGAAAACGTCTTTGCTAACATAAAGAAGAAGATTCCCTGCTAAATGAGCAATTAAAAAAAAGATAAGCGCAATGCCTGTAAGAGACATAATAACTTTTCTGCCTATATTTGATGATGAAAAAGAATAACCCATTCAAACTCCTTTTTTATTTATAATCATAACTTTTAATTATTATAAACCTTCATATTTTTGTCAATCAATAAAATGAGTTGTTTCAAGTAAATAGCTATCTTTTTTTATTTTGATTGATTTTCCACCCTCCCTAAAATATAATTTTGTTTATAAATGAAAAAAATTCCATTTAGTAAAATGCAAGGAACGGGTAATAGTTTCTTAATTTTAGAAAATTTAGAAGATGCAAGTATTTTTAAAAGTAATAAGACTCATTTAATCCAAAAAATTTGTTCTACTTCTTATGGCTTAGGGGTTGATGGGGTTGTTTTTTTAGAAAAGTCGTTTACCGCTGATTTTAAGATGAGAGTTTACAATCAAGATGGTAGCTTGGCTGAAATGTGTGGCAATGCCATTTGCTGTCTTGGAAAATATGTTTTTGATAAAAAAAAAACCATTAAGAAAAAAAATCGATTCGAAACAGATAGTGGTGAAAAAGTCGTTGAAATTTTGTCTTACTTAGAAAATCAAGCTTATGTTTGTGTGGATATGGGAGTGCCTCTTTTTGGAGATGAAAACTTTAAAGGGAAAGAACGATCTTTTTTTGAAATGAAAGGAAGACACTATTTTTATGTTTCTATGGGCAATCCTCACGCGGTTTGTTTTGTAGATGATTTTTCTTTTGATTACCATAAAGAAGGGAAAAATGTTGAAAATTATCAAGCTTTTTTTCCTAATAAAACAAATGTTGAATATGTTTTTTATGATCTTAAAAAAAATGCCCTTGAAGTCCGTGTATGGGAAAGAGGGTGTGGAGAAACAAAAAGCTGTGGAACGGGAGCATGTGCAGTGGTTGTTGCAAGTATTTTTAATGGTAAAATAAAAGAAAATAACAAAAAAGTAAAGCTTTTAGGTGGAGATTTGGAAATTAATTGGCAGAAAGAAACTAAAAATGTTTTGATGAAAGGCGAAGTCACCAATGTTGCTGAAGGCTTTTTTTTTGTTTCATGAGATAAAAATCTGTTTTTTTATAAAAAATTAATTCTTTTTAAAGGATAAGATTAGTAATGTATTCTGTTAAAACTTATAATAAAATTGCAAATAGTGGGATCGTTTTTTTAGAAAGAAAAGGGTTGAAAATTACTTCAAAATTAGATAATCCTGAAGCAATTGTTTTAAGAAGTCACTTTTTAAAGCAAGAAGAAATCGGAGACAATCTTTTAGCCATTGGTCGTGCTGGAATGGGAATCGATAATATTCCTCTTGAAATTTGCTCTAAAAAAGGCATCGTTGTGCTTAATACTCCAGGGGCCAATGCCAATGCAGTTAAAGAACTCGTGATTGCTTCTCTTTTGCTTTCTTCTAGAAAAATTTATGAAGGGATTAACTTCATTTTAAATTTAAAAGAAGAAAAAAAAGAAAATATAAGTAAATCAGTTGAGCAAATCAAAAAAGAATTTGCTGGTCAAGAAATAGCAAATAAAACACTAGGCGTTATCGGACTGGGAACCATTGGTGTTAAAGTGGCTCAAGCTGCTCTTGCTCTTGGAATGGAAGTCTTGGGGTATGATCCATATATGTCTGTCAAAAACGCTTGGGATATTCCCTCTCATGCCAAACAGTCAGCTGATATCAATGAAATCTTGAAAAAATCAGATTATTTAACCTTTCACATCCCATCTACTCCCAGTACAAAAGAATATATTAGTGATCGTCTTCTTTCTAAAATGAAAGATGGTGTCAAGCTACTTAACTTTTCTAGAAGAGATATTGTTTCTTATCAAGACTTGATAAAATCAATTAAAGAAAAAAAAGTAGCTTATTATATCACTGACTTTGTTGATGAAAAACTACTTGGTCTTGAAAATACGCTATTGATTCCTCATTTAGGAGCTTCGACAAAAGAAGCAGAAAATAATTGTGCTTTAATGGCTTGTGAACAAATCTATCAATATTTAATCACAGGTAATATCACAAACTCAGTTAATCTCCCTAATCTTAATTTGTTTTTTAGAGAAAACTGTTTTCGTTTAACCGTTATTCATGACAATGTGCCAAAAATGATTAATTTTATTTCCGAATTTTTAGGTCAAGAAGACCTCAATATTGTTGATATGGTCAGTCAAAGTAGAGATGATATTGCTTATACGGTTATTGATCTTCAAAATAGGCCTTCTCAAGAGTTGTTAGACAAAATCTCTAGTGGAGAGGGAATCAGAAAAACTCGTTTAATCAATACGTAAAAAAGCTTTATCTTCAATCCATCCACTTTGTCCATTTGGTAGCGTCACTAAATACCAAAGATCTTCTTTTTTAAGAATGGTGACAAGGTTTCCTTCGTGCAGTTCAAATTCATTTTCAGAGGTTTCTAAAGGTTCTTTTTTTAGAAAAGCACTTTTTAAACCAATAATTTTTTTGTTTGAAAAATTACTTTTTTTTAAAAAATAATAAGCAGAAATTTTATTCGTGATTAAAACTAAATACAACATACTTAATAAAATAATGGCTATTTTATAACCTTTTTTTCTTCTTTTTAAGATTAAAAAACTCATTAAAATACAAACCAATAAAAATAAAATATTTAAAAGAATTTGATTCATCTTATCTGAAAACGAAAACAATAGATACCATGGAGTGGGTTGATAAAGTTTGATGGTTTCGTAATTATTGCTCACATGAAGCATGGTAGTTTGTAGATTTTGGATTGCATTTGTAAAGTTAGGATTAGTTTCAATTGTTTTTTGATAAAAATAAATAGCGTGAGCTAAATGTTGATTGGTTTGATTAATTTGTTTGTGAATTTTAAAGTGAGTATTTGCTAAATTATAATAAAGTCCAAAGTGATTTGGAAATTCTTTAAGTAAATCAGTATAAATTCTAACGGCATCTTGATATTGTTGATTTTTATAATATTGATGAGCTTCAGCAAAATATTGCTCAGGAAATTGTTTTCCCCAAAAGCTTTCTGCATTTAAATGAAATAAAAATAAATAAATAAAATAAATAAAAAAAATTTTCCCCTTCATATCTTTTTTTGTTCCTCAATTGATTTAATCAAATTTAGGCATTTATTGATTTCTTGCTTTAGTGTAATAGATTGTTTGTTAGGAGAGAAGAGAATTTTTTGATACAAGTTAATTTTTGAAAGTAAATCGAGAGCTTGTTTTGGGGCTTGCTTGATTTTGAGATCTTGTTTTATTTTGTAGGTGGAGGTTCCTTTTTCTAGTTGAAATTTTTTAGTTAAATAAGTAAAAATGATTTTTTGACTTTGTTTTAAAAATTCTTGAGATTTGTTTTTCACTAAAAGATCTTTGAATAAAAACTCAGCTTGCTTAAAAATAGAAGAGCGGCTTTCTTTTATAAAAAGACTAGTTTCCTCTAAATTTTTATTTTTTTGTTTTTTTGTTTTCGAGTAAAAAGCAAAGGTTAAAACTAAAAAACTTAATAAATGTATGCCCTTGGTAAAAGTAGAAAAAAAAGGTTTTTTGAAGGGTTTTTTATTTAAATTTTCTGTATAGAGATAGTGAATGCTTTGGGATTTATTTGTCTGAAGGCTTAAATGGTTTGTTAGACTTTTTGAAAGATTTGTTGGATTTGTTAGAATATTGATTGTTTTTTGAGGAATTTTCAATTGGATATATTTTTTTTTTTTTAAAGAAAAAAAAGAAAAATCAATTTTCTCAATAGTGATTGTTTTTTGATCTTGGGGGATCAAAAAGTATTGGATTGATATTTCTCCTTCATAACCATTTTCAGTAGGTTTAAAATTATCTTTTATTTTTGATTTTTTAATGAGAGTTTGTTTTTCTACAACAATGATTTCTGGCATCATTAAGTTTTTAAAATTACCTTTTCCAAAAACAGTGAGTTTAATGTTAATAGGTTGATTGTTTTGGATTTCTTTTTTAAAAGGACTCATTTCAATTGAAAAATCACCGACTGCATTTTGAAAGGCTTTAGGTTTATTTTTTTTTGGTAATGGCAAGACGCTTAAGGTCATATCAGAAGCTTTCACTTTAATTTCCCCAGCAGAAGAAAGGAAAAAACTTGATTTTTCTATTAAAAATTCCCCTCCTTTAATTTGAAATTTACCTGGATAATGAGGATAAATCAAGCGTTTTCTTCCTATGGAAACTTGATAAGGTTCTTCGTTTATCAGTTGTTTTTTTGAGGGGTTTGGTTTTTCTAAAGTAATTTTTTCTACGTTAAATCCATTCAAATCATCTTCTTTTAAAATTCTAGGATTTTCGATGTTTATTTTATAGAAAATTAAAGTTGTGACAGTAATACCCTCATTAATATAAAAGTTTTTCTTTGAAGGAATGTTTTTAATGATAACCGTTTGATTTTTTTCCAAGCTTTGAGAAGGACTTGATTTTCCTTCTTTGGGGCTACTTGAAACGGTGATTTCAAAAGGACCTTTTTTTTTTTTATTGATGAAAATACTTAAAAAGCATTTTCCTTTTTTAAGAGGCTTTAGTGTGTAAATGATTGTTTTTTCTCGAGTTAGTTGATTATTGATTAAAGAAAGATGAGTTGTTTCTTTTTTTTGAGGGAGAAGCTTGAAGTCATCACTTTGAAACTGAATATCAGTTTTTTTATTGATCACTGAGATGGTTATTTCGATGGTTTCGTTAAAATTAATTTTTTTTTTTGAGAAAAAAATATTTTCTTTTTCAGCACATAAAGTTAAAAAACTGATAGGAAGTAAGAAAATAATTTTAAAAATTAAATGATTACCAATTTTTATCAAGATGGCTTCCTTTTGATTTTTTGTTTTGATAGAACATTTTTTGATTTTTTTTTTCAAGAGCTTTTAAAATTTCTTCGGCATTTTCTAGAGGAATTTTTTTTTCTTTTTGTTTGGCATCATTAGGTTTTGTTTTTTTTGATTTAGAGCTTTTTTTTTGTGGCTGACTCTTTTCTTTATTTTTTTTTTGATTTGAAGGATCTTCTTTGGAGGAATTTTGTTTTTTTAATTGTTTTAGGGCTAGTTCTAAATTAATTTTAGTTTGTAAATCTTCATTATTTAAATTTAAATTTTTAATGTAATTTTCTATAGCTTTTTGATAATTTTTTTGTTTAAAATAAGCATTACCTAAATTGTAATAAACTTGACTTTTGAAATTTTCAGTGGAATTAATAAGTGCTTTTTCATAGTTTAAAATAGCTTGATCAAAAGCATTCAACTGATAATAACTACTGGCTATGTTGTAAGATAAAAAGGGATTGTTTTTGTCTTTTTTTAAAAGTTTTTGGTATTCTTTTATAGCTTGTTGATATTGCTTTTCTTCATAATATTTTTGTCCTTTTTGGTTTTGGTGCTTTAGGATTTCCCAAAAACAAAATACGTTTTGAGGGAAAACCCAAAGCATGAAACAAAGAAAAAAAAATATTTTAAAATGAAGCTTCATTTTTTTAATGGATTTTTCTTGGTTTCTTTTAAATAAGTTTCTATGACTAATAAAATAATGACAATTGAGATAAAAAATTGGTATTGACTAGCTTTTTGTTTGATTTCCCTAGAGCCAAATGATTTTCTTTCAATTGATTGAATATTCTTATAGATGGTGTCCAAAATAAATTTATTTGAGGAAAAATTATAATATTTTCCTTTAGATAATTGGGCAATTTTTTTAAGAAGGTCTTCATTTAATTTTGAAACAACAAGATTTCCTTGCTGGTTTTTTAAATATTCGATGATTTCTCCATTTTGGTTTTTAATAGGAATCAATTCTCCTTTTGGATTGCCAATACCAGCAATAAAAATCCGAATATTTTCTTTATAGCATTCTTTTGCCGTTTTTATAACACCTTTTTCATGATTTTCACCATCTGTCAGTAAAATAATCGCTTTGTGAGTTTTTTCTTTTGGATCAAAGCAGCTTTTTGCTGTTTTAAGTGCATCTGCTAAAGACGTTCCTTGGTTTTGAATAAGGTTTACTGCAATATGATTAAGGTATAATTTTAAAGCCCCATGATCGAGAGTCAAGGGACAAAAAACAAAAGAAGATCCAGCAAAAAGCACAATTCCTACGCGTTCATTTTTGAGTTTGTTGATAAATTGATTCAGCTTTATTTTTACTTTTTCAAGTCGACTTGGGGTAATGTCTTCTGTTAGCATCGATTTGCTAATGTCAATTAAAAGAATAAGGTCTCTTCCTTTTTGATTTAGAATTGTTTTTTTTTCTGCCCCATTTAGGGTTCATCAAACCAAGCGTTAAAAAGCTGAGTATTAAAACGATCAGAATGTATTTAATGATTCGTTTATTCCAATCAATGTTTTTAGTCAGTTGTTTGATAAGGTTAGGGGCTCCTATTTTTTTTAATTTTTTATTATTATCTTTACTT
>CBDBHE010000006.1:0-320264 GCA_965205605.1 Spirochaetota bacterium | reverse complement strand
CGATGAAAAAAAACCCTCTAAACGATTTGCAAAAGCCGAAGCTTTAATTCGCCTCCCTGCTGATTTTAAACAACCCCTCTTAGATTTACAAAAAGATATTTCTACTAACAAAGGTCCCTTATTTAAAACCGCTAGCCTGATTGGTTTAACCGGTTTAAAAAAAACAAGCGACCTTATACCTTTTTGTCATCCCATTCATCTTTCTAATGCAAGTATAGAAATTTTTTTAAAAAAACCTGACCTCATTCAAATCATCTCAAGTGTTAAAGCTTACGAAAAAACAGGTGTTGAAATGGAAGCCCTTATGGGAGCGAGTATCTCCGCTCTTACTATTTATGACATGTTAAAAAAACCATACCCAAGCAATTATTATTGAATCTATTTCTCTTTTAGAAAAAAAAAGGAGGCAAAAAAGACTATGTTAAAAAATCAAAATAATCCTCTCTATGGTCTCGTCTTATCTGGAGGAAACAGCATGCGTATGGGAAAAGATAAAGGAAACTTACAATACTTTAACACTTCTCAAAATCAAAGAGCTTGTGACTTGCTAGCTTCATTAACTCAACATGTTTTTATTTCCTTAAAAAAAAAACAACATTGTTCACTCCCTCACCCTTATAAAAGAATCAATGATAACAAAGCTTACCTACAATTTATTTTTGAAAACAAGCAAGCAAATATAAATGGCCCTATTATTGGAATACTTTCGGCTGCAAAGAGATTCCCAAAAGCTTCATGGCTTGTGCTTGCTTGCGACTTGCCTTTTGTTGAAAAAAAAACACTCCTCCACCTGATCAAAAAAAGAGACGAAACAAAATTAGCAACAACTTATCTAGATAAAAACAATTTACTTCCAGAACCTCTTTGTACTATTTACGAAAAAAAAGCACTCCCTCTTTTGAAAGATTTTTTTAAAAAAAGACTTTATTGTCCAAGAAAATTTTTACTCTCTCACACAACTCAAGTAAATACTTTGCCTTCTATCAATCCAAAATGGCTTGAGAATATTAACACCAAAGAGGAGTATAAAAAAACTCTTTTTGAAATTCAAACTCAGAAAAATGAAAATTAAATTAATTTATTACGCTTCCTTAAGAGAAGCCACCCTAAAAGAAAAAGAAGTGATCACAATAGAAAAAAATACCTCTTTAAGAAAACTTTATGGAATACTAGAAAACCGCTACAAATTATTATTAGATGAAGAAGCTTTAAGAGTCGCTATCAATGACATTTATGTCCCTTGGGAAACAGTCATAAAAGAAAATGATCAAGTTGTTTTTATTCCTCCTCTTTCTGGAGGATGAGGAATCAAATGGGGAATTTCCCCAGTTGATTAAAGTTTTATTTTATAGTATTGTTTTTTGATTTTTAGAAAAAAAATTTAAAACTTTTTAAAGTCACCTATCAAGCTCAACCTTTTTAAAAAAATTACCGAAAATTAAAAGAAAAATCATGAAATCATTTGCAATCATCAATCAAAAAGGAGGGAGTGGTAAAACTTCAACGGCTATCTTACTCATAAAAGCACTTGCTTCAACGGGGCGTTCTGTTTTAGGGATTGACTGCGATCCACAGTCTGGCCTAACTTCTTTTTTATTTCCAGAAAAAAAAATCAAGGGGGGGCTTTTTGATATTTTAATTGGAGAACAGGCCAAAGATCATATTATTTCTATCAAATTAAAAGGGCTGCATTTTGACTTAGTTGCTTGTGATTATCGAATGGATAAAATATGGGCATCGATTGATCCTTATGCCATTGAAAGAGGTTTTAAAAATCTAAATTATGACTTTCTTGTTTTTGACACCCCCCCTACTTTACAAGGAATCACTCGTTCTGTTGTTATGTTTACAAAAGAAAACATTATTCCAACTGATATTTCAAGAGCCTCAAAAGCACCTACGGAATACACTTTAAAGACTTTAGGGGAACTAAAAAAAAAAGGGAAGGTTGTTTTTGTAGGCTATAAAGAACCTAAAAAAAACATTAATGGTTATAATGCAAAATTATCAAGAGAGTTTATGGCATCGTTTAAAGAGCATTATATTGGCACCATTCCTCGAACGACATCTCTTGCGAATGTGGTTGCAAACTTGGAGCTTAACTGGACAAAAGCTAAGAAGGAAAAATTTCTAAATCCTATCCTTGAGTTAATAGGGATCAAATGAATCAAGAGCCAACTCAACAATTATATAAAGTTTCAAATATTGACCTTGCTCCTGAATTAAAAGAAGTCCAATTTTTAATGCCAATTTCAATTGAAGACCGAGAAAATCTTAAACAAGCTATTAAGAAAGCTGGGCGAATTCGTGATCCTTTAAAAGGTTATTTTGGCAAAGAAGACAAGTTTTTAATTTTATGCGGCAAAAACAGACTTGAAATTGCTCAAGAGCTTAATATTGAGCTTATCCCTGTAGAAGTTTACATAGGGCTAAGCACTAAAATGAAAAAGGATCTTGCCATCAGTGACAACAAGGACCGGAGGCATTTAAATCAGTCTCAAAAGCGAACCTTAGTTGAATATTTCTTAAAACTTGACCCAAAGCTTTCAGATAGAAAAATTGCCAAAGAAGTAAATGTTGATCATAAAACTGTTTCCAAAGCAAGAAAAAAAGCAGAAAGCAGAAAAGTGATTAATCCAGTAAAAACGACCATTGGCTTAGATGGGAAAATAAGAAAAAGAAAAACGGTGCAAAAATATTCTATGGAAATGCCTCATTTATTAGCCGCTGTCAAAATGGAACCAGTAACACTTGAAATCCCTTTTGATTTAAGAGAAATTTTTTATCGTCATCGAAAAAAAATTCAAAAATCTCTCATTTCTCAATTAAAAAAATTTAAAGAATAAATAATTTTTAGAGCCACTAAAATTTTTTCTTTAAAAAGAAATACTAACTAGATTTTTTATTTTTTTTAAAAGAAAGAACTAATCGAATCAATTCATAAGCTGATTTTTCAAGAAAATGATAAGTATGTTTTTTAGCATCTTCGAGTGAAAGAGGGTAATGAATAATACTATTTATATAGTCAAGCTTCATTTGGTTTCGACTTGAAAGCGAAAGACAATGAGAGCCTACAAAAGCAACAAGTGGGACTTGATGCTTTGTTGTCAAAAGAGAAAGAGCATGGAGTAGTTTGCCATCAAAAAACTGTTTATCTATTTTACCTTCTGCTGTCACTACTAAATCAGCTTGTTTGATATAATATTCCAAGTTTATTTTTTCAAAAAAAATAGAAGTTCCTTTGACTATTTTAGCGTTTAAAAAAGAAACTAGTCCTGCTCCAAAGCCTCCTCCTGCACCCGCTCCTACTATTTTTGACACTGAAATATTTAAATCTTTTTTGACGAGATTGGTAAAATGCTTCATTAGAGATTCAAGCAAAATGATTTCTTTTTTATTAGCTCCTTTTTGTTTAGCATATTGAAAAGTAGCTCCTTTTTTTCCTAGGAGAGGGCTAATAACGTCCGTGGCAGCAATCACATTAACATCATCTAATATTTTATTTTTTCCACTTTGGTCGATACAAGTCACTTGATTAAAAAGGGATAAGCCTTCTTTCATTTCTTTTTTGTCTTTATTTAAAAAACGAATCCCAATTGCCTTTGCCATCCCAATGCCTCCATCATTAGTAGCACTCCCCCCGACCCCTACAACAATCGTCTTGGCTCCTTTTTTAGCAGCAGAAAGAATCATCTCTCCAGTACCAAAAGTTGAAGTGAAAAAAGGGTTGCGTTTATTTAAAGGTATCAACTCAAGCCCACTAGCACTTGCCATATCAATATAAGCTGTTGCTTCTTTTTTATTATACCCATAGCAAGCTTGAATTGTTTCTCCTAAAGGATTTTGGACTTGGCAATGAATTTTTTGACTTTTAGTGATTTCAGTGAGTAATTTAGCAAAACCTTCTCCTCCATCAGAAAGAGGAAGTGTATGCGTTAAAAGAGATTTATCAAAAGAAAGAAATCCTGCTTCAATAGCCTTAGCTACTTTTTTAGCTTCTAAAGCATCTTTAAAACTATCTGGGACAATGAGAATTTTCATTAAATTTAAATTCTATTATTTTATTATTTAATAATTATTTTAGTTTGAAATTAATTTTAAAAAAACATTAAGCCGAGAATATATTAATTTTTTAATTAATGAAAGAAAAAAATCAATACTTATTTATGGTTTCTTTAAATCCCTTGCGATTATTTATTTTAGGGATCGTTAGTTTTACTTCTTTATTTGTTTTTTTTAGTGTTGGGTTTTTAACAGGTTCTTACTCAAAAAAAACAAAAACTCCAAATGATTTAAAATCATCAACTCATTTTATTTCTAACACAAACTCTAAACAAACCAATCTAAGATTTGACCCAAACTTTAATGAAAACACAAACAATCCACCAGCCCTAAAACCAACAACATTTTCTTATACCAAAGAAAAAAGTAAGCTTGAAGACAAAGTGAATATTTCTTCCACAGAAATACTTGAAATTGAATCCAAAAAAAATAAAAAAAAGCCTTTCATAAAAAAAAAAGAAGAACTTAAAAAAAAAATTGTCACTGAAGATCATAAAAAAAAATATTACATTCAAGTCACCTTAACCTTTGAGAAAAAAAAAGCGTATGGTATTTTAAATTATTTAAAAAAAAAAAAATACAAAGCTGATGTTAAAACCACTTATTTAAATGGAAATCCAAGTTATAAAGTACGAATTGGTCTTTACCACAATAAAAAAAAAGCAATGGAAGATTTGCTGATTATCAAGAAAAATAAATATTTAAAAAAAGCTTTTTTAAGAGTTTATGTTGCTAAGAAAAACCTCACAAGTTTATGACAGATGAAACTCGGATTCGAATTTATTATAAGGACACCGATACGGGAGGGGTGGTGTATTATGCAAAGTATGCAGAATTTTTTGAAATAGGTAGGACAGAGTTTCTCAGAAAAAAAGGATTTACAGCTTCTAAACTGAAAGAAACCTATAATTTACTATCTCCCGTAACCGAATTAATCATTGAGTATAAAAGACCCGCTATTTATGATGAAGTCGTTTCAATTAAAACAACAATTGAAAAAGTAACTGGAATTCGTATTTATTTTTACTACGAAATTTTAAACGAAAAGCAACAGTTACTTTGTAAAGGAAAAACAATCAATGCCTCTGTTGATGCTAAGACATTAAGACCAAAAAAATTTCCACAAGAATTTGTTAAACAAATTAAAGAAAATTAGTCTTTAACGATTAATACATATTAATCATTTTCCCTTCAACTTTATAAAAAGGAATCAAGCCCAAAGAACGCGAATCAACAACCATCTCCCAATTATCACAAAGTACAAAAACAAAATTTTCTGGAATAAAAATCTCCTTTTCTGTCTGATCTCTTTTACTAAAATCTAAAGTAAGAATTGTATTACTTTCGTAAAAAATTTTCCAAGAAGGCTTATAAAGCTTTCCGTTGATATAGATATTCCTGTCTCTAATAAAAATACGATCCCCTGGAAGACCAACAATACGTCTTACAATATAAAATTTATCTACAATACCCAAAAAACCAAAAGAAATCATATAAATCGGTAAATCTAAAAATTGTAAAAAAGAATTAAATATCTTTTCAGAATTAACAATAGCAACAACATCTCCTCTTTTTGGCATTCGTTTGAAGTAATAATTTTTTTTCATGTTAAATCTAAAAGGTTTTTTCACACCATAACTTAATTTAGATAAAAAAATCTTTTTTTTTTTATCAATTAATGGATACATTGCATTTTCTTTTACCTTCAAAGAAAAAAAAGCAAAGTGATTAATCATATAAGAAACTAAAAGCAAGATCGGAATAATGGTTTTAAGCCTTTTTTTAAAAGAATTTAGCTTTTTTTTTTTATAATAAAGTCTAATTGTTTTTTGACTATTTCTAAAACGAACCATAAATATATTATACAATGTTCATTTTTTAAAAAAAAAATTAATAATTTTTTAAAAAATACCGAGAAAAAATTATAGGGGGGATATTTTGAAGAAGTTTTCTTTTAGATTTCAAAGCTATCTTCAGAAGATAATCAAAGAAGAAGAAGCCATACAAAAAGAAATGGCTCCTATCGTTCAAAAATATAACTCTACCCAAGAATCCATTTCAAAAAGTGAGGAAAATTTAAAAATAACTCGTTTTGAAAAAAATAGATTTTTAGAAATAGAAAATCAACGAATGCTTAATTTATCTTTAATAAATTCTTTAAAAAAAAACATTAATAAACTAAGTGTATATCTTAAAAAAATAGATAACGAGCTTGATGGTTTTAGAAAAAGACTAAAAGAAAAATATATAAAAAGACAATCTTTAGAAATTCTTAAAGAAAAAGATCATAAAGAATATTTAAAAAAGGTAAAAAAAGAAAATCAAATTTTATTAGAAGAAAGCTTTCTAAGCCAAAAACGTTTAAAAGAAGAAGTGAAAAATTATTAGGAGAATCTCGTGACATCTATTACTCAAGTTATTAACAGGATTAATTTTATTAAGTCGAAAGTTAAAAAAATCAATCAAACTTATAATTATCAGTATCATTTTGAAAAAAATTACCTAAAAAAAACTGAATCTAACCCCATTAATGAAGTAAAAAAAAACCTATTTTTACAAAAAACATCTGAAATCAAAAATAAAAATTACAGTAAAATTATTGAGAAAGCTTCCAAAAATCATGTCGTACCTAAAGAACTGATTCATTCTGTTATTAGGCAAGAGTCAAATTATAACCCTTTTTCCATTTCTCACAAAGGAGCAATGGGGCTAATGCAATTAATGCCTCAAACAGCAAAGCAACTTAATGTTTCCAATCCTTTTTCACCAGAAGAAAATATTATGGCAGGCACTGAGTATTTAAAAAAAATGCTAAATCAATATGATGGTGATTTATTAAAAGCATTAGCTGCTTACAATGCGGGTCCAAAAGCTTTAAGTCATTATAATGATAAGATCCCTCCTTATAAAGAAACTCAAAATTATGTGAAAAAAGTTGTTGAAAACTATCTTAAAAATAGTGGCATCAATGAAACTAATGGAGAACCAAAATGAAATTTAAGATAGCATTTTTGCTTTTAGGGAATATTTTAGGGATCATTATTATTTTTTATTTTTTAGATCTTTTGGACATTAGTAATATTTATTCTTCTTTTAAGAAGAAATCAAAACTAGAAAACAAAGCTACTCTTACTTTAGGAAATTATTCAAGACCTGGGGATGTTGATTTTTTAGAAAAATCCGAAAGGAAAAAAATGTTAGAGTCATTCAAAATAAGAGAAATAGAACTCCAAAAAAAAGAATCTCAACTAAATAATCTTCAAGCTGATTTAAAAAAAGAAATTGAACGAGTAAGTATAGAAAAAAATAATCTTACAAAACAAAAGGCAAAAATTAAAAAAGAAACAGATGATGGGACAAGCTATCAAAAAAAAGTAGAAAAATTAGCCACTATTTACTACCAAATGCCTCCTCAAAATGCTGTAGAGAGAATTTTAGAATTACAAGATGACTTATTGATTTTAGATATTTTAAAAGAAATGGATAATTATGCTTCCATTAATAATTTACAATCTACCGTCCCTTTTCTTTATTCATTGATGCCAAAAGAAGAAGCCGCTAGACTTCTAAAAAAATCAACTGTTTCAATTAATTAATTTAGAGGGACTAATTTTTTAAAATAAGCTTTTTAGCATTATTAAAAAAAAATTCATTTAATATAGATTCTTCGATATTTTTTAAATGAGCTATAAATTGATTGGTGTATTTAATAAAAGGAACCCTATTTTTTTGCCCTCTTTTAGGAACAGGTGCCAAATAAGGAGCATCGGTTTCTGTTAAAATACAATCTAAAGGAATTTTTTTAACGACTTCTTGAAGATCAAGTGCATTTTTAAAAGTAACAATACCTGAAAAAGAAAGATAAAAATTCAAATCAAGAAAACGAAAAGCTTCATCTTCATTTCCTGTAAAACAATGGACTGCTCCTTTTTGAACCCCTGAAGCTTTTAGAATTTCATACACTTGTAAGTAAGCTTGTCTTATATGTAAAAATACAGGCAAATCATAAATTTTTGCTAAATTTAACTGATACGACAAAATTTTTTTTTGGTTTTCCCAGTTATCTTTATAATGAAAATACTCAAGACCAATTTCTGAAATAGCAACAATATTTTTATTTTTTTTAATAATCATTTCAAGTGAATTAAGATCATCTTTAGGGAAATAAGTGATGTCACTGGGTCCATAACCAACACCTAAAAGCACTTGGGGATAATCTTTCAAAAGTAACTGCCGATTTTCAAAATCATTTGGATGAAGCCCAGCATCTAAAATAAAACTAACTTTCTCTTCTTTACAAAGCTGCAAGTGTTTTTTTATAGAAACGAAATCATTACATAAGCAAAGATGGGCATGGGTATCAAAATACATTATTTTTAAAACAAATAAACTTTTTAAATCCAATTGCTCTTCATTAAAAAACCTATAATATAATAAAATGGTTTCTTATGATAAACAAATTTATCTTTTTTATTTTTTATTTTTTATTTTTCAAATTATTTGCTTCGTGGGAAATTAGTACTGAAATAGACTATTTTCAATCAAATCCAATTAATAAAAAAGAAAATTTTGAAATTAATTCTTTTATTACAAACTCTAGTTTAAAACAAAGTGATGTATCCATTTTAAGGAAAGATCAAATTTTCAAAGAAGAGCTTTTTGGTAGAAAAAATGTAGAAAATTTTACCTTTGGTGATTTCCCTAAAGGAATTGATATTGTCTTTAAAATAAAAAAAAAACACCATCCTTCTTTAAAAACATATTTAGAAATAAGCTCAATGTTTAGCTCTTATGAAAAAAATAGTTTTTCAGAATATTTTATTAGTCCTAAAAATCAAGATGACATGTTTTCTGGGTTTTTAACATTATCAAAAAAAGATATTTTTTTTTTAGGCAATATCTTTTTAGGAGGAGGGATCGAATACCTTCAAGAAAATTTTTCTTTTATGAAAATCAAGCCTTTCATTAGCCTTTCTGCTGGACTTGGGCTTCCTGTTATTGCACAAAACAAAAGTCGTATTCTCATTGATGAGCATGAAAATAAAAACAATATTCTCATTAATAAAAACAACCTCTCTAATATCGAAACAATTCTTCCAAGATCCTATGAGATTTCAACAGAAACAACCTATATTCCTGAGATTTCTTATTACTCAGATATTAAAGTAGGGTTACATTTTTTTGCAACTCAAAGAGTAAAAACAAGCCTGTTTTTTGGATTAAAAGGAAGCACTCTTTCTTTTCGTAAAAGCCAAGTAAAACAATCAACAGATGCTCTTAGCATTGCCACAGAAGAAGACAACAATGAAGTCAAAGGAGATGTTTTAAAAAAAGAAAAAGAAGTAAAAACTTTACAAGGAAATGGTTTTTCTGCTTTACTATTAATTTCAAAAATAGGTTTGTCGATTAATTTTTTTTTTAAAAAAAATCAATTTAAATAAAAAATTATTGTGGCTAATTTAAAGCAAGAATCACATCCTATTTCTTTTGAAGAGATTTCAAATTATTTTCAAAAGAAAAAAAAGACACTCAAAAATACTCCCTCCTTTGAAGAAAGACCTTCTCAAAATAAAATGATTAAAGGTGTTACTAACGCTTTTAATAACAATACATTATATCTTTGTGAAGCCCCAACAGGTATTGGGAAATCGCTTGCTTACTTATTACCTGCCATTGAATGGATTTTAAAAAACAAAGAAAAAGTGGTTATTTCAACGCATACTATTTACCTTCAAGAGCAGCTTTTTTTTAAAGACATCCCAAAAATTCTTGAAATCACTAATACTAAAATTAAATATGCTCTTATAAAAGGAAGGAATAATTACTTATGTACAAGAAAATTTGAAGATCACCAAAAAGAACCAAATTTATTTTTTAATGAAGAAAATGAACTCTCAAATCAAATCAATATATTAAAGTCATGGTCTAACGAAACAAAAACAGGAGATTTTTCTGAACTTCCTTTTACTCTTAACCCAATATTAAGTAATCAAATCAACAGTGAAGTGGATACTTGCAAAATCGTTAATTGTCACCATAAAACAAAATGTTTTTATCACAAAGCAAAAAAAAATTGTTTTGAAGCCGATCTTTTAATTGTTAATCATCACCTTTTATGTGCTGATATGAATCTTAAAAAAAAGGTTGATAATGATCAAAAACAAACTTTACTACCTCATTTCAAACGACTGATTATTGATGAAGCTCATCACTTAGAAGAAACAGCCATCAAGCATTTTGGGATGGAATCTTCTAATACAAGTGTTAAACGAAATTTAAATTTAATTGGAAAAGTAAGTTCTAAAAAAAAATTTATCAAAGGAGCTTTAATAAAACTAGAGTCTCATCTTAAAAAAAACATTGTTCAAGAGCAAGTGCCTTTTCTTTTTGGAGCTAAACTTTTTAAAGAATATAAAAAAGAAATTTTAGATTTTGTCAAAATTGAAAAAGAAATTTCTAAACAAATTTATGAATATTTTGCTACCTTTAAAAAAAATGAAGAAGAAATTAATATAAGAATTAACAACAAAAAAAATGAAGAAACTTGGATAAACAATTATAAAAAACCTTTAGAAACTTTTTTGTTTCTTCTTGAAAGAATCAAAAAGACGTCTATTAACATTCATCAGTTTTTTTCAAAATACAATCGAGAAACTATTAAAACAACTCTTTTAGATTTACAAGCTTATATCGGGAGAATTGGAGAAAGCATTCAGGTTTTTAAAAGCAGTTTAGAAGATAATAAACAAAATGAAATTAAGTGGATTTCTATCAAAAAGCTCCTTCATCATCAAATTTATTTTTCGATTCATTTAACCCCTCTTTTAATCCAAAAAGAGATACAAGAAATCATTTTAAAAAAACCTCAAAACAATCATTATTACCTCTGCTACTATAAGTGATGAAAAAGGGTTTAATTTTTATAAAAAAAGAATGGGGATTGATTTGATGAATCCAAAAAAAATTTTTGAAGAAAAACTAAGCTCTAGTTTTAATTATGAAAAAAATTGTCTTTTATTTATTCCTAGTAATCTACCAAAACCAAATGAACAACTCCACACTCATAGTCTCTTTGAATATATTATGAAAGCGATTGATTTTTTTAAAGGGAAAACGTTTATTCTTTTTACCTCTTATCAACAAATGCTGATGGTAAAAAAAAAAAGTAGAGATTCCATTTAAAAAAAAATCGATTGAACTTCTACTGCAAGGAGAAGCCAATCGTATGGATTTGGTCAATCGTTTTAAAAAAAACCCTCATGCGGTGTTGATGGGAGTTAATTCTTTTTGGGAAGGAGTTGATATACAGGGAGAAAATTTATCTTGCCTTATTATGACTAAAATTCCTTTTAGTGTCCCAACCGACCCTATTCATGAAGCTCATCTTGAACTTTTAAAAAAAGAAGGAAAAAATGCTTTTTATGAATATTCTTTACCAACGGCTATTATCAAATTTAAGCAAGGATTTGGGAGATTGATTAGGAGTGTTCATGATAGAGGTCTTTTTATTGTTTTAGATTGTAGGCTCAAAACAAAAACTTATGGACATCATTTTTTAAAGTCTCTTCCTCCAAAACTCAAGCGAATGACAGGTAATAATTTAGAAGAAGCTGCAAAAATAATTTTTAATCAAAAATTTTAAGTCACTTAGTTTAAAAAGTATAAAAGTAATTCCCAAAAAAGTTAAAGAGAACAACAACAACAATCGCAAAAAATTTAGAAAAATAAAAATTATAATTCAGATTTTTATTAAAAAATTTTAAAGTAAGATGATTGATAATAAGACCAATGAAAGAAATCAGAATAAATTTTGAATACTCAGAAAACACATGAAGGTTTTCACTCGAAAAAGTCCATATACGATTAAACACATAATTAAAACTTGCTGCTAACAAAAACCCAGCTGCATTAGCGAAGTATTGATTAATTTTTATTTTTTCTTTTAAAAAAAACGTTATTGAAAAATCAATTACCGTTCCAAAAAAACCGACAACAGAAAATTTGATAAATTTAAAAGCAATCAAAGAAGCTATATTCATCAAGTCTCTATGTTGATTTATAATGCTTAATAGGGCTTTCTCTTAAATAAGAAGCTGCTTCTTCTGCGTGAGTAGGATTAATAATATTGCCTCCGCCAGACTCAAAACCAGCAAGATATTTAAGTTTATCTTGAGATCTCATTGGTGGATAAAATTGAAAATGAAAACGAAATTTTTGTTCCCCATTTTTAAAACAAGTAGGGATATTTCTTAAAATGGTTATGTTAGGAAAAGGCATTTGGTAAAGATTATCAAATTTAATTAATAAATGAGAATAAATTTCACTAAGAAATTCTAATTCTTCATCTGTTAACTCACCGATATGAGTAACATTTCTTTTGGCAATCAAATAAGTTTCATAAACAAAACGAGCAAAGAAAGGAATAAAAGCTATAAAGTGTTTATTTTCTAAAATAATACGCTGTTTTTTATTTTGTTCGTGAACAATTAAATCATCAAAAAAATCTGATGAATGTTTTTTAAAATAATCATTTTGAGAGTCAAGCTCTATTTGAATAATTTTAGGAATAAAATTAGTCGAATAAATTTGCCCATGTGGATGAGTATTGGAAACGCCTGTTTCTTTTCCTTTGTTTTCAAAAATCAAGACATTTTTAATCACTTCATTTTGAGATAAATTTAGATATTCTTCTTTCCAAACCTTTAAAACATTAATCATATTTTCTTTTGACATTTCAGCTAAAGTAAGGTTATGATGGGGTGAAAAGCAAACGACTCTACAAATTCCTTTAGAATTTGCTCTTTTTTCAAAGGGACTTTCTTCTACTTTTTTTTTTCAGCTAAGTTTGTATCCAAATATAAAGAAGGGGTAATCATTATTAAAAACATAAGGCTTTTGATAATCCGCATTAACATTTCCAGAAGGTCTTTTTACATTAGGACAAAGATAACAATTAGGATCAAATTTGGGACTTTTGTTTTCATTTTCTTTAACAATATTTCCAGACCAAGGTCTGGAAGTGGTTACCGTGGCCAAAAGGACCCACTCTTTTAAAAGAGGATGCCACCTTCTTTCCCAAGCTTTTTCCCATGAAACTAACGACTAAAATCAATCATTAATAAAGACTTCTCTAACACCTTTACCAATTTCAGGAAAATAAAAAGAAGGTTTATACCCAATTTTTTTTTCATAATTTTTACTAACAACACCACAAAAATGCTCTAATTTATCCTTATGGACTAAACTAATAGCACACCCTCCAAAACCAGCCCCTGTCATTCTAGCACCGATAACTCCATCCACTTTTCTAGCCTCCCCCACAAAAGTATCTAGTTCGTTTCCTGTTACTTCATAATCACTTTTAAGTGAATCATGAGAGGCATTAATTAAACTACCAAATAATTGAAGATCTTCTTTTTTTAAAGCTTGTATCGCTTTAGAAACACGAGCATTTTCAGAAACGACATGCCTTGCTCTTTTGTAAAGCTTTTCATTTCCAATTAAATCTTTCATTGATTCAAGGTCATCAAATGTTAAATCTGTTAAAAAATTAATAGGGGTTTTTTGACTAATAATTTGAACAATTTTTTCACATTCCACACGTCGTTCATTGTATTTTGAATCAGAAAGTCTTCTTTTTTTATTAGTATTACCGATAACAAGAGAATAATTTTTTAAGTCAATGGGAACGAAATTATATTTTAAAGTATCACACTGTAAAACGATTGCCTTACCAGATTCCCCCACTCCAATAATAAACTGGTCCATAATCCCACAATTAACCCCAACAAATTCATTTTCTGCTTTTTGAGAAATTTTAATTAAATAAATACGATCTTTATTAAACTCAAAAATTTGATTGATTGCAAAAGCGGTCCCCAGCTCAATAGAAGCTGAAGATGAAAGCCCTGCTCCATAAGGAATATTTCCATTATAAAGAAAATCCATTCCCGAAATAGGACAACCTTCTTCGTACATTTTTGAAATGACACCTAATGGATAATTGACCCATTCATTCCCGATTTTTTTAGAAATATTTTTAAGAGGAATCGTTGTTTTAAAAGAAAAATTTAAAGAGGCAAAATTAATTTCTTGTTTATTATTTTTTCTACACGCAAGTGTAGTCCCATAACTTAAAGCACAAGGGAAAACCAGACCACCATTATAATCTATATGTCCCCCCATTAAATTAACTCTACCTGGGGAAAAGAAAAACAAAATTTCTTGATGATTGTCTTCACCAAAATTTTTGATAAACTTCTTTTTTAAATTTCTTAAGTCCAAAAGAATATCCTTTAAAAAAAAAATTTAATTTTAATAACTTTAAAAAAATACTTATTAATAAAATCATTGTACAATACAATTAGTATTTTTTATCAATTATTTTAATCATCAACAATGACAAAAAAAGATTGGATTTTAATCCTTGGTGGAGCAGGTTATATTGGTTCGTATACTGTAAGAGAGCTTGTAAGAAGAAATTTTTCAGTCATTGTCCTTGATAATTTAATTTCCGGTCACAAACAAGCTATTGTTGATAAAGAAGTTATCTTTATTGAAGGGGATTTAGGAAATAAAAAATTAGTAACAACTATTTTTAAAAAGTATTCTATCCAAGCAGTGATGCATTTTGCCGCTTTTGTTAATGTCGGCGAATCAGTCAATCACCCTCTAAAATATTACGAAAACAACGTCGCTAATCCTATTTTTTTTCTTGATATTATGAAGAAATTTAATTGTCAATATTTTATTTTTTCTTCGACTTGTGCGACTTATGGAACTCCCAAAAAAATCCCTATTGATGAAAGCCATTCTCAAAATCCTATTAATCCTTATGGTAGTAGCAAATTAATGCTAGAACAAATTTTAAAAGATTATGATAAAGCTCACAATATCAAACATGCAAACTTAAGATACTTCAATGCCTGTGGAGCGCATGAAAATGGTCTTATAGGAGAAGAACACGATCCTGAAACACATTTAATTCCTTTAGTGCTTTTGACAGCTAAAGAAGAAAGAAAAAATATTTGTATTTTTGGGACTGATTATAAAACACCAGATGGCACTTGTATTCGAGACTATATTGATATACTAGATTTAGCCAATGCTCATATAAAGGCACTCGAGTATTTAAAAAAAGAAGATCAATCTATTTCTGTTAACTTAGGGACTGGGAAAGGGTATTCTGTAAAAGAAATCATTGAAATTTGTCAAAAAGTAACTAAAAAAGACATTCCTGTTATCTACGGAGAAAGAAGAAAAGGGGATCCTTCTAAATTAATCGCAAATCCTTCAAAAGCAAATCAAATTTTAAATTGGGAATCTGTAAAAGACATCAATACTTCCATTACAAATGCTTGGGAGTGGCTCAATAGCCCTCATAGAGCTAAATTTTTTAAACAACGATAAGAGTTGTTTTTGTTATTTAGCGTGTTTTAATTTAAAAAAACGACTTATTTTGATTTTTGTTTTTTTAAAGCTTTTATGTCACTAATAATTTGATCTCGATTAGAGATTTGATATCTTTGAAAATATTCAAAAATTAAACCAATGTGTTGTTCACTAAGAAATTTGTCATTTTTTTGAGTTTCATAAATTCTGCCAACTACACGGTGCTCAGGTGTTAATATAGTAAAATACTTCAATTCATTAATAGCATCTTTTTTATAACGATAAAAATTAATATCTTTATCTTGATGGTAAGAAGAATAAATAATTTTATAATTATATTTTTTTAAAATTGATTTAACATCAGAAATTTTAATCATAGCACTAAAATATAATTTTATACTAAAACACGATTAGATTTTATTAATAGAAAAAATCATGCTTTAGTATAAAACGTTAGATTAAATTAACCCAAAATTTGTAAAACTCCTTGAGTTTTAACATTTGCTTGAGCTAACATTGCTGTTTGGGCTTGGAACAACACTTGATTTTTAACAAGCTCTGACATTTCCTCAGCCATGTTTAAATCTCTAATTCTACTTTCAGCAGCTTGAAGGTTTTCAGCACCTATCAATACTGAAGAAGAAACGTGATTTAAACGATTTTGATAAGCTCCAAGATCAGCTCTTTGAGAATTGATCATTGTAAGAGCTTCAGAAAGAGAGCCGATTGCTCTATTTGCTTTATCAGGCGCACTCATAGAAAGTCTTTCTTGACCTGTTGCTCCTAGTAAACCTAAAGCTTTTGTTGTCATCGTCCCAATATAAGCTTGAATATTTTGGTCCATATTGGCCCCAATATGAAACCACATAGAAGCTGTACCAGCACTATCAGCAGTAGGTTGAGCAAATCGACCTGTCAAAAGCTTATGTCCATTGAACTCAGCATGAGCTGCAATTCTGTCAATTTCATCTAATAATTGACTTACTTCAACTTGAATTTGCTCTCGATCTTCTGAAGTATAAATACCATTAGAAGATTGGATCGCAAGCTCTCTAAGACGCTGTACTACAGCTGTTGTTTCACTAAGATAGCCTTCTGTTGTTTGAATAAAAGAAATCCCATCTTGAGCATTTTTATCAGCCATTCTAAGACCTCTTATTTGAGACCTCATTTTTTCCGACACAGCTAGCCCAGAAGCATCATCTGCAGCTTGGTTGATTCTCATCCCTGAAGATAGCTTTTTCATCCCAAGTGAAGTTTCTTTGTCTTTATTAACCATCAAACGATTTGTATTGATGCTTGACATATTATGATTAATTATCATTGTATCCTCCATGTAATGATAAAAGGAACAATGGTTCTTGCCTTACATAATATAAGTTTCGTCTTTTAAAAAGAAAAAATTTAATAAATAAAACCTATTTTTTTCCGATAAGGAAAATTTCTCTTGATTTTCGCCGAGTTGCTTTAGGACGATAAGCCTTAACGAAAGAAAAAAAGGAATTTAACATCTTTAAAATTTTTTTTTTATCTTCCCCTTCCAAATATTTAACAATAAAAAAACCATTAGAAACTAAAAATTCTTTAGCAATCAAAAAAGATTTTTCTACAAGCTGAAAAGAAAGACTCGAATCAACATCTTTATTACCGGTTGTTTTAGGAGCTAAATCACTAATAATAGTATTAAACAAACCAAAAGAAAAATTTTTTTTATTTAAATTAAAAATATCTTTTTGAAGAAGAATCACTTGTTTTTCTTTAAAAGACTTTATTTTCTGAAGATCAACTCCTACAATCAACGTATTTTTTTTTGTTTTTTCTAAAACATACTGAATCCAAGAACCTGGAAAAGCTCCTAAATCTAAAATTTTTTGATTTCTTTGAAAAATTCTAAACTTTTGATCTATTTGCTCCAGTTTAAAATAACTCCTAGCTCTTAAACCTTTTTTTTTAGCCGCTAAAGCATAATAATCATTCTTATAATCAAAAGAAAAAGAATGCATTTTTAAAAAAAAATACTACCTAATTAAAGCCAGGGATTATTTTTTATAAATTTCTTTAAGCAATTTATCTAAAGATTCACCAGAAATAAGATGAAAAGGACGCCCACTCACATAATCTCTAGCACTTGTTGTTAAAGAAGAAGTCGTAAAGCAAGTCACTGCATTACAATTAAAACGCTTAGCTTCTTGTAAATATTCCCTAATAAGTTCATCTGTAATTAATTTGTTAGATCGATTAAAAACAAGATATTTTAAAACAGCTTTTGTTCCAATCATGGTTTTAGTTTCTTCTTTTGCAACACAAATAATGTTTTCATTATCATCTGTTTCACGAAAATCATGAACTTCAAGTTTTATTTGAGTTAAGATTTTCTTAGACATCTCTTTAAAGTTATTTAAGCTACAAATCATAAATTCTTTTAATAAGTCAGATTTTCTAAGATCTTGGTGGTAATTTAATTTTAAAACAACATCTTTAAAATGATTATCAATACGGTGAATTTGTTCCCAATGCTCAATGGCACTAATGATTTCTCCCTTATTTTCATAAATAGAAGCGATATAATAATGAGCAAAAAGTTTGGATTTATTATTAGCTTTATTATGCATTAATGAATTGGTTAACTCATTAACTGCTTGCCCTTCATTTCCTAATTGAATATGACAAATTCCTTTATTTAAAAATGAATTAGCTCGATATTCTTTTTTTCTTTCTGCTACATTTAAAGCTGCAATAGCATTTCTATAATCTTGTACTTGCCGATAACTAGATCCTAAATAATAATAAGCATCCAAATTATCTTTATTAATTTTAAGGCTTTTACTAAAAGCATCAATAGCATTTCCATACCGGGATGCTTTATATAAAATCACTCCAAGTTCATAATAAGACTTGGCGTTATTGGAATCTAAATTAACTGCCATATACATATAATTAATCGCTTTTTCACTATTGCCTAGTTTGAAATAAAATTTAGAAACACTATAAAAAAGTTCTGGATTTTTTTCATCTACTTTAAGTAACAAAAGCAGTTCTTCTAAAGCTTCTTTTTGATTTCCATTTGCTTCAAGAGCTAAAGACAATTGACGTCTAAGCTCTATTTCATAAGCGATTGACTCCGATTGAATTCCTTTTTCAGCAAATCGATACTCAACAATCGCTAGTTTTTTATTATTCGTAAGAGAATACACATCTGCGAGAAGTTTATGTGCTGGATAATTAAATTGATTTTTATTGATAATCGCTTTTAAGTTATTGATAGCTTTTTTATAACTTTGATTTCTAATATAACCTTTAATGGTATCAAGTCTTTTTTTCTTTAAAGAAATCTTTAAATACCCAAAACCTAAAAATAGGAAAACAACAAAGAAAATAATAATAAAGACAACAATATCAGTCATGAAATCTACTAATGTTTTGAATTTATTATTTATATCATGAATCTTTAAATTTAAAAGATAACTTAGGAAACTATATCCAAATCAGAGAAATTTTTAAAATCTTTTTCCATAAACTCTACCATTTTACTGTAAATACTTGAGCCCCATTGATCCAACATTGGCTGAAACACGACTTCCCCAAATTTATGAAGATTGTGGTGGTTATAAAATAATACAAACTACTGAAAATGATCGTACAAATTTGGGAAAAATTGAAATGGCTATTAATCATTATCTTGGCAAACTATCTTTTTGGGGATGGGCTTTTAGGGACTTGATAAGAAATGTTCCAACGATTTGCCTTCCTGATGCTCATGATGTTTATCAAGGAAATATTTGGGGTAATAGTGGAAATTATGTCCTTCTCCAAGATCACGAGAAAGGAGGTTTCGGGCATAACTCTCAGTTTATTATTGCTGTTTAAGACACTCTTTTTTCCCTTCACCCCGCTCCTTTTGATCCAAGCCCTATTAAAAGAAATATCCAAAGTAGCTTATGGAGATTTCCTCTATAGGCGTATTAGCTTTGGGATTGTTGAAGATAGAAAATTTAAAAGTGGGTCTCAAGGAAAAGTTGATACTTGGTATGACCCTAATGATAAAAAAAAATCGACCCGATCACGTCCCTATGACTAAGAAAGATTACAATCCAAAAGGTGTTGATTTAACAAGACTTAATCTTTTGGGAGAAAGGCAATTGAAATTTTTAAAGCATTGGGTTGCTGATATGAAATGTGTACTCTCTCAGACTGTTTTTTGTAATTTAGCAAGTCACCACGGTTCAGATGCTCAAAGACTCTTAGCTGATTTAGATTCTAATGGGTAGTCTCAAACAAGTCGAAAAAAAGCTTTAAAAGAAATGAGAAAATCTTTTGCAATTCATTTACCTTTTATTATTCAATATGGAATTGAAGATTGGAACGATGCCAATTATGCTTTCGTAGCACTTGCTATTACAACAGGTTATCTTAGAAGGCTTATTTTTGATAAATATGTGAAAATTCATAAACGTTACTCTAAAAAAAAATACTGGTGAAATCAAAGATCCATTTGACAACTTTATATCGATTCACGCAGTTGCTAATCCAACAAAAGAGATGAGGCATCGTAAACCCTCCTCTTTTAAAATTCGTTCCCTACCTTATAAAAAAATCAAAGCACTAGAAAATCATTATTCTTCTGGTTATGAAATTGACATCTTTAACAAAGAAGAAAAAACCTATCCTATCGAATCGTATAATTGGCCACTTACTGTTAAAATGGTTGACAATTATGCTAAAAAAAAGTGATTTTTTTTTCCGAAGGTAAAAATTAATGGGCTTGGAAAAGCAAGAGCAAAAACAAAAGCAAGAGCTATTGTTAAAATTATTAATGAGAAAAGCAACGAACTTGTTTATGCTCTTAGACTTAAAGAAAGTTACTTTAGTTTTAAAGTTTTTAACCCCAAAGTCACCTATCCCCTTATAATCGAGAATCCAGACCAAAAAAAATAAAAGTAAAACACTAAAAAGTCTTTCTCCTAAGAAAAACAATTCAAAAACAATTAATCTTTAATGATTTTTTAAGAAAGGTTAGTTAGAAAAATATTTTTTTGTGAAAAAGAAATTTACTTTATATTTAATAATCGATTCACTGTTTTTTTCTTATAAGACAAATAATTGATGAGCCATAAGGAAAAGAAAATCGTCTAAGAATTTTTGATTCAAAAAAAAATATTTGTTTGAAAAGAGCATTAGTCCATAAAGGAGGAACTATATCACTTTGAGCTACCTGCTTGCCTTTAACAATTTTTAATTTGTCAATAAAAAGTCGTTTTATTAATAATAATGGAAAAAGAAAAAATTGAAAATAGGAGATATACTCAATAATATATTGTTTAGTATCAATAATGTTAATTAATTTTTTTTTTGTATACCGCCTCATATGATGTCTTTCTTTGTCATGTTTTCCCCATAAAAATTGATATGCAGGCACTGTAATAACTAAATAGCCATTAGGCTTTAAAAATTCAGAAAGTGCTTTTAAACTCTGTGAATCTTCCCTTACGTGCTCGATTACATCTAAAGCAACAATAAGATCAAAATAATTTTTTAGAAACGGTATTTCACTTGGCAACTTGCCTTTTTTAACATGCTTGAATTTATTTTTTTTTGAGTATTCGATGGCCTCATCAAACACTTCCATCCCGTAGGTTTCCCCGTATTGATTTAAAATTTCACTATTGCCACCTGTTCCGCATCCTATCTCAAGAACCTTTGAAGTTTTAGTAGGTGTGCACGGCATTATTTTACTTAGAAAAGAGTCAATAATATGTCGTCTTCCACAGTACCACCAATGTTTTTTTTCAATAGCGTACATCTGACTATAAAGATAATGTTCCATAAAAGAGTGTTTTTGTTTATCCTACTCAACAATTTCTTTTATTAAATAAAGAGGCATCCCGTTTACTTGATTGTAAATGCGAGCAATATATTCTGTTGTTGTTGCAATTCCAGAAAGACACAACCCACCTGTTAATAATATCGTTACAATTATCGAAGCATACCCTGTATGAGGAACAATATCAGTAAACAATTTTAAGTAAATGATAAAAAAAGCATAAAGAAAAGACAATGAAGATAACAATACACCAGAATAAAACCAAATCCTTATCGGGAGCGTAGTCGAAAAAACGACTCCATCTAAAGCTAAATTCAATAGTTGAAAAACATTCCAGCTTGTTTTTCCTTTAGATCTTTTTTGACGTTCATAGTAAACGCATCCTTGAGAATGACTAAAATGAACCAATAATCCTTTCATGAAAACCAATCGGCCTTTGTATTGCCTTAATCTTTTAATAACCCTTTGGTCAATGAGCTTAAAATCACTTGAGTTTTTTTGAAATTTCAAAGACGATATAAGATTGATAAAAAAGTAAAAAAAATAAGCACTCACTTTTTTGAAAAAACTATCTCCCAAACGTTTTTGTCTAACTGCATGGACAAGCTCAAAACCCTCTTCCCATTTTTTAACCATAGACAAAATAACCTCTGGAGGATCTTGCAAGTCAACATCCATTGAAACCACAGCTTCCCCTTTAGCGGCTAATAAACCTGATAAAAGTGCTTTTTCTTTCCCATAATTTCTTAAAAGACGAATAATTTTAAAAGGTTTTTTTGTTGTCTTTTCTGTTATTTTTCTCTATTTTTGATTTTGACTTCTTAACAGGAAAGCACGATTTTTATAAAGGACTACACACTTATACAAAAGAAAAAATGACTCCTCATAGTTTTAAAAAAAAAGATGTTAATGGAGATCAAGTAACTGCAATAGTAGGGATTAATTATTATTTACAAGAAGGATGGCATTTTCCTCTTGGGGTTTCAAAAAACCTGAGTCAACCAGAAGGTGCAAATATTTTCTACACAGGCGCGTATCCTTTACTAGCTCTTTTTTTCAAAAGTATCGCTTCAATAACCAAAGTAAAAATACAATATTTTGGATTTTCGATATTTTTAAGTTGTTTGTTATTGCTGCTAACAACTTATAAACTATTAGGTTATTTCTTTAAAAAAACTTCTTATTTATATGTCTTAGGTGCTTTTTTAATCTTACTTGAATTTTTTAGAAAAGAAACCATATACAATCAAAATTTAAATCTTCAGCCTCACTTTTTATTCATTATAAGTTTCTATTGTTTCCTTTTTTGCAAAGACCATCCTAAAAAGGGATATTTATATTTTTCACTAGTTATTATTTTAAACCTATTTTTTGATATTTATTTTTTAGCCATGAACTCTGCCTTATATCTTTTTTTGGGAGGCTACCTTTTTTTTAAGACCAAAGATAAAAATTACCTTCTAACAATAGCTGGTACATTTTTAACTCTTTATATTCTTATGTTTGTTGTTGGGTATCTTCGAATTGAAAGTCCAAACTCTATTAAAGGGGTTATGGCAAAAATCCAATGTCTCTTTTAGAGATAACCTCACTTCTATTTTTAAAGACTGCTTTTCTATCATTACTGGGCATCAGTTGCCTTAGGTTGGTATTTTTAAAATTGATTCGAAGGAAGGTTGAATCAAATTTCAAACATTACAAAACTATCATTTTGGTTTTAACGCTTGCTTGTTTATCTTTACTTGTTTACTCGTTATCAAATAAAATTCACTTTAGCAAAGATGTTATCTTATTTGAATATAAAATTCCATTTTTTCTAAAAAATTTATTTCATCAATTTAGAGGAGTAAATAGGTTCATATGGCCATTTGAATACTTAATAAATTTGTCGATTATTATTTTATGCATAACCATTTTCAATAAAAAAATAGCTACTTGTTTGATCACCCTAAGCTTGCTCTTACAAATTCAATCTACAATACCTTTTCTTAAAAAAACAAAAAAAATCTATTCCAAACAAACAAAAATTGAAATCGAAGCTCAATTTAAAACAACGTTTTGGAAAGAAGTCTTAGGTAATGTTAGTAGTGTTTATTTTTATCCTTCTTACTCGCAAGATACAGGAGCGTTTCGTAATAAAGCATTAAGAGCCTTCTACGTTAAAACTCAACTTTTGACGTCTTTAAATACCATACCCATTAATAGTGCTTATTTAGCACGAAGCAGGAAAAATCCTTCTCAAGAAATTCACGACTCTATGATCACTAAAATGAAAAAAAGTACTATTTATTTTTACAGAGAACGACATTTTAGATGGTTAGTGCATTTTTCAGGATTAGAAGTCGAAAAATTTTTTAAAAAAAAGACGCTTGTTGATGGCCAAATTACAAACACAATCTTTATTGGCATGGCTGATCATGCTTACCTCGAGAAAATAAATAAAAAATTTAAAGCTCTTGAAGAAATCAATCTTAATGAAGATGGGACTCCTCCTAATAAAGCAGACCAATATGATTTTAAAGGAAAAAATAAACATGCAACTTATAAAAATCATTTCATTGCCCAAGACTTCTCTGTTACCGAAAGGGGGCTTAAGATAAAATCGGGATCTGGTTTATACGCCTATTTACTCCCTAAGAAAAACAAAGCTAGATCAATGACCCTTACTTATTTATACCCTAAAGAAACGATTCAACAACTCCCTTTAAGAAAAAAATGGGCCATAAGCTTTATTAAAAATAATAATTTTTTTTTAAAAAAAAATCTTTTAGAAAGATATAAAAATCAAATTAAAAGAGCTTTGAGAAAAAATGATCCAAAAAAAATCAATATTTATATTAAAAAAAAGCTAATCAAGACAATAGTCGCACAACCCAATGAGACAGCTCAAACTATAAAAATAGACCTTTCAGAAGAAGGATTTAAAAATAATACTGTTATTCCTATCCATTTTGATTTTGATAACAATAATACAACAGGCTTTTTTTTGGAAAAGTTATTATTACACTAAAAGGATAAATGAATGTTTTTAATAAACCGTTTTGTTACAAATAAAATTAGATTTTTTATGGATTATTTTATTCCACCTTTTATTAGAGATAGCAAATTATTTATGTATCCATTTTTTTTTATCTTCTTTAAAGGAAAAAATATTTCAAAAGCGATGAATTTTAAATCGATAGTGTTTAAAATGAATGATGACGAAATAACAAACTTTTATAGAAAAATAAAATGTATAGCCAATGATAGAGAAACCGATTTAAATAAAAAATGTGTTTTAAAGATTCAAAATTCTATTGAAGAGGGCGAAAATATTATTGATATTGCTTGCGGAAGAGGTGGTTTATTAAAACACCTGAAAAAAACTAAAAATTGTCATTTAACAGGATTAGATGTCTTTGATGATTTAAACATAAAAGGTATTCAATATCAAAAAGGGAATATTTACAAAACAAATTGTAAAGACAACTCTTTTGATACCGTCATTTCTACTCATATTTTAGAACACTTAATTGATTGCAAAAAAGCAATTTTAGAACTTAAGCGAATTGCAAAAATAAAATTGATTATATGTGTTCCAAAACAAAGATACTATTATTATACTTTAGATCTTCATTTGAATTTCTTTCCGTATAAAGAAAAGCTTATTCACTTAAATAGGAAGTGAACATTATGAATGTGTTTTCTTAGATGGAGATTGGCTTCATATTTCTTACTTGAATACATAATAAAGACAACCTCAAGTCAATAATTTTTTTATTTTTTAAGCACCACTACTAAGTTAAACTTCCTTAAAATCAAAAATTTTAAAAAAAGCAATCTAGAAACTTAATAACTTAAATAGAGAATTTTATTGATAACGTTATGTATTTTGATAACATATTAGGTTTAATCCAAATAGCACATGACATTTAAAAAATAAAATTAATCATAAAAAAAAGATTTTCCAAAACGCTTTATCAAATTGTTCGTATCTTAGATTTTACGAAAAAACTCGAAAAATCAATTTTATTTGAAAAACGTCTTTTCAAAAAAGAGTAGCGATAGTTGATCAATTTTTCCTTTTAAGAAAAGTTGTTTTTGAAATAATCTTTCTACTTTAATTTTATGGAAATTAGAAATATGTTTGATATAAAGAATATTGACATTTGGAATTTTATCTGATTTATATTGTTGATAAAGACGAGTAGGTATGTTTAGTTTTCTAGCAATGAATTCTTGTGTGAGGATTTTTTCTTCTATGAATTGTTTAATATTTTTGTTAGCTAATAGTTAGTTAATAATAAGGCAAATACTAAAATTACTAAAAATGGACTAATTAAAACCATGTAGACAAAACTTTAAAAATTTTACACTTAAAGTCGAGGAATTTATAAAAAATCCTAAATCCTATTGAGACTATCTTTAAAAATATGATTAAAACTAAATTTCAAATTAAGTATATTAATAGTGGTGTGTTTGCTATCATCAAGTTGGACAAGTAAAAAGTAAAAATAAATCAAGACCCGCTTCTAGTATAATTCCTGTTTTTATGAAGAGACTAAAAGAAATTATCTTTTTAAGTCATGGTCTTTTTTAGAAGGATATTAAAAAACAGTTGTTATCGTGCTCCTAGAAAAAATAATCTACTTTAACATAATAAATTTTGGGTATTTTTAGATTTAGAGAAGGAAGCAATGATGGTTATTTTAGAAAAGAAGCAACCTATTTTAATAAACAAAAAAAAAGATTTTCTGTTTTCAAAAAAAGAATTAACTAAAACATGAAATATTTTTTTCACAATGAGAATATTGATGCATTTTTTTATTATTTGTAGGTTTACATTTCCATACTTTTTTGAATTATATAAAACACAATAAGCTCCTTTAGAAAATCTTATTTTATTGTTAACGATACCCATGTTAACAATCAATTATTTTTTCCAAAAAAGATTTAAAATGAAGTTTTAATTTTTATTATTCAAAATATCCAAAATTTTTTTATAAATCGCTTTTGGTGTAAAGGCTAATTTCTTAGCAACATCTTTATCTTTTCCAGATTTTCCAAATCTTTGTACACTATGAATACACACATTAGAAGGCAAAAAAGGTTTAAAAGAAGGGTAAGAAGCTGCTTCACAAATTAAAATAGGTATTTTGCCGCTTATTCCTAAAATTTTTTTTTGATAATTTTCATCAGATTTTTGAAAAAGCTCTAAGCAAGGAGCACTAATAAGGCGGATGGTTTTTCCTTTTTCATTGAGTATTTTTTTGGATTCGAGAAGAAGCTCTACTTCCGAGCCACTACCTAAAAGAATAATATCTATTTTTCCTTTATCTTCTTGTAAAATATAAGCTCCTTTTTTAAACGAAGCGTAAGAAAGATCAGATAAAAAATCATCTCTCTTATTAAAGATCGTTGCTTTTAGTTTATGACGAGTGGCTATAATTGAAACCGGTCCATCATTTTCTAAAAAGAAAAGGTACGATAAAGCCATTTCTCTAGCACTAAAAGGTCTAAAAGTATAAAAATTAGGGATCAACCGAATCGAAAAAAGTTGTTCTACTGGTTGATGTGTAGGGCCATCTTCACCGACATAAAAAGAATCATGAGTAAAAATAAACAGATGCTTTAAATGCATCAAGGCAGCCAATCTTACCGCTGGTTTCATATAATCAAAAAAAGAAAAGAAAGTTGATGTAAAAGGAATAAAAGTTTTATTTAGAGCCAAGCCATTACTGATAGCTCCCATGGCATGCTCACGAACACCAAACGCAATATTTCTTGGTGAGAAGTCATCTGCTTTAACATAAGTTTCTTGTTCAACAATGGTTTTTGTAGAAGCCACTAAATCAGCTGATCCCCCTATTAATTGAGGCAAATTTATAGCACAAAGTTTAAGAATATCAGCAGAAATTTCTCTCGTTGCCTTTGGACTTTTGGGTTCTTGATAAACCTGTAGTTTTTCTTTAAGCTCTTTACAAAAATCAAACTTAATCAATTGATTAAGTTTTTTTATTTTTTCAGAATATGTTTTTTCATAATAACCATAGTTTTCTTTTTGCCACTTAGCATGTAAGTCTTTCTTTCTTTTTTGAACTCCAAGTAATTCTTTTAAGAGATTTTCATGGGTTAAAAAACGACCTTCTTCAAGTTGTTTTTCAATTTCAGCGGTGATTTCTTGTTGATCACTACCTTTAAACAAATCTTTGATACTTGATTTACAAACAAAATCAACGATATCTTCAATACTTGGAATGGACGCATGTGCTTTATGACTACTTTCTAACCTAGCAACACCTTGTCCTATTTTACTTTCAAGGATTAAAATCTTAGGCTTTCCTTTCAGCTCTCTTACAAGTAAAAGTTTTTTGTAAACATCTTCTAGATTCGTTGATAAAGCTCTTTCAACAATCCAACCCATAGCTTCAAAACGCTTTGAAACATCTTCTGAAAAGCTAATGGCTGTATTTCCATCAATGGTTACCTTATTATCATCATAAATAACGATTAAATTATCAAGTTTTAAATGCCCTGCTAAAGAAGCCGACTCATAAGAAACCCCTTCCATTAGACAGCCATCTCCAACCAAAGTGTAAACTTGATAATCAAAAAGAGGCTTTTCTTTTTCATTAAAGCGTGCTTGCAACATTTTGCTTTCCAAAGCAATTCCCACTGCATTAGCAAAACCTTGCCCTAAAGGGCCTGTGGTTGTCTCTATTCTCCTATTTAAATCATATTCAGGGTGTCCGGCTAAATAACTATTGATTTGCCTAAAGGAAGCAATTTCGTCTAAAGTAGGATTTTGCATGAATAAATAGTTAAGAACATAGAGTAACATAGACCCATGACCCGCTGACAAAACAAATCGGTCTCGGTTGATCCATAAAGGGTCTTTTGGAGAAAATCTCAAACAATCTCGGTAAAGAATAATTCCAATTTCTGCACAACCTAATGGAAGGCCCATATGACCCGAATTAGCTCTTTTAATGGCTAAAAGCGTTATATATCGAAGATAATCCCCTGCTATTTTGGTGGAATTAAGATCAAAAAATGACATGAAATTTTTTTGCCTGAAAGTATTCGATTCAAATGATTCAAGAATAGAAAGTAGTAAATAATAAAAAAATTATTTGGATTTTACTTGGCTTCTTTCTCTTTCACTTTTGATTTTTTTAAAGAAGCTTTTGAATTATTTTCACTAGATTGTTTGTTTTTTGAAGATGTTTGCTTCTTAGTTTTTAATGCTTCATCTTTTAAATCTTTACTATTAAATAAGGGATTTGTTTGTTCATTTAAAAGAGTTTTACTAGCATCATTTTGGTTTTCTTCAGGAATTTTTTCTTTTTGAATTTTTTCTTCTTCATCTAAAATAGATTTTTCACCAATACTCATTACAGAAAGAAAAACAGCTCCTGTAAGAAATAAAAAAGCCATGAAACGAATTACTTTTCCGATAAAGGTATCTTGAGAAGATCCCAAAACACTATCACTACTCCCTCCCAAAATACCTAGTCCTCCTCCTTGACTTTGATGAAGTAAGATAAGTAACACTAATAAAATACAAATCGTTATATAAATAATAATTGCTGCTGTCATTTTTTATCCTTCATTCATAATTATAAATACGCTTAAATTCTCCGACTTTAAGAGAAGCACCCCCTATAAGTCCACCATTAATATTTTTTTGAGCCATTAAAAAATCAATATTTTTACCATTCACACTACCCCCATATAAAATAGGTAGCGTGCTAACAAAAGAAGCGGTATATTGCTTCAAAAAAACACTTCTAACAAAAAAATGCATTTCTTCTGCTTCTTCAGCACTAGCTGTTTTACCCGTTCCAATAGCCCAAATAGGTTCGTAAGCTATGATTAGTTTATCATTTAAATTAGATTCTTTTAAGCCAAAAATTACTTTTTCTATCTGGTTTTTGATGACTTCTTTTGCTTGATTACTTTCTCTTTCTTCTAAAGTTTCACCAATACAAAAAATTATCTTCAGTCCTTCTTCTAATACTCTATTTATTTTTTTACAAAGTATTTCATTAGATTCTAAATGATAATTCTTTCTCTCACTATGGCCAATTAAAACATATTTAACCCCTATTGAAGAGAGCATCTGACAGCTTACCTCTCCTGTGAAAGCTCCCTTCGCCTCATAAAAAACATCTTGAGCCCCTAAAAAAACGTCAGTGTTTTGAATGATTTTAAAAACTTCGTATAAAAAAGGATACGGAGGAATAATAATGATTTTTCGATTTTCTACTTTAGAAAATACACTAATTTCTTTAGCTAAAATAGTCGCTTCTTCTAAATTAGTATTCATTTTCCAGTTACCCGCAATAATATTTGTTTTCATTTTTGTTCAAACTCCTAAAATTTATTATTTAACTCTATAGTCAAAAGAAATTTTTTTTTGATTTTTTTGTTTCAATTCTCTTTCTATGTAAATATTTTTTTCTATTTCATCTTGACCAATAAAAATCACATTAGTACCATTTTTTTTCTCTGCCTTAACAATAGCTTTTTTAGGGGCTAATGGCTTGCTAAAAAACTCTACTTTTTGGTTTTTTTTTCTCAATAACTGACCAACCTGATAAGCATGATTTAAAAAATCAGCTTGCATATAACTAATAAAATAATGTTTCAAACTTTCTTGCTTACTATTTAAAAAAATGCCATTTTGTTGTAAAAAAAGACTGAAAATATAAATTCCCATTCCAAACCCAATACCACTTAATTTTTCTGAAGAAAACAAACCAATTAAATTATCATAACGCCCTCCTCCAAAAAGAGCACGACTAAGTTCATTTGACTGATCATAAACTTCAAAAACAAGCCCCGTATAATAATCTAAACCCCTAATCACTAAAGGGTTAAAAGCAGCTATCTTATTAGGAAAAAATTCTTCAATTTTTTTTTCTAAATCTATAAAATTTATAATTTCCTTTGGAAGTAACTGTGAGTCTATTTTTTCACTTAAACAATTTAACAACTCCTTTGAACTAGTCGCTTTTATATAATAATAAATAAACTTTTTTTTTGATTCAAGTAAAAAATTTGAATCAATTTTTAATCTAAAATCTTCTTCATTCATTTTATTTTTTTTATCAATAAGAGAATAAAATTGTTGTTTTTCATTTTGATTAAAATTTTCTTTAGAAAGTAAAAAATTAACTAAACCTCTATGATTATAATCAATACGATAACTTCCTTTAGGGACTCTAAAAGAATTCATCAAAGAATTAATAAACTCAAACATTTCTAAGTCACAAACAATAGAATCATCCCCTATTAAATCAACATTAAGCTGTCTAAACTCTCTAAGTCGACCTTTTTGAGGACGTTCATAACGATAACATTTAGGGACAGAATACCAACGAAGAGGTCTTGTTTCTTGCTTAATTACTTTAGAAACAACCCTTGCAAGAGAACGAGTGACTTCAGGTCTCATAATCAATTTTCTATTTCCTTTATCAACAAAGTGATAAGCTTGCTCAGTAATAAGACCCCCATTCCCTTCATCAGAAAACAAATCAAAAGGCTCTAAAACAGGTAAATCATACTCTTCATAACAAAATTGATAAGCAACTTGATCAATGACTGATTTGATCCACTTATAATTTTTAAAAACATTAGGATCTTCATCTACCATTCCCTTTAAAGGCTGATTTGATACAAAAGACATTTTTAATAAAATTTAAAGCTAAAAAAACTAGAAAAAGCTTTTTTTTCAAGAAATAAAATAATGATAACTTATTTATAATACCCTCTAAAAGAAAAATGAGTAATGATTAATGATTTTTTTTAAAAAAAAAAAATTTTATTTACTTTATTAAAAAACTAAAAAGAAAATTGCCAAAAAAAAACAGTTCTAAATCAATGCCATCACATCCACGCTCTCGAGTTTTGGAGTTGGAAGAAGTTAGTGGCGAACTTTTAGCATATTTAGCGTACATTTTCCCTAAAAGTAGTTAAAAATAAATCATTGCCTCCAGAATTAATAAAGATTCTAAGGGACTCTAAAGAAATAACTCTATTAAGATTTATCTCAAATAAGACACGAGTACCAAGAATAACGATTAGTTTGGTTGTTTGTATTTAATTGATACATAGCTTCAGGTAAAAAATTAGGGATCACTCTAGCTACTTTTATTTGTGCAACCGTATAAACAAAAGTAAAGTAAAATGAAACAAAGATAGGCAAAAAAAATAAAAAATCTCTTTTTAGCATATTAAAAACACTCCTTCTAAACTTAAATTAATCTTTAGATAAGATAAAAAATTATCTAAGTTAATTATATTTAAGTTAGGGTATAAAGAGGATGGTGCTTTTTAATGGCTTCTTGAAGATCTTTAAGCACCAAATGAGTGTAAATTTCTGTTGTTTTGATATCAGAATGCCCCAAAAGCTCTTGGACACTCCTCATATCAGATCCATTTTGTATTAAATGAGTCGCAAAAGTATGTCTAAACGTATGTGGCGTAATTTTTTTTTTAAAACTAAATCCCTTTAATGTTTTAGAAAGTATTTTCCAAACACTAACTCGACTGATCTTTTGCCCTAATCGATTTAAAAAAAAATACTGAACATTTTTTTTCTTATCAAAAAAAGATCTCGTTTTAAAAAGATAGTCTTCAATTTCCAAAACAAGCTGATCATAAAGAGGTAAAATTCTAACTTTATCTCCTTTGCCTTTAATTTTCACATATCCTTCATTTAAATTAAAATCACTAATTTTCAAGAACGAAAGCTCGCTTACTCTTAAACCTAAGGCATATAGTATTTTAATCATAAAAAAATCACGATACTGTTGATGGGTTTCTTTCTTGATTTTTTTTAAAATCAAGTTAATCTCTTTTTGCGTAAGCACATCTGGAAAATAACTTTTTTTTTTAGGGGTGTCAATTTTTTCAACAAAAGAATTTTCTATTATTTTTTCACTTTCTAAAAAAAAATAAAAACTCTTAATAGAGGTAATTTTCCTAGATATAGAATTAGTGCTAATATTCTGTTTTTTACAAAAACTCAAAAAAAAATAAAAATCTTCAAGGGTAATTTTATTTAATGCTTTTTGTTTAAAGAAATCAAAAAATTGTTTTAAATCTGACAAGTAAGCCTTTACACTACTTTCACTCAAACCTTTTTCAAAAAAAGAAAAATGATAAAAGTGTTTTAAAGCTTCGTTTAAATCCATTAATTTTTTTCCAACCGAATTACTTTATTAGGATTAAAAGGCTCTCCTTTTTGAAAGATAGAAAAAAATAGTTGTTTGTTATAAATGCCTATTATTTCTCCTTTAAAAACTTTCTCTCCTGCTTGTTTGTATAATTTTTTAAATCCTGAATAAACAGAAACCCATCCATTTGAATGGACTAAAAAAAGACTCTTGCCATATCCTCTTAAGAAACCAACATAGTTAATAATCCCTTTTTCACTGGCATAGACTTGATTTTGATTATTTTTTGATTTAAAAAAAATCCCGTAATTCATAATTGCTTTTTTCTTCCCATAGTTTTGAATAATGCTTCCTTTTTGAGTAGGGATTATGAAGTTGAGATTTTTAAAAGTAGTTTCAGGTTTTTTTAGAGCAATTTTTTTTTTAAAAGGCAATTTGATTAGCACTCCAATTTTTAATTTTTTTTCATGATTGATTTTTAAAAATTCTTTAATAGAAACTTTATACTTGATAGATAAATGAATCCACGTATCACCTGCTTTCACTAAGTGATAAACATGGTCCGTATTTAAACGAGTTTTTTCGTGATTTTTTTTAAAAGAATTTTTATTTTTCTGAAATTTAGAAGCTTTGTCATTACAAAAAGCATTGAATAAAAGAAGCAATATTAGTAAAAAGACTTTGTTAAAAAAAAACATTTGATTTAATTAATCATCAATTTTAAAAACAAATCGTTAAAATTTATTTTTAAAATTCAAGACTTAATTAAAATATCGAAAAACCAAACTCTTAACTTTATAAAAAGAGCTAATAACTTTTTTTAAACAGTTATTAATATTAATTTTTTTAAAAAACTTAAAAAAAAATTATCTAAACTATAGATTAACAAATCACTAGTTAGGAAATTTAATATTTGATTAAAAGGCTTTTTTATTATATCAATTTTTTCTCAGTTGTTTTTCTAAATTGTTTTAATTTTACCTATTCTCAAAGTACATTTTCTATTCCTCCCCCTTCGTTAAATATCACAACGCCTCTTATTAATAATGTGACAATTAGGCCTTTTCAAAATGAAACCACACAAATAATCAATTCAACCATAGTTTTTTCAAATACTTGGCGATTTAATGATAATGAAGTGGCTATTAAAATAAATGGCGATTTTTTAACGATTTATCTCGGTGATTAAACTACTCATTACCCAGAAGCTAGTAGAGAAATAGTTAGCATTGATCTCAATTTAGTGATTTCCAAAGAGTTTACTTCTGAAGACTTTGAAATCTTCATTGACACAAAACAATATAACCAAATGCCAAATACCAAAAAAGACTTAACGCTACTACATGCCCTCAATTACTACTTGGAAATGGCACTCTATCTAGAAAACTATTATCAGCTAGTAGTATTGCTTCCATTCATTTCATTAGGAAAATTTCCTTATACGTTTACTTATTATTTAAAATCTTTTAATGATAATAATCGAGAAAAAATTTCTAGAGTAGCTATTTTAATCTCTGATCCTTTTACAAATACAATGATTACTAATCTTATTTTAATTGATTATTCTTCAATTTTATTGATAGAAAAAAATCAATCAACTAATTTTCTAAATCCTACTTGCTATTGGGTTACGCTTAATATTATTAATAAAAAAGATGGTATTTTTACCAAAAAAGTAAGACTGTTTATAGAGCAAATTTTAGCAAAAGGAATTAATAATGGATTGATTGCTAATTTAGATGTGATTAAAAACATAAGTGATCGTTTAGCCAATGTAGATTCAAACCAAATTGATTTTTCTACAAAATACCTTTTATCTAATAACCTTCAACAAGGTTCTTTTGATAGTTTAGTTTTTAGCTTTAGTTTATCAAACTCTAATCCAGATGCAACAAATCACCTTTCAGCCATTAAAATTAGTAATTTGGATAATGCTGACAAAAATGATTTGGAAGATTTAAAAATTTATCAAAATAATGACGATGAAATTTATAACATTAAAGATGATACGATAGTCATTTCAGCTAATATGGATGATGGAAGATTTCAATGTTTATAACGGGTTGTCTACTACCCCTATTATGCTACAAGGGGTTGCTCTTGATGTTGTTTTACTAGAGGTAACCTTGATTTCCAATAATATCGAAGATCCTCAAACAAGCCAATCTTCTTTTAATAACGACTATCTAAAAATAAGTCTATCTGGAAATGTTCAAAGTACAACTAATTATTTGTCACATATTGATGTCATAACAAATAGTCTTTCAACTGTTAATTTAGAGATAGGGCATATTAGTTACGTCAAAATTTTAGATGAATCAGAAAATGTCTTTTACTTTCAATACACTTTTATCCAATGGATCTAGATTAACGTTATCTCCTCCAATTAGCCTTATTAGAACGAATGAGAAAGTATCATATATTGCTTATGGTGTAAGTAGTGGTTTGAGTGTGATTGGCAAAAATTTTGGGCTAAAAATTACAAATGAAGTATTTGGGTTTAATGTGCCTCCTTTATTCATTACTACAAATAATGAATATGTAATGGCTTATGTAGACATTATCGCTGATAACACCAAATCAAGCCCAGCACAATACATCACTAATATTAAGTTTGTTGTTGATGGCAATTTAAATAATGTTGATTTTAAATTTAAGCTTTATAGGGATGGAAATAACATTTCAAATTTCTCTTTGTCGGATGACATTTACTTGCCTGGTTTTAATATTACTCTCTTTAGCCCATTATCAGCAAAAACTAACTCAATTGCTATCAATAAAAATAATTTTTCATTGAGTGGAGAAGCTCAAAATACAAGTCGTTTTTGGCTTACCATGTTAATTAATCCTAGTGATGCCAATTTAAGTAGCAAGTATATTACTGATATTTTAGGCAATGGCCCTAATGAAGGCGTTGTGGATAACAAAGAAGTATTGACTAATATTTCAACCAATCAAAATCGTGTTGATAATGATTCTATTACAGTTAACGCCGTTTATAATAATCCCAATAATGTTTTGCAAGGCTCTTTTAACAACCAATCTTTTAAATTAATTTTAACCAAAGAAGATATGATGCTGTTTTTTATTTACAATCTCTTAAGCTCACCAATCAAGGTAGCACAACGCCAGATAATTTAGGGTTTTTCAAATTATATCAAGATGAAAAACTGTTGTTTCAAATTAAAGATAAACAAAACAAACCTCAATTTGCTTCTATAATACTATATAAAGAAGTAGATAACCAACAAGGGTTTACTTTAGATAACATCCCTATCAAAGGAGGTACAGCGATTTTTACTTCAAATAATACAGTTAATATTTCCTTTAATGCTTCATTACCAATTACGACTAATAAAACGATCCTTTATGCTTTGGTTTCTATTGACCAAAGTGCAAAAATTGGTAATCAATTTAAATTAATTTTTCCAAAAGATAAACAAAACAAAGCCCTAAATCCCATCTTATTAGCCAATAAAAACTATTACCCTTTGCCTAGTGAATACAGTCTCCAAGAAACTAAGGATTTTATTATAGAACCAGGTGTCATATTTAGTGAAAATGAACAGATTGTTGCTGTTAACACCAAAATTGATACTTGTAAAAAAACCATAATGAAAATTTATCTAAAAAAAAACCAAAATGCTAATAACTACAAAGCTTATATTTACAGTATTTTAGGGTTTAAAATCAAAGAAATTTTCTTTCAAAATAGAGGCTTGTTTTGGGATAGAAAAAAAAATGGAGAATACACATTCTCTGGATTTTACTTGCTTGTTGTAAAAGGAAAAAATAATTACAAAAAATAAATTCCTATTATTTTAACGAAGTGTAAAAAATGATAAAATTCAAAATTATTTTTCTGTTTTTTTTATCACTTTCTTATTTAAAAAGTACTGTTGATTTTCTAGTTTTTGAAAAAGATCCTTTGTCGAATTCATTAGGGGGTGGAAATGAGATTTTAGGCTTCAATCGTTTTTTTAACCGAAATTACACCTCTCAATATTCTTTAAAAGAAAAAACAGAAATTAATTTTTTTTATAATACCTTGCCTTTTAATAATTTAAGTACTCAAGGATTTTCTTTTGGATGGCCGAGACCTTTTTTGGATTATTTTTTATTTGGAGCTTATGGCTACTTTATTAACTTTGGAAATATTAGATCTTTTAATGAATCAAAGGCGAAAGGTTCTCTTGGTAATTTTTCTGATTTATATGTCGGAGCTCCAATTATTGTTGACTATGATCAAATTGTTTCTGCTATCAATAATTTCAATAATCCCAATCAATCTTTTAATAGTACTTTCTTAAAAAAATTTAATACTGCTATTAATGTGAATTATTATCAAGCTCAATTTGAAGGCATCACTTCTCAAACTATCTTTTTTGATCTTAATGCTTCAAGTCGTTTTCAAGTCCCTTATCTAGGGAAACCAGCTAAGCTTATTACAAAAGATGATCTCAAACAAAAATTCTTAGAACAACAATCAAAAATAGAAAACAAAAGTATTTATGAAATAGCTCAAACACAAAGAAAATTGATCAATGAAGAAAATGAAATCTTAAAGCTAAAGCTTCAATTACAAAAAGAAACAAAACAAAAAATTAATACCTTAAAACAAGAATTAAAAAAATCTCAAAATAATCTTGAAAAAATTTATCAAATAAGAAAAAAAATCTATTCCACTAGGGTTTCTCTAAATGACGAAATCCAAGATGAAGATATTTCAAACTATGCAAAAAAAGCTAAAGAAGAATTTTCTCAAAGAACCCAAAATCTTCAAAAAAATATTGAAAAAACATACAAAGCATATATTTATAAAATTATTTCTATGATAGTAACCAATGAAAGATATATCGAAAAACATAAAAGCAATCTCCTTTCCTCTATTACTAATAAAGAAAAAAATAATATCAATACTCTGTTTCAATTGTATCAAAATAGTTTTTCAGAAAAAGAAAATAATCAAACAGAGGAAAAAATCATTAAAAAATATCAAAACTCTAAAAAAAAAATTAAAATCACTCAAAAAAATTTCATTGAAGATTGGGAAATATATTTTTTAAAGATCAAAATTAATCGAGCTTCAAGGCAAGGTTTTTTATTTCACGAAGTAAAAAAAAAAGAAACCATTAAAAATATTATTAAAAAGTATTTTAAAAGTCGTCTAGTATATTCTCTTGTTGTAGAAGAAAACAAAGACTTACTATTTAAAAAAATCAATCCAGGACAAAAAATTAAAATCTTCCTTAAACAACTCATGCTAAAACAAAAAAAAAAAGAACAAGAAATGACGCAAAATATTCAAAAAACACTACATAAAATAAGAAAAAATTCGCTTTTAAATTCATTACAAGAAGCTTATTTAAAAAATATTATTAGTTTTTATCAAAAAAAAAAAAAAAATTATTTTTTATTAGAGGAATTTTCTACTACCTATGAAAATAAACAAAAATCTTTTGAAAAAAAAAAACAAGTTAAGATTAAAAATCTTGAAAATTACGCCAAACAATTTTATAAAAAATTAAAAAAAAAAAAATTAAAAAAACAATACAATATCCTCAATTCTATTTCCAAAAAAGAAAAAGAAATTAATAAAAGAGCTTATAAAAAAGAAGAAAATCAATTGTTAGAAAAATTTTTCGTAAACATTCACGACGTACAGAAAAAATCTTTAAATTGGGTTTTTCAAGAAGCTTTAATAACAAAAAAAACAGATGATTTTTTTATTCAAAAATCTTATCAAGACAAAATCAATGCAATAAAAAAAGAATACGTTCTTTCTCATTACATAAAAAATCAAAGCTCTGCAAAAGAAGCTACCGAACAGTTAAATGAAAATAAAAATAAAGAAAAACAACTTGTTAAAAAAGAGAAAGAAAACGCTCTAGAAAAAAAAAAGCTACTGCATTCACAAATCATTTCTAAAATAAAATCAGAAATTTATTTTAATGACTTGATTTATCTAGGTTCTACTCAAGAAATAGATTCATTAGCGACAGGGTTTTTTATTAAAAATCTAGGCTTCCCTATAAAAATACAATCTATTGATGAGCCCCTTCCCATCGAATTTGGATTTGATATTAATTACACTCTTTATAAAAATCATCATCGATATATCATTCTTTACAACAATTATGGATATTCTTATTTCCATAATTTTAAACTAGGGATAGGCGCTCGGTATGGTTTTTTTGAAAATATGGAAATCTTATCAGGACTTTCTCATTCATTTAAAGGGCTTGAATTTTCAAGTGCTTTTTTGATTAATTTTCCTTTTAGTTTAGTAGATTATCAGACTATTATTGGTTTTAATCTTTCGCTAGAGTATGAAAACCAATTTCATATTGCTATCCAAGCTGTTTTTTAAAAAAAATAAAACAACGAAACGAAAAATGCTAAATAAAGTTATTTAACGATTTGCATCAAAAAAAGAGTATTAACGGCTGTTTTGCTTTTTTTAGGATCAGGGGTAACTTCTAAACAATACTCTGGTTTTTTATAACCTTTATTAGTGTGATGCTTACCCATTTTAGGATAAACTTTGACAAGACTTAAAAAAACAGAAAGCATATTTTTATAAGGAAACTCTGCAGTGATATAATCTTGTTTTTGAATCATTTTTTTTTCAATATCTTTAGAAAGGAAAGGTAATTGATCATAAACTTTTTTTGAAATAGCAAATCCACCTTCACTTTTTAATTGATCTTTAGGCACCTCTTTAGGATCATCATAATAAACTCCAACATAAGCTAATACAGAAATTTGTTTTTCATCAAGATGTTTTTTCACATACGAAAAAATATTACCGATCCCACTATAGCTACCCTGCATTTTTTTATACACCATATAATAAGGCCCTTTTGTACTTTCTGTGATTTCTACTTTTTTAAAAAGACCTAAAAAAGCAAGATAAGAAAAAACACTAGTAAATAAAATAGCAACGATTAAAATAATAATTTGAAATAAATGCATGACACCTCACTTGAGTAATAAAGTTGTTTTAGTATACAATTAAACCATTGATAAAAGCAAACCACTTTAAGAAGAATAGAATTGTAATTTGTGCAATTTTTGATACAAGGCTCCTTTTTTAGAAAGTTCTTGATGAGAACCTTGTTCAATAATTTTTCCTTTTTCAATAACAAAAATTTTATCAGCATTCATAATGGTTGAAAAACGGTGGGCGATGACAAAGATTGTTTGTTTTTTTACAAGAGATTCCATCGCTTTTTGGACCGCTTTTTCTGAACTAGCATCTAACGCGGATGTTGCTTCATCCAAAAGTAAAATACAGGGCTTTTTTAAAATAGCTCTTGCGATACAAAGACGTTGTCTCTGACCTCCTGAAAGCGTGACCCCTCCTTCTCCTACGATGGTTTCATATCCTTTTTTTTGTGAAAGAATAAAATCATGAATATGTGCTTTTTTAGCAGCTTGAACAATTTCTTTAAAATTTGCCGATAAATTCCCATAAGCAATATTCTTTTTAATACTTTCATTAAAAAGAATACTATCTTGACTCACATACGCTGTTTGACTCCTTATAAAAGCCAAAGAAAGCTTATTCGTATTAAGACCATCAAAAAGAATGGAGCCTTTTTGAGCTTGAATAAGAGCAGGAATTAATTTCATTAAAGTAGTTTTCCCCCCTCCAGAAGGCCCAACAAAAGCAATAAACTCTCCTGTTTTAACTGAAAAAGAAACATCATTTAAAGTCCATTCATTACAATTAGGGTATCGATAAAAAATATTTTTAAATTCGATATTTCCTTTGTAATTAACAAATTCTTTAGAGTATCGCTTCACATTAACTTTCTCTACTTTCTGCTTTAAAATACCTTCCAATCGTTCTGTATACACAGTCATTTCTTTATGAATTAAAATAGCACTACTAATTTTACGAATATACGGAGCTACATAAATCATCATAATAACAAATTGAAAAATATCTTCCATAACAATTTCTTCTTTCCAAATAAGATTGGCTCCGTAGAAAATAATGCCAAAGACAATAAGAGTCCCTGAAATCTCGGTAAAAGGGGTGTTTAATTTTGTTAAAATTCGTTCTAAACGACTCGAAGCGATGTGTCTTTTTAATAAAACTTTAAATTTCCGTTTTTCATATTCTTCTCTTTGAAAAATTTTAATAATATCAATCCCAAAAAATATTTTTTGAATATATTCTGAAATATTTGATAAATTACTTTGAATCTTATAAACAATTTTTTTAAGAAACAACGATAGTAAATATAAAATAAAAAATAAAAGTAAAACAAACCCTAAAATAGCAAAAGTCATCTTCATATTTAAATAAACAAGCACCAAAAAACCAACCAAAACCATCGTTGGTCCAAATAAAGCCGCTTCCATAAAGCTATAAAAACATTCTTGCAATCTTAAAACATCATTTAAAGACTTTGAAATAAGATCCCCTCTAGATTGATGATGAAAATAAGAACTTGGGAAATAAATCATTCGACTAAATAATTGTTCTCTTATTCGAGTTGTCGTGAGCATCGAGAGATAATTAGAAGAAAAATCTCTAAAAAATACAAACAATTGATTGAGCATCACTAAAAAAAAACAAAGCAAAACAACTTTAGCAATTAACCAAATATTTTTTTGATCAATGAGATATTTAGTCACACCGATATTGCCTTTTTCTTTATAAAGTGTCCATATTGTTTTTAAATTTGTTTTTTGTTTTACTTTCTGTTGTGAAGTCTGAGTTTTTTCTAAAGAAAAAGAAGTCTTTTCTTTTTTAGGAATTTTCTCCAGATTAAGGGCAAATGAAATCATATTTGCCACAATACCTGCTTGCACCATCGTTAAAAGAGCTGCCCCTAAAATAAAAGTGGTTGCTATTAAAAACCAAAATTTTTCTTTTAAAAGATAAGGAAATAAAAATCGCATAGAGTAAAACTACTTTTTTTTTAAATTTTAGAATACTATACTATACTATAAAAAGGTTATGACTTAAAAATAATCATTCTCAAGTAGAACAACATTATATTAATGAAGAAAGCTTTTAATAATTTTAAATTTTTACTTATTATTTGTTTTTATTCAAGTCTCTTTTCCGCAGAGCATCAATTTATTTTAAGTGGTAGTAATAAATTAGATAATTATACTGTTATTATTAAAGAAGAAGATATTTTTCTTATTTCAGACAAAAAAGGACTGTTATCTTCCCCTATTGAAAAATCTAAAGAAACTTTTTTTTTAAAAGAAGGAACTTATACTTTTGAAATCATTCAAGGAGAAAGCATTGAAAAGCAAAAAGTGGTTATTAATGAACAATCTCCAAAAATAATTAAAATCAAAGTTAAAAATACTATTAATAAGAATGAAACTTTTGAAAAGTTAGATGAGTTTATTATTACCTCAAAATCAAAAGTTACTGATAGTTCTATTTCTACTTTAACTGCCAATGAAGCAAAATTAATTCCTGGTAGTGGGGGAGATATTCTAAAAAGCGTGGTTAATCTTCCAGGGGTTTCAAGTACTTCAACGTTTACACCTAGTCTATATGTTAGAGGGATGAGTCGCTTTGATGTTAACTATGGCTTTGATGGGATTAGAACGGGGAACCCTTTTCATGCTTTAGGTTTTTATTCAGCATTTCCTTCTAGTTCAATTGAAGGCTTAAGTTTTTATCCAGGAGCTTTTCCAGCACTTTTTGGCAATACTCAAGGATCGGTGATGGACATTCATTCTAAAAAAACGTTTAATCAAACAAAAGCCACAGGAGAAATAGACCTTAATGTTGCTTCAGCAGGGTTTCAAATGAGCATCCCTATCGGGGACCAACTTTATCTTTCATTTGGAGGAAGGCGGACTTTTTATGAAAGCTATATTAATGCTTTAGAAAACTTAGAAGGGCTTGATTTTGCAACAGATATTTTCGATGTTTTTGAAATTTCTCCTTTTTTTTATGACTACAATATTAAACTCGATTGGAATATCAATAAAAGACATAAGCTTTATTTTATTAATATTGCTTCTCAAGATGTTTTATCTCTCAATTTTAAAAATCAAGATGGGACTTCTGAAAAAGGGGTTTCATTTAAAGATGATTGGAACGTACAAGGGTTGGTATATGAATATGAAAGCAAACTCTTAGAAAATAGATTGGTTTTATATCATTTTGAAAATAAAAGTGATTTTAATATTGCTAATGCTGCTTTAGGGTGGCAAAGTTTTATTAACAATACTTTAGATTATGCCATTGGCAATCAACTAAAATGGCAACTAAATAGTGATTTTTTATTGATTCATGGGATTAAGTACACCTATCAATCATATCCTTTTGTTTTAGAAGATTACATTGATCACACTTTTGACTATTTTGATAACGGACTTTCCCCAGAAGATAAATTTAAGCAAATAGCAGAAGATAGAAAAGACTCAAAATCTCAAGAAACAAGAAGACAAATTATTGAAAGTTATGGGGAGTTGGATTTTGTACTAGGTTCATTTAAAGCCCAACTAGGTGTTAACACTCTATGGAATGATATTACCCCTCAGTTTTTTACTCTAGATCCAAGATTAATTATTGAATATTCACTAACTGACACGTTGAAATTTTATTTTAAAACAGGTCGCTATTCTCAATTACCAAGGCTTCAACAAATTAATAGTCTATACGGAATCCCTAGTCTTAAAAATAGTGAAGCTCACCATTATGTCTTAGGAAGTAAAACAAGTTTTTTTGGCTTTGACTTTAGAGCAGAAGGCTACTTTAACAATCTTTTCAATCAAATCATTCTCAATCCAACTTTTGATCAAGCATTTGATAGTACGGCTAAAAAAAATCCTAAATATTTAGATAATGGTACAGGCTATACTTATGGACTTGAATTATTTTTAAAAAGAAAAATCATTAATGGTATCTTTGGTTGGATCAGTTATACCTATTCAAAATCTTCTAGGAATGAATACCCTTTTTATGATTCTTTTACTGCTTCTCAGGATCCTAATAATAATGGACTTGATTATAAATTTTTAGAAAATAAAAGATTCGAGCAAGTCTATACATATGAAAGAGAACATATTTTCAGCAGTGTTTTAGTCTTTCCATTAATGAAAGGGCTTATTTTAGGAGCAAGGATGAGCCTTGTTACTGGAGAACCTTTTGAAGAACAAGAAGTTGGGTATGAAGATGTCAATAATAATGGCTCTTACGAACAAGGGACTGACCAACTTCGCTTCGAGCCTAAAAATAAAAACACAGCCAATACTGAATACCTCCCTATAAAATACACCTTTGATGTGCGTATTGAATACACCATTAATATTAATAAAAGAATGAAAGCTTCTTTTTATTTAGATTTTTGGAACCTTCAATTTCCTTTTTACAAAAACAAAAATAACTACATTTATGATGAAGGAGTTTTCAATCCAGATAGTGAAAAATATATTGCTTCTTTAAGGCCAGGTCAAGAGGCTCCTTTTACAGATGTTAATGACTTTCCTTTGTTACCTATATTTGGCTTGAAGCTTACTTTTTAATTTAAAAAAATTAAGCATCTTTAATAAAAGACTCCAGTTGTTTAAAACAATTTTTAAGATGTTGAATTTCTGCATTAAAACTCAAAGCAATATATAAAAAAGAATCCTTTGCTAAAAAAGAAATCGTTTTGAAATAAAATCTATTTTTTAAATTAGAAGTGACTTGCTTTGTTTTCAAAACATCCTTGCCAAGTTTTAATCGGTAATAAAGACCTTCGCCTACGTACGATTTAATTAATTTTTTTTTTTGTAGTGTTTCAATTTGAAAAATTAAAAAGTTAGTTAGAGTTTCATATTGTTTTTGTTTGATCTTTCTGTAAAAATAACCCAGTCCTTCTTGATAAACAAACAAGCTCCACTTATAAATTTGCTCATCTACATTCAACTTTTTTTTACTAAAAACAAGTTTCTCTTGATTAAAACCAAAGGGATGCTTGCCCCCTACAACAATGAAATCAAAATCAGCTTTCTCTAAACAATTAAAAATAAAAGGAAAAAATGCATTTATCCATAATACTTGAATTCCTTTGATTCCTTTTAACAAAGGTCTGTTAAAAAAAAAATAACTATCTGTGTATAAATTATTTTTTTCATAGTGATGGCTTGAAGACTTATTTTGTTTAAACAAAAAATCTTCATCCAAGTCAATGGATTCTTTATAAAAATTAAAGCTATTTTTCAAAATTAAATTTTGAAGTTTTACTTTCGAAAACATAGAAAGGTGATAATTTTTTAAAAAGGGGTGTCTTATAAAAAGACCTTTTAAAAGACTTGTTGCTTTATTAAAAAAATAAAAACGGTAAGGAAAAGATAAATGAATTGATTGCTTGATTTTAGACTTAATAAAAGAATTTTGATAACCAAAAAGATGACTCGAATACGAAGAAGAAAAATCAAAATATTTTTCTTTTTGAGTATAAAGAAAAGAACGCTTAACTTTAGTAATCAATAAATAATTTTTATCCATCATAGAAAGTTAAAAAACAAATTGATAGCTTAAAGTCTTATTTTGAGTTGGCATCCTTTTTTGTAAAGTAAACATTTCTAAGATTTCATTGATCGCAAGTAAATAAGTTTTTTCTCCTTTAATTTTAAAAGGTCCTTTTTCAGATATTATTTTAACAAAATTTCTTTTAACATTACCAGCAACAATAGAAGAAATAATTTTTCTAAGATCAATTGCAAGCTCCATTTTATTTTGCTTAGAATGAATAAATATTTTTTCTATTTCATCATAGCTAGGATGAAAAGTTTCTTGAAGACCATAAGGGACATAAAGAGACCAATTAAAACTAAAGGAGTCTTCATTTGATTTTCTAAATTCTAAAGTTTGATTAATTTCTTTTTTGATTTTATAAGAGACTTCCTCAGCATCTCCTACAATCACTTGATAGTACTGTTTAATTTCTTGACCAAACATTTTTTCTAAAAAATTTTCAATAGATTTAAAATAATCTTTACTTGAAGAAGGTCCTGTTAAAATTAAAGGAAAAGAAATATTTTTATTTTTAGGACTTAAACGAATCACTAATAAATACAAAAGTTCTTCCAAAGTACCCACGCCCCCAGGAAAAACAATAAACCCATGGCCGACACGCACAAAAGCTTCAAGCCTCTTTTCAATATCAGGCATTACAATAAGTTCGTTAACAATAGGATTGGGAGGCTCTTCTGTGATAATAGCGATTTCACTAATTCCTATGTAACGTCCTGTTTTAATTCTTTGTTTAACATGAGCGATAGAAGCTCCTTTCATAGGGCCTTTCATACTCCCTGGTCCACAACCTGTACAGATATTAAATTTTCGAATTCCCAGTTCATACCCCACCAATTTACAATAATTATACTCTTCTAAATTAATCAAACTTCCTCCCCAACAAGTAATAATAGGTGAGGTTGTTTGTGGTTTAAAAAAATTGGCATTGCGAAGAAAATGAAAAACAAAATTAGTAATATTAGCCGAATCCTTTAAGTGAAATTGAGTCCTTTGCTTGAGTTTTGAATAAAAATAAAACAAATCTCTTAAAACAGAAAATAAAAATTCCTTTACTCCTTCAATAAGCAAATTATCCACTAACGCTTCTTTTGGAATATTGCTTAACTTTAACTGAATTCCTTTGACTTGTTGTAAAATATCAATTTCGAAATTCTGATCATTTTTGATCATTTCACCTCTTTTTTTTTTACCACAATGCAATACAGCTAAAGCACAATTTTTAAAAAGATCAAAAAAATCATGCTTCTTTATTTTGTTTTCAAGCAATTCTACTACTTCCGTTTGAGAAAGAAATTGAAGGCTTTCTTGGGCGTCAACAAAAATAGAAAATTGCTTCAATTTTTTTTAATTGAAATAAAGTTAAATAAAAAAATAACTTTTCTAAAAAAATGATTAAAAATATTATTTATTAGGATCATAATCAGGTCCATTCGTTACCTGATCTTTTTGAGTACGGCGAGTTTCTTCTAAAAAATCAAAATCAGCATTTTTTTGGGTATAGCTTGGATCTGCTTCAGCTTCTGTTGTAATTGCATCTACTGGACACTCTGGTACACACGCATCACAATCAATACACTCATCGGGATTGATGTATAACATATTTTCCCCTTCATAAAAACAAGTAACAGGGCAAACCTCTACACAGTCCCCATATTTACAATTAACACAAGCTTCTCCAACAACATAAGCCATTTTTTTTCCTTATTTAAAAAAATAAATGCGCTATTATTATACTATTTTTTTTTTTGATATTTCAATAAATTCATTAAAAAAATAAAACTAAGTTAAATGATGATACTAAGTTGTTTTTTTAAATCGATTACAAATGAATCGGTCTTCCCGCTGAAGCCATTAAAGCAGCTTCTTTAAAAGCTTCTAAGTAAGTAGGATGGGCATGAAAAGCCATTGCAATGTCTTCTGCAGACGAACGATATTCCATGGCCATAACCGCCTCCCCAATCAAATCAGAAGCCCTAGGACCAATAATATGCACTCCTAAAATCTCATCTGTTTCTTTAGACGCTAAAATTTTAACAAATCCCTTTGTATCATCACTTGCTCTAGCTTTTGCATTGGCTTTAAAAGGATATTTGCCAACTTTATACGCAATTTTTAAGTCTGTAAGCTCTTCCTCACTTTTACCAACAGATGCAACCTCAGGCCAAGTATACACAACAGATGGCAATGAACGATAATTTAATTTTGATTTTTGCCCAAGCATGTTTTCCACACAAACCACTCCTTCTTCTGAAGCCTTATGTGCTAACATTGCCCCTTCTTTCACATCTCCAATGGCAAAAATATGACTTACAGATGTTTTAAAACAATCATCTGTTTTAATTCTTCCTTTCTCGTCTAATTGCACTCCAATATTTTCAAGATTTAATTGATTCGTACAAGGTTTTCGACCAATACAAACAAGTGCACAATCTCCTTTTAAGGTTAGCTTTTTCCCGTTTTTCTCCTCCCCTATAATTGCAACTTGATTGTTTTTAACTTCTCCTGAAATGACTTTGGTTTGAAAATGATAATCAATATTTCCCATTTCACTTAATGTTTTTTCTAAAGTTTTTGCAAGTTCTTTATCCATAGGAAAAATCAACCTATCAAGAAACTCTATAATACTAACCTTACAACCTAATCGAGCATAAACAGACCCAATCTCCACTCCAATAACCCCTCCCCCAATTAAAAGAAGATGATTTGGAACTTTTTTTAAAGAAAGAGCTTCTGTTGAAGAAATCACACACTTGCCGTCAAAAGGTAAAAAAGGAAGTGAAACAACTGAAGAACCTGTTGCAATAATAATATTCTTTGCTTTAATATAAATTTCTTCTTTTCCACTGACTACTACAACTGTCTGCGTATCTTTAAAAGAAGCAATCCCACTAAAAAGATTAATCTTATTTTTCTTGAAAAGATAATTAATCCCATTAACCGTTTCAGTGACAACTTTTTGTTTTCTATCCATCATTTTAGGAAAATCAAGATTGATATTAGGAAGATTAATACCGTGATGTTTAAATTTATTTTTTGCTTGATAATAATATTCTGAAGATTCTAAAAGAGCTTTAGAAGGAATACACCCTACATTAAGACAAGTCCCCCCTAACGTGTTTCTTTTTTCAATACAAGCGACTTTCATCCCTAGTTGAGAAGCTCTAATAGCAGCAACATAACCCCCTGGTCCTGTGCCAATTACCAAAAGATCATAATCAAAACTCATTAGACTTAAACAATTCTTAAAATTACACTTTAAATATCAATTAAAAGACGAGTAGGATCTTCTATTTGCTCTTTAATGGAAACTAAAAAACGAACGGCATCTAAACCATCAATTAAACGATGATCATAAGTTACAGCCAAATACATTACAGGAGCAATCACAATTTCATCATTTTTAGCAACCGGTCTTTTAACAATACTATGCATCCCTAAAATAGCCGATTGTGGGTAATTGATAATGGGGGTGGACAACATGGATCCAAAAACACCTCCATTTGTAATAGTAAATGTCCCCCCACTCATGTCATCTAAACTAAGAGTCCCTTCTTTTCCCTTTTGAGCCATCAAACTAATCATTTTTTCAATTTCCTGAAAACTCTTTTTATCAGCATTCTTTAAAACCGGTACAACCAAGCCCTTTGGGGTAGAAACAGCAATACTCACATCAACATAATCATGATAAACAATGTCATTATTCTCAATAAAAGCATTAACAATCGGATAACGCTTTAATGCCAAACAGACTGCTTTTGTAAAAAAAGACATAAACCCTAAATTAACTTGATATTTTTTCTTAAAAATTTCTTTATATTTTTTTCTTATTTCAGTGACAGCTGACATATCCACTTCATTAAAAGTTGTTAACAAAGCAGATTGTGTTTTTACTTCCTTAAGTCTACTCGCAATGGTTTTTCTAAGACGCGTCATTTTTTCTCTTCTAATCACTCTAGAAGATCCATTTTCTTCCTCTTTTACTGTCTGAGAAAAATGATTAACATCTTGCTTTGTAATTCGTTCTGCTTTGCCGGTACCTCTTATTTCTGAAGAATCAATATTTTTTTCTCTGATCATTTTTTCTGCTGCAGGACTGGCTAAACCTTTAGTATATTCTTTATTTTGAGAGGAAACTTGATGATCTTCTTTTTTTTTAGAAACATTTAAAGAAGCTTGATCTTTTTTAACATGATTGATTGTATCAATTTCAGCAATCACATCTCCAATCTTAACCGTCTCTGCTTCTTTTACTAAGATTTTTAAAGTACCAGATTTTTCAGCAGCAACACTCATGGTTGCTTTTTCTGTTTCTATTTCAACAATTTCTTCATCTATTTCAACATATTCCCCATCTTTTTTATACCAAGTACCAATATCAGCTTCACTAACTGATTCACCTACTTTAGGGACAACGACATTTATTTTCATATTGCTCTCATTCAAAAAATTTATATTTAAAAAAATTAAGATTAATTTTTACTTAAAAAAGCTTTTTCAATAATCATCTTTTGATTTAAATGATGCCTTTTAGCAATACCTGTAGCCGTACTAGCACTTTCTTTTCTAGAGATACACTTAAGCAACAATAGATCCCCCAAGGCATTTTTAATATAAGACCAAGCACCCATATTACTAGGTTCTTCTTGAACCCAAATCCATTTGGTTGCTTTTTTATATTTATCTTTAATTTTTTTTAAAAATTCAATATTTAAAGGATACAATTGTTCTATTCTAATAATAGCAACTGTCTTCCCAACATTTTTATTTTCTTTTTGAAAACTAAGCAATTCATAATAAATTTTTCCAGTACATAGTAAGACTCTTTCTATTGCACTTCGATTGGCTGTTTTGTCATCAATGACTTCTAAAAAATTTCCTTTAATAAAACAATCCACTGAAGCCATAATACACTCATGCCTTAATAAACTTTTTGGTGTAAAAACAACTAAAGGAATACGAAACTCATTTAAAATTTGCCTTCTAATAAGATGAAAAAAATTATCTGCAGAAGTAGGAACAACCACATATATATTATTATTAGCACACATACTTAAAAACCGTTCCAAACGAGCACTTGAATGCTCAGGCCCTTGACCTTCATATCCATGGGGTAAATATAAAACAATCCCACTTAAACGAAGCCATTTTCTTTTAGCTGAGATAATAAATTGATCAATAACAATTTGAGCTCCATTAGCAAAATCGCCAAATTGAGCTTCCCAAATCGTTAGTGCCTTAGGCCGTGCTAAAGAATACCCATATTCAAACCCAAGCACTCCATATTCAGAAAGAAGGGAATTATAAATACTGATTTTTCGTTGATCTTCTTGAATATGATTTAAAGGAATATATTCTTCCTCTGTGTCCATATCTTTAATGACTGCATGTCGATGAGCAAAAGTACCTCTTTTACAATCTTGACCAGAAAGCCTCACACTATACCCTTCCACTAAAAGCGATCCATAAGCCAACTGCTCTGCCATGGCCCAGTCAATTTTATTTTGTTTTAAGTACCGATCTCTTCGTTGTTTAAGAAGCTTTTCCATCTTCTTAAAAAGAGAAAAAGATTTTGGAACTTCTAAAATTTTCTTATGAATATTATTTAAAACTTCTCTTTTGATCCCCGTTTTTATTGACTTTTTAAAATCTTCATCTGCAGAAAATCGAATCCCTATCCAATGACGTTTGAGATGATCAATATTTAATTCTCGGTTTTCACTTTGTTTTAAATTTTCTAAATGATTCATTAACGATTTTTTGTAATCTTCAGAAATTTCTCTTGCTTCATTTTCACTCAAAACATTTTCTTTTAAAAGCTTTTTTAAAAAAAAATCTCTAACATTAAGATGCTTATCAATTTTTTGATACAAAATGGGTTGTGTAAAACGGGGTTCGTCTGTTTCATTATGACCATGCCTGCGATAGCCAATAATATCAATCCAAACATCAATATTAAAAGCTTGTCTAAGCTTAATCGCCAAACGAGTGACATGCAAAACAGCAAGTGGTTCATCTGCATTTACATGAAAAATAGGTGACTCAACAACTTTTGCAATATCAGTACAATAATGACTTGATCGAGCTTCTGTTTTATCAGCTGTAAATCCAATTTGATTATTTAAAACAATATGAATCGTCCCTTTATTATCATATCCTTTAAGCCTAGACATATTAATCGTTTCATAAACAACTCCTTGCCCTGCTACAGCCGCATCTCCATGAATTAAAAGAGGAACAATCTCATTTTTATTGCCTTTATAATACTTCTCACATTTGCCATAAACAATTCCCTCAACAACAGGGTTAATCGCTTCTAAATGAGAAGGGTTAAACGTTAAACTAAGATGCACATCTTTACCATTAACCGTTTTAATATCAGCAGACTGTCCTAAATGATATTTAACATCTGCATCAGCTGAAATCCCTTCAGGTAAATTCCCTCCTTCAAACTCAACAAACAAGCTCTTAAATGTTTTATTAAAAATATTCACTAAAACATTTAACCGACCTCGATGAGACATTCCAAAGACAAACTCCTTAACCCCAAGCTCCGCTCCTACATCAATTAATTCAAAAAGAGCTGGTATTAAAACCTCAATCCCTTCTATAGAAAAACGCTTTTCTCCCATATATTTTTTTTGTAAAAATTGCTCCAAAAGATACGTCTCATTAATTTTTTTAAACGCATTAATTTTTTCGTCTCTAGAAAACTGAGGATCGTTAGCACTTTTTTCCATTTCTTTATAAAGCCAATGACGCACTCTCTCATCTTGACAATAAACAAACTCACAACCGATTTTAGAACAATAAGTTTTATTTAAATAAAATAAAATCGTTTCTAAAGTACTCGGTTTCATTCCTATCTCTCTTGCAGACATACAACGAGTTTTTAAATCTTCTTTAGATAAATTAAAATATTCAAGTTCTAAATCAGCTCGATGTTTTAATTCAATATCAATTGGGTTGGTATCTGCTACTAAATGACCTCGCTCTCTATAACCTTTAATTAGTTTGACAACAGCAACCTCTATATCGTTTTTAGAGACAGCTGTTCCATTAGAGAAAGAATTTAAATGATAATTATTTTCATTTTGAAAATCAGTTTTCTCAAAAAAAAGTTGCCAAGAATAATCAACTGAATTAGGGTTGTTTTTGTATTTTGAGTAAAGATTTTCTAAATAACCAATATTATTACTATCAATGATAGGAAAAGAAAAATCCATTTTTTTTAATCTAAAAAAATCATAAAATCATTTCAAAAAAGTTAAAATAATTACCCTTTACTTCTTAAATAAGTTTAACATAAAAAATCTAAATTAAAATAACTTAATTTTAGTTTTAGTCAAAAAATAAATCTAATAAAATACGATCTACAAAACATTTCCCAAGATCGCTTAATATAAAAATATTTTCTTTTAAAAAAAGCATTTCATTGTCTACCCAATAGATTGCTTTGGAAACAAAATATTTTGAAAAAAAATCCCCAAAAGAAACCTTTAATTTTTCCAAAGAAACTCCCCACTTTGTTCTCAAGTGAGTCATAATATATTCATTAAAAAGCTCTTTAGTTGTTAAGTCTTGCTTCAATTGAGGCAACTGTTCTAAGTTGATTTTTTTAATATATTCTAAAAGGTTAGAAACATTAGACTTTCTTAATCTACCCAAATAAGAATGTGCAGAAGGCCCAATACCAAAATAAGTCTTACCCAACCAACAAGAAAGATTATACTTTCCAAACGCATCTTCTTTAGAAAAATTTGATATTTCATAATGAACATAATTATTTTCTTTACTAAAATTAAGCAACAGAAAAAATTGTTTTTTAAAATCTTCTTCTTTGGGAGAGCATGCTTTATTTTTTTCAATTGCAATCGCAAGAGGTGTGTTTTTCTCAACGGTTAAAGAGTAAGCTGAAAAATGAGGGAGTTGGTAATCTTTTATTTTTTGAAGATTTTTTTTCCACTTTTCACTTGTTAAAGTAGGCATCGAATACATTAGATCAATTGAAATATTTTCTAAACCAACATCTTGCAAAAGTTTAATAACTTTTTCAGAATGATTTTTTGTGTGAAGCCGATGTAAATAGTTTAAATCGTCTTCAAAAAAAGATTGTACTCCTAATGAAAATCGATTAACTCTACTTTTTGAAAACAACTTTGCTTTTTTTAAAGTAATATCTTCTGGATTGGCTTCAAGAGTAATTTCAGGATTTTTATTGACAGAAAATAATTTAAAAATAAGATTTAAAATAGAATCAATTTCAAGCAAAGAAAGCAAAGAAGGCGTCCCACCTCCAAAATAAATACTATCAATTGATTCTTTTTGTATTTCTTCTTTTCTTAAAACAATTTCTTTTTTAAGAGATTGTACCAATACTGAGATTAAGCCTGATTTGGTAGTAAAGTAAAAATCACAATAATGACAAGCTTTTTTACAAAAAGGAATATGAAAATAAAGACTGGCCACTAATTAAGATAATGATTAAGAAAAATACTTGAGAAAAACTTAACAAAAGAAAGCTTTTTAAAAAAACTTCCTTTTGTTAAATAAAGTTTAAAGTGTAAAACTTTATTGAAGAAGTGATAACACTTGTTGAGTTTTCATATTAGCTTGAGCTAACATAGACTGCCCTGTTTGAGAGAGTATCTGATCTCTTACAAGTTTAGAAACTTCTTCAGCTATATTGGCATCTCGAATACGACTTTCAGCAGCTTGTAGATTTTCTTCACCTATCTTAACACTATTAAAAACATGCTCTAATCTGTTTTGATAAGCACCTAAATCTGCTCTTTGTTTCGTAATTTTTTGAAGCGCTTGATCCATCATAGAAATAACATTATTTGCATTTTCAGGAGTCGAAACAGAAATAAAAGTAGCTGCTTCAGCTGTGTTATTAGCTGATTTTAAACCCAGCCCTTGTGAGTTCATAGTGCCAATATAGATATATTCTATTTGATCCATATTCGCACCTACATGAAACCACATAGAAGCCGTTGGTCGATTTTCTCCTACTGGAACAGCGAACTTACCAGTCAATAAATTAATGTTATTAAAATTTGCATGAGAGGCAATACGATCAACTTCGTCAATCAATTGACTCACTTCAACTTGAATTTGCATTCTATCTTCAGAAGTATAAGATCCATTAGAAGCTTGAATAGCTAATTCACGAATTCTTTGCAAAATAGCTGTTGATTCAGAAAGATACCCTTCTGCTGTTTGAATAAGTGAAATCCCATCTTGAGCGTTTCTAGCTGCTTGAGAAAGTCCTCTTATTTGTGTACGCATTTTTTCAGAGACAGCTAAGCCTGAGGCGTCATCACCAGCTCTATTAATACGATATCCAGATGAAACTTTTTCCATACTTTTAGAAACTCGATCATTATTTATCGACAAAACCCTATTAGCGTTCATCGAAGATAAATTGTGGTTAATTATCATACAATCCTCCTTGATTAATTAAATAACTTCCTTGTTATTATTTAAACAAAATATCGGTACAATTAAAAATTACTTAATATTTTTTTTTAAAAGAAATAAAGATTTTTATAAATGTAATAAGTGCTCATCACTCTTTTGACATATTTATCTGTTTCATGGTAGGGAATCGTTAAAGAAAAAATCACATTATCACTTCTTTTATCTTCTTTAAGCCAGTGATTAATCGCTGATTCACCTGCGTTATAAGAAGCAACCACATGATAATAATTCCCTTTAAAACGCTTTAAAAGGTTGGAAAGATAATAAACCCCTAAATGTAAATTAAGCTCTTCATTATAAAGATCTAAAGCATAATACTTTTTTAACCCACTTTTTTTCATTAAATATTTAGCGGTACTTGGAATAATTTGCATTAAACCCTTAGCTCCTGCAAATGAAAGAGCTCTAGGTTGAAAATGGCTTTCTTCTCTAATAATGGCATAAATAAGAGAAACGGGGACTTGATAAAGCTCTGATAAATATGAAATATAAGTATACCGATACAAAGGGTACCCTTTTGTTAAAAATTCATTTGGAAATAAATGGACTTCTTCTTTATAAGAAAGCATTTTAATAATAGATTTTTTAATATTTCGATAAGAAGTTTTATTAATATTTCTTAAAACTTTTTCATAAACAAACATTTCATAAGAATAAGGTTTATATTTTTTTTTCAATTCATTTAAAATTTCTTTATGAAGCCCAAAAGCAGAAAACCCATAAACTCTAAAAAAATAATTTTCATTGCCTGTTTCTTTAGATAAATACTTTTTTAAAAAAAAGTCTCTTTTAACCCAATACTTTTTTTTATAAGACTCCAAGTTATCTTGGTGTAAAGAAAAACGAATATTATTAAGTGCCGTTTGATTTCCTTTAAGCAGATTAGAAATAATTAAAGAATCATTGGAAAGCTTTTTTTGATAAAAAAAATTAAGTTTTTCATTTCGATTGATTAATTCACTAATTAAAAAATGATCATAAAAAGGGCTTTTATTGGTTTCATAAAAACCATTCATATTAGAAGGGGATGAAAAATAGTTTTTAATAAACAATAAATCTTTTTCCCTAGAACCTCCATAAGCCCTATCAAAATAAAAAAAACTATTAATTAAATCTCCTTTCATCAAATGTTCGATTCCTTTTAATCTTGAATATCGATAAGCTGTTTTTGATTTAGGATAAGCTTTTAAAAATTTAATTAAAATAGAAGGAAAGCGTTCTTTATAATATTTTTTAGATAAAGAAAGATATTCTCTATAAAAAGATTCCAACTCTATTTTCATAGAATAAATAATGTCTTCAAGAAAAAAAAAAGCTTTATGATGCTCTTCATTTCTTCTAAGAGCTTTTACATAATAATAACAAGCGTTATGGTACATATAACTAGTAATCACTTCATTGGTTTTTTTTTGACGAATTTTTGAAATTAATGTTTCGTATAACAAAACTGATTGAGTATATTTTCGTAGCTTATAGTGATTGTAACCCATATAATATAAGTAATGATCCTTTTGTTTTTTTTGATCAAGGTACGTAAACAACGCTTGACTATCTCGATAATGTTTATTTTTAAACAGTAACCAAGCATAGGTTTCATAAAAATTATTTTTTTTATTGGCTTTTAAAAAATCTGGAACATAGTTTATTTTTTTATAAAGTTTTTTATAAAGTTTTGAAAGCGGATTAACAATTGGTAAAAGCAAGCTAGCTTTCCCTTTTTGTAAGATCATTCTTTCAAATAAAGCAATTTTATTTTCAGTGGATAAATCTGAAGTGAAATCAATCAAAAAAAGAAGATCGTTGCTTGAATATTTATCTAAAGAAATTTTTTCAATACCAAATTTTTTGTAATCAAAAAAAATTTGATACTTATTTAGAGACTTTGTTAAAGGGGAAGTAGGGTATTTTTTTTTATAAATTTTTATATTTCGTTCAAATTCATTGATATTACTTCCTTTGAAAACGAAATGAAGTTTTTGATAATCTATCAAATCTTCAATACTTTTTCTTTGAAAATCTGACAGAAGGCTCTCCCATTTATAAAACCATTTTTCTTCATTTTTTTTCTCTAAGTCAGCTGCTTGAAGAAAGAAAGGGGAAAAAAATAAAAAAGCAAACGATAAAAAAAAACGAATGCTATTATAAAACAAGGCTAAAGACCCTTGGAATGAATAACCATCATTTTTTCAATTTGCATATCTTTCATTGTATGCGGGATACCACCTGTGCCAAGACCTGATTCTCTAAGACCTGCAAAAGGCATCCAATCGACTCTAAAAGCTGTATGATCATTAATCATAATAGCTGAAGCATTAAGCATTTTATAAGCATTCATCGCTTCATCAAGATGGTTTGTGAAAACAGAAGCTTGAAAAGCAAAAGGAACACGGTTGGCTAAATGGATGGCTTCGTTCATATCCTTACATGAATAAACACAAACAACAGGGCCAAAAATTTCCATTTGACTTACTTTCGTATTAGCTGGGGGGTTAAAAAGAACCGTCGGTTCATAACAAAAATCTGATATTTTTTTACCTCCACAAAGAATCTTAGCACCTGCATCAACAGCTTCTTTGACCCAACTTTCAATCCGATCAACTTCTTGAGGGCGAATAAGAGGCCCTACTTGAGTGGTTTTATCTGTAGGATCTCCTACAATAAGATTTTTAGCTTGACTTGCGAGATCATTTGCCAGTTGTGCTGCTATTTTTTCATCAGCAAAAACCCGTTGAACAGAAACACAAACTTGACCTGCATGATAAAAACCCCCTTTTAAAATCTTAGCAACCATCTCCTTCATATCCGCATCTGCAAAAGCAAGTAAAGGGGCTGCTCCTCCATGCTCTAAAGCACACCTAGCCCCAGGTGCTAATTTAGAACGAAGCATCCATCCAACTTTTCCGCTGCCAATAAAAGAAAAAAATCCAACTCTCTTATCTGTCACTAATTTTTCGGCAACATGAATAGACTTGGCTACCAAAGCCTGGCACCATTCTTCAGGCAAGCCCGCTTCATGCAAAATTTCAACAAAACGAAAGCAAGAAAGTGGGGTGTCTTCAGCTGGCTTGACAATCACAGGGCATCCTGTTGCAACTGCAGGCACCACTTGATGAATAATCAAATTAAGTGGATGATTAAAAGCACTGACTGCCACCACAACTCCAATAGGCTCTAAATGCGTAAAAGCTATTTTATTTTTTGAAGCATCTGTCAGATTCATAGGAATCTCTTTACCGGATTTTGTTTTCAAAGTTTCAATACAAGCTTTCACTCCTTCAATAGCTCTCATCGCTTCCACTTTCGAATCAATAAAAGGTTTCCCCCCTTCTCTAGCAGATTCTAATGCAAGCTCATCAACTCTTTTTTCCATAATCAACGCTGTCTTTTCTAAAATAGCAATTCGCTCAAAAGGATTAAGCCATTTGTTTTTATTTTGAAACAAACGATACGCTGTATCTAATGCCTTATCAACAGAAGCTTCGCTCGCTGCTTCTACTTGACCAATGACATCCCCACTATAAGGAGCCTTAACTTCAATCTTCCCTTCATTTGAAGGATTATCTAATATTTTTAAAGAATATTTTTGAATCATTTTAAATTCTCCTTGATCAAATAGTAGCTTCTGATTGTAACATACTAAAAATATACTTCTTTTGAAGTACCATCAATATTAAAAAGTATAATCAACATTAAAAAATTTATCTAAAAAAAATGTTCTTTTGTCCTAATTCAAAAATAAAATATACTAAAATTCTAATCAATTTGAGATAAAAGCATCTTCATTTTTTTTTCAAGTTCTTGACTAAGGGTTTTTCATTCTTTAAAAAACAACGCTTCTTTTCCAAAAGACACTCTCGCTTCAATGCCAAAATTACCAAGAAGCCTTATAAAATGAAAGAAAAAAGAACGTCCATCACACCAAGCAATGTCTCTTTTAGCTTCATAAGCTTTATCTAAACTAATGTAACGCACCACTCCATAATAAACAGGCAATTGACTTTGACAACAAACTTCCAAAAACGAAGATTTTAAAGGCTTGATTTCTGTGCCATCAGAAGTTTTTCCTTCTGGAAACAAAATAACGCTATTGCCTAAATTAAAATGAGCTTTTAAAGATTGATATACTCTTTTGACCTCTGTTTTTTTGCTCCGATCAATAAAATAAGTTTTTCCAAGTTTGACAAAAAAACCTACAATAGGCCAGCGACTAATTTCTATTTTAGCCACAAAGCTCCCTAACACAAGAGAACAATAAACAAAAATATCAAGATAACTAACATGATTGCCAACAAAAAAAATAGATTTTTTTTTTGTAAAATCTACTCCCCCACATTCAATCATGACCTTAACACCAAAAACTGTATTCAATTTCTTTGCCCATCAAGTAAGAAACATTTCATGCAAAAACTTCTATTTTTTTTGTGAAAACAAACCTACTAAAAAAATAACAATCACTAATCCATGAAGATTTAGCAAAAAAATAAATCGAAAAAAAATGCTTAAAATAATTTTTCATTTTCTCCTGCTTTTTTATTAATAAACAAAAAATAGATCACTTAAGCATTTACTAAAAATGACACCTCACAATACACTAAAAGACATTTATTGGTGTAATAAATGATTTATAAAAGTGATAAAAAAATTAAAATCGATCAAGCATTTCCAAAAAAAAAAAAATCGATTAAAATGATAAGTAAAAAAACTCACACGGAGCTACTTTCATGAAAAAAATTATTATTACTAGTGTTATAGGTGGCATCATTCTCTTTATGTATTCAAATATTGCTTGGAGAGTCTTGCCATTTCATCAAAAAACAATCACACCACTTCCTGATGGAGAAAAAGCAATTGCTGCCATGTCTCTAAACTCTCTTCCAAAAGGAGCTTATCACTATCCAGGGATGCCAGAAACATCCAGTAAAACCTTAGAAGAATGGCAAAAACGTTATAAAAAAGGCCCCAACATTAATTTAATGTTTATTAGTCCTAAAGGAGCTTCTATGTCAGCAGGGCCTTTTATAATCTATTTTTTTATTAATATGATTTGTACTTTTATTGTTGCCTTTTGTGTTTCTTTATCAAAAGAAAAACTCAATAGTTATTTAAAAAAATGTGGCTTTGTGGTTTTATTTGGGGTATTTGCTTCATTACTAGATCCAATTACACAGTGGAATTGGTGGCAAACACCCCTTAATTATGAGCTTGCTTATGTTTTTGATTATCTTGTATCTTGGTTGTTAGTAGGTTTGGTCGTTGCAAAAATCATTAAATAAATGATTTCTTTTAAAAAGGTCGCTTTAATTAAGATTAAATTTTATCTTTTTTTATCTTTTTCATTTGCTTTCATAGGAAACTCTATCAAAGCAAATGAAAACCAATTACAAACAACAAACGCTTCTTTTTCTCTTGCTAGCTGGAATATCAAATGGCTCTACATGGATCCTAATCATAAAAGCTTTGAAGAGCAATTCAATTGGTGGAAACCACGAAACAAAGAAGAAATAAAAGTAATCGCAACGATTTTATCTCGTTATGATCTTATTGCCATTCAAGAAGTTTTAGATGTTTTTATTTTAAAAAAACTAAAACAATACTTACCAAATTATCAATATCAGTATTCTCCTTCTTTAGGAGGGAATCTATTAAGAGAAAGATATGCTTTCTTTTATCGAGATAACGTTACTTTGAAAGAAATTTTTCTTTTTAAAGATACAAAAAATATTTTTCATAGAGAGCCTTTTATTGGTTGTTTTGTGGTTGGTAATTTTGATTTTGTGTTAATCAACTTTCATGCAATTCGAGGCAAAGGAAAAAGAGGCTTTGAAAAAAGAATCAATGAAATCAATGCTTTAAAAAAAATTATAGACACGATTAAGGGAGATGAAAAAGACTTGATCCTTTTAGGGGATTTTAACCTAGTCAGCCACCATAAAGCTTGGAAAGAAATTAAAAAAGAATACCAACCAATCATCCCTTTTGAAACAAAAACAACCTTAAGGGGAAAGCATGCCATTGATAATATATGGATTCATTCCAAACATACTAAAAAAGAATACATCAAAGTAAAAGAAATTTATTTATTTGAAAACGAATCTAAACAGTTAAAAACAAACCTTAAATTAGAATATTCTCTTGAGCGAATTCAAAAAAGAATTAGTGATCATTATCCTATATCCGCTTTATTTCATACCCGTCAAGTAGATGATGACTTTGGAGAAATCAAAAAAAAACAACTTCAAAAAATTAATCTATTAAAATAAATTATCTTTGCCTTGTTTGATTTTATTTTTTTATAAAGAATTGATTGTAAAAAAAAGGAGCATAATGAATATTTTAAAAAAATATGAAGTAAAAACTAAGGATATTATTAGAAATTCTTCTAAATAATACAAGATGTTTTCCAGCTAATAAATGCACAACTAAAATGACTTCTACAACCTCTGTTGGTGTTTGTTTTGAGAAAAAAGAAATGATTATTTTGGGCACAGAGTACAACCGGAGAAATGAAGAAAGGAGTTTTTACAATTATGAATTACATTCATGCTTAAAAAAAATATTCTTTCAATGCATTGCTCTGCTAATGAAAGAAAAAAAGAGATACGAGTTTGTTTTTTGGGGTTTTACCTCCTGTAGCCAAACTGACTTCTAAGCTAAACAAGCTATCATTTCATCAGTGGTTATACAGCAAAAATTGCAGAAACAGAAATGAAAATAACCGAACCGGAAGCAATCTTTTCACCTTGTTTTGGGGCTGCTTTTATGGTTTGGTACCCAACTAAAAAATATAGTGATTGACTTGCTAAAAAAATGAAACAGTTTAATACCAATACATGGCTAGTCAGCACAAGGTGGATCGGAGGTAGGTGCCAAAAAGGAGAACGAATTGATTTGAAATACACAAGAGCGATTTTAGATGCGATTCATAATGGGTCTCTAAATAAAAGCTCTTTAGAAAAAGACTCTATTTTCAATTTTGAAGTCCCTATAAATTGTGAAAATATACCAGGCGAAATTCTAATGCCTAAAAGCACTTGGGCAAATAAGAACGAATATGCTCAAGAAGCAAAAAAATTAGCAAAACTTTTTCAAGACAATTTCAAAAAATACGAATCTTTGGAAAAAAATCCAAAAGTAATTAATACAGGGCCTAAGGTTTAAAATTAAAGGTAACAATAGATAAAAAGATTGATAAAATTATTTTAAATGATCAACCATTGAACAATTAAAAATAACCTGCTTTCACAAAACCAGTTTGAAAAGTTAGCAAATTATTTTTAAACTCAAATTTCTTTTTTTGACCAATGACATTTTTATAATCTATACTTTAAAAAATTATCACCTCTGACAAATAAATTAATCCCATGCAATAAATATTGTCTTCGTCTAAATTGTATCTGAATTATGAAATAATCTATTACAAGCCTTGTTACCTTTAAAATACCCTATAGACTTAAGTAAATGATTTCATTGTTAATCCCTTAATGCTTTAAGTGCAATCATTATAAAATGGATCGTAAGTGAGCTTATCAAACATAGATAGCATCAAAAAAATGATACTTTAGATGAGTTTGTTATCTAGTTACCTAAAAAAATACGGAGTCAAAAAAAAGGAGCTGAAACTGAAAAAGAACACTTTACAGGAAGCTTCGTTTACACAGAAGAAGACAGGGGCGAAAAACTAACCATTATTGACGGGCCAACAAAGACTGACCACTATTACACTCATTTACATCGTTATTTATCAAATTCTCCAAAAGCTTATTGAAAACGAATCCAATGAAAAGCTCCAAAAACCCTTTAAAAAAGAACAAGAAAAAATAAAGAGTTTGCTTTTTAGTGATTCTAATGCTTTAGACGAAAAGGCGCCCCCAAAACTCAAACTAAAAGTAACAGAAAATAATAAAGACACCTTAAACACACTTTTAGATTTTTCTGAACAACAAAAATTACTGGACATTAACAACCAGCTTATTATTAACTATAAGTTTTTTAAAGGAAAAATTAATGAAAAGAATTATGAGAAAGTCTGTGATGGTATCGAACAGCTATTAATCATTGATGTTTCGCTAGACACTAATAAAGATTCTCCTCAAAAAATCTTTGAAACCCTAAACTCTACTGGCCTCCCCCTGACTCAGGCTGATTTGATCCGCAACTATGTTTTGATGTCTCAAAAGTCTTACGATCAACAAAAAGAGCTCTACAACGACTATTGGATAGGTATCGAAAAAAATTGCAAGGATGATGCGAAGAATGAAGACAACACGAGCCTTTTTATCCGTGATTTTCTAACCATGAAGCACAAGACTGTCTCCAATAAGAACAAGGTTTACGAAACTTTTAAAAAAAAATACCCTATTGACGAAAAAACACCCATTGTTTTAGAAGAAGTTTTAGCAGAAATGAAAAGATTTTCTGCTTATTACAACAAGCTCATTAACCCTAAAAATGAAGAAAATCGAAACCTACAAGAGGCTGTAGAAAATATCAAACGTTTAGAAAGGACTGTTTATTATCCTTTTTTGATGCAAATTTATGATGATTATACAGAAAAAAAACTCTCGGAAACGGAGTTTATTGATCTGTTACAAACCCTCCAATCTTATCTTCTTCGCCGTTTTATTTGTGATACACCTCCTGGTGGATTAAGTCAAATGTTCATGAGTTTATATAAAAAGATAGAAAATAAAAAGGAAAACAACAACAAGTCACCCCTCGAGTGTCTACAAGAAATCTTGCTTATTCCTAGTGGCAAAGAATATTTCCCCAAGGATGAGGCAATTAAAAAAGCCCTTGAAACTAAAAATATCTATAAATCAAAAATAAATAAAGATTACATTTTAGATAATTTGGAAAACTATGGACGAAAAGAAAAAAGCAATGTAAAAAGTGATGCGATCACCATCGAGCATATTTTCCCTCAAAGATCCGATAAATGGAAAGAAGACCTTTCCCAAGACGATTTTAAATACCTAGAAGAACATCAACACACCCTAGCCAATCTCACGTATACAGGGCACAACTCCGAGCTTTCTAATCAAATTTTCAGAGAAAAAAAAATCATCTATAGCGAAAGTCGTTTATACCTCAATGAGTATTTAAAAACCATTGATGAGTGGAATAAAGAAAACATGAACAAACGCTTGGAAAGTCTTTATGCCCGTTTTATAGAAATCTGGCCTTGTCCAACTCACATTCAAATTGAAAAAGAAGATCCTACCAAAGAAAAAGAAGAAAACATTCAGAACGTCGATGACTTTACAGGAATTAACCTAATAAGCTATACTTTTTTAGACGAAAGCACTCCCTGTAAGACTATAAAATATATGTATAGGGACATTGTTAAAAAGTTTTACTCCATTGATCCATTAAAATTTCAAGGAGAAGAATCTCCTATCCCACTCATTCGATCAAAAGATAAGCACCGAACAACAAATTATGATCCAATTGATGATGAGAAAAATCTTTTTTTCCATTCTAACCAATTTATATCTTAGATAAAAATTAAAAGTTTTGAGTTTTTTTACTTTGTTATATTGAAAAAATTATAGGAGGAAAAATAGAAATAAAATTTGTTTATGACTAACCTACTTAACTACTTAAGGAAATTTTGGAAGAAGAAATTGAGGACATTAAACTTATTTTAAAAAGACCCAACTCAATTGATCCAAAAGAGGTCTCTTCAATAAAATAATTATTTGATCAAGCAGCTTTAATTTAGGAAAAAAGAATACCCTATTAAAGTCAATTTAGACGAAGACAACATTCATTACTGGGGATTAATTTAGTTGTCAAAGGTGATGGTACTCTTAAGAAAAGCAATTTGATTCTAAAAATAGTTTTTAATTTTTTAGATAATTATTTAGACTAATTTTATCAACCTTTTTACCCATTATTATCTCTACAACTTCAGGCCTTATGTTTGCCTTATGTTTTTCCCTTTTGACTAATATCGATAGTGGTCCGGTTTGTAGGGCCCTTGTGGGTCCACATTAATATATTCTGCTTGTTCTTTGCTTAGCTTTGTAAGCTGTACCCCTAGTTTGCTTAAATGAAGTCTTGCGACCTCTTCATCTAATTTTTTAGGCAAAGTATAAACGCCTAATTGATAATCTTTTTGCCAAAGCTCTATTTGAGCTAAGACTTGATTGGTAAAAGAGTTTGACATCACAAAGCTTGGATGCCCTGTTGCACAACCTAAATTTACAAGTCGTCCTTCTGCTAAAAGAATAATTTCATGGCCATCTGAAAAACGATATTTATCTACTTGAGACTTAATATTAATTTTTTCAACCCCTACTTCTTTTTCTAATAAAGAAACTTGTATTTCATTATCAAAGTGACCAATATTGCAAATAATGGCCTGATCTTTCATTTTTCTCATATGCTCTATTCTAATAATATTATAATTACCTGTGGCAGTTACAAAAATATTTCCTTCCTCTAAAGTATTTTCTAGAGTAGTGACTTCATACCCTTCCATAGAAGCTTGAAGAGCGCAAATAGGATCAATTTCTGTAATAATCACTCTCGCCCCTAGCCCTCTTACAGAAGCCGCACACCCTTTTCCTACATCCCCATAGCCACAAACAACAACTATTTTACCTGCTACCATAACATCGGTTGCTCTTTTAATCCCGTCAGCTAAACTTTCTTTACACCCATACAGATTGTCAAATTTTGATTTTGTTACTGAATCATTGACGTTAATTGCCGGAAATGATAGTTTACCTGCTTCTAACATTTGGTAAAGTCGGTGGACGCCTGTAGTGGTTTCTTCACTAACGCCTTTAATGTTACTGGCTATTTTTGTCCATTTTTGGTTTTCAGAATTAACTGTTTTTTTAAGAATTTTAATAAGTTCGATAAAATCTTCCCCATGAGAAGCATCGTTTTTTTCTAAAATAGTAGGATTTTTTTCAGCTTCCACTCCTTTATGCACTAGTAAAGTGGCATCTCCTCCATCATCAACTATCAGATCAGGCCCGCCTTCTTTAAAATCAAAAGCTTTCTCTAAACAATACCAATATTCTTCCAAAGTTTCCCCTTTCCAAGCAAAAACAGGAATGCCTGCTTTAGCCATTGCTGCTGCTGCGTGGTCTTGAGTAGAAAAAATATTACACGAAGCCCACCTTAATCTAGCCCCAAGACAAACTAAAGTTTCCATTAAAACAGCCGTTTGGACTGTCATATGAAGACTTCCTGTTATTTTCACATCTTTTAAAGGAAGTGTTTTTTGGTACTTTTCTCTAATGGCCATTAGTCCAGGCATTTCTTTTTCAGCAATCTCAATTTCTTTTCGACCAAAATCAGCCAATGAAAGATCCGCTACTTTAAAATCATCATTCATATTTATTTCCTTTTTTTTAAATTAATTTAAATCTTTATTTTATGATGCTTCTCAGTGCTTCAATTTTATCTGTTTTTTCCCAAGGAAAAAAATCTCTTCCAAAATGACCATAACTTGAGGTTTGTTTGTAGGACCAGTTTTGATTAAATTTGAGTAAACCTAAATTTTTGATTAGATCAGCTGGTCTAAAATTAAAAATTTCTTTTGAGTTTAAAATAGACTCTATTTTAGCCTCTGCTACTTTTGCAGTCCCATACGTATCAATATTAATACTGACAGGATCACTCACCCCAATCACATAAGAAGCTTGTATCTCACACTTATCCGCTAGGCCCGCAGCAACAATATTTTTAGCAACATACCGAGCATAATAAGCTGCAGATCGATCGACTTTTGAAGGGTCTTTCCCTGAAAAAGCCCCTCCTCCATGACTTCCAATACCACCATAAGTATCCACAATAACTTTCCTACCCGTAAGCCCCGCATCTCCATGAGGTCCCCCAATCACAAACCTTCCTGTGGGATTGACATAATACTTAGTATCATTTGTTAATAAACCTGTATTGCCTAAAATATCCTTGATTTTTAAAATAAAATCTTTTCGTATCATTTCTAATGAAACATCATCTGTTTGATGGGAAACAACAACACTTGTAATTTCACTAGGTTTTCCATTAATGTAACGAATAGAAACTTGTCCTTTACTATCAGGTCTTAAATAAGCAATTTCTTTTTTATTCCTAGACTCTGTAAACCCTAGGAGAAGTTTATGACTATAAGCAATGGGAGCAGGCATCAATGTTTCTGTTTCATTGGTTGCATAACCAAAAACCATTCCTTGATCTCCGGCTCCTTGCTCTTTGTCAAGCCCTTCATTTTTTGTAACCCCCTGAGAAATATCAGGAGATTGTCCATGAAGACGATTTAAATACTCAAAACTATTATGAGAAAAACAATATTCTTCTTTATTATAACCAATGTCTTCAACTACTTTTCTGGCAATTACTTCAGGATTAATTTCATTCCATTTCGAACAAGTAATCTCACCCGAATTAACTAAGAAATTAGTTGATACCATCGTTTCACAAGCAACTCGACTCAATTTATCTTTTTCAAGACAAGCATCTAAAATAGCATCAGAAACACAATCACAAATTTTATCAGGGTGACCTTCTGAAACAGATTCGGAAGTAAAAACATGATTTGATTTTATTTTACTCAAGTGGTTTAATCCTCTTTTTATTATTGTTTAAGTTAGTTTGATTTTTACCTTTAGAACAAATGAAAGAATCTTAATATATTAATATAATATGTAAATTATTGCATTAATTAAAATTTAAAGATAAAACTAAATAAAATCAGCTATTTTTTCAAAAATATCCAAACTATGTTTTCCTCTAATAATGACATGTCGTTTACTATAAAATTCATAAAATTCTTTACTCAAAGCCCCTATCTTATCTAAAATAATACGAGCACTTTTAGGATCAACGACTGGGTCTTCATTTGATTGAATAATCAAAATAGGAGTTTTTATTTTTTTTAGAGATCGAGTACATTTTTCTATTAGCAATCTTAATTGTAAAACACCTTTAATATAGTTTTTAGAATAATTAGTAATTGGATATTCTGGATTAGTATTGATATATTCATATTTAATATTTTTTAAATTAAATTTATCCATCAAGTCATTCCACCAACTAATAGCAGGAACTAATTGATTTTTTTTATTCATTAAAACAATAGGAGCATTAATAGAAACCACCTTTTTAATATTGTCTTTTATTTTACTAGCAGACAACATCGCCAAAACACCCCCTGTAGAAAAACCCATTAAAACAACTTCTGAACAATAATGTTTAATAATTTGATATCCCTTTTGATAATTGTTATACCAATCTTTCCAACTCACTTCTAGCATATTTTCAGCGACAGTCCCATGACCTTTAAGTCGGACCCCATAAACACTATATCCTTTTTGTTTATGAAGATATTTTGCTAAATTTAAAACTTCTCCCGGAGAAGCTCCATAACCATGTGACAAAACAACCCCTGTTTTTTTAGAACCTTTTAGAAAAAAAGGACTCCCTATTTCTTTTGGCTTGCTAATTTTTTTTTGATAAGTTTTTTGATAATCTTTTTCGTATTCTTTTTCATCAAAACGTCTTATTTCATAAGATATTTTTTTTAAAGTTTGATCATAACTTTTAAAAGGAATTTTTTGAATATATTTAAAAAAATAACGCAAAGGCATCAATTCATTAAAAATAACCTGACAAACATTAACAAGTCTTATTTGATGAAAAGCAACCTTTTCCACTAACTTAGTTTTATCTATCAAAAGAATCGATTCTTTTTTTTTAACGAGATTTTCTGATAAAGCCAAATTTAAAATAGAATCGAAAGCTTTACTTTTTTGATTCTCCAAAAGAAAAGCAATTTCCTTTTTTAATAAAAGATGTGCTGAATATTTTTCTTCGTTTTTAATCATTAAATACAAAAGAATAATCATTTTTTTCAAGTGCTCGATTGTCACACTTTTTTTTCCCATTTTGATCAAAGCTAAAAACAAATGATCCATATTAATATCCATGCCTTCATAAAGACGCTTCATATAAAATCTCGTTAAAGAGAAACGAATCTTTTGATACATAAGCCCCCGTCTTATTTTTAAAGGAAGAAAAAAAAGATTTCTTAATACTTTGGTCCTTTTTTCAGTAAATTTCCAAACATCAATTGGTTTTTGAAAATGAATATGAATATTGGATTTTAAAAGAAGGCTCCCTTCTACTTGGAGCTCTTCTTCCAATCGAGCAGGGAGTTTTTTAACTAATTTTTGAGCAAGTGACTTGATATAATTGTCTTCGGGTCTAATTGGATAATAAGAAATATAAACAGGAACAATTTTAATAGACGCTTTTGCTAAATCTTCTTGAAGCGAAACTGTTTTTTCTTTTTTTACAAGCATCTCTCTTTTTTTAAGTTGTGCTTTAAGGGCAAGTAAAGCAGCCCCTGTATGAGGAAACCCTTTATATTCAGGAGATTCTAAAATAAATTTTCCTTTTTTATAAATTTTTTTATTTTTAACTAACATTCCTTCTGGATAAATAAGCCAATTAGATTTGGCTTCCATAAGGTCACGAATAATGATTTTATTTCGCATGGGATCATTTTCAGCAATGGCGCCTAAGGCTGATAAATAAGTTCCAAATAAACCTTTAAAAAAGCCACTATGAGACAAGCTTCTTACACTATAATTTTTATGTAAATGAATAATATAAGGTAAAACAAAAGTCTCAAAACGAGTAAAATGATTAGAAACAAACATCACTTGTTTATCAGGCACATCCTTAATCCCTTCAACAACAATACTTGTTCCAAAGATTTTTTGAAGCATCTTAATAACAATACTTGTTGCTTTATAAGTGGGGCTCGGTTTCAAATTAATTATTTATCACTTAAAAGATATTTGTTTTTTTATTATTTAGAGCTATATTTTAAAATACCTTCTTCTAGCCACTTAAAATCTCCTTTTAAGAAAGAATGGTTCACTTTTTCCATTTTCTTATAATTTTTAAATCGAATTTGATGAAAACTATTTTTGATTCTCTCTCTTGCATTGATACAGTAAAAATCACAAAGAGACTGGATACTTTGTTTATTTTTTTTTTGCTGATGGCATTCATACTCGGTTTTTGAAAGCATGGTTGCCATTGTAAAAAGATTCACGCCTATATCGACATGATTAGCTAAGATGAGTTGTTGACGTTCTAAAGAAGGACCAAAGCGAACCATTGAATGAAAAACACTTTTAGCCAACTTTTTTGATATTTTTTTGATATAAGACAAATGTTTTTTGTTTTCTCCATTAAGCATTTTTACTCTCTTAAAAAAAGGAAGACAGATCCATTGTCTTGGATACCAGAAAAAATAAAAGAACCCCATCTTAATGAGTGCGGTGATTTTAGAGCTAAAAACATTGTGAGGGGTTAAAAGAGGTTTTGCCATACGGAAATGCATATCAACTGCTTCTCTTGCAATAAAAAGTTGCATAATTTCACTAGTCCCTTCAATAATACGATTAATACGAATGTCTCTTAAAACACGCTCAACAGGGATCCCTTCCTCACCTCTTGCTTTAAGAGAAGAGTCTGTTTCAAATCCCCTGCCACCTCTAATTTGAAGTGTTTCATCTACAATATTCCAAGCGGCTTCAGAAGCATAATATTTGGCACAAGCGGCCTCAAGACGAATATCTACCTTTTCTTTATCTGCCATAAAAGCAGTCCAAAACGCCATACTTTCCATCGCAAACGTATCCGCTGACATATTAGCTAATTTCTTAGCTATTGCCTGGTGTTTTCCAATAGGATTCCCCCACTGGACGCGATTGTTTGCCCAATTACGACTAACATTCATACACCATTTTCCAGCTGCTGCTGAACAAGCAGGAATAGCCAATCGACCTGCATTTAAAGTAACAAAGGATATTTTAAGCCCTTCTCCTTCTTTTCCAATTCGGTTTTCAACAGGGACTTTAACATTTTTAAAACTTAAAAGCCCATTAGAAATACCCCGTATCCCCATAAACTGACATCGATGCAGCACTTTAAAACCAGGTGTTTTTGTTTCAACAATAAAAGCAGAGATTTGCTTTTTTTCCTTTCCTCTAATAATCTTAGGAGCTGTTAAAGCCATCACAATAATAATATCTGCCGAAGGCCCATTGGTACACCACTGCTTAATACCATTTAAAAGATAAAATTTGTCATCTTTTGAAAACTTTGCTGTTGTCATCATCTTTGCAGGATCAGAACCAACATTTGGTTCTGTGAGAGCAAAAGCAGAAATAGCTCCTTTTGCAAATTGAGGCAAGTATTTTTTCTTTTGAGCTGCTGTACCAAAAAGCTTCAGTGGCTGAGGGACTCCAATACTTTGGTGAGCAGAAAGCCAAACCGCTGTCGAAGCACAATAAGTACTAGTAAAAGCAACGGCTCTAGTATAATTAACCACCGAAAGTCCAAGTCCTCCATAAGTTTTTGAAATTTTCATCCCAAAAGCCCCTATTTTAGCAAGTTCTTTAAGGGCTTGGGGGGGTAATTTTCCATTTTTATCCACTTCTGCAGGATCAATATTTTTTTTAAGACATTTTTCAAGCTTAACAATAAAGAGATCGCCTTCTTTTTTATCTTTTGGATCTTGCTTTGGATACGAGCACATTAAATCCCATCTAAAATTACCTTTAAAAAGCTCTGCCATAAAACTAGGGTAATGCCAATCTTTTTGACGTGAATCTTCAGCAATATCCATGGCTTCTTTTTTTTCATCGATCTGCTTTTGATCTAATGATTTAATTTTTTTCACTTTAATTTCCTTTTTTATAATTTAATAAAATTTCTTTTTTTTCGCTGACATCTCTAAAAGCAAACGAGCTACTTCATAACGTTTACCATAAGTATCATAAAAAAAAGTAAGCCTTTTAGAAATTTTTTCAATTCCAAAAGCATCAGCATACCGAAGAATCCCTCCTCTAAATGGAGGAAAACCAATACCCATAATCGTTGCCATATCCAAATAACAAGCTTTTGAAATAATGCCTTCTTCTAAACACTTAGCTGATTCATTAATCATCGCTAAAAAACATCGTTCTACAATTTCTTCAGAAGAAAAGTTTTTCTTTTTACTTTTTCTATAACGCTTAACGATTTTAAAAATTTCAGAATTAACCAAAGGGTTTTTTGATTCATAGAGATAAAAACCTTTTTTATTTTTTTTTCCAAGTAATTTTTTTTCTTCAACCATTTCTTTTAAAAAGATCGACGCTTCCATTCTCTTTCCATAACCATTTTCTAAAATTTTCCCTACTTTATTAGCTGTATCAAGACCCACTTCATCTAAAAGAGTCAACGGTCCCATTGGCATCCCATAAGAAACAATCGCTTGATCAATTTTTTCTATAGGGCAACCTTCTATCAAAAGATATAAGGCTTCGTTTAGATAAGGAAATAAAATTCGATTAACTAAAAAACCAGGGCAATCTTTAACAACAACAGGCACTTTTCCAAGCTTCTTTGAAAGAAAAACAAGGGTAACAATGGCTTGATCGCTTGTTTCTTTTCCAGCAATAATTTCAACTAAAAGCATCCGATTAACAGGGTTAAAAAAGTGCATTCCTAAAAATCGTTTTGGTGCCTTAAAAGCTTTTGCCATTTCGGTAATAGAAAGCGAAGAGGTGTTACTAGCGACAATGGCTTCTTTTGAAATATGAGTTTCAAGTTCTTTAAAAACTTTATTTTTAATTTGAAGATCTTCCACAATAGCTTCAACAATCACCTCTGCTTTATCCATTCCTTGATAATCTAGCACTCCATTAATTTTAAGCATTTTAAGCTCAATCTCTCTAGAAGTAATTTTTCTCCTTTTATATAAATTTTTGTAAATTTTATAACAAGAATCAAATCCTTTTTGTAGAAATTCTAAAACCATATCTTTCATCAATACTCGAAAATCTTTATAACTAAAAAGCCAAGCAATTCCCCCTCCCATAATTCCTGCTCCCAAAACACCTAAGGTATTGATTTTTTTTGGAGACACGTTATTTTTTTTATTAACACCTGTATCTTTTTTTAAGGCTTCAGAAGTGTAAAAAAGATTAATAAGATTTTTGCTAATTTCAGTTGTTGCTAAAATAGAAAAAATTTTTCTTTCTATTTTAAGAGCTTTTTTTCTTCTTTTGCCCTGAATTTTTGAAATCGCCTGGATCGCCTTAAGAGGAGCGGGATAAAAGCCTTTTGTCTTTTTTAAAAGCTGAGATTTTGCCATAGAAAAAAGAAGTTTTCTTCCAAAAATATTTTTTTCTAATAAAAACTGACGCATTAAAAAAGAAGGTTTCTTTTTTTTCTTTTTAGAGTTTTTAATTTTTTCTAAAAAAGAAGGGAGAAACATTTCCAAATACTCTACGTGATAACAAGCATCCGCCAAACCTATTTTAAAAGCTTTACGACCATCAATGATTTTACCTGTAGTGATCATTTCCAAAGATTTCTCTAAACCGATCACTTTAGGCAATCGGTAACAACCTCCAAATCCAGGAATAATACCAAGATTAACTTCAGGTAGACCTATCTTTGTTTCAGCCGCATCAGTAACCACTCGATAATCACAACACAAAGCAAGCTCAAGACCACCTCCTAAACAAGCCCCATGAATAACAGCAACCGTTGAAAAAGGTAAATTTTCTATTTTAGATAAAATTTCTTGACCTTGTTTTGATTTTTCTTCAGCTTCTTTTGGATTTTGAATACTTTGGATTTCACTAATATCTGCACCAGCAATAAAGATTTTTTCTTTACCACTCTCAATAGTTAGTAACTTTGTTTCCTTATTTTTTGATAACTGATCAAGTGTTTCATCAAGCTTTAAAAGGACTTTTAAACTAAGCTTATTAACTTTTTCATTTTGAAGATCAAAAACAAGTCTTTTAATGCCTTGTTTTTCAGTTTTAAGTTTTATCATGCTGCTACTTCTAAATCTAAAGCAGCTCCTTGTCCACCACCTACACAAAGAGTTGCAAGCCCTCTTGACTTCTTTTTTCTTTTAAGCTCTTTTAAAAGGTGAAGTACCAACCTAGCACCTGTCATTCCTACAGGATGACCTAAAGCAATCGCCCCTCCATTAACATTGATACGATTTCTATTTAAAGCTCCTAAGGCTTTACTTTTATCTAAATATTTTTTTGCAAACAAGCTCGAATCAAAAGCTTTTTCATTTGCAATCACTTGAGCAGCAAACGCTTCATTCATCTCAATTAAATCAAAATCCTTCATTGCTCCACCTGTTTGATTTAATAATTTATTGGTTGCATACACAGGACCTAGTCCCATTCTATGAGGATCCAAAGAAACGTAAGCATAGTCTCTAAGATACCCCAAAGGTTTTAATTTCATACTTTTCGCTCTTTTCTCACTCATCAAAACTAACGCACAAGCTCCATCACTAACAGGACAAGAATTACCAATTGTCACTGTCCCATTTTTTCTATCAAAATATGGTCTTAATTTTTCAAGAGATTCTCTTGACTGTTCTTTTCTTGGACCTTCATCGATACTTAAAACTTTAGAATAATCTTTAGGATCATAAACAGGCACTATTTCTTCTTTAAAAATATTTTTTTCAATCGCATTACAAGCTCTTTGATGACTCCTCAGCGCATATTGATCTTGCTCTACTCTAGAAATCTTAAACTCTTTTGCTAACACTTCAGCCGTCATTCCCATAATCATCCCACAAACAGGGTCGGTTAATCCTTCAACAAGCCCAACAACAGGCTTCAAATGACTCAAACGAAAACTAAAAAACGTCAGCAATTTACGGCTAAATGTTTTCGCTCGAATTAGTTTTTCAAAAAAAAAACTCATCTCTTCTCCAAATAAAAGAGGAATATGACTCATCGATTCACTCCCTCCAACCGCTAAAATCCTTGAACGACCTGCTATAATCTTATCAGCCGCTGAAGTAATGGCTTCCATTCCAGAAGCACAGTTGCGGTGCACCGTATAAGCCGGTACCTCTATTGGTAAAGCTGATTTTAAAGCAATCACTCTAGCAATATTAGCTGCATTATGTGGTTGAGCTACATTCCCAAAAATAACTTCATCAATTTGATTAGAAGAAACATTAGAAATCCGAAGAACTTCTTTAAGAGCATACGCTCCTAAGACATCCGCGGGTATATTTTTTAACATACTACCCGCTTTTCCCATAGGAGTCCTTACCCCATTAATAATCGCTATTTTTTCTTTCATTTTTTATAATTCCTTTTTTGATGTTTTTAAAATTAATAAAAACTCAAGTCTTAAAACTCTTAGTATAATTATAGTTAATTAAACAAAAATAAAAAATTAAAAAAAAGCATTTATATTTTTTTCATAATAATCAAAATTTTTTTGATACACCATTTTATAAACAATTTCACTAATATATTTTCCAAAACCACTTAACTGATCTAAAGAATAATTTTTTAAATGCTTTTCAAATTCCTCTTCACTTAACTTATTTAAAGAATAAGCTGCAAAACGAAACCCATCTTTCTTCGTCTTGAGATAAAAAAAATAATAATAAAGTCTTGCTAAAACAACCGTAATTTCATCTTTAAGCGAAATTTTTCCAGAAAAAAGAGAACGTTCAATTCTAGGGAGTATTTTATGTTTTTTACAGCATTCAATAAAAAAAAATTCCTTCTCCAAGTAATAAGCTTTCAAAGTTTCTTTTTCGTCTAAAAGTTCTTTTACCTTTTGACGTTGCGTTTTATTTTTAGAAAAAAAATCACGCTCCCATAAGTACAAAAGAGCTTCTTTATCCAACATATTAAATAAAATAAACGAACTTTTAATTTCCTTTGCTTTTACAACCGTAATTTCAATTTCTTCTTTTGAGTCATTAAAAAAAGGAATCACAGGCATATAACAAATGCCTATTTTAAATCCTTCCTCAACAAGTTTTATCAAAGCTTCTAAACGTTCACTAGGTAAACAGCTATCAGGCTCAATTAATTGCGAAGAGGCATTATCAACAGAAGAAATACTCATCGCAATAACAGGCAATTGTTCTTTAGAAAAAAGTTGTGCTGTGGAAAGTAAAATAGAAACTCCTTGGCTACGTGTTAAAATGAAAGGAGTTAATTCGTTTTTGATCAAAAGATGAATAAAGCGTTTACTAAAACTACTATTATCAAGTGGCTTTGAAAAAAGTTCATTATAACCACCTCCTAACCCAATTAATTGATTTTTAGGAATCCCTTTAACTTCTTTTTCAAAAATCTCTAAAGCATTCTCTTTTTTAATAAGCGTTTTTTCTTCACGCCAATTAACACGACAAAAAACACATTTGTAAGCACAACCACTTTCTAAATCTAAAGAATAGCGAAAAGGAAACCAATCATCAATATATTGATGTCGCTTAACAAGACGAAAAACCGACTTGTTTTCAAAGAGCATCTTTGAAAAAATTAAAAATAATTAAATGTTTAAACTCCAATTTAATATTAATTTGTAACACGAATACTGATCATGTCTTTAATTTCTACATTATAACTAGAAAAAGCAGAAACTTTCGCTTCCCCCACTCCTTTTCCTACAACTCTTCCACCTTCTGTCACTTTGACAATCTCTTCATCATCTGAGCTAAAAAAAACTTGTTCATTAATTCTTTTAAGACCAACTTCTCGATATTTAAGAACCCTCGTTTCATTTTCAAATAAAGTAATAGACTCATCTTCAAATTCAATCTTCTCAAGCCCACAACCGATGATAATAAATAAATAAAAAACGATAAAAAATAAAAATTGAAAAAAAAACATATTTAAACTATAGAAATATTATAATGAAATTAATTATTACATTCAATAAAAATTTTTCAAAAATAAAAATATTTTTATTAAAAAAATGGTTTTATTACATTTTAATTCTCGGAACAATTTTAATCATTCCTTCATTTTCGAATAATAAAAAAAGTAAAAAAAAAGTAAAAAATACAGCTCCTCTTCTTATTAAAAAACCTAACAAAACACAAGTTACAACGTTTCTTAAAAAAGAAACTTATCACGAATTCTTTGAATTCGTGAATAAAAATAAACAATTTCAACCTAAAAAAATCGATCATGCTATTAATGAATTTTTATTTGAACAAAAGCAATTTTTTTATCATTTTTTTAATAAAAAAGACTACACTAATAGTCTTTTTTATCTTAATAATCTTTTAATTTCAAAACAAAAATACATTAGACAAACAATTAATCGATATAACAAAATCGTCACTGATACTGATGAAGAATTGCTTCTTCCCTTTAACCCAGACTCAAGTAATAAAAGTATTGTCATTAATCGACCATGGATTGGTCTTTTAATAAATTTTACTAGCGAAAAAAAACTTGAAATAGATTATGTCTTCCCTTCTTCAATTATTCACAATCAAGACGTTTATCAAGGAGACTTTTTAATCAAAATTAATCATATTCCTATTAATAGTATCAAAAAAGCAAATTATATTATTAATAATTTACAAGCAGGAAATGCAATTTTACTTGAATTTGAATCCAATCTTAAAAAAAAAAATTACTATATTGTTTTAAATAAAAGACCTTCTTCCCCTCTTTACACAACCTTAATTACAAATCCAAAGACACCCAAAATAGAAACTTTTTATCCTTTTTTTGGAATTGCTTTAAAACCTATTAAAAAAAATTACACATTTGAAAAAAAAATAATTAACTTATTTAAAGTAACCAAAATCAAAAAAACTTCTTCCCTTCATAAAAAAGGCGTGGAGAAAGAAGACCTCTTGGGTATTATTGAAAATAAGGTTAATAATAAACAAAACTTATTAAAAATAATTCATCTCCCTATTAAAAAAGGGAAAAAGGAGCTTGACAAAAAAAAACAAAAAAAAGATTACCTTTATGAAGTCAAAGCTCTTTCAGACAATGAATTTATTTTATAAAAAAAAATTGAAAATAAAAGTTATTTTTATTTTTTTTATTTCAACAATCACTTCATTGATTTTTGGAGATATCATTATTGAAGACATACAAAACGACCTTATTTATGCAACAAAAGGAAAATCACAATCTTATAAAAAAAGAGAAATTTTTGATGTTTATGCCAATAAAGAAATGATCAATAAACGTTCGGTTTACATCGGCTTTATTGACAGTGTTCATTTAGTAAAAATAGAAAAGGACAAGCTTATTTTAAAAAGCGTATGGAAAGGAGAGATATCTGTTTTAAAAAAAGGATATTTTCTTGCATCAACAAAAAGACTCCTAAAACAAACAAAAGGATTAGAATTCATTAATAAAAAGAAATTTTTTAGAAATCAAAAAGGCAATCTTATAGAAAGCAGTCTTTTAATTAATGGAGGATTTGCTGTGATGCCTATTGGGAATAGTGGTCTTTTAGAGATTAGTGAAGGGGAAAAAGTAGTTCCTCCTTTTAATATCTTCTCAGGAACAACTACAGAAAACAATTATTTTGGTCTTTCCATTGATAGTTTGGATCTTCTCATTCGAATCAAACCTTTTTTTACAGGATTACGTTTTTCTATAGGATCTATTTTGTATTATCGACCTACTTATGAAATCAATGAAAACTTAGAAACAACACTTTATCATGCCAAATCGGTTGATTATATTTTATCTACTACTAGTGACATTATTATACCCGTTTACAGTAAAGAAAATATAGAAGTTTATTCTTATTTTGGACTGGGTCTTGGTTTAAAAAATTTTTTTAATGGATCTTATCAAGAAGGGCTTTTACTGATTACAGAAGGCGGGATTGTCTTAACTTATTATAAGTTTCATTTCGGAAGTAATATCAGGACTGTTGATACATTTAAAAATTTTGAAAATACACTAAATTATCGTTTTAATCTCTCTGTTGGTATTAAGCTCAATAATTAATCCTTACAAAAAGATAAGACAAATCTTATATAAATAAAAATTGTTTCAAAAAACATTTTTAATCATTTTTTTTACTTTTTCTTCTATTTTCCCCAAAGAAAAAATCTTGATTTATGCTGCAATTAGCCTTACAGAAGCCTTAGAGGAAGTCAAAAAAATTTACGAGAAAACGAATCAAATTACCATTAATTATCATTTTCAAGCTTCGGGTATTTTAGCAAAACAAATTAAAACAGGTGCTCCTGTAGATCTTTTTATTTCTGCAGGTGAAAAACCGTTTTCTATCCTTGAAAACAGAATCATAAAAAACACTAAAAAAAAAATCTTAAAAAACAAACTCGTTATTATCACAATTAAAAATATGATGGGCCAACAAACAAGTCCTGCTTTTCTTTTAGATGCTTTCATTAATAAAATAGCGATTGCTAATTATCATTTTTCTCCTTGTGGAGATTATACCAAAAAAATATTAAATCATTTAAGTCTTTGGGGTAGTTTAAAAAAAAAAATGATTCTTACTTTAAATGCCAGAAATGTAATCCTTGCTGTAAAATTAAAAAACACTCCTGTAGGGATTTGTTATCAAAGCGATATTTTTTTAGAACCATCCATAAAAACAATTTATCAATTTAAAAATAACCCCAAAGTAGAAATTGCTTATTCTATAGCTCTTATCCAAAAAAAAAACATCAATGAAAATAGTCATGCTTTTTTAAATTTCATTGTTTCAAAAACAAGTCAAAATATTTTTAAAAAATATGGCTTTTTAATTCCTTAAAACATGCATCAAGAAGAACTAAAGATTATTTTATTTACTTTTAAGATGGCTTTTTTAAGCACTATTTTAATTATTCCTGGAGGTGTTTTCATTAGTTGGATTCTAGCAAAAAAATCTTGGTTTGGGAAAAGCGTTATAGAATCTTTTTTTTATTTACCCATTGTCTTTCCTCCTGTGGCCACAGGTTTTTTGCTTTTACTCTTACTGAGTCAAGAAGGTTTTATAGGAAAATTATTAGCAAGAAATAATATAGAAATTATTTTTACTTGGAAAGCAATTGTAATTGCGATGAGTATCACTTCGTTTCCTTTTTTTGTTCAAATCATGAAAACAGGCTTTGAAAACACTCCTTTAAAACTAGAAATGATTGCAAAAACACTAGGGGCAAGTAATTTAAAAGTTTTTTTAACCATTACATTTCCTCTTTGCCTTAGACATTTTCTCTCAGCACTTCTTATTTCATTTGTAAAAGCTATCGGTGAGTTTGGTACGACAATGATGATAGCAGGCAATATTCCCGAAAAAACATCTACGTTATCTTTATCAATTTATCATCATTTTTTAATAGGGAAGGACACTAGTGCTTATCGACTGTTACTTTGGGCTTTTATTTTAGGTTTTATTTGTACTTTGATTCAAAGGTGGCTTTTAAAAAAAAATTATGATTATCATTAAAAATCTTAAACTCCCTTTAAGAGATTTCATCCTCAATATAAATCTCACAACAAAAGCCTCTTCCATTGGGATATGGGGCCCTAATGGAGCAGGAAAAACATCTTTATTTGAAACATTGTGTGGAATTAAAACCCCTAAAAAAGGATTGATCCAAATAAAAGATCACTGCCTTTTTAATAGTAAAACTCAAACAAACCTGATGATTCAAAAAAGAAAAATTGCTTATATTCCTCAAGAAAATAGTTTGTTTCCGCATCTTTCTATTGAAGAAAATATAAGGTACGGGTTAAAAAAAAGTATTTCTACTAAAAAAGAAATGGAAGAAATGGTGTTTCATTTAAATTTAGAAAGTTTTCTTAATCAAATGCCTAATGAAATTTCTGATGGAGAAAAACAACGAGTTGCTTTGGCAAGAGCGTTACTTTCTGAGTTTAATCTTTTACTTTTAGATGAAGCTTTAAATTGCATTAATATTAAAATAAAAACAAAAATTTTTTCATTTTTAAAAGAAACTCAAAAAAAAAAAAAAATTATTATTTTGTATATTTCTCAAAATCCAAAAGATTTTAAAAAATTTTGTCAGAAAATAATTACTTTAAACCAAGGGGTCATTGAAAGTTTCCAAAAAACCTCTATGTTTTTAAAAACCTTATCTCCTTACTTGGTATAAAAGTCATCAATGAATCGAAGGTTTGAATTAAAAAGTAAAAAATTTAAAAAAACAAAGCTAAAATTTGACACTTTTTTTTAAAAAGATTGTATTATTTTTAAAATACGAAATAAAAAATCGTATTTTGAATTTTTGAGAGTACTTGGTTAAAATTAACAAGATTGTAGAATATGCCTTAATTACATTAAGGCACATGTACAAAGAACAAAAAGAAACAAAACAAAACAAACGTATTACAGCTAAAGACATTGCTAAAAGTTATCAGATACCTTATGAGACAATTGCAAAAGTAATGCAAAAAATGGCGAAAAAAAAAATTTTAAAATCTGAGCAAGGAATTTATGGAGGTTATTTTTTAGAAGATAATCTAAAAGAATTAAGCCTTTATGATTTAAACGAAGCTCTTTTAGGTCCTTTAGAGATTGTAAAATGCCTAAAGAGTAAAAAACTTGAAACAACCAGCTGCTCTATGGAATCCACCTGTAATATCATTGACCCTATGAAAGAAATAGATCATCTTTTTAAAGAATTTTTTAAAAAGATTGATCTTATTAATTTAATTACCGCTTCTTCAAAAAAAGAAATTTATTAAAAAACATTACAAGGAAATAAAAGATGGAAAAAACAAGCGAAGAAATAACAACAAGCGAAGAGTTTAAAAATCGTCAGTATAAATATGGATTTCATACTGAAATTGAAACAGAAAGAATTGAAAAAGGACTTAATGAAGAAGTGATTAAAAAGATTTCAAGCATCAAAAAAGAACCTAGTTTCATGACAGAGTTTCGTTTAAAAGCGTTTCATACTTGGAAAAAAATGCAACAACCAATATGGGCAGATGTTTCTTATCCACCGATTGATTATCAAGACATTCGTTATTATTCTGCACCTAAGGAAAAGGCTTTAAAAAAAAGTTTGGATGAAGTGGACCCCAAGTTATTACAAACCTTCGAAAAATTAGGGATTCCTCTTTCAGAGCAAAAGCGACTTTCTGGTGTTGCTGTGGATGCTGTTTTTGATAGTGTTTCTGTTGGGACGACGCATCAAGAAAAATTAGAATCTTTTGGAATTATTTTTTGTTCTTTTTCAGAAGCACTTCAAAAGCACCCTGATCTTATTAAAAAATATATTGGTTCTGTTGTCCCTCATACAGATAATTTTTACGCTTCTTTAAATGCGGCTGTTTTTTCAGACGGATCTTTTTGTTATATCCCTAAAGGAGTGAAATGTCCTTTGGATTTGTCGACGTATTTTAGAATAAACGATGCTGGCACAGGACAATTTGAAAGGACTCTCATTATTGCAGAAGAAGGCAGTTTTGTGAATTATCTAGAAGGGTGTACCGCTCCTATGAGAGATGAAAATCAATTACACGCAGCTGTTGTTGAGCTTGTTGCTTTAGAAAATGCAACGATTAATTATTCAACCGTCCAAAACTGGTATGCCGGTAATGAAGAAGGGGTCGGTGGGATTTACAACTTTGTAACCAAAAGAGGAAAATGCCTTGGAAAAAAAAGCAAGATTTCTTGGACTCAAGTAGAAGCTGGTTCTTCAATTACTTGGAAATACCCATCGGTTATCCTTCAAGGGGATGAATCCATTGGAGAGTTTTATTCTGTTGCTTTAACCAATAACAAAATGCAAGCTGACACAGGGACTAAAATGATTCATATTGGAAAAAATACTCGTTCAACCATTGTTTCCAAAGGAATTTCAGCTGATAAATCAAAAAATTGTTATCGTGGACTCGTACGCGTTGGCAGCAAAGCAGACCATGCTAGAAACTACACTCAGTGTGATTCTATGTTGGTTGGAGATCAGTGTACAGCCAATACTTTTCCTTACATTGAAAGTAAAAATAATACGGCCGTTATTGAACACGAAGCCTCAACTTCTAAAATATCAGCTGAACAAATTCATTATCTTCAAACTAGAGGTATCGACGCCGAGGGGGCTGTATCTCTTTTAATCAATGGATTTTGTAAAGATGTTTTTAATAAGCTACCATTAGAGTTTTCAGTGGAAGCAGTGAGACTTTTAGAAATGAAATTAGAAGGCAGTGTTGGTTAAAAAAAACATTTGATTCATTTAAGTATTTAAAGATAAGAGAAATAAGGAGAAAAATTATTATGTTAACGATTAAAAATTTACATGCAACTGTTGAAGGAAACCCTATTCTAAAAGGAATTAATTTAGACGTCAAAGAAGGTGAAATTCACGCTATTATGGGACCCAATGGATCGGGGAAAAGTACTTTATCTAAAATTATTTCAGGGCATCCAGATTATGAAGTAACAGAAGGCTCTATTGATTATGAAGTCAATCTTAAAAAAAAAAACCTTTTAGAAATGGAAGTCGATGAGAGAGCTAAGGAAGGAATCTTTATGAGTTTTCAATACCCTATAGAAATTCCAGGCGTTTCTAATATTGAGTTTTTAAGAAAATCTTTTAATGAAATATGTAAGCATCAAGGAAGTGAAGAATTAGATCCAATTGATTTTGAGAAATTTGTTAAAGAAAAAATGAATCTCTTAAATATCCCCGAGTCTTTTATTAACAGACAACTTAATGTTGATTTTTCTGGAGGAGAAAAAAAAAGAAATGAAATTCTTCAAATGGCTATTCTAACTCCAAAAGTGTCTTTTTTAGATGAAACAGACTCCGGTCTTGATATTGATTCTCTTCGAACTGTAGCAGAGGGGATTAATAAATTAAAGTCATCTAAAAATGTTATTGTTTTAATTACACATTATCAAAGACTTTTAAATTATGTTGTCCCCGACTACATTCATATCTTACAAGATGGGAAAATTATTAAATCAGGAGATAAAAATCTTGCTCTTGAAGTTGAAAAAAAAGGATATGATTGGATTGCTTAGTCATATCAACTATAAGTATTTAAAAAAAGGAAACATGAAAAATGATGATGATTGAATTATTAGAAGGTATTAATAAAATAAAAAATGGCATCCTATCTTCTACTACCCCAAGATGGTTTCAAGAAAAAAAATTAAAAGCTTTAGATGCCCTTTCAAACCAAGATCTTCCTACTAAAGAAAAAAGCGAACTATGGCGTTATAACAATTTGGTGGCTTCTATTGAAAATAAAACATTACAAACAACTTTAAGTAAAGAAAATGAAGAAAAAAACCCTAAGGTTAATGAAGCCATCAAGTCACTCACTCATAAAGAAGAAAATTTATTAGTCTTTTACAATGGAATTTATCAAAAAAACCAATCAAGAATTTTAGAAAAAGAAAAATTAACATTATTTCCAATTAAAGATGCTTTTAAAGAAGATTTATTTTTTATTAAAAATTCCTCTTCTCTTTTTGAAAACAAAGATCCTTTTGAAAGCCTTAATGAGGCTCTTTTTGAAGAAGGCGTTGCGATTTCTATTGCTAAAAAAACAAAACTTGAAAAACCAATTCATTTTCTTTATGTTTCAGAAAATTTAGAAGATCAAATGATGCTTGTTAAAAAAAATATATTTTATATACAACAAGAAGCCAGTTGTGAGGTTATAGAAACTTATTATTCCACCAATTCAAAACATTTTACAAACCATGCCACAGATTTAATCATTAGAGATAAAGCAAAAGTCCACTACACAAACTTAGAATTAGAAGCTAAAACGACTAATCACGTTAATTTTTTACGAGTTCATTTAGGAGAAGAAAGTGTAGTTAATAGTTTTTTCTTTCAAAATGGAGGAAAAAATGTAGTCAGTGATGTGCAAGTTACTTTTTCAAAACAAAATGCCAAAGCTTTTTTAAATGGAATTTCACTTGGAAAAGAAACTCAAAACCTTGACCAAAGAACAACCGTCGAACATCAATTTAGAGATTGTGAAAGCATGCAGCAATATAGAAATATTTTAAAAGATCGGTGTGTTTGTAACTTCACAGGGAAAATCGTTGTTTTTAAAGATGCTCAAAAAACAAACGCTAATAAGTTAAATAAAAATTTGCTTTTAAGTCCAAAAGCTCAAGTCAATGCAAGACCTCAATTAGAAATTCACGCCGATGACGTTAAATGCACTCATGGGGCCACTTTAGGTCAACCTAGCTTAGAAGAGGTCTTTTACCTCCAAAGTAGAGGGCTTTCAAAAAAAGACGCCACTGAACTATTAGCTTATGGATTTATTGAGGAAATTGTCCTTTTAAATGAAAATCCAGAAATAAAAAAACGATTGGAAAAAAGCATTAAAGACTTTTTTAAAAACTAAAAAAAATCTTACCATGAACCCAATTGAAAATATTAAGCAATATTTTCCTATATTAAATAGAAAAATTAATGGAAAATCTCTTACTTATTTAGACAGTGCAGCAACAACACTCAAACCAAAACCTGTTGTTGAAGCTATTTCCAAGCATTACTTATTAGAAACTTCTAACATTCACCGAGGCGTTCATACACTTTCACAGCAAGCAACTGATTGCTTATGAAAAAACTAGAGAAAAAATAAAAGACTTTATTAATGCCAAACATCACCACGAAATTATCTTTACTAGTGGTACGACTGATTCTATTAATTTAGTTGCTCAAAGTTATGGGAGAAGTTTTTTAAAAAAAGGAGATGCTGTTTTGATCACTCATATGGAACATCACTCTAATATTGTTCCTTGGCAATTACTTAAAAAACAAAATGAAACAAATCTTGATGTCATTCCTATTAACCAAATGGGTGACATTAATCTAGAAACATTTGAAAAAAAAATTTCTAATCAAACAAAGCTTATTTCTGTTGTTTATTATTCTAACTCCTTAGGTACGATTAACCCTATAAAAAAAATGATTCACATTGCTCACGAAAAAAACATTCCTGTTTTGATTGATGCCGCTCAAGCAATGTTACATACGAGCATTGATGTACAAGCATTAGACATTGATTTTTTAGTTTTTTCAGCTCACAAAATGTTTGGGCCTAATGGACTGGGCGTTTTATACGCAAAGGAATCTTTTTTAGACAAAATGCCTCCTTACAAGGGTGGTGGAGACATGATTCTAAGTGTTGATTTTGAAAAAACTATTTTTAATGATCTCCCTTATAAATTTGAAGCAGGCACTCCCCCTATTGCACAAGTGATCGGTTTTGGAGCCGCCATTGACTTTATCCAACAATTTTCTTGGGAAACAATTTCATCTCGTGAAAAAGAGTTGTTTGACTACACCCAAAAAAAATTAAAAAAAATAAAAGATCTGGAAATAATCGGTGAAGCTAAAAATAAAAGCTCTGTATTTTCTTTTACTTTAAAAGACATCCACCCTCACGACATTGGGAGTGTTTTAGATCAAGAAGGCATTGCTATTCGCACAGGACATCATTGCACACAACCTATTATGAAGTACTATAAAATACCCGCTACTGCAAGGGCTTCTCTTAGTCTTTACAATACAAAAGAAGACATCGATATTTTAGTTAAAGGGATTGAAAAAGTTAAAAAAATTTTTTCATAAAATAAAATGAACTCAAACGAACTTTATCAACAAACGATTTTAGATCATAATAAAAATCCAAGAAATACCGGTCTCCTCCAAAATCCCTCCCACCAAGCAGAAGGTAATAATCCTCTATGTGGTGACACCATTTTTATTACTCTTAAAATAAAAAACGAAGACTCAATTGAAAATATCGCTTATCAATCCAATGGTTGCGCTATTTCAAAAGCATCGGCTTCTTTAATGAGCCAAAGAGTCAAAGGAATGAATACTAAAGATTTTTATAAACTCTTTAGTATTTTTAAAGCTCTTATTAAAGGAGAATTAAAAGAAAATCAAGAAAAAAATCATTTAGAAAAGCTCTGTATTTTTTCTGGTATTTGCCAATACCCCTCAAGAGTTAAATGTGCTATACTACCTTGGTATACTCTTAAAAGTGCCATTGAAAAAAAACAAAAAAATATTTCAACAGAAAATAATTATTAAGAATTAAACTTAGGAATTAAATTAATGAAAGTTATTACCCAACAAACCCCTAACCCCAATGCTTTAAAATTTATTGTAGATAAAGATTTGCTCATAGATGGCAAGATTACCATCACTACTAAAGAAGAGTGCTTACATGTCCCTTTAGCGAGCTGTCTTTTTGATTTAGAAGGAGTCCATCAACTTTATTTTTTCAAAATACGATCACTGTCACCAAATCAGAAGAAACTCCTTGGGATGATTTAGAAATTATGATTAAAAACTTTATCTTAGAAAAAGGCAGTGAACACGATCCTAATTTTAAAATGACTTCTAATCAAACATTCAAAAAATCTTTATCTCCAGAACTTCAAAAAATTGATGAAATTTTAGACCATACCGTTAGACCCGGACTTCAAGGAGATGGGGGAGATATTGAAGTCGTTAGTTTAGAAGATCATGTTTTAACAGTACACTATGAAGGAGCCTGTGGGACTTGCCCTAGTGCAGTGGGAGGGACTTTAATGGCGATTCAAAGTATTTTAAAAGATGAATATGACTCAAAATTAGAGGTGGTTTTGTTATAAGATAAATAAATGTCACATTTTGAAATCGTCATTGCTGGAGCTGGAACTACGGGTCAATTTTTAGTTGAAGTTCTTTCAAAACAAAATGTCAATATTACTGTCATCGATACAGATGAAGAAAAAATACAATATTTTAAAGAACACTTTGATGTTTTGTCGATTCAAGGAGATTGTCTTTCGCATTATGTTTTAAGAAGCTCTAATGTAACAACTTGCGATATTTTTATTGCTACGACAATGTCTGATAGCGTTAACATTTTATCGTGTCAATTAGCAAAAAGAATCGGAGCTAAATATTGTGTTTCAAAATTAATTTCAGATGAAATTTTTCCAGAAGATATTTTAGAACTCCAATCTCATCTCGGAATTGACTGGCTTATTTCTCCTAACAAGCTCTCTGCTTCAAAATTAATTTATTGGATTCAAAGTGATACCTATCGAGAAATTGAAAATTATTTTTCAGGAAGATTAAATGTTGCTCAAATCTCCCCTTTAAAGCAATCTAATTGGTATAAAAAGCCTTTAAAAAAAATTAAAATTCCTCCAAAAACCAAAATCATTGCTTATTCCACTAGAGAAGGATTGGTTAAAAATAACCCAAATCACATCTTACTTTCTGGAGAAAAAGCAATCATATGTTCTTCAAGAGAAGGTACTCTTAAAATTATTTTCTGAAAAATAGAAAATAAAAAACAAAAACATTACAATCATCGACACACTATTTATATCGCTGGTGTCAATAGAGTCATTATTTCAATGATTTCTCGTACCACTGAGCTTCATCATAGAATAACTATTTTTGAAAAAAGTAGAGTAGTTTGTGAAAAACTTCAAGCTAAATTTAGAGGCACCGTTATTCACTGTGATTTTACAGATATTGAAAATTTAAGAAATCAAAATATAGAGAATTGTAAAACTTTTATTTGTGGTAGTAAAGATGATGCTGAAAACTTAATTTCAGCTCTTAATGCACAAGAACTAGAAATCCCTAATATTATTTCCGTCCTTTCTCACACCGACAAATACTTTATTTTTAAACGCATGAACATCGAAGTCATTATGCCAAATGAATTAGTCGCTATCGAATTGTCTAGATATTTTAATTTAAATTTAAAAGAAGATTCTGAGTTTATCCCTGGAACCAACATAAGAGCCATTAATAAATTTATTGATCACAGCTCACCTCTTATTAATCAAGATGCCAATGCTGTCTTTCATAACATTAGCCCTGATATTGAAGTAATTGCTATTTGGAGAAATAGCAGTATTCTTCTCAATTCTGAAGAAAAAAAAATAGAAATTAAAGAAAAAGACCGAATTCTTGTCATCTCTTTAGAAGGAAACTCAAAAGCTTTAAAAAAAATTATTAAACTATAACTTACCCATATGCACTACAAAGTAGTTTTAAAAATGACAGGCTATTTATGGTTTGTTTTAAGCTTGATTTTAATAGGATTTATTCTTATTATTTATTTTTTATCTACTCATAATCATTTAGATAAAGATTTATTTTACTTTTATAGTAAAACAAAGATTTATGCTGCCAGTATCTTTACTATTGGTTTTCTTTTTTTATCTATTTTAATGATTCTCATTAAAACAAGCACGTTTGAAAAAAGTACCCCTAAAGAAGCTTTAAGTGTTGTGTGTATTGGTTGGCTTTCAATGATTTTTATAGGAAGCATTCCTTATTGGGCGTATGCTTTAGAAACAATTTCTTTTGTAAATGCTATTTTTGAATCAGCATCTGGATTTTCAACAACAGGAGCAACCATCTTTACCGATGTTGAAAGCTTACCAAAAACACTTTTATTTTGGCGATCATTAACACAATGGATAGGGGGAATGGGAATTATTGTTTTTTTTATTTCGATTATTCCCACATTAGGACTAGCTGGAAGAAACCTTTATCGTTCTGAAGCACCAGGAGCTTCAAAAGAAAGTATGACGCCTCATATTAGAGATACAGGGAGAAAGCTATGGATTATTTATTTTGTTTTAACCGTTATTTTTTTTATTATTCTTGTTTTAATGAAAATGCCTCTTTTTGATGCGATTTGTCATGCGCTCACTTCTATTTCAACAGGTGGTTTTTCAACTAAAAATAATAGTTTCATGGGGTATTCTAAAGAAATACAATGGGTGGTTTCTTTGTTTATGATTATGGGGGGAATTAACTTTGGATTATACCTTTCTACTTTTTATATGAAAAGGAAATTAAAAGAAAACCTAAAGGTTCTTATTAAAAACACAGAACTAAGAAGCTATTTAATCGTTATTATTACAATGAGTTTATTTGTATTTCTTATTTTATTTATTAGTGATTCCTCAAGCATTGAAAAAAATTTAAGAAACTCTTTTTTTACAGTTACTTCTATTATTACAACAACAGGCTTTATTAATTCAGATTATGAAATTTTTCCAATGATGATACAATCAATTATTCTTGTTTTAATGTTTATAGGAGGTTGCTCTGGGTCTACTTCTGGAGGGATTAAACTCTATAGAGTTATTACAGCCTATCGTTCTGTGTCTTCAGAAATAAAAAGGCTTTTAATACAAGATTTAATAACTGCTACAAAAATTAGTGGTCATCTTATTTCTGAAAGTTTTATTCAAAGAGTTTTTATTTTTTGTTTTGTGTATATTCTTACAATTGGCATAGGGACATTAATTTTATTTAATATTGAATATCATCAAAATCAAATAGATTTTTTATCATGTTTTTCAGCAGTGACTTCTTTTGTTTCAAACGTAGGGCCTGCTTTAAATCAGTTTGGACCAACAGACAATTTTTTTCAACTAAAATCGAGTTCGAAAATTTTATGTTCTTTTTTAATGATTATGGGAAGACTAGAGTTTTTTACCTTTTTAGCTATCTTTCACCCTGCTTTTTGGAAAAAATAAAAATATTTCAATCAAATTCTTCTTTAGGTAAGCGGCTCATAATTTCGTTAAAGGCTTGTCTAGTATTTAAATTTTCAAAAAGAATTTTATAAACACATTCTGTAATAGGCATATCAATTTGATATTTAGAAATATAATTAAAAACCGCTTTAGTTGTCCCCACTCCTTCTGCTACCATTTTCATAGACCCTTCTATTGTACTAATTGTCTTTCCTGTTGCGATTTCTCTACCAACAAAATTATTTCTAGAGTAACGAGAATGACAAGTAGCTATCAAGTCACCTACCCCTGTAAGTCCAAAAAAAGTTTTTTCCTTTGCTCCTAAATGTAAACCTAAACGACATATTTCCACACAACCCCTTGTAATAATAGCAGAAGTCGTATTAATACCAAACCCTAAACCAGTGGCAATCCCTGATGCAATTGAAATAACATTTTTCAAAGCCCCCCCTATTTCAACACCGACTGTATCCATATTGGTATAAATTCGTAAATAATTTGTAGTGAAAAGTTTTTGAATAAGCTCTGTATCTTTTTGATTGTTTCCAGAAGCAACAACAATTGTAGGCATTTTTTTTGCAAGTTCTTCTGCATGTGAGGGCCCTGAAAGAACCACAATAGATTTTTTAATAGGAACGACTTTATCGATAACTTCAGAAGCAAACTGAAAAGTATCTTGCTCAATGCCCTTAATCACACTAATTAAAATATGAGCTTTTGAAGTCAATTTTTTAATTTTTTTCAAAATTTCTCTTACATATTTAAGAGGCACCGCAATCACCAAAAAAAGACTTTCTTCAACTGCTTTTTTTAAATCACAAGTAATTTCAATTTTATCCAAAGAAATGCCAGGAAGATAATTTTTATTTTCATTAGCTTCTTCTATCACTTTAGCTTTCTTCTCTTCTCTAGACCAAAGTAAAACCTTGTGATTTTCACTTAAAGCAACGGCTAAAGCAGTACCCCAACTACCACTTCCAATAACACTAATTACATTTGGTTTCATTTAATAAAATTATAAATTATTATTATTTTTAAAAGAATATTCTTTGCCTTTTAACAGTCTTTTAATATTACCACGATGTTTAACAATAATAAAACAAGCTATAATAATAGACACTAAAAAAAGAAAATTAGAATTTTTTTCCAAAAAACTTTGATAATCTAAAACAAAACCTAATTTGTTTTTTTGATAAAAGTAAACAAAAAAAGGAAATAAAAAAGCAGCAACAATTGAACAAAGTGAAATAATTTTAGTGATAAAAAAAAGAAATAAAAAAATAATAATCGCACTTAAAGTCGCAATTGGTAATAAATATAAAAAAATTCCCACTGAAACAGCGACCCCTTTTCCCCCTTTAAATCTTAAAAAGACCGGGTACATATGACCTATAATAGGGAAAAAATAAGCAGTAAGGATTATCCAACTTTGGATTTCTCTATCTAAAAAAAAAACTTGAGAAAATAAACTCAACACATAAGCTGCCACAATTCCTTTTGAAATATCTAAAAAATACGCCCAAGCTCCTGCTTTCTTGCCACAAAAACGAATCACATTAGTCGCCCCCACATTACCACTTCCCATTTTTCTAATATCTATTCCATAAAAAAATTTGGATATCATAAACGAAAACGGAATCGCTCCTATTAAATAAGCGATTAAATAACTTATTATTAATAAAATTAAACTCATTTTTTCTCCATAAACTCAAACTCAATTTCAGATGCTTTAAAACCAGCTTCTTTCATTAAAGAATTTTTTAAATATTTTATATACTCTGCTGTTAAAAATTTTTTGTAATTAATATAAACCCGTATTATTAAAGGGTCTTTTTCAATTTGAAGCCCATAATAAATCTTTAATCCTTTTTTTTTACTTTTTGTGCTTGGGTTATGTTCAACTGCTTTTTGTAACATTTGATTTATTTGACTCGTTTTAAGTACTTTCCCTTTTTCTTTAAAAAGAGTTAAACATTTTTTAAAGATTAAATGAACATTCTTTTGATCCAAACAAGAAGCTTTCATAATAGGGACTTGATGAATATGTGGAAATCGAAAACGAACCCTGTCTTCAAACTTTTTCCAAGTTGTCTCTTGAGCTAAATCCCACTTATTAACAACAATAAAAAAAGGTTTATGACGACTCCTTAAAACAGAAGCAATCTTTTTATCTTGGTCTGTAATGCCTTCTAAAGGCTCTATCACCAATATAGCAAAATCACTTTTATTAATAGAGTCAATTGTTTTTTGAAGAGAAAAAATTTCTAATTCTTCCTTTTTTCGACTTCGTCTTCTCATTCCCGAAGTGTCCATTAAACGAATCTTTTTATTTTGATATCGAAAAAAACGAATCACCGTATCTCTTGTCGTGCCACTTAAAGCAGAAGTCAAGGCATGCTCTTTTTTTAATAAAGCATTCATTAAAGAAGATTTTCCAACATTAGGCCTACCAACAATTACAATCGTTATATCATTATTTTGAAAAAAATAATGATTTTTTGATTTTAAAATTGAATCTTGATTTGTTTTTAAAGCAACAAATATCCTCTGATGAAGCTCTTCTAAACCTCTAAAAGAAAGACAAGAAACAAAATGAGGAGCACCTAATTTTAAAAGAAAAGCTCTTTTTAAAAGAGTTTCATTTTCTAAATCATGATCCACTTTATTAGCACAAAAAAGAATATTAGAATGTTTTTTTCTAACAAGTTTAGCCAATGCAATGTCTTCATCTGTAATTGATTTGATATCAACGAGAAAAATAACAAGATCACATTCTTTAATATAATCAATGACCTTCTTACTCGCTACTCCCAAAAGCTCTTCACTTTCATCAAACCCACTGCTATCAACAAGAACATAAGGTTTAGAATCTCTTCTAACAAACCCTTCTTTTAAATCACGTGTAGTATGTTGTTTTTGTGAAATAATTGCTTCTTTTTTATTTGTTAAAAGGTTAAAAAGGGTTGATTTACCAACATTTGTTTTGCCTAAAAGAATTGCTTTTTGCACACTAACTACCAAAACAAAAAATAAACTTTTATCTATATTAAAAATATTATTGGATTTTAAAAAAATCTATTATACTATTTTAAAAAAAGAATTAAAAGAATACAATCATAAAATGATTACTATTCTCATGATCAACAGTAGTAAAAAATGGTGTGGAGTAGACCAGGTTTTAATAGATTCTTTAAACATTCCAAACACTAAAAATTTCAAAATAATTCCTATTGTTAAATCTAAAAGTGATATTTACTTCAAATTAAAAAAAAAAAACCTTTTGTTTTATTCATTTCCTTTTAAACAACCCATTGATTTTTATACCTTGTTTAAATTAATTAATCTCATTAAAAAAATAAAACAACCTATTTTACACATTCACACTGCCAAAGATTATCCTTATGGTTTTTTTTTTAAAATATTTTTTCCAAAAATAAAGCTTATTTTTTCAAGACACAATAGTTTCAAGCTAAATTACTCAATAAGGTTTTTTTCTAATTTTTTTGTTGATCAATGGATTGCCGTTTCAAAATTTATAAAAGCAGAAATGATCAAACAAAAAATAGTTTCAAAAAAAATCATCGTTATTTATAACGCTCTTTCAAAAGAAGATCCATCATCTTATCAAAAACAAGTGAATGCCTTTAATCGAAACCCTTTAATCCTTAAAAACAGTTTTAAAATTGGCTACTTAGGAAGGATACACCCTGAAAAAGGAATTGAATCTTTTATTAAAACAGCTACTTTATTTAAAAACTCCTCAAAAAAAATCCAATTTTTAATTGCAGGAAAAGCAGATATTTCTTCTTATGATAAGAAAATTAAAAACATGATTTCTGCTTTTTCAAAAGAAACAATTTATTATTTAGATTTTATTGAAGAAAAGTTTGCCTATCTTCAATTACTTGATATTCTAGTGATTCCAAGTAGCCAAAAGTGGGAAGAACCTTTTTGTTTAACAGCTCTTGAAGCTCTTTCTAAAAAAACTGCAATTATTGCCACTGCCTATGGAGCTTTAAAAGAACTTCTCTCCCATCAAGAAAATGCTTTTTTAATAAAAAATAACCATCCTTCATCCATTATAAAAGCAATCAAAACATTGATGAACAACAAAACATTAATGAAAAAAATAAAAGAAAAAGGACCAACAACGATTGGAAAACGATTTACTTTAGAAAAGATGACAAAAAAGCTTAAAGAAGCCTACAGCAATCAACAAATTACTTAAGGAATCGGGTACCCCCCTCTATTATCTTTACCGACCATTCCTTTATATTTGACGATAATGTCTAAAGGCCTGTAGTAACTTTTTTTTAAATCATTTTTAAAAGAAAGATAAACTAACTCATAAAAACTTGATTGGTAACTTCGCATATGTTCTATAAGATTTTCAATACTTTCTCTATTTTTATAAACAACTATTTTTCCCTTAGTTGATTTGGTTAAATAATTTAGATAATAAAAAGATTCATCTTCCCTACGAATCTCTTCCCCTGCATAAATAACGTAAATAGGAATATTATTATGACTTGCATAATCAATGAGAACATCAAAGTCTTCTGGGAAAAAACGCTTATTATCATACGCTTGAAAACAAACAATAATAATTCCTTTTTTATAATTAAGCTTAAGGTTTTCGCCGATAGCTTTTTTTAAAACAGTCCCAACATAAAAATCTGAATAATATTTTTGTCCAAGTGTACGATGAATTTTTTTTAAAATAGAATTATCATAATTATCTGCTAATTCAAAGGTTCCCGATCTTCCAGGGATTCCCCCCCCATAACGATAAACCTTTGTTTCATCTTCTAAAGCAAACGATTCAAATAAATCTTGTAAAATCGCTTTAGATAAAGCTTTTCTTTTTTTAGCTTCCTGAGAAGCTTCAAATAAAATAATAGGTCGTAAATAATGATGTTCTTTTTTTTTAGGCTTAATTCTAAAAGGTTTAATAATCCCATTCTCTTTTATTTCAAAGTTACTATTATCTAATTTAGGTAATGGTTTACCTTCTTTATTTTTAACAGAAACAGTTAAAACCACTTTGGGAAACTCTCTAAGATAAACATTTTCAAGCTGAACAAACAAATTAACATATAAAAGCTTCATTGGGCTATAAATTTTTATTTTATGGTCTCGACGACTGCCTATATATAAGATCCCCATTTTGTCATAAGCCATTGATAAATGTTGATCATCTTTTAATTTAGTAAATTCATTTTTATGAAAAATAGACTGATACTTCTGTGTTGATTCATTATAAATATAAACATTATTATCATCTAAAATACTCATAACATTTTGATGATCTTTTCTAAGCAAGATTTTTCTAGGTTGTTTTAAAAAGTCATTCCCTATATTTTTAATAAAACTACCTGAAGGAGAAAAAATACTAATACGATTATTTGCTCGATCACAAACATAAAGTAAATCTTTGTTAAGATCATAATCAATACCCGATGGAAATAAAAGCTCCCCATCGTCATTGCCTCTTTTAGAAAAAGAATACAAATGTTCTCCCTTACTATTATAATAATGAATTAAACAATTGCCTGTATCTGAAATAAAAACATTGTCTTTAGAATCAAAAGCAATCCCTTGGGGCCCTAAAATAAATCCATTTTCATTAGCAAATTCTTTACCAAAAGTCTTGATGATTTTCCCAGAAGGCTTCATCGCAACCACTCGATTATTCCCAAAATCACTAATATAGAAAAGATCGTCTTTTCCCTTAGTGATTTCATAAGGATTCTTAATAGATTCTTTATGAAAAGGCAACTTAAGAGTCCGCTTACCTTTCCAATAAATTTTACGATCTAAATAACCATTAGGATTAATAACAACAAAGCTACTATTAACAAAATCAACGACAAAAACATCATTATTATTATCAACAAAAAGTCCCGTTGGCATCTTAAGCAAATTATCTTTAAAAATATTTTTACTATCTTCTTTTGGAATGTTTCTTAAAAAAACATAATTTTCATAAAGTGTTTTTGGTTGATTTAAATTCCCTTTTAAGTAAAAGATATTATTAATTTTTTCTATAAGATATGTATCTTGTTCTCCTAATTTAATAATATTTTCCCACTGTTCAATGGCATTTTTTGTGTACCCAGCTTTATAAAAACTCATCCCCAAATAATAACGAAAAAGATTGTTACGACTATCAAAACCAAGAGATTCAAAAAACTTATTAATAGCGAGCTCATAACTTCTATTATTATAATAAACCATTCCTTGATTAAAGACTTCCCGAGCCTTTTCTTTTTTAATGTCAAAAAAATAACTTTTAGAATAAAGTTGAAATGAAAAGAAAAATAGGAATAAAAGAAGAAAAGATTTCACTTGATATCTTTAGATTTTTGTTTGGTTAGTTCATCAATAAGGTTAAGGACTTTATTTCCTTTATCAGTTGCGTCATCATAAAAAAATTTAAGATTAGGCAAATATTTAATTTTAATTTTTTCTTTAAGTAAAGATAAAAAAAAAGGAGCTGCTGAATAAAGAGCTTTAATCACTTTATTTTTATTTTGGTTATCACTCAAAGTAAAAAAAACAGAAGCGACACTCATTTCTTGGTTAATTTCAACACGATTAATTGAAATTTCTACATTTTCCAAACGAGGATCTCTTACTTTAAATAAAAGGGCTTCACAAAGAGCTTGCTGATAAGCCTTTTCTAAACGTTTTAACTTAATTCCATGCCGATTCATTTGGAATTTAAATTAATTGTTATTTACATTTAATTGTAACTTTTTTTGTACCTTGGTGATAGAATAAGATTCTAAAACATCACCGACTTGATAATCTTGATAACTTTTTATTTGTATCCCACATTCCATTCCTTCACTCACATGCTTAACATTATCTTTAAATCTTTTTAAAGAGCTAATATCTCCTTCAAAAATATTTTTATTAGATCGCAAAACTCTAATTTTACCATTTTTTATAATTTTTCCTTTGGTTACAATACAACCAACTATTTTACCAGATCCTGAGATTTTATAAATTTCTTTAACTTTCACTTGACCCAAAATATCTTCCTTATGATCATATTTTAGCATTCCCTCAAGTATTTTTGTGATTTGATCAACGAGATCATAAACGACTTGATAAAGATAAATTTTTATTCCTTCTAATTCTGCTAGCTTTTTGGCTTTACTATTAGGCCGCACCTTAAAGCCTAAAATAAGAGCATTAGAAGCAGAAGCTAAATTAATATCATTTTCAGTAACACTTCCTGTACCAAAATGAATCACGGAAATTTTAACTTCTTCATTTTTCATTTTTTCAAGCATTTCTTTAATTGCTTCCACCGAACCAAATACATCTCCTTTAACAATGACTTTCAATTCATTAATTTCAGTTTCTTTGATAGTATCAAATAAGTTTGAGAGGGTTACTTTTTTAACATTAGAGCTTTTGGTTTTTTCCAACTGAATACGCATTTCAGAAATTTTTCTAGCTTCCTTTTCAGTTTTTAAAACTTGAAACTGATCGCCTGAAGACACAAACCCATCTAAACCAATCACTTCAACAACAGATGAAGGACCTGCTTTTTTAATAATTTTACCTCTTTCATCAAACATTGCTCTAACACGCCCTGGATAATTACCACAAATATACGCATCACCTTCTTTTAAAAGTCCATTTTTAATAACCACTGTTGCTACATTTCCTTTGCCTGTTTCTACTTTAGACTCAATAACATACCCACTTGCTCTGACTTTTTTATTTCCTTTTAAACTTAACGTATTGGCTTTTACAACAGCTTTTTCTAAAAGTTCATCAATGCCTTGATTTTTAAGAGCTGATATTGGATGGAAAATAATATCCCCTCCTTTATCTGTTGACGAAAGTCCATGTTTAGAAAATTCCAACTCTATTTTTTTAAAATCGGCCCCTTGCATATCCATTTTATTGACTGCCACAACCACATTAACATTAGCCTTCTTAGCATGTTCAATCACCTCAGTTGTCTGTGGTTTTATACCATCAACAGCAGAAACAACCAATATAATTAAGTCTGTAACGATAGTGCTCCTTGCTCTCATTTTAAAAAAAGCAGCATGACCTGGAGTATCAATAAATAAAATTCCTCCTTTACTAGTTTGCACGTGATAGACTTCTATGTGTTGAGTAATCCCACCTGATTCTAACCCTGTCAATTTTGATTTTTTAATGGTTTCTAAAAGCGTCGTTTTTCCATGATCAACATGCCCCATAATCGTCACAACCGGATCTCTTTTTTCATAGTCTTCTTTCTTTCCAATATCTTCTTCAACTTTTGATTGCTCTAAAAGAGAAACCACTTTCACATTACAGTTTAATTCCGCACAAACTACTTGAGCAGATTGAGCATCAATATTATCATTGACAGTTAAATCCATAATCCCATAATTAAAAAGCTTCTTCAAAATTTGAGAAGCTTTCAAATTAAGCTTTAAAGCTAAATCTTTAATAGAAATTACATCCGGTATCTCGATATTTTTAGGGATTCCTGAGTACTCATCAAAAGTAGTATTTTGATTTTTACCAACCGTATGTGTGTATTTATTATATTCTTCTTTAGACTCTAGTTTGTCTTTTTCAAGAATTTCTCTTTTATCTTTTCTAGAGCTATAATCTCGACCTTTATTTGAAGCAAAATCAAAAGAAGCAAATCCTGAACCTGTTTGTTTGGTTTTTTTCTTTTTAGTAATAAGGATTTTTTTTTTTCCACCTTGATGACTGTCTTTTTTATAAGTAGGTTTATTAAAAGAACTATTTCGATTTTGAGGAGATGGAGAAGATTGAAATTTTGATTTATTTTGTGATGCTGTACTAATTTTTACTTTTTTAACAACTTTTTTAACAACAACTTTAGTTGTTGTGCCATCAGGATTTTTCTTAAAAATAATCTTTGGCGTTTTTTTATACATCTTAGAAACCTCAGTTTTCCTCTTCAAATTCAAATTCTACATCACAAGAAGGACACCTTTTTTGATTTTCATATTCAAATTCATAATCACAAGAAGGGCATACCAAATACTCAACATGCTCTACTTCTTCTTTGACAACTTCTTGCTGTGGAGAATATCCTCTCTCATCTCGATTTAAATAAGGTCTAGGGATCTCTTTAGGTTTTTCATCTTCATCTACAATTTCTACCATTTCATCAAGAGTTTTTCTAATGAGGGTCGCTTCTTCTTTAGAAATATTTTCTAAACGATTAATTTCTTCAACACTCTTCTCATACAAATCAGCAATAGACATAATGCCAGCATTCATAAGTTTAACAATAACTGATTCGTCAATTTCAGTTAATTGATTTAAATCTGTTTCAACATTAGAAAAAAGATTTTCTGCTCTAGAAAAAATCTTCATTAGATCAGGGTATTTTTTAACTTGGCTTTCTGAACGCACACTAATATTCCACCCCGTTAAATGGGAAGCTAATTTAATATTCACCCCATCCTTACCAAGTGCAAAAGGATAAGATTCATCGTCAACAATCACTAAACATTCTTTTTTATCCTCATTAATAATAAGAACATTGATGACCTTTCCAGGTTGCATAGCACGACCAATAAATTCCTTAATGTTATCATTATAAGGAACCACATCAATCCTCTCGCCCCAAAGCTCTTTAATAACCGCCTTAATACGAATCCCCGAAACCCCCACACAAGACCCTACCGGCTCAACGCCTATTTTTGTCGAATACACGGACATTTTTATTTTTTTCCCAGGGTCTCTTACAATCTCTTTAATTTTAACAGATCCATCTGCTAACTCAGGGATCTCTAATTCAAAAAGTTTTCTAACAATATTAGCGTCAACTCGACTTACATAAATATTAACCATTTGCCGCTCATCCATGACGACTTCTTTAATGTAAGTTTTGATATGATCCCCTTGCTTGTATTTCTCTCTAAAAGATTGCTCTCTAAAAGGAAGGCAAGCTTCTATTTTACCAATATCAATAAACATATCTTGGCCTCTTCTTCTTAAAAAAATACCATTAATCAATTCACCTTCTTTATTTTTATAATCTCGATAAAGGATTTCATTTTTAATATTTCGAATTTTTTGTTTTAAAATAAAGTTAAGTCTTTTAATGTCTTTTCTTTTTAAAACTTCAAAACTAAGGGGAACTTTAATACGAACTCCAATTTTAAGATCTTCTTCTTTAAAGATTTTTTTTGCTTCTACTAAAGAAATTTCTAAAAACTCATTTGCAGGCGTGTTAATCACTTCTTTCATAATAGAAATATTCACTTTATATTCTTCGTCATCAATATCAACAATAATGTCTTCTTCAAAAGCATTTAAAAACTCAGAAAACTCATTTTTAATCGTGTCTTTTAAAAGATTAACAACTTCTTCAGTTGCAATAGAATGCTGCACTGATATCATTTCAATCGCATCTTTAAGCTCTAACAATGTAGTATTAATCCCTTATAAAATTCAAACTTTTTTTTCACTATGTTATTTCAAAATCATTTCAATTTCAATTTTATCAAAAAAATAAAATTGATTATTTTACAAAATCCTTTGGAAAAAGCAATAGAAAAAACTTCTATTATCCTAACTTTTTTTTAAAAAAAAGTCAATCAAAAAGAAAACAACCCGAATGCTTATTGATAAAAAAAAATCTTCTTTTTAAGAAGAAATCTGCTTCTCTTTGTTTCTAAAAATCAAATAAAGAAGAAAGAAAAGAAGACTCAGTTGCAACCCAATATAAGCAAAAACCCCAAAGCCTAATCCCGAAGTAAAACCATAAGAATGTAGCCCTACCCCTAAAAGATTAATTCCAAACCAGGCAAGAATAACAACAATAATATTAAAAACAGCTCCCGCTGCAAACCCTAAATTACCAATGATACCTCCCATTTTTGCATGAAATAAAATTGCACTCCAAATCACAATTAAAAGAGCTCCATTTTCTTTTGGATCCCATCCCCAAAAACGTCCCCAAGATTGATCTGCCCAAATCCCACCTAAAATAGTCCCTAAAAATGTAAATAATAATCCAAATCCTTGAATCCCATAAATAAAACGAAAAAAATGCCTTTCTTTTTCTGGATTGTTTTTCTTTTGAAGAAGAAAAAAAAGATAAAAATGAGCCACTAAACCCGAAAAAATAATCCCTGAATAACCCAAATTAATAGCAATTACATGGGTTAAAAGCCAAAAATTACTTCTTAAAACAGCAACCAAAACTCCCATAGTATCTCCTTCAGCAGCAAACCTTCCCGAAATTAGCAAAAGAATCAATCCCCCTATACTAGCACAAATAAGCCCTAGCCTTTCTTTATTTAAAAACTCTACCACAAAGCCTAAAACAACCGTCATTATAGAAACAAAAACAAACGTATCAAAAAGATTTGAAATAGGTGGTCTCTCTGTAATCAAAGCTCGAAGTCCCATCCCAAAAAAATGAATCCCAAAACCTAATACTAAACTCACTAAAGAAACCCAAGAAAAAACTTTTTTTAACTTTAAAAAAGAAAAAAAAAGACTCATTAAAGACAAAAAATAAAACAATTTTGCATAACCAAAAGGATTTAATCGATTATAAAAAACTTCTAAATAATTTCTTTTTGCCAGTCCTTTTTTTATTTCTGTTTTACTTAAAACATCATTTTTAAACTTTATTAAAGCTGTATCAAAATCTTGTTGATTTCCTTTTCGGTAAGCATTTGCCACTTGATTAAGTCTCTGTAAAAGATCTTCACTTTCTGAAATCCCAGAGCTCAACACTTGCCAAGGAGCAAACCATTCCAAATTAACATGCTTGGAAGGAATGATTTTTAAAAAATTAGCTTGAGTTGCATTTTTTTGAATCCCAAAATAATTGACTAAAAAAGAAAGCAAACGCCAATCTTGTTGAGTAAAACTTGATTCCTTTTTATTTTGATATTTCCTTAACATTTTCAAAAACGTTACTTGATGGTTTGAAAATAAATCCAAATACAAAACATTTGCTTTTAATTCTTTAGAAAAGCCAATCTTTTTTTGAATAACTTCATCTTCTAAAGCTGGAAAATAAAAGTTTTTGGTAAATGAAAAACTACTAGTAAAACTTAAATATCTTTGCAAGTTACCATAAAGTCTAATCATTTCTTTTTCAACAATATCTCTCTGTTCTTCCTCTTTTTCAAAAACAAGTCCCACTAGTCTTACCAATTCATTATAAGAAGGAATCATTTGTTTCAAACTATAACGATGCCTTTTTTCTTTTTTCAAAGACAACGCATCAAGAATCCCTGGATGATTAATACGAAAAACCTTATCACCCCCTGTTGTCTCTGGTAAAAAAACAAGACGAGCAAACCAACTAATAGCCAACTCCCCTTTATAACGAGAACGACCACTAAAACTCACAAGCGTTGTTTTAGCAAGTGTATCCATTGGTTTCAACCTACCCCCTTCATGCACAATCAAGCTTTTAAACTTATTTAAATTGATGTTAGAAAAACTCTGTGAAAAAACAGGTCTTTCATACAAAGTAAACAAGCTTATCAAAATTAAACTCCATAAAAAAAAAGCCATTTTTTTAAAAATCATCTTTCATGATTTCCTTTTTTTTCTAGAAGATCTTTTTTTTTCAAAAAAGTTCTTCTAATAAATTCTGTTAAAAAATGAATTAAAAGTCCTAAAGAAATAAGCAAACTTGAAATATAAGGAAAAAGTCTTGTTTTGTTTTTAACAACAGCAAAAATAGATTGTTCTCTTCCTAAGGCATCAACTGAAAAAGAAGACTGATAAAAAGTGAAATCATTTTTTCTAAAAGGATTATTCATAAAGATTTTTACTTTTCGATTAATTTTATTTTCTGTCACTTCCACAAGGCTTTCATAACTTTTTGGAATCTCTGTGCCTTGATAAGTTTCTTTTTTAAATTCTAAAAGCTTAACAACAACAGGAAGTAAATAACTTTTTCGTCTTAATTTAAAATAAAAAGTCTCATTTTCAAAATTAATTTTAGAAGGGTTCTCATTCCCTCCCCAAAGAACAATATTAACATTTTCCCCACTAGGTAAAACAATATCCCCTAAAAATCCTGGTAAAGCTTCCATTGGATCTTTTGGAGGAGGGAGAGGTTTTAATTTACTGATAAAAGTTGCTTGATTGGTTATTTTTTGATGAAACAACCCAGGTAAAGCATTTTCTGAAACCTTATTTTGTGTCAAAAGACTATTTTTAAAATAAGCATTTGCCATTATTTTAAGGTTTAAAGAATCAAAAGAAATAATTTCTTCTTTTTTAATGCCATCCAAAGCATAAGCATAGATTTGTTTTTTAGAATCTTGTGTTTCTCGCCAACAAACTAATTCCCATTTTCTATAGTCTTTAGAAAGATTTGAAAACGAACCTTCATACAAGGGTAAAAAAGATTCTTTAGAATAGTAATAAGAAAAAAAAGAACTTAATAAAAGTAAAATAAGCCCATAATGAATAAAAAGAATTCCTATTTTTCTAAGTTTAAATTTAAATTTTAAAAGCAGAGCTGCACAAAAAAGATTGATCGAAAGCACCCAAATAATCGCTTGCGCCCCCGGAAAGGGTAACCAAGAAAAATTTAGAAAAACCCAAGAATTAAAAAAACGTTTTTGTGCTTGATACAAACCATTTTCTACTTGGTAGACTGTCCCCCAAGCCGTTAGAATGAAAAATAAAATCAAACAGACAACCGTTATTTTAAGCGAAGCTAGGCGCTTAATGAGTTGTTTTAAATTCCTATTTTTTTGTTTCAAAGTTTCAGTTATTTTTTTTTATTTTTCTTGATAAGCGATAGAGTCACAAAACATTAAAAAATCTTCTTTATCTTTTTCAATTAATGGTTTGTTTCCAGTCATTTTAACAAAAATTGTTTTTGTTTTTACAAAAAAAATAGCCCCTAAAAAATGTTGTTCCTTCCCTAAAGAAAGACTACTAACAAAATGATAAGAAAGTCCTTGTTTATTTTTTTTAGTGATGACAGTCTCTAAAAAAAGGCCTAACTCTTTTTTTGAAGGATTAAACCCTATCTGACCAAGCCATCTTTTAACATTTTGTAAAACTCCCCCTGCATCCCCTGGAAAAGTAATAATACTAACATCTAATTTTTGTTGGCTTTCAAAAGAACCTATACGAAACCCCGTTGCTTGTTTTTCAACCCAATTAACAGAAGCTCTCCAAGAAATACCTTGAGCAGATCCACCGGTTTGATTTTTTAAAGAATCTATTTGATCACTTAATGCTTCTTTTGATTTTTTTAAAGAGGAAATTTCTTGATAAGTTCTGTAAGGTTTTTTATCACAGCCTAAGGCCAAAATTAAAATAAAAGAACAAAGTAAAAAATGTTTTTTCAAATGTAAATCGTTAAGTATTTAATTAAAATTATTTCACATTATATAATGAAAAAAAATTGTAAGAGAAAATACTCTTTTATTTATCAAAACTAAAACAGATTTTTTTTCTAAAAAAAAAATTAATGAAAAAAACAGCTTTATTTGAAACTCACCTTAAGCTCAATGGGACAATGATTGATTTTGCAGGGTGGTCTTTGCCTATTCAATACACCTCTATTATCAAAGAACATTTAAGTGTTCGTCAAGGAGTGGGTGTTTTTGATTGTTCTCATATGGGCAATATTTTTATTGATGGCAAGGGGACCATTACTTTTTTAAATTATCTGATTGCAAACAACATGTCTAAAATTACTCTTCAAAAAACAATTTATACATTATTGCTTTACGAAAATGCAACCATCATCGATGACGTCATGATTTATCTAAAAAATGAAGAAGAAGCAATACTCATCGTTAATGCTTGTAATATTGAAAAAGATTTTAATTGGATTAAAGAAAAAGCCAATTCCTTTAGTAAAACTCTAAATGTTGTTAATCATTCAAATGAGTATTCTCTTATTGCCCTTCAAGGAAAAGAAAGTAAAAAAGTGAGTGATCGTATTTTAAAAGGGGTTTTTGATGCCTTAAAACCTTTTTCTTTTATAGAAGCTTCTTATCAAAATAAAAGTTGTCTTATTTCTAAAACGGGGTATACAGGAGAAGACGGGATTGAATGCATGATTCCAAATAAAATGGCTACTTCTTTATTTAAATCTTTTATTGAAAACGGAGCCATTCCTTGTGGACTAGGGGCGAGAGATTGCTTGAGGCTAGAGAAAGGGTTTTCACTGTATGGACACGAAATTAATGAAGACATTAACCCTATAGAAGCCGGTTTAGAATGGACCGTTGATCTTAGAAAAGAAGACTTTATTGGAAAAAAAGCGCTCATAGATATTAAAAAAAAAGGCATTCGCAAGAGCTTAAATGGCTTTATAATTGAAGAAAGAGGCATTGCAAGACACCAAAGCAAGATTTATGATAAAAAAAAAAACATAATCGGATCTGTAACAAGCGGTGTGTATTCTCCAATACTTAAAAAAAGCATTGGACTAGCATTTATTTCAAAGACATATTGTGACCCAATATTTTGGATTGAATCAAAAAAAAAATTACTAAAAGCAACTAAACACAAAAGAAAATTTGTTTGAATAACTTCTTATATTTTATAAAGAAAAATAACCTTTTAAATAAAGTTGCTTTTTTTTACTTCATATTTACTTTATAATAATAACTCAATAAAAATGCTTTACTCAAAAACACATGAATGGGTTAAAATCCAAAAAGATTTAGCAACTATCGGAATATCAAATCACGCTCAAGGGGAACTTTCTGATGTGGTGTATATTGATTTCCCAGAAATAGGAAAGACACTAAAAAAAGATGAAGTTTTTATGTCAATTGAATCTGTTAAAGCTGCTAGTGATATTTATGCTCCTATTGATGGCAGTATTGTGGAAATTAACCAGACTTTATTAAAAAATCCTGAAAAAGTAAACGAGTCTCCTGAAGATCATGGATGGCTTGTCAAAGTGAAAATTAATTCTTCTTTTCAAACAAATGATTTGTTTTCACTAGAAGGTTACAAAAAAAAAATTGCAGAAAATTAAATTTTTTCTAGTTTAAATAAGTTTAAAAAGAAGGATTCGATGGAACAAAAAATAACATTTTTATATATTTTCAAAAAATTACTTTGGCCCAGGCGATGGCTCTTGTTATTAGGGCTCATTTTAATCATCATTAGTCGTTTAGCAGGTTTAGTGCTTCCTGGTTCGATTAAGTTTTTGATTGACAATGTGATTAGTGAAAAAAACATTGAAATGCTTTGGAAACTGATTAGCTTTGTTATTACCGCTGTTTTTGTTCAAGGAACGACTTCTTTTTTTTTAACAAAAATTTTAAGTGTTGAAGCTCACCAAGTGATTTATAAGCTTCGTTGTCAAATTCACAATCATGTCATCAAACTTCCGATTGATTTTTTTAATAAAAATAAATCCGGAGAGCTTGTATCGAGAATTATGAATGATGTTGAAGGGATTCGAAATCTGATTGGGACAGGATTTGTGCAACTAATAGGAGGGATTTTAACCGCTATTTTAGCGCTATGCATTTTAATTTTTATCCAGCCTCTTTTAACCATTATCTCTGTTTTTTTTATTAGTTGTTTTGGGGTGATTATGATTTTTGCTTTTTCTAAAGTCAGACCTGTTTTTCGTAAACGAAATAAAATTAATGCTGAAGTAACAGGGAGGCTAACTGAAGGTCTTGGGGGGATTAAAATCATTAAAGGATTTAACACTGAAAAAAAAGAACAAGAAATTTTTGCCAAAGGAGCAGAACGTATTTTTTTTAATGTTAAAAAAACATTAGTGACTCAAGCCTTTGTGATGATGAGCTCTACTTTTTTAATAGGAATTGTGACTTCGATGATAATGCTTATTGGAGGGCATCAAATTATTGAAGGAACGATGTCTATTGGTGATTTTTTTTCATACATTCTTTATTTAGGGTTTTTAGGGGCCCCTATTATTCAAATGTCTAATATAGGGACTCAAATTACCGAAGCTTTTGCTGGAATTGATCATATGGAAAAAATCCTATCTCTTCCCACTGAAGCTCAGGAAAAAAATAGAACTCATATTTTCAATTCTTTAAAAGGAAGCATTATTTTTAATAAAGTTTCTTTTGCCTATGAAAAAGACACCCCTATTATAAAAAACATTTCCTTTGAGGCCAAAGCCAATACAACCGTTGCTTTAGTTGGAAGCTCTGGCTCTGGGAAAACAACGATTGCTAGTTTAGTGGCTTCTTTTTTAAAAGTGCAATCTGGGAAGGTTTTAGTTGATGGTAAAGATTTAAATAGTGTTGATTTAAAAAGTTACCGAAAAAATTTAGGAGTCGTGTTGCAAGATGATTTTCTTTTTGATGGGACTTTGAAAGAAAACCTTCTTTATAGCAATCCTAAAGCGTCTAAACAAGACTTGGAAAAAGTGGTTAAGCTAGCTTATATTGATGAATTTTCTGCTAAGTTCAAAAAAGGACTTCAGACGATTATCGGTGAAAGAGGAGTAAAGCTCTCTGGAGGACAAAGACAACGAATCTCTATTGGGAGAGCCATGTTAGCCAACCCTAAAATTCTTATTTTAGATGAAGCCACCTCCAGTTTAGATAATGAAAGCGAAAAATACATTCAAAAAAGTCTTAAAAATCTTATGAAAAATTGTACCACTATCGTTATTGCTCATAGGTTGAGCACTATCTTAAATGCTGATCAAATTTTAGTGATTGAAAAAGGAACGATTGTAGAAAATGGAAAACACAAAGAGCTCATGGAAAAAAAAGGAAGATATCATACACTTTATACTTACCAAGCTCGTATTTAAAAAAAATGGTTTCTCTTTTTTTAAACCCAACTTAATCAATAATTCCAAGATCAATTTCAATATCTTTAATAGAGTCTTCACTTTTAGAGTCTGCCCCTCCCCCTAATCCCAAATCAAGATCATCAAGGGACAAATCTTCCAGCCCTTCTCCCCCACCTCCAGGGCGACCACTTCCCCCTGATTGAGCACCAAAACCTTTTTTTTCTCCCCCTGATCCTACTTTTCGCCTAAGGCGCTCGATGATTAAAGTGATCATCAATTTTTTGGGGTGATCTGGCTTTATTTTTAATAAAGTTTCAAGCATATCAGCTGTTTTAGAGTATTTTTTTTGATTAAAATAGACATGAGAGAGCCCTTCAAAACAAATATAATAAGTAGGTGCTATAGAAAGTGCTTTTTGATAAAAAGCTTCTGCGACATCATACTCTTTTTGTTTCAACTTTAAATGAGCATAATAACTATAGTAAGTAGGATTTTTATTATTAAGCTTAATGAGTTTTTGATAATACCCATTAGCTCCCCCATAGTCTTTTTCTAAAACAAAAATATTAGCGATATAGAAATGGGCTTTTTGGTGGGAAGGATTAGTACTTAAAACATTTAAAAGCAATTTTTTTGATTGTTTGTAATCTTCTTTTAAATATAATTTTTCTCCTTCTTCAAAAGAAGGAGAAACAAAAGAAAATAAAAAAGTAAGGATAAGAATAAAAAATATCTTATTAAAAAACACCATATCAAAATTATAATCTGTTTATTTGATTAAAGGATTAAAAATAGATTTCTAAAAAATTTTCATTCATCTTTAAAAAGATTTTGCCAGTTTTTAGAAATCAGCAACCGCCTACCAAAACCAAAAGACTTTGGAGTGATTTTTAAAATAGGAGGAGCTTGATTACGTTTATATTCATTACGATGGATTTGAAATAACACTTGTTCAATTATTTGCTGATCAAAACCCATCTTTACAAGCTCTTGTTTACAAGCACCTTTTTCTAAATAAGCTTCTAAAAAACGATCTAAAACCTCATAAGCAGGCAAAGTATCAGTATCTTTTTGATTAGAACGTAATTCAGCGGAGGGTGCTTTTTTCAAGATAACATTTGGGATGATTTCTTCTTTTTCATTGATATAAGCAGCTAATTGATACACTTTTGTTTTAAACAAATCTCCTAAAGGACAAAGTCCTCCATTCATATCACCATAAAGAGTACTATAGCCGACTGAAAATTCGCTTTTATTACCTGTTGCTAAAAGAAGGTGATTCCACTTATTTGAAAGAGCCATTAAGATCGTGCCTCTAGTCCTTGCTTGAAGATTTTCTTCTGCTAAGCCAAAAGGGGTTTTTTTAAAATTAGTTTTAAGTGAGTTTAATAAGGCTTTAAAAGTAGGTTCTATTGAAATAACTTCAAAAGAAACATTTAAATTTGTTGCTAGTTTTTTAGCATCTAAAAGAGAACCCTTACTTGAAAAACGAGAAGGCATCGCAACACAAAAAACATTTTCAGCTCCCAAAGATTTTTTCGCAATCACCGCTACCATCGCCGAATCAATCCCTCCGCTCAAGCCAATCAACGCTGTTTTAAAAAAACATTTTTTCATATAATCTCTTAACCCTAAAACAAGAGCTTCTTCGATTAAAGCCATTGGGTTTTTTTTAACTCGAGTTTTTTTGACTTGCTTTAATTCTGTACAAAATAACGCTTGTTTAAAAGAAGCAAGCTCTTGGGTGATTTCTCCCTTCTCATTCATTATAAAGCTAGAACCATCAAAAATAAGATCATCATGTCCGCCGACTTGATTGACATAATAAAGAGGGCTTTTGAAATAACAAGCAAAACTTTTAGCAGAAATCTCTCTCTCTTCTAGCTTCCCAACATAAAAAGGAGACGCCGCTAGATTAATAATCCCACTTAGATTTTTGTTTTCTTTAGAAAATTGATTTAAAAAATTTTCATACTGAATATAAGAAGGTAGTAAAGAAGGCTCCCAAATATCTTCACAAATTGTCACTAAAAATTTTTCCTGTTCAAGGCTTATAAAATTGCTTTCAGGAAAACGATCTCGCGGGATCGAAAAATAACGTTTTTCATCAAACACATCATAATTAGGAAGTCGTCTCTTAGAGATTTTTTGAATGATTTTTTTTTGATAAATAAGAACCGCTGTATTAAAAATTTGTCTTTTTTCTTTTTTTTTTGAAACCCAAATCGTCCCAATTAAAACATACAAGTCTTCTATTTTTTTGACAAGCTTAAAAAGAGTTTCCTCAGCTTTTTTTAAAAAAACAACATCAAACAAAAGGTCTTTTGGAGGATACCCTATAAGACAAAGCTCGGGAAAAACAATCAATCTCGCTTTATTATTTAAAGCTTGTTTGATTGTTTGAGTGATTAGATTTAAGTTACCATCAAGGTCCCCTACAATAGGATTCACTTGAGCTAAAGCAATTTTCAATATTTATTTCTTCTCCAATCGATTATTCTCAGGGAGATGACGCGTCAACTGTTTAAACATTGTTTCTTCACCTTTAATAATCGCTCTTTCTTGAAAATATTTAATCGAAAATCCTAAAAATCCTCCTAAAATAGAAAAACCAACCAAACGACTATGCTGAGCACTATTCATCATAAAAGCAATTGGCTCAAATAAAACCCCACTTAAAAATCCTCCTAAAATACCACTAATCCCTCCATATTTTAAATCACCAATTGTGTTTTCTTTAACCCCATAAGAAAGCCCTAAAAAAAAACCAAAAAAAGACCACCCTAAAACTCTTGCTAAAAAAAATCCTATATACCCAATACTATACCAAGCACTAATAGAAAGAATTCCTTTAAAAATCAATTGTGCCAAAATTCCACTTAAAAGGCCTCCTAAAATACCCAACAAAACCCCTAAACCCACACCATACCAAAATTTCTTTTGATCTTTTAAATAAAACCCATCCACACTTGATAAAAAAACACTAATAGATAATCCAACTCCAGCATAAGTATAAAAATTCCCTATCAAAAAAATTAATTTTTGATCTAGAAAATCTAAAGAAAATCTCCTTAAATATTCTGTAATAAAAAACCCAATAATCCCTCCTAAAATACCTGCTGAAATATAAAATTGCACCCTACTTTTAAAATCAAAATTAGTTTCTTTAGAATACAAAAAAATTTCTTTACATTTAGGACAAGTTACCTTCAAAAAACCTTGTAAACTAGGAATTCTAAGGGCAAATTTACAATAAGTGCAATAAATAACAATCTTTTTTGTAGGCATGTTAACTGTTCTTAAAAAAATTAATAATAAAAAATGTCATTTAAATCGAAAAAAATTTTCTATTTTTTTTATAAAGAAAGATAATATATCAATTATAACTTAGATTTAATAAATCTAAAATAAAAGAAAAAACATGACTCGATTTTCATTGACAATAGGTAAAATTCAAATTATAAGAGCTTATTTACTTTTTTAAAATCAATGGAATTAATTAAAGATAATCTTAATTGGGATGCTTTTAAAGCCCTCCCTTTTGAAAGTAGAATCCCTTATTTTAAAAAAGAAAATCGTTTATTTAATATTCTTTTCTCAAAACAGTTTGATATTAATTTTTTAGATACGATTTATACGTTAACAAACAAAGTAAGACTGGTTTCAAAAACAAAAGATGGCAAAATCTGGCTTTCTACTTTACTTAAAAATTATAAGGCAATGTTTTATTTTACTCAACCATCCACTAGAACATTTCTTTCTTTTGCTACTGCTTGTCAAACCTTAGGAATTACATTTTGTGATGTGAGAAATCCTCAGGTTTCAAGTGAAGTGAAAGGAGAATCTTTTGAAGACACCATTCGTACTTTTTCTAGTTACTTTGATCTTATTATTATGCGAGATTTAATTGAAGGAAATGTTGAAAAAGCTTCTTTTGTTTTAAATAAAACTCGTAGACCTATTTCAATTATTAATGCGGGATCAGGAAAAGACGAACACCCAACACAATCGCTTTTAGATATTTTTACCTTAAGAAAATCTTTTGAAAAAATTGGTGGACTGGAAAATAAAACCATTTTAATGGTTGGAGACTTGAAAAGAGGCAGAACCATCAAATCCCTCTGTCATTTACTCTCTCTTTTTTCTAATATAAAAATTATTTTTTCATCTCCTAAAAAATTTAAAATAGAAAACAATATCAAAAAAATGCTCTTAGACAAAAAAATCAACTTTAAAGAAACCGAAAAATTTGAATCCATCATTCATCAAGCAGATGCCGTTTATATGACCCGTCTTCAAAACGAATATGATACTCATCAAAAAGAATCAAAAAATTATGATGAAAAAAAATATAGCTTTCAAAAAAAACATCTAAAAACTTTAAAACACACCGGGGTAATTCTTCATCCTTTGCCTAGGAAGACTGAAATTGAAAACAATGTTGATGAAGATCCAAGAGCGATGTATTGGAGACAGGTACGAAATGGGATGTGGGTAAGGGTTGCTTTAATTGCTTATCTTTTTAAAGTAGATAAATTTATTTTAGAAAAATGATTTTTAGATGCTTAATTTAAATCTAGAAAATTTTATATTAAGTTATTCGGGGTGGCGAAAAATATTCGCTGAAAATAAAAAAGAAAACAGCCTTCAAAAATCAATTGGAATTTTTAATGAAAATTTGATGATTGTTGCTGCTTTCGTGATTGCTGATTTTTTAATTAAAAAGCACCCTTTACTTCTAAAAAAAAAAATTTTACTTGCTAGAGATTCTAGACCTACAGGGAAAGAAATCTTAAAAATTATCTACAACGTTTTTAATTTTTATCAAATCCCAATAGAAAATATTGGGATTACTGCCATTCCTCAAGTAATGGCCTATGTCAAAAAAAAAAAAAGTCTTTTTAAAGTGATCTATTTAACCGCTTCTCACAATCCTCCCGGATACAATGGACTCAAAATCGGAAATGAGAAGGGAGAAGTCCTCCACCAAAAAGAAATGAATCAATTAATAACACAATTTAAAAAAACCTGTTCAAATCAATTAAAAGCAAACAACTTCATTCGCTTATACCAAAAAATAAATCCTCCTACTGCCACTCTCTCGAAAAAACATCTTTTGGCTTCTGAAAAAAAATATGCTGAGCTTATTGATCAAGTTTGTTTTCAGCATAAAAATAATTTAATTAAAAAGAGTTTTCAAAATAATTTTTTAAAAAAAAATTATTTTTTAGCTTGTGATTTCAATGGCTCAAGCCGTATTAACTCAATTGACAAACATTACTTAAGCACTTACCACATTCACTTTAAATCTATTAACGAAAAATTAGGTCACTTTGCTCATAAAATTGTCCCCGAAGGCAAATCTTTAAATATGCTAAAAGTTTTTATGAAAAAACAAAAAAAACCATTCCTCTTAGGATATTGCCCTGATTGTGATGGCGATAGGGGTAATATTGTTGTTTGTTACAATAACAAGCCTGTGATCCTCCAAGCTCAAATGGTTTTTGCCCTTTGTGTGATTTCAGAACTCTCTTTTATTACACTTTTTTATCCTCAAAAATTGAAAAAATTAGCCATTATTGCTAACGACGCCACTTCTCTTAGAATTGATCAAATTTGCTCTGCTTTTAACGTTTCTTTCTTTCAAGCAGAAGTAGGAGAAGCCAATTTGCTTTCATTAGCAAAAAAAAAAAAAAAAAAAGGTTTTTACGTCCATATGTTAGGAGAAGGAAGTAATGGAGGTAATATTACACTCCCTTCTACAATACGCGATCCATTGCTAACACTAATGAGTCTTTTGAAATTTATTTTTTTAAAAGAGCCCAAATCTCAAAACTCTCTTTTATTTATCGCTGTAAAAAAACTTAATTTAAACCCAACTCTATTAGAAAAAAATAAAGAAGACCTTCTTTATTTCTTCCAAAAAGCAATTAATTGGTATACAACAACTGCCGTTTTTGAAAAAAGAGCTTTAGTTTATCTTAAAAGCAACAATCCTAAAGCTTTAAAAAAAATCTATGAACAACAATTCGAACAAGCTTTTAAAATAAACAAAGAAAAATGGAAAAAAAAATATGACTTCTATGATTATCAGTTTTTAAATTATGAAGCTGATAAGGTCCTAATCGGCCCTAAAAAACAAATCGGTAAAGGAGAAGGCGGCTTTAAAGTTCTTTTTTTTAATCAAAAAAATGAAAAAAGAGGATTCCTTTGGATGAGAGGTTCTAAAACAGAGCCTGTGTTTAGAATTTCTTGTGATTTCTTTGGGGATCAAAAAAATGAGAAAACTCTTTTGAATTTTCATCGAAAACTGATTAAACAAGCCGACAAAAAATTATTTTAATCAAATGTATAAAAATCCATCCCCATTGCCAATTAATTCTAAATGGAAACAGCTCGTTTCTTCTTTTTTAAGCGAAGCTACTTTCACATTATAAAAGGCTTCGTTAAGTGTTAGTTTTTTTTCAAACAGCTCTAAATAAAAATCAATAAAAAGCTTAACTAGCTCTTGTGAAGCCACATCCCCTCTAGATCCAATTAAAACCTCACCCCCTGAAGTAAAAAACCATTCTTGCAAGGAAGAATGCAGAGAATGACAAGCACTCATAATCAATACTTTAGGTGCCCTGATAGCATTTTCAACTAACGTGCTAACAAATAAAATTTCTTGTTCACTCAAACAAAAACAAAAATCATCTTTAATAATTTTGCCATGACCTATGAAATGAACCCACCAAGAAGTAGCTAATTTACTCATAAACTCCGTCGCATTAGATAAAAAACGAATCGATTGAAATGGAATTGTTTTTTTTAATTGAAATAATTCTAAGATTTTTTCAAATTCTTCCACCATAAACATATCAAACTTACAAGGCATCATCACAGAACAATAATGCTTCTCTTCGCTCCTAATCTCATTTTCTTTAGATAAAAAAGGAAATGGTTTATGACAAACGATATACGCTTTTTCAAAAAGATACTGCTTGCCATCAAAAAAATAATTAAAAGGAATATTGGCATTATTTTTAATATAAATATTTGAAGATTTTTCCAAAACATCTTCCAAATTAGAATCAATCAAAGTTTTATATAAAAAATAACCTTCTTTTCTAAAAATTAAGTGCATGAACTCAGAATTAACTTCTTGTTTTTTAAAAAGATTCATAATTTTCTCCAAAGATAATAAGCATTTTTTAGAAAAAGTTTTACTATAAAAACCAAATAATTCACTAGATTCTCTCGAACACCAACGAAAATGCAACTTATTTTTACTGAGAAAAATCATTTGTAAATAAATTTCTTTTCTTTTTTGAATTCTTTTTTTAAAAAAATTCAAAACATTTTTTGTGTCTTTTAAATATTTATTTATTTTTTCTTCTTTTTCTTTAAGAGGAGAGAAATAAATTGATTGATAATCCTTTTTTTTAAAAAAATAAAAAAAATTATCAATTTTATCAACTTTATAAAGACCATAAATATAAGATTTATAATAAAAATAATAATAATAATTTTTGTAAAGTAATAAATTGCCTGTTGAAAGACGTCTTTGATTGATTAAAGATAAAAAATCAGCTTCATTTTTAAGTAGGTGATAGCCAAACAATTTGAAAAAACCAATGAATCAATTAAAATTATCTTTAAAAAAAACACCTTATATAGCCGAAGATACTAACATGATACATAAAATGGAAAATTTAATAAAGTGAATTTTATCTAAAAATGTTTCAAATAACAGAAAAAGCAATTTATGACAAGCAAATAGCTCCTTTAAAGAACGCTATTGAGGTTATTTCCATCTATATAGCTAAAATAAAAAAAGAACTCATGCTAGTTAATGACCTTGATTTAGAGAATAAAACAAATAAAACATTAGAAGTGATCGATCTTATTTTTAAAGAAACTTGTTATCAAATTACTATTTGTATTACTAGTATCAATATTTTAAATTTCAAAAATGAAGCTTATTTAGATTTAGCTAGAAAAAATTGTATTTCAATCGTCAATTACTTAGAATCTTTAGTAGGTAATGAAATAGATATTCCTCCTGCTCAGTTAGCAAAGGGGTTTAGTTATATTAATAATAAGATCTCTAATTTAGAACAATTTGAAAAAATAAAAAGATTTGGATTTACTATTGATCGATTAAAAAATCTATCTGGAGAAAACTCTAAATGGAAATGGTCTTTGGTCGATTTAGAAGGAAGTTTTATTAGAGCGATGAAAAACATGGTTGATTTTCCAAATCTTATCAAAAATCTAAACCCTGCTATTCCAAAGTATGCTGAACGAATGAATATGTTAAACCTGGTAACATCAAAACTAGATGAAGCTGCTGAGCTATATCGAAATAAATACGAACTGACTCAAAAACAAGTCTCTGATATGAAAAAAGCTCTTGCCTTTGTTGCCTTTCATAGAAGACTCCATATTTTACTTGGCGAAAAGGAGCAAGCTGAAATCCTTAAAAAGAAATATCAAACTTGGGATAAAAAACTCCAACAAGACTTAGAAGAAAAAAAATAATTTTTTTTAAAAATTCAAATTATAAAAAGAATTAGCAAAATAATATCGACTAGTTGCTCCTAATTCTTCTTCGATACGAAGCAATTGATTATATTTGGCTACTCGGTCTGTTCTAGAAACAGAGCCTGTTTTGATTTGCCCTGTATTAAGACCAACAACTAAATCAGCAATGGTAGTATCTTCGCTTTCACCCGAACGGTGGGAAATAATGGCTGTATAACCTTTAGTTTTAGCTAGTTCGATTGTTCTAAGAGTTTCCGTAACTGTCCCGATTTGATTGAGTTTGATAAGAATAGAATTGCATACCCCTAAATCAATCCCTTTAGAAAGTCTCTTTACATTAGTCACAAAAAGATCATCACCTACAAGCTGGATTTTTCCATTAAGTTCTCTTGTAAGCGTTTTCCACCCATCCCAATCATTTTCTGCCATAGCATCTTCAATAGAAATAATTTCAGGATAACTTTCAACTAAGTCAACCCAAAACTTTACCATGTCATCAGAAGAAAAGACTTTGTTACTCGACTTCCAAAACCGATACCCTTTCCCTCCTCCACGATTATACAATTCTGAAGCAGCAGGGTCTAAGGCAAGTCGGATTTGTTTTCCGGCTTGATAACCTGCTTTTGTGATGGCTTCTAAAATAAGCTCGATAGCTTCTGTATTAGACTTAAGACTAGGAGCAAAACCCCCCTCATCTCCTACCCCTATCGAATAATTTTTTTTCTTTAAAACATTTTTTAAATGATGAAAAATTTCAGCAACCCACCGAATTGCTTCTTTAAAATTACTAGCACCTACAGGCATCACCATAAACTCTTGTAAATCCACCGTCCCATCAGCATGAGAGCCTCCATTTAAAATATTTGCCATAGGAATCGGTAGCTGACAAGCATTCACCCCCCCTAAATAACGATAAAGAGGTATTTCACATTCTTCACTTGCTGCTTTTAAAACAGCCAATGAAACCCCTAAAATCGCATTAGCCCCTAGTTTTTTTTTATTAACTGTCCCATCAAGGGCAATCAACATTTCATCAATTCCTATTTGATCAAACACTTCCATACCAATTAATTCTTTGGAAATCGTTTGATTAACATTTTCTATTGCTTTTAAGACCCCTTTACCTAAATAACGTTTTGAATCTCCATCTCGCATTTCATAAGCTTCATGCTCTCCTGTAGAAGCTCCTGAAGGGACTGAAGCTCTTGCTATAATACCTGCTTCTGTAATAACATCTACTTCAACAGTTGGGTTACCCCTACTATCTAAAATTTCTCTTGCAATCACATTTGATATTAAAGACATTATATTAGTTCCTTTACTTTAAGCTAGATTAATTGAATGGTTTTATTATTTTTTACATTCATCATACAATAAAAATAAAAACAATACCTTTGGGTTAACCCAATTTTTAAAATTAATGTAGGGAGAAAAACAATTTGAATCTAAAAAAAAAATCCTTACAAATTCCCTTAATTATCTTCATTTCTCTTATCTTCATTACCTTCGCTCCTTTCATTTTCAAAGGCAAACTTGTCTACGCTGACGATCTCAGACTAGAATGGACAAATCTCATCCATCAAGAACTACCTAGAGGATTTATAGGCAATTGGAGCAACAACACTCTTTTTGGAGCCGGGAAAATTACTTCTTTTAATATCCAAAATATCTTTTATTGGCTTTTTCCTCCCATCATTGCCATTCATCTTCTTTATATTTTTATTCTTTCACTTACTTTATTTTCTGCTTACTTTTTTTGTAAAAGTCATTTTTTTCAAAAAATCCCCTCTATTGTTGTTTCTTTTTTATTCACATTTTCACCGATGTACTTTACTTATATTCGTACCGGTCATATTGGAAAAATGTTTTCGATATGTTTTTTCTTTTTAGCTTTTGGGACACTGCGATATTATTTTATGTCTAAAAAAAATCATCTCCCAAATGCACTCCTTACTACCTTGTTTTTATCCTTTGCTTTTATTTCCGAAGCTGTCCAAACAAGCTTATATTTTGTTATCATGCTTGTTTGTTACATTCCTTTTTTAATCATAGAAAAAAAAGAAAAAAACTTTTTATCTTTTCAATTATTTTTTTCAAAAATGAAAAAAAAGCTTCTTCTTTTTTTATTAATCCCTTTTTTTTCTATCTTCTTTGCCTACCAAAGTATTGAACATTATGCCTATGTGTTTGTTAAAAAAGATTATTCGAAAATCATTCCTTTTGAAAAAAAAACAACCAACCAACAATCCTCCAAACAAAAATGGGACTGGGCAACACAATGGTCTCTTGCTCCTATAGAAACAATCGAATTTTTTGCCCCAGGCATTTTTGGTTATTACACAGGGAGTAAGGAAAATCCCTACTGGGGCAAAACAGGGCAAAGCCCCAACTGGGAAAAGCACCAAAGAGGTTTTTATAACTATTCCTACACTTCCAACTACTTAGGAGTGATTTGCTTTATATTTTTTATTTATGCTCTATTCATTACGCCAAGAAAAATTAAGCTATTTTGGGGAGGAGCTGTCATTATTTCCCTACTCCTATCTTACGGAAGATTCTTCCCTTTATACCAATTTTTTTACCACATTCCTTTTATGGATGAGTTTAGAAATCCCAACAAATTTTTACATCTTTTTCACTTTTCTATTTTTACTTTGTCCGCCTATTCAATCAATCATTTTTATATCACTATTAAAAATATTTTAGAAAAAAAAGACTTGGATTTAAGTAAAAAAAAATACCCCCCCTTTCAATTGATACTAATTACAATTTTTATTGTCTCAATACTTTCTTTTATTATTTTTGCCTTTAATTCCAATAAATTTGAAAACCATCTTTCAAATCTCATTGGTTTTAAACTCAGTCATTTAGTCATTACAAATATTTTTAAACAAAGTTTTAGATTCTTCATGATTTATTCATTAGCAATTTTTCCTTTGTTTTACCTCATTTACTTAATGAAAAAAAATCAACTGACTTTAAAAACAGCAAAGCTTATCTTTATTTATTTTCTTGTGTTTTCTTTTTTTGATTTTTATCTTATTAACAGAAAATACATTCTCTTTATTGATGCCAAAAAAAATATTCAAAAAGACAAGCTTATTGACTTCTTATTAGAAGAAAAACAAAAAAAACCATTTAGAACTAAAGTTATTACTCAAAAACAATACCTCAAACATTTTATATGGACGCTTTCTCCTTACTATTCAATTGATTTAATTGACTATAGAGCGATTAGAAAATGGCCTGATGATATTAAAACTTACTTTAAAAAAATGAATAATTATCAAACTCTAAATCATCTTAAACTAGCCAACGTTCGCTATATTTTATTTCAACAACCTATTTTTCATAACGAACTTAACTTTAAAAAGCAATATAGTTTTGAGGTAATCCAAGAAAGTGTATTTCTTTATGAACTAAAAAATTATTCTCCAAGGGTTTATTTAGCAAATCATTACAGCGTTATTTCTAACAAAGAAGCTTTCTTTACTCATCTAAACAGCTCTAATTTCAACTTCTCTAACGAAGCCATTTTTTTTAAACAACCCAGCTTCTTAAATACCAACCAAATCACCTTACCTGTTTTATCTTCTTTTAACATAAAATCCTTTTCTGACAATCAATACCATTTAGAAGTTTCTAATGCTAAAGACAACATTTTAGTCCTTGCTAATAAGTACAACAACCATTGGAAAGCGTATGCTAATGGTAAAAAACTTGCTCATTTTCCAGTAAATTATTTTTTTAATGGTTTTTATTTAAATGAAGATACAAAAAAAATTACCATTCTCTATCAACCTAATAGGATTGGATTTTTCATTACTCTTTTAAACTATCTAGTATTTGCAAGCATTTTTATTTGGTTTGTCATCGATAAAAAAAGAAAGTATTTTGAATCATAAATTAATTACTCTTTGGAATTTCAAAAATCAAAAAAAATAAACGCTTTTTTTTATAAAATAGAATCCCTTCTAAACGCCTGCTTTACAAGAAATCATCACTTCTTTTTATGGAGACTTCCTAATAAAGAAGAAACGCTTTGTCTCATTAATTTTGATTCAAAACCTCCCACTTACCCAAAGCATCTTTTCACTAAAAAAAACCCTGGTTTTGTTTTTCATAACTTTAAAGGAAGTAAAAAACATTTCTTTCAAGCTCATCTCTTATACAATTCAAATAAAAATCAACTTGTTTTTCCAACGAAAGAATCTTCAAAAAAAAATCGACTCTTTTATCAAAATCTTCTCAAAAAAAACCCTCCTAATAAAAGAGAAAATTCCTCTTATTTTAAAGAAAGCACTTGGTATCAATTTAAAAAAAAAGATATTTCTAAAGATTTTTTTATAAAAAAAACCGCCTTAATGATTAAAAAAATCAAAGAAAAAAAATTAGAAAAAATTGTTTTTTCTCGCCAAAAAACAACAAAATTAAATAAACAAATTAATCTGATTTCAATGTATAAAAAACTATTGGATAATAACCCCGATTCATTTGTTTTTTTATGTTGTTCTCATTTATTTGGAACATGGATAGGCGCTTCTCCTGAAATTCTTATTGAACTAGACAAAAAAATACTTAAAACAATTTCTCTAGCTGGAACACAGACTTTTAACAAATCAAAAAAAATGAAAGACGTTCTCTGGTCTCAAAAAGAAATTGAAGAACAAGCTTTGGTGACAAAATATATTATTGAATGTTTTAAATCGATTCGATTAAGAGAATTTGATATAGAAGGGCCTAGGAGTATTCAAGCTGGCAATTTACTTCACCTTAAATCTTTCTTTACAATCAATCTTAAAAAATTAAAAAGGCCTTTTTTAGCAGAATCAATTTTAAAATTAATTCAACCCACTTCAGCTGTTTGTGGAATCCCAAAAAAACCTTCTCAAAAGTTGATCAACACTTATGAGCCACACGATCGCTCTTACTATTCTGGATTTTTAGGCCCTGTTAATCTCAATGATCAAAGCCACCTTTTTGTCAATATTCGTTCTTTACAAGCTTACCCTTCCTTTGTTGTTTCTTACGCAGGAGCCGGTATCACTCGAGATTCTAACCCTTTAAAAGAATGGCAAGAAACTGAATGGAAAATCAATGCTATTTTAAAAACAATTCTTTAATAATCTTCTTTTTTTAAAACCAAACCCTTTTCATATTTTTTCTATCTTTTAACAAAAAAGCCTCTTCAAGATCAATATCAAATCCATTAGCTAAATCTAAAAAATAATTCAAAACATCTGCAAACTCTTCCTTTAAATCTTTTTTTCCTTTCTTGCTTTTCTTTTTTTCCACACTAATTGAAAGAAACTCTCTTATCGCTTTTGCAAGCTCACCCACTTCTTCACTAAAAAGTAAAAATTTTTCCAAATGAGAAACTTGATTCCAATTTCTTTTTTCACAAAGTTGTTTCATATATTCTTGCAATTCTTTTAAAGAATAGTTTTTTTTAATTTTTTCCAAAAAATATCTCCTTATTACATAGAAATAACCATCCTAAATCTATGTGGTTTTTGTTTTCTAATGATAAGATTAAGTGGATAAATAAAAAAATCAAATCAACCCTTTTGATTACAATAAATTACTTAACAAAAAAATACAAACAGATCACTGCACTTGATCAAATTAACACCACTATTGAAAAAAATAAAATTACTGGTCTCTTAGGAGTGAATGGTGCTGGAAAAAGTACTTTAATGAAAATCATATCGGCTTCTTTATTTCCCACTAAAGGCAATTGTTTGATTAATAATAAAGATGTTTTTGAAAACCCTAGAGAAATCAAAAAAGAAATAGGCTACCTAGCAGAAGTCCCCCCTCTTTATGAAGAAATGAGTGTTGAAAGCTACCTAATGTTTGCTAGTGAACTCAAAGGTTTGTTTTCAAAACAAAAACGAAAAGAAGCTGCAAAAAAAGTAATAACAGTTTGTCAACTGGAGGAAAGAAAAAATCAAAAGATTAGTACTCTCTCCAAAGGCTATAAACAACGAGTCGGCATTGCAATGGCGTTTATAGGAAATCCAAAAGTCCTGATATTAGATGAACCTTCTGTAGGACTTGATCCTAATCAAATAGTCGGTATTAGAGACTTGATTAAAAAACAAAGTGGCAACAAAACCATCATTATTTCTTCTCATATTTTACAAGAAATTGAAGCCATTTGTGATAATGTAATTTTAATAAACAAAGGCAAAATTATTATGCAAGGAAATATTAAATCTCTTAAAGAAAACTTTTTTAAAAAAAAAAGACTTTGTATTCAATTTACAGAGACAGAAAAAAAAATCGAAAAAGCGGTCAAATTAATTCAAAAAAAATACCCTGAAATTCAAATCGAAAAAAAAGAAAATGAATTAATATTAATTTACGAAAAATCTTTTAATATCATCCAACCTAAAATCTTACGCCTTTTAGTTGAAAATCAATTACAAGTTTCCTCTCTTTTAAATCAAAATACTTCTTTAGAAAATATCTTCAAACAACTAACTAAAAAAAATTAAAAAAAATGTTTTTAAGAAATATTTGGACTATTTTTAAAAAAGAAATTTATATGCTTTTTACTTCTTGGACAGCTTATATTGTTCTTTTTTGTTTATTAGCTATTTACGGTCTTTTTTTCTATACAGGCACTTTTTTACAACAACAAAGCAAAATGAAAGATGTTTTTTCTAATTTATCAATGATTGCTTTAATTCTCTGTCCTCTTTTAGGGGTAAAAATGATATCTGATGAAAAAAAAGAAAACACTTTAAGTCTTTTATACACATCCCCTTTAAGTATTTTGGAAATTGTTATTGGTAAATATTTAGCAATATTGAGTATTTTTATACTCTTTTTACTAGAAACTCTTTTGGGCCCTTTTTATTTGCAATTTAAAACAAATCTTTATTGGCCTGAGATCAGTTTGCAATACCTTGGTTTTTTTTTACTAGGTTCTACTTATTGTGCGATTGGTCTTTTTGCTTCTTCACTTAGTAAAAATCAACTTATTTCAAGTATTATTGCTTTTGCCATTTCTTTAAGTCTGATGCTGACTTTATGGATTGCTACTTTTTTTGACTCCTTTATTAGAATTATTTTAAAAGAAATAACAATGATTATTCATTTTAATAGTTTTAATAATGGTCTTTTTGATTTAAAAGATTTTCTTTATTTTATTCTTGTTAATGTCTTTTTACTATTTTTAAGCACTCGAAATGTTGAACAATATAGATGGAAACATAAATAAAAATGGAAAAAAAAACTTCTAAAAAACTGCTTCTTTTTATTATTATTGCGTTCTTTTTGGCAGGAAGCAGCATGCAAGCTTTAAACAAAAAAATCATTTCATTGATTTTTTACCTAACTAGTATTACAATGATTTTTACGTTTTACTTATACCCTAATAAAAAAAAAATCATTAATTTTTTTACTTCTAAAAGGGCTAGGAAAGAAATCGAATCTTCTTTTCAATTACTGCTTCTTTTAAGTATTTTAATTTGTATTTATCTTCTTTTTTACTTTGATCTTTTGCGATTTAAAATCGATCTAAGTGAAACAAAAAAATTTACTCTATCCAATCAAACAGAACAAATTTTAAAACAAATTAAAACCCCTATCAATATCAAACTATTTGATTCTAGAAATATTGAAGATGAATTACATCATATTTTAAAAATTTACACAGCTAAGAATAAATTAATTAAGTACCAACTCATCAACCCTGTCAAACACCCTCTTCAAGTTAAGCAATACAACATTACCCAAGATAGCACTCTTGTTTTTATTACTTCTAACAAAACACCTCTAATCCTTCCTTACTCTGATATGTCAAAAGAAAGCCAAGATCAGCAAGGTAATCGAATAAGAAACTATCTCTATGAAGAAAGTATCTCATCGACCTTACTCAGCCTCACTGATCTACCTAAAAAAAAAATCTATTTTCTAAGTGGTCACAAAGAAAAAAGCATTAAAAACAATCAAGGAAATGGACTCTCTTTTTTAAAAGAAGCCCTTCAAAGAGAAAACCTTCAAGTTGAATCTTGGCACCTCCCTTCAAAAAAAAAACTTCCTAAAAGCGCCGATCTACTCATCCTCCATGGCAGCAAAATGAAATGGTCTTTAGCAGAAACAACTTTAATTAAATCATTTCTAAAAAAAAATCAAGCCTTCTTTCTTTTACTAGACCCCTCTATTGATATCCGCTATAAAGCAACGGGTCTAGAAAATCTTTTATCTGATTATAATATTTTTTTTAATGATGATTTAGTGATTGATCCTGTTAATTATGTTTTTCAAATTAAATCGAGTCGAGGCTCTCCTATCACCCCCGTTTTAAATTATGATGAAAAGCATTCTAGTATTACGCTACTTGAAAAGAAAGGATTATTCCCTATCTTTTTATCAACAAGAAGCATTAAAAAAAATAGATCTACTGAAAATGTAAAGCACATCTCTTTAATTACAAGTACAAAAACTGCTTGGGGAGAAACCAATCCAACTGTAGGTGCCCCCCCAAAATACGACAAAAAATTAGAACAAAAAGGACCTTTAGTCGTTGGGCTCCTTACTGAAATAAAAAGAAAAACAGAAGCAAATAATTTGCGTATCGCTGTTATGGGGGATTCTGATTTTGCTAATAATCATTTAATTAGTATGGGTGGTAACAAGGATCTGTACCTCAATATCGTCCATTGGCTGATGAAAGAAGAAAAACTTTTTTCAATAAGAACAAAAGAACACCGTACTAAAAATATTAATTTAGGAAAAAAAGAAGCTCTAAATGTTTTCTTTTTATTTACCTTAGGGATCCCTTTATTAACTCTGCTGATGGGACTTTTTGCTACTATTAAAAAGCCTCATTTTTTCTAAACAAGCTTTAATAAAAAAGTAAAACAATTTAGAAGGAGCTTCTAATTTAGAAGTTAACTCAGGGTGATATTGACTAGCGAAAAAAAATGGATGGCCTGGCAGCTCCATAATTTGAACAATAGCCTCATCATTAGATTTGCCAGAAAAAACAAGCCCTTTATCTTCCATCAAAGGGATATAGTCTGGACTGATTTCATAACGATGACGAAAACGTTCTCTTATCTGCTCTACTCCATAAATCCTTTCAGCAAAACTTCCTTTTTTAATATTAACTAAATAGCCTCCCAGTCTCATGGTTCCTCCTTTTTTAGAAACAGTTCTCTGACCTGGAAGAATATCAACAACAAAATCTTTTTTTTCTTCTCTTTTTTCTTTATTTTCAACTTCACGAGTAGTGGCTTGTTTCAACCCACAAACATGGCGAGCAAATTCAATAATGGCTAACTGCATTCCAAGACAAATACCTAAAAAAGGAATCTTGTTTTCTCGTAAATAACGAATAATTTCTATTTTGCCTTCCATCCCTCTAACTCCAAACCCTCCTGGAACAATCACCCCATTAAATGCTTTCAATTTATTTTCAACATCTTCTCTTTTCAGACTCGATGTATCCACAGAAATCGTCTCAATAAAAAGATTTAAATGAGCCCCTACATGACTTAAAGCCTCACGAATACTCGCATACGAATCTTGTAATTTTGTATACTTACCAAATAAACCAATTTTTACAATTTTTTTTCTCTCTTTAAAAGATTTTTTTAAAGAGAGCACCAATTTTTTAAAACTACTTATATTAGAAGCATAAGAAAACGAAAATTTTTTTTTAATAATCGAGTCAATGCCTTCTTCTTTGAAAACAAGAGGCATCTCATAAATAGGGTCTACATCAATGGCAGAAATAACCGCTTCTTTATCGATATTACAGTACAGACTAATTTTCTCTTTAATCTCATCACTCAATTTCTTCTGACAACGACAAATAATCACATCAGGGTAAATCCCAAATTGATTTAAATGCTTAACACTTTGTTGGGTTGGTTTAGATTTTGCTTCTTGCACTCCATAAGGAGTCGGAACATAAGTTAAATGAATAAACATCATGTTTTCTCGTCCTACTTCACTTCTCATTTGACGAACAGATTCAACAAAAAGCTCAATTTCCATATCCCCCACGGTTCCCCCTATTTCAATCAAGGTTAAATCAGCTGATTCTTTATTGGCAAGGTTATAAATTTTACTTTTAATTTCATCCGTCACATGAGGAATCAACTGCACCGTTTTCCCAAGATAAATTCCTTTTCTTTCTTTTTCCAAAATGTTTTTATAGATTTTTCCCATAGTAATATTCCAGTCTTTTCTGGCAGTAAGACCAATAAAACGTTCGTAATGACCAAAATCCATATCCACTTCTCCCCCATCATCTAAAACATAAACCTCCCCATGTTCAATAGGGTTAAGAGTCCCTGGATCTGTATTGAGATACCCATCACATTTAATAGGGAGAACTTTAAAATTATTTTTTAAAAGACAACCTAAACTAGCTGTTGTAATTCCTTTCCCTAAACCAGAAATGACCCCACCTGTAATAACAATATACTTTGTTTTTTGTTTCATGATTTTAAGATAAAAAATAATCTTATTTGATTTACATTAATAGAGTCAACTAAAAATTTAATTAAAACGGTCTGTTTCGATTTCTTTTTCAATAAATTGAATTACTTGTTTAGTAGCATTTAAATCTTTTGAAACATAATAAAAGGAAGAATTCTTTTCTAAAATAAGCGAATATTTTTTTATTTTAGCTATTTTTTTAAGATAATAATCAATTCTATTTAAAAGGCTTCTCTTATATTTTTTTTTTATTTGCCTAACTTTTTTTTTTTTCTCAGCTAAATATTCTTTTAAATCTTCTTCTAAAAAATCGATTTCTTCTAGAAGATTTTCAATGGTATCATCTGGTAAAAGTTTTCTTTCTTTTTCTAGTTTATCACTAAGCTTTTCAATTTTATTTTTTTTTCTTTGAGCAATTTGGTGAGCATCTTTTTTTATTTTTAAAATATTTTTTTCAAATTTTGTAGATTGCAAAAAAACTTCTAAGATTTTTTCTACATCAACATAAACAATTTTTTCAACTTCTTCTTTACAATAAAGAAAATGAGTTAAAAAAAATAAATTCAAGAAAAATATAAATATAAATTTCATTCATAAAAATCTAAAATAATTTTTTTACTGGCTTCCCCCCATTAGAAAACAATAACGGTCTACCTGTTCTAGAAAAAAGCAAATCATCTTCATTAAAACCTAAAGCATACGCAATTGTAGCATTCAAGTCTTGAGGACTCACAGGATTTCTGAGCACTTCTTTTCCAAGTCTATCGGTTTGTCCATAAATTCTTCCTCCTTCCATCCCTCCTCCTGCCAAAACAGATGAATACGCTCTTGGATGATGTCCCCTCCCTTTACGTGAATTAATTTTAGGGGTTCTTCCAAATTCAGTCGCAATAACAACAAGCGTTCTTTGTAATAATCCTTTTCTTTTTAAGTCTTTGATTAAAGCACTATACCCTCGATCTAAAGACTCGCAATTTTTCATAACCGACTCAAAATTGTTATTATGAGTGTCCCAACCTCTTGAATTGACATGCACGAAACGAATCCCATGCTCCACGAGCCTTCTAGAAAGCAAACAAGCTTTACCAAAAGAACTTTCCCCATACATTTTCAAAGCTTCTTTAGGTTCTTTAGAAAGATCAAAAGCCTTTAAATCTTTCGAAGACATCATTTTTTTAGCCATCTCATAAACTTGATTATAAGAGTTTACTTCAAGACCACTACGACTTTTAGAAAAAATTTGATTGAGCTTTTCTAATAAAGAATATTTTGATAAAAACTGCTCCATATCAACTTCATGAGGTGAAATATTTTTTAAAGGTTTTTCTGATTTTGGATTAATAACATACGGCCCATAAAAACGATTTAAAAACCCAGATCCTATGACCTTCCCCCCTAAAGAAAAATAACCCGGCAAATCTTTATTTTTAACCCCTTTCTTCTTTAAAAACCACGACGCTAAAGAAGGGTGCTCGACTCCTTTTCTGGGAAGATAATTAGTTTGCTGTAAATATTTGCCTCTTTGGTGATTTCCTTCCTTTGACGTCATCGAACGAATAATAGTGATATCTTTAAAAATAGATGCAGTTAAAGGGAGGGCTTCTGAAAGCAACACTCCAGCTTCTTTGGTTTTAATGGTTTTAATTTCTCCTTCACTACTACTTTTTGGTTTTGGATCCCAAGTATCTAAATGGCTTTGCCCCCCTTGCATATCTAAATAAATAACTGCATCAGCAGTTGCTTTTTTATTTAAAGAGTTAGCAAGAAGATGGCTTTTTAAAAAGCTAACTCCCAAAAAAGCTTCCGCTCCTATTTTAATAAAATCACGCCTATTTAAATCATTAAAAAACATCATCGCTTTTCTCCTTCTTATTGTTATTGTTATTGAATAAAAATAAACTCTCGACTATTAATCACCGTCCATAAAATCTGCTTGTAATGTTTATTTTTATTAAATTTTCCTTTATAATGCTCTTGCCATATACGCATTTCTTCATCTAAAGGAAAACGACTCAAAACAGATAAATACACAAAATCAAGGACCTCTTTCAAAGAACCCAGTCCTTCAAAAGAAACCCTTAAAGTCCTGGCATTAAGAACCAACTTATTAACATAAAAGCTGTTCATTAAAAAAAGAGATTGCGGGATACTTGGCTCAATAGAGCAGTGGCTAACACTTTCTCTATCTGTCATACCAAATTCTTTTAAAAAGTTACCTTGTTTTAATCGATAAGGAAAATAGCTTATATACGAACTCGGATAAAATATAAATCGTATATTTTCTCCTTTTTTTCGTTTTGAAAAATTAAAATAATCGTTAGCTGTTTTAGTTAATTTTTGAAACGATTCTTCATTTTGCTCTATATTTTTATAAGCTAAATTAAAATCAACTTTCCAAGTTTCAAGTGTTTTTCTAATAAAAGAAGTTCGTTTCAAATCTTCTTCAACTGAAACAATTTTATCTTTAACAGGAATATTAAAAACAGATTTTCCTAATCTTATTAACTCAAGAGAATCCCAAATTTGATACGGAGTCATTCTTCTAAAAACATACCCTTCTCCTTGATAATCTTCTTTATCAAAAATCTTAGAATCCATTTGAAAGGCTTTTGAATTGAGTAAAATAGACAAGAAAGATTTAATTTTATAATTTTTTCTTCTCATTAATCTTTCTAAATAATCAAATAAAGGTCGATTAAAAACAAGATTGTTATCCTTGAGATCATCGACGGGTTCAAAAAATCCCTGTCCCATCACTTCTCTCCACAAGCGATTAACAATGGTTTTAGTAAAACGCCTATTATAAGCGGACGTCAGCCAAGCAGCATAATTTTCTCTTTTTGTTTCTTCTGGGTTTTCTCTCAAACGACCAAATAATACTTTATGCGAAACAACCTTTCCTTGTTTTCCTTTATCATAAATATAATTATCTGGGTATTTAAGATTATTTTTTTTGTTTTCTTTAATAAGGTAATTTCCTTCTAGGGTTCTTAAAAATCTTCTAATTTTCTTTCTTTCTTTTTTAGAAATAGATTTCTCGATTTTTCCTAAATTTCTTCTTACAGTTCTAACTTGTCTAGTATTATAATTTTTAAAAGTAAGCCCAGAAAAAAAAGCAGCGTTTTGATAAAATTGCTCTTGTGTCCATTTATCACTTTTATGATCATGGCATTGGGCACAACCGATACGAGTACCAAGAAAAGATTGAGCCATCATGCCCGTTTTTTCCAAAAGCATATTTTTTCTATCATCTTGAATGAAGTAATAAGTTTGTGGGTTATTAAAAATATCCCCTTCAGCAGAAATGATTTTTTCAACTATTTTTCGATAAGACTGATCTTCTCGTATCATTTTTTTCATCCATTGATCAAAAAAATTTTTTCTATAATCCCCCATTTTCCCACCAAAATCAACTGGTTTAATAGCCAATAAATCTGCCCAAAAATTATAAAAACTATTGACATAATCCTCACTTTTAAGAAGCTTTTTAATAAGCTTTTCTCTTTTTAAATTATCTGTAGAATTAAGAAAACGTTTTGCTTCTTTATAGTGAGGAATGCGCCCTGCAACAACTAGATAAACACGCTTTAGGAAAGTGGTATCTGTTGCTAAAGGAGATAGAGTCATTCCTTTTTTTAAAAGATTTTTTTTAATGAGTTTATCAATATTTTTGCTTTCTTTAGGAATCGCATAAAGCAAAGGAATAAGAGTAAAAATAAAAATAATCTTTAAAAATTTCTTTTGAAAGGGAAAAAAAAACATTTAAGAAAAACCTCTAGATATAGTTTAAACTTATTTTCATAAAAAACCCACAATTATTGATTTTAAAATAGAAAATAACTTGTTAATTTCAATAAATTTTTAAAAAAAGTAAATTTATCTTATAATAATACATGTATAATCCAACGATCACTCAACCAATGCGAGAGGAATTAACTCGTAATGGGGTTAAAGAGCTTACAAGCTCCCAACAAGTCAATCAAAGCTTATCCAATGAAAAAGGAAGTTATGTTGTCTTAGTTAATTCTGTTTGTGGATGCTCTGCGGCCTCTGCAAGACCAGCTTTGATCGAATCTTTAAAAAACCCACTCACGCCTCAAAAAATCTATACTGTCTTTGCCGGAGTCGATATGGAAGCAACAGAAGAAGCAAGAAAATATTTTGAAGGCTATGCACCGTCTTCCCCTTCGATTGCTTTTTTTAAAGATCAACAATTAATTTATATGATTGAGCGTCATCAAATCGAAGGATTTAATCCAGCTTCTCTTTTAACCTTTATTACAAGTATTTACGATAAATTTTATGGCGAAAAAATTAATGAATCTATTCAAATTAAAGATCCTTCTAAAGCCTTAGAAATGACTCCTGAAGAAGTCAAAGAAAAACTTAAAAAAAAAGAAATCAAACTACTCGACTCTCGTGCCCAATGGGAAAGAAAAAAAGCTTTTATTGAAGGAAGCGAATTTTTAAACGAAGCCTATTTCCAAAATATTTTAAAAAATTGGTCTAAAGATACTTTGATTGTTTTATATTGTCATCAAGGTAAACATAGTCATCAAGCCGTTCGTTTTTTCAATCAACAAGGGTTTACAAATGTTTTTAAAATGACCGGTGGTATCCAAGCTTGGTCTGAGAAAATTGATCAACAAGTCCCCAAGTATTAATTGTTAACCTTCTTTTAGATAAAAAAAAATATTTTTCTTTTCCATTTTTCTTAAAAAGAAAATTCTTACTTAAGCTTCTAACAAAAGCTGTTCCATAGCAAAATATCTATTATTTATTTTCTGCTATCAAAAAAAATGCAACCAAATATTGTTACCGGTCAACAAATTGGCCTCTTGGGAGGGCCTCTCTTTACTACTTATAAAGTTTTAGGCTCTTTGGAGTTAGCCAAACAACTAAAAGGAACCGCTATTTATTGGATGGAATCTAATGATGCTGATTTTAATGAAATTAACACCATCGATTATCTTAATAAAAAAAATGTTTTAAAAAAATTAAAATGGGAAAAAAAAACTCATGGACTTTCAATTGGAAAAGTCATCATTGATGAACATTTAATCAAGCTTTTAAATATTTTTTTTGATGACATCCACCAAACAGAAAACACTTCTTTTCTTAAATCTCTTTGCTTTGATTGCTATATTAAAGGAAACACTCTTATGAAAGCTTCCCTCAAATTAGCCAAAAAACTTTTTAAAAATAATTCGCTTGTTTTTTTTGATCCTTCAGAAAAATCTTTCCTAAACTTTGCAAAACCTTTTTTAATCAAAGAAGCTCATAAAACTCCTGAAGGCAATCAATGCAATTTATTTGTTTCTATTAACGACCAAAGAAAAACCCTTTTTAAAAAAAACAACCAATTCGTAGATCGAAACAATCAAGTAGTCTCTATTGAAAACCATTCCTTACTCCCTCACCTTAAAACAAGAAGCGTCCTCCAAGATGCTTACTTCAAAACTCATACTTATATCACCGGTCCAAGTGAAGAGGTTTATTTAAAAAATTTAAAAGCACAATATCATTTTCATCAAGTCAAACTACCAAAAATTCAAAAACGAATGTCTGCTATTTTGATAGAACCCTCTATAAAAAAAATCCTTAAAAAATTAGGCCTTTCTTGGGATTTTTTTCTAAACAAAGAGCAAGACAACTTAATAAAAGATTATTTTATTTTTAAAGGAGACGTTAATTTATCCCAATTGAAAGAAAAATTTCAAAAAATAAACCATCATTATTTTACACAATTAGAAAATCTTAATATCGAAAAAAAAGAAATAGAAAAATGGTTATTTCAAAAATCAAAAGAAATTATTGGAGCAAAAAGAAAAAAATTAAAAGAAAAAAGAGAAAAAGAAATTAAAAATCTTCAATTTATTTCTGCTTCATTAGCTCCTTATGGAAAACCGCAAGAAAGAATTTTTAATTTATTTTATTATCTCAACCTATATGGACTAAACTTTATTGAGAAAATTGAAAACATCTATGATTTTCAAAAAAAAACGATTGATATTTTGGAAATAACAAAGGAATGAAAATAGATTATCTTGCTATTGGTTCTCACCCAGATGACTGTGAATTTTTTGTAAGTGGGACCTTAATGATGTTAAAAAAAAAAGGATATACTATTGGCATTTGTGACTTATCCAAAGGAGAAGCAGGGACCTTGGGAGATGAAAAAAAAAGAAAAAAAGAAACAGAAAACGCAACTAAAACTTTACAGTTGGACAAAAGAATTACTCTTGATTTGCCCGATGGCAATATCAGAAATAACGAAGCATCAAGAAAAAAAATTATTAAAGTTATTCGCACTTATCAACCCCAAGCACTGATTAGTTTTGGAGGATCTCTGATACGGCATCCAGATCATTATTACACAGGCCAAATGATCCAAGAATGTTTTTTTCTCTCTGGACTTCAAAAAATAAACATTAAAGACACAAAAGCACATAAACCAAAAACCTTGTTTCAATTTAACGAATTTTTCTCAACTCAAAGACCTGATTTTATTATTGATATTACTCCTGTTTGGGAAAAAAAATTAGAAGCTATAAAATGTTATCAAAGTCAGGTCTTCACTGAAAAAGATGAAAAGCAGCCTAGCAAAACCTTTATTAAATCAACACACTTTTGGCAACTTTTGATTTCAAAATCAAAGTACTTTGGAAGTTTAATCGGTGTGCCTTATGCAGAAGGGTTTTTTTTTAATGCTCCTTTAAAAATAGAAGATCCTTTAGCTCATATAGAAAAAAAATAAAATGAATATTGCTATTTTAAATTTTCATCGATTGGGTGGATCTGGTATTGTCGCTTACGAAATTGGTAAAGCCATGGCAGAGAAAAAAAATTACCATGTTCATTTTGTTGGTCTTCAACATCCTTTTAGATATCAAGAAAATTTTAATGAAAAAATTCATTATCACAAAATCTCTATAAAAGAATACCCTGTTTTTGATTTTCAACCCTATACTCTTGCTTTAGCTTCTCAATTAGCCGAGCTGGTTGAAAGAATGAACATTCATGTTATTCACAGTCATTACGCCATCCCTCATGCTATTGCAGCGATTTTAGCAAAACAAATATCAAAAAAAAAAGTTAAATGCATTACAACTTTACACGGCACCGACATTACAATTGTAGGGTCTCATTCATCCATGATTCACATTACTAAATATGCCATCGAAAATTCCGATAAAATCACTGTTGTTAGTAATTATTTAAAAGAAAAAACAGAGAAATTTTTTCAAATTAATCCAAATAAAATTCAAACAATTTATAATTTCGTCAATCCAAATTATTATAAAATGAAAGAAAATAAAAAATTAGAAAACCCCATTATCTTCTTTCATTCTTCCAACTTAAGAGTTGTTAAAAATCCCCTTGAGACAATTAAAATATTTGATCAAATTCAAAAAAAAACTTCAAAAAAATGTTTTCTTTGGGTAGTAGGTGAAGGGCCTTTAGAACATCGTATGCTTACTCTTTGTAAAAAACTTAATATTGAAGATAAAGTAAAATTTTTAGGGATTCAAGTAAATCCAGCCCATTTTTTAAAAAAAGCTTCTTTCTTTTTATCAACCAGTCAAGACGAATCGTTTGGACTAGCTGCTTTAGAAGCAATGGCTTGTGGAGTCCCTGTGATTTCAACACGAGTCGGGGGAGTGAGCGAAGTCGTTATCGAAGGAAAAGACGGGTATCTTTTTGAGCCAAAAGACATTAGTAAAGCTACTGAAATTGCTCTTAGCCTTATTAACAACCCTAAAAAATGGGAAGTTTTATCAAAAAACGCTTATGATTCAGCTAGAAAACGATTTGCCATGAATGAAATCATAGAGCAATATAATTCTCTTTATCAATAAAGCTTTTTTTTCTTTTAAAAAAAACAACGTATTAAAATTTCTTTTTAAAAAATAAAACTAAAATAATGTCAAAAAAAATTAAAAAAACTTTCATAAAAGATTATACACCTTCTATTTTTTCAATCTCTAAAATTGATTTGGATATTGTTATTAAAAAACAACATACTTTAGTAAAAAGCAAACTTTTTGTAAAAAAAAAAATTAAAACTCTTTTTAAACAAAACCTTGTCCTTGACGGAGAAAATTTAGAATGCTTATCTCTTTCATTAAATGAAACCTCTCTTAGAAAAAAGCAATATATTAAAAAAGATTCTCACTTGATTATTAAAAATCCACCCGATGCTTTTACTTTAGAAAGCACCGTAAGGCTGTACCCTCAAAATAACAAGTCCTTAGAAGGACTTTATCTCGCTAGAAATATCCTTTGTACTCAAAATGAAGCAGAAGGATTTAGAAAAATTACTTTTTTTATTGATAGACCTGATAACTTAGCTATTTTTTCAACACGTATTACCGCTAACAAAGATCAATACCCTGTGATTTTATCAAATGGCAATTTAGAAAATTTTGGAGAAAATAAAGACAAAACTCACTGGGCTATTTGGAAAGACCCTTTACCAAAACCTTCTTATTTATATGCTCTTGTTGCAGGAGACTTACTGTTTTATCAAGACTATTATGAAACTAAAAGTAAAAAAAAGGTAAATATTAAAATTTATACAACTAAAGGAGAAACACATAAATGTCACCATGCTGCCAGTTCGCTCAAAAAAGCAATGAAATGGGACGAAGAAGTTTATGGATTAGAATATGATTTGAAACATTATAATATTGTAGCCATTGAATCATTTAACTCAGGAGCAATGGAAAATAAAGGGCTAAATATTTTTAATGCCAATTTGATCTTGGTCAGCCCTGATACCACAACAGATGCTGAATATGTAAGAATTGAAAACATTGTCGCTCACGAATATTTTCACAATTGGACAGGAAATCGAATCACAATAAGAGATTGGTTTCAGCTCACTTTAAAAGAAGGTTTGACTGTTTTTAGAGACCAATGCTTTACAGCATCTTTTCACTCAAAAACAGTAAAGCGCATTCAAGACGCCATTGTTATCAAACAAAATCAATTTACAGAAGACCTCAGTAACCATGCTCATTCCATTCAACCTAGTGAATACTTAGAAATTAGAAATTTTTACACAACAACGGTTTATGAAAAAGGAGCTGCTGTGATTCGAATGCTATTTACTCTTCTTACAAAAGACGTTTTTTATCGAGGCATTAAAAAATATCTGATAAAATATGACGGGAAAGCAAGTACCATTGAAGATTTTTTACATTCAATGCAAAGCGTTTCTAAAATAAAACTGAAACAATTTAAACGTTGGTACCATCAAAAAGGAACCCCTATTTTAACCATTAACAAAGAATATTCTAAAAAAAAAGAACAATTTATCCTTGAGATTCACCAATCTATTAAAAAACATAAGCTTGAAAAACCACTCCTTTTCCCTTTAAAAATATCTCTTTTTACTTCTAAAAAAACTATTTTTTCTTCTTTGATTCTTTTTAATAAAAGAAAAAAAAAAATGATATTTAAAAACATTTCTCAAAAACCTTTCTTATCTATTAACGAAGATTTTATTTGCCCTGTTATTATTAAAGAATCAAACCATTTAAAAGACTTGCTTCAAAAATATCCTTTTGAAAAAAACCTTTTTAATCAATGGGAGCTCACCATGAATATCGTCGATAGGCTTTTTTTAAATTATTCTAAAGACAATAAAATCAAAGTCCCAAAAACATTTAATGAAACCTTACTTCAAATCGCTCAAAACCCAAAATTTGATCCAGACTATAAATCAGAGTGTTTTACATTTCCAAGTCCTCTTCACTATCTCAACAAGCAGCAGGTTATCGATATCAAAAAAATCCATTCTTTTTGTAAAAAATTTGATTTTGCTTTTGCTAATTTAAACAAAGACTTTTTTTTAGAAAATTACAAAAAATATGCCAAAAAATCATTTGAAGAGCTTACTTATCAAGAAAGAGCATGGAAAAATCGATTGCTTTACTTCTTAGTCATTCTCAAAAAACAAGAATATTTTGACCTTGTTTACAAGCAATTTCAAGATGCTAAAACAATGAATACTCGATTAATTAATTTTTCTTATCTTGTTTTTTACACACCTTATCATGAAAAAGCTATAAAAATTTTCGAAAAAAAATACCAAAATGATTCGTTAGTCATGAACAAATACTTTTCTATTCAAGCACGTATCGAAGAGCCTTCTATTTTTAAAAGACTCAGCTCTTTAGAAAATCACCCTTCTTTTGATATTTATAGTCCTAATAAATTAATGGCTCTTTATAAAAATTTTAGTCAATTTAATTTGCTTTATTTTAATCATCCTTCTGGAAAAGGGTATGAGTTTTTGGCAAAAAAAATCATTAAGATAGATGTTTACAACCCTCAAATTGCAGCTCGAATAGCCAGTAGTTTTAATTATTTTAAAAACCTCCCTTCTTCCATAAAGGAAAAAATGGAAAAAGCAATGTTAAGGATTCAAAGTCAGCCTATTTCTAAAGATTTAAACGAAATTATTAGTAACATACTAAAATAAGAGATGCTAAAAACTTTTTTTTCTAATTTTGAAGATAGTTCCAAATTGTGGGTTTATGCTTTTTGTGATCCTTTAAATAAAAAAGAAAAAGCAATTGTTGAAACAACTCTAAAAGATTTTACTCAACACTGGATGAGCCATGAGACAAAAACTAAAGGGAGTTATCAAATCATTTATGATCAATTTGCACTTTTAGTTAATGAAGAAAAAATGATCAGTGGTTGCTCAATAGACAGCAGTGTTAGAATTTTTAAAGATTTAGAATCAACATATCATTTAAAAGCTCTTGATAAAAGTCTTATTTTTTATCAAGACAAAAAAAATAAGATCGATCATTTCAATCGCTTTGATATTAATTTACTGATAAGAAAAAAAATCATTTCCTCTAATACAATTATTTTTGATAATAGCATTAGTACACTTAAACAACTTCGCTTAGGAAAATGGGAAGTAGAAGCTAAAAAAACTTGGCTTCAAAAATTTTTTTAATTTTTTCTTTATTCTTTAAAAAGACGTTTTATAAATTTTGTCTCAATGAATTTTTTTGAGCTAACTTCAAAGTATAATTAAAACAATGATGCCGGTAGAATTTTTTATTAGTTATCGCTACCTTCTTAATAAAGGGAGGAAAAAGAATCTTCTTTCTCTTGTTAGTTTTTTTGCTTTTATTGGTGTTTTTTTAGGTGTCTTAGGGCCTATTTTAATTATGTCTGTTTTTTCAGGGTTTCAAAAAGAAATTAGAGAAAAAATCTTGGGAATTCAAGGACATATTACGATTCAAGCAAAAAGAAACAAAAACTTCCAAAACTACCCTACTCTTATTAAAGAAATTTCTAAGATCAAAAATGTGGCCTCTGTTATCCCTTACATAGAAACTCAAGGCATGCTTAAACTTGATCAAGAATTAAAACCAATTGTCATTCGAGGGCTTCATCAAAATAGTTTTAAACAAGATCCTGAGCTTTCAAAAATTCTTTACATTCAAAGAGGGAAAAAAGATCTTTCTAGAAAATATTATGCTCTTATAGGAAATGAATTAGCCAAAAATCACTTTATTAATCTTCACACTCGCTTATCTATTATCACAATGAAAGACACCATTTCTTTAGCAAAAAAACCTACTATTTTAAAAGCATACCCAACAGGTATCTTTAAAACCGGTTATTATGAATATGATAATTCTGTGATTTATCTTTCTTTAAAAACACTTCAAAGTGAGTTTAATTTAGGAAGCAAAGTTAATTCTATTGATATTAAAGTTAAAAATATTTGGAAAACCAAACCTGTTATTAAAAAATTGACTCAAAAATATGGGTATCGGTATTATTTTTCAACTTGGCAAAATAGTAATGCCAATCTTTTTAAAGCCCTTGCAACAGAAAGAACTTTAATGTGGGTAATTATGGCGATGGTATTAGTTGTTGCTATTTTTAACGTGATGAGTTCTCAAATTATGCTGGTCATTGAAAAGAAAAAAGAAATAGGGATTTTAAAAACATTAGGCATGGGACCAACTCATATAAAAAAAATATTTTTAATAGAAGGATTAATGATTACTAGTGTTAGTGCAAGTTTAGGGGCTTTGATGGGAACGATTTTGGCAAAATACTTAAAACAAGTGCTTTTTGTTATTGAAATACTCATTAATTTTTTTAAAAAAGGAATTTTTTATTTTTTAAACCTTTTTACTTCCAATTCATTGGAAACAACTTCTTTTTATTTTTTTCCAAAAGAAGTTTATTATTTTGAAAAGATTCCCATTGATATCAGTCTTAGCAGAGCTTTTTTACTAGTTGTTTTAGCGATGATATTATCTGTTTTGGCAGGACTGCTTCCTTCTTCGAAAGCTGCTAAATTAAAACCTGTAGAAGTGATGCGATATGAATAATCACTTTATTGAAATCAAAGAAATTGATAAAAGTTATTCTTCGAAAGAAAAAAAAAACACTATTTTAAAAAATATTAACTTAAAAATTACTCAAGGAGAACTCATCGCTATTGTAGGTGAAAGTGGTGCTGGAAAATCAACTTTACTCAATGTGGTTGGGGGATTGGATCAAGTAGACAAAGGATCGATTATTATTAATAATCAAGCGATTACAAACTTAAAAGAATCAAAACTTGCTTATTATCGCAATCAAAATATTGGTTTTATTTTTCAACAACATCATTTACTTAAAGATTTCACAGCTTTTGAAAATTTAATGATTCCTCAAATGATTTATTTAAAAAACAAAAAAGAAGCCGAGGAAAAAGCACTCTCTCTTTTAAAAAAAGTTGATTTATTAGAACAAAAAAATCATCTTACCGGAGAGCTTTCTGGTGGAGAACTACAACGTATTGCTATTGCAAGAGCGATTATCAATAAGCCAAAAATCATTTTAGCTGATGAACCTACGGGTAATTTAGATACAAGAAATAGTGAAAAAATTTTTAATCTTTTGTTAGCTTTAAGCAAAAAGAACAAAACCACCGTTATTATTGTCACTCATTCACTTAGTTTATCAAAGAAGTGTCACAAAATTTATAAACTTAAAGAAGGAGCTCTTAAGATTTTGACATAATTTTTGTTACATTATAGAATTTTAACTTGAATTTCTATTTGTCTTTAATAGCATAAAAATAGTTATCAATAATCTAAGTAAAATAAAAGGGGATGGTTTTGCCAGAAACGATTATTCCTAGAAATATCTCACAAGAATTAAAAACTTCTTATTTAAATTACGCTATGTCCGTAATTGTTTCTCGAGCTTTACCGGATGTAAGAGATGGCCTTAAGCCTGTACATAGAAGGATTTTATTTGCTATGTACAAAGTGGGAATGGTTTTCAATCGACCTCACAAAAAATGTGCAACGGTGGTAGGGGAAGTGTTGGGTAAATTTCACCCCCATGGAGAACAAGCCATTTATGATGCTTTAGTGAGAATGGCACAAGAATTTTCTATGGGTCATGTCCTAATTAACGGGCAAGGAAACTTTGGGTCGATGGATGGTGATAATGCAGCTGCGATGCGTTACACAGAATGTCGATTAGAAAAAATTTCCGAACAAATGTTAAAAGATATCGAAAAAAATACCATCGATTATCAAAACACTTTTGATGATTCTCAAAAAGAGCCAATCGTGCTTCCTGCTGCCTTTCCAAATCTCCTCGTTAATGGTGGCTCAGGAATTGCTGTTGGAATGGCAACAAACTCTCCTCCTCATAACTTAAGAGAAGTTATTGATGCCATTATTTATTATATCAATCATCAAAAAGAAAGCACTATCAAAGATATGATGCGTTTTATTAAAGGCCCTGATTTCCCAACAGGTGCCATTATTTATGGCAAAGAAGGCATTAAAAAAGGATACGAGACAGGCAAAGGTATTTTTAAAATAAGAGCAAAAGTCCACATCGAACCTTTTAGAAAAGATCAAGAAGCGATTATTATTACAGAAATCCCTTATCAAATTAATAAAGCCGAGCTCATTAAAAAAATAGCTGCCTTGACTAAAAACGAAGTCCTTAAAGGAATTACAGAAATTAGAGATGAATCTGATAAACAAGGAGTGCGAGTTGTTATTGAGCTAAAAAAAAATACATTCACTCAAATATTGATTAATCAACTTTATAAACACACTCCTTTAGAAGATAGTTTTGGAATTAACAATGTCGTTCTTGTAGACAGATCACCCCAGACTTTAAATTTGCTAGAAATAATTTCTTATTTTGTAGCACATCGTTTTGAAGTTGAAACGAGAAGAATTACTTTCGAACTCAAAAAAGCAGAAGTCAAAGCCCATATTTTAGAAGGACTCATTAAAGCAGTCAGCCATATTGAAGAAGTCATTAAAATTATTAGGAACAATGAAACCGTTGAAAAAGCCAAAAAAGACTTAATTAGTCAATTTTCCTTTTCTAATGAACAGGTGGTCGCTATTTTAGAAATGCGACTATCTCGCTTGGTTTCTCTTGAAATTGATAAGTTAAATAAAGATTACAAAGAAACAAAAATCTTTATTCAAAAATGTAAAGATCTCCTAGCTAACAAAGACAAACTCTTTGATTTGATTAAAAAAGACCTTCTCGCCATAAAAGACAATTATGGAAAAGACCGAAAAACTGAAATCATGGATTCTCTTGGAGAAAACTTGAAAGAAGAAGATTTTATAGAAAAAGAAACCGTTGTTATTTCACTTACTAAAACAGGTCATGTAAAGCGAATTCCTAGTGAAACTTACAAAAAACAAAATCGAGGAGGAGTTGGAATTAAAAATCTTTCAACAAGTAACCAAGAAAATATTGTCTCTCTTTTATTTGTTGCCACCACTCATGATACCGTTATGTTTATTACCAACCTAGGGAAAGCTTATTATGTAAAAATTCATGAAATTCCTCAAGCTTCAAGAATTGCTAAAGGCACTCATATCAAAATGATTTTAAACTTAAGATCCGATGAAGAAATCCAAGGGTATCTTACGTTTAAAAATTTTGAACAAAAAAAAAATTTTCTTATGGTCACTTCTAAAGGGATTGCTAAAAAATGTAGTGTCAATGATTTTGTTAATGCCAAAAAAAGAGGAATTCAAGCGATTAATTTAAAAAATGGAGACACGATTGTAAGCACTGTTGAAATCCAAAAAGAAGATGATTTGATGATTTTTTCTAAAAAAGGCCTTGCTATTAGAACCAAAGAATCAAACTTTAGAAAAATGGGTAGAAACTCAGGGGGGGTTATTGGCATTAATTTATCAACTAAAGACAATGTCATCGGAATTCAAAAAGTCGATAATAATAAATCTTTATTACTCATTTCTGAAAAAGGACTTGGAAAAAAACTTAATTTCTCAGAATTTTCAGCAAAAGGGCGTGCTGGAAAAGGCCAAATTTGTATGAAAACAAATAATAAAACAGGTAATATTGCCGCTATTGCTTCTGTTAGAGAAGATGAAAATATTTTAGCAATTACTTCTAAAGGCAACATTATTCGTATGGATAGTAATGATATTTCTAAACTAGGCAGACAAGCCAAAGGACCTAAACTGGTTAATGTAAAAGAAGGTGACGTTGTTATTGACATAGCGGTTATTCAAGAAATTGAACAACCATAAGTTTTTTTAAAATGGTTTTCTTTTTTTGTTAATGTTCCTAATTGTTTCTTAAAAAAAATAAGTTTCTTAAACCATGTTAGCTTTTATTAAAGATATACAGGCTCTTTATAAAAACGACCCATCTGCTAGAGGAATTCAATTTTTACTATTTCCCGGATTTCAAGTTATCTTTATTCACCGTTATTTTAGCCATCCTTTATATAAAATTAAGCTTTATTTTATTGCAGAAGTCTTTGCTAAAATAGCCAGATTTTTAACCGGTATTGAAATCCACCCTGGAGCCAAAATCGCTAAAGGCTTTTTTATTGATCACGGCATGGGGAGTGTTATTGGAGAAACTACCGAAATTGGAGAAAATTGTTTTATGTTTCATATGGTTACTTTGGGAGGTATTGGAAACTATCAAGGAAAAAGACACCCTACAATTGGTGATAATGTCATGATCGGCACTGGCTCTACTCTTTTAGGCCCTATTAAAATAGGCAACCATGTCAAAATAGGAGCTAAAACACTTATTATGAATGATGTCCCTTCTAATTGCACTGTTATTGGAAATCCAGGAAAAATTATTAAAAAAAATAATAAACGTGTTAATATCAATCTTAAAAAAAAAATCTAGTTTTAGCTATTACTTCAATTTTTTAAGTTGCCTCCAAGATTCATAAAGAATTATCGCACTCGCATTGGCTAAATTATAAGAACGAATCAAGCCTTCCATTGGAATGGCAACTCGCTTTAAACCATAATTTTTAATTAAACCTTTTGGTACTCCTTCCGTTTCTTGGCCCATTAGTAAAATATCTGTTTTACTAAAAGAAAAATCACATAAAAGATTTTCTCCATACTTCGAAATACAAATAATTCGTTTATCTTTTTTATTTAAATAAAAAGATTCAAAATCAGCATAAAACTTATAATTTAAATGTTGCCAGTAATCAAGCCCTGCTCTTTTAATCCTTTTATCATTTATTTTAAATCCAAGTGGTCCAATTAAATTTAAAAAAACATTAAAACCAACACAAAGTCTGCCAATATTTCCTGTATTTTGAGGAATAAGAGGCCTAAATAAAGCCAACTCAACGGGCATAACTAACAAAAGGTTTTAAATTTCTTTTAGAACGATGGATAAAAAAGAAAAATTTTCGATATACAGGGTGTTTTAAATAAGCACCTAATAAAATTTCTTTATACTTATATTTAGTATGAGGAACGGCTTTAAAAGAAATGATTTTTGCTTCATGAGGCTTTAGTGAAAAAGTATTTATTCCTTGATGGCTTAAGCTCCGCCAATGTTTTGACTTAACCATTTTAAGGTTGATATTATTAATCTGCCTGCCGCTTTTATTAACAATTTTAATAAATCCAGTTTTTTTATCTTCATTAAAAACAAATTCACCCCTATAAGGAATCAACCCTAAGTCATGGCGATAAATCGAAGTCGCATGCCCATGAATAACCGCCCAGTCTTCCACATCAATCCCTCTTTTAGAGCTCCAAAGAGCCCTAGAGATGTCATGTAAAAAAATTCCTTTAGCATAACTATTTCTATAAATTTCTTTATAACCACGCTTCGTTCTATAAAGATACTCAATAGCTGGATTATGGCTAAGACCATCTAAAAGCCTTATATCAGAAGCATTGCCAATAACAATATTATTACGATGATCTCTCATATAATTAGGCCATTGAATCATCATATTTTGAAACTGCTTTAATTTTGCCTCATATAGCATCACTGCGTCTATAAAAACACCGGCATCAAAAAACATATACGGATCTTGCCCATGTTGTTTACCATGTTCCCATCCTAAGGTAAAAACCCAAAAAGGTTTTTTTAAGTGCGCTTTTTTAATAATCGTATTAACAATCGTGGCAACTTTATGAGCTCTCCACCAACGCCATTTCATGATGATGCTTCTATTTTTTCGATTTTCAACACGTTTTGAAAACCATTTAATTTTATCAACATAACTCATTTTAAAATAATAATTAGGCACTCTTACATTCATATCATCAATAAACTCAGGCCCCATTTCATAACCATCCGCTCGACCTGTACGAATAAAATCAAGCCCAATAAAACTTACATATGGGTTTTTGTCAAATCTTTTGACAACTTCAACAATATCATTGAGCCGTTGCTCAGAATTAAGTGATATATGAAGCGAATCTTCTAGCCCCCGATGATGCGAATACCCTAAGGAAGGATCATATTTAGCTTTTTTTTTTCCATTTCCAGGAGTAAAATAAGCCATGACATAGGCACCTAGTTTAATGTTTTTTTCTTTACAAATAGGCCCTAAAAGTTTTAAATTTTCAAACCCTCCTTTAATCCAAGGAGATGAAGGAGATATTGAAGAACCCCATCCAGTTGTTTGTGCAACTAACATCCAAAAGGCATCATTATCCATATACGAAACCCAATCTACTAACTTCTCATAACCTCCTACTTTCCCATAAGGACCTTTAAGAGACACTCCATTTAAAGGAATCGTGTATTCCAAATTAACAACAGAAAACCCTTTCTTTAAAGGAGGTACTTTTCGTCTAAGCATTCTAAATTTTTTTTTGATGCCTGGCCAAGAAGGATTTGAAAGTGACTTCACTAAAACCGTATATTCCCCTGGTGAAGGAGCATATCCTATAGCTATAGTTGTATAAATTGTATCTCCTTTATATTTAAAAAAGAAATCATTTCTTCCCCCTACATTTGGAAAAATATAATTTTTTCGTTTTACATAAATTTTAAAATCACTTAAATTAAGACTGTTTTTTGAAACTAAATTAACCTTAATTAATTCATAAGAATAGTAAGCTGCTTTATTTAAAATAATTTGAACACTTTGAAGTATTTTTAAAGCATTAGTTTTTACTTTATTTGGATTAGGTGATGTATAAAAATCATTTTCATTTTGCTCCAACTCTTTATCTATAACAGAACTATAGTTTTTAAAATATTTATCATCGACATATGTATCAATATAATTATTGTTCTTACCTTCTTCATCTAATTTACTAACAATTTTATCAGAAGGTGAATTTTTAAAATTAGTATTTTTTTCTTTTTCACTATGAACACCATCAAAATAATGAAAAATTTTTAACTCTCCCAAATCAGCAAGCACTTCTGAGGGGTCCTTGCCAATTAAAATAGGTTCTTTATCTCCAAAAATAAAAGACACTCGCTCATTACTGATGCTTTTTAAACCTAAGCGAAGCCTACTCAAATAAAAATCTCCCAAACTTGTATCTTCTTCTAATCGATATTCTTCTAAAATAGAATTATAATAACCATCCAAAGATACTTTTTCTAATTTGATTTCTCCAAAAGGTTCTTTATTTTCATGATAAAAACCACTTAAAAAATTTTTATTTTCTTCTTTTTCTTCAAAACTATAGCGTTTGATTAAATTAGCATATTGATCGATTTCTAAAGAATAAGACTTAAAAAACGTCCCTCCATAAATATATAAAAGGTTAAGAAAAGGATAACTTAATATCAAAATACAGCTAAGTAAAAAAATACTTTTTATCATATTTTTTCTTTTTTTTAAAAAAAAAATAAGCCTCAAAAATTGTAACCTACTAGAATTTTTACTATTTTTTTTCATATTAAATTCCTTAAAGTTTGATTTATAGCTACTACCTAGTATAAATCAAAGATCAGCTCTTTTGTTAGCTCTTTTATTAATTTCATCGGAATTTAGTATTTTTTAATTAACTTTTAAAAAAGAAGCGAATTTTTAATAAATTTTTAATTTTTTTATTTTGATTGAATAAAATCAAGTCCTTCTAAATACACTTCCAAAGAAACTTGAAATAAGTCATCCCAAAACGAAATACCCATGGTTCCTTTTTTAAGATAATTTAAAATTAAAGATTTATTAAATTCTAAAGAACCATCAAAATTCTCATCTTTTTTAACTTTAGAATTGATTACTTTAGACTTAATAAGCTTTCTTTTATAACCTCCATTTGTTTTAACCGAACAAAGCAGTTCAATAGATCGATTCCCTCGACTCATTAATCCCCCCTCATTTCCCCACTTAGAAATCATACAAGCTTGGTATCTTCTTGCTTCTGCAATGGAAACCATTTTTTCCATATACGGACCATGAAAAGCAGATGCAACAACAATATCAGCTCCAAAAGGATTTAAAAGCTTTTCAAGGGTTGCTAAAAAAGGTCGTTTTATTAAACTTCTTCTCAAAAAAATCCACTTGCTAAAAGATGGATACAAATTTTCTAAATCAACAAAATAGCCCCAATTTATTTTTCTCAAAAAATCTTGTGGTTCTTTCACAAAAGAAATCCCTAAAGAAACTCCAATTTTTTTTAAATTAAGACCCTCTTTAGGGCCACTACTCTCACAGCAAAGAAAAAGAGATTCATACCTTTTATCTAAAAAATGATTTCTTAAAAGAGGAGAAAGTACATAAGATTTATTAAATCCATCCATTGGTTCTGCCCATTGAATAAAAGGTTTTTGAAAAATATTTTTTTTAAAAGAATTTCGTAAAGAAGCTTCTAAAGCTTGTAAAAGCCCTGTAAACTCTTCTATGGTTTCATAACGAATCCTTAAAACCATACAGATAAACCCTATAAATTTTTGAGAACAATTTTTTGAAAATAAATATTCTCCTAAAAGAAAAGCTTCTTCTTTAAGGAGGGTTTGTTTTTTTAGTAATTTAAGGGTGATTTGAAAAATATCTTTAGAGGCTTCGTTACAAAAATGATAAGCGATGTCTTCTAGGGAAAAATTTCCTTTAAACCCTAAAACACCTAAAAGCTCTTTTTCGGAAGGATTTAATTCTTTACAAAGTAGACATCCCACCAAAGCACCTTCTAAAACAGCTTGTAGTGGTTTTTTTTCGATTGCTTGGATGACTTTAAAAACAAGTTCTTTTTCTAAAGATAAAAGACGTTTTTTGCCAATACCAATGATTTTAATCGCATTTTCAATAGGCCCATGCCCTTCTTTTTTTAAAAAAGAGGAATCAAAAGTCACTAAAAAACAACTAAGATAATTTTTTTAAATACTCAATTAAAAGACGAACCCCAAAGCCAGTAGCCCCTTTTCGCCAATAGAAAAAAGGTTTTTCTAAAAAAGCCGTTCCTGCAATATCTAAATGAGCCCAAGAAACCTTATCAACAAACCTTTCTAAAAATTTTGCCGCTGTAACAGCTCCTGCTTCTCTACCCCCTACATTTCTAATATCCGCTACATCAGATTTTATTTGTTCAAAATACTCTTCATCCAGAGGAAGTTCCCAAAGTTTTTCTCCAGCCATCATACTTGCCTTTAACAATTCTTCAGCGAGTGAAACCTCATTTGAAAAAAGTCCCGCCCTATGATTTCCTAAAGCAATAATACAAGCTCCTGTCAAAGTTGCTACGTCAATAACAATATTTGGTTTATATTTTTTAATCCCATAAGCAAGTGTATCGGCTAATATTAACCTTCCTTCTGCATCTGTATTATCAATTTCTACACTCACTCCATTATGCATCTTCACCACATCCCCTGGATTAATCGCTAAAGATCCTGGCTTATTGTCAGTCATAGGCACCATGCCAATCAAACTAACATTAAGATCTAATTTTTTTGCCGCCATCACAGTGCCCAGTACACACGCTCCCCCAGCCATATCCATTTTCATCTCTCCCATCCCCAAAGAAGGTTTAAGCGAAATCCCCCCTGTATCGAAAACAACTCCTTTACCCACTAAAAGTATTTTTTTATTTGTTTTATATTTTGTAAGTCCATGTTCTAAGGTAAGTATTTGAGCAGGCTGTGAAGATCCTGCATTCACTGCTAGCAACCCTCCCATTTTTAATTTTTTAATCTCACTTTTTCCCATGACTTGATAAGCTACTTTGTTTTTTTTAGCTTCATCAATAACTGTTTTTGAAAATTCTTTAACATTAAAGTGATTACTTGGTTCATTCACCCAATCTCTTACAGAAGAAACCGTCTGACAAACAAGCTCCGTTTCTAAAACAACTTTTTTGATTTCTTTTTCTTTAGTAATAAATGTTACCTTATTAATTTTTTTTCTTTTCTTTTCTTCTTTCTGATACTTATTAAAAGAATAACTCGATAAAAAGAAACCTTCCCCTAGTCCTTTAACCATTTCTTTTAATGGCAAAGAAAACAGCTTCTCCATCTCTTCACCAACTATAAGATTAATTTCCAAATGCTTTGTTGCTCTAATTTTATTAACAAGTGCATGAGAAGCTTTTCTAAAATCACTAGCCTCTATTTTTTTATCTTCTTTAAAAAGAAAATGAAGAAAACTGATTCTTTTAAAGCGACCTTCTTGATGCAAGGTAAAGACTTCAAAATTTTCTGTTCCATAATCTCCTGCAACATATAAAGGGTAGATCATATTGTAAATCAATCTCTCTTCACAAAAAACCTTAAACTGATTTGCTTTTGGCCCTTCATAAGTAAAAAAAACTTGATTTTCTATATGCTCTGAAAGTTGATGATGTGCTTTTAATTTCATAATAGGTTCCTTTTTTTTAAATAATAAACTTTTAATTATACTTAATTTATTAATAAATGATACTCTTTTAAACCACTACCAAAATGATTTGCTTAATGTTATAATTTTTCTTACTTTTTTTCTCAAAATACATCGATTTCAATGATTCTTTCCAAATCTAGAAGAATTTTTTTTTTAAACTATTTGCTTCTTTTTGTAAAAGGGATTTTTATGGGCATTGCCGATATTGTTCCAGGTATTTCAGGAGCAACCGTTGCTTTAATCACAGGGATTTACAAAGAATGGATTGATTCTTTAAAATCGATTCGATTTTCTTTATTAATAACACTAAAAAACAAAGGAATTAAAGATTGTTTACAAGAATTTAATTTTTATTTTTTATTCACTGTTTTTTTAGGAATTCTCTTTAGTTTGTGGAGTCTTTCTAATCTAATCTTGTACTTAATAGAGCATTATCCGATTGCTTTATGGTCTTTTTTTTTAGGCCTCATTTTTTCTTCAGCTATTTTTATTTTAAAGCAAACCTCTTTTTCAAAATGGATATACTTTTTTTATCTATTCATTGGCATCGCTATGGGGTACTTAATCACGAACCTTTCTTCTTTTACAACACCTAATACAACTTTTTTTATTTTCATAGCAGGATTTATTGCTATTTGTGCGATGATGCTTCCTGGTATTTCGGGTAGTTTTTTACTACTGATTATGAATAAGTATGAGTTTATTTTACTTGCCATTAAAAATCATCACTTTCCTATTATCATTACTTTTGCTTTAGGTTGCCTTTCAGGGTTGCTTAGTTTTTCAAAACTGATTTCTTGGATGTTAAAAAAAGCAAAGAATCCTACTTTATCTATTCTCTCTGGTTTTATGATGGGCTCTCTTAACAAACTTTGGCCATGGAAAGCAGCCATTGAGCATCAAAAACATCACCAATCTTTAGTCGAACAATTCCTCTCCCCTTCGAAGTTCACTGCTTTAACGGGAGAAAAATCTCTCGTTTCTATTGCCTTTGTTTTTATTATTATCGGATTTTTTATTCCTTGGATCATCGAAATTGTTTCCAAAAAAATCAAAACGTGAAAGCCATTATTCAAGAAAAACTCTATCAAAGAGCCAAAAATACTTTTAAAAATTCAACCATCAACTTCATTTCTTCTTCCAAAAGAGACGAAGAAGACCTCTTAAATAAATTAAAAAAACATCAAACTAAATGCATTGTTATTGATTCAAGACCTTTTAGTAAACGCTTTTTCTCTTCTCTTCCACAAAGGATTTTGATCGCTCGTTTTGGCACAGGGTATAACAATATCCCAATTGATCTTTGTTTAAAAAAAAATATCTTAGTAGCCAATACTCCTAGTATTTTAAAAAACTCAGTCACCGAACATGTTTTAGCACTTATGCTTTCTTTAGCTAGAAACATCCTCCACTCTCATCAAAATATCATCAGCGGTCACTGGGACCGCATCGAAGGCATTGAGCTTAAAGATAAAACAATTGGAATTATCGGATTTGGTAATATCGGTAAACACCTCTCTAAAGTAGTCAAACAAGCCTTAAATATGAAGGTCATCGTCTACACAAAAACCCCCCCTAAAGACGCCAAACAAATCAAATGGGTCGATTTTTTTTATAACAATTTAGAAGACTGTCTTTCTAATAGTGATATTGTTTCAATTCATGTCCCTCTAACCACTCAGACAACTCATATGATTAATAAAATAACTTTAAAAAAAATGAAAAAAAAAGCTTTTCTCATTAATACCAGTAGAGGCAACGTCATTGATGAAAAAGCTCTTTTTTACTTTTTAAAAGAAAAAAAAATAGCTGCTGCCGCTTTAGATGTTTTTAAAACCGAACCCTACTCCTCTAAAAAAGAAATCGATTTTAGAACCTTGCCTAACGTAATTTTAACCCCCCATATTTCCGCTCATACTGCTTGTGCAAATGAAAAAATGGCTCAAAAGACAATCGAAAATATTCAAGCCTTTTATAAAAATGATTTTACTAATTTATCCCTTATTCCTCAATTAAAAAATTAATATTTTTTTTCTAAAACAATATTAATTTTTAATTTCAACTTACTTTCAAATCATTTAAAAGAACATCTAATGTTTTCTTAATGCCACTTTCTTCTAACATTAAGTAATAATTTCTAAAAGCATCTCCAAAACCATTTCCTCTAAAAGCTTGTTTTTTCACCCTAAGACTTTCAAGTAAATATCCTTTAAATTGATAAAAAATAAAACACACAAATTGAAAAAATAATTTTTGATCACGTTCTCTTAAAGACAAATAATAAGGACAAATAATATCTTTTAAATAATGCATTAAAAAAGATTCGATAAAAAATAGTTTGGGCATCGGTGTTATCACCCAAAATAAACGATTTTCTTTTTTGAAAAAATTTAAAGAATCTGCTTTAAAAAGAACAAATCGCATCTTAAAAGTAGCCCTCAGTCGTCTCGGCTGATATCTTCTAAGAAAAGAAGTAATGTCTAAATGCACTGAATGAAAATCTGATTCATTTTTTAAAAGAGTTGACGAACATTTTAAACAAAGAAAAGGATTTTTGGAATCTTTTGAAAATATCTCAAAAGCAGGAAATTGACAAAAAAAACATTTTTTTCCTCTCGAAAGGGCTTCTTTAGAAAAAAAACCACAAGTTCCTTCTAATCGACTTCCTTCGCTAATTAATAAGCTCTTATTAGAAGCCGAACATTTTGTTTGAGGCTTACAATAAACACAATATTTTTGGTCCATTCCTTTTACTTGCAAAGACGCAATTAAAACACCACAATTTTTACATTGATTTTTTGTTTGCAAACAAGCACGACAAATTTCTTTTTCTTGAGGAATAAAAACAAAAAAACTTTCTTTTTGAATACTCACACCACAAAAATAACATATTTTTGGGGCTTTGATTTCATTGATTTTAGAGACTTGTTTTGAGTAAACTTGGGAATATTTTTCTTTAATAGCTTTAAGATTAATCTTATCAAGTTTAGTCACATCATAGTTTTTAACGATTTTTCCTTGATTGTTTTTTTCCTCTTTTTGTTTTGAATCTTTTTTATTTTTTTTAAAAGAAGAAATTTTTTCCCAATTTCCCCATTTTTTAATTTTTTTTTTAGATTTCATTTGACTTAAATAAAAATAATCCTGAAACTTATAAGAGTTACTTAAAAAGTAACCTATTTTTTAAAATTTAAAAAGACTTCTTTATTAGTTATTTGTAATTTTTGGGATTATTTTTATTTCACTTTACTTTTTGAAAAAAAAGTCAAATTTTAGATTATAATTTAAAGCATTATTAATATTGAAGGGTTATGATCAAAGTGAATACTAAAAAAAACATTGTTATTATAGGAAATGGGATTTCAGGCATTACCGCTGCCCGATATATTAGAAAATATTCTAAGCACACCATTACGATTATCTCAAACGAAACCGATCACTTTTTCTCAAGAACCGCTCTAATGTACATTTATATGGGGCATTTGACTTATGAACAAACAAAACCTTATGAAGATTGGTTTTGGAAAAAAAATAAAATTAACTTACTTAAAGCTTACGTAGAAAAAATCAATTTTTCAAATAAAACACTTCATTTAAAAAAATCTAAAGAAAAAGAAATGAATTATGATATTTTAATTTTAGCGACAGGGTCAATCCCTATTTTTTTAAATTGGCCTGGAAAAGAATCAAAAGGCATCCAAGGACTTTATAGTTATCAATCGCTTGAGCAGATGGAAAAAAATACTAAAAATATTAAAAAAGCAGTCATTGTTGGAGGAGGGCTTATTGGAGTAGAAATGGCAGAAATGCTTTTGTCTAGAGGTATCAAAGTCACTTTTCTTATTCGCAGCCATTTGTATTTTAGCTCTACCCTACCTGAAGAAGAAGCAAAGCTTATTACCCGAGAAATCAAAAGACACCATGTTCACCTTAAAACTGAAACAGAATTAAAAGAAATCTTATCTAATCAACAAGGACAAGTCAGAGCTATTATTACCACTAAAGGTGAAGAAATCCCTTGTGATTTTTTAGGAATTACTATAGGAGTGAGAGCTAATGTTGATTTTTTAAAAGATAGTGATCTTGAAATTGATAAAAAAGGAATTCTTGTTAATGATTATATGCAAACAAACATGGAGGATGTGTATGCGATTGGGGACTGTTCTGCTTTAAAAAAGCCAAGCCCTAATCGAAAACCAAGTGAACCTTTGTGGTATACTGGAAAAATGCAAGGGGAATGTGTCGCCAGAAGTATTACTCTTGAAAAAACCCTTTATTCTCCTGGTATTTGGTTTAATTCAGCTAAATTTTTTAATATTGAATATCAAACTTATGGGATGATTTTAAACAAAAACCCAAAAAATGAAGCCAGTATTTATTGGGAAGATCCTAATGGACAACGATGCATTCGTATCAACTACTTAAAGTCAAATCAAACTGTTATCGGTTTTAATTTTTTAGGGATTCGAGGGAGACACCAAATATGTGAAAAATGGATTCACGAAAAACAAAAGCTCTCTCATGTTCTAGCTCATTTAGGGCAAGTTAATTTTGATCCAGAATTTTATAAAAGTTTTGAAAAAAACGTTCTTAATGTTTACAATAACCTGCACAAAGAAAATCCAATCAAATTAAAATCAAAAAAAGGATTATTCCCTATCTTTCAAAGTAGAAATTAATAACACAATACAAGGAGTTTTAATTAAAAATGAATACAAATGATTCAACTAGTCTTATTAAAGATTATTCTTTAGGCTTTATAGAAAAAAGTGGTCTTTTTATTTTTTCTATTGGGGTTTTTTTATTTTTTATTGGTGCTTTTGGTGGAGGCAGTCATCAACCAAAACTTTTTTTTGGTTTAAGCCTTAGTTTTATAAGTGTAGGGGCTCTTATTTATATTTTAAAACATTACTTAAAAACTCCTGCGGGGGTTAAAAATGATAACATTACCACATCTTTTTTAACTCACCGAGGTGCCTTTGCTTGGATGCTGTGTCTTTTTTTAACCGGGTTTTATATTTTAATGTATTGGTTCCCTTTTACTTTAAAACATCTGATTAAAATGACAGATGCTTTCTCTTACTCTTTAAGAGGGAGGGGGTCTGATCAATATTTCTTATATGGCTCTCTGTATACTTTTTTAATTTTCATGATGGGAATTAGGGCAATCGTAAAATATCGACACAGTGCTTATCAAATTATTAGAACCTTATCAGTTATCTTTTTTCAATCTATTTTTGCTTATTTAATCCCAGCTATTTTAGTTTTTTTAAAAGAACCTCAAAAATACGTAAATTATTTTTGGCCTTTAAGTTATCAAGACATTTTTCCAAGTAATATTGATTATATGCTAAATCATCCAGGTAAATTAAGCATTTTTTTACTCGCTTGGTCGATTGCGTTATCTTTTGTTGCCGTTCCTATTTTAACTTATTTTTATGGTAAAAGATGGTATTGTTCTTGGGTTTGTGGTTGTGGAGGCCTTGCCAATACTCTTGGGGATCCTTGGAGACAATTATCTTCTAAGAAGCTTATTTCTTGGAAAATAGAAAGAATTAGTATTTATAGCGTGCTTCTTTTTATTATTACGACAACCGTTTTCTTATGGATTGATCTAATGAAACCCAACTCCATTTTTGGTCCTTTATCAAAAGAATTTCGAATGGTTTATGGGACTTTGATTGGGATGGTCTTTGCAGGTGTTGTTGGGACAGGATTTTATCCAATTTTTGGGACACGGCTTTGGTGCCGATTTGGATGCCCTCAAGCTGCTATTTTAGGTGTTTTACAACGGTTTTTTTCAAGATTTCGAATCACCACTAATGGTTCTCTTTGTATTTCTTGTGGCAATTGTTCTACTTATTGTGAAATGGGTATCGATGTTAAATGGTACGCTCAAAGAGGACAAAATATCGTAAGATCTTCTTGCGTAGGTTGCGGGTTGTGTTCTACTGTTTGCCCTAGAGGGGTGCTTAATTTAGAAAATGGGCCTTCTCAAAAAAGAACCTTAAAAGATATATCGGTTGTTTCTGACCTAAAGGCAGGTAATCAAATTTTTCCAGAATAATGATTCGTTTTCTCTTTAAGAAGCAAATCCTATAAAAATGCATTATCATCAAAAAAAAGAATGGGCTTTAACTGAAAATGACGTTACTGATGAATCTATTTTTAATCATCGAAGAAGCTTCATAAAAAAAACAGCTCTTTTAGCAACTACTTTTAGTCTTGCTTCCTTTATTAAAGCCAAAAAAAAAACTAACTTACAAATAACAAACGAAAAAATAGCAACTAGTTATAATAACTTTTATGAGTTTGGTCTTGATAAAGAAAAAGTAATAAAAAACACACGTCGATTTGAAATCAATCCTTGGGAAATAGAAATTAAAGGTCTTTGTGAAAATCAAAAAAAAGTAGATTTGTATTCATATACCAAGCGTTTTAATGTTGAGGAAAGGATCTATCGATTTCGATGTGTTGAGAAATGGGCAATGGTTGTACCTTGGATGGGAATCGCTTTTAGAGATATTATAAAAGACGCCAAGCCTCTTAAAAAAGCAAAATATGTTCGATTTGTAACCGCTTACAAACCCAAACAAATGCCTGGTATTAAAACAGCCCCCTATTATCCTTGGCCTTATTATGAAGGACTGCGACTAGATGAAGCCTTAAATCCTCTTACTTTATTGACGATTGGAATGTATGGGAAAGCACTTCCAAAACAAAATGGAGCCCCTGTAAGAATCATTACTCCTTGGAAATATGGCTATAAAAGTATTAAAAGTATTGTTTCAATCGAATTCACCAATAAAAAACCAGCCACTTTTTGGAACGATGTCGCTCCAAAAGAATACGGCTTTTTCTCTAATGTTAACCCCAAAGTACCTCACCCTAGGTGGTCCCAAAAATGGGAAAGACTAATCGGTAGCAACAAAATCCAAAAAACCCTGCCTTACAATGGCTATGAAAAACAAGTCGCTTATCTTTATAAAACTTAATACAATTTGCTTTTAATTACCCTTCGTTCTTTCGCAATATTCGCCCGTTTCAACATTAACAATAATCTCTTCGCCCTCTTTAATAAAAAGAGGCGTTTGTATCTTAGCTCCTGAATCAATCGTCACTGTTTTAAAGGCATTACTAACTGTATCTCCTTTTACTCCCGGAGGAGCTTCTACAACTTTAAAAGATAATTTTTGCTTCACAAAACTTATACTAATCGGCTCTTCTTCAACAAAAAATAAAACAAGCTTTTGTTCTTCTTTTAAAAACCGAGCAACTTCTTCTCCTACAATATCTATCTTTAAATGATATTGTTCATAATTTTCCTCATCCATAAAAACATACTCTTGCCTACCTTGATACAAAAACTGTACATTTCTTCTTTCCGTATCAACTAAATCAATTTCCTCACCTGATTTAAAAGTGTATTCAACCACTTTTCCTGTTTTTATTTCCCTAAGCTTCGCTTTATAAAAAGCGGCTCCTTTTCCAGGTTTGACAAAAAAACTACTAATAACAAACCACAATTTATTTACCTTCTTAATGGTAATTCCTTTTTTTAAATAATTTGTTCCAACCATAAAATCAATAACCTCTCTTTATGAGTTTTTAAAAATAAAAATAAAATTATACTATCAATTAAATCTCTACCCTAAGAAAGAATCAATAAACAGCCTTCTTTAAAAGCTCTTTTTTAACCCTATTAAATCAATAGTAATATGCTCAAAACCGATTTTTTTAAAGCGAGTTTCTATAATTTTTTTAAAAGAAAAAAGATTTTTTATTTTTAAAAAAGGAACTTCAATTTTAGCAAAATTACCATGATACCGTACTCGTACTTCTAAAAATCCTAATTTTTTTAAAAAAGCTTCTGCTTGTTCTACTTTATTTAAAACCTTTTTTGTTATTTTAATTCCTGTTAGTACACGTGAAGCAAGACAAGGCTCAGCTATTTTTTGATAATTTTTAAGTTTTAATTGATACGCAAAAGCTCGTATTTCTTTTTTGTTAAACTCAAATTGCTTAAGAACACTTACAACCCCCTTTTTTTTTGCAGCTCCTTCCCCCGGTCGATCATCACTTAAATCATCTATATGACTTCCATCTAAAATAGCCTCATAATTTTCTTTCAACTTGACTTGCTTACAAGTTTCATAAAGCTCAAATTTACAAAAAAAACACCTATTTTTAGGATTGTTAAAATACTTTGGATTATAATGCTCAAAAACATTCACTGTTTTAAAATAAAAATGATGCTCTTTTGCAATCTGAGTGGCTATTTTTAAATTTTCTCTAGAAAGACTAGGTGAATCCCCAATTAAAACCAAAGCCCCTTTCCCTAGCTCTTGTGAAGACACTTTGGCCACAACAGAAGAATCCACCCCTCCAGAAAAAGCAACAATCACTTTTTTTAAACCTCTAATTTTTTTTCTTAAATTCTGTTCTTTAGATTTAAAAAGAGGACTTTTTAAAATAGATTCGAAAACAACCAATGGCTCCAAAGCAAATTAAAAATTAGTTGATTTTAAAGAAAGCTCTCTAAGATAAATAATATAAGTTGCTATAGAGAGTTTTTCTTTCTCAGATAAGTAAGGAAATGCTGGCATCGTTGTTTTGACATTGGTAATGCCTACTTTAATGGTCTGCATCATTTGTTTTAAATTACTCCCTTGTCGATACGCTTTTAAATTAGAAAAATCACGTGCCCGATACGTCCCCCGATACGTCATCATAAGAGGCCCTTTTCCATCTCCTTTAAAGCCATGACATTTAACACAACCTCTTATATGATACATCTTCTGTCCTTCGGAAATAAGCTGTTCTTTAGGGGTTAATGTTTTTTTTTGTTTGCGGTCACCTCCAAAGCAAGAAAATATCAAAAAACACTGACTTAAAGAAAAAACAGAAAAATAAAAAAACTTCATAAAATCAAATCCCTATTTCATGAGTTTACTATATCACCAAACATCCTCTCTTGTAAGAGATAAAAAAAAGTATAGTAAAATAAAAAAAAAGTATAGTAAAATAGTAAAATAAAAAAAATGATTAAAAAAAGTAAATGGTTTATTTTTTTAATTTTGTCTTTTTCTCTATTGGCTGGACAAGGAGAAAAAATCAATATTGCAATTACTGGTTTTGGTGATAAAACAAAAAAATCAAAAGAATATCTAGCTGTTGTCAATCAAACTATTAGCGAATATCTTTTTCGAACAAAGCGATTTAAGATTGTTGACAGAGAAAATTTAGACAAAGTTTTAAAAGAAAAAGAACTCGTCCTTTCAGGGTTAACGACAGCGGATGAAACCAAAGAAATCAGTGAAATTTTAAACATCGAATACCTAGTAATTGGGGATATTGTCGATGTTTCCGTTGTAGAGGGAAATGAAGTTAGAAAAGTAAAGCTAGTCAAAAAACCATTAGTGACCTACAACAAAAAAGGAAAGAAAAAAACACAATGGTATTATGAAAAAGTGGTTAAATATTTTACCCCTTATTCTTTTTCCACTAAAATTTCTGGAAAATTTATTAATTCAGAAACAGGTGAAGTTTCAGAAATTAAAACAGGTCAAGCGAGCGTTTCAAAAAAAGCCCCTAAAAGATTAAGTCAAAGCGAAAAAAGAAAAATTACCAAAAATCTACTACAAAAATCAGCTAAAAGTCTAATTGTTAACCTTATCAAAGACATGAAGCTTACTGGAAAAATTATTGCCCTTAAAAAAAAAGATCAAAAAATAATAATCAACTTAGGAAAAAAAAATGGCTTATTTGCAAAATCTAATCTAAAGGTTTACAAAAAAGAAAAAATTAACTATGATGGAAAAACTGTTTTTTTAAAAAAAAAAGTCGCCACTTTAATTGTTACAGAAATAGAAGAAAACTATTCAGAAGCCAAAATCTTTTCTGATGGAGACTTTCACCAGTTACAAGTCGGTCAAACACTAGAAGTAATTGAACGACAATTTCACTTCCCTTCTGGTATTGCTAGTATCTTCATTCCTGGAGCAAGTCAAATCATCAATGGAAAAAGTGGCGTCGGTTTTGCTTTTATTTTTTACGAAGCCATCTGTTTTGGAATAGGACTCCCTATGGCTTTGGGAGGTTTTGACGAAGGGGTTGCTTCATTAAGACGATTTGAAGACGTGATTGAAAAAAATGGGAAAACCTTTGACAATAATGGAAACGAAACCTCAAGAAAAGGCCAATTAGAAAGAGATATTTTATTTGGGATTCACTTTACTGGATGGACGTTCACTGTCATTGGAGCCATCATTCATTTTTTTAACATTATTGATGCAACTTACCCAGCATCTGAAAATCCCTTTTTTTCTTACCATAATAAAAATCTTTCTATTAAACCTTATTTTTATACATTTAATGACCAAGAAAGTCATTACCAGTTGGGATTAAATTTAAATTTTTAAAAAATGATGATAATAAGAAACAATAAAAAAATAATCTTTTCTGTAAGCTTATTTTTAATTTTTTCTTGTGGTACTCACGAAACTCTTGCCATCAATGGAAAAGTTTTTTTAGAAGACCCCAGCTCCAATAGCACTGATAATACTTTTGATTATCAAGAAGGCGATAATCGCATCACAATACGCTCTGGAAATACCTCAACAACAACAGACTCTAATGGCTCTTTTCGTTTAGAAGGTGATACAATAGAAAAACGTACCATTCTTTTTGAAGCTTCTAGACCTGGTTATCAAACAGCTTACGTAAAAGCTTATATCAGAAACATCCAAAATGGAGAATTTACAACTCTTGACTTTATAGCAGCAGCAGCTATAGAGACACTTATAGATATATTTACAGAAGATGGTGAAGAGGTAGTAATAGTAGAGGCAGAAGAAGAAGATGATGGACCCGACGCTTATGATTTAGAAACTCCATTAGAAGATTCGATTATGTTAAAGTCGGGAGAAAGCGTACAATTTGAACAAGCCTCAGGATCCCACAGGAATAGTATTGATTTCTTAAAAGATAGTGAAGACAAAATTTACATCTTTTTACTTAAAGAAGCCACAAGCAGTGATTGGAATGTTTTTGAGTATGCAGACTAAATGTAGTGTTTAGTTTTTTCTAGCAGACCAAGCATTTTTTTTAATGCTTTAGCCCGATGAGAGATGTTGTCTTTGGCTTCACTTCCAAGCTGTCCAAATGTTTTCTCATAGCCTTTTGGGATAAAAATGGGGTCATATCCAAACCCTTGATTTCCTTGAGGGGCTTTAGCAATGAAACCAAAAATATTTCCCTCTGATTTTAAAATAACTTCCTCACCTTCAGTAGAACAAAAATAAAAAACAAATGTAGAATGAAAACAAGCTTTTCTATTTAAACCTTCATAAGGTTTCATTTTTCTTAAAACTTTTCTAATAAGACTTTCTGTACTTGAATGCTCACCTGCGTACCTAGCTGAATTAATCCCAGGCTCCCCTCCCAAAGCATCAATAAGCAATCCAGAATCTTCAGCCAAAGACGCCATCCTCGTATGCTTAAAAACAGCTTTCGCTTTAATCAAAGCATTTTCAAAAAAACTGCCCCCCGTTTCTTTAATCGCTCCAATAGGAGTAAAATCTTTTAAAGAAGAAGGATAAAAATCTTTTTTTAACCATTTTTTTATTTCTAATAATTTATGTTGGTTTTGAGTCGCAATCACAATTTTTTTTATCATTACAAGGAAGTTAGCTCCATAAAATACTTATTAGAAAAGGTGTTAGAAGCTTTTTTAAAATCCTCTTGAAGACAACAAATTAAACAATCAACAATAACCTTTAAATAATCATTTAAATCTTTTTTTTCTTTAGAGGTAAAGTCATTTAAAACAAAAGAAACCATCGGGATTTTTTGTTGATTATTCCCAACCCCACAGCGAATACGAACAAAATCTTCACTGAGGTGTTTGATAATCGACTCCAAACCATTATGTCCCCCTGAAGACCCTTTGGAACGTATTCTTAAAAAACCAAATGGCTGATAATAATCATCTGTAATAATAAGTACTTGATGAGATCCTAGTTTATAAAATTGTTTCAAAAGCATCACCGAATTTCCAGAAAGATTCATAAAAGTCTGCGGCTTAGCTAAAAGAATTTTCTCTTTATTAAGCATCCCTTCAAAAATAATTGCTTTATGTTTTTTAAAAGAGTTCTCTATATTAAGCCTAGAAACTAATTGATCAATAACTAAAAAGCCAATATTATGACGTGTATATGTATATTTTTTTCCAGGATTTCCAAGACCAACAATTAAAAACATTGAAAATTTTTAAAATTAAAACTCTAAAAAAAAATCATTTACCCGTTTATAGCATTTAATATTGATGTTATTAATAAAAAAACACTTTTTATGTTTAAATTTCTTAATGAATCTTACCTTTATTTTATAAAAAATGGGATTAAAATAAGCTTTTAGTTGATCCATGAAAATAAAAAAAAAAGATGTTTCCGAAATAATAAAATCAAACTTAATGCTTTTATCTTCCAAAGAAAGATTAAATCAATATTTAATAAACCTACCTTCAAAAAATTATTCAAAAGAAATTCACAATTTTTGGAAAGAAGATATTTATTTAAAAGACGACTTCATTTTTAAGGCTCTTTTTAATGAGCAAGAAAAAAAACTTATTGAAACCATTGATACGCTCATAAGTAATTACACAAAAAAATCTCAAAAAAATCTTCAATTAATTTTGAATTCAGAAGAGTGGCTTCTCATCAAAAAAAATATCCTCCTCCTTTTAAAACAAATCAAATCTCAAGACTGATGACATCAAAAGAAAATTTTCTCTCCTTTAAGCAAGCACAAAAATATGTTTGGAAGCTTAAACTTAAAACTCGAAAAGACTGGTTTTATTATTCTCAAGGAAAACTAAAAAACAAAGAGAAAAAACCTTCTAACATTCCGAGCAATCCAGATGTCTTTTATCAAAACAAAGGGTGGAAAAGCTGGACAAATTGGTTTGGATCCAATCAATATAAAAATTTTTTTAAAATAAAATCAAACCTTAAAAAAGATCCATAATTGTTTTTAATTTTAATTTAAAAAACTAATAAAGCTATTATATAATACAACCTTCTCTTTTATTGGAGAGATGGCTGAGTGGTCGAAAGCGGCGGTCTTGAAAACCGTTGTACCGAAAGGTACCCAGGGTTCGAATCCCTGTCTCTCCGATTTTTTTATTCTCTTCTATTTTAAACAAATCAATGAATTATATTGGTAGTAAACAATCTCTCCTTCCTTTTTTAGATGCTTCTATCACTCAAATTATTAACAAAGACTCCCTTATTTTTTGTGATTTATTCGCTGGTACAGGCGTGGTTGGTGCTTATTTTAAAAAAAAAGGATTTTCTATTATTGCAAATGATATCCAATATTATAGCTACGTTCTAAGTAGGCATTTCATTGGAAACAATAAAAAACTTCTCTTTAATCAACTCATAAGTGTTATTCCTATATTAAAAAATGAAGTAATAGAAAATCGAAAAAAAATAGTTTGTAACTACCTCAGCCATGTAAAAAATATTAAAGGCTTTATCTATCAAAATTATTGCTTTGAAGGGTCTCCTAAAAATAATAAAAGACTTTATTTTTCAAAAGAAAATGCCATGAAATGTGATGCCATTCGTCAAACCATAGAACATTGGAAGAATGAAACATTAATTAACTTAGATGAGTATTACTTTTTGCTTGCAAGTTTAATTAATTCTATCGACCAGTATGCCAATACGGCATCTGTTTATGGAGCTTTTTTAAAAAAACTAAAAAAATCAGCTTCTTATTCTTTAGTTTTAAAACCTAGTGCACTCATTATTAATTCAAAAAAACATCAAATTTTTAATAGCGACACCAATCAATTGATCAAAAAAATCAAAGGAGATGTTTTATATCTCGATCCTCCTTACAATCAAAGACAATACGGAGCCAACTATCATTTATTAGAAACCATCACCAAATATGACCATCCTAAAATACATGGAAAAACAGGTTTAAGAGATTATTCTAAAGAAAAGTCTCTTTATTGTCAGGTTAAAAAAGTAAAAGAAGTTTTTAAAGATCTCATTTTAAATGCAGATTTTAAGTATATTTTTTTAAGCTACAACAATGAAGGTCTGATGGCTTTAGATGACATCAAAAAAATTATGAGTCTTAGGGGAGATTATGGTTGTTTTAAGCAACAACATTCTCGATTTAAAGCAGATCATGCCAAAAAAAGAAATTATAAATCAACTAAAACAATAGAGTACTTACATTACACTATTTGTAAAAATAAAAATTAATTTGACCAATTTTTTTGTTTAAACTTTACTTGTTTGCATTTCGTCTCCAAGCTCTAAAAGAAGCCCTGAAGGACAACGAAGATACGAAACAATTTGTCCCCAAGACTTTTTTATAGGAGGGCTAATTTCTACAGCTCCACATTCAATTGCCTTTTTATGAGTCATTTCAAGGTCATCACAAGTTAATCCTAGCTCCATTCCCAAAGGTAGCTTTGACTTGCCCGCATCAACATAACCTTCTACTAGGTTGTCTTTTCCTAAAGAATGGCTAGCAAAACCAATAATTGTCTCTCCTGTAGCCATCTCTGCGTACGTCCTTGACTCATCCATAAATCTTTTTTTAAAACCAAACGCTCTTTCAAAAAATAAAATAGCTACTTCAACATCACTGACATACGTAATAATATAGCCTAATTTAACCATAAAAAATTGTATCCTTTTCTAAAAAAAACGTCAAATTAAAAATTAATTTTACCTAAAAACAAAATTGAAATCTATCAATAAAAAAAAATATTAAGTTGATAATTTTTATATTTCAGAAGAAAATCTAATTAATAAAAGGAGAGATGCCTGAGTGGTCTAAAGGAGCGGTTTGCTAAATCGTCGTAGGTGAACAATCTACCGAGGGTTCGAATCCCTCTCTCTCCGATTTCTTTAACCTACTGATGAAACCGATTAAGTATCATTTACTTTTTTTGCCTATTTTTAACTTTTTAATCTACCCTTTTATGCCAAAAGAAAAAGAAGTAGTCGGTTTTTTTTTAATTAGTTTTTGCCTTTTTTGTTATACTATTTTTTCTCAAGCTTTTTTTTATTTTCATTATGTTGTTCCTTTTTTTATGGAAAATTTTGCTAATTTGTGTTATGAAATTAACTTCATTCTTATTTTAAGCCTTTATTTAAGCTTTTTTCATTATGTTAAAATAAAAGAAAAAAAAATAGCCAAATTAAAATTTTTTAACTTCTTTTTTAATGAAAATATAATAACAAAACTTTTATCAAAAGATTTTCCTTATTAAGTAAGATATAAAGATAAATGGGAAACAAAAAAGATTCTTTTAAAAAAATCACCTTAATTAATGGCCCTAACCTTAATCTCCTAGGAGAAAGAGAGGTTAAAAAATATGGTCAAGTAAACTTAAAAGAGCTACTAACCCAATTAAAAATCATTGCCAAAAAAAATCAAATTGATCTAGTTTCTTTTCAAAGTAATTCAGAAGGAGAAATCGTTGACTTTGTTCAAAAAAAAAAAAATGTGAATAGTTGCATTATTAATGCTGGAGCTTATACCCATACTTCGATTGCTATTTATGATGCATTTCTTGCCACTCAAGTTCCTTTTATTGAAGTTCACATCACCAACATTTACAAACGAGAATCTTTTCGACAACATAGCCATCTAAGCTCTATTGCTATCGGGACTATAACAGGCTTTGGAATCTATGGCTACGAAATGGCTCTACGTTACTTTATTGAAAATAATAACCATTGAATTCAAAGTATTTTAAAAAAAATCCTTTAATCAAAGTACCCCTCTGTGATTCCTGAACCTTTTATTATTCAATCTCCTTCCCTTGTCGCTCTTTTAATCAATAAACATATACCCAATAGCTGGATCATTAAACATCAAGGTCTTTTGTATCTGATTACCCCTTGTTGTAAAAAAAAAATCTCCCTTGATAAAGTTGAAATTTTATTAGAGGAAGAAATCCACCATAAGATCAATGTCAACAAAATTACTGAGATTTTTTTTGAAAATCAGATTCCTTTTGAGTTTTATGAAAAAATAAAAATACTCTTTAAAGAAAAGTTAAAACTCTACCCCCACCCTACTTGTCTGCCTTTAAAAGAATCTCAAATAAACACTCTCAAAAAAAACTATCAAATCGCCGAAGCCACTCTTATTTACGCGTATTCTTTACTCAATGAAAACCTTTCAAAAGATGAACTCTTAGCAGAGCTCGCCTATTATCTTATTTCAAAAGGAGTCAAACCGATTAATATTACTTTAGAGGTTGCCTTTATTGACTCAAATACCCATGAAAAATCTTTTTATTTAAAAAACCCTTCTTGGGTTCAGTTTAAGATTGAATTTTATAAAGATTATTTAAAAACAACCCTCATAAAAACAGTCTCTTTTGGCTCGATTAATGAAGAAAACAAAACGCTTTACAACAACACAAAAGCTTACTTTAAACAAGTGAAAACCTCTCTTACATCAGAAAATCAAGCTAGCTTAAAAACCAAGCTTCTAAAAAATGAATCATTTCAATTAACTCTCTCTATTTTAACTAACCCAAAAAATTTAAAAGAAACTCTTTTAAACCAAATAAACACAAAAAAAATCGAATTATTTGTCCCCTATCTTTTAACCATTTCATTAAAAGAAAAATCCAATGACATTCTAATCAGTGATCTCTTAATAAAAGATCAAAAACAAACCTTCTTTTTTAACCAATTTGGAGACGACTTACTCTTATTTCAATGAAAAAAGACATCATTCTTTATATTGATCCATTAAATATTAGATTTAAAGGTTTAAAATATTTTCTAGAAAAAAAATTTACCAAGGATATTATTACGACTATTTTTAAGAATGTTACAGAAGTTTTAAAAAAAGAAAAACCATCTTTTGCGATCATTGAATATTTTTTATTGATAAAAGAAGGCTATGCGCTAGAATCCATAAAAGCATTAAAAGAAGATATTTTTATTATTCTTGCTCTACCTGAACATTATTCACTAAAGGATATTAAAATAATTGATGATTTAGAAATAAGTCATTTTTTAGTGACTTCTTATTTTTTAGAAATAGAGATTTACCTGACTATAAAAAATATGCAGTACATGAGAGTGATTAAAAAAATTGCTATCGAAAGTAAAGAAAAATACAAAAATCTTAGAAAAGAATTTGAACAAACAAAAGAAAGTGTCACTAAAAAAAAAGAAGAAATTGAAATCTTAAACCAACATATTCAAGCAACTAACCTCTTTGATACATTTACTCAGCTTCCTACTCAAAACAATTTTCATATCACTGCTAAAATCTACTTAGAAGAAGCCTTTAGATATAAGGATAATTGTTCTCTTATTTATTTTAGTATTGATAACCTAAAAGACATTCAAGACAAGCATCAAAAAGAAGGCGAAAATTTTATTGTTCTTCAATTAGTCAATATAGTAAAAAAATTAATTAGAGTTAACGATGTTGCTTCTTTTGATAATAAGAATAAAATCTTTTGGGTTTTTTATAAAAGAACCGATCCTAAAAATATTACTATTACAGTGGCTCGTTTCAAAAAAAAAATTGAGGAAAAACTATTTTTTTTTAAAGAAGAAATCAAAATTGAAGTAAAAATTTCAATAGGAACATCTTCTTCTATTAATTATAACAAAAATACATTTGAATATAAAGAAATGTGTACAAGAGCTAATATCGCACTTGATAATGCCAAAAAACAAGGAGGTGGGGTTATTGTTTATTACCCTTAGATAAAATGAAGCAAGGTATTTATGGATTTTCAGCAGACCCAATTACTTTGGGGCATCTTAATTTAATTAAAAGAGCTAGTTTTTTAACTGAAAAACTTTGGGTTGTGATTTTTAGTAACCCAGAAAAACAGTATCTTTTTTCAGAAGACGAAAGATTAAGTTTAGTAAAAAAAAGCCTCAAACATTTTGATAAAATTACCATCGAAACATCCGATGAACTACTTGTTGATTTTGCTTATAAAAAAGGGATTGCGATTCAATTTAGAGGGATTAGAAATCCCAATGATTTAGATTATGAACAAAAACTTTTAAAAGCTAATGAATCTCAGTGGAAAAATTTAGAAACGATTTACCTTCTCGCTGATGAAAAATATTCTCAAATAACTTCTTCAATGGCAAAAGCAATCGCTATTGATAATGGAAACATTAAAGATTATGTCCCTTTAGTTGTCAGTAAAGCTTTACAACAAAAGCTAAAGCAGCAATTTTTAATCGCTGTCACTGGAACAATCGCTAGTGGAAAATCATTTATTTGTAAACAAATGATCAATTTATTAAAAAAAGAATCTATCGAATCTCACGAAATCGATATGGACTTAGAAGTCAAAAATATCTATCAAGCGACTCAAAAAGGCGAATATCCATCCATTACTCAAAAAATAAAAGAATATTTTGGTAAGCAAGTCATTGACTCTTCTAGTAAAGGCATTGATCTTTCTTCTCTTAGAAAAACTGTTTTTGAAACAAATCAATCAAAAGAAGCTCTTTGTTTTCTTCAAAAAACATTAAGACAAGCGTTAATGACAAGGCTAAGAAAAGCTCTCAAAAATAAAAAAGGGCTTATCTTTATCAATGCTGCTATGATTGGTGAATACAAGTTGTTGCACATCACTCACAATCAAGTTTTACTAATTACTATTGATGAACAACAACAATTGAAACGACTTGAAAAACGAGATCACTTAAAACAAAGTGTGGCTAAAAAACGTATCTTACTTTCAGGAAATAATCAAGAAAAAAAAGAAGCAATTCAAAATATTTTGAAACAAGATCTCTTTGGTCATCTTTGGGTTTATGACAATACTTCAAAATTTAATGAAGAAAAAAACAAAAGTCTTATTAATGAAATCACTTCTTTTTTTTCAATAAAAAAATAAAAAGATTTTTTTTATTAAAAAATGAAACAAAAAGGATTCTTAATTGTTTTTGAAGGAATTGACGCTTGTGGAAAAGACACCTTAATTAATGAACTCTTTCCTCTTTTTTTCTCTGAAAAACTTCCTCTTTTAATCAGCAAATATCAAGAAATCCTTAAAACTCGAGAACCTACCTTCCAAACAAACTCTGGTAAAAAACTAATTCACTTTTTAAATTCAAAACCTCTTAAAAAAAATCAAAAAAAGAAAAGAATTAACGACTATATCAATGATCGCATTCGACATTCTCTTTTTATAAAAACGTTCCTTAAAAGAAACGGCATTGTTTTATGCTCTAGGTATGACTTATCGACATATGCTTATCAAGGGCTACAAGAAGATTTTTTTGAAAAAATTTATAAAAAGCATCGTTATTTTTCTAAAAAAGGCACCCACATTCCTAATGTCACTTTTTTTTTGAAAATTAATCCTGAACAAGCCTATAAAAGAATCAAACAAAGAAGCCACCCAAAAGAAGTCTTTGATAATCTAGCTTCTTTAAAAGAAATTTCTAAAAGATATTTAAAGTCTATTGAGTTTTTGCGTCAAAAAGATGCTCGCCATATTCAAGTCTTAAATGCAAATCAATCAAAAGAAAAGCTAATAAAACAAGTCATCATTTATTTGAAAAAAATGATTTAAAAATGAAAATTCTTATTATTAAGCAAAGTTCTCTTGGTGATGTTTTACATTCCACTGTGCCTTTAAGACTGATTAAAAATCAATACCCTAAAGCGATCATTACTTTTTTAACCGATAAAAATAGCTTTCCTATCTTAAAAAATAATCCTCTAATTGATGAATTTATTTTAATTGATCTGTTTTATGCCAAAAAAAATTTTCCCTCTCACCCTTTTAAAGTCTTACGTCATTTTTTTTCTATTCTCAAAAAAGTAAGAGCCGATTATTTTGATCTAGCCATTGATTTACAAGGGCTTTTAAGGAGCCTTCTTTTTCTTTATTTTTCTAAATCAAAAATTAAAATAGGGAAAACTCATTATTTTTTTACCCCACATTATCGTAATAAACATCTCCATGCCATCGAAGAGATGAAAAGGCTCATTATGAAAGTAGGCATTGCTTCTAAAGAAATCAATATGGAATATTTCCATGATTTAGCCTCTTTAAAAGAGGTCAAACAACTCATAAAAACAACCTCAAAAAAAAAAGTTATTCTTTTAGCTCCTTTTACCCAATGGCCTTCAAAAAACTGGAGTCTCGTACAAATCAAGCATTTTATTTCTTTAGTTCACAAAAAAGTGACTGTCGTCATCTCAGGAGCTTCAAAAGATCTACAGGCAACCAAAACAATTTTAAACAACATCAAAAACAATCAATGCATCAATTTAGTTGGCAAGCTGACTTTAGAACAATTCTCTGCTTTAATGCAACAATCAGACTTAATTATTTCTTGTGATAGTTTTCCAGCTCATCTAGCTTGTGCTTTACAAAAAAAACTTCTCGTACTTTTTGGCCCTACTCTAGAATCACGTGTTGGTCCTATTGGGCAACATTATCAAATCGTTAAAGCAAAAAATTGTTCTTCTTGTTACAATCGCTATTGTAAAAAAAATTGTATGGATCAAATTAAAGCTACTTTTATTTCCAACCTAACTTTAAAAAAATTAAAATAAATTGATTGAAAAAATTAAAAAAAAAGAATATCATTTAAAAAGTGTTAAAACGAATTTTATTTTCTTTATCTTTTTTTACTTGTTTAATTTTTATTCCTCAAAAAAAAGGTTTTGGGCAAGAAGTATGGGAAAATTATGCTCTTATATTAAAACAAGTTGTTATCCCTTTAAAATTCGAAAGTCTTTTTGGGACTTTTGAACAAAATGCTGTAGATTACAAATTGATGAATCAAAACAAAGAAATCCAAGAATTATTAAAACATCAAACATTAAAGCTTAAATCAATTTCCCCTCCAAAGAAGAGAATCCAAGCACTTGCTTTTTGGATTAATGCATATAATTTTTTTACTTTAGTTGATATGGATAAAAATTACCCCGTAAAAAGTATGAAAAAAATTGGTTGGAAAAAGAAAAAATTCAAAGTTAATGGAAAAAAATATAGCTTAGATCAAATAGAACACAAAATTATTCGTCCTTTAAAAGACCCCCGTATTCATTTTGCTATCAATTGTGCCTCTGTAGGGTGTCCTTCTATTAGTAAAGAGCTGATAAAAGCTGCAAGCTATAATAAACAAATGAATGCTCTTGCTCAAAATGCCTTAAAAAGTCCTTTAAACATAAGAATTGAAAACAAAACTTTTCTTAAAGGAGCTAAAAAAATAAGTGCTACTCAGCTTTTTTCTTGGTTTAGTGCTGACTTTAGAAATAAACCTTACAACGGGGTTCTTGATTTTGTCCAAAAACATGGTCCAAAACAAGTCAAAAAATTTATCGGTCTTGATACCAATATTAAATATGATTGGAGCACTAATAATAAAAAAAATATTATTTCAAAGCTTAAGAAAATCGCTAAAGAACACCAATATCCTTTAAAATACTAAAAAATTTTACCCTTCTCTTTTTCAAAGAGACATTTTTAGTTTAAGCTTTTTAATGGCTTCTCTTAGCTCAATGGCTTTTTCAAAATCTAAATGATCTCCTGCCAGTCTCATATCAAAATCAAGCTTTTTTAATAAAGCTTGAGCTTCTTTTTTATTTTTTACTTTAAGACTAATTTGGCCATTTCTTTTTTCCAAATCATTTTCTGTTTCTTTTTTATTTTCACGGACTAAAATATCAGAAATTTTCTTGGTAATACTTTTAGGAGTAATGTTATTTTTTTGATTAAACTCCATTTGGATTTCTCTTCTTTTCTTTGTTTCTTCAATACACTCTTTCATTGCATCTGAAATCTTATCTGCATACATAATTGCTTTTCCATCTATATTCCTTGCTGCTCTTCCAATAGTTTGAATCAAAGAAGTTTTCGAACGCAAAAACCCAATCTTATCTGCATCTAAAATAGCCACCACACTTACTTCTGGAAGATCGAGTCCTTCTCTTAAAAGATTAATTCCCACTAAAACATCAATGCTTCCTTCCCTTAAACTTTTAATAATTTCAACTCTTTCAATCGTCTCTATATCTGAATGTAAATAATTCACTTTAATTTGATGTTCTTTTAAAAAAAGGGTCAAATCTTCTGCCATTTTTTTAGTTAACGTTGTAATTAAAACACGATTATTTTGACTAATGGCTTGTTTAATTTCCATAAAAAGATCATCAATTTGCCCTTCAGAAGGTTTAATTGTAATCACAGGATCTAAAAGCCCTGTTGGGCGATTAATTAAAGAAGCTGTATTAACAGACATTTTCTTTTCGTATTCTTGGGGTGTTGCTGAAACAAAAACAATCGATCCTGTTTTTTTTTGTATAAACTCTTCTAAATAAAGAGGTCTATTATCTAAAGCAGAAGGCAGCCTAAACCCATAATTAACTAAAGATTCTTTTCTTTTTCTATCACCATTAAACATCCCTCTAAGCTGTGGAAGTGTGACATGACTTTCATCAATAAAAGTAATAAAATCATCTAAAAAATAATCCAACAAAGTATCTGGAGCTTCTCCTTCCTTTCTTCCCGAAAGATGCCTAGAATAATTTTCAACACCAGGGCAATGACCAACTGTTCTCATAAGTTCAAGATCATATTTTGTCCGACTTTCTAAACGTTCTTTTTCTAAAATTTTATTTTGACCTTGAAAATAGCGAGCCTGCTCTTCTAATTCTTTAGTAATTTCATCTAAAGCTTTTCCCATTTTTTCTTCTGGCATAACAAAATGCTTAGCTGGAAAAATCATAAAGAATTTTTTTGATTCGATGGCTTGGTTGCTTAAAACATCAATTAGTGTAATGCGTTCGATTTCATCTCCAAAAAGCTCAACTCTTACCCCCATATCTCGATACGCTAAATGAATGTCAAGTACATCCCCTCTCACTCTAAAAGTCCCACGTGAAAAAACATTGTCATTTCTTTGATATTGAATGTTAACAAGCCTTTCCATAATGGTTTTTCGATTCATAAGCGAACCTACCTGAAGAGAAACATACATATTTTTATAATGATCTGGCGAACCTAAACCATAAATACAAGAAACCGAACTTACAATAACCACATCTCTTTTTTCAATTAAAGATGCCGTCGCTCTAAGACGCATTCGATCAATTTCCTCATTAATCGAAGCATCTTTTTCAATATACAAATCTCTTTTAGCTACATAAGCTTCTGGTTGATAATAGTCATAATAAGAAACAAAATATTCTACATGATTTTGAGGAAAAAAATATTTAAACTCTCGAAATAATTGAGCAGCCAATGTTTTATTATGAGCTAAAATTAAAGCTGGTTTATTGGTTGCTTCAATAATTTTTGCCATCACATATGTTTTCCCAGTACCCGTTGCACCAACAATCGTTTGAAAATCTAGATCTTTCTTAACCCCCTTGGAAATAGAATCAATTACTTTTCTTTGATCTCCTTTGGGAGATAGTTCTTTGTTAATATAGAAGTGCATGTAAACTCTTATTTTATTAAATAAGAGTTTACTATTTTTATTGCTAAGTTTGTAAAAAAAAATGGTTAATTGTAAAATTGTGCCTAAAATAACGTTGGTTAGATTTTAAAAATGAATGGTCAAAAAATATGGTTAGATGGTAACTTTATTGCTTGGAAAGATGCTAAAATTCATATTCTTTCTCATGTGATTCATTACGGCAGTGGGGCTTTTGAAGGGATTAGACTTTACAAAAAAAAAAAAAATCAAAGCGTTATTTTTCGTTTAGACGAACATATTGAACGACTACTGCAAACTTGTAATATTTATCGAATGCTCCCTAAATATTCTTCTAATCAAATTAAAAAAATCATTATTGAAACTACCAAAGTTAATAAAATCAAATCTGCTTATATTCGACCTTTAGTTTATCGAGGCTATAAAGATTTATCGATTAATCCTTTAGAATGCCCTATTTCTATGATGATAGCTACTTGGGATTGGAAAAAGTATTTTGAAAAAGACAGCTCACAAGAAGGGGTTTCTATAAAAATTTCTTCTTGGCAACGAGTACACTCTAATGCGATTCCTAGTTTAATTAAATCCACTGGTGGTTATCTTAATTCACAACTAATTAAACTTGAAGCTATGGATGATGGATATGATGAAGGGGTTGCTCTTAATTCACAGGGGTTTGTAGCAGAATGTTCTGGTGAAAATATTTTTATTGTCAGTAAAAAAAAAATCATTACTCCATCGATTAATCAATCAATCCTTCCTGGGATTACAAGAGATGCAATTATTAAAATAGCTACATTAAAAAAAATACCAATTGAAGAAAGACCTGTCTTAAAAGAAGAGCTTTACATCGCAGATGAAATTTTTATTACAGGGACCGCTGCTGAAATCACTCCTGTTTTTAAAGTCGATCATCTTATTATTAATAAGAAAAAAATCGGAACCGTGACCAAAGAAATCCAAAATCACTTTTTTGAAATCATCAAAGGAACCAAAGAAGATACTTTCAGTTGGCTAACTCCTGTCTACTAACTTAGTTATTAATTTATGAGCATTAAAAAATGAAACTTGCTTTTCTATTAGTAATGCTTACTTTTATCTTTTTTATTAATTGTCGAAGTTTTCAATATTTGCGCTATGGACTAGAAGGAAGAAATGTTGCTCAAATTGCTAATTATGGAACAGATACTGTTGATTTAAACAAATTAGACAAAGTTTCACTTAAAGGATTTAGTATCTCTGATTATAAGCATCCAAGTGTGATTAAACAATTAAATCGATACCAAAATAAAAGAAAAAAAGCCATTGCTGTTTCTATTGAAAGAGGCGCTGTTTATATTCCTATTATTAGACAAATTTTTAAAGAAAAAGGAATCCCTAAAGATTTAATTTATCTTCCGATCATTGAAAGTAGTTTTCGTCCTCAAGCCGTATCTAGCGCAGGAGCGAGAGGAATTTGGCAATTTATGTATCAAACAGGTAAAATTTATAAATTAAAAGGAAATTATTGGTATGATGATAGAAGTGATATTTTTCTTTCAACCGTAGCTGCTGCTTACCATTTAAAATATCTTTACAAACAATTTGATAATTGGCTTTTAGTTTTAGCAGCTTATAATGCAGGATCGGGGAAAATTTCTAGAGCCATCAAACGCTATAAAACAAAAAATTTTTGGGAACTAATAAAGTATAGTTATTTAAAAAAAGAAACTAAAGAATATGTTCCTAGATTTATTGCAGCAACTCTCATTGCAAAAAATCCAAGGCAATATAATATCAATATTAATATTCCAAAAAATCCCATTAGTTTTAAAAAAGTCATTATAGAAGATGCAACTGATTTAAAATTAATCGCTGATTGTGCAAAGATTCCTTACTCTCTTATTAAAAAATATAACCCTGCTTTAAAACATTGGTTTACCCCCCCAGAGGTGAAATTCAAAGTTTATATTCCAGAAGAGAAAGAAGCTATTTTTTTAGAAAACTTTAAAAAAATTCTTCCCGGAAACAGAATTACTTTTAGAAGAGCTTTTGTGAATGTTGGAGATTCTCTATCAACGATTGCAAAACGATATAATGTCCCTATTAACCCAATCGCTCAACTCAATAAATTTCGATCCATTCATCGCATTACAGCAGGATCGTATATTATTATCCCTATTAGAGGGTTAAAAAATGCTAATAAATCTGATAAACAAAGAAAAGAAACCACTAAAAAAATAAAAACTAACCCTCTACAAGCACAACGCATCAAAAAAATCAATAATGAAGACTATATTTTTTTCCACCTTATTGACAAAAAAGACACTCTTTATAAAATAGCCAAAAAATTCAAAGTTAGTTTACTTGATCTTATGCGATGGAACGAGATGAAAAATCCTAATTCTCTTTACCCAGGCAGGTTGATGGTGATAAAGATCAAAAAAAAAAAATGATTAAACATTAATCAAAAATGATCCATTTTAATCAAGAAAACTCTTCAACAAAAATTTTCAAACCTTATCAAAATAAAATATTCTTAATTAAAATAGCTTTATTTCAAATTATTAGCCTACTTCTCTTTTCTCTTTTAGTTTTAAAGCTATTTCAACTACAAATCGTCAATACCAAAAAATATAAATCAATGGCTTTAAATAATAAACAACATCTACTCAACATTCCAGCTTATCGAGGGGAAATTTATGTTGATAATGGGAAGAAAAAAATTACTGAAAATCAACCTTCTTTTGGGATTTATATGATTCCTTACCAGCTTAAAAAAGCTTATCGCAATTCTAACAAACGAAGAGAATTTGTTGAAAAACTTTCTAAAAAATTTGATATTAATACAAATAACATTTATAAAATTTTTTCGAAAAGAAAATTTAATCCTTACAAATCTTACTTAATTAAAAAAGATGTTCCCTTTGAAAGAATAACTTATTTGGCAGAAAATCTTGATCAATATCCCGGTTGTTTGTACATTGGGGGATCGAAAAGACACTATTTTGAAGGTAACAAATATGCACATATTATCGGTTATATTCGAAAAATCAATTCTAGACAATTAAGAGAAAAGTATTATTTAGGCTATCACGCAGATTCAATGATTGGGAATTCTGGTTTAGAAGGATTTTATGACTTCGAGCTTAGAGGAAAAGATGGTTATAAAATACAAATTGTTGATGTTAAAAATCGTATTAAAAAAGAAATTAGTCCTCCTGATAGTAAAACCATTCCAGGAAACAATCTTTATTTAACCATTGATTCTCGTATTCAAAATATTGTCTATAATACTTTAAAAGGCTATACAGGTGCTGCGATTGTCACACGAGTAACAACGGGAGAAATTCTTGCTATGTATAGTTACCCCAGTTATGACCCTAATGTTTTCATTGGAGAAGTCAATCAAAAAACTTTTAACGAATATATTAAAAATCCCAATAAACCTTTTCTTAATCGAATCATTCAAGCAGAATACCCACCTAGCTCACTTTTTAAAATCATTGTTTCTATAGCGGCATTATCTCTTAATAAAGTTAATTTTGAAAATAATTATGAAACTTGTCAAGGAGGAATTTTTATAGGGACTCAATATTTTAAATGTGAAGGTTGGCATTCAAGACAAAATATGCCCAATGCTCTTGCAAACTCTTGTAATGTGTATTACTACAAAACAGGAGTTAAAATCGGCCCTGAAAAAATGATGAACTTTTCCAAAGAATATTTCAATCTTGGAAGACAAACTGGTATTGATCTACCATACGAAAAAAAAGGACACGTTCCTACACAAAGATGGAAAATCGAAAAAAAAGGAGTTCTTTGGTGGGATGGTGATACCGCAAATCTTTCTATTGGACAAGGCTTCTTATCCAGTACTCCTTTACAAATGAACACTCTTATTTCTGCTATTGCAAATAATGGGATTGCTTATAAACCTCATTTATTATCTAAATATCAATCTGCTGAAACAAAAAAAGATATTTATATTTATCAAAAACAACCTATTATTAAGTTGCCTCTTTCACAAAAAAAAATTGAAAAAATTCAACAATCTCTTAGAAAAGTTGTTTTAAAAGGAACCGCTAGAAAAGGAGCTGCTTCTAGACTAAGGATTGCAGGAAAAACTGGCACTGCTCAAAATGCTAAAGACAAATCTCATTCTTGGTTTACTTGCTATGCTCCTTATGAGAGTGAAAAAAAAGAAGATATTTTAGCGGTCACAGTTTTAATTGAAAATGGGGGTCACGGAGCTGAAGCTGCAGCTCCTTTTGCAACAGCAATTTTAGAAGGCATCTTTTTTTATGCTAACCCTTTAACAACTTATAGAAGAATCATGCAACCATGGACAACTAAAAAAGCTATTTATGACCAGTGGCTAAAAACAAAAGGGCTTAAAAGACTTTCTGATGATTTTTTTAAGCCTAAAGAAGAAAATAATCAAAAAGAAGAAAACAATCAAGAACCTTTTCTTGATATTGAGATTAAAAAACAAGAAGAAAAAGAACTTCTTTTAAAAAAAGAGGATCTTTAAATTAACATAAACAATGAAAACTAAATATTTTTTTTTTGATATTCCTCTTTTAATTTATGTTTTAATTTTATCTCTAGCCGGTATTGTTTTTTCTTACTCTTCTGTTATTTTAATTGAAGAACTTAATGAAAAAAAATACCAAATCACTTACTTAAAACAAACCCTTTATTTTATTTCTGGAGTTCTTTTGATGTGGATAGTAAGTCTTTTTAATTATAAAAAAATAGCCTCTCATGGAATCTTTATTTATATTGTTTGTATTTTAATTTTACTTTATACTCTTTTTTTTGGAAAAATTGTTAACCATTCAAAAAGATGGATTTCTTTTGATTTTTTTAGTATTCAACCTTCTGAATTTATTAAAATTGCAATGATTATTATTGTTTCTAATTATTTAAATAAATATCGTGAAACCATCAAAGAAGCCAAACATATTTTTATTATTATAGGGATTTATCTTCCTCCTCTTTTAATTATTTTTCTACAGCCTGACTTAGGGACAATGATGGTTTATTTAATTATTTTTGCAATGATGCTTTTTATGGGGGGAGTCAATATGAAGTATTTCTCAGGTCTTACTGTCATCACCACTCTTTCGATACTAATTCCTTTAGGATTAACTTACATCCAAATGACTCAAGAACAAAACACCATTGTTTCCAATCTTTTAAACAATCGTTATCAAATTATTTTAATTATTTTTTTTTTAATTACAACAATTTTACTTTTTGGGCTCAGTATTTGGATGCGTAATTTATCGATTCAAAATATTGCTCTTGCTTCATCATTTATTTTGATTGGTCTTATATGTGCTTTATTAGTTGAAAACGTCCTTTTAAAACAATATCAAAAAGAAAGACTCATTGTTTTTTTTAATCCTCAAGTTTCAAGATGGGATTTAGGTTACAATATTATACAATCTCAAATTACGATTGGCTCTGGGGGGCTTTTTGGTAAAGGTCTTTTTCAAGGCACTCAAGGTCAATTAGGCTATCTTCCTTCAAGAAATACTGACTTTATTTTTTCAGTTATCGGCGAAGAAATTGGTTTTATTGGCTCAGTTGTTTTTATTGTTATTTTTTATTTTTTTATTAGTCGACTTTTTAGCATTGCTAAAAGAAGCAAAGATTACTTAGGCAGTTTAATTGTTTTTGGAATTGCTTCAATGTTTGCGATTCAAGCTTTTATTAATATTGGAATGACTCTTGGGGTAGCTCCTGTTACAGGCTTGCCATTACCTTTTTTAACATATGGGGGATCTACTTTATGGACATCTCTAATTGCAATAGGGATTGTTTTTAATGTCCAGCTTAATCGCTACGTACATAAATAACTTCCCTTCCATTGACAAACAATTTTTATATTGTTAAAGTATAAAAATTATTTTTACTTTTTAAATGATTTATGAAAAAAAATTTTCTTTTATTAATTGGTTTCTTATGTTTACTTGTTGCTGTTTTTTATGGTTATACCAATAAAAAAAAATCTGCGAGTTCTAAAGAAAATAAAAATAAAATCTTTTCTTTTCAAGAAAACAACGCTTTTAAATGGACTGTTTTTTATCAAAAAAACAAAATTAGCCTTAAAAAAAATGAACACAATATTTGGGAAATTATTTACCCTAAAAAATACAAAGCCGATCAAGGCCAAGCTATCGCTAATGTTAAAAATTTCAACACCATGATGTACCAAACGATTGTAGACACCAAGACCAATGCTTCAAAATGGGGAATTAATAAAAACAGCCCTTACTACACAATCGAACTTAAAAACAATAAAGGCAAAAATATCGCTCATACTTTCTATCAAGGGAACCCTATTAAAGTACCAAAAGGATTTTACATTACTTATAGCCATTCCTCTCACGTGTATGCAGTAGAAGATTGGGTGATTTTGGCACTTCAAAAACCTCTTAAAGCGTTAAGAGAAAAAGATTTCCTTCAAATCGAACCAGAAAACATAAAAACAATCATTATCAACAAACTCACCTTGATTCAAGCTAATAAAAAATGGCAAGCTCAAATTAAAAACAAGCAAAAAAACCCTAAGCTTAAAATTGTAAACTACAAACACGCTGACGCTTTAGCTCAAACCATCGGCTTTATGGACCCTCTTTACGTCATCGACAATCAACAACTAATTGAAAAAATCAAAAAAAAAAACCCAGTACTTTTAAAAATCACTTCAAAAAATAAAAAAAAATCTCTCAAAAAAACAGATCTCCTCATTTACAAATATCAAGAAACTTTTTATGCCAATGCTTTAAACAACCCTCTCTTTTACGAAATCTCTAAAGAAGAAGCTCAAATTTTAATCCAAAATAAGATGGATCATTACCTACTTAATTAGTTTTTTTAACATGAACCTTGAACTTATTTTTTTAATGATTTCCCTCCTTGTTTTTTGTACTTGGGTTGCCGTCTCTTTTAAAAAAAATCAAAAAACAAAGTCTAATAACATTTTTATTTCTTTCCTCGTCTTAGGCATTCTCTTAAGCCTCTACCCTCCAATAGCAAGTATTATTAAATATCTAACAAGTCATTCGTATGAAACTTACGTGATTGATTCTATAAAACCAATTAATAACTCAAAAAATTTTATTGATATTGGTTTTACAAAAAACCACCAAGCCGTCGCTTTCTACTTTAATCAACAAACCAAACAATTCGAAGGACTTTTTCTTTTTCCCAAAAATAAAAAAGAAAAAATTTCTTTTGAACTCAATGCCACTTCCCATTCATTTTTAAATAATAGCCCCTACGTTCAATTGCCAATAAGTTATGGAAACTTGAGTGCAAAAGAAAGCCAAAAATTAATTAAAGAAAAAAAGGTAACATCGATTCAATTTAAAAAAAACAATCAAATTTTTTGGTTACCCAACACTCACTTCAATACTTACTACCCAGAGTTCAGTGATAATGGTCTTTACTTTGTCATGCGTACCAATGATTTTTACAACCTTTTTCATTGGGATCTTAAAAACTCAATACGCCCTATACCTAAAGATAATTCGTTTGCCCATTATTATAACCCTTATTATTGGAAACAAAAAAAATCTCTTTTTTTTATAGGACTTCTTCCTCAAAAAAGATCAGAAAAAACTTCCTACGCTTATAAGCTATATGCTTTATTAAATGACGGGAGTTCTTTTTCTACATTCTTATCTATCAAAGAAAAACCTTCTTTAGACTTTTTTTCTATTAAAGGAAATGCAGATGGCTCTTTTTTTATTCACACCATGAATAAAAATCATAACCAATTAATTGCTTATCCAAGCGCTATTTTTAACCATCAAAAAAAAAACCAACCAACTATTCTTACTTTTAAAGACTTTCATTCTATCCAGTCTTTTGTATTTCACCCAATCGATCCACTAAAAATTTTACTAATTGGCTCTAAAAATAAATTTTTAGATAACGATGTATTTAGCATTTCTTTTAAAAAAAAATATAAAAAGCCTATTCATTACAATCAAAGATGGATTTACCACACTATTTTGGTGATAATCGCTCTTTTTATAGTAACGATCCTCATTATTATAAAAAAAAATAAAAATCTTTTATAATTCATTTTTATCTCAAACATAAGATTACGTATCCATACTAAAATTACAACTTAAATAATTTACAAAAAAATAGACTATTTTGTTTTTAAAATCAATCACTTTAAACGGCTTTAAAGCTTTTGCTGAAAAAACCACCATTCATTTTGAAGGAGGAATCGGTGGATTTATAGGCCCTAATGGATGTGGAAAAAGTAATATTATTGATGCCATTAAATGGGCTATTGGAGAACAAAAAATGTCAGAGCTTCGAAGTGAACGAGTCGAAGAAATGATTTTTCATGGATCCGAGAATAAAAAATCAAGTAATATGGCAGAAGTCGAACTTGTAATTAATAACGAAAAATTGATTTTGCCTTTAGAATATACAGAAATTGCCATTACGCGTCGCCTTTATCGATCCGGAGAATCTGAATACCTCATTAATAAAAACACTTGTAGACTTAAAGATATTCAAAAAATTTTTATGGGAACAGGAATAGGAAAAACAACTTATTCTATTATTGCTCAAGGTCGTATTGATAAAGTCTTAAGTCAAAATCCAGAAGAAAGGCGCTTTATTTTTGAAGAAGCAGCTTCTGTTTCTAATTACCGAGAAAAAAAAAAAGAATATGAAAAAAAAATCGAAAAAATAACCGAAAATCTTTCTCGAATTAATGACTTAAGCCACGAGCTAGAAAAACAAAAAAAACAATTAAAAACTCAAGCTGATGCCAGTGAATCTTATTTCACTCTTAATAAAAAACTCAAACAAGAAGAAGTTAAATATCTCCTTTATAAAAAAAATTTGTTAGAAAAGCAAAAGAACCATTTAGAAGAAAAAAATAAAAAACAAATTGATGACTTAGAGAAAAAACAAACTTTTCTAAAAACCATTGAAAAAAAAATTAACGATATCGAAAAAATCATCAAGTCAAATGAAGAAAATAACAAGCAAATGGAAAATCAAAAAATCTCTTTTCAAGAAAAAATTAGAGGCCTCAAACAAAACAAAGAAATCTTAAATAAGCGCTATAAAGATATCATCGATCGTATTCGATTTAGAAAAGAAGACATCGAACAGTTTAAAAAAGAAAAAGAACAACAACAACAAACTATCGAAAATCTAAATAAAAAAATTGAAGAAAAATCTAGCGACAAAGAAAGCTTGTTAAAAAAAATTGAAACCATTGAAAAAAAAATTAAAGAATTGAAACATAACAATCATTCTCTAACAATCGATATCGGGCAAACAAAAGAAGCTCTCATAACCACTAAAAAAGAACAAGAAAGCCTAACAAAACAACACCTTCTCATTATTGAAGAAGTCGTTGAAGAAATCGATAAAATTAAAAATCATCTTAAAGAAAGAGAAAAGTCCAATCAAAAATATCAAGAAGACATGGAATCTTACTTTAAAGACCTCACTCAAAAAACTCGTCTCATTTCAATCCCAAAAGATAAAAAAAAATACACAATCTATCTCAATGAAATCAAAAAAAAACCTCAAGGGGAAATCTTAAAAGAATTTGAAATACTAACTTTTCAAGTAGGCGAAATCAAAAATATTTTATTGGAAAAAGAACAATTTTTTAAAGCGTTCTTAGAAGAAAAAGATCCTTTTTATCATTTTATTTTCTCAACGGAAGGGGCTTATGCTAAAAAAGAAAAAATCGATCAAAACCTTCTTTTAAATAAAAAAAAACATAAGAACCTTGAGCAACAAATCGAAGCCTTAACTCAACAAAAAAATAATTATAAAAATGAACAAGAACAATTAGAAAGAAAAATTATCGATTTGAAAAATAAAGCTTCAATGATTTATCAAGTTATTACCATCGCTCAAAAAGAACGAGAAGAAAAATTTTCCAATATTAACACAATCGAGACTAGAAAAAGATCCAGTCATTTAGAACTAAAAAGAGTCAGCAATACTCTTAGTGATTTAGAAAAAGAACAAAAAGAAACCGATGTCCAGCTCAATCAATTAACAAAAAAAAATGAGATCAATACTGAAAAACTAACAAAATCAATGCACCAAATGGGCAAGGAAAGTCTCATTCTCAACCAATTAGAAATTAAAAGAGAAAATGACTTAAGGACTATAAAAGAAATTGAAAAAAAAAAAAACGATTTCACCATACAAATTCAATTAATTAATCGAGATCAAGAAAACTTAAGTCAAAATGCTAAAGAACAGTTTTCAGAAGACTTAAGCCAATACTCAAAAAAAGAAATTACTTTAAACTTAGATCCAAAAATGATCAAAATAACCCTAAAAGAAATTGCTGAAAAAATAAAAGTTCTCCACCCTATTAACCCTCTTGCAAAAAAAGAATATGAAAATATCTTAAATCGTTTGACTGAAATCAAAAAACAAAAAGAAGATATCGAAAAAGCGATGTCAGATTTACAAGAAATTTTAAAGCAAATTGAAAAACAATCTTCTGAAAAATTTATTCAAATTTTTAATCTTATTAAAAATAATTTTGATCAAATTTTTTGTCGTTTATTCAATGGTGGAAAAGCCATTATAAAACTCATAGACCCTCAAAGCCCTTTAAACTCAGGAATCGATATTATGATCCAACCTCCTGGAAAAAAATTTCAAAGTATTCACTTGTTTTCAGGAGGTGAAAAATCACTTATTGCTATTTCCCTCATGTTTGCCATCTTCCTTGTCAAAACATCTCCCATCTGTTTATTAGACGAAGTCGATGCTGCTTTAGATAAAGAAAATATACGCAAATTATTAAAACTTTTTAAAGATTTTAAAGACAAAACTCAATTCGTTATTATTTCACATAACGAAAAAACTTTTTCAATTATTGACTACGCCTATGGTATCACCATGAATGAAGGTATCAGCAAAGCTTTTTCGATTAATTTTTCTAATATAGAAAAAAAACAAGCTAAAACAGCTTTATAAAAAAATTGATTTATCTATTTACTTTAAGGACTTTTTTTTTTAAACGCTCCATCGCTTTTTCTTTTGTATAAACAGAAATAAAAACAGTGTCATCAAACGTAACGACTTTACGCTTGATAACACTAAAAGCTTCTTTAATCCACTGCTTTTTCATCTTCCTAATAAAAGGCGAAAGCGCATATTTACCATCTCCTAAAATTTTTAAACCAATATACACATCCATTTGATCTAAAACCTCTTCTTCTAAAAAAGCACCTAACGTTTTAGCTCCCCCTTCGATATAAATAGAATTTAATTTAAATCTTTGAGCTAAAGCCATTAAAGTTTCTTTAGAATAAGGAGTTTTTTTATAAAAAAAAATGGTTTGTTTATTTTTTTTTAACTGATAATTAAGAAACCAAAAAGATTTCTTTGATAAAAAAACAGTTTTAGCTTGATTTGAAAATAAATTTTTACATTTTTTTAAAAACTTATTTTGAGTACAAACAACAATCCTAAGGGGTTGCTTTACGTTTAAGCTAAGCCGACTACTTAACAACGGATCATCTTTGATGGCTGTTTTAGCACCAATGACAATCCCATCACTAACCGCTCGACTCAAATGCACCTTTTCCCTTGCTTTTCTTTCTGTAATCCATTTTGAATCTCCCTTATAAGTAGCCATCTTCCCATCCAATGTCATCGCATACTTAGCAATAACAAAAGGTTTTTTAAAAACTTGTCTATAAAAAAAATCTTTATTAAGTTCAAAAAGTTTTAAGGCAATTTCTTTTGGAAAATTATAAGTATATACAATGTTGTTTTTTTTAAAAAAAGACTCTGTCTTACCCATAACCATCGGGTTTAAATCAGGAGTGGCAATACATACTTTGGCAATTTGGTAATCTCGTATTAATTCACTACAAGGAGGCGTCTTACCATAATGACAACAAGGCATTAGCGTGACATACATTTCAGCTCCTTTTAATTTTTTTTTATCTCCCACCTGATTAAAAGCTATTTTTTCTGCATGAAAACCACCATAAACTTGCGTATATCCTCTAGCAATGATGATAGATTTTTTAACAATAATAGCTCCAACAGCTGGATTAGGGCGACAAATGAGTTTGGCTTTCTTTGCTTCTTTATAAGCTTCTTCAAAAAAAATAGCCGGATTCACGAATACAAATCAAAAGATTGAAAGTCATCTTTTTGAACTAAAAATTGACTACTAATGCCATAAGTAGGATAAAGATCATCAAGCTCACTGACAATGTCTTTAGATCGATTTTTTTCTTTTTTAAAGTCTAAAACATTGCGATATGGATCTTTTTCTTTTGCAATATATTTTTTAACTTTCAAGTAAGTTTTTTTAAGACTCTCAATACGATTAGCAACTTCTTTATCATCTTCTTGCCAAGGAATCTCTACAACAGACTCTTCAGCATCCAACTCAATATTTTCTAAAGAAAACTTAAAATCATTTTTTTCATCCTCTAAAGAAGAATAATTCCGATTAGGATCAAACTTAAAATAAATATCTTTTAATTTCAAAAAAGGAAATAAAGCGATGTACTTTTTTATCATTTCATCTTTAGCATAAGAAAGTTCTAGCATCCAATGATTATATTTTAAAGCAACATAAAGCTTATTATCAAAAATTTTATAAGGTCTAGAAATAGAAGCAATTTTATCACCAACTATTTTTTTCCATTGCATAAAGATTTTTTGATTGTTAATTTCATATCGATGTCGTTTTAAAACTTGTTCTAAAACCATCTTTAAAGAAGAAAAATGTCCCCTGCCTCTCATTCGCTAATCATTCCTTTAGAAACTTGATATATTTTAAAACCCTTTGTCCTTGATTTAATCAAATCCAAATTAGCACAAGCTAAAAATACTTGAGATCCTTTTTTGATAAACTGAAAAAAAAGATCAATCTTTTTTGGATCTAAATCAGAAAAAATATCATCTAATAATAAAAGAGGAGGCTTTTTAACGAAATGACAAATATATTCAAAAATTGAAAATTTCAAAGCATACGAAAATAATCTTGATTCTCCTTGAGAAGCACTTATTTTGACTTTCGAATCTCCAATAAAAAAAATAAAATCATCCAAATGAGGGCCAAAATGAGTTTTTTTATAAAGTTGATCTTGTTTCCAAGTTTCCTTTAATTTTAAAAGATAATTTTCCACTCCTATAGAACAAGAAGCCCTCCCCTCTTTTTTGGTACTCTGATAAATAATAAAAGCTTTTTCATTAATTAAAGTCAACTGATGAAAAATTTTTGCAAGAGGGTTTTCAATGGCTTTTAAAAAAGAAACTCGAGCATTAATAATTTTTGCTCCAAATTGAGCCATTGATTCATCCCATTTTGATGCCTGATGATTTTTCTTCAAATCAAGATTTCGGTTAACAAGTGATTTCTGAAATTGCTTTAAAGCAAAATAATATTCTGGTTTTAAAATCCCTATAATCGAATCAAAATAAGCTCTCCTTTCATAGGGAAAAGCCCTTGTGAGTAAAACATCATCATTATTTAAAAGCAGTACTTTTAGTTGTTCTTTTTTAATTTCTTCCGCAGAGGCTTTTTTTTGGTTCAAAAAAAACTCTTTTTTGTTTTTAGAATGTTTAATCAGTAGTTTATTTACAAAAGATTGCTTAGTTTTATTTTCAGAAAAAAGCAATTGAATAATAAATTCATTTTTTTCTTTTTTAATCAACTCTTTTGTATTTAAAGCACGAAAAGATTTTAAATAATAAGAAAAATAAATGGCTTCTAAAAAATTGGTTTTTCCTTGAGCATTACTACCAATGAGTAAATTAAAACAATGATCAAACGTGCAGTGTAAATGATCATAATTTCTAAAATAACTTAAAAAAACTTCATGAATAAACATGCCTGTTTAAATTTCTTCAAGTTTCATAGGCATCACAATAAAATAATATTCATCTCGATTTTTTTCTTTAACTAAAATAGGAGAGAGCTGATTATTAAATTGAAACTCAACTTCTTCTACTTCAATTTGCCTTATCACATCACTAATCAGTTTGTAATTAAGTCCTATTTTATAAGGCTTAGCTGAATAAACAATATCAAGGCTTTCTTCTGATTCTCCGTAATCTGAATTTTTGGCAAATATTTTTAATTGTTTATTTTCAATCTCCCAAATCATTTTATGCGATTCTTCATCAATCAAAGTCGAAACAAAATTAACCGCTGATAAAAGAGATTTAGTTTTAACAAAAAACTGATTTTCGTGTTTACTTGGAATAAATAAATTATAATTTGGAAACTTACCTTCTAAAACATTTGAAGACAAACACATGTTATCAAAAAGAAAAAAAAATCGATTTTCTTGAAAACAAAATTGCATCGGCCCCTCATTAAAAATGATTTTTTGAAGATGAGCAAAAAACTCCTGGGGAATAATAACCTCAAACTCTTCGTGTTCATTTTCAGAGAGCAACGTTTTAAATAAAGCAAGACGCCTACCATCAATGGCAACAAATTTTAACATATTGTTTTTATATTCCATATAAACACCATTGAGCGTATACTGTGTGTTGGAGTGTGAAACAGCAAAAATCGTTTTTTGAATCATTTTTTTAAACAAAATCTTATCGATAGAAATAAGCTTGATTTGATCCATAATCTTTGGCAACTCTGGGAACTCGGATTTTGAAATCCCCATCATCACGGCTTTGACGTTCCTTTTTTTATCTAAAGATTTAATGAGGACTTTATTATCATCAACCACTTCAATGAGAATTTCTTTTTCAGGAATTTCTTTGACAAGATTAAAAAATTTATTTTGATAAAGCGTAATAGCCCCTTCTTTTTCAATAGTGGCTTTTTTAAGAGATGCTTCTAAAGACATATTCATATTATTGGCTTTTACAAAGACTTTATCTCCAATGACTTCAAATAAGATATTAGACAAAATGGAATAATTTCCTTTATGACCTGTAATCACATCACTAGCACCTACAACTTTAAGTAGCTCTTCTTTTAAACAAGTAAACTTCACACTAACGTCTTAAACATATAAAATTATTGAATTTATTATTTTTTATTATATAATGAAATCATTAAGCATTTAAAGAAAGAGATAAAATCAATAAAAAATCTATTTGTTTAAATTTGATTTTTTTTTCTTAATTTTTTAAATTTTATTAAAAAGTAAATTCTTATGACAATCCCTTTTGTCAATTTAAAATCTCAATATTCTTCGTATAAACGATCTCTTAAAAAAGCAATTAATAAAACAATCAAAAGTACTCAATTTTTAGGAGGAAAGATTTTAAAAGATTTTGAATCTTCTCTTGCAACCTATTCAGGAGCTTCTTTTGCGATGGGATGTTCGAGTGGGACGACGGCTTTACAACTAGCTTTAATGGCTCTTGACATTAAAGAAAAAGACGAAGTTATTACAAGCCCTTTTACTTTCATTGCAACCGCCGAAGCCATTGCTATTTTAAAAGCAAAGCCTGTTTTTGTTGATATTGATGAACTCACTTACAACATCAACCCAAACTTAATTGAAGAAAAAATTAGCAAAAAAACCAAAGCCATTATACCGGTTTCTCTTTTTGGACTTACATCGAATATGGATGCCATCAATCAAATTGCTAAAAAACACAAATTAACGGTTATCGAAGATGCCAGCCAATCTTTTGGAGCTTTGTATAAAACAAAGCATTCTTGTAATCTTTCTAAAATTGCTTGCACAAGTTTTTATCCTTCAAAACCCTTAGGTTGTTATGGAGATGGAGGAGCTATTTTTACTTCTGATAAAAAATTAGAAATAAAAATTCGAGCTCTTTTAAATCATGGGAAAACTCAACACGACCACTTGTATATTGGCATTAATGGACGTATCGATAATATTCAAGCCGCTATTCTAACCGTAAAACTACAACATTTAGATGACGAAATTAAAAAGAGACAATCCATCGCAAATGATTATAACGAAAAGCTTTTTTCTAGTAATGTCGTTACCCCTCATATTCCTAGATACCAAACGTCTACCTTTGCTCAATATTCTATTAGAATTTCTAACAGAGAAGATTTTATTAAACATTTAAAAACTAAAAAAATTCCCTATTCTATTTTTTATGCCCCCCCGATTCATCTTCAAAAAGCATTTAATTATCTCAACTACAAAAAAGGAGATTTTCCTATAGCAGAAAAAATTAGCAAAGACATTATTAGCCTCCCTATAAGTGCTTTTTTAAAAAAAAAAGACCAAAATAAAATTACCGAACATATCAATCGCTTTAAACACTAATTTGATGTTTCATATTCCCTTCACTTCTCACAACATCACTCAACAAGAAGTTAATGAAGTTAAAAAAGTATTGTTATCAAATTGGATTAATCGAGGCCCTAAAGTAGAAGAGTTTGAAGCAGCCATTGAAAAATATACCAAGTGCTATAAAGCCATCGTCCTTAATTCTGCAACCGCTTCTCTTTTTTTAAGCCTTAAAGCCTTTGGTATCGGCAAAGGCGATGAAGTGATTACAACCCCTATGACTTTTTCTGCAACAGCTGCTGCAATTTTACAAACAGGTGCTAAACCCATTTTTGTTGACATTAGAGAAGATTTTAACATCGATCCAAACAAAATAGAAAAAGCCATTACTTCTAAAACAAAAGCCATTATTCCAGTTGATTATGCAGGGGATCCTTGTGATTACAAAAATATTATGAACATCATCATTGAAAAAAAAAAAAAATTTTCTCCTTCAAAGAATCAGTTTCAAAAACAATTGGGCAGAATCCTCTGTATTGCCGATGCTTCCCATTCACTTGGCGCCATCTTAAATGACAAACAAGCCAGTACCTATGCTGATATTAATATTTTTTCTTTTCATGCCACTAAAAATATTACCACCGGTGACGGAGGAGCTTTAATTTTAAACCAATTAAAAGGCGTCAATAAAAAAAAATTAGAAACCATTATCAAGCGACTTTCTCTTCACGGTAGAGATCAAGACCCTTACCAAAAGCATCAAAAAAAAACTTGGCAATATGATGTTGTCGATTTAGGTTATAAGTATAATATGACTGATATTCAAGCAGCCATCGGCCTTATCCAATTAAAAAGATACCCCGTTTTACTTGAAAAGAGAAAGTCTTTAAAAAATTACTATGTTAAACAGCTTCAGAAAAAAACTTGGGCTCTTTTAAGACCTACTCTTTGCCAAAAAACAACCTCCGCTTGTCACTTACTTTCTATTAGGCTGAAAAATATCAATGAAGAAAAAAGAAACCACGTTATCGATTTTCTTAAAAAAAAAAAAATTGAAGCCAATGTGCATTATATTCCCTTACCGAAAATGACTTATTATAAAAAATTAGGTTACTCCATAACCTCATTCTCTAAAACTGACCAACTAGCTACTTCTCAAATCTCTCTCCCTTTTTTCTCCCAAATGAAAACAACTCAAATCGAAAAAGTCATCCTCACTTTAGATCAATACTTTAAAAAAACACTTTAAAAATAACATGAAAAAAATAGCCATAAATGGAGTTTACCTCACAAAATATTATAAAGGCTCAGGGTTTCATTCTTACTTAAAAAACCTTCTTGAAGCGTTATCTAAAACTAATACCAAAAATAAATATATTATTTTTATTCCTTTATTTGAAAAAGCAACCACTCCTAAAAAAACAAATACCCACTTTCATAAAGTACTTGATATCCCTATTTTTTATCAAATCATTCCCCTCTATCATAAAAAGTCTTTGTCTTCTTTTTCTAAAAAAATTACTCTTAGTCATTCTTTTAAAAAAATCAACTTTGATTTTCTTTTTTTGCCCCACGTAGATACCTTTCCAAAAAAATTATCAAAAACAAAAATCATTACCGTTATTCACGACGTCATCCCTACCTTGTTTCTAAAACCTTCTTTTTTACTCAAAGGCAAAACACCTCTCTCTATGATCACGCTTCTTGGAATAAGAGGCTTTTTTAATTTAAAAAAAATCAATCAACTTTCCGAAAAAATTATTACCATCAGCCAAACAACAAAAAAAAATATGATAGACATTTGTCCTTCTATTAATGAAAAAAAAATTATTGTCTCTTATAATGGTATTTCCAAACAGTTTAAACCTTATTCAAAAAAACAATGTGAACCTTATCTCAAATCTTTTAAAGTTGATTACAAACATTACCTGCTTTACTTTGGAGGACACACTGCTAGAAAAAACACAAACCGACTTTATCAAGCTTACTTAAAACTTCCAAAAATAATTCAAAAACAATACCCATTGATTGTTTTGGGAAAAAAAGAAAAAAAAATAAATCATATTTATTTTCTAAATAAACAAGATGAAACAACTCTTAGCATGCTTCTTGCAGGAGCTTTAATTTCAGTTTACCCTAGCTTATACGAAGGCTTTGGCCTTCCTGTCATCGAATCCCTTTGGGCTAAAACGTACCCTGTTGTTTCTGATATTCCTACTAATCGAGAATTATTAGGTGCTTCTTGGGATTTTTTTGATCCTTATTCTACCAATACTTTAAGAAAAAAACTTCTTGAAAAAATTGAAACCTTAGCAAAAAAACCTTTTGAGATTTCAAATAAAAATCTTCTTAAAAAAATCAAATCTTTTTCTTGGGAAAAAGCTGCTAAACAACTAGAAACTACTTTTAAAAAATAAAATAATAGCTTACAATCATATTTGACTATGCCTGTAGCTGATTATCAAACTTATTGTAAATTGCTCGACAAAGCAAAAAAAAACCATTATGCATTCCCTGCTTTTAATGTCACTTCTTATTCTTCTGCCAATGCCGCTTTAATGGGACTAGCAGAAAGCAAGTCTGATGGGATTATTCAAGTTTCTACAGGTGGTGGTCTTTTCATTTCGGGACAAAGTGTAAAAGACATGGCTTTAGGTGCTATTAGTCTTGCCAATCACGTCCACCTTGTTGCTAAGAGATATGGGATTTATGTTGCACTTCATACAGATCACTGTTTAGTAGACAAGCTTGATCTTTTTGTCAAACCTCTTATTGAAGAAACAAAAAAACGAAGAAAAAAAGGATTGCCCAATTTATTTAATGCCCACATGTTTGATGGTTCTACGATTACTCTAAAAGACAATTTAAAACTTTCAAAAGAACTCCTTCAAACTTGTCATGACAATGAAATCCTTTTAGAAATTGAAATCGGGGCTGTAGGCGGAGAAGAAGACGACGTCAAAGCAGAAAAAGGAGCCAAGCTCTACACAAACAATAACGATATGCTAGCTGTTGCCAACAAACTGGGGTTAGGTGAAAATGGCAGGTATTTTTTAGCTGCTACTTTTGGAAATGTCCACGGCATCTATAACCCAGGGGTCGTTAAATTAAAACCTCAAATCTTAAAAGATGGACAAGAAGCCGTTGGAAAAAAATATGATAAAACTAATCCTTTTGACTTAGTTTTTCACGGAGGTTCCGGATCTAGTTTGGAGGATATTCATCAAACACTTCAATATGGTGTCGTTAAAATGAATGTCGACACAGACTGTCAATATGCTTTCTCAAGACCCATTGCAGAGCATTTTTTTATAAACTATGACAGCGTCTTAAAGATCGATGGTAATGTAGGAAACAAAAAATACTACGACCCTCGCTCCTATCTAAAAAAAGCAGAAGATGGAATGAAACAAGAAGTCATCAAAGCTTGTCACAACTTAAAATCCTACGGGAAAACCCTTTTTTCATAAAAGATGATTGCTGATACAACACTCTGTTCATTAACCTTTTTCTTTAAACATTATATACTATTAGAAAATAGTTTTATTTTCCTTTTCAAAAAATAAAAAATATTTAATCTAGGAGTATGATTTATCATGGCAATTAAAGTAGGAATTAATGGATTTGGTCGCATTGGAAGACTGTTTTTTAGAGCTACTTTTGAAAATCCAAAATTAAAAGAAGTTGAAATTGTAGGCATTAATGATTTGATTTCAACAGAATATATGGCCTATATGTTGGCTTATGATTCTATTCACGGTCGTTTTAAACAGACAGTAGAGATTAGTGATCAACACTTAGTTGTGAATGGAAAAAAAATTAGAGTTTCTTCAGAAAAAAATCCTGCTAATTTAAATTGGAAAGAAATCGGTGCCCAATACATTGTCGAATCAACAGGTCTTTTTTTAACGAAAGAAAAATCAGAAGATCACTTAAAAGCAGGCGCTAAAAAAGTCATTATGTCCGCTCCTTCAAAAGATGACACGCCTATGTTTGTCATGGGGGTCAATCATCAAACTTATGATGCTTCAAAAATGGATGTGGTCTCAAATGCTTCTTGTACAACAAATTGTTTAGCTCCTATTGTGAAAATTCTTCATGAAAATTGGAGCATTAAAGAAGCTCTAATGACAACCGTCCATGCCACAACAGCTACCCAAAAAAGTGTTGATGGAGTTTCTATGAAAGATTGGAGAGGAGGAAGAGCAGCAAGTGGCAATATTATTCCTTCTTCTACAGGAGCTGCTAAAGCAGTAGGAAAAGTGATTCCTGATTTAAATGGCAAGCTTACAGGAATGGCTTTTAGAGTCCCAACTCTTAATGTTTCTGTTGTTGATCTAACTTGCCGCTTAGAAAAAGAAGTTTTCTACGAAGACATTAAACAAAAAATGAAAGAAGCTTCTGAAAACCAACTTAAAGATATTCTCGGGTATACTGAACAAGAAGTCGTGTCTTCTGATTTTATTCATGATCCTAGAACGTCTATCTTTGATGCCAAAGCAGGTATTGCTCTTTCAAAAACATTCATTAAAGTAGTTTCTTGGTATGATAACGAATGGGGGTATTCCAATAAATTGGGTGAGCTTATTCATTATATGGCAAGCCGCCATTAAAAAAAAATTTTATATCTTTTAAGGTCCAAACTAAAAATAACATGAAAAAAACTTTAAAAGACATTAATATTATTAACAAAAAAGTTCTCATGCGTGTAGACTTTAATGTTCCTTTTGAAAACAATAAAATTAGTGATAATGCAAGGATTGTAGCTGCTTTAGAAAGCATTCACTATGTTTTAGATCATGGGGGGAGTTTGATTTTAATGAGTCACCTCGGAAGGCCAAAAGGAAAAATTAATCCAGAATATTCTCTAAAACCTTGTAGTGAAGAACTAGCTTCTCTTTTAGAACAAAAGGTGATCATGGCCCCTGATTCCATAGGAGAGATCACAAAAAATTTAGCTCAAAATTTGAAAAATAAAGAAATTTTAATGTTAGAAAATTGTCGCTTCCATCAAGAAGAAACCGAATCCAAAGACCTTCAAGCCAGAAAAAATTATGCCAAACAACTCGCTTCTTTAGCAGATATTTATGTCAACGATGCTTTTGGTACCGCCCACAGAGAGCACGCTTCAACAGCCAATGTCGCTGAATATCTTCCTTCTGTAGCTGGTTTTTTAATGGAAAAAGAACTCAAATTTTTAAATAACGCTATCAGTTCCCCAAAGCATCCTTTCATTGCTATTTTAGGAGGCGCTAAAATTAGTGATAAACTTCCCCTCATTACAAATCTTTTAAACAAAGCAAGCAAAATTATTATTGGTGGTGGCATGGCTTATACATTTTACAAAGCCATGGGACTTGAAATTGGCAACTCTCTTTTAGATCAAAATCTTATTAAAACCTGTAAAAAAATTTTAAATCATCATAAAGAAAAAATCGTTTTGCCTATTGATCACGTAGTCGGTACCTTGGATTTTAAAACGAAAACTTTAACAAGCGACCTTATCACTGTAAATAAAGAAAGCATCCCAAATTATCAAGAAGGACTTGATATTGGAGAAAAATCAATCGCTCTTTTTGAAAAAATCCTTTTAGAAGCAAAAACAATTTTTTGGAATGGTCCTATGGGTGTTTTTGAACACCCAAAAACGGCAAAAGGAACCTTTGAAATCGCTAAAATTTTATCTAAAGCCACTAAAAATAAAGCTATTTCAATTATTGGAGGAGGCGATTGTGCTTCGGCCATTCGAAAAGCAAAGCTCGAAAAAGAAATGACTCATATTTCTACAGGTGGCGGAGCTTCTTTAGAACTCCTAGAAGGTAAAACACTTCCTGGGGTTGCTTGCTTGGAAGATCGTTAATCTTTTTCTTTTTTTATTATTTTATAATTCTTATTAATGTTTGTAAGTAGCGTTAATCCCACTTCTCCTTATTTTTCAAAACAATTACAATCCAAACAAGATGGCTTAATTGCCATAGGCGGCCATCTTTCCAAAGAAATTTTATTAGAAGCTTACTCTAAAGGGATTTTCCCCTGGTACCAACAACCCCCTATTCTTTGGTATTGCCCAAATGAACGTATTATTGTACAACCTGAAAATTTTATCTTACCTAAATCTCTTAAAAAAATAATCAAAAATAATACCTTTAACGTCTCCTTTGACACAGCTTTTCAAGACGTCATCAACGCTTGTGCCCAAACCTCAAGAAAAAACCAAAAAGACACTTGGATTAACCAAGACATGATTAAAGCTTACATCAAACTTCATCAACAAGGCATCGCTCATTCTATTGAAATTTACCAAAAAAACAAACTCATCGGTGGGCTTTATGGCTTAGCTATAAATAGCTGCTTTTTTGGAGAATCTATGTTTCATCTTATTAGTAATGCTTCAAAAGTTGCTTTTTATTATTTAGTGCAAATTAGTATTAAAAAAAAAATAAGCTTAATTGACTGTCAAACAACGGATGCCAAACACCTTCTTTCTTTAGGGGGAACAATTGCTTCTAGAGAAAAATTTGAAATCCTTTTAAAAAAAAAAATAAAAGAAAAAAGAAAATCTTGTTTATGGACTGATTTTTCTTTAAAAGAAACCTAATACTTCCTAAAAAGGAATGAATTGATTTAAAAAATTTTTTTCTAATCTAAAAAAAAATTATTTCGATAATTGATTTAGGAAAAAAACAAAGAAAGGATTCTTATTATGATGCGATCTTTATGGGCAGCAGCCTCAGGAATGAACTCTCAACAATTTAATATTGATACTATTGCAAATAATATTGCCAATGTCAATACAACAGGGTATAAAAAAACAAGAGCTGATTTTGAAGACATTTTATATCAAACGCTTAAAATAGCAGGGACTCCGGCTACTGAAGAAACAATTGTTCCTACCGGGATTCAAGTCGGACTTGGGGTTAAAGTCAGTGCCACTCAAAAAATGTTTGATCAAGGATCCCTTCAAAATACAGGCAATCTTTTAGACCTCGCTTTAGAAGGAAGAGGATTTTTTAAACTCTTACTTGCTGATGGAACAGATGCTTTTTCAAGGGATGGTAGTTTTAAACTCGATGCAAATGGGCAATTAGTCAATTCTAATGGTCTTAAACTAATCCCAGAAGTCACTTTTCCAGAAAATATTGATCCTAAAAGTATTGCTATTAGCAAACAAGGACAAGTTACAGCAAGAAATATTCAAACCGATGAAATAATAGAAATTACTCAATTAACAGCTCATCGATTTATTAATCCAGCTGGTCTTTCTAATATTGGGGGAAATCTTTATAAATCAACAGAAGCTTCAGGAGACGCTATCGAAGGAGTCCCTGGATTAGATGGACAACCTCAAGTCTTACAAGGGTTTTTAGAAATGTCTAATGTCAGAGTCGTCGATGAAATGGTGAATATGATCACCGCTCAAAGAGCTTATGAATTTAACTCTAAAGCAATTCAATCTTCTGATAGCATGCTCCAAACAGCTGTTAATCTTAAAAGATAATTTTTCTTATCTAATCCTTTTAAATAAAAAAACAAAATGACATCTTTGTTAAAATCTATTTTCATTTTTTTATTATCAACTCTAATTTTAATGAATCAAGAAACAAAGAAAAAAAAAATTACTATTTTTTTAAAAGAAAAACTTTTGATTAATAAACTTTACCCTTCTGTTGATCAATTCTTAAATCATTCTTTCCCAAAAGAAAAAGCAATTTTATTAAATTGGGCCTCTCCTATGCGAAAAGGCAATAATTACATCATCGCTGGAGACATTCAAGATTTTTTAAATCAACAATTTCCAGAAAAAAACTATATTATTTATGGAGAAGGCATTCATGTTTATTACCAACAAAAAAAAACCATAAAACCATACTCTGTTATGATGGAAAAAAATTTCTTGCAACAACAACAAACTATTCTCAAACAATTTATAAAAAAAAAACCCACAAAAAAAAATAAACAAATAAGATATTTTTTTGAAAAAAAATATGAAGATGAACCTTACTTAAAAAAAGGTACTTCTTTACAAATCCAATATCAATATGGAAATATTCTCATTAAAGGAAAAGGAATTTTAAAAAATACGATTAAAAACGAAAGAGGAGTAAAAAAGGAAATAAAGGTTGCTTATAACAACAGAAAAATAACTTACCAAGCTACTATAGGAAAAGATATTAATTTTAAATAATATGACTTTTTTTTGTTTTATTTAAAAAAAAAATTTAACATCTATGGTATAATTCGAATTCATTTTTTTTTAAACTCTTAAAAGAGAATTAATTAAACTAAAAATCTTAAAAAAAATCCTATAAAAAAAGAGGCAATTGACGAAAAAATTAAAATGGTAAGAACAGAAATTATAGATTTAAAAGACCATCCAGATGTCATAAAACTTATAAAATTAGGTCAAACTGAAAAAGAGCTTACTTTTTCAACAATCAACCGAATGCTTCCCACAGAAATCTTAAATCATGAGGATTTAATTGATAATTTACTTATTATTCTAAATGAAAATGATGTCGAAGTCATCGACGAATACCATATCAAACCAGAATTAAGTAATGAACAAAAAAATAAAGAAATTGTTGACCTTTTAGAAAAATTAGCCAAAGATAATCGAAAATTAGATGATCCTATAAGGCTTTATCTAAAAGACATTGGAAAAGTGAAACTACTCACTAAAAAAGAAGAAAAACAATTAGCCATCGATATTGAAAAAGGAGAATTGGAAGTGGTTAATGTTGTTCATGAAGTCGAAACAACTTATCACGAAATCTATAAACGCATTTGTCTCATTAAAGAAAATCCACAAAATATAGATCTTATTTTTGATGTTTTAAATCCCCCTAGGATTTACAATGTATCCGCTATTGAAAAACAACTATTAAAAAAACGTTATGATAAGTTTGAAAAAAACTTTCTTCAATTTTATAACTCTAAAACACAAACTAAAAAATCTAAAAAAAAACTTTCTTCACTCTTTATGAAAGAACAAATTAGTAAAAATATTTATACTAAAATATCAGATACGATTTATAGTGCTGAAAAAAATATTAATAGAGCAAGATCTAAAATAGAGTCTATGACGAAAAGATACAATCTTATTAAAGAAGACTTTGAAAAGGTTGTTAATAATTTAGAAGACAAAAGCATGATTAACCATTACGCTTTTCAAGCTAAAACAAAAAAACAAGCCTTTATTAATATCGCCAAAAGATACGTAGAACAACAACAAATTATTAATGAACATATCAATTACTTACAAGCAAGTCCAATTAAAATCTCAAAACTCTCCAGAAGTCTCACCAAAGCCAATAATTTAATGAACGAAAGCAAACATAAATTAGTCAAAGCCAACCTTCGCCTTGTCATTAGTATTGCTAAAAAATATACTTATAGAGGCCTGCATTTTTTTGATCTCATTCAAGAAGGCAATATCGGTCTTATGAATGCTGTAAAAAAATATGATTATAAAAAAGGATATAAATTTTCGACTTATTCTACTTGGTGGATTCGCCAAGCGATTATGAGAAGCATTTCTGATAAATCAAGAAATATTCGCATTCCCGTTCATATGATTGAACAAGTAAATAAAATCTCAAGAGAAACTAGACTCTTTCTTCAACAACACGGTAGAGAACCTTCTTCAGAAGAACTCGCTAGCATTTTAAATTGGAAAATAAAAAAAATTAATGTTGTTAAAAATATTTCTAAAGACCCCATCTCTTTAGAAACTCCTATCGGAGATCGCAATGACAGTTTTCTTGGTGACTTTATTGAAAGTAAAGAAGCAGAAAATCCAAGAACAACTGCTAATTTTAGTATGTTAAGAGCAGAAATTGAATCCGTGCTTGGAGAATTGCCTCAAAGAGAAAGAGAAGTTTTAAAAATGCGTTATGGACTAGATGATGGTTGCCCTAGGACTCTTGAAGAAACAGGCTATGTCTTTAGAGTCACTCGAGAACGCATTAGACAAATTGAAGGAAAAGCACTTGCTCGACTTAAAAAACCCGATCAAAGTAAAATCTTACGAGACTACATGAAATAATCATTTTATTTCATGTCGTTTTAATCACCCCTCCTCCAAGGCATTCTTTCTTAAAATAAAAAACAGCAAACTGTCCATCGGCAATCCCAGCATCTGTCTGCTCAAGTAACACTTCTCCTGAAAATAAATCAGCTTTCATTTTAAGGCAACAATTAAAAAATAAAGCTCCATGTCTTATTTTTACTTTTAAGCCCTCTCCTTCTTTGCTACTCTCTTTAATCCTCTCTGCTGATGTCCACTGGCAATTTTCTATTTTAAAGAAAGATTTTTTTAAAGCAATTGAGTTTTTATTAGAAATATAAACTACATTAGCTCCCACATCTTTACCCACCACATACCAAGGCCCTCCTGAAAGACCGAGTCCATGGCGTTGTCCAATGGTATAAAACCACTGCCCTTGATGCCTTCCTATTATTTGATGATTATCACGGTTAATAATCCTACCTTTTTTTTCTCCTAAGTGGTATTTTAAAAACTCTCTAAATTTGACTTTACCCAAAAAACAAATCCCTTGACTATCTTTTCGTTTATCATTTGGAAATTTTACTTTACTAGCAATTGCTCTAACTTCTTTTTTAAGATACCTCTCTAAAGGAAAAAGAGCTCGACTAAGTTGGTGTTGCTTTAAGAAAAGCTAAAAAATAGGTTTGATCTTTTAACGTATCTTTAGCACACATTAGTTTTGCTTGATTGCTTTCATAAGAAACTTTAGCGTAATGTCCTGTAGCAACTTTATCAAAAGAAGCCGGGATTTTCTTAAAAAAAGCATCAAATTTAATAAGAGAATTACAATAAATATCAGGATTAGGCGTTCTACCTGCTTTCACTTCTTTTAAAACATAATCAACCACTAAAGACCAATATTCTTCTTGAAGAGAGATAACTTCTAAAGGCACATTTTCTTGTTTACAAATTTGTTTGACAAAAAAAAGGTCTTCTTCCCAAGGGCAATCACCTAAAGAAATAAATTCGTTTTGAAGCCAAATTTTTAAATAAAAAGCTTTGATAGAAGAATGTTTTTTTTTTAAAAGATGAAGTGCAACCGAACTATCCACTCCTCCAGAAAGCAACATCGCAATCTTCAAAGTAAAACCCAAGCACTATTTTTAAGAGATAAAATCAATTCTTTAAAAAAACTAAAGTTTATTTCTTTTAGCCACTAAAAAATCTTGCAGCCAATAAGGAAAAAAAATCCTTATTAAGTAAAGTAGTTTTGTATAAAAATCTATTTTTAAACGACCTGCTTTTTTATTCTTTTCCACTATTTGAACAATTTTTCTAGTTAGCTTATAAACTTCATTTCCTTTATTTTTTTTTTCATTTTTCATAAACAAATCAAAACTAGTTTTATAAGGATTTTTAAATTTTAAATATTGACCTGCTAGTTTTATAATTTTTTGTTGATAACTTGTTTTAAGTTTCCCTGCTTGAAAAAGCACCACTCCAATATTAAAAGCCCTAAGCTCCACTCTCAGTGCATCATTTATCGCTTCTAAAGCATGCTTACTAGCTGCATATGCTCCATTAAAAGGGGTACTAATAAACCCCGCACTAGAACCAACATGAATAATAAGACCTCCTCTGCTTTCTCTCATAATAGGAATGATCATTTTTGAAAGAGATAGAGAAGAAAAAACATTCACTTCAAACTCCATTCTAATTTTATCCAAAGAAACCAGTTCGAGAGGGCCTATTTCGCCATAACCGGCATTATGAATCAAAACATCAATAGCATAACGATTTAAATCAGACTTTATTTTTAAAACAGACTTTGGCTCTGAAAGATTTGCGTATAAACTCACAAAATTATTAGGGTATTTTTTTTGATAAAAAGCAACTTCTTTTAAACTTCTAGAAATAGAAATAACTCTATGATTTCGTTGCAAAAAAATTTCCAAAAGAGCTTTGCCAAAGCCCTTTGGTAGTCCCTGTAATAACGATTGTTTTTGGGTAAAAAGAAAAACATTTTTATAAAAATTTAATTTTTATTTTTACTATAGCTTAATCTCCTTAAATTGTAAAAAATTTTTATTTTTATTTAAAAGAATCAAAAAAACTTATTAAAAAAACCTTTTAATGTTATAAGCTATCTTACTCAAACAACTTTCATTATGGAAAATAACCATCATTATTATAATACAGGTGATTTAAATAAATTCTCCAATATTGCTCGAGTTAACAAAGAGCTAGGGGACAAGTTTTTTGACTACTACAATAGCACTATGAAAGCGGGAGCTTTAAGTGAAAGAGAAAAATCTCTGATTGCTTTGGCAGTTTCTCATGCTTTAAAATGCCCTTATTGTATTGATACTTACTCAAAAACTTGCCTTGAAAAAGGAGCAGATGAAGAACAAATGAATGAAGCCGTTCATGTCGCAGCATCTATGTTAGCGGGGATTACACTTGTTCATAGTGTTCAAATGATGAATAAGGTTGACGAAATCAACTTATAAATAAATTTTATGAGTCATTTATCCACTCAAAAACAAAAAGAAATTTTAAATCAATTTGAACCAAAATCTTTTACAAAGACTTTAGAAGCCCATAAAGAAAAAACATTAAAATCATTTAATCTCAAAGTTTTTCAAATCAACGTTGGAAAAATTTGTAATCAAGCTTGTCATCACTGCCATGTTGATGCTTCTCCAATTAGAACAGAATCAATGAGTTTACAAACAGCTCAGAAATGTGTTGAGATTGTTAAATCTCTTGGAAATGAAGTAGAGGTCATTGATATTACAGGAGGAGCCCCTGAAATTAATCAACACTTTAAATACCTCGTTGAGTCCTTCAGTAGTCTTAATAAGCACGTTATTGATCGCTGTAATTTAACCATTTTAGAAGAAGAAGGGTATACAGATCTTCATTATTTTTTAAAAAAACACCAAGTCGAAATTATCGCCTCCTTACCTCACTACTCTGCTCTTCGAACAGACCAGCAACGAGGCAAGGGTATTTTTGATAAATCAATTACTGCGTTAAAAAAACTAAATCAATTAGGTTATGGAAAAGAAAAAAACCTTCCTCTTAATCTTGTTTATAACCCAACGGGTATTTTTTTAAGTAGTTCTCAAGAGCAATTAGAAAGAGAATTTAAAGAAAACTTAAAGGCGAAACATAAAATTGTTTTTAATCATCTTTATTGTATCAATAATATGCCCATTAGTCGTTTTCTAGCCTCTTTAGTTAGAAAAAATAAATTGAATCACTATATGGAAATTTTAAAAAATGCCTTTAACATTAATACGATTCCCTTTTTAATGTGTCGCAATCAAATTTCTATTGGTTATGATGGATTTATTTATGATTGTGATTTTAATCAAATGCTAGAAATGAAAACAAAACCCATTGACCACATAAATCATTGGGATACTGATAAAATAAAAACGCGTCAAATTGCTGTAGGTAATCACTGTTATGGATGTACGGCTGGGTCGGGATCTAGTTGTAGTGGCGAAATTTTTTAAATCATTATAAACTTTAAAAAAGAGAGGTATTATTATGAATCTATTGATTAAAAAAAACTTTTTTCCGTTATGTTTATTAGTTTTCTTACTAAGTACCCATTGTGCTAAAGAAAGCAAAGAAGCTAATTTTGTTTTAAAAAATGAAAAACCTAACATTGTTATTATTTTAGCAGATGACATGGGATATGGAGATGTACAAGCTTTAAACAAAGACAGCAAAATACCAACCCCTTACTTAAATCAATTTGCAAAAGAAGGAATGAGTTTTGTGGACGCTCATACGCCTTCTTCTGTATGCACACCAACACGCTATGGACTTTTAACAGGTCGATATCCTTGGAGAAGTGAGCTTAAAAAAAACGTTTTAGGCGGAGGTAGTCCTCATTTGATTAAAAAGAATCGAGTTACTTTAGCTTCATTTTTGAAAGAAAAAGGGTATCAAACCGCTTGTATTGGAAAATGGCATTTAGGGATGGATTTTCATGTAAAGGATCAAAAATTTTTAAAAAAAAGGCTTAAAGAAGTAAAAGAAAAAGCACCCTATACATTCTTTAAAGACTACCCTACGGACACCTTGGATTTTTCAAAACCAATTAAAAATGGCCCTAACGAAAAAGGATTTGATTATTATTTCGGTATCAGTGCTTCATTAGATATGCCTCCTTATGCTTACATTGAAAATAATCTCATTACAGAATTACCTACACAAACATATAAAAAAACAAAATTCCCTAATTTTATGCGTTCAGGGCCAATCTCTCCAAACTTTTCCCCTGTTGATTGCTTAGACACAATTGTAGAGAAATCAACTGAATACATTAAAAAAACAACTTCAAAAAATCCATTCTTTCTTTATATTCCTCTAACTTCTCCACATAAACCTGTTTTAGTTCATAAAAGATTTCAAAATAAAACAAAATTAGGGCCTTATGGAGATTTTATTCATCAAACAGACTGGTCTATTGGACAAATTATTAAAGCCATTGACAATAAAGGCATTAAGAAAAATACCATCGTCTTTATCACAAGTGATAATGGTTCTTTTATGTATCGCCTTCCAAAAGAAGCTCCAAACGATCACGTCAGCGACTCTAAGATCCAAAGATACAAAGAAACCCATCACAAAGCAAACCACGTTTTCAGAGGAACCAAAGCTGACATTTGGGAAGCCGGTCATCGAGTGCCTTTTTTTGTCAGATGGCCTAGTAAAATTAAAGCCAACTCACAATCTAAAAAAATCGTCTCTCTAGTCGATATTTTTAATACTTGTGCAGCTCTACTAGGAGAAAAGAAAATTAAAAAAGGAATTAGTGAAGACAGTTATAGCTTCTTATCAGCTTTAATTAAGCAAAAAGAAGAAAAAAGACCTCCTATTATCATGTATTCTCATAAAGGCATGTTTTCCATTCGTGATAATCATTGGAAATTAGTTTTAGGGAATGGATCCGGAGGAAGAGAAAAACCAAAGGGAATTCCTTTTAAAAAACCTTATCACCTTTTTGACCTTTCTAAAGATATCAAAGAAGAAACAAATGTCATTGAGAAAAATTCAAAAATAACGTCTATTCTTATAAAAAAATTTCAAAAAATAAAAAAGTAAAAGCAATTTGTTTTGAGCCTTATAGAAATCATCAAGCACAACAAAAGATCTATTTTCTCATTTGAAATTTTTCCACCTAAAAATCTACAAGCAACTCTTTCTTTAGGCCTTACTTTAGAAAAGCTAAAAAACCTAAACCCCTCTTACATCTCAATTACTTATGGGTCTGGGGGTTCTACGAGAGATGTTTCTTTTGATTTGTGTCGTTACGTTCAAAACACGCTTTTAGTCACAACCATGGCTCACTATACATGTGTGGGGCATACTAAAGAAGAAATCAAAAAAGACCTTACAAACTTTTTAGAAATAGGCATTGAAAATTATGTTCTCTTAAGAGGCGATCCGCCAAAAGGAGAAAAAAAATTTAAAAAAAAAGATGGCGGCTTTTCCTATGCGTATGAGCTTATTCAATTAATGAGAGAAATTAATAATAATGTCTCCATTGCTGTAGCTGGATATCCTGAAAAACACCCTGAAGCCCCTTCTTTTAAAGAAGATTTAAAAAACCTTAATAATAAAATCAATTCGGGAAGCGATTTTATTATTACTCAAATGTTTTTTGATAATCAACAATATTTTAATTTCGTCAAAGAAGCAAAAAAAATGGGTATTAATAAACCTATTATCCCAGGTATTATGCCTATTAGTAATGCCAAGCAAATCAAAAAATTCACACAACTTTGTGGTACTAAACTCCCAAAAAGTCTTCTCAAACAAATGGAGACTCATCAAAATGATTCAAAAAAAATTAAAGCTATCGGGACTCATTATGCAATCAAGCAATGCCAAGAACTTTTAAAATCAAACGTTCCCGGTATTCATTTTTATTGCCTTAACCGTTTTGAACAAATACAAGATATCCTTAAATCTCTTTAAGGTTTTTTTTCTTTTATTTTATAAATTCTTAAAAATAGTAAAATAATCAATCTTTATGGAAAACTTACCAAAAATAACAATTAGCTTTCTTAATTTTTTTTATCAATATCTCTTTACCAATACTTTTATTAGTACTTTATCTTTACTATTTATTTTTATTGGCTTTATTGGTTTTTTTTATCTAATCATCAAAAAGACACTTATTTATTCTATTACCAAAATAGCCAAAAAATTTAAATGGATTTCTATTTTAATTAAAAATAATCTTTTAAGTTATATTACTTTATTAATTTTAGGTCTTACTTTCTACTCCTTTTTGACCCAAAAAAACCCGAGCCAAACTCTAATAATAAAAATAGTGCTTATTTACCTCATTGTTATTTTAGTTTTAATCTTAGAAACCTTTATTAAAACATTTGAAAAATTTTATCAAAAAACTCAAATTTATAAAAATCACCCTCTTAAAATTTTTTTTCAAGTATTAAGAATCACTCTCTACACACTAGCCACTTTATATTCTATTGGTACCCTAATGAACCAATCCCCTCTTACAATTTTAAGTGGTATTGGAGCTTTAACTGCCATTATTATTTTTGTTTTTAAAGATACGATCTTAGGATTTGTTGCAAGTATTCAAATTACAACTTACGACATGCTACGTATTAATGATTGGATTAAGATTCCAAAATACAATATTGATGGCAAAGTATTAGAAATTACGCTAAATACCATCAAAATAAAAAATTGGGATAACACAATAACGTGTTTACCTGCTTATATTTTAATTTCAGAACCTTTTAAAAATTATCGTTTTATGCAAATCTCAAAAAAAAGAAAAATGAAAAAAACAATTCCTATTGATCTACAAAGCATCCACCCTTTAACTCAAAAAGAAAAACAGTCTATAACAACAACTAATCCCAATATAAAAAATGTGTTAAAACACCCCCCCCCCATCAACAATCTTGAATCTTTCAGAAATTACATTCTATTGTATTTAAAAAAACACCCAAGCATTTCTAAAGAATCCCCTATCGTCACAAAATATAAAACAATTGACGAAAAAGGACTTGTTTTAGAGATTCATGCTTTTATTACCGAAACTGATTGGAGCCTTTATGAAACGATTCAATCAAGTGTTATAGAACACCTAATCATTTCTATGAATTCATTTAATCTCAAATTTTTTCAAAATTTTCTTCCAAAACCTGTCAAATAAAAGGATTTATTTATCTTAAAAATCATCATAAAAAATAATTTTAATGCTCTTAAACTTTTTTTATACCCTTATCATTCTCTATCTAACCATTCACATTTATACTAAAATATCAAAAAAAAATCCCATTCTTGTTGCTTCCCCTCCTTCTACTACACAAAAAGTACAAGCCACCATTAATGAAAAAGAAAAACAATACTCAGACTTAAACCCAAATAATAAAAAAACAATCAAATGGTTTAAAGAAGAAAGAAAAAAAACCCCCATTTGTATTTTATATCTGCATGATTTTTTAGACCGTAAGCGAGAGATGCATAGCGTTTGTGAAAAAATCAGAAAAGAATTTAAAGCCAACATTTTTTACAATAGATTTAAAGGGCATGGAAGAAACAAGCAAGCTCTTAAGAAAGTTGATTTACAAGATTGGTTAGCAGATGGCAAAGAAGCTTTAGAAGTCAGCCATCTTTTAGGAGAAAAAACAATCATTATTGCAACAGGAATGGGCGCTTTAGTGGCCTGTTATCTTGCTTCAATTTATGGGGAAAAAATCAAAGCGATGATTCTTATTTCTCCTTTATTCGCATCTCCAAAAAAAGAATGGATTCTTTTTTCTCTTCCAGGAGGCACGTTTTTGGGAGAATTGTTTTTAGGTAAAAATCAGTTTATTCAATTAATAAGTAAAGAAAAAAATACTTATACAATATCTTACCCCACAAAAATACTAAAACCTATCACCCAATTGATTCAATTTTCAAAAAGCATTGATTATCATAAAATTAACGCTCCCACGATGATTTTATACAAAGCTAAAAGTAAAGAAATCAGTCTTATTAATTTATTTAAACGATTTAATCAATTAGGCAGTAAACATAAAAAGCTTTATAAAGTTAAAAAAATACACCACTATCGCTTTTCTAACCAAACAATGATATCAAAGCCAACAAAGAAAATTACTGAAATTTCAATTGATTTTTTAAATCAAATTTCTTCAAATTTTCATTAACTAGGTTTTTTTTTCAGAAAATAAATTGCATACCCTGCAAACAAATTATGAAAAAAAACGGCCTTCTTAAACCAATCTCCTTTTAAAAAAAATCTTTTAATAATTTTAAGATTTTCTGCTTTACAGTAAGATTCAAACTCTCGAATACTAAGAAATCGAATATTAGGGGTATCATACCAATAATGAGGAAAGGCTTCATTAGTTGGTTTAGTTCCTTTTAAAAAAAAATGCATTCGATTTCGATAATAACCATAATTAATAAACCCAAGAATTACTTTTTTGCCAACTCGAAATATTTCATTTAAAACTTGCTTTAAATTAGCAATTTCTTGAATCGTACGACTTAAAATAATAACATCAAAAAAATCACTCGAATACAAAGATAAACCTTCTACTATTTCTCCGTGATAAACAGAAATTTTTTTCTTCAAACATTTATCAACTTTACTAAGATTGATTTCAATTCCTCTAGCCATAATTTTTTTTTGATGCTTCAAATAATCCAAAAGACTTCCATCCCCACAGCCCAAATCAAGAACTTTTGCCCCTTGTTCAATACAGTTTTCAATTACTTGAAAGTCTTTTCTAATTAATTTCATTGATACAATCACTTAGTATAAAAAAGATTTAATCAACTTTGTAATCGTTTCAAACTCAAGTAAAAAAGCATCATGACCTAAATCTGTCTCAACTTTAACATAAGAAGCTTCTTTGCCCGCCTCTAGCATAGCTTTGACTAATTTTTGACTCATATAAGAAGGGTATAGCCAATCACTTGAAAAAGAAATAATAAGAAAACGACAACTTGCTCTTGAAAAAGCAATTTTTAAAGAAGGAAACTCACTTTCTAAATCAAAATAATTAAGCGCTTTTGACATATATAAATAAGAATTAGGATCAAAAAAATCAATAAATTTATTACCTTGATGGCGCAAATAACTTTCAACTTCAAATTCGATATCAAAAGTAAAGTCCAAGTTTTTTTTACTTTGAAGCTTTCTTCCAAATTTTTTTCGCATTGACGCATCACTTAAATACGTAATATGTGCCATCATTCTAGCAATACTAAGACCAGATTTAGGTAAAGATTGATAACGGGTATAATCTCCATTTTTCCAATTAGGGTCTGCCATAATTGCTTGACGGGCGACTTCACTAAATGCAATTGATTGCGCATTTTGAGAAGATGTCGTGGCAATAGCAATGAGATTTTTAATTCGATTTGGATAATAAATAGACCAATGAAGTGCTTTCATTCCCCCCATCGAGCTTCCACAAATAGCAAAAAGTTGTTTGATATTTAAATAATCAAGTAAATAGATTTCTGCATTAACCATATCGCCGATAGTGATCATTGGAAACTTAAGATTATACGGCTCACCCGTTTGTGGATTAATCGAATTGGGTCCCGTTGATCCACTACAACCTCCTATACAGTTAATACAAATAATAAAATACTGATCAGTATTAAAAGCTTTTTTAGGACCAATCATAGAATCCCACCACCCTGACTTCTTATCTGAAGGATGATATTTACCTGCTGCGTGATGATTAGATGAAAGAGAATGTTCAATTAAAATAGCGTTAGAACAATCTTTATTAAGCTTTCCATAAGTTTCATAACGAAGTTTAAAGGACTTTAAAAAAGATCCATTTTCTAATTTAAGGATTTGCTCCTCATTAAAGCTAATCTCTTGGTATGAAACAATTCCTACTTCTTTCAATTTTTTTTTATTTTCTTTGAGCATTTTAACTAAAGTAGCTTACTTAAATTTTTACATACATTTTAGTCTAAAAAAAATAAAATAAAAAGAAGGGTTTTAAACTCTCTAAAAGTTAAAAACAAATTGCATCAATTATTTTTGAATGCTATACTATTTTTTTCTAAATTTATTAACTCAAAATCAAAAATAAAAAAAATATTCTTCTTCTAAAACAACGTGAAAATTGAAGAGCTAACTCTCAAAAAAACCATTGATGCTTTAAAGAAAAAAGAAATTTCTTCAAAAGAATTACTACTTCACTACTTTAAAAAAATTGAAGGTGATCAAAAAAAAGATCTTAAAATTAATGCCATCGTCTCTATTAATAAAGAAAGAGCTTTAAAAGAAGCTGAAAAAAATCATCTCAATCAACCTTTAGCAGGAATTCCTATTGTCATCAAAGACAATATGCATTTAGAAGGGGAACGGGTAGAATGTTGTTCTGATATTTTAAAAGGCTATATTTCTCCTTATACATCTGGAGTTTGTAAAAAACTAATTGAAAATGGAGCAATTATTTTTGGAAGAACCAACATGGATGAGTTTGCCATGGGTTCATCAAATGAAACTTCTAAAAAAGGAATTGTTAGAAACCCTATTAATTTAGAATATATTCCAGGAGGTTCTTCAGGAGGAGCGGCAGCGAGTGTAAGTGGTAATTTAGCAATAGCAGCTATTGGTAGCGACACCGGAGGGAGTATTCGTCAACCAGCAGCTTGTTGTGGGATTGTTGGTTTAAAACCAACTTATGGTCGAGTTTCTCGCTATGGTTTAGTTGCTTTTGCTTCTTCTTTAGATCAAATTGGCCCTATTACAAAAACAGCTGAAGATGCAGCTATTTTACTCAATGCTATTAGTGGTTATGATCAACTAGATAGTACTTCTGCTAAAAAAAAAGTGTTAAACTATGAAGCTTATTTAAATAAATCTCTTTCAGGAAAAAAAATAGGTATTTTAAAAGAATTCTTTTCAGAAAAAATTTCTCCTGAAATCTTAAAATCTTTAGAAAAAATAATCGATTTTTTTAAAAAACAAAATTGTCAAATTGAAGAAGTCTCTATTCCTAGTACTCATTATGCTCTCACTAGTTACTATATTATTGCAACAGCAGAAGCAAGCTCTAATTTAGCAAGGTTTGATGGGATTCGTTATGGAGCAAGAAACAAACAGGCCAAAAACTTAAATGAAACTTATTTTCTTTCAAGATCAGAAGGGTTTGGAGAAGAAGTAAAACAACGCATTCTCTTAGGAACATATGTTTTATCTTCTGGTTACTATGATGATTATTATGTAAAAGCCCACCGTATTCGAAATTGGATGAAACAAGAGTTTACTGAAAAGCTTAGTCACTTTGATGTTTTACTAAGCCCAACAACTCCTGACCTTGTTTTTAAAATAGGAGAAAAAATTAAAAATCCTATTGAAATGTATTTATCTGATTCGTTTACAACTCCTTCTAATTTAACTGGACTACCATCTATTTCGATTCCTTGTGGAAAAGACACTAAGGGACTGCCTATTTCTTTTCAGCTAATTGGAAAAGCTTTTGAAGAAGAAACAATCCTTAATTTAGCTCACATGTACCAAAAAGAAAATCACTGGGAATTTTAATTAATATGGTCTGGCAAGTAGTTATTGGCTTAGAAGTTCATATTCAGCTCAACACGAACACAAAACTTTTTTGTTCGTGTGCCAATAATTTTGGAGCTGAGCCCAATACCAATACTTGTCCTATTTGCTTAGGACACCCGGGTACTCTACCTGTTCTTAATCAAAAAGCCTGTAAAAAAGCCATAAAAGCTGGTCTGGCAACAAACTGTACTATTAATACTTTTTCAAAATTTGATAGAAAAAATTATTTTTATCCCGATCTTCCAAAAGCTTATCAAATTTCTCAATACGATAAACCTATCGCTTCAGATGGTTATCTAAAAATTAAAACAAAAAATAACTCAGAAAAAAAAATTGGAATCAACCGCATTCATATCGAAGAAGATGCTGGTAAACTCATTCACTCTCAATCAAAACAAATCAATGAAAGTTATGTCGACCTCAATCGAGCAGGGACTCCTTTAATCGAGATCGTTTCCGAACCTCACTTAAACTCAGTTGAAGAAGTCAAAACTTACCTTGAAGAGCTGAAAAAAAATATGCTCTATATCGATGTCTCCAATTGCAACATGGAAGAAGGATCTCTTAGATGTGATGCTAATATTTCTATCAAGCAAGAAAATGAAAAAAAACTAGGTAACCGAACAGAAATTAAAAATATGAATACTTTTAAAGGTCTCTCTGAGGCCATCGAATATGAAATTAAAAGACAAATTAATCTTTTAGAAAAAGGTCAAACCATCCTAGTAGAAACTCTTCTTTGGGATACAGAAACTAAAAAAACAAAAAGTATGCGAAGTAAAGAAAAACTCCACGATTATCGTTATTTTCCAGAACCTGATTTACTTCCTTGTGTTTTAACTCAAAAAGAAATTGACTCCATCAAAGACAATTTAGAAGAACTTCCCGAAGCCAAAAAACATAGGTTTATCAATCATTATCACCTTTCAAATTATGATGCAACTGTCCTTGCAAACGACAAAAACTTAGCTGATTATTATGAAAAAGCAGTTGCTTTTTTTCCAAAGCAACCCAAAAAAATATGTAATTGGATCACAACTGAAATTCTTTCTATTTTAAATGAAAATCTGATTTCAATTAATGATTTTTCTGTCAAAGCAGAACATGTCGGTATGCTCGTTAAGCTAATTTCTGAAGGGGATCTTTCTGGAAAAATAGCTAAAGATATTTTCCCAGAAATGATTGACACCCAAAAAAATCCTTTAACTATCATGAAAGAAAAAAGTCTAAAAGTCGTTTCAGATCAAGATTTACTTAAAAAAATTGCAAAAGAAATTATCAAAAAAAATCAAGATATCGTCGAAAAATACAAAAATGGAAATCAAAAAGTACTTGGTTTTTTAGTTGGGCAGGCAATGAAAAAAACTAAAGGACAAGCAAACCCTAGTTTGATTAACAAAATTTTTTTTCAATTAATTGAAAAAAATTAGATCTTAATGAATTTTATTTGAATAAACTATTCTCATATAAGAGCACCCATCACTTCTTTCCACTTAGTAAATCCTCCAATTGAAACACCCATACCTAAAGAATCCTTTTTTATCAACTAAAGTCTTCCTCTTCAAAACTGCTACTGACGACAAATAAAAAAAAAGTTAGTATTAAGTACTTTGGCACTACTAAAACTCATCACCAATTATAATAAACTGAGTAAAAAGAGAAGAAGCTATTTTTAAATTGCTTCGAATAAAAATCAAAATTTTATAAAAAAACTCTTTTACTTTAATTCAAAAACAATCATTCATTTCGCTTTAAAAATTCTTCTAGTATTCTTTGACTATTTTCTTCTTCGTCTTGACTATTTTCTTCTTCGTCTTCAGGATTAATCGCATCAAGATCTTTTACTAGATTATCTCCAGAATCATTTTTTTCTTTTTCTTGATTTGTTTCTTTGTCTTTATTTTCTTTTTCTTGATTTGTTTCTTTATCTTTAGCTCTAACTGTAGTAGGATTTTTTACAGGATTATCTTTAGCATCATTTTTTTCTTTTTCTTTTTTAAAAAAATCTGGATTGTTTTTATTATTATTTTCATGATAATCTTTTAAAGCTGTCTTTGCTTTAACAACGGCTTCTTTATCAGGGTAAATATTAATAATTTTATCAATAATCATTTCTACTTTTATGTCATTTTTTTTACCCATATAAAAATAAGCTACTTTGAAAAGAGATTCAACGGCTTCAATGGCTTCTGGATTAAAAAAAAAACTCATTTTATAGTGGTTTTTAGCTTGTTCAAATTTTTGATTCATTCTTAAAAAATGAGCTAAAGCATAAGCAATTTCACTTTTTTTGCTAAAATCATCTGTTGCCTGTAATGCTTTTTGAGCATCATTAAAAATAGCTTCTTTTTTTTCAAAAGTTAAATTTTTATATTTAGCAACAATCTTTAACTTTAAAAGAGCTGGGATTGTGTTTTTATCCAAAAAATAATTTAACAAATTTTTAATTTCATCTAACTTAGTTTTGCTTTTCATAAAAATTAACTTTTTATCAAGATATCCTTCTATTAATGACAAACTTTCTTTTGAATAATGATCAAAAAAATAATAGCTTAAAGGCGTATTCAATTTAGCTTTATCAATATCCATTTTACAAGCTATTTTAAGAGCTTTTTTACGATATTCAAAATTACTAAAGGTATCATTTGTGAAATTTTTGAAATACTCATAAGCTAAATTAAGCTTTCTACTGTCTAAAGCTTTTTTACCTAAATGATAAATCGCATACCCCGCCACAGGCTCTGTTTTACGATAAGAAGCATACATTTTTTGATAAGTCCTAAATTTTTCAGATGATTTATTTTGCTTTTTGAATATCAAGCTTTGATCAAAAAGAGCATCCACATAAATAGAAGACTTTTTATTAACTTTTTTATAAAACTTAAGAGCCTTTTTAAAATCATTTTTTTTAAAGTAATAATACCCCATTTGAAAATAAGCATGAGAAGAAAAATAAATATTTGTTTTTTTAGGGATTTTTTCAAAATAAGAAAAAGCTTTGTCTAATTGGTTTAATTCCAAATAAATCTCCCCTAATCGATAATAAACAAAGTATAAAAAATTACTTTTTTTAAAAGAAAGATAAAGGTTTTTTTTTTCTTTTTCAAGTTTTTTGTTTTTACCAGGAGTTATTTTTTCTACTAAAACATTTAGCCTTTCATAAGCTCTAAGAGCTTTCTTAAGACGACCTTCTTTTTGATCTAAACGAGCCAGTAAAAAAGAAATATAAGAAGTTAATTTAAAAGCTAATTTTTGATCATTTTTTTTTCCCCCACCTTCTTTTAAAAAATTTTCTGTTTCTTCATATGCACTTAAAAGCCTCACTTGAGCTTGTGCTAAATTATCTATCAATAAATAATGTCTAGCAAGAATAAAGTTATTATATGCTTTTGAAACTGTTTTGGTTTTAATTTTTTCTGTTTCTTTAACCGCTCTTAAAAAATAATCACTTGCATCATTGTATTTGTTTTTCTTTTGTAATAACAGGGCTTTTTTAGACAAACTAATCACTTTTCCTCTTCTAGAAACAGCTAAATCAAGGCGAATATCTTTTGGAGCAAAATAAACTTCTTGCGTTTTATATTTAATTCCTCTAGAAAAAAGAGAGTTAACTATAAATAAAAAAGATAAAAAAAGTAAAAAAAAATAACGATGTGGCAACATAAGAGGTTTTTACCTACCTAAAAATAAAAAAAACTATTCTTATTATACAATAAAATTTTATTATACAATAAAAATATAAAAAAAAAGTCCTTTTACTAAAAGGCAAAAGGACTAAGGACTAAGGACTAAGGACTAAGGACTAAAGATGAAAAAAATAAAAAAGATAAAATTTTCTATTCACAAAAAACATCAACCGAAAAAGAACCTTCATTTTCTATTTTAAGTAAAAAAATATTTTCTTTTTTTTGTAAAGAAATTTTATCCTTAGATTGGATTTGAGCAACGGAAACTCCTTTTGGAAGCTTAAAGGCAAGATAGCCTGCATTATTTTTTGTTGAACTCAAACGAAGCTTAGTTGGTTTTTTATCTGACCAATCTAAATCAACAATGACATTTCCTCTCGTCTTAAATCCTTTAAAAGATCCTTTAGATAACGAACTTGATAAAGCAGGTAAAACATCTAAAAGATGAATCTTGTTTCCTTCTACCGATATCAATTGATGAGATTGTAAAAGCATTTCTCCCATTCCAGCGATAGCTCCAAAATTACCATCGATTTGAAAAGGGGGATGATCGTCAAATAAATTAGGTAAGGTTGATTTTTTTAAAATTAAGATTAAATTATTATAAGATTTTTCTGCTGATTTAAGACGTGCCCAAAAATTAATAATCCAAGCCCTACTCCAACCCGTATGCCCTCCTCCATGAGCCAAACGTGTTTCAAGTGATTTTCTAGCTGCCTCTACATACCCTTCCCTATCAAAAAAGTGAGCCGCTGGATGTAAAGCATATAGATGAGACACATGACGATGTCCTAGGTTAGCTTCTTTATAATCTTCATACCATTCCATAACACGACCATCTTCACCTATTTTTGGAAAAGCTAATTTTTGTAAAGCTTTTTTGACTTCTTTTACAGTGGCATCATTTTCTTTTTCCAAAACAGCTGCTGCATTAATAAAGTTTTCAAATGTATCCAAAGTAATTAACTGGCTCATCGAAGCCCCAGGAGAAAGAGTCATTTTTTTATTATTTGGAAGAACAAATTTATTCTCAGGACTATTTGAAAGTCTTGCTACAAGTTCTCCTGTTTTAGGGTGAACGATTAAATAATCTAATAAAAACTTAGAGGCTCCTTTTAAAATAGGAAAAGCTCTTTTTCTCAAAAACTCTTTATCTTGAGTATACTGATAATATTCCCAATATTGCCTAGTGGCCCAAGCTCCCCCATACTGAAAAGCTCCCCAAACAGGCCTTCCAGATGCTCTAACATCAACCCAAATATCAGTGGCATGATGAGCCATCCACCCTCTAGCGTTATAATGATTTTTAGCTACTTTTACCCCTTGTTTACTCACTCGATCGATTAAATCAAAGTACGGTAAATGAGATTCTTCTAACTGAAACATTTGAGCGGGCCAGTAGTTCATTTGAAAATTAATGTTAATGTGAAAATCACTCTGCCACGGCGCTTCTAAATTGTGACACCAAATTCCTTGTAGATTAGCCGGTTGGGTGTTAGGTCTAGAAGAGGCAATGAGTAAGTAACGACCATAATGAAAATATAGAGCTAATAAATCAGGATCTACGGCTCCTTGTTTGAGTAATGAAAGACGTTTGTCCGTTGGTTTTTTTCTAGCTTCATGCCCCCCAAAATCCAAGTTAACTCGCTTAAACAATTTAAAATGAGAACCAATCCCCTCCAACTTTATTCTTTCAAAAGATTTACTAATAACACGTTTCATGTCTTTTCCAGCTCTTCTAGCTGGAAGAGTCAAATTAGAATTAAACAAAGAAAGGGCTTTATAAAAAAGACTCTTAACCCAGTTTTCTTTATAAAAATCAGTCCCCGCTGTTAAATATATAAAAACTTTATCAGCATTTTTAATTTCAAGATAATCTTTCTTGTTAACAATATTTCCTGAAACAGTTTTGACTTTAAGACGTGTATTAAAACGAGTTCCTTTCATGATTTGATACTTTTTATCACTTTTCATCGTTGCTCTTTTCCAGTTTCCACTCAGAGCAAGAGCTTGTTTTTTATTTCCTTGAGGGTAAATTTCACAAGCTTCTTTTCCAGATTGAAATTTTGTTTCATACCCTGTGCCAAAAATATAACCAGTATGAAAAGTCGCTAAGGTTAAAACCGCTTTACCTTTTTTAACCAATTGAGCAGGGATATCATAAAGCCTCTTTTCTCCAGATAAAATCGTTTCCCCTATTTTTTGTCCATTAAACCAAGCTTGATCACTAGCATTTAATTCTCCTAAAAAAAGCTTGAGGTCTTTTCCTTCCCAAGAATCAGGAATAACAATCCTTTTTCGATACCACTTAATCCCTGTAAAACTCACTTTTTCTTCTCCCCACTTATACGGAAGGGTTATTTCATCCCATTTACTATCATTAAAAGAAGGGAGGTAATATTCTTTTTGCCAGCCTGATTGATCAGCTTTTTTTACTCGATCCCAATACTTTTGTTTGAAAGCGACTCGTTTAATTTTTTCAGCTAATTTTTTTTTATTTCGAGAAGGTCTCATCAATCCTCTAGCTACCCCTTCGTCAAAATTTTTCAAATGATAAGCTCGAGCATTTAAAATAATCTCATCTTTTTCGTATTTAATTTTAGCTCCTCTATTACGATTAAGTTTAATTTTGGTATTAATAGCCCCTTTTGCACTAGAAGACAATGTCATCATCAGCACTTGATCCGCTTCACTAACAAACACCTCTCTTGTGTATCGTATCCCTTCATGGTCAAAAACTGTCTGAGCAATTCCTGTTTCTAAATCAAGAAATCTTTTATAATTCTTTACCTTTAATTCATCAATCTTCATAAAATAAAGGTCTAAATCACCCATCGTTTGATAACTTTTTATCAATTTTTTATTCATAAACCCTTTTTTAATAATTTTTTCAGCTTCAAAAGCTTTTCCTTCAAAAAAAAGTTTTTCAGCTTTAGAAAAAGTTTGATAAGCATTTTTTTTAAAAGGCCTACTTGGGTGCTTAGCCCAAATCGTATCTTCGTTTAATTGAACGATCTCACGCTTAATGCCTCCATGCACCATTCCTCCTATGCGTCCATTTCCAATAGGAAGCGCCTCATGCCAATCCTTAGCTGGTTTGTCATACCAAAGCTTCCATTTGCCAGTAAGGCTTAAATCTTCAGAAAATAAACAAATAGATAAAAAAGAAAAAATAAAAGAAAAAATAAAACGACTTTGTTTCATGCTAAAAACTCCTTCAGTTTAAAATAAAATTTAATCATCAATAAATAAAAAATTCAAATTTAAAAAAAAAAAATTCTCTTAAATTAAACAGCTGATCCCCCTATTTGATATTTTTTTCTAAAATAATCTCTTAAAATAATCGCTATAATATTAATACAAACAACAAAAACAATCAGTAATAAAGTTGAAATAAAAACCATAGGTAAGGCAACTTCTGAATCAGGAGATTGAAACCCTAAATCATAAATATGAAAACCAAGATGCATAAACTTCCTATCTAAATGAAAAAAGGGAAAACTTAAATCTATTGGGAGCGAAGGAGCTAGTTTTACAACTCCAACAATCATTAAAGGAGCTACTTCCCCAGCTCCCCTAGCAACAGCTAAAATTAACCCTGTTAAAATTCCTGGTGTACACGCTGGTAGTAAAATATTTCTAATCATTTGCCATTTGGTCGCTCCTAAAGCTAACGCTCCTTCTCTCATTCCTTTAGAAACAGCAATTAAAGCTTCTTCTGTTGCTACAATCACAACAGGCACTGTTAAAAGTGCCAACGTAAGTGAAGCCCAAAAAACCCCCCCCGTCCCGTAAGTTGGCGTTGGTAATTTATCTGAAAAAAAGACAATATCTACATAATACCCAATAAAATAAACAAAAAAACCCAATCCAAAAACCCCAAAAACAATCGAAGGCACTCCTGCGAGATTATTAACAGAAATTCGAATTATTTTTAAAAGCAATCCCTCTCTTGCATATTCTCTAAGATAAATTGCTGTAATCACTCCAAAAGGAGTTACAAAAATACTCATAAAAAAGGTCATCACAAACGTCCCAAAAATAGCGGGAAATATTCCTCCTTCTGTATTGGCTTCTCTTGGCTCTTCACTTAAAAACCGCCAAAAAGCTTGTAAATAATAAAAGGTTTTTTGAAAAAAATTCATCTTGTTAGGATAATAAAACCCTCTCACTTTTCCTAAAGCAATCTCCTTTTTAATTAATCCAGCTTTCACAACAAGCGTGTTTTCATTTTGCTGACTTTGAAGCAAGTAAGATTCTTCAGCTAAAATCGTGTATTGATGATTAAGCGTCTGTTTTTCTAAATCAATCTTTTGAATTTGTTTATCTAATTTTTCCTTAGAATTTTTTGAAGCCATTAAAACTTTTTTTTTAAGTCGCAGTTTTTCTAAACGACGATTAATTTTAGCTATTTTGACTTTTTCTAAATATTTGACTTTCTTCTTTAGCTTTGTATTAAAACGAATCTTGTCTTTAAGAAGGCGATTAAAATTACTTGTATTGCTTACTTGTATTGTAGATCCATCTGCTGCTCTTAAAGCATCTATCTTCCCTATAAATGGACCATATTCACTTCTTTCTATTTTGACAATCTCTTTAGGATAGTGCCACTTTTCTATTTTTGCCATTTCAAAATATTTAAAAGATTCTGCTAAAAAATCTCGGTTGGCTCTATAGACTTTAATTTCTTTGGTATTTTCCCCTGTTTCATTTTTCTTATAAGAAGATTTAACAATAATTCCTAATAAAACTTCTTTCGCTTCTGAAGCAACTTCTGATTTTAAAACAATTTGAGCAATATTTTTAGGCCAAAAAACAAAAATTCCATTTCGAATAATGACCCAAAAAAGACCTAGCAACATTAAGAGACTAATAATAAGTGCTATTGAAGTAAAATAAATTTTAACTTCATCTTTAAGTGAAAAAAGGGTGTTTTTTTTTTTCATTAAAACAATACTTTCAATTACAATTGATAATATTTTCCTCTCATTTTTTGACGGAGAATTTCAGCGACAGTATTAATAACAAACGTAAAAAGAAACAATAAAAAAGCCCCTAAAAAAAGAGAACGATACAAGGTAGAGTATTGGGGAGCTTCGGGAAGCTCAACAGCAATATTAGCAGAAAGGGTTCGCATCCCTGTAAAAATATTAAAATCAATAATAGGGGTATTGCCTGTTGCCATTAACACAATCATGGTTTCTCCAATCGCTCGCCCAAACCCAATCATAATCGATGAAAAAACACCCCCAAAAGCAACCGGTAAAACCACTTGTGTCGCACATTGCCATTCACTAGCCCCTAAAGCAAATGCTCCTGCTTTAAGATTTTTTGGCACACTCGAAAACGCATCTTCTGAAATCGTGAAAATAATAGGGACCACACAAAAACCCATCATAAAACCAACAATTAAAGAATTTCTTTGTTCATAAGGAAACCCCAAAACTTGTACCCACCATTGTCTAAAACTAGCAATTTTTTCACCACTTTCATTTTCAAAAACAAAAAAAACTTTTTCTAAAGCAGGCCCTACTAACCAACAAAAGTAAATTAGAGTTAATATTAAAACAAGAAAAAAAGCTAAATCATAACCTCTCCTAAAAAAAATCCTAAAAGATAAAGGTAATTTTTCAACCCAAAGATAACTCACTAAAACAAATAAACTTGGGATTAAAACTCCCATCAGTATCAAAGATACCACCCGATCCACAATTAAAGGAGCCACATAAAGTGCCCCTAAAAATCCTAACACAACAGATGGAATTGAAGCCATAAGCTCCATAATCGATTTAATATACGTCCTTAATTTTGGGTGTAAAAATTGCGAAACATATAAGGCTGAAAACAAAGCAATGGGAACAGAAAAAATTAAAGAAAAAAAAGTCCCTTTTAAACTTCCCCATATTAACGGAATCATTGAAAGTTTAGGCTCATATTCTTCTGATGACCCACTCGATTGCCAGTCATAAGAAGGCTTAGGGGCTCCTTCATACCAAATCGGTTTGAAAAAAGTTTTAAAACTTGTTTGTGGGTGTGGATCTTTTAAACGATATAAATGAAACTGTGATAATTCATCTAAAAAACAAAGACTATTGTATTTACTGCCGATTAATACTTTCGAAACTTTAAAAGGTAGTTTCTTTTCCAGAATTATTTTTTCAGTCGTAGCATACCTAAGAGAAAAATAATTTTTCGATCCAATAATATAAGCTTTATTACGTAAACTTTTAGCATAAAAATTAACATTTCCTTTTGAAAACTTCGCTAGCGTTTTTGTATGACCATAAAGTTGTTTATTATCTTGATCTTCTCTGGCATAAAGAGAATAAATAATATTGTCCCCTTCTTTACTGAAAAAAACTAAAGAATAGTCCCCAAAAATAAAATCTCCAAAAACAATCGAAGAGTCTTTTAAATTTAAAAAAGGTTTAAAAGTTTGAATCATTCCCTCTTCTAAACTTAAAACATAAACAACCCCTTCTTCTGTTATGACAATCACTCTATCGGCTTGCTGCCTTACTAAAATCTTTTCAATATGCCCTTCAATTAAAGAGCTCATTTCTTTTTGTTCTTCAATTTCAAAACCACTTTCATCAAAAAGAGAAAATCCATCTCCTTTAGTAAAAGAAGTGAGGTAAAGCTTCTGCTTACCTAAAGCCGTCTCTTTTAAAGTAGCAACTAATTGATACTCTTCATCCACACTCCCATAACTCACTTGCTTAATAGGTCCACCTTTAACATTACCAATAGAAAAAAAATTGTCTAAAACAACTTTTGCATCAACAACACGTTTATTCTCTTCAAAATTAACTACATAGTCAATTTTTCCAAAAAAAATTTGGTTTTGATGGTTGGCAATGATAAAAGATTGCTCTTGTTGCTTATACGAAAAAGCTTTAATTTGAATTTTTTTTTCTTCAAAAGGATACAGAGTAAAAGAATCTCGTTTCCCTGTCAAATCATAAAAAACAAAACTCCCAGATTCTTTTACAAAAAAAGGCAATTCATTCCATTCATCGATTCCTATAAAAACAGGCTTCCAAGAATTTTCTAAAGCAATTTTTGTTTTAAATTGAATTTTTGCTTTTTGAAACAGTGGGTAAATTTGAAACAAAATAAAGAAAAAAATCCCCATAATCGAAGCAATAACACCAACACCGCCAATGACGACCACCCAATTCATCAACCAATCCCAAAAAAGAGCTTTTTTTGTTACTTTAAAACGAGCTTTCGATCGGAAAAAAGACTTTGACTCTAATGGCAAGGATTCTTTTTTCTTTCTCATTTAAACTAGATAAAAATAAAATTATTTTTATCTAGTGGCCCTTAAAATTTTATTAATGATTTTTTTAGGTAAAGGATAATAGCCACTTTTAGCCACTGCTATTTGGCCTTCTTTTGACAACACATATTTTAAAAATTCAACCGTAAGTTTATCGAGGTTTCTTTTAGGCCTTTGATTAATATAAATAATTAAAAACCTAGCTAAAGGATATTTACCATTAAGGCAGTTAGCTTGTGTTGGATCATAATAATTGCTATTTTTAACACTAATAGGGACGATAGTCACCCCAGAAGTCTTATACCCAATCCCCGAATAACCAATACTATTTCTTTCCCTGCTAATGGCTTGAATGACCGCTGAAGAGCCTGGCTGCTCTTTAACAGTAGAAGCATAATCTCCTTCTTTAAGCACTATTTTTTTAAAATAGCCATAAGTCCCAGAAGCACTATTTCTACCATAAACAGAGATAAACATATTTTTAATCAACAAAGAATTTTTTTTTAAATCTCTCCATTTGATAATTTTTTTACCACCTCTTCTATAGGTTGTTGAAAAAATACTATCGAGTTCTTTTAAATTAAGCCCTTCAATTTTATTTTCTTTATGGACATAAATAGCAAGAGCATCAATAGCAACTTTAACTGGAGTTGGCTTATAACCAAACTTAGCTTCAAATTTATCAATTTCACTAGATTTCATTTTACGACTCATAGGCCCCAACTGAGCAACACCTGCTATTAATGCAGGCGGCGCTGTTGAAGATCCCTTGCCTTCTATTTGAATATTAACACCAGGGTAAAATTTCTTAAACCCCTCTGCCCAAAAAGACATTAGCACATTAAGTGTATCCGAACCGACCGAATTTAGATTGCCACTTACTCCCGAAATTTTTTTATAAGATCTTAAGCTAGTGTCTACTGAGATTATAGCAAACGCTGAAGAAAATATAAAAGTAATTATAATCATCATTAATTTCATAAACCTTATCTCCTAATAAATATCATAAAAGTTTGGCGATATTCTACTTAAACATTTTAATTTCATCAATGTTTTTTTCAAAAAAAAAACAACATTAGGAAAAAAAAAGTGAGTTTTTCTTTTTTTGTTAAAAAAAATGGTCTGAAAAAATATTTTTCTTTATTTTTCTCCAAAAGAAAAATTCATTACACATTACTTTATTAAGTAGCTTGTTTGAATTTCAGCTGTTTTTGATAACATCGCTGAAACAGAACAATATTTCTTCATAGAAAGATCAATGGCTCGTTTTAAATGAGACTCTAAAATATTTCCTTCAACAATAAAATGAAGTTTAATTTTAGTAAAAACTTTAGGAATCTCTTCACTTCTTTGACTAGTAACGTCTATTTTAAAAGCATCAACTTGTTGCTTCGCTTTTTTTAAAATAGAAAGAATATCAAAACTACTACAACTAGCCAGTCCTGCTAAAATAAGCTCCATAGGCCGAAAGCCATCTCCCGTGCCTCCTATGGTGGTAGGGCCATCTACAAAAACAGATTGATTCAAAGGGTTTTTAATCTCAAGCTTAAAGCCTTCTAATTGATTTAAAGTAAGATGCATTTATTCTACCTCAAAACCTTCTTGTTTAAGATCTTCAAACCCTTCTTTAAGAGGAACCACTTGTTTAAACCCTTCTGCTTCAAGGAAAGGAGCTGCTGAGAGGACTCTCTGACCACTGCGACAGTGTAGGTAAACTTTTGTTTCTTTATTAAACCCTTCAAGTTGAGCGATTCCTTGTTGTAGCTCTGAGAGAGGAAGTAGTTTAGCTAATTTAAGATGCCCTTCTACCCATTCTTCTTCTTCACGGACATCGATTAAAACAGATTTTTGTTTTTCAAGCTCTTTTTTTAATTGCATTAATTTTTCAGTCATCATGGTTTCCTTTATAAAAATTATATCATTTTTTTATTGTGTAAGAAATCGTTAAAAAAGATGGGTTGATAAATACCGATCTCCTCGATCACAAATGATCACAACAATAACACCTGTTTTAATTCTTTTGGCGATTTGAACAGCAACAAACGTCGCCCCTCCCGAGCTCATTCCCGAAAAAATACCTTCTTCTTTAGCAAGGCGTCTTGTCATTTCAGTTGCTTGCTGAGTGGAAACATCCATGATTTCATCGACTCGATTAGGTTCGTAAATTTTAGGCAAGTACTCTTTTTTCCAACGCCTAATCCCTGGTATGCATGATCCTTCTTTAGGTTGAACTCCTATGATTTCAATATTTTTATTTTTTTCTTTTAAATAAGTAGAAACTCCTGTAATAGTCCCTGTTGTCCCCATAGAAGAAACAAAATGAGTGACTTGATGATTGGTATCATTCCATACTTCAGGGCCTGTTGTTTTATAATGAGCGAGTTTATTATCAGGATTTGAAAATTGATCAAGCATGACATACCCTCCTTTGGCAACTTTTTCTCTAGCATAATCAATGGTCCCTTCCATTGATTTTTTTTCTGAGGTTAAAGTAACCTTAGCCCCATAAGCTTGCATGGTTTTAACTCTTTCTTTAGAAGCATTTTCTGGCATCACAAGCTCAATAGCAATTTGTTTCAAACTAGCAATCATTGCAAGAGCAATGCCTGTATTACCACTAGTAGGCTCGATAAGTTTAAAGTCTCCTTTAAGAGACCCTTTTTTTAACGCTTGATCAATCATAAAAAAAGCAGGTCGATCTTTAACACTACCTCCCGGATTATTGCCTTCCAGCTTTCCAAGGAGCCTCACTTTAGGATTAGGATTAATATTAGAAAGCCTTACAAGAGGCGTTTTGCCTACAAGATTAATTAAATCATTTGTTTTCACGATTTTAAAAAAAACTCCTTAAAGTTATAAAAATAAATTTCAAATAGCATCAAAGTTAAGTTAATTTTAATTCTTATGGTTCAAAATCAAGAAATAAAAGTATTTTTTTAAAAAAATTTGCTTTAATTAAGAGTAAAAATATTAAAATAAACATCTATTTTTTTTTTATAATATAATTTTACTTTAATTTTAAAAAAATGAACCTTAAAAATAAAGTTGCTATTATTACAGGATCAAGCAAAGGGATCGGTTTGCAGATCGCTCACAGTTTTGCTGAAATGGGTTGTAAAGTTGTTATTAACAGTAGAAACCAAACTTTCGCTAAAGAAATTGCAAGTCTTATTCAAAAAAAATATAAAGTCCAATCAATTGGAATCGGAGCGAATGTTTCTTTAGAAAAAGAAAGTGCAAAAATAGTTGAAGAAACCTTAAATCAATTTGGTAAAATCGACATCTTAGTTAATAATGCCGGTATTGCAAAAGATAATTTGATCCTTAGAATGAAAGAAGGCGATTGGGATCAAGTTTTAAAAACAAATTTAAAAAGTGCTTTTTTAATGAGCAAACTAAGCCTTCGCCCGATGTTGAGAGAACGAAATGGACGAATTATTAATCTTTCATCGGTTGTAGGACAAATGGGAAATCCTGGTCAAGTTAATTATTGTGCCTCTAAAGGAGGCATCATTGCTTTTACAAAAGCTTTAGCAAAAGAAGTGGCTGGAAAACAAATTACAGTTAATGCCATTGCTCCTGGATTTATTGAAACAGAAATGACCAAACAAATGAATGAAAAGGCAAAAGCAGGTATTACAGAAGCAATCCCTCTTAAAAGACTCGGTAATACAAAAGATATTGCTGATAGCGCTTGTTTTTTAGCTTCAGAAAGGGCTTCTTATATTACAGGACAAGTGCTTTCAGTTAATGGTGGACTTTTTATGTAATTGACATAAAAGGTAAATTAAGAATATGATAAATAAGTGTTAAATTAATCATAAAAGGAGAGTAACTATGGCTGTTGATTTTAAAAAAGTAAAATCAATTATTGTTGAAAAATTAAATTGTAATGCTGATGATGTAAAAATGGGATCATCTTTTGAAGATTTAGGAGCAGATTCTTTAGACTCAGTAGAACTCATTATGGGTTTTGAAGAAGAATTCAAAATTGAAATTTCAGATGAAGATGCTGAAAAAATTAAAACAGTAAAAGAAGCGGTTAACTATATTAATGCCAATATTTCTTAATAAGCTTCTTATAAACTAATTAGATGGATCCTCTATGATTCTTTTCCTCAAAAAATTATCGATAAGATAAATACAATATGGATAAAAAAAGAATTGTTGTTACAGGAATAGGAACCGTTAACTCAGTTGCAAACAATGTCCAAGAAACTTGGAAAGGTATTTTAGATGGCAAAAGTGGGATTAAAACTCTCATAGGGCTAGGCGAAGATCTATCTAATTATCCTTGTAAAGTTGGTGGAGAAGTTAAAAACTTTGATTTAAGCCATTTCCTAAAAGATCGCTATCTTTCAAAAGGAAAAAAATTAGATCGATTCACTCAATTTGGACTTGCTGCAGCTAAAGAAGCAGTTGAAAGTGCTTCTTTAAATTTTTCAAAAAATCCCCATCGTGTGGGAATTACTATTAGTAGTGGTGTTGGAGGAATGGAAGCATGTTATAAAAATTCAAAAAAACTTTTTGAAAGAGGCCCTAGAGCTGTTTCGCCTTTCTTTGTTTCATCGATGATTAGCAATACCATTAGTGGCTTCTTAAGCATGATGCATGGGCTCACTGGGCCTTCTTTTTCAGTACAAACTGCCTGTGCCACTGGAAACTATTCGATTTCTTTTGCTGTTTGGATGATTCAATTGGGTCTCATTGATGTTGCTTTAGTAGGGGGAGCTGAATCAACAATTGATCCTATTACGATTTCTGCTTTCTCAAAAATGAGAGCCCTTTCTACTAAATATAACGATCAGCCTAAAATAGCCTCTAGACCCTATGACAAAGATCGAGATGGATTTGTCATCGCTAATGGTGCTGGTGTTCTTGTTTTAGAAGAATATGAGCATGCAAAAAAAAGAAATGCTAATATTATTTGTGAAATTGCTTCAGTTGCTTTAAACTCTGATGCTTGGGATCTTGTCTCTCCTCATCCAGATGGAAAGGGAGTAGAAGCTTGTATCCGATCAGCTTTAAAAGATGCCAAAATCAATCCTTCAGAAATAGATTACATTAACACTCACGGGACCTCCACTCCTTTAGGAGATATCGCTGAAATTAAAGCCATGGCCAAAATATTAGGAAAAAATCAAGAAAACACTCACATTAGCTCAACTAAATCAATGACAGGTCATAGTTTAGGCGCTGCTGCTGGTATCGAAGCTATTTTCGCAGCTCTTGCTATTAAAAACAATGAGATTCCTGCTGGGATTAATATCGATAACTTTGACAGTGAAATTCCTCTTAAAGAAAAGATGTTTCCTAAAGAAACAATTGAAAAAGACATTAATATCGCTATCTCCAACTCTTTTGGATTTGGTGGTCACAATAGTTGTTTAATTCTAAAGAAAATTTAATTTTTTCCAATTGGTTAAGTGTCGGTTAAAAAAATTGCACTTAGATGAAGAACTTCTAAAACAGTACCTTCTTCCAACTCGTTATAAAGTCTATCAAATCACCCCTCAAAAAAAATTAGAAGAAAATCAAAACTTCTTTTTTCCTAAAAAAAAAATCATTCCTTTTAATATTGAAAAATTAAAAAAAGGATACAAAAAATATTGTTTAGAACTATGCTGTGGGACTGGAGACTTTCTTATTGAGAGTGCAAAAAACAATCTAAAAAAAACTTGTTTTGTTGGGCTTGATTATGCTCTAGCATGCATTCAAAGAGTAATCAAAAAAGCAGCCAAAGAAGACTTAAACAACATATTGCTTTATTCAGGAGATGCGGTGACTTTTTTAGAAATTGAATGTAAACACGATTCATTTGATGAAATAATGGTCAATTTCCCTGACCCATGGCCTAAAAAAAAACATGCTAAAAGAAGAATTATTAATAGTAAAAATATTCAACTCATTCACAAAACACTCAAAAAATCAGGTGTTTTATACACCGCAACTGATGTTTCTTTTCTTTATGAAGAACATTTAAAAACCATTGAAAAATCTAATTTATTTCAAAATTTATTAAACAATAAAGATGCTTTAAAACCACCTAAAAAAGATTATTTATTTTTATCCTCTTATGCTAAAAAAGACCTTTTCCAAACAGGCAAAATTCTTTACACAAAGCACCTGAAAAAATAAGTTAAAAATAGCTTGTTTTGTTAATTAAAAGAAAGAGAACTTTTTTCTAATAGGAATAGGCTCTGGTTCAAGTGAAGTATTAGCAATATTGGATATTTCTTCAAAAAGTTTTTTTTCTTTAGAAGAGAGTTTTTTTGGAACCATAATTTTAAAACCAATATTCAAATCTCCTCTACGTTGGCCACTATTTAAAATAGGCATTCCTTCTGATTTAATTCGAAGTGTGTCTCCATCAGCAGTACCAGAGGGGATTTTTAGTTTAATACTTTTATTATCAATTGTTTTTACAATAATGTGAGAGCCTAAAACAGCTTGAGTAATATTAATAGGAATTTGACAGTAAAGATTTTCTTCTTTTCGTAAAAAAGAATGATGGTTTCTTACAGTTAAGCTAATATACAAATCTCCATTTTGATTACGTGTCCCAACAGATTCACCTTCACCTGTAATTTTAATACTTTGTCCATTATCAACACCAACGGGTATTTTAATACGAATAGATTTTTTTTTATCCAATACCCCCGTCCCAAAACAACGTGAACAAGGATTAATAACAAATTGCCCCGAACCCGAACACTTAGGACATGTCGAACTAATTGTAAAAAGACTCCGATTTTGTCTTATTTGACCACTTCCCCCGCAATCAGGACAGTCACCAGGTGTGCTCCCACCCTTTCCTCCATTCCCATTACATTCTGGACAAGAGTCTTTTTTTTTTACATCAATAAAAGTTTCTTTTCCATTAAAAGCTTCTTCTAAAGAAAGATCCATTTGGTAATGAATATCTCTTCCACGTCTTTTTCTTGTTCTTCTTGAGCTTCCACCACCAAAAAAGCTATCAAAAATACTTTCTCCACCAAAAACTTCTTCAAAAATATCATTAAAATTAAAATCAGAACTAAAGCCCGAAGTACCCCCTCCCCCAAAGCCTCCTTTTACACCATCCATTCCAAATTGATCATAAGTTTTTCTTTTTTGATCATCTGAAAGAACAGCATAAGCTTCATTAATCTCTTTAAATTTTTCTTCAGCAGCAGAATTCCCTTTGTTTTTATCAGGGTGGTGTTCGATAGCTTTTTTTCGATAAGCTTTTTTTAGCTCTTCTTTGGTAGCTGACTTAGAAACCCCAAGAAGAGTATATAAATCTTTAGACATAAAAAGTATAAACCCTAAAAAAAAATTTTATAATAAAGAAAAAAATAGGTTATTTTTCTTTATTATCATCAACCACTTCATAATCAGCATCTACCACATTATCTTTACTTTTTTTCTTATCACTACCACTAGTATCATTAGTTGATTTTTTTTCACTCTCTTCAGATGGTTTTTGATTACCTGCTTTTTTTGAAGCTTCTTTATAGATGATTTCAGAAAGTTTATGAGAAACTTGAGTAAGGTTTTCGACTGCTTTTTTAATTTCGCCTACATTATCGCCTGCTACTTTTTGCCTTACATCTGCAATGGCTTCATTAACTTTTTTCTTTTCAGCATCATCAATTTTATCGCCATGTTCTTTTAAAGTTTTTTCCATTTGGTAAGCAAGATTATCAGCATTATTTTTAATTTCAATGCTTTCTTTTTTTTGCTTATCTTCATTGGCATTAACTTCACCTTCTTTGACCATTCTTTGAATTTCTTCTTCGCTTATCCCACTTGAAGACTCAATACGAATTTTATTTTCTTTCCCTGTCCCAAGATCTTTTGCATTGACATGTAAAATCCCGTTAGCATCAATATCAAAGCTCACGTCAATTTGAGGGATCCCTCTTGGAGCAGGGGGGATATTGACTAGATCAAATTTACCCAAGAGTCGATTATCTCTTGCCATTTCTCTTTCCCCTTGATAGACATGAATACTTACAGCTGTTTGATTATCAGCTGCTGTTGAAAACACTTGATTTTTTTTAGTAGGGATTGTCGTGTTTCTTTCAATGAGTTTAGTAAAAACTCCCCCTAAAGTTTCAATCCCTAAAGACAAAGGAGTGACATCTAAAAGCAAAACATCTTTTACATCTCCTCCCAAAATACCTGCTTGCACAGCTGCTCCAAGAGCGACGACTTCATCTGGATTAACGCTTCGATTTGGTTCTTTTTGAAAAAAAGACTTTACCATTTCCTTAACAGCAGGGATACGAGTCGAGCCTCCTACTAAAATAATTTCATTAATATTAGACATCGACATTCCTGCATCTTTTAAGGCATTGCTGCAAGGTGCTTTTAACCTTTGAATCAAAACATCAATAATTTGTTCAAATTTAGATCTTGTTAAATTAATATTTAAATGTTTAGGGCCTGATTGATCAGCTGTAATAAAAGGTAAATTAATGTCAGTAGCGTTAGCAGAAGAAAGTTCTTTTTTAGCTTTTTCAGCAGCTTCTTTTAAACGCTGAAGAGCCATTTTATCTTTTTTAAGATCAATCCCACTGCTTTTTTTAAATTCATCTACAAGCCAATCAATTATAAGATTGTCAAAATCATCTCCCCCAAGATGAGTGTCTCCATTAGTACTTTTTACTTCAAAAACACCATCTCCTAACTCTAAAATAGAGATATCAAACGTCCCCCCACCTAAATCAAAAACAGCTATTTTTTGGTCATTTTTCTTGTCAAGACCATACGCTAAAGCAGCAGCTGTTGGTTCATTAACAATTCGTTTGACATCAAGACCTGCAATACGACCGGCATCTTTTGTTGCTTGACGCTGTGAATCATTAAAATAAGCTGGGACGGTGATCACCGCTTCTTTAATTTTGCTCCCTAAATAATCTTCTGCTGATTGCTTCATCTTTTGTAAAACAAGAGCAGAAATCTCTTGGGGAGTGTAATCTTTCTCTTTTATTTTTATTTTAACCTTTTCACTAGCGTTAATAACACTATAAGGAATCTTATCAAGCTCTGCTTTACTTTCACCATAAGTCATCCCCATAAAACGCTTAATCGAATAAACTGTGTTTTGAGGATTGGTTACCATTTGATTTTTAGCAGACTGCCCTACTAATTTATCCCCTTTATCTGTAAAACCAACAATTGAAGGCGTGGTCCTCATCCCTTCTGCATTTTGAATAACAACAGATTCTCCCCCTTCCATAACAGCAACACAAGAATTTGTTGTCCCAAGATCAATTCCTATAATTTTTCCCATATTCGTACTCCTATTAATTATGAATCCATTTTGTTTTCTTCCTGAAAAGAATCATGACTCTTATCGTGAGTCGTTTCTAAATTAAATCCTTTTTTAATTTTAACTGTAGCAATTCTCAAAATTTTATCCCCTAAAAGATACCCTTTTTGATACACTTCACTAATCTTATCTTCCTTATCTTCTTTACTATCTTCAAACTGTATGGCTTTGTGAAATTTGGGATCAAATACATCCCCCTCTTTACCAATTTCTTTAATTTCTTTAGAAATTAAAAAAGTTTTTATTTGCTCATAAATCATTTCAAACCCTTGTAAATAAGATCCAAGTTTATTATCTTTTTTTCCAGCTTCTAATGCTCTTTGAAAATTATCTACCACTTCAAGAATTTCTTTTAAAACTTCAACTTGAGCATGTTGAAAAAACTCTCCCTTCTCTCGACTACTTCTTTTACGAAAGTTATCAAACTCAGCTTGTTGTCTTTTGATAAGGTCTTCGTATTCTAAAAGTTTATTTTTTAAAAGAATATTTTCTTTCTCAATACTTTCATGCTCTTGTTTTTCACTAGATTTTCCCTTTAAATCTGCTGTTTCTTCAGATTCTAACCTCAAATCTACTTTAGAAGTTTCCTCTTTATTTTTATTTATTTTTTGAGTTTCTTTCTTCATCATTTTTTTATGAAATTAATTCTAATTTAGTTTCAACCTATAAAGTAATCATTTAATATCAATAGTCAAATTTATTATCGTGGTTTTTTTAAAAAAAAAAAATAAATTTAGTTTATGCGCTTTTAATAAAGTATTGATTATAAAAATAACCTATGTATTTGATTATTTTCACATCTTATTCTAGCATTAAATAAGTAAATTATATCTTATAAAAAAATAAAAATGAGCTCCTGTAACCCCTTAATAATAAAAAAACCTAAATGGATCCGAATCTCCCCTACAACAAATGATGATTATGCTAAATTAAAAAAACAATTAAACCTCCAAAACTTACACACGATTTGTCAAGAAGGAAAATGTCCCAATATGAATGAATGTTGGTCTTCAGGAACAGCAACGATTATGATTTTAGGAGATGTTTGTACAAGAGGTTGCCGTTTTTGTAATGTCAAGTCAGGAAACCCAAAAGGCATCATTGATACCCAAGAACCTTTAAGAGTCGCTGAGCAAATTAGTCAAACTAATTTAAAGTATCTTGTCATCACTTGCGTTGACCGAGACGACTTAGCTGATGGAGGAGCCGAAATATTTGGACAAACTATTGAAAAAACCAAAGCCCTTTCTCCTCAAATTAAAATAGAAGCTCTCATTTCTGACTACGCTGGAAATGAAAACTCTTTAGATCGAATCTTAAAAGCAAACCCTGATGTCCTCGCTCATAATATCGAAACCGTCCAATCTATCACCCCACTTATCCGAGACGGGAAAGCTAATTATCACCAATCACTCCAACTTTTAAAAAAAGTAAAACTCAAAAACCCTCAAAAATTAACAAAAACTTCTTTAATGCTAGGTTTAGGAGAAGACCTTAAAGAAGTCATCAAATGCTGTGAAGATTTGAAAAAAATTGGAATTGATATTATTACGTTTGGTCAGTATCTAAGACCTTCAAAAAGACATTACCCCGTTAAAAAATATTACAAGCCAAAAGAATTTTCAAACTTAGAGATCATTGCTAGAAAAATGGGATTTTTATTTGTAGCCAGTGGCCCCCTAGTAAGATCATCCTATAAAGCTTCCGAGCTTTTTTTATTAGGACACTTAAAAAAATTAAATTAATGATGATTAAAATAATCTTTAAATTTTTTATTCATCTTTCTAAGATTTTTTCCAGAAAAAATTTAATACCTTTCTTAGAAAAAAAAATAGAAAAGATCCCCTCGTCAAATCATGTTTTTAATATTGGCTCCGGGGGACAAATTAATACATTATTAAAAAAATATTCTAATAAAAACAAATTTAAACTAACAACCTTTGATATCGACAAAAATCAAAATCCAGATATTAAAGGAGATATTTGCTCTTACGTATTTCCAAAGAAAAAATATATTGATGTGGTTATTATTTCTGAAGTATTAGAACACCTCCATTCACCTCACCTAGCAATTAAAAATATTAAAAGTATTTTAAAAAAAAAAGGAAAATTAATTCTCACAACTCCTTTTATTTTTCCAATACATGAAAAACCTTACGATTACTATCGATACACAAAATACGGACTACAATTTCTTTTAAAAGATTTTACTCATCTCAGCATTAAAGAAAACAATTCTTGGACAGAAGCCATACTTGTCTTATGGATGAGATTGATTATGGATAAAAAAACAATTTCTCGTTTACTAGCTCCTTTTTTTATTATGATTCATATTATTTTATTTCCTCTCTATTATTTAATAGGAAAAATAATTAAATCAAATTTTATAACAACGAGGTATCTGGTTTATGCCCAGTTATAATTAGCTATCATTAAAAATAAAAAACTCAATGAAGTCCTATAACAAAATGATAGGAAAAATGATATCGCTTCTTTATGAAGTAAAATTTTAAGTAGTTTCTCTTGAAATAAAACTTGTTTTAAGTTCTATTTGATGAGATTTATTAAGATTTTTCATTTCAAAAAATAACTTTTCCACTGATTTTTCAGCAATATCTTTAATATTAGTCTTAACACTTGAAAGGCGAGGAATCGAATACTGAGACAATTTTGTATTATAACAACCCACTAGAGCCACTTCTTGTGGCACTTTTTTCCCAGAATCAAAAAGAGCTCTAAGCGCTCCCAAAGCCGTATAATCAGAAGAACAAATAACCGCATCTACTCCATGGTCCTTTCCTAAAATTTCCATCATTTTCTCATAACCATCATCAATCACATCCCGAACAAAAAAGACTTTACTAACATCATAAACGTAACCATTACCCTCTAAAGCAAACTTAAAAAAATTTCTTCTTTCAATTCCATAATAAATTTCTTTTCTAGCTAGCTGATAAAAATTTTTCTTTCCTTTCTCAAAAAGAAAATCAATCGCCTGCTTAATCCCATCTTTAAAATCAAATGTAATTGATTTTTCTTCATTTTGAGTAAAGACACAATTTAAAATTATAAAAGGAGTCTTGGTTATTTTGATTTTTTCGATAAAGTCGATTTTTTCAAGAATAGGCGCAATAATAATTCCTTCCACTTGAAGACTTAAAAAACGATTGAGATGAAAATCTTGCGTACTGGCATCATTGTTAGAATAACTAATAATAAGGTTATATCCCTTTAAAGAAATGAGTTTTCTAAGATGAAGATAAAATTCATAATAAAACTGTGTGTTTTCAGTGACCACAAGGCCAATAGACTTGCTTTGCTTATTAACTAGATTTTGAGCCATAAGATTTGGAATATAACCCAATTTTTTAGCAGCTGATAAAATATTAGCTTTTGTTTTTTCCTTGATAAGCTCAAATCCATTAAGCGCTCTTGAAACCGTTGCAACACTATACCCAGTATAATTAGCAATATCAATAATGGTGGTTCTTTTACTAACCTTCTTTACAGGATTAGAAAGCTTTTTTTGATCTATATGATGAGACATTTTTAACGAATTAATTATTCAGAATTTGTAAGGTTATCAAAAAATTCATAAGTTTTTACAGAATCATCTATAAAATTTTTACTTTTTTGAACCATTCTTAAGCATCCAATTTCTTTAAAAAGTAAGATGTTTTCTAAAAACTGCCTTTTAAAAAATTTTTCCCAAATTTCTTGAGTCTCTTTATAAATAAAATTTTTTTTAGCTTTACTTGAAGGCTCCAAATTAACAAAAAAAATCTCTTGATCTTTTCCATGAATGGCAAAAGGAATATCTAATTTGGAAAGTTGCCCAATTAACATATCATTAGTCACTTCTTCAAATTTTAAATTTTTTTTATCAACAAAAACAGGGCCAATACTACCAGAAAGATGAACGATTTCAATTTTGTCTTTTATTAAATCAATTTGATCATAAAAATTCAATGGCTCTTGATAAAAAATAGGAAATTGTTCTGAAATAGAAAAGCCATGTTTTTTTAAAAAAACTAAATCTTGTTTTGAAAACTTAATTCCCCATTCTTTTATAATTTTTTTATGATTTACATTGTATTTATTAGAAAGCAATAACGTATTTTTAAGATGAGTAACATCCAAAGCAATCCCAATATCACATTCATCTAATAAAAATTTCATTTCATTCATCAAACGAGGCAAATCCCCTTTTTCTAACAAAATAGGAAAACTAAAAAGATTTTTTTTAAATTTTAAATAAGTATAGCCTAATGTTTCAAAATATTCTTTTTGTTTTTCTCCAACAAGCACATAATCTACAGAAAGATTTTTAATTAAAAGTCGAATGTTTTTCTTTTTTAAAATAGCCGCTATTTTTTTAATGTAAAAAATACACACCTTAAGATGCTCTTCATAATGTTTTTTTGAAAACTTCGCAATTAAAAAACGTTGTTCAGAAACTTCTTTTTTAAAAGAACTTTTAATTAAAGATTCGACATGTTCTATATTTTTTTCAGCTCCAAAACCAACCAAAGAACCTAAGTGAAAAGAAATATTCTCTATGAGCATTCCCGCTTCACAAAGCATGTGGTAAAAAACAAGATTATTACTTATATTGATCTCGTTTTCCTTGTTAATCGGCGTCTTATCGTGAATACAAAAAGACAAGCCTTTATGTTTAGAAAAAAATTTCTGCATTTCAACGACTTCAGTTAACTGACATTTTCTAGGAAAAAAAATAAAAAAATATCGATTCCCTTTTGCAATTGCTTCAGAAATGGCCTCAAAAGAAAAACAACCTTTCTTATCAAAAAGCTCAACGCGATAATAAGATTTCATTGTCTAAGAAAAATTGTTTTTTTTTTAGATTTGAATAAATCATCTAAACGATAATAGTTCCTTAATTCATTAGAAATCAAATGTATCACAATATCACTATAATCCAAAACAACCCAATTATTAATTTCTTTTTTTTTTTTAACAAGCAGTTGATAAAAATGATCTTTATATAACCTATTTATTTTTCCAAAAAGAGCTTGTAAGTGAAGTGAAGAAGTGGCAGAAGCAACAATAATATAAGAAGTATAATTCACTTTTCCCTCTGCATCAAAAACACAAATATCTTTTGCTTTATGATTTTCTAAAAGATTTTGAGTTAAAAAAAGAAGAGAGTGAGTGTTATCGTTATTATTTTTCAAAGTAAGGGATGGCATAATAATCTTCTCCTATATAAAGTGAAAAATCAAAATTTTCTCGGTAATCAAATAAAAAATAAATATTACTAACTTTAGTTGCTTTAGAAAAATAAACTCTTTTCAAAGGAGAGCCCGAGCGATCTAAAATGATTGAGTTTCTAACACTAATTTCAGAATTCAAATATTCTTTAACACTACACTTTCTTAAATGAAGTCCCCCTGAAACTTTTGCTGCTAGACGTTTATAAGAGGTCATGTTTTTTATTTGTACCGAAATAGGAAATTTATTTATAGAAGGAATTTGTTCATAAAAAGATTTTATCATTCTTCGAACTTTATTTTTATCATAAAAACCATTTTGGAAAGGAACAAAAACTTCTTTTCCCAAAAAAACACTCTTTTCAATATTCATATTAGATTTAAAAAAATAAACTTCATCTAAAGAAAAAATAAATTGATTCAACAAATATAAAAAATCTCCTCTTTTAAGGGAAGTATCCATAAGATCATAATATCGATTTAAAAACCAATAAGGGACTTTGATTTTTTTTAAAAATGAAAAATTTTGATAAAAAAGATTCAGCCAAAAACTATAAATAACATCTCTTTTAAACATAAAATCTCCAATACTGGCCATAAAGGGTGCATAATTTTGTTCATTAATAATAATTTCTCCTTTAGGCAAATAATCTGAAAATAAATTTAAAAACTTCCCGATGCCTACTTTTTTGATTAAAGAAAAAATTTGTTTATCATTAAGCTCAATGGTGCCATTGATTTTAATATTAAGTAATTGATTTAAAAATTTTTTAAGGACTTTAACATTCTTTATCTCTTTAATTTTCTTTGTTTTTTTCCCATAAAGCAAAGAAATTTCTGGGTTAATAATATAGGTATAAAGGTATTTTTCTAATGGGTAAGCAAATAAAATAAAAGCGGCTTCAATTTTATTGGCTTCATTTTTCTTAACAACAAGTAATTGAATAATTTCATTTTTTTTAAAAGAAGGAACAAGTACCCAATAAATCAAGCCTCCTAGGAAAAAAAATAAAATAATAATAAAAACAAAAGAAGGAATTCGTTTAAATTTCACAAAAAAGTCTGCTTATAAATAAAGCTAAAAAAAAATTAGATAACGATTCTCCTAAAGCAGAGGCATCATCTCTTCTAGAAAGAATATCATGGTAAACTCAAAAATAAAAAATGAAATTTAATAAAAAAAAAATCAAACTAAATGGATTTAATAATTTAACAAAATCACTTAGCTTTAATATCTATGATATTTCTTACGCCCCTTCAAAACAATCTAGAAGAGATTACTTAAAATATATCAACGAAGAATACAATGGAAAAAAATTAGGAAAAATTCTTAGAAAGGTTGTCAAATGTATTGGAGCGTATGTAATTAATGTTTCGATGCAAGATTATGAGCCTTTAGGTGCCAGTGCTACGATATTAGTCGCTGAAGATGCGTTTCAACAAAATGGACAACTAATGCATTTAGACAAAAGTCACATTTCTGCTCATACCTATCCAGAAACCAATGATTATACAGGGATTTCTACTTTTAGAGTTGATATTGATGTGGCGACTTGTGGGCGAGTATCTCCTTTAAAAACCCTTGACTTTCTTTTAGAAAGTTTTGATTCTGACGTTGTGACGATGGATTATCGTGTTAGAGGTTTTACTAGAGGGATTAAGGGGAGGAAATATTTTATCGACCATAAGATTAACTCTATCCTAGATTTTATTAGTCCTGAAATAATCAAAAAATATACTGCCTACGACATCAATGTTTATCAAGAATATATTTTTCATACCAAAATGATTTTAAAAGAGTTTTCTCTTGATGACTATCTTTTTTTAAAAGAAGAAGAAACCATCGAACATAAAAAAGAAGAAAAAGAAAAAGTTAGTAAAATGTTAAAAGAAGAAATGGAAGAGATTTTTCATTGTAGAAATATTTTTACTTAAAATGCTTTTCATGCTTTTGAAAAAACCTCAGAAATTATTTCAAGAAAAGCTAAACGAACATTTTGGCTACTTTTATACTTATAGCAAAGTCTTAGCTGAAAAAAAAACTCCCTTTCAAACATTAAAATTGATTGAAACAGAAGAGTTTGGACGAGTGCTTTTAATTGATGATATTACTCAAGTCGTTGAGAAAAATGATTTTCTCTATCATGAGGTGATGATCCATCCTGCTATGTGTTCTCATAGCAACCCTAAAGAAATCCTTGTTATTGGCGGAGGTGATGGTGGGTGTGATTATGAAATCTTAAAACACCCTACCGTTAACAATCTAACTCATGTTGAACTCGAAAAAGATGTTATAGAGTATTGTAAAAAATACCTCCCTTTTATTTCTAAAAAAGCCTTCGAGCATCCAAAAACAAATATCATTATCGATGACGGCAATCATTTTATTAAAAATACAAAAAATAATTATGACATCATTATTATGGATATGATCGATCCTTTAGGATTAGCAAAAAATCTATATACACTAGACTTCTTTAAAAACATCAAAAAAGTTTTGAAAGACAATCATAGCATCTTCGTCATGCACGCCGAATCTCCCATTACAAGACCTACCCTCTTTAACCAAATCTTAAAAACACTTTCTACTGTTTTTAACTATGTGAGTCCTTTTTATAATTACATTCAAATGTATTCTACTTTGTGGACCATTGCTGTTTGTTCAGAAAAGGTAAATCCAAAAACAATCAAACTCGAAACCATTAAAGACAAAATCAAAAAAAGAAAGCTCAAATCTCTGAAAGTTTTTAATGAAGAAAGCTTTCTTTCCATGCAAGTCGAATTACCTTACATTCAGCACATTCGAAAACAAAAAGTAGCTTTAATTAAACAAGCTTCTGATATTAAAAACTTTTAAAAAATTAATTGTTTTCAATATATTCCCTAAGATTTTCTCTTTCTTTAATACGCAGCGTCTTCTCTTCAATAAGCTCATTTAGCTTATTCTTATTGCCATGAATCAAGCAATCTGAAATTTTTTGGGTGATTTTTTTAACTTCATCATCAATATTTTTTCTTCTTAAAGTCCATAAATAAGCCGTTAATTGTTCTTCTTGGTTATCATGTTTAAAAAAATCTTCTTGAGCAAATTTAGTTAGTAAGTAATCTTTAATGCGCTCATTTTCAAACAAATCCAAAATCATATTAAAAGTTGCTTTTTCTTTATTCTCGATATTAATAAGCTTTTCAAAAATAATTTTTGACAACGTATCTTTAATTTCATCAAGAGAAATAATCGTTAAAACTTTATCAACAAACACAGGATGATGACATAAAAAAAGCATCATTTCTCTTTCAATTGCAAAATAAGAAGTGTCTTTCTGGGTTTTTTTTTTCCAAACAGTAAGTTTTTTCTGAAAAGAAGGTGAATGATTTTGCAGTAGTTTAACTTCAACATCAAGTACTTTTGCTATTTTTTTACTAAGCTCTTTTCTTAAAAATAAATCCTTAATGTCTAATAAAAAATCATTAAACTGTTGAATTGTTTTTTTTTTTTCAATCACAGAAAAATTTCCTTGCTTAGGGACATAAGCTTGGATAATATAATCATCAATTAAAACTTGATGATCTTTAATAAAATTTAAAAAAGATTGTTTTCCATTTTTTTTAAAAAAAGTATACGGATCTTCATTAGTAGGCAGCTCTATCGCAAAGCCTTCCATTTCATTTTTAATCATCTCCAAGCAAGCTTTAAGCAAAGCTTTTTTACCTGCTAAATCTCCATCAAATAAAAGATTAATTTTTAAAAGGTATCGCTTAAGCTTTTGCAAGTGCTCTCGTGTCAAAGCCGTCCCTAAAGGAGCAACCGCTGGAATCTTATTTAAATAACAAGCGATTACATCTAAATAACCTTCTACAATATAAACTTGCTTTTCTTTTAAAATTTGATGATAGCCATGACTAAATCCATAAAGGATTGATCTTTTTTTAAAAAGAAGACTTTCTTTGGTATTTAAATATTTAATTTCATTTTGTTCATTTAGGCGTCTTCCTCCAAAACCGATGACTTCACTTTTTTCATTAAAAATTGGAAAAATAATTCGATCTCTAAAAAAATCATAAGCTTTTTGATCCTTCGACCGAAGTCCCAATAAACCTGAATTTAAAATATCTTTTTTAGAAAATTTTTTTTTCTGTAAATATTTTTCAAGAAAATGCCATTCTTCAGGAGCATATCCAATTTTAAAAATTTCAATGGATTTTTTACTAAGTCCTCTTTTCTTAAGGTATTCTCGAGCTGATTTTGCTTTTTGATGCTTTAAAAGATATTGATGATAGAGATCAGTGGTAAAAAGATTGATCGCCTTAATGGATAAAAATCGATCAATACTATTGCCTTCTAAAAAAGATTCATTAGGTAAGGGAATGTTATATTTGCTAGCAAGTGCTTTAATCGCTTCTGGAAAAGACAAATGCTCGTACTCCATAAGAAATTTAAAAACATCTCCTCCTGATCCACAAGAAAAGCATTTATAAATTTGTTTTTGTCTTGAAACCAACAAAGAAGGATGCTTATCATTATGAAAAGGACAAAGCGCTTTATATTGGTTAGCTTGTTTTTTTAAAGTGATTTTCTCACCAATAACATCAACAATATCACAAACACTTCTAACTTGTTCAATGATTTCTTTATCAAAAGCCAAAATAAAACTACTCTATTAAATTTGATTTATTTTACAAAAAAGAGACTAATAAAAACTCTTGTCTTTAAAAATGTATTATAGTATCTTAGCATTATAGAAACTTTTAGAGAAAAATCCTTTTTTAAAAAAAGTTTGTTTTCTTCTTTAAAAAAAATTGAAAAATTATTTATTTGGCAAAACAATAGGAGTTATTGGTGTTGGCAACATGGGTTTTGGTATTGCCAAATCTTTTATAGAAAAAAAAAGAAAGATTAAAAAAATAGTTCTTTATGATGTCAATGAAAAAACACTTAAAAAATTTAATAAAAAACTTAATCTTAAGCTAACAACTGATCTAAAACAATTAGTTGCTAAAAGTAATCTCATTTTTATTTGTGTCAAGCCTTTTGAAATAACAAAAGTCATTGAAAGTATCAGACAAGCTCCTAATTTACATAATAAAATATTCATCTCCATTGCTGCGGGCATCAAATTAAAAACACTAGAAGACAGCTTTTCAAATCCAAAGGTACAAATTGCTCGTTTGATGCCTAATTTACCATCTATTATTGGTAAAGGCACTGGGGGAGTTTGTTTTAATAAATATTTCAAAAAAAAAAATCAATCAATCATTTGTTTTTATTTAGAATTACTTGGTAACTATATCAAAGTAAAAGAAGAAAAAATAAATGCTATTACAGCTCTATCAGGAAGTGGCCCCGCTTACGTGGCTGTTTTTTTAGAAGCCTTATCAAAAGCGGGGCAACAATGTGGACTTGATGCAAAGACTTCTTTAGATTTGGCAATTAAAACTTCAAAAGGGACGTGCTCTCTTTTAGAAGAACAAGAAAAAATGACTCCCCTGTCGTTAATAAAACAAGTCAGTTCCTCTAAAGGCACCACCACTAAGGCGCTGGAAATTTTAAAAAAAAATAAATTAGAAACTATCATTGTTTCTGCTGTTAAAGCAGCCCTTAAAAGAGCTAAGCAATTAGAAAAAACTAAGTCTAATTAATTTAAAAATCATTCTAACAAAAAAAGATTTTGAGAAAAACCAATTGTTTTTTCAAAATCTTTTTCATATTCAATAATACCACTAGCAACACTATCTGTCAGGCGCCTTCTATTTTTTACATCGGTTATAAACTCAAGATCGTTTTTATTAGAAATAAAGCCGACTTCAATTAAAATTGAAGGCATTAAAACTCCTTTTAAAACGTAAAAAAGCTCTGATTTCACCCCTCGATTAACTGTATAATCATTAATTTTTTGATGCACTAAAGTAGATACTTTATTAGCAATAAAACGACTTTCTTTTTGATATTGGATGACTTCGAGATGACTAAAAATAATTTTAAAAGGATCCATATAAGAAAGATTTGTTTTTTGAATATTAAAACTGGTGTCTTCAATATGAGCATACACTCTTGCTTTAAGAATTTTTTTATTATGACCCAAGTAATATGTTTCAAATCCCGTTATTTTTTCATTAAACCAAGTGTTTAAATGAATGCTAACAAATAACCCATTTTCATAAGGCCCAAGAGAGCGATTAGCTAAGTGGCATCGTTTTTCTAAAGAAACATATTGGTCGCGATTTCGAATCAAAATAATTTTAGCTTTAGAGCCAAGTTTTAATAAAGATTTTTTCAAGTCCCGAGTGACCAATATAGCCAAATCTTTTTCTAAAAACCCGTAAGAAGAAGCTCCCACGTCTTGTCCTCCATGACCTGCATCTAAAATAATTTTATCAATTTTATTTTTTTGACTCCCATGCCTTAATTGACGAATAGGAGGAGAAGCCCTAAGATCAAAAGTATTTGTTTTAATACCTGGTGTTTTTTTTTTACTTTTAAGCATTTTTTTTCTTTTATATTCAACTTCTTTTTCATACACTAAAAGAGTTTGCTGTAAAAAAATAGCATCTTCTTTGTTTAACACGGTCCCTTTTAGGCCGATATGAGGAAAATCCTTAAAAAAAAAATAAGCTTTATTAATTTTTATAAGAGGGCTATATTCTTTTATTTTGATTTTAATTCCTTTTTTGACATATTCAATCCCTTGAGCTTGAGGAAGCAAAATCGCCTTGTAACCTTTATTAACTAAATAAGGCGTGATATAAAAAGAAGAAAGAGAAGAAAAAAAAAATAAGAAAAGAAGAAAAAAAAAAAATTTAAAAATTTTCTTTGCAAAAGAAAAAAACATTACTTTTAAAAAAGTTCATTTAAAAAAAGATTAAAAAAATCTAAAAAAATTTGTTTTTTTTTATCTGTTGCTAATTTGATGGTGTTAGTTTGACTTTTATTTTCACTATTTTTGTCATTAGTGTTGTCATTTTTTTCATCATTAAACAAATTGATAAAATCTTTTTCTAAAAATTTTTTTTTATCTTTAATGATATTTCCTTGAAAAAAGATTTGAGTGTTAGCGATTTTACTAGAAGAGATTTGACGAGCTGACAAATCTTTTCGACTAATCAAACCCCGTAAAAGAATGGTTTGTGGACTGCCTTCGATATTAATGCTTTGAGTGGCTTCAATGGTGTAGACTTTTGAAGCGGCTTGGTAATTAACAATTCTAGCTGCAATGGATCCACTAAATTCTTGAGAAGATTGTGCTGAAAACTCTGAAGAAGCACTTTGATTTTTATCTAGTGACAAACTAGGCAAAAAAGAAAGTATTTCAGCTTTACTTGTAGGGCTTTGAGTATTTTTTTGAATTAATTTATTAAGGGTAGACTGGTAAGAAATAATCAAACCTTCTTCAAAATGAATATGAATAATCTCTCCTATAGAAAGGAGCCTTTGATCGGTAAAAATATCTCCTGTTTCTTTCCAAAGATCTTGTGGAAAAACAAAAGAAACCAATAAAAAAATAATTAAAAAGATTATTTTCATATTTATTTAATAATTATGTCATTTCAAAAAAAAAAATTCAATCCTTAACAAAAAGAAAGAAATTGCAGTTTTTTACCAATAATGGATTCGATCGCTTTAACGTTCTTGCCATCTTGAGGAGTAAAAAAACTATAAGCCCGACCTGATTTTCCAGCTCGACCTGTCCTACCAATGCGATGAATGTATTCTTCAGAATATCTTGGGATATCATAATTTATCACCAAAGAAACATTAACAATATCCAAGCCCCTAGCTGCCAAATCAGTCCCAAAAAGAATATTTATTTCATTTGATTTAAATTTAAAAATAATCTCTTCTCTTTTTTCTTGACTTCTCCCAGAGTGAATTACTTCCATTTTTTTAAGACCAAGGTTTTTAAAAAAAGCATAACATTTTTGGGCGGATTTAATGGTATTAAAAAAAACAATCATTTTTTCTTTTTCTAAAGAAAAAATATTTTTTAATATTTTAGTTTTACTTCTTTGATCGACTTTTATTAATCCATGCTTAATATTTTTTCCAGCGGCAAGTCTTTGTCCAATAATAATTTTTTCATAATTTCTTGTATATCTTAAAACAAGAGATTCAACACCTTTAACTAAAGTCGCTGTAAAAAAAAGAGTTTGTTGATTTCCTGGAAGCTCTTGATAAATACGAATCAAGTCTTTTTCAAACCCCATATCAAGCATTCGGTCGGCTTCATCTAAAACAACAAAATGAGTGTACTTAAGCCACAAAAGACCTGTATTTAATACATCGAGTAATCGCCCTGGAGTTGCTACTATAATTTGAGGATAATTTTTAAGAACAAGCTTTTGTTCTTTAATATTTACCCCGCCTATAAGGAGAACAGATCTAAAGCTAAATTCTTTTAAAAAATTCTCTAAGAGTGATTCGATTTGAATGGCAATTTCTCTTGTTGGGACAATAATCAACCCTTGGGAAATTTTTTGTTCTATTAATTGTTGAATCATTGGCAAAACAAACGCTAACGTTTTCCCAGAACCTGTCTCTGATGAACATAAAATATTTTTCCCTTCTAAAGCCAAAGGAAGGACTTTTTCTTGTACTTCTGTTGGAGATATAAAATTTAAATGACGAAGACGAATAATAATTTCTTTTTTTAAAAATAATTCTTCAAAACGATAAGAAGATAAAAAAGAATTTTTAGTTTTAGTTTTATCTTCTTTAGTTTCAGTTGTATCTTTTTTTGAAACAAAGTTTAAAGACATCTCTTTAGGAACATGGTTTTTAGAAGAATTAATACTTTGAAGAATTTGATTTTTAAAAACTTCAATCTTTTCTTTTTGCTCTTCTGAAAAGTGTTGGTGATGATTAAATAAAGATAAAGTTTTAAACCACTTGAACATTTTTTGAAGTTAAATATTTAAAGCAACAAAATTAATTGGTTTAAATGAAAAAGTGACATTGAAAACAGAAAAGAATTGCTTAAAAGAGTGTTTATGATTATAGCATCATCAGCTTTAAGCTTGTATTAATTGACAAAAGAAAATAAAACTTTAACAAAAATTGACTTGAAAATAATTTTAACCTTATAATAAAATACTTATTAACGATGTCTTCAAATTTTGGCCCTAAAAATAAAATTGCAAAAAGGTTTCGAGTAAACCTTTGGGGACGGCCACGAGACCCTTTAGCAAAAAAAAAAGAAAGTGGTGGGGGTAGTTTTCAAAAAAGAACCCGAAAAAAATCAGAATATGGTTTACGTCTTGATGAAAAACAAAAATTAAAGTTTTTTTATGGTAGTATACGCGAACATCAATTTAATCACTATTACAAAAAAGCAAAACAAAAAGGTGGTAATATAGGGAATAATTTCATTCTTCTTTTAGAAAAAAGACTTGATGTGATTGTTTACCGGATGAACTTGGTTCCAACTATTTTTGCAGCGAAACAAATTGTTTCTCATGGACATATTTTGGTTAATGAAAAAAAAATTAATATTTGTTCATATCTTGTTAAAAAAGATGACGTTATACGTATTAAAGGCAAATCAAAAGAAATCCCTCTTATTAAAACTCATCTTGAGCATCCAGAAAGAGAAGTTCCTCTTTATTTAACACTTGATTCTCAAAAAATTAGCGGTAAATTAGATCGCCTGCCTGAAAGAGAAGATATTTATTATCCTTTTGAATTGAATGAATCTTTAATTATTGAGTTTTATTCTAGGTAAAAAATCAATTTTTTTATTCGTTTAGTCCTTATCTATATCATTAGAAATTAATCTTTATTGATCGATCTAGCTTTTTTTTAAGATATTAACTAACGGCTGTAGCTGTTTAAGATTTAATTTAAAAAAAACTTCCGTATACTAAACGAACATTTCGACTATAGTCTATAATCGTTTTTTCTAAAGAATCTTGAGCATTGTATTCATTTCGACTTCCAAGTTGTAAAGTAAATTGGATAGAAAACTGTTCATTAAGATTAAAATTAAAAGACCAATTGTTAATAAAGTTATAATTTTTCCTGTCTTCAAGAGAAAGGCTCGTCAACTCAATTCCAAGTGAAAACATTTCATTAAAACTAGAAATAATAGAAGAATAAAAATTTAAAGTACCTTCATCAGGTACTACCGGATAAACAATCCCAACACTATAAACATGAGGAAGCGGTAAAATAAAAAAGAATCCTTTAGAAAAAACTCCATAAACTCCATAACGTTTATCTGCATATTCTGAAAAAGAACCACTATAAAGAGCATCATACCCAAAAGAAAAATTCCATTTTTCTACCGCATTATCTGTAAATTTAATTTTTGCAAAAACACCCGGAACATTAAAAGTAACTTTTTCTTTTCCAATAAGCCCATCAATGTATTCAATAACACCAAGCTCAAAAAAAGAACTAATCGCCAAACCAGCCTTCCCTTGAACCCCTCCATTATTATAAAAATTAAACTCAAAAGCATAGGCTCCTTGATCAGAAACAACCGCTGTTTGAGTTTCAAACACTTTTGATGGCGTCTTTGAAAAAAGAAAAGAAAAAATTATTAAAGCTATAAAAATAAATCGATGCATAAAGCGAACCATTATAAAGATAATTACCTTATAATTTTCGGTATAGGTTTTTTAAAAACATAGCCTATCAAAAAAAAATAAGAAAACTTATAGAAAAAATGAAAATTTAAAGATTATAAGTGTAATATTCATCACAATTTTTACAAAAATCCCATTTTTTAAGATGTTTTTCAAAATAAGATTGCCCTTTATCAAAAATAGCTTGTATTGGCTCTGTTTTTAAATTTCCCAAACAATGTTCTTTTTTAATATCTTGCTTACACACATACACATCTCCTCTAACATCAACCACCATCTCTCGCTTCAAATGCCAACAACCAATGGCTTCAAAAGGCTCCATAGGATTGAGTCGTCTTTCTTCTAGAAAACCTTTATAACCATTGTATTTTTGAATAATAATATTATTCGTGTAACGCTTAAAATAATGATGATAAGTCACTAAATGTTCAAAATTGTCTTTCATCTTAACTGCTTGAACATACGCATTGTCTCTTTTTCGAAGAAGAACATATTCAATATTTTCCAAAGTTTCTTTAAAAGAATGCTTAGAAGGTCTAAGCTTTTTATAAAGAGTTTCATCAACCGCATCAATAGAAAAAATAATGGTTAACAATTTTTCTTGATTTTCAAAAGAAAGGATTTCATCAGCTATTTCTGAGGTTAATTCACAAGCCGATGTTTCCCAAAAACAAGCAATGTTTTTAGCTAAGGTATCTTTTAAGATAGTCAAAAAATCTTTATTTTTTAACGCTTCGCCCATCCCTGTAAAATTAATAGTAGGGTTATCAGAAAAAGAAGAGATTTTTTCCAAAATGACTTTATAATCATCAAAACTCATAAAAATCGCTTCTTGTTTAGGAAGGTGTGTTTTAGGACAAAAAACACATGCTTGTTCACATTGATTAGAAATTTCAACTTCAAAATATTTGCTTATGGTACGCAAGTGATGCCGATGATTTATAATAGATTGTGCCATCTCTGTAAAAGAAAAATTGAAGCAGTCTCCTTTTTTATAAGGAAGTATTGATTTAATTTTTTTGATTACAAAAGCATCCTGCTGGTTATCACTAAAAAAAGATAATCTTAAAGTATGTAAATTAATTTCTGCATATAAGTTTTCTAAATCAAACATATTCACATCAATATGAATGAGATTATGAATCAAATTTCTTTCTTCTTTAAGCCCTTTTTCAACACGCAAATTTTCTAAAACAGACAAAGCATCTCTTCGAACGACTTCTCCTACAATCCCTTTTGGGAAATCATCCCCAAAACCAATATCACAACCATATTTTTCAAAATTACTCAAAAGCCTTTGGTTTTCCCCAACATTATAAAATTCACTATCACTATGCACCATCACAATCGCATCAAACCCTTGCGAATGCTTATATAAAAAAGAAAGCAAAGGTTGATTAAGATTATTTACAACTTTAATCTCTGTGATATTAATTTTTTGATAAAAATGACGCAAATCTTCATTAAAGTCTGCATACCGATTATCTCGAAAAAGGTCTAAGATAAAGCCGACATATTTCATATTAACCTACTAAAAAAACAAGAACAATTATTATTTAATCATCCCAAATCGATTAAAAGGAAATAGCTTGACCATTGGGATTCCTTTAATCGCATAATAAGGCACAAACCCCCAATAACGGGAGTCAAAAGATTCATCTCGATTATCCCCTAAAACAAAATAATGATTTAAAGGCACAACAATGGGACCAAAATGATCTCGATAACTATCTCCATTAAAATACCAACTATTATTAGGATCTAAAGGCCAAATAGAAGCATCGAATTTTACTTTTGGTTTTTTAGAATCGATAAACTTATTATAACGAACGGGGTAAATCTTATTTTTAGTATGGTCAAAAGAGACTTTCTCTTCAAAAAGCATAAACGTATTATCAGTTGAATCAATATGGCTATTTTGCAGATTGGAAAGATACTGCTTTCCATTAACAAAAAGTTTTTTATCAAAAATTTCAACGATATCCCCCTCTTTAGCAACAACTCGTTTAACATAATCTTTAGTCGTATCGATGTATTTATTAGGATAAAAAGAAATAAAATCAAATATAAAACGGTTGGAAAAATGGTTATAAATTATTTTATAAATCATAAAAAATGGAGAATTAATGAGAATCGTTGAAGCAATCGATAATCCAGCCATAGGGGTATTGATTAATGAGCTTACAAATCCACGATAACGATTAGTATGATAAGTGATATATTTTTTTTGTTTTTCAATGCCCTGAATGATAAATAATTTTTTTTCTATTTTAGTGCTCATCACTTTTAAAGAAGCTTCATTTTGTTCTAAAAGTATTTTTTTATCTAAATATTCACTTTTAGGTAAATTTAAAGTAATGAAGCTTGCATTTTTATCTAAAGGATAAAAGAAGATATTTTTTTCAGAAGTTGTATTTTTTTGAATTTGCTCAATAATTTTTCTACCTTTTTTATTTAAGATTTGGATTCTAAGTGAAAGATAAGGCTCTTTTAAGGGTTTTTTTAAACCTTTTAAAAATTTTTTATAAACAGAATGATGTAAAGTAATGATGGTATTTTCTTTGCCTAAAGAAGGGTTGGGAAGAAAAATATAATTTGTTTGTGTTCCTTGTATCGAAATCGGTCGTTTAAAAGAAGACAAATGATTGAGTTGGTTTAAAAATGCTTTTCCTTCTTTGTTAAAAACCAAAAGGTTAATAATATAAAAGAATTCTTCTCTGGGCCCTCTAAAAATAACAATGTCTCCTCTGTCTGGTTTCTTAATAGGCTTTAAACGAAAGTTTTTTAAACCATAAGTAAAGGGGATTTTCAAACCATAATAAAAATGATTAGCCACTAAGATATCGCCTATTTTAAAAGTAGGGATCATCGATCCGGTAGGGATCCTATAAATAGTGATCAGAGTTGAACGAATCATAAGGACAATCGCAATTGCCCATAGATATTCTTTTAAGTGTTTCTTCCAATTAACGAAGTGATCGATAGAATAATCATAAAGTTTATCAATCCACTTTTTTTTTGTATTCATTGGTAATAAGAAAATTTTAAAAGCCATTATAGCATAGATAAAAGAGAAAGTAGTCTCTTGCTTTTAGAAGTAAACCATAATAGTATAACAATGTTTTTCATTTGGCCAGTTAGCTCAGTCGGTAGAGCAGAGGACTGAAAATCCTCGTGTCGCTGGTTCGATTCCAGCACTGGCCAGTTTTTATTTTATTTAATTTCTTTTCTTTATTCATATTTTTTAAATTTCATTTGTATAAAATTGAAATTTATTAAAATTTTAAGCTCTAAAGTCCGAATTTTAATTAAGCAATCAAAAAGTTAAACTCAATCAATGATATTATAAAGATACCAATGGATACTCCAAACCAAGCCGACGAACCATCCAATCTTAAAATTAATTCACAACCTAACGATGAAAATTTAGAAAATGATTCATTACTAAACCCAAACCAAGAAAAAGAAGATAATTATCTTATCATTTTAAAATATAGTTTCGCATCTGATGAAGCAAATGCTTATGGGGTTGCTTATGTTTTGCTCAATTCTAAAACACATGGAGCTCAATATCAACAAGTTGCCACTTCTCCATATTCCTCTATTTTAACAAACACTTATTTAGAAGATTCTTGGTCTAATTTTATAAATTACGTCAAAAATGAAGCTCAAAAATCATCTACTCAACAACAACAGCTAGAAAAAAAAATTTTAATAGCTTCAAAAAGTGGGTTTGAAACAAGTGAAATTTTAGAAATTAAAAATCTAATCTTAAAAGGAAAAAAAGAAAAAATCACTGAACTGGTTAAATCAATTTTATTAAGTATTCTCTTTGACCGAAATATTGTTATTAAACTACACTTAGAAACCGTTAAAGAAAGTGATGTTGATGAATACTTTAACAAGGAAGAAAACAAGAAAGAAGAAGAAGAACCAACAGAAAATCAAAAAAAAAATAAAATCTCTACTACGTCTATTAAGCCTCATAAGGATTTTTCTAATCTTCCCCAAAATAGTACTTTATTAGAATGTTATCCTGTCTTAGCTCCGATTACAGGGAAGCCTATTTTTGATATTAAAGTAGGAGATGAAATTATGGTTAAAATTTTTAACGATGCCAAAGGACAAAAATATAATGCAATGTTAAAACTTAAAGGGAAAGAAGGGAATACTCTTTCTATTTTAGCAACCGTAATAGAAATCAAAATACAAGATCAAGCGTATCTTCTTTTAGTTCAAATTAAAGACTCTTTATATGGCAAAATTTCAGAAAGTGAACAAGTGAAATTGAAAATGAACTCAGAAAAATCTGAAGAGAAAAAAAACACAAAAGAAGAAAATGATCTTGGTAAAATGATTTTGTATTTTTCTATTTTTATTGGCATTGTTATTTTATTTTTAATGATTATCTAATTAAATTTTTTCTTTTCTGGGCGATACGCTTAGAAAAAAAACAATCTTTTCATTCATAAAAAACTAGTAATATTTTTCTCTCCAAACAACAATACTATAAAAAAAATGATGCGTAAATTATTATTAATCGATGGGTATGGGGCTTTTTATAAGTCTTATTTTGCTTTTATTAAAAACCCACTCAAAAACCAAAAAGGGGAAGAAACATCTGTTATTTATGGATTTTTAAATACTTTTTATAAATTACTTTCTATCACTCATTATGATTTAGTGATTGTTGCATTAGATTCAAAAGGGAAAACATTTCGCCATGATCTTGATAAAAATTATAAAGCCCAAAGACCTCCAATGCCTGATGCTTTAAAAATCCAAATTGGATTTTTAGTCGAAGTTTTAAAAGCCATGGGCATTCCTTGCATTGCTGCTAAAGGATTTGAAGCTGATGACATTATAGGGACTTATGCCACAGAAGCGGTGAATGAAAAAATAGAAACATCTATTTTCTCTACTGATAAAGATTTGGCCCAGCTAATTAATCAAACTACTCAATTAATTGCTTTTGATCAAAAAACTAATGAACTTGTTACAAAAGATGCTCAAAGTGTCAAGGATAAATTTTTAGTTTTTCCAGAAAATATGATTGATTATTTAGCTTTGACAGGAGATCGATCTGACAATATCCCGGGAGTGCAAGGAATTGGGCCCAAGTCAGCCAGTAAGCTGATTGAAGACTATAAGTCTCTTGAACAAATCTATGCCAATTTAGAAGCAATTGAAAACAAATCAATACAAAAAAAACTTTTTGTAAATAAAGAAAATGCTTTTTTATCTAAAAAATTGGTTGTTATTGAAAAAAATATTGATTCTATCCCTCCTCTAGTAAGTTTAAATCTTCAAAAGATAAATCTTAAAGAAATCAATAAAAAATTAACCGATAAAGAATGCTTCAATCTTTTAAAACTTTATCAGTTTCCAAAAGAAAACACTGATTTTAGTGGTACTCTTTTAGAGCTGACTAAAAACCCTCCAAAAACAACAAAAACAGCCATTCAAACCCCTACCTTTAAACGATCTTTAATAAAGACTAAAGAAGATTTCGATTCTTTTTTAACATTAGCTAAAAAAGAAAAATTAATTATTTTTGATCTTGAAACAACTTCTTTAGATTCGTTTGAAGCAAAATTGATTTCTGTTGTTTTTGTCCTCCCTAGTCACCTATCTTTTTATCTTGCTTTTCAAACCAAAACACAAAATCACTTACCAATTTTTTTACAACCTTTTAAAGATTTAATGGAAGATGAAACCATCAAAAAAATAGGACATAACCTAAAATATGAATATTCCATTTTAAAAGAACAAAACATCGCTTTAAAAGGCCTTGCAGAAGATACCATGTTAAGAGAATACATTCTTAACCCAGTTAAAAGTCATTACAATTTAGAAAATCTTATCAGGCAATACTTTGGTATAGAAAAAAAAAATTATCAAGATCTTGAAAAAGGGCATGAATCCATTTGGGACATCCCTGAAAAAAACTTGGAAACATATACTTTTGAAGATGGTGAATATACGTTTTTACTTTATCAAGCACAAGAAAAAACCCTCAATAAAGAAATAACAAAACCTTATTATTTGATTGATATTCCTCTCATTACAGTTTTAGCTCATATGGAGCTAGAAGGGGTTTTGATTGACAGCTTATATTTAAAAAAAGTATCTAAGAAGATGAGTTTAGAATTAAAGGAAATTGAAAAAAAAATTTATGATTTGGCAGAGGAAGAATTTAATATTAGTTCTACCAAACAAGTTCAAAAAATCTTATTTGAAAAACTCGCCATCAAACCCATTAAAAAAACAAAAACAGGCTATTCTACGGATACCGATGTTTTAAAAAAACTCTCTTACAAACACCTCATCGCTGATTTTTTGCTCAAGCATAGAAAATTTTCAAAACTTTTAAATACATATATCAATGCCCTTCCAAAAATGATCAATCCACATACCGATAAGATTCATACAAGCTACAGTCAAATTATTGCCGCAACAGGTCGGCTAAGCTCTCATAACCCTAATTTACAAAACATTCCTATTAAAGCAAAAGAAGGCAGAAGCATTCGAAAAGCTTTCATTGCCCCAAAAGGTTATAAAGTTGTTTCTATTGATTATTCTCAAGTAGAATTGCGTATTTTAGCACAACTTTCTAAAGATACTATTTTATTAAAAGCATATGAAAATAATCAAGACATTCACCTTGAAACGGCCTCCTTGCTATTTAAAACAGCCACTGAAATGATTAATGAAGACCAGCGACGCATCGCAAAAACAATCAACTTCTCGGTTATTTACGGGATTTCTGCTTATGCACTTTCTGAAGACTTGGGCATTGGCCCAAAAGAAGCCCAACATTTTATTAATCTTTACTTTGAACATTATAAACAAGTGACCCAATACATCAAATCAATTATTGAACAAACACGAAAGACACGATTTGTCAAAACTTATTATGGAAGACAGCGACCGGTACTTGACATTAACGCTAGTCAGTTTCATATCAGAAGTCGAGCTGAAAGAATTGCGTTTAATAATGTCATTCAAGGAACAGCTGCTGATATTATTAAACTGAGTATGATTGAAATCGATCAACAAGTACAACGAGGACAAATTAAAGCAAAAATGATTATGCAAATTCACGATGAACTTGTTTTTTATATTAAAGAAGAAATTTTAAAAGAAACAATTAAAAAAATTTCTAAATGTATGATTGATGTGAAACCTTTTGAAAAAATATTAGATGTCAACATCACTTGTGAAGACTACTTGAGTAGATAACTTTTTTTTTTAAAAATAAGAAGGCAGCCCTTTTTCTTGTAAAAGAAGGTTTATTTTTTTTTTGCTTCGTTTTTTAAGGCGATCTAAAAATAAGATTCCTTCTAAGTGATCAAACTCATGTTGGACACAAATAGCAAAAACTTCTTCAACAAGCATCTCTTTTTTTTCTTGTTCAAACGTTTGATATTCAAAAACAACAGAATGGGAACGAGTGACTGGGTACTTAAAATCAGGGATTGAAAGACAGCCTTCTTCTTTTTTTTTCTGATCTTTGGAAAAAGTACGTATGATTGGGTTGATACAAACCATTGGTTCTGGAGTAATGTTTGGGATATCTATGACAAAAACTCTTTTCAAAATACCTACTTGAACAGCCGCAAGCCCAATGCCATGAAAAGCATACATCGTATCAAACATATCTCCTACTAAAGTTTCTAATTCTTTATCAAAGATTTTGATCGTCTCACTTTTTTTTTTTAAAAGAGGGTTTCCAAGAAATACAAGTGGTCTTATCATAATAAGGATTTTTATTCTTCACTAGGGTAAAACTGATACCCACACCACCACTGATTTCCTGGAGGTCCTGTAAAAATAATACTGAGTTCAAAAAAAGCAAAGGTTTTTTTTCGCCCTAAAATACTTTTTGGGACTTTACTGATTTTACCTGGTTTATTAATGACTCTCTCAGCTAAGTAATTAAAATAAGGTTGCTTTTTACTAATTTTTTTTACCTTCACAAAAACAATACTGCCATCTTTAAAAATTTTACCAACAGAAGAGACTTTATCTGCATTTACATAAGATAAGTTTTGTCTCAAACTACTTTGAATATAAGTAATAAATTGTTTTTTAATAATTTTTGAAAACTCTAAATAAAACTCTGCATTTTTATCTTTTCGACTCCCAATTTGAATGGGTTGTTCTAAATTAAAATTAAAACGATAATCAGAAATATTTTCAGTAACAAGTTGTTTTAAGATTTGTTGATTTTGTTTCTTATTAGGATTTTGAACATTTTTTTTTTTTTGCAAAAAATTTTTTTTTTTCTCCTCTTTTCCGTTATCGTTATCTTCTAAAATAACAACAGAAAGAGAAGGTGCTTGATACTTAGTAGGGTTTTGAGGAAGAGATTTTGGAGAGAGGATATGGATTCCTTTTTTTTCAGTGAGCTTTCCTTTTAAAGCTCTATTTTTTTGAGAAATAAAAGGAACTTTGTTATCGATGATTTCTTGTGTTTCTTTTAAGTCTGATAAATCAATTAAAATATTATTAAATTGGTTGGTTTTTTTTGATTTGAAAAAAAAACGATTCAAGTCCGAGTTAATGGAAAATAAAGCAATCACAAATAAATGAATGATAATTGATGATGTAGTAGCTACAATTTCTCTAGAATAAAAATGACTCCAAAATTGTTTCACAAAATATACTTTGTTAAATCTTTACTCTCGATTAAAGGGTCCATGTATTTTTTAACATAAGTGAGGTCAATAGAGATTTTTTTATTTTCAATATCAGGAGCTGAAAACAAAATATCTTCTAATAATTTTTCCATTATTGTGGTTAAACGTCTAGCACCTATATTGGGAGAAGATTGATTAACATCAGCAGCAATCGTTGCAATTTTTTTTATTGCTTCAGAAGAAAATTCAAGATGAATGCCTTCCGTTTTAAGAAGGGCTTGGTATTGTTTGATCAAAGCATTTTTAGGACTTGATAAAATTTTTTCTAAATCTTTAACAGAAAGGGGATTTAGCTCTACACGTATGGGGAAACGACCCTGTAACTCTGGGATCATGTCTGATGGTGAACTGACATGAAAAGCCCCTGCAGCAATAAATAAAATATGATCTGTTTTAATAATACCATAGCGCGTATTAACAGAAGAACCTTCTATCAAAGGCAACAAATCTCTTTGAACCCCTTCTCTTGAAACTTGTGCTGATTGAGCTTGTGTACCACTAACAATTTTATCGATTTCATCTAAGAAAACAATCCCATTTTGTTCGGTTTTTAAAATCGCTATTTCAATTATTTTATCCATATCAATTAATTTTTCAACTGCTTGTTCTTTAATAATTTTTCTTGCTTGCTTAACTTTTAATTTTCTCTTATTTTTTTTGGTTTTAAATTGTTGCATTAAATTTTGAAGCAAAGAATCAATTTGTTCAAATCCTTGTTCAGAGGAAAATTCCATCATTTTTCGATTACTTAAATTTTGATTAATTTCAATTTCTATGATTTTATTTTCAAAGACTCCATCTCGGAGCATTTGTCTTATTTTACTTCGTGTCTTTTCATAAGAAGAAGCAGCATCTTCTTGTGATAGCGAACTAACGACAGATTTTCCTTTAGGAGGAGTGATGAGTAAATCTAAAAGGATTTCTTCAGTTGTTTTTTCAGCTTCTTTTTCAACTTTTTTTTTAAGAGCTTCTTTTTCTTTGTTAATAGCAATATTAACAAGATCTCGAATAATAGAATCAACATCTCGACCAACATAGCCGACTTCTGTAAATTTAGTTGCTTCTACTTTAATAAAAGGAGCTTCATCTAAATAAGCGAGTCTTCTGGCGATTTCAGTTTTCCCAACTCCTGTTGAACCAATCATCATAATATTTTTAGGCAAAATTTCATCTCTTAATTCTTTAGGGACTTTTTTTCTTCGGATCCGATTACGAAGAGCAATGGCAACTGCTTTTTTAGCTTTTTTTTGACCAACAACGTAACGATCTAAAGCCTCAACGATTTCTTTTGGAGATAAACTTTCTTGAGAATTGTCTAACATAGGCATTAAAAAAGAGTCTCCAAAACTTGAAAATCATTGGTATAAATACAAATTTTAGAAGCAATTTGAATAGATTTATTTGCAATCTCATCGGCTTGTAGTTTGGTGTTTTCAAGCAAAGCAAGAGCGGCACTACGAGCAAAATCTCCCCCAGAACCAATGGCAATCACTCCATCTTCAGATTCAAAAATCTCTCCATTTCCACTTAAAAGAAAGGTTTTGCTTTTATCCGCTAAAATAATCATCGCTTCAAGTTTTCTAAGGTATTTATCCATCCTCCAATCTTTAGCAAGCTCTACACAAGCGGCCAAAAGATCTCCATTTAAAGATTCTAATTTCTTCTCTACCCTCTCATACAAGCTAAGTGCATCCGCTACTGCTCCAGCAAAACCACTAATGACGGTCCCATTATAAAGTTTTCTAATTTTTTTAGCATTACCTTTAATCACACTATTACCAAGTGTTACTTGTCCATCTCCCGCTATGGCAACTTTCTTAGACCTCCTTACACAAACAATCGTTGTCCCATAAAAAGTATTTTGGTTTCTTTTCAAAACATTGCCTTTTTTTTTATAGAAAGAGGGTGGTGAGTTAAATATTTTTTCTTCAATTGGCTTTTAGAGAGGTGCATGTACACTTGTGTCGAGCTCAGTGAGCTATGCCCTAAAATTTCTTGTACTTTTTTAATATCACAATCGTTTTCTAAAAGATGCGTTGCCAAAGAATGCCTAAGCGCATGAGGAGAAATCTTTAAAAAAGCCGAATGTTTTAATACCATTTTATAAAATAAAAAACGAATCCCTCTAATCGACAATGTTTGTCCTTTATGATTTAAAAATAATTTTTCATTAGATTTAAAAATTTTATCTAAAGCTTTATTTTTAATTTTAATAAAATTTTTAAAAACTGTAAAGAGCCTTTCGGTTAAAGGTAAAAAACGTATTTTTCTTCCCTTCCCATTAATTTTAATCATCTTTGTTTCAAAACAAATATCTCCTTCTCCAATTTTAGAAAGTTCTGAAATTCTTATTCCCAAACCATAAAGGGCTTCAAAAATAATTCGATTTCTTTCATCTAGATACGTTTCCTTTGGAAAAGAGTCCAAAAGATCCACCAATTGATTTTGATACAAAAAACAAGGAAGGTTTTTTTTTTTCTTATAACGACTCATAGCAGTCATGGGACTATAATTCATTAAAGAATATTTTGTTAAAAAAGAAAAAAAATTTTTAAGACTTGAAATATTTCGAATAATCGAACTATTAGATTTTTTTTTTTTTTTTAAATTTCTTAAATAAAAACGAATATCTTCTCTAGTATACAAATGAAACTCTTTAGGTAAAAAAGTTGTAAATCGCAAAACATCTTTTTTATAAGCTTCAACTGTGTTGAGAGAATAATTTCTTTCTATCTTTAAGTAGCTTAAATAGCAATTGAAAATTTTTTTTAAATCATCCATTGATCGTTTCTTTACTTTAGCCACTAATTAATGATAAGGATTTTTTTTAAAATATCTTTTACCAGGAAGCTCTTCAACCATTCCTTTTAAAATCAAATGTAATAAATGTCCCACAAGGTCTTCTGATTTTATCATCAGTGTTTTTGAAAGGGTTGTTAAATCTTTAGATTTTTTACCACAAAGGGTTGCCATGATTTTTTTTTCAACATCAGTCATTTCTACTGCTTCAAAAGAAAGAACCTCATCACAATTAAAGTATCGTAATAAATCTCCTAAAGAATAAATCGATTTAGCCCCTTCTTTAATTAAATTTTGATTTCCCTCAAATAATGACGAATTAAACTCCCCTTTGTAAACAAGAATATCTCTATTATTTTCTAAAGAATACCTCGCTGTAATTAAAGCCCCGCTTTTAGCCCCCGCTTGCATCATAATAAGCACATCCGAAAGCCCACTAATAATACGATTTCTAAAAGGAAAATAATATCTTTTAGGCTTTGTTTTTGGAGGATATTCAGAAAGAATGGTTCCGCCTTTGTCTAAAATTTGACGATATAAAGGAAGATTACCATAAGGGTAAACAAAATCAACTCCACTACCTAAAACAGCTGTAGTCCCCCCATTAACCCCTTCTAAAGCTCCCAAGTGAGAAAACGCATCAATCCCTAAAGCCATCCCTGAAATAATATGAAAGCCTAACTTTGATAAATGAAAACACCACTCTTTTGTTTTTTTCAAAGTATCTTTATGAGGTTTTCGAGTCCCTACAACTGAAACCGTCTTTTGCTCTAAACACAAAAGCTTTGTAGAAAACGCTCCTTTATAATAAAGCACTAAAGGCGGATTATAAATTTGTTTAAGACGACTAGGATACAATGAGTCTTCTATAAAAAGAATCTTAATTCCCTGCTCCTTACATTGTTTGAAAATAACCTTACCTTTTTCATAAAGAACCTCTTTGCCTTCAAAATCTTTTTTAAATTCTTTTAACCATTTTGTAATTTCTTGATCACTTAAAGACAAAACTCGATCATATCCCCCCAATTGTTTTGCCAATAAATTAAGCGCTTTACCTTTCAACGTCTTAGAACACGTTAAACTAATTGTTTTTACAGGATCATAAGAAGAAATCATTGTTTTTTAAAAAAGATCCTCCAAATTAGATTTTGCTTTTTGCCACTTTTCTGATTTTTTAGGGGCTATTTGCATAATTTTTTGATAATAACCCCTAGCAATTTCTTTAAATCCTTTTTGATAATATAGATTAGCACACGCAAATAAAATACTCAAATCATTCGGTTCTTTTGTTTTTGCAATTTCAAGCAACCTAATCCCTTCATCAAGATCTTTTTTAAGAAACCCAGTCAACACCCCAAGAGCATAATAAATAATGGCATTATTTTTATCTTGTTTCAGTCCAGCTTGATAGGCTTTTTCAGCCAAGTCAATATATTTTCTTCGTTCATCAAAAATGACTTCTGCATAATTAGCATAACAAAGCCCTAAATAATAATGAATATTAGGACCCGTGGGATCAATTTTTCTCGCTAAATTAAAGGCTTTAGACGCTTCTAAATACATTTTATGCTCTAAAAGTTTCATCCCTAAAACTTTGTAAGCCTTATATTTCCCATCTAAAGCTAGTAAGGTATATCGAATCGTTTCATCATATTTTTTAACCGCCTGATTTAAAGATTTGATATCTTCTTTAAGCAAAAAATTCACCGCTTCTTGATAAATTTTCTGTTCATTTCTCAAACAAGAAAAAACAAACCCTCCCAAAAAAAAACAAAGTAACCACCCTCTCATTTAAAACTCGCTTTTTTGGCTATTTCTAAATGCTTTTTAGTGATTTCAAGGGGTTTAGTTTCAAATGACTTTGTTAAATAATGAATCGCTTTAGAAAATTGTTTTTTAAGAAAGTAAAACCACCCTACACTATCAAGATAAGCATAATGACTCTCATTTTTTTTTAAAGCTTTTAAAAGATATTCTTCTGCTTTATTTTCTTGACCCATTTCCAGATACAAATACCCCAGTGCATTCAAAGTATTGGGATTATCAGTATCAATTTGTAACGATTTTTCATAATACGTTTTTGCTTGCTTATATTCATTTTCCTTGTAAGCAATATAAGCCAAAAACGAATAAGGATTTTTTTTTTTAGAAACATGATCTTTCAATGGATTTAAATAATCTTTAGCTAAATTAAACTCATTTTCTTCAATCGATAAATAACCCAAAAGTAAACGAGAGCGATTCACAAAAGAAGACGAGCCTTGTAAATGAAGAATATTTTTTAAATGCCCAAAAATTCTTTTTCTATCCCTTTTTAAACGAATCATGACAACTGCCAACATATAATGGATACAAACTTCTTTAGGGTTATTTTGAAAAAGCTTTATTAAAACAACTTCTGCTTGCTCATACTTTTTTTTTTTATAAAGATGACAAGCTTCTTGATAAATCACTTGAAAAAGATTATTCATAAAAAAATAATCCCCCTTAACATGATCATTTTAATATAAAATAAATTTAAAGACACTAAAGCCAATGACTTTAATAAACTATCCATTAAAATTCCAACCCATTTTTAAAGAAACCATATGGGGAGGAGATAAAATTAAAACCATTCTTAAAAAAGATACTTCTTCTTTAAAACAATGTGGAGAATCTTGGGAAATCACCGGATTTGGAAAAGAAATTTCAATGATCACTAATGGGTTTCTCAAAGGAACTTCTTTAAAAAAGGCGATTAGAAAATATCAATCTAGTCTTCTAGGAAAAAAAGCTTATGAAGTTTATGGTGATACGTTTCCTTTATTAATTAAATTTATTGATGCTAAAAGTGATCTTTCGATCCAACTCCATCCAAATGACAACTTAGCACTTAAAGCACACCAATCCTTTGGTAAAACAGAAATGTGGTATATTTTACAAGCAGAAAAAAATGCTAGGATTATCTATGGGTTTAATCAAAAAATATCCAAAGAAACTTACCTTAAACATTTAAAAGAAAAAACATTGCTTTCTATTTTAAATCAAGTGCCTGTTAAAAAAGGAAATGTTTTCTTCTTACCTGCAGGAAAAGTTCACGCCATTGGAGGAAAAATTTTACTAGCCGAAATCCAACAAGCTTCTGATATCACTTATCGTATTTATGATTGGGATCGGGTGAACAAAAATGGTAAAAAAAGAGAGCTGCACACAAAGCTTGCTTTACAAGCCATTGATTTTCAAAAATCAACAAACAAAGAAATTGATTATCATCCTCAAAACACTCCAACAACCCCAATCGTCTCTTGTCCGTATTTTAACACTTCTTTAATCACAATAGAAAATACAGTAGAAAGAAACTATGAAAACCTGGATTCTTTTAAGATTTTAATAAACGTTGAAAACAAATGCGTGTTGTCTTTAGAAAATGATAAAGAATCTCTAAACTATGGAGAAGTTGTTCTTATTCCTGCAAGTTTACAAAAAATAAAACTTTCTTTAGAAAAAACAACTCATCAAAAGGCAAAGTTATTAGAAATAACCTTGCCTTGATTTTTAAAGCCTTATCTAACTTGTCTTTTTCCCTAAAGAAATTTTATTCCAAGCTCTTTCGTGAAAATAATACAAAATCATTTTAACAATGATTTCAATGCCTCCTATGGTTGCAGCAACTTCTAATTCATTTGTAAAAAAATAAACTAAGCTAATTGTCGTCATAGTCGCTAAAATACGCCAAGAAAATGTTTTAATAAAACTTCTAAACTGGGTTGCTTGATACACTTTTTTTTTCCTATTTTTTACAATTTAAATACAAGCTTTCGTTGATAAAAAACGAAATCTAAAGAAGCATTTTTACCTTATTTTTAACTCTTATCGGACATATAAATGAGTTTATCAAAGAGTCGATCGCTAAGATATCTGCGTAAAAATAAAAAAGATTTAGCAAATTTTCCACCAATATAACGTATTTTTGGATTTTTAGCCCGTACTGCTTTAATCACCAAATTGGTAATCACGGTTGGTTTTGAACCAATTTTACCAAGTCTCTCAAAAGATTTTGCCACTTTTTCAGCTAAATGTTTATAAGGGCCTTTTCCAGAGGTACTCATTACAGAATTCTTCATAGCATCACCAAATCCAGTTGCAATCAACCCAGGCTCAATAATCACCACTTGAATCCCAAATTGCTTGACTTCAACTCGAAGAACATTGGACCACCCTTCTAAAGCATGTTTCGTTCCATAATACCAAGCTCCTAAAGAGCCATAAATCTTAGCTCCAATAGAAGAAATATTAATGATTTTTCCCGATTTTTTATGACGCATCCCCGGAAGTAATAATTGGGTCAAACGAGCTAAACCAAACAAATTGACCTCAAACTGATAACGAGCTTCTTTAATCGTTACCTCTTCAACCGACCCATACAAACCATAACCCGCATTATTAACCAAAACATCTAACCCCCCATGTTTTTTTTCAATTGTTGAAACTACTTCTTTAATTTCTTGGTCTTTTGTAATATCCATTTTAAGGGTGATCGCTCCAGCTTTTTTGATGTCCTTCATCTTTTCCACACGACGAGCAACCCCATAAACAAGATAACCTTCTTTTAACAAAGCTTTAACAAAATCCTTTCCCATTCCTGATGAAGCTCCTGTTACTAAGGCTGTTTTTTTTTCTTTCATAAACTAACTCCTATTTTTATCTTGTAATAACCAAATAAATCATTATCAAGTAAATAATTTTTTTAAAAACTGAAAGCAAGAAATCTTAATACTTATTTTCATAATATTATACTAATAAAAATAATTTTATATGATTTCAAAAATAAAAAAATTTCTTAGCTTTCAATGCTTTACACCTTAATGGATTTATGATTTTTTTTAGAAAATCATAAATTTTATCTTTCAAGCTTCAAAGTCATACAAATGCGATTTTTCAAATTGCGATTTTTCAAATTTTTTTTTATTTTTGAAATCAAAAAATAAAACAGGTTGTTTAAAACAGATTGTTTAATGGCGGAGCGAGAGGGATTCGAACCCTCGGTACCACTTAAGGCACACACGCTTTCCAAGCGTGCTCCTTCGACCACTCAGACATCACTCCAAACATAAGGAAAGTACTGATTGTAATATTAAAAAATATTAATGAAAATATTTTTTTTGATAACGCAACAATAAACCACAAAGCATTCATCTCAAAACTTGAGATAATGCTATAATAAAACATTCCAGTGAACTTTCATTCATACGCTAAAAGAGGGGTTTCAAACGATAAAAAAGAAGTCGAAGAGGCAACTCAAAATTTAGAAAAAGGTCTTTATCCAGGTGCGTTTTGTAACGGATTTAAAAATATTTTTAGCCATGATAATAAAGATATTTTTATGATGCATGCCGATGGGACAGGTAGCAAATCTTCTTTAGCTTATTTATACTGGAAAGAAACTGGCGACCTTTCAGTTTTTAGAACCTTAGCTCAAGATGCCATTGTCATGAACACCGATGATCTTATTTGCTCGGGTGTTTTTGACAAAATTTATTTTTCCAATACCATAGGAAGGCATAAAGAGCGTATCCCAAAAGAAATCCTTCAAAACCTCCTAGAAGGCATGCAAGAATTTATTGAAGCTTTAAACAAAAAAGGCTTTACCCTATCACTGACAGGAGGAGAAACAGCTGATATAGGAGACGTGGTTAAAACCCTTGTTCTTGATGCTACGTCTTGTACTCAAGTCAAAAAAAAAGATTTTATCAATCCTAATCATATTGAAAGCAATCTTGTTATTTTAGGACTGGCTTCTTTTGGAAAAACAACTTATGAAAAAGAAGAAAACTCCGGGATTGCTTCTAATGGGCTTACCCTAGCAAGACACGAGCTTTTATCAAAAATATATCGAGAAAAATACCCTGAAACTTATGATGAAAATCTTCCAAAAGACTTAGTTTATTGTGGAAAGTATCAAGTAAGTGATGCGACTCCTAGTAGTGCTTTAACAATTGGTAAAGCGCTACTATCTCCAACACGCACTTATTTACCTTTATTTAAAAAAGTATTACCTCTATTTAAAAAAGATATTTTTGGCATCATTCATTGTACAGGAGGGGGATTAACTAAATGTCTTAAATTTTCAAAAAACATCCATTATATTAAAAACAACCTTTTTGATTTTCCTCCTATTTTTAAATTGCTTTCTAAAACAATTAACCATGAAGAAATGTTTAAAACCTTTAATTGTGGTCACCGAATGGAAATTTATACAACTGAAAAAACTGCTACAGAAATACAAACAATTGCAAAAGACTATCACATTGATTCCAAAATCATCGGTCATACTGAAAAAGCAAATAAAAACAAATTAACCATTACTCATCAAGAAAAAGAAATTGTGTTTCAATGAATCAAAAAGGCTTTTTTCTAACTTTAAAAGATACTTCAAGATTTTTTATAAAAACTCCTGCTATTATGGAAATTATCAACGTTACTCCTGATTCGTTTTATGATGGAGGAAAGTATTTAAACGAAAAAAAAATCCTAAAAAAAGTGACTAAAGCCCAAAAATCACAAGTGGCTATTTTGGACATCGGCGGAGAATCAACACGACCTTTTTCAAAAGGAATCAGTGAACAAGTCGAAATCAAAAGAGTCATTCCCATCATTAAACTTATTAAAAAAAAACTTAAAAATATCTTGATCTCTATCGACACCACTAAAGTAGATGTTGCCAAAAAAGCAATCGAAGCTGGGGCCGATATGATTAATGATATTTCATCTGGAGATGCTTCGAATAATGAAATGTTATCTCTGGCTTGTAAATTAAAAACACCTATTATTTTAATGCATAAAAAAGGCATCCCCCTTCTTATGCAAAAAAACCCTCATTATAATGATGTTTTAAAAGAAGTGCTGCAATACTTAAGAGAAAAAGTAAAATTAATAAAAAAATTAGGAGCAAGAAGAGAACAAATTATTATTGATCCTGGAATCGGTTTTGGAAAAACTAAAGAGCATAATATCATTTTAGTCAAACAAATAAAAAAATTAAAATCTTTAGGCTTTCCTGTCTTAATAGGGGCTTCGATGAAAAAAGTAATCCAAGAGCTGACTCAAAAAAAAATCCAAGACTGTCTTTTTGGTAATATTGGATTTCATTTAGCCGCTATTAATAATGGGTGTGATATCATAAGAGTCCATCATAGTGAAGAAATAAGAGATAGTATTAAAGGGTATCAAGGGGCGATAGCAAATTAATGATGGTGACTTATCAAACGAAATTTCCTTTTTTCTTTGAAGACTTTAGTTTTATTGACGTTGTTGATATTCTGATTGTTTATTTAATTATTTACTATATCTATAAATCAGTTTCTAAAACAAGGGTGTTTCCTGTTTTACAAGGATTTGGTCTTATTTTATTAGCAACGATTTTAGCAGCCTATTTCGAACTAGATACATTAAAAGCTATTTTAGAAAAAGTAGTTTCTCCGATGCTTATTTCTTTTGTTATTTTATTTCCTTCTGAAATTAGAAAAAGTTTATATACGATTGGTAAAAAGACTTTTTTCATTCGAAAAATTTTAAAAAAACAAGAAGGACAGCTAAGTAAAATTTTAGAAGTGACGTCTTATTTTTCTAAAAAAAAAATAGGGTCTTTGATGATTATTAAAGGCAATGATTCTCTTCAAAATATTATTGACACAGGTAGTTTGCTAAATGCTAATTTAAATAAAAACTTATTAATTGCGATTTTTCAAAAAAAATCTCCTCTTCATGATGGAGCTGTTGTCATTAAGCAAAGTGAAATTGTTGCAGCGGCTTGTTTTATTGCTAATTTATCTTCATCAAGCGATATCAAAAAAACTTATGGAACAAGGCATCGATCTGCTTTGGGACTGAGTGAGCTTTCGGATGCTTTTATCATTATTACAAGTGAAGAAACAGGTAATATTTCTTTAGCTAAAGATTCCAAAATTTTTCTAAATATTACCATAAATGAACTTAAAAAAAAACTCGATACTTTTTTTAATCGAGGGGAAAAAGAATGAAATTTTTTAAGAAAAAATTTTTACCTATTACAAAACAAAAGAAAATAAAAAAAAATTTTACGAACTTTTTTAAAAAAAACATTAGAAAAAAAATTATTTCTTTATTAGTTACTTTTGGTATTTTTATTTATTTTGAAATGAGTAATATTACTGAAAAAACAGTCTCTGTGCCTTTAGAAATTTCAAATCCTAAAGGACTTTTTATCGCTAGTGAAACTCCTAAAAGTGTCAATTTTTATTTAAGTGGCACAAAAGCTAGTATTGAAACATTTGACAACAATTTATTAAAAGCCCATATCCAAATGAAAGAAAAAAAAGAAGGAATGTATTACTATAAACCTATTATTAAAGGAAAAATTCCAAGCAATATTAAAATCACTAGAGTTAGTCCTGCTGAAATCAATATTAAGCTTTCTATTGCAAGTATCAAATATGTAGATTTAGAACCTGAGTTTATCTCATCTCCTAAAAAAGGATTTTCTATTGTTGATTATAAAGTTTCTCCTAGTAAAGTAAGAATTAAAGGACCTAAAGAAATTTTAAGCTCTATTGTCAGTCTTAAAACAGAGCCTATTTCAATTAAAAATCTTGAAGCCCCTAAAGAGTTTGAAATTTTTATTAATAAAAATGTTAGTTCTTTAGTCCAATTTCAAAAAGATAAAAAATATAAAGTAAAAGTACATATTCATTCAATATCTAAAGAAAGTATTTTTCCAAGTAATATTCCCATTAAAATTATTAACTTAAAAGAAAGTTTACAAGTTTTAGACCAAGAACCACTTTTTGTTTCTAACATCAAGTATCAGATTTCAACCAATCAAAAAAAAGAAGAAGAAAATCTTTCTTTAAAAAACATTCGAATTCTATCCATTGCTAATTTAAAAGAAGTTAATCAAGGAGGGACTTATAACATCAAAGTAGATCTTATCAAACCTAGAAATTGGCAAATATTTTCCTATGAACCTACTGAGATTACTTTAAACATCATTGAAAAAAAAGAATCTGAAAATCAAGAAATACCCAAGGAAAATTAATGGCTTATTTAGGAGTTAATATTGACCATGTAGCCACGATAAGAGAAGCTAGAAAAGCAATCGAACCTGACCCTATTCAAGCTGCATTTCTTGCAGAAATCGCCGGTTGCCATAGCATCACTGTCCACCTTAGAGAAGATGAACGACATATCAAAAAACAAGATGTTTATGAACTTAGAAAAAAAATTAGAACTAAGTTAAATCTTGAAATGGCTCTTAGAGAAGATCTTGTTGATTTTGCTCTTGAGCTAAAACCTGATTCTATTTGTCTTGTTCCAGAAAAAAGGCAAGAGATTACAACAGAAAGTGGGTTTTTAGCAAGTACCCATCAAAACTCTCTTGAAAAAGCAATCCCAAAACTTAAGCAAGCAGGCATCCAAGTTTCTATCTTTATTGATCCTACCCAAGAAGAAATCCAAGTTTGTTCTTTTTGTAAAGCCAACCAAATCGAACTTCACACCGGTCCTTATGCACAGGCTCCTTTAGGCCCAAAACGAAATGAACAATTAGAAAAACTCATTACTGCTAGTGCTTTAGCTCATAAATTGGGTCTAGTGGTTAATGCCGGGCATGGGTTAACTTATTTTAATATCCTTCCTCTTGTAAAAAAAATAAAATCGATTTATGAGTTTAATATTGGGCATTCGATTATTAGCCGATCGGTTTTAGTCGGAATGCAAAAAGCCGTCAAAGACATGCTTTCTTTATTAAAAGAAGCTTAAAAACTCATTAAATTTTTCTAAATCTTCTTTTTTTTAATTTTAAAAAAAAATTAAATGTCTTTAATGAAATGATAAAATAGATTAAATTCTATTAATAGAAATAACTAAAACTCCTGTGAAGAGGGATGCTTTTCGATTAAAAATCATCTCAAGCCGTCAGGGTCGGAAGACAGCAGCGGAAGATGATTTGTTAAGGTGAAAAGATTATCGTTCTTTACAGGGGACCTTTTTTTAAAAGAAGATTATCTATGGGCTATTTAATTACAGCTAGAAAATGGAGACCTCAAAATTTTAATGAAGTCTTAGGTCAAAAACATGTCACTCTTACACTTAAAAACGCAATTTTAAAAAAGAAGATTTCTCAATCTTACCTTTTTTCAGGACCAAGAGGGGTAGGAAAAACAACGATGTCACGGATCCTTGCTAAAGCGCTTAATTGCACTGATGCTCCTACTGAAAAACCTTGTAACATTTGCAGTTTTTGTCAAGAAGTCCACCTTAATACTTCCATTAACTATAAAGAAATTGATGGTGCTTCTAATAGGGGCATCAACCAAATAAGAGAACTTAATGAAAGCCTGCAGTATTCATCTCCTGAAGGGAAATATCGTATTTTTGTTATTGATGAAGTGCATATGTTGACCATAGAAGCTTTTAATGCACTTTTAAAATCTCTTGAAGAACCTCCTTTTAAAGTGATTTTTATTTTTTGTACAACAGAAAGTCACAAGGTCCCTGTAACGATTCGCTCTCGTTGCCAGCATTATGCTTTTAAAGCGTTTGACATTAAAACCCTTGAATCCCAACTGAAAGCTATTTTAGCAGCAGAAAAAATCACCTATGATAAAGAAAGTCTTTTTCACATTGCTCAAGGAGGAAATGGATCCATGAGAGATGCTCAAAATATTCTCGATCAAGTGATTGCTTATTGCCAAGGGCATTTAAGTGAAAAAAAAACAATTGCTCTTCTTGGAAAAACAGAGTTAGAGATTAAAAAAAAATTTATTCATTCTCTATTTGAAAATAAAATAACGCATACAAAGCAAATTGTTTCTGCTCTTTTAGAAGAAGGCAAAGATATTCAATTATTTCTTTATGAACTCATCGAATGTTTTTCAACCATTCTTTATCTTAAAGAAGGCTTAGAAGACCCCAATCTTTTAGAAGTAAGTGAAGAACACATTGTTTTTTTAAAAGAAATTAAAGACTATTTTGAAGTCGAAGAACTATTTTTATTAAATGATATTTGCTTTGAGTTTTTAAAAGAACTCAAAACAACCATCAGTGAAAAGATAATGATTCAATTTTTTCTAATCAAACTTCATCGCTATCGGACCCTTATTACTCCAGAACAACTTAAAACAGACTTGCTCGCTTTTGCAAAAAATCTTGAAAAACAAGAAGACGTTTTATCTAAAGAAGATATCAATGGCTTTATTGACGAAATTGAAAAACAAAACCCATCAATGAAAGATTTAAAACAAACGATTGTATTAAAAGATTTTAATAAACAAACACTTACATTTTCAACAATTAAAAATAAATTGAATAAAAAAATTTGGGAACAATTTAAAAATCTTTTATTCGATAAGATAAAAAAGAAAGGAAATGATACAATAAATAAAATTTTTCTTAAAGAAGGATCTTTTAAATCAAGTGCAGAACAGGCTGCTGAAATTTTCAATGGTTCTATTACAGAAGAATAAGAATTGTACCCAAAAAAGAGGTTTTTAAAAAAAAATGAATCAAATGAACAATATGTTAAAACAAGCTCAAAAATTACAACAAGAAATGCTAAAAGCACAACAAAAACTAGAGAATAAAGAGTTTTCAGCTTCTTCAGGTGGCGATTTAGTTACGGTTACTATCAATGGGAAAAAAGAAGCAAAAAAAATTAAAATTAGTAAAGAAGTTGTGGATCCTAAGGAAGTTGAAGTTTTAGAAGATCTAATTGTTTCTGCCTATAATAGTGCTATTGCCAAAGCAGACGAAGAAGCAAAAAGTGGACTTCAAGGCCTTACAAAAGGATTCAATATTCCTGACCTTCCTTCTTTTTAATTAGAATTTTTTAATGGCTTCCAGCTTTAATAATGTGATTCAAGCTTTAAAAAGACTGCCTTCTATCGGAAAAAAATCAGCGGAAAATATTGCTTTTTATCTTTTAGAATCCAACAAACGAGAAGTCAAGCTACTCACACAATCCATTGAAGACTTTATTGAAAAAACCGTTCGTTGTCATATTTGCGGGCTCATTTCTGAGCAAAAACCTTGTAAAATTTGCACTTCGTCAAAGAGAAGCAAGAAAAGTATTTGTGTTGTTAAGAGCATTCAAGATGCCCTTAACATAGAAAGAGCGCATGCTTATTTAGGTCTTTATCATGTCTTAGGTGGGCTTATTTCACCTATCAATGATATTAATGAACAAGATATATCCATTAATACCCTACTAAAACGTCTCACTTACCCCGTTGATGAAGTCATTTTTGCTTTAGAACAAACAATCGAAGCCGAAGCAACTATTAAAATCATAAGAAGTAAGTTTAAAGACAAAAAAATCAAACTTAGTCGTATTGCTATTGGCATCCCAATAGGAACAGAATTAGAATATATTGATGAAATTACTTTAAAAAAAGCTTTATTCCATCGTTCTTTAATTGAATAACCGTTCATTTTAAAAAATGAAACGTGTTTTTATTTTAGGTAGCACTGGCTCTATTGGCACCAATACAATTGCAACCATCCAACACTTAAACCACCTAGAAAAAACCCCTAAATATAAAATAGTAGGTCTTAGTGCCCATACAAACAAAAACCTATTAAAAAAACAAATTAATCTTTTAAACCCTGAAATTATCTGCATTGATAATGAAAAAGCTTATCAAGAAATTAAAAAAGAATTCCCCAAAATATTAATTAAAAATAACATCCAAGAAGCTGTTTTAGAAAGCTCTTTCCAACTCCTTATTAATGCCGTTGTTGGCAGTGTGGGTTTAGAACCAACTCTATTAGCCATTGAAAAAAAAGCTGATATCGCTTTAGCCAATAAAGAAACGCTTGTGATGGCAGGAGATTTAGTCATTCAAAAAGCAAAAAAAAAAAAATCAAACTTTTGCCGATTGATAGTGAACATTCTGCTATTTTTATGATGCTTAAAAACTTAGAAAAAAAAAACTTGAAAAAAGTAATTCTAACCGCTTCTGGAGGTCCTTTTTTTAATCAAAATATCAAAAACCCAAGTGTTGAGCAAGCTTTAAATCATCCTACTTGGAAAATGGGGAAAAAAATTTCAATTGATTCAGCAACGATGATGAATAAAGGGCTAGAAATTATTGAAGCACATTACCTTTTTAATCTGCCTTATGAAAAAATAGAAACCATTATTCATCCTCAATCAATTGTTCATTCTTTTATTGAAACTATCGAAGGTGAACTTTACGCTCAAATAGGACATCGTGATATGAAGATACCCATTCAAAACGCCCTAACCTATCCCCACCTATACCCATCGTCTTTACCATCTTTTAAGCTTTGGGAAGTGGCATCACTTCAGTTTTTTAAAACTAATTTAAAGCAATTTCCTTTACTCAAACTTGCTTTTGAATCTGGAAAAAAAGGAGGCTCTTGTAACGCAATTTTAAATGCAGCTAATGAAGCAGCTGTCAATCTTTTTTTACTTAAAAAGATAACTTTTAAAGAAATTTATTCAATTGTTTATGAAGCTGTTTCAACCTACCCTATCAAAAATAACATGACTTTAAAAGACATTATTACTTTAGATAAAGAAATAAAAAAAGGAATTATCTCAAAGCATTAAAACTATTTTAGTGATACAATACAAAAGTTAAGGAAAAATAAAATGATTGTTTTAATGATTCTAATTGGGTTTACTTTAACTATTTTTGTTCACGAGCTAGGTCATTTTTTAGCTGCTAGAATAGTGGGAGTAAAAGTAAAAACATTTGCTATTGGCATGGGACCTAAAATCCTGCATCTGTATACAGACAAAAAAGGGACTGATTACATTATTGCCCTACTGCCTATCGGGGGCTATGTTGAAATGCTAGGCCAAGAAGATCTTCCTAAACGTAATACCAAAAAAACAAAAAAAAATCTCTTTGAAGAAGGTCATTATTTATCCAAAACTCCTTTACAAAGAATTTTTATTGTGACTGCAGGGGTGATTATGAACCTCATTTTCGCTTATTTTTTAATTGTAATTGCTTTTAAAATCGGAGTTCCGTTTACAACCAATAAAGTAGGTGGTTTTATGCCTTCTTTTCCTATTAATAACAGTGGGGTTCAGCTAAGAGATGAAGTCACTCATATCAATGATAAAAAAGTAGAAACTTGGGAAGAAATCTTAACAGAAGTTGCTTTTATTAAAGATACTTCTAAAGAAGTGGTGCTTGGGGTTAAACGACTTGATAAAAACCTTACTTTTAAAACAAAGCTTAAAAAAATAAATCAAAAAAATGATCTTCCTCCTCAATTAGGAATTTTGCCTTATAGTGCTGCCATTATTCATCAAAAAAATGATGTTTCAAACTCTCTTATAACACAAGGAGAAATTATTAAAGCACACATCCCCACTGCTAACCTCACTAGGCAAACTCCTTACGGTATTTACGATCTCATTTACAATAACCCTAACAAACAAGTAACCTTATTTGTTAGAAAAGAAAACCAAATTGTCATTCAAAAGACAATCATTCCTGCTGAAAAAATCTTTTCAAAAGGCTATATGTTAAAAGCCATCATCGATGTGCTTCCTAATGGAGCCGCTGAAAAAGCAGGGTTTAAAAATGGGGATGAAATTCTTTCTTTTAACGGAGAAGTTATTAAAGGATGGGAAGATCTAAACCAATCTTCTAAAAAAATCCAAGCAAATAAACCCATTATCCTCTCTATTAAAAGAGAGGATATTATTACCAATTTAACTTTAACCCCTCAATTTGATTCTAATAAAGAAAGGTATTTTCTTGGGATTTCTCATTCTATCACCTTTAAGGAAAAAGCCAACCAAGTTAGCTATTTAAATCCTTCCCTTTCAAAATTAGGTGAAGGTCTTAAAGTAGGGGATCAAATTTTAAAAACAAAAATTAAAGAAACCATCGTTGATTTTGTCATCGTAAGAAGAGGGAAACCTAAAGTTGTTTCAATTTCAAAATTAATACTTGATTTAAAAGAAAAAGGTCATCTTGTTAAATTAAAAGAAGAAAATAAAATTATTCGTTATTCCCTTGGCACCTCTTTATACAAAGCGTTTGGAAAGACAGGTGACGAATTAAAAGAAGTTTATACTTTTTTACAAAGACTGATTACAGGAAAGATGTCTGTGAAAATGCTAGGGGGACCTATTAGAATTTTTGAAGTTTCTTATTATGTTGCTGAAAATAAAGGACTGGCCTATTTTATTTTACTTTTTGCTAAAATAGGAGTTAGTCTTGCCATTGTGAATATGTTACCTATTCCTGTTGTTGATGGGGGACATTTTATCATACTTTTATACGAACTTTTTCGAAGAAAACCTATTAAGCAAGAAATTTTAAACGTAATCCATATTTGTGGGCTTATATTTTTGATTTGCTTATTTGTATTTGTTTTCTATAATGATATTAGAAGCCTTAAATAAAAAAACAATTCATCTAAATTAATCCCCTTGTTCTCATTTTTAAGAAGAATTATTTTAATTTTCTTCTTATTTTTTGTTTATATTTATAGTGAAGAGATTTATGATTTCCCAAGTCTTTTAGAAGACAAGCTCTTAGAGTTAAGCCAAAATAATCTGGAAAATAATGAAAAAGAAATTAATAAAAACTTTTATATCTACACTAATCTTGATTACAGTTCTTTAGACCAACTTAGTGAAGAAAGCACCTATTTAAGAGCTATCATTTTAAATCTTTATTTAAAAGATTATTATAAATACGGAGAAGATTTTTTTGGAGATCACTTGATCACTTATGATAAAGAAGCAAAATGGTTACTAAAAAAAATTCAAAGAGAAAGAGAAGGGAAAAATGAAACAGAAAAAAAAGGATTAAATTTAGGGCTTTCTTTTGAAGATATTGAAACAAGCTTACGCTTATTTGGAAATCAAGATATTAGTTTTCGTTATGGGTTTTCACAGTATATTAACAAACTCATCCCTTCAGAACGACAAAAAAGAAATTACGCCTATCAATATATTTTTCAAGATTTCTTCACAGGTCTTAACCCTCTAATTCAAGAGCCTTTTTTAGATCCTACTTTAATTGGTAATGGGCTCACAGCCGATCAAAACTTAATTTTAAACCTCAAAGGAAAAATAGGAAGAAAAATAGAGCTAGAGGTTAATCATAATAGTCGAAATAGAAGGAATACTTATCGTATTGAGTATGTAGGAGATAATGATGAGCTTTTGAAAAAAATTAAGTTTGGACAAATTGATTTAAACGTTAGGTCAAAATCTGAATTTATTACAGCAGGAGGGCTTCAAAAAGAAGGATTTGGTGTTTTACTTCAAGGGAAAAAAGGGCCTTTTAGTTTTGAATCTTCTTTAAGCTTATCGGCAGGGGTTTCAGAAGTCAAAGAATTTACAATCGAAAGCAAAGAACAAAAAACCATAAGAGACATTGATTATATTAAAAATAGATATTTTCAATTACCTGATCGTAATATTAATGAAGCTCACTATTACGAAGAAATTACAGATTCTGATAATTATTCTCAAGCTTTTTTAGTCATTAGTAATATCAATGGAGATGGTATTATTAATGGCAGTCGTTATTTTAAAAAGCTCAGTGAAGCAAGTTATGAAATTGAAAATGATATGGGGGTTTTTGAACACAAAAAAAGTAAACCAGAAGGTCACACGCTTTTATTTTATAATTTTCAACAAACAAATGGAGCTTATCGTTCGACAACAGGGACAAACGCTAGTTACTTTTTTGGCCCTAGTTATACAATTCATCATAGACAAAACTTAAGTGATACTTTAACAAACTTTGTGATTATTTTTGTCTCCGATGAACAATTAGGTGATAGAGATATTACTAATTATTATGAACTTAGAAATCGGTACCGTATTGAAAAATCCATTGAAATAGAAAGTTTAAAGATACTCATTACAGATAACAATAATATCAAAATTGATCCTAGTGAGTGGAGAGGGACCTTTAATCATACTTTTGATATTTATGGTGATAGTAAAATAAGCCTTAATAAAGGTTATTTTTATTTTGAAGATCAAGCCGTTTTTACAAGACAAAGTGCCTATTATGCCAATATGTATTCTGTAAAAGAACCAAATGCAGAAAATAACAATCGCATTAACCTTGAATTAAACTATAAAACACAATACAAAAATTATATTGATTTAGAACGCTTTAATATTATTCCTGAATCTGTAATTATTTATAAAGATAATCAGCTATTAGAAAAAAAAAAATATACCGTTACTAGTTTTGGAAGAATTTTTTTTAATAAAGGAGAAGAATTGTATAGAGGAAATAAATTAAAAGTTTATTATGAATATCGACCTTTTGGTTCATCTCTTCAAAAAGCCATCGCAGCAGCAAGAATGGATTGGAAATTTAGAGGAGAAGAAAATTATATCGGTATGACTTTAGCGGGTTCTTTAGGCCAAGCCAGTTTAAATGCTCCTCAAATAGGTTTTGAATCAACCAGTCAGTTAGTAGGTGACATTGATACTTCTATTGATTTAATTAGCATGTTTCAACGCCGTCGTCTTAATAAATCTTCTCTGATTTTAGATGGTGAATATGCTTTTTCTATTTACAACCCAAATAATAATGGAAAAGCAATCATTAATACAGTTGAAGGCGATGATTTAACTTTTTCTTTTCCAGGGAATCATCATAGTTATTATTTAACAGCCAACCCACAGCTAGAAACATTAGCAAATCGTTCTCTTGGAAAAAGTTATTACATTGATTTTTCAGAATATTCTTTTTTAAATCCAGACAATAAAGTGCCTATTGAGTTTACTTTAAACAATGAACAAGCTATGCGAGCCAATAATGCCAATGGCCTTATTTATCGTCAAGATGTCAACTTTAGACCTTTTAATGTGAGGCCTGGTCCTTATCAAGTTGTTAGTGAAGGGCATTTAAGTAGAACACTTTATCCCTATCAAAGTTCTTTAGTTTTTGATTATGATTTCGAAGCCTCTCATGCAACGACAAGTCCTTCTAATGGCTATGTTTCTTTTATTACCAGAGCTCAATTTGTAGGTAGATCTAGTGATTTTAAACGCTATAACACCATCGAAATCATTTATAAACTTCTTCCTACAACAGATAATAGTGGGAATTTAGAAGATAATCCAAAAGTACTTGGGTTTTCAATTGATATTGGCAATTTGAATGAAGACTTTGACTTAGATGGTCAGCTGGATGAAGAAAATTTTATTAGTGATGCTGATGGTTTTACTTTTAATTATAATAAATCTCCTATTTTTAATACTATTGAAACAAAATTAGGAGCCGGTGACAAAGGATGGAATAGTCCAAATGATATTGCAGAAGGAAATGGTCGAAAAGATACAGAAGATTTAAACCAAAACGGTCAACTTGACACTTTAACAAGTTCTCAAGAACAAATTATAAATTATCCTAGTTCAGAATTAGGTCAAAACCCAACAAATTACTTTCTTCTGTTTAATTCTGAGTACATTAGTGACCAAGGGCTTAATTTAAATACTTTTAATACCAATAGAGCTTTTTATGAAATTTTAGACAACAATAGTTCTTCAACAGACGTGTTTCAAAAAGAGCGATATATCAAAATCACCGTTCCTCTTAGGAATCTTGTTACTAATAATAGTCTTACTAAAGTCACGCATTTACGACTTAATTTTTTAGAAATTACAAACTCTGCTTTTAATAAAGGACGTGTGGTGATTGATAGCATTCGCTTTAAAGGCACGACTTGGCAGCAGGCTAAAGTCGATAATAATGAAGTGATTACACCAAGACAGTTTTTGTTTTCAACTATTAATACTAAACAAGATGATTTTTACAACAAAAACCACCTCTCAAAAGCATATCGTAGGGCTTATGAAAGACTGCATGGGAATTTGCTAAGTCGTGAATTTGAAACCCTCACTGAACAAGCTCAAAATATCGAATATAACTTAAATGGAGTTGAAAATAAAAATATTAGCAATAGTATAGATGGACGCTTTGCCTGGGTAGAACGCTATGAAGCAAAGGGAGAGAGAACTCTTAATTTATCTTATTATAAAGATTTTAAATTATATTTTTATCCTGTGGATTACTCTTCTGGAAATGAAGAACTTGTTTACCAATTTGGAGATAATCCAAACAACTATTTTGAACTCCGAATTCCTTTTAAAAATATCGGAGAAAGTAATGGAAATAATCAAAATAAATGGCACGAACTAAATATAAAACTAAGAGGAAAAGACTACCAAGAACAACAATTCATGAATAGAGTTGCTTATAGAGACGACCATTATTTTCTGCTTTCGAAAAGCTCTTTAGAGGTGAAAAACGAAGGAAATCGAGATGAAGGAAAGTTAGAAAATGTAGATTTTGATGATTATACAATTCGAAAAATAGGAAACCCGAGCCTTTATGAAGTAAGTTATTTTTTAATAGGGGTGGATTCTAAAGGGCAAAATGCAACAGGACGTTTTTGGTTAAATGAATTTCATGTGGATAACAGTGAAATTTTTTTCGGTCATGCCTATCGCTTTGGTCTTACTTACAAACAAAATGAACCTTTACAATATCGACAGCGTAATATCATTAGTGAAACCCAATCAAGTTTTAAATATCGCCACGAAGGTCTTGGCTTTAGTACGCTTGATCAACAAGCCAACAGAAATCAACAAGAACTATCTTCTTTCAATCTTCAGACAAAAATTCTAGATAGACTTAGATTTTCTTTTAATAAATCAAAAGATTACGATGTCTCTGAATATAGAGAATCTTTTCTCCCTAAAGAAAATCAAACGTTAACTCACAGAGATTTAACTGGATTTAGTTTTCAACTTGATCTAAAAGATAATCTAATAATACCCACCATCCAACATACCGCCAGTTATAATAAAACTCGAAACCTTGGCTTTGTGACGTTAAGCTCTAATGTTATTAATCGAGAATATTCTTTAGACTTAAATGAAATTAGTGTTAAAACTTATAGTTTAGGGGAATCAAAAAAATTTAATTTTACTCCCGATTTATTCATTGATCAAGAATACAAAATAGCCACTACTTTTAATAAAATAGCTCTTTTAAAAAAAAATGTTGATATTAACGAAGTTGTTTTTTATAACACTCAAGACCCTTTCTTCCACCCTGTAGAACTCCTAGACGAAAATTCAAATAAAAAACGATTTCCTATTTTAGAAAAATTTCCAAATATTTCAGATTCAATTGATGAAAAAAGAAATCTCCTAGAAGAATTAGAATATAGCTTCTACCAAAGACAATCCATTTCAACGACTCTTGGCATTGAAAAATTTAGACTTGATTTCCGTTATACAATAGAAGATCAACACAATCTTTTAAGTACTAATATTTCTAAACTTGATTTAGAAAAAATCGCCTCCCTTTATGAAAAAGAATCCATCGAACTCCAATGGTACGAATTTTATTGGTCTGAGTTTTCGAGTATTTTTAGTAACCCTTTTATAGAAGATCAATCAAAATATCTTTCAAAAAAAAGAAATTATTCTATTACTTTTTCTTATCTAAACCCTGTTTATATTTTTAATACTCCTCTTTTATCTAGTTTTAATGCATCTATTTCTTATTCGTATGCAGAAAACAATTTTAGAAAAACAACAACTGATTTCTTAAGTAGTGAGTTTATACTCTATCAAACCAATCAAAATAATTATTCTTCTAAAGAAAAAAAACTACTCATCGATTATAGTGATCAATTAGTTGATTTTTATCAAGACGAACAAAAATATAAAAACATTCAAAATACACTAAATCTAAATCTTACATTACCTATTATTTTCAAAAATCATTTATTCAAATCGCTTCGACTTAATTTTTCTAGAAGGCTTTCTCTTTTAGAAAATAATGTTTTAGATTTAAAAGAAAATGATCTCTCTTCAAGTGAAAAAAAACTTTGGAAAGGAATTGAAGATAATTTTTCAGATTTAAGCATTGGCCTTAAAGGAGAAGAACAACAATTAGCTTATTTTGAAAAAATAAGAAGCACCGCTCTTTATTTTCCTTATTTTGATTTTTGGTTTTTAAACGATTTAGCTTATGCAGTGATCAGTCCCTTTATAGGAAAATTAAAAAATGATGAAAGAAATCGACTTTCTTTTTTAAACGCACATCGTTTTTGGGCTTCTAAAGAGATTGATAGCAGTATTAATTATAGAAGTAAAAAACCTTCTTTTAGTGGCACTGAACATATTTCTCAATTTACGTCTCATTCTGAGTTTAGTTCTACAGTCAGCCATAATGAATCATTTCGTATGGAAATGAATTTATCAAGAATCCCTATTTTAAAAGATTACTTACCAAGTCAGTTTTTATATTCTGGAAGCTTAGAAACAAGAAAAACAAATTGGATTATTTATCAAAAACAAAATCGTTCTTTAAAATTAGAAAAACGTTTTCAATCTCTTAGTCATTATATCAGTAGAAAATGGATCCCTAAAGCAAAAGATTTTGAACGATCGATTAATTTTAGTGCCGCATTAGAGTTTAATGAAAACAAAGATTTTAACGAAAAAAGTTTGATCAAAAAATATAAATTTACTCTTAATAATAATTATCAATTAATCAAACATGTCAATATTCAAAGTGCTTATATTTTTGATCAAACAGAAACTTATTATGCTCTTCGTTATCGATATAATGACACACAAGGCAAAACTCATTATTTGCCTTATCTGGGAATAGGTCCCTATCATGAAATTAAATCTACTGACTCAACCCTAAAGACAGAAGAAACACTTAATTTAGGAGAATTAGAAAATATTTATTTTTTTTCAGATATCAATGATTTTGGAAAAGATCCCACCGACCTTATTAAAAGAACGCATTCTTTTAGACTTGCTTTTTCTTGGGAAAACAAAAATCCTACAAAATTTTTTAATCTATTTTCCCTACCTCCTAATTCTTCCAAAAGACTTAGCTTTGATTTTACTTTTTATGATTATGACCTTCCCTTTGTCAATCGTTCAACGCTTTTAGAAGACGGCAAAGTCTCTCCTAACGATCAACCTAATGCCATCGGTAGAAAAAATCTTTCTTTATTCACAAATCCCAATAATAGTAAAATCGTAAGAAATTGGCTAACAAAAGCAACTTTTTTAAATATTTATAAAGTAACTGAAAACTTTTCTTTTGAAACTTCTTTTGTTCTTGCTGTTATTTCTGAGTTTGTTGCTAATTCTTTTCAAGCTTATTTAAAAATCCCTTATAATAACAATGCTAACTGGCAAGAAAATTATTTAAGAGAAGATGATTATATTCAAATGGGTTTTGATTTTTCCATTAAAGGAAAAATTCTTTTCTAAAAATAATAACTATAATACAACCCTTTTATAGATAAAATCAATCCTTGTTCATTTACAGGCAAGTAATCTTTTTTAATCATTTTATAGTCTTGCACTGTCCCATTATAAACAAAAAGAACATGAAAAATAGAAGATAAAATAATCATCCAATTAAAAGCATCATCTCTAATCGAATCATTATAAGGAGAAAGCAATAAAACATTCATATGATTTAAACTCAGTTTTAAAAAAACTCCTGTATAAAAAAGTAAAGAAGTCGGAATTAAATATTCAAGTGAAGACTGAGGCAAATGCAAAAACAAATTACAACCAGGAATCATTCCCATTAATGACGCCAGTAAGGCCTTATATTGTAATTGATTCATCACAGGATCTTTGATGGTAATAGTAGATGCCCCTTTGGAATCAATTGTTTTATAATAAAATAAATCTCCCTTTTTTAAAAAAATACGATGCTTTCCTCCTTCTATATTAGAAAGTGTTACTTGGGGAGATTTAAAAGTAGTGACATACTTTTTATTAAAATAAAACTCGCTCTTTCTTACAAGTCCTTTAAAATTAAGAGTAAACGGATTTAAACGATAATCAATAGAAACGGTAATTCTAAAGTCATCTTTAGAAAGAATCAAATTAGTTTTAAAATCTTGATAGCTTTTTAAAGAAGACGTGATTTCATAAGATCCAAAAGGCAAAACATTTTCATTTTCTTTAAGTAAAATAGTCTGTAATGTTTGTTGATTAAAAGCAAAAACCTTTCCTTCAAGTTTACTTTTTTTTAAAACAACAATTCCATAGTAATTGGTTTGTTTTCCATAAACAAAAGAATAAAAAAGAAATAAAAAAGAAATAAAAAATATTTTTAAAAAAAAGTTATTTTTTTTTCTTACTTTCTTCAATAACAAAGCCAGTTCTAATAAAATTAATTTTACTTTTGTCGAGCAATTCAAGCATTGCAATATTTTCATCAAGAATTACTACTTTCGCTTTAGCAACAAAAGTCCTATCGTTTTTTTTAATCAAAACTTCTTGATCTTTTTTAAGCCCATCTAAAATTCCTAAAGAAATAATAATCTCTCCATTTGCTTTTGTTTTTAAAACATTGCCCCTTAAAGAAATAATCGAATCAAAGTATTTTTTAGCTGAAAAATTAAGTTGAAAAAGCTTATCATTTCCAGAAGAAAAAATTTGATGCTGATAAAGTTTTTTTCTAGTATTAACATCAAAAATATTAAAATCAACTCCCACTCTATCTTCTTTAAACTGAAAAGAATAACGAACATAAAAATCATATCTTTTTTCCAAAATTTCTTTTTCAAAATCTTTAAAATAACACGATGCCACATCAAACTTAATAACTAATTTAAAAGTATCTAGTAATAAATTATGATAAATAGCTAAATAAAGAGGATTTTCTAAAGAAATATCTTCATCTGGAGCAATAAATAAAATTCTTGTTTTAAATTTTTTTCTAGTTTCATTTTTAATGCTTTCTTTAACATGAAGGGAATTTTTCAACTTACGTTTAAGTAGCCCAATTTTTGTATCCAATTTGTAATCTTCTTTCTTCTCCAAAAATTTAACAACCTCAAGCTGATTTAAATAAGAAGCATACAGCCCTTGATCCTTTAAAAGCAAGGCGTATTCTTTTCGATATTTTACTTCTTGTGGCAAGAGGTGAATTAGTTTAATATATTCAAATCTTGCCATCGCATAATATCCTTTACTATGAAAAAATTTAGCTCTTTCATAATGGTAAGGAGTAAAAATTTTTCTAACCTCAGATCTAAAAGAAGTATTTGAAATAGCCATAATTTCTCCAAATCGCCTAGGAATTTCTAAAGTAGCGTTTAAATTAAGGCACTGATTAATGATAGACAAAATATTGACTTCTAAATAATCCAAATTATCAACTTTCCAAAGATTTTTTCTTGTCTTCATATAATAAAGAAACGCCAACCGATAGTAATCATAAGGCTCTTTATCCTTATTAGATAAAATGAAATTAATTAAGAATTCATACTTTTTTAATTTAAAAAGCACCTCAGATTTAAGATTAATATATTGGTGATTATTGGCCTGATAATAAATAGCTTTATTAATCCAAGAAAGTGCTTTTTCAAAATCTTTTTCTTTTTGAGAAAAACGAGCTTCCATATAAAAATACTTGTGAGATTCAGGGTAATGTTGCTGCATTTTTTTAAGCGTTAACTTAAAATTTTTTAAATCCTTATCAAGGCTAATAATCCCTTTTTCAAAAAGAAATTCTTCATTTTCTGGATCAATGGTTTCAATAGTTTCTAAAAGGTTTTCAACAACGGTGTCGTATTTTTTTTCTTTATTGATCTTAATTAAAAGCAACATCGCTTGAATATTTCTCTTATTATAAAAAAGAACTTTTTTACAAAAAGTTTCTGACTTTACTAGATCTCCAATATTAAAGTAATAAAGAGCTCTTAAATAAAAAGTATCTGTTGTTTTTTCAATTTTTTCTAACCATTCTAATTCTACTAAAGCTTTGTCAAATAGCTTTTTTTTTAGCAAAATTTCAAAATAAAGTTTTCGAAATCTAAAATCATTTTTTTGTTCATCAAAATAATAATTAGCTCGATCATAAGCTTCATTATAAAGACTTTTTTCAAAAAGACGTTTGAGTTCTAAATAACCTTTATCTTGAGCGAATAAAAAAATACTTAAAAAAAGATAACTATAAAAAAAAACTTTAAATAAAAGGCTCATTTATAATTTTTTTTCTGATAATAATGATTCTATTTTTTTAATCCGATCTTCAACTAAACGTTCGGTTCGTTCTATAGTAATAATTCGTTTTCTAAGTGATGGGTTAGTTTTCTGATCAAAAGTGAATTGTTTAAAAAGGTTCATATAATAAAGAGAGCGACGATAAAAATAAAGAGCTTGTTTATAATTTTGATTATTGAGACTACTTTCAGCTTGTTTTAGATAGTCTGAAGCACAACGTTCTTGAAAATCAAAAATAGAAGGTTTTTTTCCTTTGTAAAAGTCATAATTGGCGACCACTTTTTCTAAAAAAGCAATCCCTCTTAAAGTATCATATTGGATAAAAAAGTTATATGCCATTAAAGTATAATGAATATTAAAAGGTTTTTTTTGTAAAATTTGATTAATAGTTTTATTGGCTTGAAAAAAATCAGCTCGTTTTTGATAAGCAATAAAAAGAGTTTCTAGATCTTTTATCTCTCCTTGTTTTGCATTTTTAATCAATTGATTAAGAGATTTTCTAGGGATCTGTATAAAGTTAGAGATTTGTTGGTCTAAGGCTTTGATGGCTTGATACTTTTTTTCTTCTTCAATATTTTTAAGGGTTCCTTGTACCTTGGCTTTTGTTTGGTAAATTTTCTTAGCTTCTTGAACATTTTCTTGGGCAATCAATAAATATTTTTGTTCGTCTTCTAAAGGGCTTGATAAAGACTTTTGTAAATATAACTTTGAAATGGTTAAATACGGATCATAAAAATTATAATCCACATTAGCGCAATTAGAAAAAAGAGAAGTTGATTTTTTAAGATTACCTTGATCTAAAGCAAAACGAGCATAAAAGTAAAAAGCAGATTTTACGTTATGAGCATAATGACAAGCTGATTGATAAAGGGTTTCTATTTGCTTGTCCAAAGTAAGTACCAAGTCACCAAGTAAGGTAGATTTTTCTAAAGCTAAAATTTTTTTCTTTTCAAGTAAATCACTTGCTTCATTAATAAAATAATTATAAAAAATTTCTCGAGTTAAATAATCCCATTGATTTGCATTTGCCACATTAGTAAAATCTTTTTTATACAATTGCCAGTAATTTTCATTAAAAGGATCTTTTCTACTTTTAAGAAGAAAAACTTGACTTCCATTTTCACTAATATAACCTTCTGCCTCTAATAATTTAACTTGTTTTGTTAACTCTAAAACAGTAATGGGGAAATCAAAGACCTGATTAATGTAAGTAACAATTTGAAAATAAGAAGCTTGTTTTTTATTTTTCAAAGCTTCTAAAATACTATAACGAAGAGGCACTAGCTTATAAAGGAGTCCATAATTTTTAAAAAACCAAGGGCCTTTTTCTTTCATATCAAATTGACTAATAAGGTCTCCATTTTTAAATCTCATATCAAAAGTTGCTTTAGGGACCATGGTGTCGACTTCTTGTTCAATTTTATCAAGGGTTGTTAAATCATATTTTTTTCCTACAAAAGATCGATTAAGCTGTGCTTTTTTAGCTGTATTTTCATAAATTTTTTGCAATCCTATCGAGCTAATTTTTTCAATGCCATCTCTTTTCCAAGTTAGATAAACAGGTCGTGCTGTTGAATAAAGTTGAAAATCTCTAAGCGCTCGAATGATTTCTAAATCATAAAAAAACACATTCATCAAATCTCCATAAAGTCTTGGAAAAACATTTCCTTTTTGATCATAAAAATCAATATCTGGTCTTTTTTTCTCAACATAAGAAAAGTATAGAAGTGAAAAAACTTGATTATCACCTCCTTCTGTCATAAAAATAGCATTTGGTTCTGCTGTCATCATGAGATTATGTGCATAATTATGACAAGCCCAATTTTTAGAATTATCATTTTTATCTTTACTTTTATACCACATGATCATTTGTGAATACTTCTTATTAAAACCATCTCCCAAACCAAATAGCAAAAAGAAGAAAAAACATCCCCCCAAAACACTAGATAAAACTTTAGAAGAAAACATCGCTTAAAATTAACCTTTAATTTTTTTTTCTTTTTTAAAAAAAGAAATTCCTTTTTCTAAAGCTTCCAAAAACCAGCTGATTCCAAACGCAATGAAAATTGAAAAAGTAAAATAAGAGAAAATATAAAAAACTTTAACAAAAAAAATATCCTTATCGTTAAAGTCAAACCGAAGAAAAAGTGTCAACTGAAGATTATAACTAATGACCATTATTAAAAGAAACCAAAACCAAAAAGTAGAACGTAAATAAAGTTTTAAAAGTCCTCCCAGGGCTAATAAAAAAAACGATATCGTAAATTGACTCCCATGAATATTAAAAATTAAAATCTTAATTTGCCAAACGAAATTATGAAGACTAAAAGGAATCTTTCCTGTATTTCCAAATTGCTTCCTGTGAAGGGCATTAAAAAATTTACTTAATTTCCCCCAAAAACTTTCTGCTTCGCTAATGCCCATCCAATTAATAGGCGGATTACCATGACTTCTAATAATCATATAAAGATAAATCGCAAAACCAAGATAAAGAAAAACAAACATTTTAATTAATAAAAAAGAAAGCTTTTGTAGTGAATTATGTGGGTTTAATAAATCAGAAGCAAAAAATCTGAAAAAAAAGTAATAAAAAAATAACACTAAATTTAAAGAAACAAAAACACCAAGTCCTATTTTGACATTAAGATGATCTTCAAAATAAAGATTTGATTTAAGCCTCATAATATATAAATAATAAAAAATCCAAGCCATTAAAAAAACCAAGCAAACAAATCCAAGATACCCCATCCCAATATACAATTGTCTAGTAGAAAGTTTCCTCTGTAAAATCACATGCTTTAAAAGACCATATAAAACAAAACAACCAACAAAAACTTCAATTAAGATGATCGTTTGATGACCACAAAGTGCAACCCCAAAAAGAAAACTAAAAGCTAACAAATAATTTTCTCCAAAATAAGGGTATTTTTTTTCTTTATTTCCAACTACAGCTTCATACCACCTAAGAAGAATTAAAAATAAAAGAGGATAAAAAATGGAAGACATCGTATAAACTTCACAAATAATCGCTTGTCCCCAAAAGGTTTCTGAAAGCATGAATGCCAAAGCTGCCACTGCAGCACTAATAAACACATACCGTTTAAGCACTTTGACTAATATTAATAGTCGTATATAAACAAGCGTTGCAAAAAAAAGAGTCAACCCCCCACAAATGGCAGAAAAAAAATTAGCTCTCCAAGCAACATTGTGGATGGGAATAAACGTTGCTATCTTCCCAATAAGAGAATGCAGCGGATACCCCGGTGCATGAGCAACACCAAGAAAATGCATCGCTGTTGTAAGTTCACCATTATCTCCTGCAGAAATAGAAGGCGTTAAATTAAGCGTATAAAAAAAAATACTAAAAATACCAATACAAATAGCCAAGGAAAGGTCTGGTCTTTTAGAAAAAATCCAATTTTTTAAAAGCATGTTTGTCAATCTATTTTTCATTCTTCTCCCAAAAGAACATGCACCATAAAACGATTTTTTTCTAAATACTTACGAGCTACTCTTAAAATATCTTCAGCCGTCACAAGATCAATTTCATCAAGCTCATCAGCATAAAAAGAATAATCATACCCATAAAGTTCATAAAGGGTCTCTTGAAAAGCTTTAGTTGCAATTCTTTGTGAAGCTATCATTTCGTCTCCAATCACAGAAAGCTTTGCTCTTCTAAGTTGGTCGGGAGTTAAAGGGGTCGTTTTAAGAGCTTCAATTTCTTTTAAAAAAGATTGGATTAACCAAGAATATTCTTTTCTTGCTTCATGACGGAGAGCTGCGTAAAAAATTAACGCTCCATAATCTTTGTTTTCATCATAAAAAACCCCTAATTGATAAGCACGTCCCCCATTTTTATTTTTAAAAGGAGCGCTTCTTAATTTAAAAAGAGGCCCCCCCATTCCTGAAAGATACCCTTCAAGCACTTTAAATTTAATACTATCTTGATCACCTATCACGGGAGCTCTAAAACCCATTCTAAAAAAAGATTGTCTAAATCCTTTTTGTTTTGTAACAATAGGGCTCTTTGTTTTTTCATATGAAATATCTTGCAAAACAATCTTTTTTTCATTGATAGCTGAAGAAAGTTTTAATGCTTCTAGCCAAGAAAAATATTTTTTAATTTCTTTAAAATGAATATCTCCATAAATAGAAACAATCATATTTTTTGAGTATAAAAATTGTTTTTTAAGGTTTTTCAGATCTTCTAATTTTATTTTTTCAACAATTTTTTGAGTCCCTTCTGGATTTTTTTCATAAACTGTTCCTTTAAAAAAAATTTCTCTAAATTTATCTCGAGAAACCACCCATCCATTTTCTTTTTGAGATTCTAAATCAAAAAGAACTTCTTCTTTTTCTCTTATAAAATCTTCTTCAAAATAATTTTCTTCAAGCAAAATTGCTTTTAAAAGCTTTGAAGCTATGCTAGTTTTATCTTTTAAAAAACTAAGCTTAAGACCAAAAAAGTTTTTACCTGAGAAGGGTTGCAAACTAATCCCATGCTGCTTGAGTTTATAAATAAGCTCTTTTCTAGAATACTTTGAATTAGAAGTCATAAAAAGTTGCGTTAAAAGATTAAAACTTCCATTTAAAATAGGCTCTTCTTCAAAAGCAAGACCCCCTAAAGAAGCAATAATTAGCTCAACTTTAGGAAGCTCTTTATCTTCGCAGAAAAGAAGCTTGAGCCCATTTTTTAAAACTTTTTTAGAAGCAATGCGTGGTTTTTTATGATCAGATTTGATAGTATTTTTTTTTAAGACTTGCTTTAATTTTTGGACATTAGTCCATTTAGACTTTGAAGCTTTTTGCTCTTTTTTCAAATGATTGACTTTAATTGGAAAACGTCCTAAATTAGCCTTATCCAAAATCGAATTAGCATAAAGAGGAGTTGGTTTAGAAAATTTTTCTGGCATTAAAATAGCAATTTTCATTTTATGAGGTTTTAAAAACTCTTTAGCAACCCGTATAATATCTTTTTTCTTCACTCCATTAATCTTAGAAAGATAAATTTCATCTTGATTCAACTTACCCCCTTTCATCATTACCGATTCTGCCAAACCCATCGCCATCCCCATGACAGTTTCTCTACTATCAATGAAGTTTAAAAGAATTCTTCTTTTAACTGATTCTAAACGATGTTTTTCAATTGCTTTTACTGAAAGATTTTTAAGCATGTTTTCAACAACAAGTTGAATCTGATCAATTCGCTCCTTAATTTCATTTCTACTTTTAAGCACCGGTAAAGAAAAAGAAATATCAAAAATACCATTTTCTTTAGGCGTCCACGAAAAAGCTGAAATATCTTCAATTAATTTAAGCTCATCTTTAAGCTTCTCATAAAGTAAGCTCCCCTTCCCCGAACCCAAAAGATACGCCAAAACATCTAAAGGATACATTTTCTTGTCCTTATATGAAACCGTTTGCCATATTAATGAAAAACGAACAAAATTTGCTTTTGCATGACTTGTTTCAGCACGCTGAAAACTCCATTTTTCTTCAGCTTCATAAGCTATTTCATCAATGACACCCTTTTCCTGTGGTGAAAAAACCTTTTCAATCACTCCCAATATTTGTGACAAATCAAAATCGCCTACAACTGATAAAATCATATTATTAGGTTTATATCTTTTATAGTAATACTCTAAAAGCTCTTTAGGGGATAAACGACTAAAACGTTCTCGAAATCCAATCACAGGATACTTATACGGAAGTTTTTTAAAAAGAAATCGACTCACAAACTCATTGAAATAATAATCCACTTGATCCTCTCTCATTTCCATTTCACTTAAAACACTTCCTATTTCATTTTTCACTTCTTGAGGGGGAAAGAGAGGATGAAACACTAAATCTTCAATTGCTTTTAAACCTTCTGTGGTATATTTTGATAAAATCGTGAAATAATAAGCTGTATGATCATAAGTCGTATATGCATTAACATTGGCTCCACCATAACTTTCAATCTTTTCTGAAAAAGAATCTTTTTTAGGATGCTTCTCACTTCCCAAAAAAAGAGAATGCTCAAAAAAATGCGATAGCCCTGAACCATAATAACCTTCTTCATGAATCGATCCTGTTTTAACTCTAAAGTGAATCGCTGTTAAGGGAGCTTTAGTTGTTTTTTTTAAAATAACTTCCATCCCATTAGGTAGCTCGTAATAATACGTATTATTATAAAAATTTTTAAGATTAATTTTGCTTTCTTGTAAGAAAGCTTGTTTGAAAAAAAAAGAAGAAACACCCACAATTAAAAATAAAACAAAAATTAAAAAGTAATATTTTTTAAATACCATTTATTTGTCCCTATAATTAAAATCAAAGAACTAATATTAAAAATAAATAAAGCAAGACTCTTCATCAACGCTTTGCTTCTTTCAATTAAAAGATTTATATTATAATATCATATTTAATGAAAAATAATTTTTCCAAAAATAAAATATTCTCTTAATTTTACCACTCAAACTAATCATCTAAATGAACTTTGTACTAATTGGTATTAATACGCTTATTATTCTTAAAAAAAGCCTTGAATTATTACTTGAAAAACTCAATCTTGCTTACTTACAAAAAACAACCCTTATACCAAACTCAAAAAAAAAAACGAAAGACCATCTCAATATCGAAAAAAAAACAAAATTATACACTAAAGTAAAAAGTAATTTTTATCAATTAGAAATTGTCTTTGATATGGTGGTTTTAATGATACTTTTAAACAGTGGTTTTTTAGGGATTTACTATCAATTTTTTTTTGAGTCGGGACCTATAAAAAATGATGCTCCTTGGCTTAATGCTGCTTTTGTTTTTGCTTTTTTTATGATGTATCAAATAATAGGGATGCCTTTTGAGATTTATAAAACCTTTAAAATAGAAGGTACTTTTGGTTTTAATCAAACAACGCTTTTTCTTTGGATCAAAGACAAACTCAAAGGTTTTTTTCTCTCTGTGATTTTGATGTATCCTCTTTTGATAGGAGTGATGAGTTTATTAAATGCTTTAGAAGCTTATTGGTGGGTGTTTGCTTTTATCTTGGTCTGCTTGTTTCAATTTATCCTTCAGCTAATTTTCCCAAAGATCATTTTGCCTCTTTTTAACAAACTAACTCCTCTACAAAAAGGTCCTCTTAAAAAAAGGCTGCTCACTCTTGCTGAAAAAAGCCATTTTCATTCTAAAGAAATTTTAGCCATGGATGGCTCAAAGCGATCAACCCATTCCAATGCTTTTTTTACAGGCATGGGAAAATACAAACGCATTGTTTTCTTTGATACCCTTTTAAAGCAATTAAACCCTTCTCAAGTAGAGGCTGTTTTAGCTCACGAAATCGGTCATTATAAAAAAAAACATCTTATAAAATCTCTTTTTGTTTCAATATTTTTAGGGTTTTTAATGTTTTATGTTCTTGATTACTTAACGTTTCATTCTATTTTTAACTCTTCATTTAATTTGCCCCAGGGTCATTTTGCAAGTACTTTTATTATTTTTATTCTAATTTTTCAAGTAGCTTCTTTCTTATTGTCCCCTTTCATCAATTTTTTTTCTAGAAAAAATGAATATGAAGCCGATGCTTTTGCTACCAAAATATTAAAAACTCCCAAAGCCCTTATCGAAACCTTATATATTTTAAGTGAAAAAAATCTTTCCAACCCAAAGCCACATCCTTTTTATAGTCTCTTTTATTATTCTCACCCCTCTGTTTTAGAACGAGAAAAAGCTTTAAGAACCAAAAAAAATACAATATAATTTAATAAAAGAGATTTCCCATGTTAACAAAAACACAATTATTCCAAACCCTCCAAAAAGTAAGTCGCCAAACAGCTCCTTGTTTGTATTCAAAAGAGAAATGCGAAGAATATATGGTGCTTATTAATGAAATTAATAAACTCAAAAGAGAGAAACAAGCGGTCGTTTTAGCGCACTCTTACGTGGCTCCTGAAATTGTTTATGGGATAGCTGATTTTGTGGGAGATTCTTACAAATTAAGTGTTGATGCAAAAAAAACAAAAGCAAAAATAATTGTGTTTGCTGCTGTGAAGTTTATGGCCGAGACAGCAAAAATCTTAAATCCTAAAAAAACAGTTTTAGTACCAAGCACTCTTAATGGGTGTTCTTTAGCTGATTCAATTAGTGTGAAAGAAATTCGTCTTTTAAAAAAAAAATACCCTGATTACACCTTTATTTGCTACATCAATACCACCGCTGATATTAAAGCGCATTGTGATATCACCGTAACCTCTTCGAATGTTTACAAGATTATTGAAAAAGTCCCAAGTAAAAAAATATTCTTTTTGCCCGACTATTTAATGGGAAAAAATATTATCGAAGAAATAAAAAAAAAAGGAATTAAAAAAGAAATTCGCCTTTATAATGGCTCTTGTTATGTCCACGAAGCTTATGATCAAAAAGAAATCATCGCTCTGAAAAGAAAATATCCGCGTTTAAAAGTAGTTTCTCATCCAGAGTGTAACGAAAAAATTATTAAAAACTCCGATTTTAATGGCAGTACTTCTCAAATGCTAAATTATGTTAAAAACTCTAATGATAAACAGTTTTTTATTCTTAGTGAATGTGGTCTAACCTCTCGCATGCAAGTCGAAATGAAAAAAAAAGAGTTTATAGGGACATGTAACATGTGTCGCTATATGAAATCTAATTCACTACAAGATATTTTAAGAGTCCTTAAAAACCCAAACCCACAAGATCTAATTACTTTAGATTCTAAAACAATTAAAAAAGCCAAAAAAAGTCTTGATAAAATGTTTTATTATTCAAAATAATTTCTCATGAAAAACAATATAAAACTTTTTATTTTTTGCTTTGTTTTATTCACATTTCCAAAACAATCTTTCGCCTTAGAAAAAAAACTTTTACTTTTTAATCTAGGAGACCAAAGTGGCTACAGGGGATCTTGGAAAATTAAAGAACAATTAACCAAAAAATTAGCTCAAAAGTTAAGAAAAAAAAGCAAAATAACCATTATTCGAAAAAATTTTCCTAATAAAAAAAAAATAGGATTTACGATCAAACAAAAGAAAAAAATTTTAAATTATGCAAGAACAAATGCTCAAGCTAATCTTATTTTAATAGGGACAATTAAAAAATTTGAAATCACAAGATTTAGTATCACTTCGTATGGAATAGGGGGTTGGGATAATTACACCGCTGTTTGCAACATTGAATATGAAATATTAAGTAAAACAAATGTAGCAACAAGTACTCCTAAAATTGCTGAAAAAATCATTCAAAATCATAACATAGGGATTGCTTTACTCGGAGGACCTGGTAGTCCAGGAGATATAGGAGATGTAAGTATTATAAATCAATTAGAAAAAAAAATTGACATGAATTCAGATCAATTTTACACCTCAATTATTGGTGGAGCTTGTAGTGAAGCCTTAGATCAAATCGTCGACGATTTTTTTCAAGGAAAAAAACAAAACAATCAAAAAAACTCTTCTATCAATTTTGGAAAAGTTGTTGATTTAGATAAAGAGACGGTTTATATTAATTTAGGAAAAAATAATAACCTTTTTATAGGACAACAGTTTACCATTTATCAAAAAAGTAAACCTATTATTGACCAAGAAACAAATGAATATTATGGTAACAAAGAAAAAGAAGTTGCTATTATTGAAATCCAAAGAATTCTTTCAAAAAATCTTTCAAAAGCAAAAATTATTAAAAGGTTTGATAACACAAAAATAAAAATCGGTCAAGAAATAGAATTTTATGAACAATAAAGGAAAATAAACATGAATCAAGAAACAATAAAAAAATTACAACAACTCGCAAAAATTAATTTAAATCCACAAGAAGAAAAAAAATTATTAAATAATTTAAATTCAATTATTAGCTTTATCGAAAAAATTAACCAAATCGATATTTCCAACTTACCCCCTATTGATCCTATTTCACAAGCCGTCAGTATCAATCGAGAAGATAAAATAAAAACCAAAAAACCTTCTAATGAAATCGTAAAAAAATTAGCTCCCAATTTTCAATCAGGTCATATCGTCGTCCCTGCTGTTATTGAATAGCTGGACATAAAAAAGACTATTTGTTTTTGATAAAATAAAAATTATTGGTATCTCCTAAATTAAACTTCTTAGCAAAAAAAAAGTACCTTTTTTTAGAAATAAACCAGCTTAAAAAATATAAACGATTTCTAAATCGTTTATAATGAATCCCTGTTGTTTCTAGCTTTAAAAAACGATATCCATGTTTTTTAAAAATTCTCTCAAGGCTTTTCTTACTAAAAATATGATAATGATCTACGGGTGAATTTTTTAAAAAATCATTTCGATTAAACCGAGCTGAAAACCCTCTCCCATTAGGAGTCGAAAGCCCAATCAATCCTCCTTTTTTTTGTAATTGACTCATTTTTTCAATTACTTTATCAACCTTCATAAAATGCTCAATCACAAACCACAAAACAATCACATCATACACTTTCTTATCCAGCTTAACTGATAAAAAATCATCCCTATAAACAAGGTGTTTTTTACTAGCAATCAAGGCAGCATGTTTTGAAATCTCCACCCCCTCTGTTTGAAAAAAAGCCTCTTCCTTAACCACATCCAAAAAATACCCATAAGCACACCCTATTTCTAAAAGTGTCTTATTTTTTGTTTCTTTCAAAAAATTACTTAAAGTTTTAACTCTTCCTCTAGAAAGGTTAATAATATTTTGCTTATCTTTTACATACGTTTTCCCATAATTCTTTTCATATTCACTTAAAAAATAATCATTCCCATAATCCATTTCTTCTATTTTCAAAACCTTCTTAAATCCAAAAATACGCATATATTCATAATCACAAAATCGACACAAGTGTAAATTCATCCAGCTTCTTCTCATAATAACCAAACCTTCTTTAAAACAAATAGGGCATTTAGTAGATGTTGTTTCTTTTTTAAACTCATTGATCACCTTAATTAAAACCTCAAATCTATCCCCTAAAGAAAACCTGCTTTTATAAACTTTTAAAAGCTTATTAGTATCTTTTCGATTAATGTTTTTTTTATTTGCTATAAAATCTTTAAAATGTTTTTTTGAAAGTTTCTTATGATAACTAGTAGGATCCACTAAAACAAAAGGCACTTGAAAATGTAACGCTTCAAAAACACAAAAACCATAATGGCAAATAAGTAAACTAGATTGCCTAAGAAGGTCTTTAAAAGAATTTGTTGGTTTTATAAACGAAAAAGAAATAGATGCTTTATGAAAAAAAAATAATTTAAAAATAGCCCTAATAAAAAAAATTGAAGACCCTTTTACAACAATAATAATATTTGTAGCAGAATCAGATTTTAAAATAGATTTGAGATGAAAAACAATTTTTAAAAGATAAAAAAAAGAAGTCGTTGATCCTAAATAAATTAAAAGTTGATTTGGCTTCTTTTTTTTTGGTTTCAAAGAAGAGGAAAGGTTTAAGTTTAAGTTTAAATAAGTACTACCATGTAAATTAGTTTGCAAGTCATCTTTTAAAGAAGGAAAGGTTGTAATAAGATAGTCATAAAAAAAAGTTTCTTTTCCTTGGCTATCAAAAGCAATGGTTATAATTTCGTTTTTTTTTAGAGCTTTAAGAAAAAAAAAGGGGCTCTCTCTTTTATCAAGAATTAAAATTCGACAATTTTGTTTGACTAAATAATTGACAATTTTATGATAATTATTAAAGTTAGTAAAAGAAGGAGAAGGAGAAGGACTTTGGTAAAGAATCAGTTTTGAATGAATGATTTGATCTTGTAAAAAAAGGCTTCTTTTAAAATGACCTAAGCCATATTTAGCACTAGAGGCAGTTAGTATAAAAACATTTTTCAAAGAATTCATCAATAAGCTTAGTAAGAAAACTAAATGAAACTTCTAAAAAAGTTAAGAGAAATGCTAAATAATATTTTGATGCTTTTTATTAGCATCTAATTTATTAAGTCTAATCTGGTTTCTAAAAGCAAAATCAACTTCTCTTTGAACTTCAAAGGAATCTTCACATTTAATTTGATTTTCTTTTATAGAAATATTTTTATTTTTAAGTAAACTTTGTAAAGGCTTTTCTGCTTCTTCTCTAGAAAAACCCACCATTTTAACCAAGTCTTCGATACCGAAAGGAAAAGTGTAAGAAGTTTGAGGTTTAATGGGTATGTGATGTTTCATTAGCTGGGTTAAAAGGGTGTCATAAAATCTAGCCAGAGGGTCTATATAAATCAAATTGGCAATCTGCTTATACACCGTCCAAACTCTTTCACTTAAAGAAACAATAAGATTGGTTGCTAAAGTAGGATTTTGAATGACAACTTTATTAAAATTATCTTTATTAACAACGGTGACTCTTGATAGACTAAAAGAAATAGCTGTTGCAACACGTGCTTTATCATCAAGCAAAGCCATCTCTCCTAAAATATCTCCTGAATTTAAAACCGCAATTAAGATTTCTTGATCTCCTATAATTTTTGTAATTTTAACACTACCTTTTTGAATGATAAAAAGTTCGTTTCCTGGCTCTCCTTCACTAAAGAGGACTTCACCATCTTGATAAATACGCTCAAAACCTTCTTTAGATTTATAACCTTCCCCACCGATTTCAAGGAGTCGTTCTCTAGATTTATTCACATGTGCCCTATTAGGAAAATATTTAACATATTGAGAATATTGATAAATAGCCGCTTTATATTTTTTCTTTTTATAATAATACTCTGCACTAAAAAACATCACATCAGGCGTTTCTTTATGATCTTCTTTTGTCGTTTTTTCAGCCAAAACCGTGTCGTACATTCTAAGTTCTTTTGAAAAAGAGCGAATGATTTTCATTGCCAAAGGAGTATTTTTTTCAATTAAAAAACCAAATTGATTTTTTTTAACTAAAATCAAAGAAACATTATCAATTGCCTTACTTGTTTCCATTCTAGGGTGCCCTGTCATCGCCCCCACCACTCCAAAAAAGTCTCCTTTAGTTAAAATCCTTGCTTGGCTAGAAGACCTCGTATTAAAGCCTTTTTTAGAAACAATCACTTTTCCATTTTGAATAATGAAAAAATATTCTGATTCGACTTTATCTTCTATTGTAATAAAAGAGTTTGGCCTAAATTTGGTAAAAGCTAGTTGGACATTAGACATCTTAAATTACTATCTATAAAGAGGATATTCCTTTGTAAGGCTTATTACTTTTTCTTTCACTAAATTAATAACCATTTCATCTTCCATATTATCGACAATATTATTAATACAATCAGCAATAAAATACATTTCATTTTTTCCCATTTCTCTTGTTGTGACGGTTGGGGTGCCAATTCTAACTCCACTTGTAACAAAAGGAGATTGAGGATCATTAGGAATGGCATTTTTATTAAGGGTAATATTTGCTTTATCCAAAGCATTTTCAAGGGCTTTGCCTGTAATGTTTTTATTAACTAAACTAAGTAAAATCAAATGATTGTCTGTGCCACCACTAATAATATCAAATCCTTTTTGTAAAAGAGCTTCCGAAAGAATTCTTGCATTTTCAATGACTTTTGTTTGATATTCTTTAAAAGAATCTTCCATCGCTTCCTTTAAACAAATTGCTTTGGCGGCAATGACGTGCATTAAAGGCCCCCCTTGTATTCCAGGGAAAATCAAAGAATTGATTTTTTTAATTTTATCTTTTGAACACAAAATCATTCCCCCTCTAGGGCCTCTTAAAGTTTTATGAGTCGTCGTCGTCACATAATCAGCATACAAAACCGGCGAAGGATGCACTCCAGCTGCAACTAATCCACTAATATGAGCCATATCCACTACCAATGTAGCATTAACCGCATCTGCTATTTCTCTAAATTTTTTAAAATCAATGATACGAGAATAAGCACTTGCTCCTGCTATAATCAGTTTAGGGGTTTCTTTTTTTGCTAAATCAAAAACTTTGCCATAATCAATATACCCTGTATGAGCATCAACACCATAAAAAACAGATTCAAACAGCTTGCCACTAAAATTAACACTCGCCCCATGAGTTAAATGCCCTCCTTCATTAAGACTCATCCCCATGACTTTATCACCTGGTTTTAACTCAGCTAAATAAACAGCCATATTGGCTTGACTACCTGAATGCGGCTGTACATTCGCGGCTTCGGCTCCAAAAAGCTGTTTTGCTCTTTCAATAGCGATCTCTTCGATTTCATCAGCATACACACATCCGCCATAATAGCGCTTAGTAGGATATCCTTCTGCGTATTTATTGGTAAAAACTGAACCTTGTGCTTTCATCACTGACTTTGAAGTCGCGTTTTCAGAAGCTATCAGCTCAATCGTCTCCTCTTGACGCTGTTCTTCTTTTTGAATCGTTTCAAAAACAGCTCTATCTTTTATCTCTAAATTCACAAGATTTTTCATTAATTTTGACTAAAAATAATTTTTATCTAATAAAGCAACCCTTTATTACTATATAAAAGCATTATAATATAAAATATTATATTAATAAATCTATTTCTATAACTTTATTTTTTACTTAAAAGGAAATTATAAAATGGTGATTGCTGTTGACTTTGATGGAGTGATTCATCGCTATTCTAAAGGATGGAATGGAGGTGAAATTTACGATGAAACCGTACAAGGAACTAAAGAATCCTTAACAAAACTTAAAGAATTAGGTCATAAAATTTATATTTTTAGTACCCGTTCTAATAAAATATTTCATAAAAAAGGAGGTATCGATCAACAAAAACAAATGAAAGAATGGTTAGAAAAAAATCAAATCCCTTATGATAAAATATGGGGCTTTGGCAAACCAATGGCCGATATCTTTATTGATGATAGAGCTTTATCATTTAAAGGTGATTGGAATCAAACTTTAAAAGAAGTTAATGATTTTAAAGTCTGGTATAAAAAAGATTAAAATAAGTTTATTTCTTGATTCATTGCATTTAGCGGCATTAAGTCTCTATTAGTTTCTGCAACTTTAATTCCTTTTTCAAAAGCATCCCTAGCTTTTTGCTTATCTCCCAAAGGCAAGTAAGCTTTACCTAAAAAGAGGTAAGCAATCGAATACATAGGTTTAATCGTAATAACTTTTTCTAAATGAAAAATGGCTTGTTTAAATTTTTTTTGATCATAAAAAATCTTGCCAAGACCAAAATGAGCAATCTCATCATTCCCATCTAAAGAGAGGACTTGTTGAAACATATTAATTTTTTTTTCTTCATTTTCTTGTTGTTGTTTTTTGAAAAAAGCTTCATCTTTTTTTTGCCTAACTTGATTGGCTGATGCTTTAAATCCTAAAAGGGTCGCTTTTCCTTTTTCTTTTTCTGCTTCATCAATGAGCCCTATTTTCATATAAAGACGCGATAAATTGGTATGTGCCATAACAGCCATTGGATCTATTTGAGCAAACTTTTTATTAAGAGCAATCGCTTGTTTAAAATCACCTAATTTTTCCTCCAAAACCGCAAGTGCTTCAACAACTTCAATAGATTTGGGGCTAACTTCAATCGCTTTTTCATACCATTTTTTTGCTAAAGTATACTCACTTTTATAATAACACCTCAGTCCTAACTCAAAAAAATCTTTCCAAAGCAACTGTGCTTCATTACCTTGATCAACAAAAGGTAGTTCCACAATTTCAACCAAAATAGTTTCTTTTTCCTTAGCAAGTCGTAGTATTTTTTGATTTAAATAATCACGAGAAAGATAAGCAAAAGCCACATTTTTTTCAAATAAAGACGAATACGAAAAACTTGAAATAAAACCTATTTTTTTACCAAGAACCATTAAAGCTTCTTGCTCTTTAAAAAAAGCTTGTTTTGGGAGTAAAAGCCCCATTAGCTTTCTTGCCATGACTCCTCCTCGACTCTTTACGCGCGCAATTGTTTCTTGACCTGGGTAACATCCCTTCTGATCGGCAATAAAAGCCTCGCTTTGAGGAAGTTCAAGAGCAAGTGTTTTTTGATCAATGTCTTTTTTAAAAGAAATTACCCCCGATTCAATCCGAAGACATTCCAAACAAGCAGAGTCAAAAAAAAAGCCTTCCAATTCTTTTTTCTCAAAAGACTTTCTTAAAACAACCCATCCTTCTTTTTGCCTCATTGAATACGACAATAAATACATCTCTTCTTTTAGAAAATTAAATTTTTTGATCAAAAAACTACTCGTTGAAGCAATCGAAATCTTAAAGTGATTCTCAATCCATTTTTTTGAGTTGGGCCCTTCTATCGCTTGAATAATAAAAAAAAAATTTATAAATGAAACATCTTCTAAAAAAAGATTTTCTTTTAAATAAGAGGTGATAGCTTCAATTTGCTCTTTATCAGAAAAAAGAAACAACGTTTCTTCTTGTTTTTCTATCTTTAAAAAGTAAACATGAAACAAAAAAAGTACTTGGGAAGTCTTAGTTAAAAAAGCATTGTATTGTCCCTGACCTTGTTTAAGGGAGACAATATTGTTGCTTGAAAGGGCGTTAAGAAAAGAACGGCAGTCTTTTCCTTTGAGGATTAATACCCCATGGCTTTCACTTAAGTCAAAAAAGCCTTTATCTTGTCTGACTTGGTTAATTTGCTCTAAAATAGACAATGAAGTTATTTTCATAAATGAAAATTAAGGATAATAAATGAAACAATAATTTGAAAAAACAAATAATAGATTAATTAAATCTAAACAGAAAATGATTCCCCACAACCACAAGTATTAGAAGCATTTGGATTTTGAAATTTAAACCCACTATCCATAAAACCTCCTTGATAATCAAGCTCTGTATCTTTTAAATAAAGAGAACTTTTAGGATCAATGTAAATATTAAAACCATAATCTGTAATCACCCGATCATTTTCTTTTTTTCCCCCCAGATCGATCACATAAGATAAACCCGAACAACCCCCTCCCTTTACACCAAGACGAAGCCCAAATCCTTCTCTTTTGCTTTCTTGCAACCTTCTTTTAACTTCAGCGATAGCATTTTGAGTTAATTTTATAATCTCTAAAGATTGATTTTCACTTATAGGCATGGTTTATAAATCCCTCAAAGTAGTATACTCTTTTCTTTTAAATAAGAAAGATTAAAATAGTCAAAATTTTTTCTTTTTGGTTATTTTTTTAATAAAATCAATTTCTTCTTGTTTGAAAGGGCCTCATTTTTTCTAAAAATTTAATGAATTCGATTTTGTTCTCAGAAGACCAAGAATAGATCGTCTGATTTTTTCCACTTACAAGCTCTCAATTGATAGCATCAATTTTATTTTGTTTAAAGATACAGAAGTAATTTTTTGAAAAATAGACCACGTAAGTGACATAGATTCAGTGCAAATTAAAGGACGCTTATTTTTATTTATTTTAGAGATCCTTTCAATATTTCCTTGTATTTTTATTTTGCTACCATAAGAATGAAAATTAATAATGTCTAAACTGCCAATTTGTAATCCTACACATCTATTATGCTTTTTACACAAAACTTTTTATAAACCTACTATTATAACGCATAATAAGCTCCTTGGGTTGACTTGAGTACTTCCCACTTCAATTTTTTATCTATTTTCCAAAAAATTTAATTATTTTATTTTTAAAAAAAAACAAGTTTCCTCTGACAAATTAAGTGTCTATGATAAGTGTCTATATAGTCTAGTTAGGATTTTCTAAATTATACTTTTAGCAAGTCCTTCATCAACAATAGAAAAAAACCACCAGGAAACGTTCTTCTTTTTCTTTTTCTAAACTAATTTGAAATTTGCACTCACTGGTCGACCTACATAAGGCTTTCTAGCACTCTTTAGGTTGATTTCATACCATTTTTTTTTCTTCTTAACCGCTTTGCCTTCAATTGGCTTTGTTATTGAAATTTTTATAGACTTTAAAGAAACATCGAATAGGGGATCACACAAAGTCACTTTCACACTACCATTTTCCTCTTCAAACGTAAAAATACATGGCATAGTAGCTTTTATTTTAAAATCTTTTGTGATTTCTAAAGTAGAACTTTTATAAAAAACAGCCTGTACCACTTGACTATTTTTTCCATTAGAATACAAAGCCGCTTGTACTTTACTGCTATTAGAAATGACTTGTATAGGGGATGTTTTAAATGACTGAGAAGCTTTTTTATCACCCATATAGACTAAATACGCATATCCGCCCTTAAATGGGCTCTTGCCGTGATTAATACGAATATCAAGAACGTTCATATTTTTAGGTAAGTTTTTTTTCTTCTGATTTGGATAACTTTGTCTGTTCCAAATCGTTTTTCGATCACCAATTTCCACCTCTACAGCACTCTTGTTATGTTTACTGAGGGGAGCATACGCAAATTTATTTTCTTGCTCGATCCAATTGAGGGCATCTGTTTTACTTTTCTTTAAAACAAAATTAACGTTATTTTTTTTTGTTGTATCGTAAGTTTTTGATTTCCCATTTTCTGTAACGGTTATTGGGTTTTCAAAATAAGCAGTTTCGACCGTTGTGCATATCGGGAATTTGTTAGATCCAGATGAGGTTAATTTAATGCCAGTCCCTAAAGCAAGCATCATGTCATCAAAAATAAAATAACCTTTCTTCACATACACGCCCATTACAACCTCAGGTAGGCTTTCAATTTTTTCATTCCCTGGATTAAACTCTTGGATAAAACCACAACATGCATTACGCCCACGTAACCCCGTGCCACCACAAAAGTTGTGGAAACTATTAAAACCCTTCCAAGTAGTGATACTAAAAATGTCACTATTTTCCCCACGTTTAGCCGTCACCCCTGGTAAAGCAGTAAGATTATGGCCCCCAAGAGCATGGCAGGCTTCATAACCTTCCTTAGAAAAAAAAGTCGAACCAGCTGCAGAATGATAATGATACATATCATTTTGATTTTTATCATCAGACCCAAACTCAATACCACTCACTCTTGATGAAGCCATATTAATGGTACAGTAAAAATTTCTACTTTTACGAATCATCAGGTCATTGCACCAAAAATATTTTGTTCCTGTATAAACACCTTTATAATCATCCATAAAAACACCTGTTTTACTTTTCATTTCTTTTTTTAAATCTAATATTTCTTTTTCATACACTCCAAATTTTTGTTTATCTTTAATAACCGAAGGGAGATAATCTACAAAATGATTTAATATATTTTTAAGTATACCAACAAATTTACTTTTAGAAGCATCTCTAGCTTTTGGCTCAACATATTGTTTACAATTACGTCCTGTTACTGGGTGTATGAAACCCTTGTACCTCATCCACTGAGATCCACGTACAAAAGCTTTGAGTACGTAAAATATTTTCACATTAGTTCTAGTTTGTTCACGACTTCCTTTATCCCAAGGTGAATTGAGGAAATTTTTTTTCATGTCAAGTAGTGCCTGAACCCCTTGTGCAGGGTAACCAAATGTATAATTTTGAGTGCCATGTCCCCATCCAAGACCATCAGAGGTAAACCCTTCCTCCCAAAATGGGTCTTTTTTGTTTCCTGGGTAAAGAAAATCAATGGCTCTATTACAGACCTCCACCAATACATCAATACCAACAATAGAATTTAAAGCAACTGCAACTGGATAGACAGGCCTATAAGTGATAGCATTAGCCGTTACCCACCAAACATGCCCTTTAAAACGAGCAATTTGGAATGGATTTTTATCAGTTTCATCATTCCTATACGGTTGTGTCCAAGCCTGCTTTGCTAGTTCGACAATTACGTCGTGTCCTTTTACGATTAAGGGGTCTTTTATGGTCCCTTTCTCTACTCCAACCATATCTTTAAAATTATAAAAATACACATTAACAAAAGTATTCGGTATGGCAAAACACGAAAAATGAAAACGTTTATAACTATTGGGCTTTGCTGTTTCTAGCCTATGAATGTTTATAACCATGTTATAAATCTTTTTCTTTACTACCCCATAAATCTCTCCATCACTCTCATTTTTTCCTTTTGATAATTTAGAAAGGGCCCAAGCATACCTACAATACGTTGGGAGACTTTTTTCTTCGATTGGTTTTCCTATTAATGTCCCCTCTTTGCTGACTTCTTTATTAAGAGATTTAAGGCCTTTTTTTATAAGCTTCTTTACTTCCCACCCTCGATGGCCAGTTTTTGAAAACCCAAGTCTTAACTTATCCAAAAAGGCTTGTTTGTCTTTAAGTAAAGACCCCGAAGACTCCAGTCCCCATAATTTTTTTTCTAAACTAAATGGTAATAATAAAAGACCACTACTGATAGTAGTTGTTTTTAAAAAATTTCTACGATTAAAATTCATATTTTTTTTCTCCTATTATAATGCTCTAATATTGATTTAAGGTGTGTAAATTATACAATATCATTTATTACACTCTATTGCAACTTTAATTTAATTTAATTTAATATTTTAAACCATTACTTTTTTTTGATTGTTTATTTTATTTTTCTCCTTGTAAGTTTTAAAAAAAACTTCCTTTTCTTTACGTTCTGCTTCTGTTTCTTGATAATCCTTAGTGTGACCCATGAGAGACTTGACCCCTGTCCAAGCAAGCTTGAAATCATGCCAAGAACGCATCGTAATGAAAGACTTAAAAAGAAACCAAGGGTGCCACTGCACTCTCCAAAATTTACGTACCCAATAATCAGTCCTAATTTGAGTTTTCATCACTGGTTTATCCATATCATAATCATTATAATCATCTACCTTTACAGCAAACCAATCATTTTTCTGAGCTTGCCTAAAAAGAGGGGTCCCAGGATAAGGCACTACGACAGATGCTTGCATACTATCACCAAAACGAGTTTTATAAAGCATGAGCTTTTTGACATGTTGATATTGTTGGGCGACTTCTTGTTCTGTTTGCCAGGGATACCCAACCATATTGGTAAGAAAAACAACAAGCCCTGCTTTTTTAGCAGCATACACTCCATCATAGAGGACTTTCATAGATTCCATTTTACCAATTTTTCTTAGCGTTTCATCATTGCCCGCTTCGATACCAATTTTAAGAAGCCGAAACCCACATTTTTTCAGCAACTTACAAAAGTCCTCATCTAAAGTGTCTGATCGACAATTAGCTGAAATTAAAATTTTCCCAAGTAGCTTTCGTTGTTTCATTTCTTCGTAAAACTCTTGAGTCCATTTTCTATCATAAATAAACCCCGAATCATTATCATCAAAGATTTCCCTTACCCCATGATTTTTAACCAAGTCCTCTATTTCATCAACAAAATTTTTAACCGGTCTAAGCTGCGGATTAAGCTTCCAAAGCGTGTACTGCCAAACACAAAAAGTACAAACTCCTGCCTTTCCTCCAGGAGCTCCACACCCTCTACCACTCATTACATAAGCAGCCGTAGGTAGTAAATAAGCTTCATGATAAATCTCACTTTTTGTTAGATTACGGTCAATGACAGGCACATCTTTTTGATCATAAGCCTTTTGTTTACCTGTTTTACCACCTTTCCAATAGACATTCCCTGGCATCTCTCCTTTCCCATTTAAAGCATCAATGAGCTCTGGGACAATGAAATCATAATAACCCCCCTGTATCGTATAATCAATTGATTTTGTATAATCAAAACTTTCTGCAGGAAGATGAGAAACATGATCTCCCAAAAGAACCGTTTTAACTCCTTTAAACATTGTTTTTAAGTGTTTTGAATACGCCCAGTGCATTTTAATAACAGGGGCCTTGGTGTCCATGACAATCATGTCAGGAGAAAATTCTTTAAGAATTTGTTCAAACTCATTCATCTCTAAGCGTTCATTAATCCCATCAAGCCATAAAACTTCATAACCTTTTTGTTTAATCTGTGTTGCCATCGTTGCTAAAATAACAGGGAAAATACGGACTTCAAACGAAGCTGAAAACTTCAAATGTCTATTTTGACTAAGAAGGGGGTAATCACCTCCTTTCTTAAAAGGAGGGTAAATAATAGCAATTTTTTTTATCTTCAATGTTTAAAAAAAAATTTGTTTACCATTTTTAATAGATTCTTATTTTTATATTATAAAAGAATACAATTAATTTAGCAAATTACCCATTTTTTTAGGCAACAATACGGTCGACTTGAGGTCCTCTCAAAAATAGTCTCTGCAACTAATATTAAAAAAAAACCAAAGATTAACTTTTAAACTCATTAATCAATGCTTGAATGGAGGCCTTCGCATCTCCAAAAAGCATTCTTGTATTTTCTTTAAAAAACAGTGGATTTTCAATTCCTGAAAATCCAGACCCCATCGAACGCTTTAAAACAAAGACCGTTTTTGCTTGTTCTGCCTTAATAACAGGCATTCCATAAATAGGGCTTTGTTCATCTTCATACGCTTTAGGGTTGACGACATCATTAGCTCCAATAAGAAGCACCACGTCTACTGTAGGCATCGTTGGGTTGATTTCATCCATTTCTTTTAGCTTTTCATAAGGCACATTCGCCTCAGCAAGTAAGACATTCATATGCCCTGGCATTCTTCCTGCTACAGGGTGAATAGCAAAATTGACATCACAATGATTATCTTCTAATAAGTCGCTTAACTCCTTAACAGCGTTTTGAGCTTGAGCGGTTGCCATCCCATACCCTGGGACAATCACCACATTTTGAGCTGCTTCTAAAATTAAAAAAGCATCCGCTGGATTGATTGGCTTGACATCTTGTTTTTCCCCTTTACTCCCCCCACTTGTAGCAGACCCAAAAGCACTAAAAAGCACATTGAAAATAGAACGATTCATTGCCTTACACATGATATTAGTCAAAATTAAACCACTTGTCCCAACAAGAGATCCTGCCACAATAAGTAAAATATTATTAATTAAAAACCCCACTAAACAAGCCGCTAAACCTGAATACGCATTTAAAAGTGCAATCACAACGGGCATGTCTGCTCCCCCAATAGAAATGACTGCAAAAATACCTAATAAAAAAGAAACAATACTTAAGAGCAATAAAACCTTTTCTTGCGAAAAAGGAATGTTTTCAATTAAAAAAGATTGCTCCCCTATTAAAAAAATACAAAAAATAACGGTCCCAATAAAAAAAACATTAAAAAACCTTTGGCCTAAAAAAACAATCGGCTTTGATGAAAACACTCCCCCTAATTTTCCCCAGGCAACAAGAGAACCTGAAAAAGTAACCCCCCCAACAAAGACAGCCATCGGAATAATAAAAAGACCAAAAGTGCTGACTTCCCCAGGCTTGATAAATTCTACCCAACCTACTAAAAAACTAGCCACTCCTCCAAAACCGTTAAACAACGCAACTAGCTCTGGCATTCGAGTCATCACAATCAGTCTAGAAGCCAAAACCCCTATTAAACTCCCTGTAATTAAAGAAAAAAGAAGCCACTGATAATTTAAAATTTCTTCATTGATAAGTGTCGCTACAATGGCGATGAGCATCCCAAAAGCAGAGAACAAATTGCCTCTCCTAGCAACCACCGGAGAAGATAGCATTTTAAGTCCTACAATAAAAAAAATAGAAGCAACAATATAAGCTATTTTTACTAAAAAATCTAAATTCATTTTTTATTTTTTTGTTCCTTTCTCTTAAACATTGAAAGCATTCGATCCGTCACCAAATACCCACCTACGACATTGATACAAGCAAAAATTACAGCTAAAACCCCTAAAATGATTTGTAATTTTTCTCCTTGAACAAACGTAGCCCCCACCACTAAAGTAAATGCACTAATGAGAGTAATGCCTGATATCGCATTGCTTCCTGACATCAAAGGGGTATGTAATTTTGATGGGACTTTAGAAATTAGCTCAAACCCTAAAAAAGAAGTTAGCATAAAAATAAAAACTAATAAGACAAGATATTCCATAATAAAAAACCTAAGCGATGGTTAAGATTAACTCCTTGTCACAAAAGGACTGATTGTTTTTCCTCCATAAGTGACAACACATTCTGATAAAATAGGGTCATTAAGATCGATTTTAATTTCCCCTGTTTGTTGATCTGAAAAATCAATTAATAAACTAGTAATGTTAGCGGCATAAACTTGAGAACTATGAATGGAGATCATCCCTTCTATAGAAGACTTACCAATCAAAAAAACACCATTTTTACTTTGGATGACTTCACCTTTTTTGCTCCCTTCTACATTCCCTCCTGTATCCATGGCCAAATCAACGATAACGCTACCTGCTCTCATTTGATCAATCATTTTTCGATCAATAATTTTTGGAGCTTTTTTCCCAAAAACTTTAGCGGTAGTAATGACGACATCTGCTAAAGAAATATATTTTGTTAAAAGTTGTTTTTGTTTCAAAAGTTGATTTTGAGTCATTTTTTTGGCATATCCTTGAGAAGTTTGTTCTGTTTTTCCTACATTAATTTTGACTGCTTTAGCTCCAAGAGATTCGATTTGTTCAGTAGCGATTTCTCTAGTATCATAAGCTTCTACACGTGCCCCTAATCTTTTTGCTGTTGCAATGGCTTGTAGTCCAGCCACTCCAGCTCCGATCACAAAAACTCTAGAAGGATTAATCGTCCCTGCAGGGGTTGTCATCATAGGAAACACTTTTCTTAAATAATTTGAAGCAAGCATCACCGCTGCATACCCAGCTAAAGAAGCTTGTGAGCTAAGCACATCAAACTTTTGAGCTTTCGTTGACCTAGGAATAAGCTCCATTGCAATAGCGGTAATTTTTTTTTTATTGAGTTGCTTCACCAAGCTTTGAGGTGAATTAAAAATATCAAGCAAACTAATATAAATAGCCCCTTGCTTCATTAAAGCCATTTCTGTAAGATTTAATCGATTTAAAGTTAAAACAACATCTCCTTTTTTTAAAAGAGTTTCTCTTTTTTTTTCTATCTTAGCGCCTACTTTCTCATACGCTTTATTAGAAGAAAAACACCCTTCACCTAGATTGTTTTCGACTAAAATTTGCCATTTGAAAATTTGTTTGATTTTTTTAATGGACTGCGGATCTAAGCAAGCTCTTTTTTCTTCTAAATAAGTTTCTTTTAAAACAGAAATAATTAAAGATTGATCATGATTTGAAGGCATTATTTTTCTTACATAAAAACATCTTATTGAGATGTGCAATAAATCATACTCTCTTTAAATAAAATTTAGTTGAAAAAAATCTTTTTTATTTTATAATAGAATCAAATTTTGAACACACGGGGGCCAAAATGAAATTTTTAAAAAAAATTCTTTTTATTAGTTATGTTCTTAGTCTTTTTATTATTTATTCTTGCACAAAAGGAAGTCAAAAAACTAATTTTGTGTTTTTTTTAGTCGACGACTTAGGGTGGACTGATTTAGGCGCTTATGGAAGCACTTTTTATGAAACACCCCATATCGATAAATTAGCCAAAGAAAGCACTCGATTTACAGATGCGTATGCGGCTTGTCCAGTTTGTAGTCCAACAAGAGCAAGTATTATGACGGGAAAATACCCCGCTAGAATGGATACAACTGATTGGTTTGGGGCCCCTCAACCTCAAGGAGAAAAAATAAAAAATCATTGGACTAAAAACAAACCTCTTTTGCCTGCCAAATACATTCCTTACATGCCATTGGAAGAAAAAACCATTGCTGAAGCTTTACAAGAAAAAGGCTACAAAACTTTTTTTGCAGGAAAATGGCATTTGGGAAAAGACGAAACTCATTGGCCAAAACATCAAGGGTTTGATATTAATATTGGAGGATGGAAAACAGGTGCTCCCTATACAGGCAATAAGTATTTTTCACCTTATGAAAACCCAAGAATGAAAAATGGCCCTGATGGGGAATATTTAACCGATCGTTTAGCTCAAGAAACCGCTTCTTTTATCAAAAAAAATAAAAATAAACCTTTCTTAGCATATCTCTCGTTTTATTCCGTTCACACTCCTTTAATGGCTCCAAAAGAGCGCGTTGAAAAATATAAAGCAAAAGCAGCGGCTCTTAATTATCAAAGATCTAAATTTGGAAAAGAAGGCAAAGCCATCACTCGAATCATACAAGACCATGCGGTGTATGCGGCAATGGTAGAATCGGTTGACTTAGCTGTCGGAAAAGTGTTACAAGCCTTAAAAAAATCCGGTCTTGAAGACAACACTGTCATTATTTTAATGTCTGATAATGGAGGACTCAATGTCGTAGATGGAAACCCAGAAGCTGTAGCTGTTAACGTTCCTAAACTAACTTCTAAAGTTCCGACTTCTAACCTTCCTTTAAGAGGAGGCAAAGGTTGGCTTTATGAAGGAGGTATCCGAGAACCAATGCTTATTAAATGGCCTGGGAAATCAAAACAAGGGGGTACATGTTCTGTTCCAGTAACCAGTACTGACTTTTATCCTACAATTTTAGAAATGGCAGGCATTAAACCCAATGAAAAACAACATCAAGATGGGCTTAGTTTAGTCCCTTTATTCAAAGGTGAGTCAGGTTTAAAACGAAAAGCAATTTACTGGCATTACCCTCATTATGGAAATCAAGGAGGGAGCCCAGGAGCTGCAATTCGGCTAGGTGATTTTAAACTAATCGAATTTTTTGAAGACAACCAAATAGAGCTTTACAACTTAAAAGAAGACCTTTCAGAAAAAAATGATCTTTCAAAAAAAATGCCTGAAAAAGCAAATGAACTTCGTTCTATGCTTAAAGATTGGTACAAGGAAGTCGATGCAAAATTTCCTTCGGCAAACCCCCAAGCCCTTTAAACTTTTTAAAATAAAATAAAAAGAATTGTGCCGTTTTTACAAGATGCTCGACGCTTCTTCAACAAACAAGAGACTTTTACATTAATAACTGAAAAGTTTTTTTTAAGGTATTCAATAGGGTATAAAAATCTTAATTGAATTAAAAGAGATCCTCGATAACTTAAGTCAACAAAAACATTTTGAGCTTTTTGAATCATTTCAAAGGCTTTCTTTTTTTCTTTTCTAATCAAAGCTTTATCAAGATCAATTTTTTTTAAAAGTTGAACCAAAACTTGATCTATAAGATCGACTCAAAACTTTACAGTCATTCCTTTACTCACGTCAAAACAAAATACCAATCCTCACTGTATGTAATAATAAAAAAATAAAGGAAGTCCAAGACGTTCTTTATTTTATATAAAAAAGCAACTAAAGATTCACTTAAAATAGAATTAAGTAAAATTTCAAACTCATACTTAAATAAAAGTACTTCTGTTTTATTTCTAAAATTAAAATAATAAGTCCCTTCAAATTGACGATTATCAATACCAACCATTTTTAAAAATATTAACTTGACCTTCAAAAACAAAAGAAACTTCTGATTGTCTTTTTTGTTTTAAAGGAAAATTTAATTGACCATAAAGCCCTGCTTGGTCTTTATCATAATGAGATTTAAAAAAAGAAATGGTGTCATCTAATTCTTTAAGGTCTCGAAGAAATGTTTTTTCTAAAATTAAAAGCTCTTTTAAAATATTTTCCTTAGTGATCCCATGAGACTTCGCTTCAATAAGCCATTTTGTAAGATGAAGATTCGTTTTGTTTTATTCACTCATTTAATACTCTCAAAAAATATATTTTTTTTTTGTTAAGAATGAAAAAAATGATTACAGCTTTCGAATCATATCTAATTGAAATATTTTCATAAAAACAAAGAAAAATCCGATGAAAATTAAAATAAAAACAACAACCAATCCAATAATAGGTTGATATAAAAAAGAAATAAAACTAAAAAAATAAATCAAAAATAAATAAACAAAAGCCCAAAATGAAGAAAAAAACAAAGAAAAGAAAAATCCTTGATGCGAATATTTAAGCAAAGCCGAGTGTCTAGCAGAATAATAACTCATTAGAAAAAATAAAAAAAAGCAAAAGAAAGGAAATATTAATTGATGTAAGAAAAGCATATTAAAAAAATATGAATGATAACGTAAATGCTCTGTGGCTGTTTTTTTAACTTGGTATAACGACAAAGGATCTAAGAAAACAAATAAATTTTTTCTTGTATCGCTTGAAAATAAAAACACATGTTTATAAGTTTCTGCTAAAAGTAAAGGGCTTTTTATTTTTTCGGCTATTTTATTATCTTGATTTTTTAAAAATAAATGATCTCGATATAATTTGGCATAAGAGGCACTATAATCCTGACTAGGAGATTTATAAAAAAAACCTTTAAAATAAATTTTATTTTTTAAAAGATAAATTTTTTTTGCTTTTAAAAAAGAATCTTTACCCAATTGTAAAAAACTATTTGTATAAACTAAAGTAGGCGTTGAATATTGAAGAAAATTAAAAAATTCTGAAAGAAAAAAATCTCTTGTTTGAACTTCTTCATAAAGACGATAATAAATACTTTTTATTTCATGATTATTTTCATAGTGAATGAAAATTTTCTTAGCTTCTAAATAAGCTTCTCGTAACATTTCTTTTTTATTGAGCTTTTCTTTTAATTTGACTAAAAGATTGTTTAGAGATTGTTGATTGATTTGTGCTTCTGTAAGATTTTTTTGTGGGTCTTGTCTTTGTTTTGAACAAAAATCTAAACTATCTTGATATTGTTTTCGAATTAAAAAGTATTCTTTTTTAATAGGGTAAAGATTTAAAAGTTTTTGATAATATTCAATAGCTTGAAGATAATTTTTTTTATTCCTAGCTTCAACCACTTTTTTTTCTAGGAAGGAAATTTGAGTCGAAAGAGAAGAATGCCTTTTTTCTAAAGCAAGCTTTGTTTTGATTAAATATTTTTCTATTCGAATCTCTGAGGGAAAGTTTTTATGAGCTAACTGAAAAATAACAAGCGCTTTTCTTAAAGAATCAACTGTATCTTGATGATAGAGAGCAATTCCTTTATCTAAATTTTTTTTCTGAGCAATATTTTTAATGAATTCTTTTTCTTGTTGTTGCAACTTTTCACTGAGCTCACTTAAAATAATTTTTTCAGAAAAATAAAATTGAAGACAAAGAGCACTCCCTAAAGCAATAAGAAAAATAACAATAAAAGGTTTAATATTATTAATAAACGTTTTAGTTTTAATATAACGGTTTTTTAAAAAAACAAAATAAACGGCTATGGTAAAAAAATACGGTATAATTTGAATTAACGTTAAAATCAAAACCCATTCTTTTTTTAAAGAAAAAAAACCTTCTATTTTTGGAAAGAAAAAATAATAAAATAGCCCTATAAATAATGATAAAAAAATAAAAATTCTACTGAAATAACTAAAAAACATTTTTTTTTATTGGAATTTTTAATTATTGAAGATTAAAATTTCACCTTAATCATAGCATAAAGTTGTCAAAGCAAATGCTTAAATGATAGGATAGAAAAAAAACATTTTTTTAATGTTATCTATTAAGTTAAAAATTAAATTCTTTTGAAAAAAAAAATAAAAAATTTTATTAAGAAATTCAAGCTTTTTTACTATCAATTAAAAATATCTAGAGAAATCCAAACGTTTATTCTTTGGCTCAAAGATATCTTTACTTTAGAATCAAATGAAATGATTAATATTCGAAAATTGATTCGATTTTTTGTTTTTAGCCTTTGTTTTTTTACGATTATTTTTGGGATTACTTTTATTATTGTTTTGCGATCTCCTAAAAAAATACATTTACCTAATTTTCTTGGAATGAATGTCATCGAAGTTTTAAAAGAATTGCAAGACAAGAAGCTAAGAGTTTATATTTATGAAAAACACTCTAAAACAATCCCCACTTATCACATCATTGCTCAGAAACCAAACTCTGGTACGATTGTTAAAGAAAAAAGGACTATTCTCATTACCGTCAGTAGAGGAAAAGATATCGGTATCATGCCCAATTTTGAAGGCAAATCTTTACTAGAAGCAAGAGAATTGCTTTTAAAGATGTTTTCTATTTCAGAAAATCCTCTGAAAATATCAGAAATCAAACAATTTTCAAAAAAAGTTCCTAAAGGGAAAATTATAGAGCATACTCCAAAGCAAGCGAGCATCCTTAAAGGAACAGAAAATATCTTATTTTTAACTAGTAAAGGTCCTAGTGGAGAACATTTTATTGTTGAAAACTACCGATGGCTTAGTTATGAAAATATTGTAAAAGAGATTGAAAGTTTTGGGATCGATGTGAAAATAAAAAAACAATATTCTGATGATGAAGAACTAGCTAATAAAATTTTTCTTCAAAGTGTCAAACCTGGAAGTAAACTTCAAAAAGGCAGTACGATTACTTTTGAAGTCGGTCTTAAATTAGATTTAAACAAGTCTTTAAATGATTTGAGTGCCTTTCCTATTTTACGTGCAATCAAAATCAATGTTCCAGGAAAGCAAGAAGAAAAAGAAAAAAAGCAAACAAAAACTGTCGAACTTTTTGTAACCGATAAAAAAGAAAAAAGAAAAATTTTAAAAGAAGCCATTCCTCAAGGCAAACAAGTCAAACTCCCTTATAAAACAATTGGTCGTGGTTTTGTAGAAGTGTATATTGATGATTCTTTTTTTATAAAAAAATCTTTTTAAAAAAACGAGTATGAGCGCTCATTCTTTAAATCCAGCTCAAGAAAGAGCTGTAAAAACAACCCAAAACCATGTCTTGGTTTTAGCAGGAGCAGGATCAGGGAAAACACGAGTCATTGCCAATAAATATATTTATCTTACTGAAAAAATATCTCCTAAAAATATTTTAGCCATTACCTTTACTAATAAAGCTGCTGCAGAAATGAGAGAACGTATCAAGCCTTTTTTACCTTCTGTAAAACCCACTGAGTTTAACATTAAAACTTTCCATGCTTTTGGGGCTTATTTTCTTCGTCTTTTCATTGGTCAAATGAAAGGCTATGATAAAAATTTCACCATTATTGATGACCAAGATCAAAAAAAAATCATCAAAGAAATAACAAAAAAATATCAAACTGGAGAAAGAGAACAAAAAATATTTTTAAAAACAATTTCTTCTTGGAAAAATCACTTTCTTTATCCCTTTGACGAAGAGAAACTTTTTGATTTGTATCGAACTTCTGAACTTTCTTTTGATGCTTTGAAGGAATACAAAACTTATCAGATTTATTTGAATGCTCATAATTTAGTTGATTTTGATGATTTAATTACCTTACCTATTTTACTTTTAAAAGAGCATCAAAATTGTCAAAATTTCTTAAAAAATTGGCAACATGTCCTCATTGATGAATACCAAGACACCAACGTTGCTCAAGAAAAATTGATTGAATGGTTTGAAAAAAAAGATAGTATTTTAACAGCCGTTGGAGATGATGCTCAGTCTATTTATAGCTTTAGAGGAGCTAATATTGAAAATATCTTAAACTTTGAGAAAAAATACCCTAATGTACAGCTTATCAAATTAGAAGAAAATTATCGCTCGACTCAATCGATTTTATCAGTTGCTAATGATATTATCAAACACAATACAGAAATTTATCAAAAAAAACTGTTTACTAAAAAAAAAAAAGGAGATTTACCTGAGTTTTATTTATTTTCTACTGCAGCAGAAGAAGCGATATTTGTTGCTGAGAAAATCAAAAAAATGATGTTACAAAACCAACATCCACAAAATATTGCGATTTTTTTTAGAACTAATTATCAAACTAAACCTTATGAAGACTTACTTTTAAAAATGCAAATTCCTTACCAGATTATCGGAAGTGTCAAATTTTTTCAAAGAAAAGAAATTAAAGAGCTCATCGCCTATCTTAATCTTTCTCTTAATCCAAAAAACATTCCTTCTCTTCTAAGAGTCATCAACTTTCCTCCTAGAGGAATCGGGGTGGTAACAATTGAAAAAGTCATTCGCTATATGGGAGCAAAAAATTTATCCATCCTGGAAATTTTAGAAGAGCTATCTTTCTTAAAATCATTAAAGCAAAAAGCAAAAACATCTCTTTTAGGATTTAAAAAAATTATTTTAGAGCTTTCAAATCTTGCTAAAATAGAAAATGTTTTTTCTTTTATTAACACTCTTCTCAAAAAGTCAGGTCTTTTAGAGCATTATAAACAGTTAGACGATCTTTTTGAAAGTGACCAACGAATCGGTAATTTAGTCAGTTTTTTAGAAACTGCCAAAGCTTTTGAAAACAATCAATCTAACCTTTCAGTAAACAATTTTGCTGAAGAAATTGCACTTCGATTAAATACGGATGAAAAAAAAAAAGAAAAAGGAGTTTCTTTAATGACCGTTCACAATGCAAAAGGCTTAGAGTTTCCCATTGTGTTTATTGTTAATTTAGAAGAAGAAGCCTTTCCTCATTTACTCACATTTAATAAATTAGATCAATTAAGAGAAGAAAGAAGATTATTTTATGTCGCGATGACAAGATCTGAAGAGAAACTGTTTCTCTCTTGTAGCCAAAGGAGGGTGATTATGGGCCATATACGAACGCTAAAAGTATCAAGATTCATTGAAGACATTAATGAGAAGCATTTAAAAATTTTAGATTTTTCAAATGCTCAAAACGATTCTTTTTATTCAAAAAGTGAAAAAAAAAGTTTTTTAAGGGAACGATTTATTAAAGATGATTTTCATGAATATTTTTAAAAAAAAGAATTATAGTTTTAAACTATTTAAAAAGAATTTATAAAATAAAGATAAAGTTGACAAATTAAATAAAATATATTAGTGTTATAGTCAAATTTTGGGCCGCTAGCTCAGTTGGTAGAGCAACGCCCTTTTAAGGCGTGGGTCGATGGTTCGAATCCATCGCGGCTCATTTTAAAAACTAAAGTTTTTAAGTCTCCATCGTCTAGTGGTTAGGACACTGGGTTTTCATCCCAGCAACGGGGGTTCGATTCCCCCTGGAGATGATTTTTTTTAAAACAATGCCTCTATCTTTTCCTTCTGATCCTTATCTTTTTTGTCGTTTTATCTTAAATGATGTCAGTCGGACATTTGCTTTAAATATTCACTTCTTAAAAAATGAAGAATATTGGATCATCTTAGTTTCTTATCTTATTTGCCGAGTTTTAGATACGATTGAAGATGCCCAAAATCTTACTATTAAACAAAAAAAAATTTTTTTAGAAGAATTTATTCTTTTAATAGAAGAAAAGAATCATCATTCAAGCATGATTAAAGCTTGGTCTACCCGTCTTAAAAGAATTAAGGCTCAAAAAGCAGAAAAAATTCTCTTAGAACGTGCTCATGACTTACTTTTTGTTTACTACCAACAAAATATCACTTATCGAAAAGCTATTCAAAAACCGATTAAAGAAATGGCAAAGGGGATGATCGCTTTTATCAAAAAATACCCAAAAAATGCTCACCTCAACACAGAAAAAGAACTTTATCAATACTGTTATTATGTTGCCGGTACTGTTGGGAAACTCATTACCAATATTTTTAAAAAAACCATTAAAAATCCTAAAAAACAAGCTCTCTTAGATAAATATCAAATTGATTTTGGTCAAGGGCTTCAGCGTATTAATATCGCCAAAGATTTCTTAAAAGATCAAAAACGTCATTGGTGTTACATCCCAAAAACCCTCTTTGAAAAAGAAAACCTCCCTCTGAAAGATTTTTATAATCACACCTTTCCGAAAGCTTCTGAAAAAGTGATGCTTTGCTTCCTTGAAAAAACACAAAACTACCTTAATAAAGCCTTAAGCTACATTAAAGCCATTCCTTTTTGGCACCTAAGAAAACGAATTTTTTGTCTTCTTTCTCTTTTTTTAGCAACTCGTACTTTAAGGCTTCTTAAAAAACAAACTTTTGAAAAAACCTTCCAAAGTAAAATTAGTCGTTTTGAAGTAAAAACAGCTTTGTTTTTATCTATTTGCGTGGCTTGGAATAATACTCTAATGAATCAAATTTATAAATTATCTTATAAATAAAAGACATTATCTATCTTTTTAGACATAAGCTTTCATTGAGGACTTTAACGGCTTTTTGATAATCTTTTCTTTCAATGACAAACTGAATGTTTACTTGACGTAACGTTTGAGAAAGACAATTAACATTAATATTTGCCTTTGCCAAAGCACCCGTTGCTTTTTGTAAAATACCCGGCTTGGCGATATTAGAGCCAATGGCACAAACAATGGCTACTTTTTTGACCATAACTGAATCATACTTTTTTTTAAGTTCTTCTAAAAAGACTTGATCTTGCATATCTTTATCAACTAAAAGATGCGTAATAGTATTGGCATTAGAAGCTTTTAAAAGATAATTTTTAGAATATCTTTTAAAAACCTCCAAAATACCATAGTCAAAACCAAACTGCCCCACCATAAGAGAATCATGAATTTCTAAAACACTTACTTCATTAGTCCCTGCGATGATTTCTACTTGAGAGTCTTCATTGAGATAATCTTTAGTGATCAGCGTCCCAGAATGCATTGGATCAAAAGTATTTTTAACTCGAATCTTAATGCCTGCTAATTCAAGTGGTTTGGAAGCTTTTGGATGAATTGCTTCCATTCCCAAATCAGCGAGTTGATCGGCTACATCAAAATTGGTAAAACAAACAGGGATTGAGTTTTTTTCTCCTACAATGTTAGGGTCTGCTGAAGACAAGTGATATTCTTTATGAATAATGGCTTCGGTTGCTTTTAAAATAGTGGCTACCTTACTAAACGTCACTTCCGAGTACCCCCTATCAAACTCTCTCATAATTCCTTCAGCTCCTTTGGTATAGCCTGTCAAAACAGGGATACACTGATCAATTTTTAAATCTTTTACGGACTCTTCAATCCGTTCATTAATGCTAAGTGCTCTAGAATCATAGGCTCCACTTAAATCAACAAAGATGGATTTAAACCCACAGTTTTGAATAATATTGACTGTATTAAAAGCCGAATGCGTTTCTCCTATCGAAGCGAGAATTTCTCTAGAAACTAAAAGTAATCTTTCTTTTAAGATATATCCTGAAGAAAGCACCCCTTTCATATTTTCTAAATAAACCTTTGATTGCTCAAAACGTTTTTCAATAAACTCATTGGCTTGATTTAAATCAAGGCCTAAAGAAACAAGCTTTTTATTAATACCTTTAAGTTTTTTTAGAAGGACATCCATATATTTTTTATAATCTTGACCTTGGGCAAAATAAGTATAAATCCCTGCTTGTTTATTTTTTTTGTATTCTAAAAGCTCATTGGTGACCCCACCATAAGCAGAAACCACAAAAACACGATCATAAGGACTTGAAAGTTTATTTTTTCTTAAAATAATATTAGAGAGAACCTCATCAAAACAAAGCATTGATGAGCCCCCTATTTTTTCAACTGTCAACAAGCTTCTTCTCCCAAATCATTTTAAAGACTTTGATACATAAAACATGTTTTGATTTAAAAGAAAGATGGTTTACTTTAAAAAAATAAAAAAAAAACAATTTTACATCCTTAAAGGACTTGTAAAGTTTTAATTTTACAATCAATTTTTATTTTTTTAATATAAAGTTTCGAAATACTGACGTGAAAATGATAAAATAAAATAAACAATCTTTGTTTTTATAATAAAAAAATAGGTATCGCATTGATCGAACGAATCAGTAACCCTCAAGTACAACAAGAAGATAGTCAGTTACTTTCACTTAGACCTAAATTTCTAGAAAATTTCATCGGCCAAGAAATGATTAAATCTAATATGAAGGTCTATATTAAAGCAGCTCTAGAAAGAAATGAACCCATTGATCATATTCTTTTAAGTGGGCCTCCTGGTCTGGGGAAAACGACACTAGCTTCTATTATAGCAAAAGAAATGAAGACGAACATTCGTTTGAGTTCGGCTCCTATTATTGAAAAGACAGGTGATATGGCTTCTTTATTAAGTGGGCTTAAAGAAAAGGACGTGCTTTTTATTGATGAGATTCATCGTTTAAAACCGATTGTTGAAGAAGTGCTTTATTCTGCGATGGAAGACTACACGATTGATATTAATTTAGGGCAAGGAAGCACCGCTAAAAGTGTGCGAATTACTTTGCCACAATTCACCTTAATTGGAGCAACAACTCGCGCTGGAGCGCTAACACAACCTCTAATTAGTCGTTTTGGAATTGTGAATCAATTTGAGTTTTATCAAGTGAAAGACTTAAAGCAGATTTGTAAAAATAACGCTGACTATTTTTCAATTTTAATTGATCAGTCGGGAATTGAAGAAATCTCAAAGCGTAGTCGAGGGACGCCTCGAATTTTAAATCGAATCTTAAAACGAGTGAGAGATTTTGCACAAGTTTCTAAAAAAAAAATAATTAATAAACAAGTCGCTGATTATGCCTTAAAAAAAATGCAAATTGATGAAAATGGACTCGATAATATGGACCGACGTATTTTAAGTGTTATCATCAAACAATTTAATGGTGGGCCTGTTGGAATTGAAAACCTATCAACTGCTATAGGAGAAGACTCTAGAACCATTGAAGATATGTACGAAACCTATCTCATCCAAATCGGTTTAATTAAAAGAACTTCAAAAGGACGTCTCGCTACTCCTAAAGCATTTAAATATTTAAAAATATCTTATGAAAAACAACCTTCTTTATTTAACTTTAACTCTTCTTTGTCTTCTTAATCCTCTCTCTTTAAAAGGAAGTAGTTTAAAAAAACCTAAACAAATCCAAGTCATGATTTACAAAGGATCTGCAAAATCCTTAAACAAAGATGTTTTGCAAGTAAAGCTAAGCGATAACCAAGTCAATTTTGAAGGAAAAGGGCTCTCTTTTAAATCAAATCGCTCTTACTTTAGAACAAAAAATAAAGTGACCATTAAAGGAAAAAATTATACTGGAGACTTTAAAATTTTAAAACAAAATAAAAACTTTTTAATCATTAATAAATTGCTCATAGAAGATTACTTATGTGGAGTACTGATTGGTGAAATTTCTCCAACATGGCCTGATGCAGCTATTCAAGCTCAAGCAGTTGCTGCTCGTTCTTATGCATACCATTTAATGGAAAAAAATAAAGATAAACCTTATCATCTCGTTTCAACCACACAAGCTCAAGTATTTTATGGAAGTTACCATATTAATGAAAACTTTAAAAAAAATATTGCCAAAACCAAAAATAAAATCTTAACAGCAAAAAACAAGCCGATTATTTCTTTTTTTCACGCTACCTGCGGTGGTCTCACAGCTCGCGTCAACGAAGTATGGTCCCAAAATAAAAAACCACCTCCTTATTTTCAAAATATTCGCTGTCACTATTGCACAACACATCCTAACTATCATTGGAAAGTCTCTATTAGTAAACAAACTCTCTCTTCTAAACTACAAAAATATTTACCCGTTCCAAGTGATTTAAAACACATTCGTATTTCAAAATACTCTCGCTCAAAACGAGCTCAAACAGTAGACTTGATTTTAAAATCATCAAAAAAAATTACTTTAAAAGGAAATGAATTTCGTCTACAAGCAGGCCCTAAAGAGATCAAATCACTTTTCTTTTCAATCCAAAAACAAGGTGAGCATTTTATCTTCAAAGGAAAAGGATACGGACACGGGGTAGGGCTTTGTCAATGGGGAGCAAAAACCATGGCCGAAAAAGGTTATAACGCAAGAGGTATCTTAAAATTTTATTACAAAAGAGCTATTTTCAAAGAAATCTAAACCACCTATGAAAAAACAACGCCTTATCTTGTCACTAGGCAGCAACCTAAATAATCCTCGAGAAAATATTGAAAAAGCTCTCTCTCTTTTAAAACTAAAAATATCTATTTTAAAGATCTCATCTCTTTACTGGACCTCTCCAACCGACTATTTCAATCAAAATTATTTTTATAACTGTTGTCTAGAAGCGATGACTTCTCTTACCCCTCTCGATTGTCTCAATTTTTTACAACGTATCGAAAAACAAATGAAAAGTATTAAAAAAATTAAAAAAGGACCTAGGATTATTGATTTGGATATTATTTTTTTCGCTGAACAACTCATTTCTTATCCTAGCTTAACGGTCCCCCATAAGCATTTTCACCAAAG
>CBDBHE010000005.1:0-83804 GCA_965205605.1 Spirochaetota bacterium | reverse complement strand
GATTTGCTAATGTCAATTAAAAGAATAAGGTCTCTTCCTTTTTGATTTAGAATTGTTTTTTTTCTGCCCCATTTAGGGTTCATCAAACCAAGCGTTAAAAAGCTGAGTATTAAAACGATCAGAATGTATTTAATGATTCGTTTATTCCAATCAATGTTTTTAGTCAGTTGTTTGATAAGGTTAGGGGCTCCTATTTTTTTTAATTTTTTATTATTATCTTTACTTAACAAGTAAAGCCTTAGAAGATAAAGTAGAATGCTTAAAAAAAACCAAGCAAATTGTGGATCTGAAAATTGCATTTGATATAAATCCTCTTTAATTAAGGTAGTTTTTTTAAAAAAGTTAAAGAAAGTCCTAGTTCTAGAAGAATCAGACAAAACGCTGAAAATAAAAAAATAGGGTATTGGTCGTAACCTTCTAAGTATTGTGAAGAGGTGATTTTTGTTTTTTCTAAAAGATTAATTTTTTGATAAGCTTCTTTAAATTTGGGTTTGTTTTGAACATTAAAATAGATTCCTCCTGTAATTTTACTAATTTTCTTTAGGGTTTCTTCATCCATTTCATTTTTAATAGGGATCAATTTGCTTCCAAAAAAAGGATCTTTTCCTTCAATAAAAACTTGAGAAATCCCTGGTTTTCCAATTCCAATACAGTAAACCTTAATCCCATAAGTTTCACAAAGGTGGGCGGCTGTTATTGGATCGATGTCCCCGGTATTATTAACTCCATCTGTAACTAAGATAATCAATTTAGTTTTTGCTTGACTTGATTTAAGAGCAATAATGGCCGTTGTAAGTGCCATTCCAATCGTTGTAGCAGAGCCTAGTTGTTGGTTAAAGTCAACTTGTTTTAAAAAGTTTTTTAGAATCTCATGATCTAAAGTTAAAGGACATTGTAAAAAAGCTTCTTTTCCAAAAATAACTAATCCTATTTTGTCATTTTTATTGTTATTGATAAAATCTTGAATATTTTTTTTCGCTACTTCAAGGCGATTTGGTTTTAAATCGGTGCCTTTTAAAGAGTTAGAAGTGTCTAAGCAAATGATCATTTCAATCCCTTGAGTATTGAGGAGATGTTTCTTGATGCCCGTCATCGGCCTTCCAAGAGCAAGGATTAATAAAGCAAGAGAGAGGGTTCTTAAAATCAGAGGCGAGTGGATGATTTTTTCTTTAAAACCAAGAGTAGGGGTAGAAAAAAGATTAACCGAAGAAACCATCATTGTTGCAGGAGGGGTTTTTTTGGCGTAATAAAAATACAAAAAAATAACAGGAAGAATTAATAAATAAAGAGGATCTTTAAAAGTAATCATGTTTTTTTCTTTGAAAAATTTCTTTCCATTTTGATTTGTTCTCTAGTTTTGTCTAAAATCATTGTAAAAGTTTTTAATAAAAGAAATGTTTTTTTGTTATCGGGGCTAAAAAGAGAAAATTTAACTAAATCAGCATATTCTAAAACTTCGATATAAAAAAGAGCATTTTCAAGATGATGGGCTTTAACTGCTTTTTTGAGTTGGTTCGTAGACATTTTAGTTGCCGGAATTAAATAAGTAGTTTCTAAATAATTTTTGATAATTTTTGAAAAAGTATAATAAAAAGGCTTGTATTTTTTTTGTTCGATCCATTTTTTTTTTAGTAGGACTTTTATTTGAAAATAGCTTTCTTCAAAAGGGAGTCTTTTTTGATTTTTATGTTTTTCCTTAGAAAAAAAAGCATAATAAACCCCAACTAACAGTAGTAATATTATAAAAATAAAACTAATAATTTTAAAGATAGAAAAAGGATTGTTTAAGCTAATAATAGGTTTTATTGGAGCGATGGTTTCTTTTCCTTTTAAGAGACTTTTGACAGAGATGGTAATGGAGGCAGCTTTTACTTCTTTAAAGACGGGTCCTTTTTTCAACTTAATGACCGGAGAGGGTAAAGAAAAGGTCCCTACTTGATAAATGGTAAGCAGGTATTTTATTTCTTCTGTAATAAAGTTATTGGAAATTTCTTTTTTTTTAAATTGATAGTCTTTGATTAAAAATTCCCCTAAGTTAGTATGGATACTAGGTTTTGATGCTTTGATATTTTTAGGATAAGTAATTGTAAAAGTATAAAAAAAGGTATCTGCGATGTTTAGATTAGTTTTAGATACTTTGGTTTTTAAAGAGACACCATCAGGTATAGAAAAAACATTTGTATGATAGGTAAAAAAAAAGAAAAAAAAAATAAGTATTTTTTTCTTTTTCATCTTTTGTTCTTTTTTGAAGTATTTGCTTTAAAGCGATGTTAGGATATTTTTATTAAACATTATTATAACGTAAAAAACAACTTGTTGAAAAAAATCAAATTACTTTCCTCTTTTGTAGCTGATCAAATTGCAGCCGGAGAGATTATTGAAAGACCGTCTTGTATTGTAAGGGAATTAATTGATAATAGTATTGATGCCGGTTCGGATTTTATTTTTATCAAACTAGCAATTGATTCAGAAGGGGAGTTTAAAATTCTCATTAGAGATAATGGAAGTGGGATTAATCCAGATGATTTAGAAATCGCTTTTAAACGACATTCGACTTCAAAAATTGAAACCTTAGAAGATATTTATTCTTTGTCTTCTTTGGGCTTTAGAGGAGAAGCTTTGGCTTCAATTGCTTCGGTTGCTTTTGTAAAAATCACCACTTGTACTAATGATTTTGGAGAGGGAGTAGAGCTTTGCCTTCAAGGAGGAAAGAGAGTTGATCGTAAAATAATTTCTTGTAAAAAAGGCACTCAAATTGAAATTAGTCAAATCTTTTACAACACACCTGTTCGAAAAAAATTCTTAAAAAGACAATCTTTTGAAAAAATGGAAATCAAAAACCAAATTATTAGGCAAGCTCTCGCTGCCCAAGAAGTTTCTTTTCACTACCTTGTTGTAGAAAGTGGGAAAGAAACTGAAGAACGTGTTGTTAAAAAAGAGGATACTTTAAAAGATCGTATTTCACTTTTTTTTAGTCAATTTTTAGTGGGCTCTCTTTTGGAAGTTAATGAAACTATCAACGAAATTAAATTAACGGGTTATATTTCTTCAACGGTTTATCAAAAAGGGAAAAATAGAAAAAATCAATTTTTTTTTATTAAAGGAAGACAGGTTATCAATAAAACGTTGCTTCAATCTTACAATGCGGCTTATCTTAATTTACTTCCTTCAAAAAGTTTTGGATCTTGTTTTCTAACGTTTAATTTCCCCCCTTATTTTGTTGATATTAATGTGCATCCTTCTAAAAAAGAAGTTAAATTCAAACAAGAAAGAGAGGTGTATTCATCTATTTACAAAACCGTGAAAAAAACACTTTATGATTCAGTGATGAAAAATAAAAAAGAAGATTTTTCTCCTTTATCATCTAATTTTACTTCTGATGTTTTGTCAGCTTCTTTGGAAAAAGAGCCTGAAAGCTTTGAGTTTCAAGCAGAAAATTTTAAATCAATTGATTCTTTGTCAAAAAGTTATGAGGGTAAAAAAGAACAAAAAAATTATTTTGCTTCTCTTGAACAGAAAACAATTTCAAAAAAATCTAACTTTAAGCAGCAAAACTTAGAGTTTCATCTTGATGAGAAAAAGGATTTTATTATTTTAGGTCAAATTGGTAAAGTGTATATTCTTTTTTCAAATGGAAAAGATTTTTTTGTTGTGGATCAACATGCAGCAGATGAAAGGAGAAATTTTGATGAACTTAAAAAAAAAATTGAAGATAATAAAAAAGATCAACAATTTCTTTTAACTCCAATTGTGATTGAAAAAGATGAAATGGTTATTGATTTTTTAGTTGAGAATGAGGAATTTTTAAATCGATTGAAGCTCAAATTAGAAAGAGTCAATAAAAAATGTGTCCAAGTTGAAATGATCCCTGCTTTTTTCCCTAAAGGGAAAGAAGAAAAATTAGTTAGTCAAATCATTGATCTTTTTTTTGAAAACAAATACCTTTCTATAACCGATCTTCTTGAAAAATTAATTTCAACAATCGCTTGTCGGATGTCTATTATGGCAGGAGATAGTTTAAGTGAGGGACAGATGCAGTCTTTAATTAAATCGCTTTATGACAAAAACTTCATTGAAACCTGTCCTCATGGAAGGCCTTTTATAAAAAAAATCACTTTCGATGAATTATCTCGATTTTTTGATCGTTCTTGTTTTTCTTATTAAAAAAAACATTGTTCTTTATTTAACAAGGGGTAAAAATTTTTCTCTTTTTGATAATAGATGGGTGAAAAGATTTTGCTTTGTTTGATAAACAAAGTTATAATGTGAGCTTGTTATGCTTGAAAATTTAACAGAAAAATTCGCTCATGTTTTTCAAAATTTGAGTTTTGGAAAGAAACTAACAGAAAAAAATTTGGAAGATGGGATACGACAAATTCGTCTTGCTTTGTTAGAAGCGAATGTTAATTTAAAAGTGGTAAAGGCTTTTATTGAAGGTCTTAAAGAAAAAGCAATTGGAACAAAGCTGATAGAATCTATTTCTCCAGCTGAAATGTTTATTAAAATTGTTCATGATAGACTTGTTAAAATTCTTAGTGATGGTACTAATGAAAAAAACAAAGGTTTATTACTTTTAGAACCTAATCGAATTAGTTCTGTTTTGTTTAGTGGGCTTCAAGGAGCTGGGAAAACGAGTACAGTTGCTAAGATAGCTGATTATTATAAAAGCAAAAGAGATATTCTTTGTGTTTCTTTGGATATTTATCGTCCGGCTGCTAGTGAGCAATTACAAAAATTGAGTGAAAGTGTTGGGGTTGAGTACTATGATCGAGGGGATGAAAAGAAGCTCAAAAAAATCATAAAAGGGGCCATACAATATGCTAAAAAAAATATTAAGAACCTCATTTTATTTGACGTAGCAGGTAGAACTCAAGTAGATAAAGAAATGTTAAATGAACTAAAATTGTGCTCTAAGGAAATCAATCCTTGTGAAACCATTTTAGTTTGTGATGCGATGTTGGGTCAACAAGCTCTTGAAGTAGCTCTTGCTTTTAAGGAAGTTGTTAAAATTAGTTCTCTTATTTTTTCTAAAATGGATTCTGATAGTAGGGGGGGGGCTATTTTATCGACTCAATATGTTGTTGGAGCTCCCATTAAGTTTATTGCTTTTGGAGAAAAAGTATCGGATTTAGATGAGTTTGATGCGTTAAGGATTGCTGATCGTATTTTAGGAAAAGGTGATGTTGTAGGGCTTGTTAATAAAGTAGAAAAGCATTTAGATAAAGAAAAAAGTGAGGTTCTAGCTAAAAAAATTGCTCATAATAAATTTGATTTACAAGATTTTTTGGATCAATTGGAGCAAATGAATAAGATGGGTTCTATTAAAAATATTTTGGGGTATTTGCCAGGTATTGGGAATAAAGTGAATGACGCTAATGTTGATGAATCTAAGTTTAATGGAATGAAAGCAATTATTCAATCGATGACTTTAAAAGAAAGGCGAAAATCTTTTATTATTAATGGAAGTCGGAAAAAAAGAATTGCTTATGGTTGTGGGAAGACAATTGTGGATGTTAATGATTTGATTAAAAAATTTAATGAAATGAAAAGTCTAATGAAAAAAATGAAAAATCCTGCTAAAATAAATCAATTTTTAAAGAAAAAATTTGGTAGTGATGTTGATCTTAAGACTTTAGAGAAGTTTCACTGAAAGCAAAGGAGTTAAAAATTGGCTTTGAAAATTAGAGCACTTAGAAAAGGAAGAAAGAAACTTCCTTATTACCGGATCGTTGTTATAGATGAAAAAAAATCAAGAGATGGCAAGTATATAGAAAATGTTGGTGTTTATGATCCAATTAGTAAAAAAGACCAATTTTCTTATAATCTTAAAAAAGATCTTATTGTTAAGTGGATTAATAGAGGGGCTCAATTAAGTGAGATAGTTAAAAAATTATTGACTAAAGAAGGTCTTTTAAAAGAATTAAGCTCTAAAAACAAGAAGGCAGGAATTAAAAAAAATAGAAAATCTAGGTATCATTCTTTAAAAGATAAGATTAAAAAGCGGCAAGAGGATGCTAAAAAAAAAAAAGAAGGGGAAGCTAAAAAAAAACAAGTAGAAAAGAAAAAAGAAACCAGTCAGAGAGCAGTCTCTGGAAATAATGAAAATCTAAAGGCAAAGGAAGTAACTATATTAAAAGAAAATCAAAAAGAAGTTGAAACTAAAGAAAAAAGAAAAACTAAAGAAAAAAATGATTAAAATATACGTTATAGTTAACGGGTAATTTATTTTTTTAAGAGGAGAATTTTGCTATGACTGAAGAGAGAGATTTTGTTGAATTTATTGTTAAAAAACTTGTAGATAAGCCAGAAGTAGTTGATATCAACTTAATTGAAGGGGAAAAAACAAACGTCTTAGAAATTAAGGCTGATATCAATGATTATGGTAAAATTATTGGTAAGAAGGGAAAAGTTGTTAATTCTATTAGAACTCTTCTTGGTATTGTTGGTAGAGAATCAGGCAAGCGTTGGGTTTTAGATGTGCCTAATAAAGAAAAAGAATGAAAGACTCAAAAAGAGTCAGGTCTTAGAAAAAATTACAATCGCAAAAATAGGTAGACCTCATGGTCTTAAAGGAGAAATAAGGGTTTTTCCTTACTTCAAAAGTGAAATTTCTTTTTGGCTTTCTTTTAAGACTTTTTGGATCGATGAGAAACTGTATTTTTTACAAAATATTAAAAAATTAAATAAGCATTTTGTTTTTAAATTAGGAGAGATTGACTGCATTGATTTGGCAAATGAGCTGAAGCAAAAAAATTTAAAAATTGAAAAAAAAATGGCTTTAAAGAATTTAAACCCTCATTGTTTTTCTTTGGCTTTAATTGGGTATGAAGTCTTTTGTCAAAAAGAAGGAAGCTTACTTGGAGTTGTTGATGACTATGATAGTCAAGCGGGCGGATGTGGGATTTTCCAAATTCATCTTTATGAGAGTCAAAAAAAAATACTTGTTCCACGTGATTTGCAATACTTCTCTTTTAAAGAAGCTGATAAAAAGAAACTTGTTTTGAAGAATAAGGATTTGTTTTTAAATTTAAATTAGAGGAGAATACTAAATGACTTTTGAGGTTTTAACTTTATTCCCTAAATTTTTTGAATCTTTTTTTAGTACAGGATTGATTCAAAAAGCAATTGAGAACAATATTTTTCGTCATCAATTAGTTGATATTAGGCTTTATGGGGAAGGAAAAACGAAGCGAGTGGATGAGATGCCTTACGGAGGACTTGCTGGGATGCTTTTAAAAGCTCCTGTTTTAAAAAAAGCCTACGAAACAACAAGTCAGTCTCACACGATTTTTTTCTCTCCTCGAGGAAAAAAATTAGATCAAGAAAAAGTGTCTCTTTTAAGTAAGAAGAAAAAATTAGTTTTAATTTGTGGTCATTATGAAGGGGTTGATCAGCGTTTTATTAATCAATATGTTGATGAAGAAATTTCGATAGGAGATTATATTTTATCTGGGGGAGAGACGGCTAGTCTTGTTTTAATGGAAAGTGTTGTTAGAACTCTTGATTGTTTTCTCGGTAATAAAAACTCTCTTAATCAAGAATCTTTTGAACAGAATTTATTAGAATATGATCAATATACAAGACCAAGTTGTTTTAATGAAGAAAAAGTTCCTTTTGATTTATGCAGTGGTCATCATCAAAATACCTTGAAATGGCTTGAAAAAAATCGATTGGTTAATACTTATAAACAACGCTCTGACTTATGGAAACAACGTTTTATTTGTGATCATGACTTAAATGTAGTAAAAGAGTATTTGAAAGAACATCATTTTGTTGCTTGATGATGCAGTAAAAAAAGGAGGCTTGAGATGAATACATTAATCAAAAAAATAGAATCTAAATACATGAAAAAAGAACCTATCACAGTAGATGTTGGATCTACTATTATTATTTCTTTAAGAGTTATTGAGGGAAAAAGGGAGCGTTTACAAAATTTTGAAGGCATTGTTATTGCTAAAAAAGGAATTGGTATTAATAAAAGTATGCGTATACGAAAACTTTCTCATAATAGTATTGGGGTAGAAAAAGTGGTTTTTTTGCATTCTCCAAATTTGAAAGCAATTAAAGTCCTTAAAAAAGGAAAGCCTAAGCGAGCAAAGCTTTATTATTTGAGAAATCGAAAAGGAAAAGCAGCCCTTAAAGTTAAATCATAAATTTTTGACTAAATTATTGATTGTTTTTAATTAACTAATGAAAAAATCCATCACTCTTAGAATTGAGTTTTTTAAAAAAACGTTTGTAACAATTGTCGTCATTTTTATAGGAGTTTTGATGATTTTTGCTTTTAGCTTTCCAGATGCGATGTTGGGGCGTAAAAAACAAGTTGTTGGTAAAATTAATGGAAAAGCGATTACCTTTTCTAAAGGCAGTAGTTTTTTTAATCATTATCAGCAAATGAGAGACTATTATCAAGAACAAGGAGTTGAAGTTTCTAAAGATCTTGACCCTTTTTTGATGCAACAAGCTTTTAATCGGGCCGTTTTTGATGAGCTTTTATTTATTGAAAGTAAAAACCATTTTATTTATATTGAAAACAAGGACATTATTAGCATGATTAAGGGGAGATACTTTGTTGATTCTAAAACGGGTGTTTTTAATCAAGCAGCTTATAATCGTTTCAAAACAGAAGGTGATTTTAATATTAAAAAAAAATTAGAAGTATCTACTAAAAAAGCTCTTCAAAGAGGTTATCTTGATTATATGTTATTTTCGTTTGTTCCAGTTCATCATTTAGAATCATCAAAAAAAATCACAGACAGGGAAGTTGAACGTAAAGCTATTATTGCTACTAAAGACTTTAGTCAAGAAGCTAAAAAAAATATCTCAGAAAAAGATCTTGTCAGTTTTTATAATCAAAATAAACAAATTTATTCTAACCAATCTTATAAAATAGCTAAATCTAAAGTTTTTTTGGATTACTATGAAAAAAATAAATTAGACATCCTTACTAGACTTAAAAGTCAATTTTTGCAAAGCATACAAAATACTTTAAAAACAGATAAGTTTAAAAATAATTTTTTCACTAGTTGTACTAAGTTAGGTTTTCGTGTTGTTGAAACAGATTTTTTTAATATCGATGCTACTGAGCTTTATACTAAAAATGGTAACGCTTTATCGATTGAAGACTTTCCTCGTGTTATAGGTAATTTGTTTTCAGTGGGCATTAAGTTGCCAACTCAAGTTTTAGAAACATCTTCTTCTGTGCTCATCGCTTACCCACTTGTTCAGAGAAGAAAAAAGATTAGTTTACGCCAATCAAAAAATATGAAAGATGAACTGTTGAAAGAAAAAAAACAAAGAGTCACTCAAGCTTTTCAAACTCATCTTTATAAAAAAGCAAAAGTTGTTTCTTACTTAGACCAAGATGTCTCAAGTAAGTAAGGCTCTTTCTTCAAATTTTTTTTCCAAAGAAACTTTTTTAAAAAATATTGAATATCTTGATTCTTCTTGTAAAAAAACAGCTTTATATCTTTTAGAAGAAAACTCTAGTTTTCATCCTTCTGTTGATATTTCTAAAAATGGTTATGTTAGTTATCAACATCAAGGACGTTTTTTGCATTCTCAAATCAATCCTATAAAAGAAGCTGAAAAAAAAAATAAACTTATTTCTTTTAATCACCAAAATCGAATTTTTATTATAGGGGCTGATTTTTTATACCAACTTGAATTGCTCTTAAGTCAAGATACAGTAAAAAGAGTAAAAGAGCTTAAAGTTTTTTTGATTTATGACTCTCCTCTTATCTTTTTAAATTGTTTTTTTTCAAGAGATCTTTCTTTTTTGAAAAAGAGTAAGAAAAAAGTTTACCTTATTTTTGAAGCATCAAATCAAATTTTAAAACAAATCTTAGATCTTCAAAATATAACAGGGGTGCTTTTTATTAATAATCTGCATCTTTTTCCATCTTCTTTATTTTTAAAAACCACTTATCAAAGCCTTGAGCAAGGTGTGAAAAGTTGGTTTTCAGAAGTTTTAACACAGCTTTATTTTGAAAAGCAATGGTTGAAAAACTCAATGATCAATCTTAATTATCTTAAAAAAAGTAGTCCTCTTAGTCATTTAAAAAATGCTTTTTTAAATCAAGGATGTGTTCTTGTGGCAGCGGGGCCTTCTCTTTATGACGAAATCAAACGACTTAAAGAGTTTCAACAAAAAAAAATCATCATTCTTTGTTGTGATACCGCTTTAAGACCTTTATTACTTCAAGGCTGTGTGCCTGATTTTGTTATTTCTTTAGATAGTGGTTATTATAATTCACTTGATTTTTCCATACTTCCCCCTAAAGCATGTAGTTTAATTGCTGAGTTTTCTGTTTACCCATCTATTTTACGTCGTTTTAAAGGAAGTACTTTTCTTTTTGGGCTTGATGGTGGTTTAGAAAAAACTTCAAGTGGAAAAATATTATTGGATACTTTATTTGATTATAAGTTTAAACAAAATGTAATTTTCCCTCAAAGATCTATTTTTAATCTTGGTGTTAAGATAGGATTGTATATGGGTTTTAACCAGTTCTCTTTTTTAGGTTTGGATTTGAGCTTGCCTTTTGGATACTCTCATTGTGAATCCACAACTCACAGACAGTATTTTTATAAACGTTCTAATAGGCTTTTTCCCATTACTGCTCAAGAATCTTCTTATGCTTTTGCCCGTAGTACAGGATTTGAAAAAAATATTAATGGAGAAGTTAATCAAGTAGAGCATTTACTTTTGCTTTATCGAAAAGAGTTAGAAGACTGTATTAGACAAAATAAAGCCATTATTTTTAATAATTATTCCCCTAGAGGTTTGAAAATTGAAGGGGTGTCTTTTAATCAGGAAAGTAGAACAAGTGTATTTGAAACCAAAGAAAAAAAAGTTTTAGAATCAATAAACTTTTTTACTGATGAAAAAGAATTGACTTTAAAAATGGATCAGTTAAAAGAGCAACTCACAAAACTGAACAAATTAATTTATTTGTATCTTTTTTCTTTGGAAAAAAAGCAGCTAGATCTTTTAGAAAATTTAGAAAGACAAATTAAAAGAATGATTAAAAAGGCTGTTTATTTAGAAAAGTCTTTTTATTATTTGTCTAGTTATCAAAAGCATCATGTTTTTGAAAATGAGTTTTTGAGAAAATATGCTTTTTATAAAGAAGTTTATAAAATTGTTCATATTCTTATTAATAAAAGCTAAGCTAAGTTGAAATAATTTCTTTAAAGGCTTTTAAAGGGTCTTTTGCTTGAATAATGGGTCTACCTATAATGATGAAATCTGAGCCTGCTTGAAAAGCTTGCTTTGCTGTTGAAACTCTTTTTTGATCAGAGTTTTCATTTTGGCTTTGATCTCTAATCCCAGGTGTAATCCATATTTTTTTTGGGAATTTTTTTTTAAAATAGGCGACTTCTTTTGGAGAACAAATAAATCCATCAATTCCTGCTTTGTTGCCAATAGTGACTAAATGCAACATATAATCTTTTATTTTTTTATTGGTTAGAAAAGTTGATTGAAATAAGGCTTCTTCAAAGGAAGTGAGCACCATAACACCGAGTATCAAGCATTTTTGTTTTGTTTTTTTTTGAGCTTTTTTAACCCCTTCAACGGCTTTTTTGATCATTTCTTTCCCACCCATCAGATGAATGGTAAGCATGTTAACTCCTAATAGAGTAGCTTGGTAGCAAGCATTAAAGGTGGCGCTTGGGATATCGTGAAACTTGAGATCCAAAAAAACATTGATATTTTCTCTCTTGATCATATCAATCACTTTAGATCCAAATTTTATAAAAAGAGGATTCCCTATTTTGATATAATTAATATAAGGAGAAAATAGTTTTTTAAATTTAGTAACTTCTTCTAAACAGTCTGTGTCTAAGGCAAGAATAACAGGGTGTTTTTTATTTTTTTTAGAATTCAAATGTTAATTTAATTTACCCTGGACATTTTAAAAGATAAGTATTTTATTATAGCATTGTATTAATATAAAATTAATTTAGTTGATTTAATTTAAAATTATCAATAAATTTGATGATTCATTTTTTGACAATAAATAAATGTTAGAGCATGATAATGACTTGATGGTTATAGAATGGAGTAGTTAGTATGGGTAAAGTGTGGGAAGGTCGATTTGATAAAAAAACAGATCCTTTAATGGAACAATTTAATGCGAGTCTTTATTTTGATAAAAAACTGTATGCTCAAGACATTAAGGCTTCTATTGTTCATGCTCAAATGCTTGCCAATCAAAGTATTATTACAAAAGAAAATTTTTTATTAATTAAAAAAGGACTTCTTGAGATTAAACTTGCTATGGAAAATAATCAATTTGTTTTTGATGCTAAAGATGAAGATATTCATATGGCAATCGAAAAAGAATTAACCAAAAGAATAGGAAAAGCAGGAGCTTTTTTGCATACAGCTAGGTCACGTAATGATCAAGTAAATGTTGATGTAAGGCTGTATTTAAGAAAGGAAATTGATGATCAATGTTTTTTGATTGTTGAAATTTTAAGAATTTTTACGGAGCTTAGTGAAAAAAATCAACTTGTTATTTTACCTGGATTTACACATTTACAACTAGCTCAACCCATTACATTAGCCTATTACTTTATGGCTTATTTTTTTATGTTGCAAAGAGATTTAAATCGTTTTATTGATCTTAGAAAAAGAGTTGATATTTGCCCTTTAGGTAGTGGGGCTTTTGCAGGAGTAAACTATCAAGTCGATCGTTTTTTTGTTGCTAAGGAGCTTGGTTTTCAAAAAGTCTCCCACAATGCAATGGATGCTGTTTCTGATAGAGATTTTATGCTTGAATATTTTTCTGTGTCTTCTATTTTAATGATGCATCTTTCTAGAATTAATGAAGAGTTCATTCTTTATTCTAATAAGCTTTTTAATTTTATTGAAATAGATGATGCTTTTGCGACAGGTAGCTCGATTATGCCTAATAAAAAAAACCCGGATGCTTGTGAACTAATAAGAGGAAAAACAGGAAGGGTTTATGGACACCTAGTGGGACTTTTGAGTACTTTAAAGGCACTGCCTTTAGCTTATAATAAAGATTTGCAAGAAGATAAAGAAGGTCTTTTTGATGTCGTGAATCAGTTAAATAATTGTTTGAGTATTTTTCCAAAAATACTTGAATCAATGAAAATTAATAAAGATAAAATGAAAGAAGCTTGTGAAAAAGGTTATTTACAAGCAACAGATCTTGCTGATTATTTAGTGAAAAAGAAGCTTCCTTTTAGAGAAGCTCACGAAATTGTCGGTAAGCTTGTTAAATTTTTAGAAAAAGAAAAAAAAATCTTTCTAGATCTTTCTCTTAAAGAATATCAACAATTTTCTCCTTTATTTGAAGATGACATTTATCATCATTTAAAGTTAGAAACCGTTATAAAAAATAAAATATCTTTTGGATCCACTTCTTTTGATTCTGTTAAAAAGCAAATTAAAACAGCAAGATCTATTTTAAAAAAATATTCAACATTTTTCAATTAAGCTAACAATGAATTTTCTTACAGAAAATAAATTTATCAATGCTTTAGATCGACTTGATAAAAAAGTTATTATTGATTATGTAAAAAAAAATTATGAGGAAAAAAAGCTTTTAGATCAAGTTTTTGATTATATTGAGATGGGAGTGGTGATTACCAATAAAAGTCATCTGATTTTAAAACATAATAAATTTATGAATCAATTTTTTAAAAAAAAATCTTTTAATTACGTCGGTCACCCCTTCCTTGAAGTCCTTGAAGAAAATGAAGTCAGAAGAAAAATTAAAGGTTATATTCAAGATAGTAATTCTTTAAAAGGAGAAGAAGTTTCTTTTCGTCTAAGTACTCATCAAGTTGGTATTGGTAGTTTATCAGCTTTTGTCATTGCTAAAAAAGGAGAAATTAGTAATTTTGTTTATATTTTTTTTGATAACACACAATGGCATAGTCGTTATCTTAAACGTAGTCATGAAAAATCAATTTCTTCTTTAAAAATTTTAACAGCAGGCATTGCTCATGAAATCAAAAATCCATTAGGGTCTTTGGATTTGCACCTGCAGCTTATCGAACGTTTTTTAAGTAAAAAATCGATTTCAGAAAAACCTCATTTGAATGCATTGGTGAGTGTTTTTAAAGAAGAATTAAATCGTTTAAATCAAATTGTGAATGACTTTTTGCTTTCTATTCGACCCACTAAATCAATTAGAAAAATTGCAAATCTCAATGAAATTATTAATGAAACTCTTCATTTAATGTCTTTAGAATTAAAAGCAAAAAAAATTGCTTTAAAATTAAATTTAAATGAATCTATTCCTCTTTACAAACTAGACAAAAATTACATCAAGCAAGCATTGATTAATCTAGTTAAAAATAGTATTCAAGCTATCAGTGAGGTCTATGATGAGGGTGGTTTGATTTCGATTGCAACAGATTTAGAAGAAAATAAAATTATTTTTTCGATCATAGATAATGGGTGTGGTATTGACAAAAATAATTTGGGGGAGATTTTCGAACCTTTTTATACGTCAAAAGAAATGGGTACAGGACTTGGGTTGACAATTGTTTATAAAATCATAAAAGAACATAGAGGAGAGATCCTCGTTGAGTCAAAAAAAAATAGAGGGACTGAAATTAAAATAGAGTTTCCTCTTATGAAAAAAAATCTTAAATTAATTGATTTAAAGACAAAGTAGAGAAAAATGCAAATCGCTATTGATATCGGAAATACTAATATTACGTGTGGTCTTTTTTCAAGTGAGAAAAAAAACTATCAATTAAAAACAACCTTTCGAATATCAACACCACGCATTGTAACAACAGATGAATTAACCACTACTTTTAAAAGTATTTTAAATCACAAAGGGATTAATATGTTTGAAGTTAGGAGTGGGATTTTTTCTTCTGTTGTTCCTGAGCTTAATCATAATTTTAGTAAAATGATGATAAATCATTTTAATCTTAGTATTTTGTCAGTTGGTCATGAAATGTTCTCTGATATGATTCTTAATTATGATGATGCTAATGCCATTGGGGTAGATCGTCTTGTGAGTCTTAAGGCAGCTTCCGTATTACATGGGTTTCCAAACATTGTGATTGATTTTGGAACAGCGATTACTTTTGATATTCTTTCAGAAAAAAAAGAATTTTTAGGTGGATTCATTATGCCCGGCATCGCCATTTCTTTGGAAGCACTTGCTAAAAAAACAAGCAAGCTCCCCATGACAGCCCTTGATTATCCTAAGAAGGTTTTAGGAAACTCAACAAAAGAATGTATGCAAAATGGTATTTATTATTTTAGTGGGATTGGGATTGATGGGATGATTCGTTTAGTTAAAAAAAAATACTTTTTTAAAAAAAAGGTTTCCCTTGTAGCTACAGGTGGTTTAGCACGTTATGCAACTCATTTTTCTGAAGAAAAAATTACTTTAGAGTCTAATTTATCTTTAATTGGTCTTAAAATTTTATTAGATAACTCAGGACAATCGCTTTAAAATGTTTTCTGGTATTACTCAATACCTTGGCCTTATTTTAGACATTCGCCAAAAAAAAGGCAAACAATTTGAAATCGAAGCTCCCTTTTCTCAAGATCTTTTAATCGGAGAAAGCGTCGCTATTAATGGAGTTTGCCAAACAGTCGTTTCTAAATCAGAAAAAACTTTCCAGGTTTCTGCTTCTTCAAAAACATTAGAAATTACTAATTTGGACACTTTAAAAAAAAGAGAAAAAGTCAACTTAGAAAGATCCCTTCGATTAGGGGATCGCTTAAGTGGTCATTTTGTTTATGGTCATATTGATCAAATGATTGATCTAATTAACATCACCTCTTTTGAAGATGGTTTTCTTTTTTCTTTTGCGATACCAAAGGAAAAAAGTCCTTATATTTTACTTAAAGGATCAGTGACGATTAATGGAGTGTCGTTAACGGTGTATGGAAAAAAAGAGCTTTCTTTTAGTGTGGTTATTTTGCCGTACACATATGAACATACAACGTTTTCTTCTCTTAAGCAAGGAGAAAAAGTCAATATTGAGTTTGATGCGTTTGGAAAATACGTTAAAAATTTCATTGTTTGATTTTTTTTTTAAAAAAACATTTATTTTTGGAATAATCTTTCTATCTTTATTTTATAAAAATTAGCAATACGCTTGATATAAAGAATATTCACATTGGGAATTTTACTTGATTCATACTGTTGATAAAGACGCACTGGAATATTGAAAACGCATGCCTAATTTTATTGTTTGGGTGGTTTGTATCCCTACCCCTTATTTGAGGAGATATAAAGTGGGCTGCAGTAATACTAATCTGTGCCGTACTCACTTTTGGGATCTCTTTTTTTGTTTTTCCCTTTTTTCTACAATAAAAATTATACTAACCAACTAAAAATGCAAAATTTTAAAGAAGTCTAGGAAGATCAGTTGAATTTAAAATTTTGGTATTATCGAAAGATATTAGTTATCTCTTTGTTACTAGTATTCTTCTATCCCTATGAAATTAAAGGCTCTGATCAATCTAAAAGTATTGCCGCTTCCGATCTATTGACAGTTTTTGATACTTATGCAAAAAAACAAAATATCAGTGAACTATTAGCAAAAGAAGGGAAAACAATAAAGGCGAATCGACTCAAAGAAGAAGCTAGCAAATGGTTAAAATCAAGCTTAGTAGGTAAGAAATTTTATTTAGTTTCATCTGATATGACTATATCAAAACCCTTAAAAATTCCCAAGTTTGATTCTTGGAATTCTGATAATTGGGAATTTATTTTAAAATCTGACGTTTGTCAAATCGATCTTGGAAGAGCAAAATACTATAAACAACCAAAAAAGAAAGGCGTTAAAGGGGGAATTCTTGAAAAATTTATCAATGATAAAAATCTGATCTTAGAAAAAATACAAGATTTCGATATCTCTACTAATTTCAATTCTAATTTCAATTATGAAATCACTTTTCAATTTCAATTTTTAGTTCAAGAATTAGAAGAGGATTATTATTATAGTGAAAGTTATGGATATCACTACTGGGGTCCTTTAATAATAGTAGGTCAGTTATTGCAATGGAAGTCTTTAAAGGTATCTTTTGATCAAAAAAAGAAAGAATCGGGTGATTACAATGAGAAAGACGTTTTTAGTATAGAGAATATTATGTCAGGACGAGGAGAAATCGAGTTAAAGAAAAGACTAAAGAAAAGATTTGAGGAGAAACAAATAAAACAATTGGTGTTAAAAGAAAAAAGAAGAAAAATAGAAATGCAATTATACAAGGAAGAAATGTCTATAATTAATTTTCAGTGGATTGATGTGGTGTTTCCTTTTTTTCCTCTAGGGAATCTATCACAGGGAGATGGCCTAACAATAGCAGGTTCTTTACTTTTAGCCCCTTTGGATTTTCTAATTGGAACGTATGTAGCACAGTTAATAGAGCCAGGAAGGAACCCAGTATATAGTGGGTATATTGTTGTGGGTTTTGTTTATGGTACCATGTCATTTTTTTATTGGTTTAATTTGTGGTTTGAGAGTGATCAGCTCTCAGAAAAATATCCCCACTATTCTTATTTGAGAAACATCAAGTTTGATATATATCACGATGGGGTAGTTTTAGAATATTCTTATAAATTTTAAATCAATGACTAAATCGTAAGCATTCATTTTAGAATCATGTAAACCTGGATTGATTTTTTGTTTTTTTTATGAATGTCTTTGTATACAGATAAACACTCTGAAACTACTAAAAGCCCCGCCTCATTTACAAGTGTTTTCATATAATTTGGATTAATGTAAAGTGTTGATTCGTTATTACTAAAAGATTTTTCATCAATTTCGTGATAACCTTTTCCAGGGTATTTTGCGTAATAAATATGTGCAATGCCTTTTTTGGATTTTTTTTTTTTTATAAAAACCAGGTAATCTTTTACTACATCAATCTTACTGAAATGTTGAAAAACGATGAATGAATAAAAAAAATCGATGCTTTGGTTAGGGATTTTTTCTCTTTTATCAAAATGAATGAGTTCAAAATTATTGGTATTTTGGGCTTTTAAGAAAGTAGAGGTCCTGAGAAAAGATTCGTGAATATCTACACCATAAACTTTTTCAAAATCTTTACACGACCATTGAAGCAATCTACCACTACCAAAACCAATTTCACAGGCTCGATTGTATTGCTTTAATAGTGGGAAAGAAATTGATTTTAAGCGATAATCCCAATCTCTTTTACCGGTTTTTAAAGTTGTTTCAATTGAATCAGTGGCATTAAACCAATTGTGAAAATTGATATTTGAATGCATCATGTGTGGGGTTTTTATCCAAGTATTAGTAATATCTTTAGGTTTTCTAAATAAATTTTTTAATTTTTTTTTTAAAAATTTTAATTTTAAAATTAATAGTGGAGCTAATATCATTTTATCAAATCACTTTTTTAAGTTAATTACTTGTGTTTTTCTAAAAAATTATAACATAAAATAACCTGCTTAAATTATTTATAATTAGTATCTTATCAAAGAACTTTATGGGGCTTTGAGAGTAAATTTAGGATAAAAATATTAAAATTCCAATCTTTATAGATGATAAAAATAAGATTAAAGAATATGTTAATAATAAAAAAAAATTTTATTAGCAAAAAAAATATCATTGTTATTATTTTTATGTTTTTTTACGAGGAGGTTTTGCTGAAGGGTAGAGAATATTATTTAGAATGATTCTATAACCTGCTGAGTTTTTATTTTTTTTCATATCAGGTTTTTGATCACCAATAAAATGATTTTTGTCTTCTGGAGCGTGTCCTCCGTAAAAAGTAAAAGTACCTTTACCATAATTACCTGTGATATATTTTGCTGTTTGATTAATTGTTTTAGCTAAAATACGTACTCCATCTTTAATTTTTGAAGGATTAAACGAAGTCGTTTGTCCAAAAAAACCTTTGATCCTATTTTGATGATTTTGAGTGAGAAGTGTTTCAATAGGATCAATTTTTGCTGAAAATTCAAATAAAATAAAGTCACTTGTTTCTTTTCTATTTACTGTATTAACTTGGTTGTAGTCAATATCAGAAAAACTTCGCCTGTAAGGATCGACATAAATTTCAAAATTTTCAAAAGCAAAAGTTTTTTGATAATCAATTTTACTTTTCCATTCTTTGTCAATAGGGGTTGTGTCAATAGTGGCATCAATAATATCAACCCCTTCAGCAGCAAGAGCAATATCTAAAGTTTCACTAGAAGCACACATCGCAAAAAGAAAAAGACCTTTAGAAACAGCTAATTGCATGGTCCTAGCTACTTTTTTTTTATGTTCGGAAACATTTTTAAAGCCTGTTTTTTGAGCTTCGCGATTTGCTGTGGCTACTTTTTCTTGCAACCACTCTTCGTTTTGAAGCGTGGCTGTGAATTTATTGAAAGAACCTGTAAAATCTTCGTGATGTAAATGAAGCCAATCATACTTTTCCAAAGCACCTATTAGTACTTCTCGGTCATAAATCTTATCATAGGGAATTTCTGCATAATTAATCGCTAAAGTAACAGCATCTGCCCAAGGATTTTCACTTGTAGGAGTGTATATGGCTATTTTAGGAGCTTTTTCTAGTTTGATTTCATTCATGTTGTTAGCGGCAATTATCTTTTTTATTTTTTGATAGTTGTTTTTATTTAAGTAAACAAAGTCAATCCCTTTCTCAATAATAAACGATAAAATAGATGGAGCATTGGGCAATAAAAAACTACCTCCTTTGTAATTTAATAGCCATTTACAAGTATATCCTTTGTTTAAAGCCAAAAAGGTGCTTCCGTAGGCTTTTAAATGGTTGCTTTGAGTTTTGTCCATGGGAATTAATAGATAATTCTCTGCTTTAGAATAGTTGAAAAGAAGAAAAAGAGAAAAGATGATTTGCTTTAAATGCTTCATTAATAAAATTAATTGTTACTTGTTAATTTTTCTTACTTTTTTGTAAAAAAGCATAAAGCATTTTAATATAAAAAAAGAATTTAGAAATATGTTGTTTAAAAATCTTATATTTGACTTCGATGGGACCATTATTAATAGTTTTAGAAAAGCGATTGAAATTGGTAATGATATTGCCATACGTTATGGGTATCCTACTAAGACTTATGAAGAAATGAATGCCATGACAGGATTAACTTTACAAGGTTTTATTAAAAGTATGAGAGTTAACCCTTTTAAGATACCAAAATTTATCAAAGAATGTCAACAACAAATTGGAAAAGCGATTACTGAAATCCCTCCTATTGAAGGAATTTGTAATACTTTAAAAGAATTAGTTAAAAAAAAATACTTTATGGCGATTGTGACTTCTAATGTTGAGGATAATGTTGTTAGATTTTTAAAAAAAAATGATATTGATATTTTTAATGAACTTTATGCAGTTCGCAGTATTTTTGGCAAACACAAAAATATTCTTAAACTGATGCAAAAACATGGTCTTTTAGCAAAAGAATCTGTCTATATAGGGGATGAAACTAGAGATATCGAAGCAGCAAGAAAATCAGGTATTAAAGTGATTGCTGTCTCTTGGGGATATAATAACACGGAAGCTTTAAAAAAACAAAACCCTGATTATTTAGTTTCAAACCCGAAAGAATTTTTTAATTTATTTAAATAAAAAAAAACAAATTAATTTTTTTAAAACTCCAATTTTAATTTCAAAGTGTTTTTTTAAAGATTTTTGTTTCTGTAATAATTTCTCTTGAAATAGAGTTCCCTTTAAATTTAACATTGATGTTTTTAAAGGCTTTTTGGTAAGGTTTTAAGGAGTTTTGGTTAGTGGTCATTGTTTTTAAAATCTTAATAAGTTTGTTTTTTGAAGTATAAGGAATCCCAAATCCTTGTTCAAAAGTATAGTCTTTTGCAAATTTTTCATTAGCCATTGAAAACAAAGTAACAAAAGGTTTTTTCATATAGATGCTTTCAAAAATGGCATTTAATCCTGATTTTCCACTAGAAATATCAGAGCAATAAAGATAATCTTGCATATTTGTTACAAAGCCTTTAATATAAAGATCTGCTTTTGGGTAGTTTGTTTTTAATACTTTTAGCTTGTTTTTAATGTGTTGGTTTTTGCCACAAATAACAATGATTTGTAAAGAAATGGGTGAGCTTATAAGTTTTTTGATAAATGTATAAATAGGAGAGATTCCTTCTCCGCCAAAGACCATCAGCAGGGTTGGTTTATCTTTAAGATTTAATTTTTTTCTTTCTTTTTTAACCGATTCAAATTGTTTGAAAAATTTTTCATTAATTGGAAATTCACAGATAGATAATTTGGATGTGGGCAGTCCTTGTGCTTGCATTGCTTGATAGCCTTTTTCGGTTGCAACAAAGTATTTTTTGACCCAAGGGGTTATATAAGCTCGGTGAGAGAGAATCACATCAGAGTTATAAGCAAAGAAACAGATAGGAAGATTGTGTTGATGAATTGTTTTTGCAAGAATTTTTGTTGAAATAAAATGAGTCGAAATAATAAAATCAGGAGATTTTTTTTTTAAGTAATGTAATGTTTTTTTCTCAAAAAGAAAATTTTGTATCCAATTAGTCAATTTGTCAATAATAAAAATATCTGTTACTTTAAACAGTAAAAAGAAAAAAAGAGGGAAGCTCAGATAAAATCGCCACATTCTTTTTAACATTTTATCAGTAAAATTTAATGAAAGTGCTTGGAAAAAATCAAAACAATCGACGATTACTTGTTGTTCTTTTTTGAGTGATTGTTGGATAGAAATAGCAGGAGCTTTAAACCCTTCTCCTGTGCCAATATAAAAAATGAGTCCTTTCATTGTTTTTTGTTTCTCCTAAAAAAATATCATATTAGTAGCTAATTTAAGTAATTTTCTTTTATACCATTGCTTTTTTTGATTTTGATAGAATTTTTGCCTTTTTTTTTAAAAAAAAATCTGCCTTTACTTAATAATCTCTTAGCGTGTATAATAAGGTATTGCTTATAAAGCGAATTTTATTTAATGAAATCAAAATTACTAAATCGCATTGGAAAAAAAACAAAAAATAAACTTAATAAAAATATTACTAGTATTTTTTTAAAAAGCTACTTTTTAAACAAATTTCGAAAAGACACCACTTTAAATGATTTAGGGGCTTCTTTTACTACGATTAAGAGAGTAGGTAAGCGAATTATTAAAAGAGCAGACTTTAAAGGGGAACAGAAATTAAAAAAAGAAATTGAATGGAATCTTAAATTTAAAAAAAAAACTTTGGGTCGTTATTTGCCCCAAATCTATCATTTTTCTATAAAAAAAAAAGATACTTTCTTTGAAATGAAGTATTATGATTTCCCTAGTTTAAGGAAAATTATTATTGATCAACTTAGCATCAGTTTTTTTGATAAACTAAGATGGAGTCATCTTTTTAAGATACTAAATAAACATTTGTATACAGAAGAAAATTCGATTAGGTGTGTTAAAAAAGATTATTTTGAAAACATGCATTTAAAAAAACTAAGAGTAAGAAATAAAGAAATTAAAAAATCAGCTGATTTTTTAAAACCTATGATGGATGAAAGTATTATTAAAATTAATGGTAAAGAATATCTAAATGCACCCATTATTTTAAAAGCAGTCCAGAAAGACAAAGATATTATTAATTTATTAACGCCTGAAAAACTTTATTATTCTCACGGGGATATTCATTGTAACAATATTTTATGTGGGTTTTTACCGTTTAATTTTGTTTTGTTGGACTGTCGAGGCAGTAGTCCAGATGGATCTATTTATTTTGATGTTGCTTATGATGTGGCTAAGCTTTATCATGACTTAAGAAGTTTTTATTCTTTGATTGAAAGAGGTCTTTATGAAATTAAGCTTTTTAATAAAAATAAAAAGGTAGAGATTAAATATCAATTTACAAATTTAGATCTTGTTTCTTGTTTTGAAAAACATTTTAAATATGTTGAAAAATTAGTTAAAAAAAAGTTGATCTATTTTGGTAATATTGAGTATCGAGCTTCTTTTATCGAAGCTTCTCTTTTTTTAAGCATGATCCCTTTTCACTTGAAGAAAAAAACAGAAGCGATGATGTGTCTTACGATTGGGATTATTCGTCTTAATGAATGGTTAAGAAAGTATCATCAAGAGATTTATCAAAAAATCTTTTTAAAAAGTAAAAAAACGACTTTTTCTAAAGCTTCTAAAAATTGAAAGTTGTTATTTTAGCTGCTGGTAAAGGGATTCGCCTTAGTCCTTACTCTAAAGTATTGCCTAAGCCTTTGATGCCAATTGAAGTGGGAAAAGAAGGTTGTTTTGTTTCTATTATGGAAAGAATTTTAGGACAGGTAAAGCGTTTGAAAGTTTCTGAAGTCATTATAGTATTGCATTATTTTGCTGAGATGGTTATGAAGTATTTGGGGGATGGTTCTAAATTTGACCTTAAGATTACTTATTGTTTTCAAGAAGTACTAGATGGAAATGGAGGGGCTTTTTATCAAGCACAACATCTTTTTGGAGAAAGTGATGTGATGCTTATGGATTGTGATAATTATTTATTAGAAGAAGATGTTTTTGTTAAACTTCAAAATACTTATTTAGAAAAAAAATCTGATTTATCAATTATGGTTGCTCATGTGGATAATGTGAAAAAATTTGCCATTATTAAGTGTAATGATGAGGGTTATCCAATTGATATTTATGAAAAGCCAAAAGACAGTAGTGAATGGGGAAATTTAGCAAAAGGAGGCGTGATGCTTTTGTCTAATCGTTTAGCGATGCTTTCAAAAGAGATTGCAAAAACAGAGCATGATGAGTACACCACGACTCAAATTGTTAAATATGCCATTTCTAATCAGTATGCAATTTCTTTTTTTGAACCTAGAGGGGGGTTTAAAGACATAGGAACTTGGGATGAATATCTCCCTATTTTGAGAGAAAATATAAAAAATCTATTTTGATTTTAAAAATTAATTGAATCCTCAAAAAACTTCTTCTAAACCTTTTCAATATAAAGTCAAACTGCCTACTTGGAATGGTCCTCTTGATTTATTATTAGATCTTATTCGTTCTTCTGAAGTTAATATTTTTGATATTCCTATTTTTGAAATTACACAACAATACTTAGATGCGATTAAAGTGATACAAAAAATGGATATTGATCTGGCTTCTGATTTTTTAGCAATGGCGGCTACGTTGATTATGATTAAATCTAAAATGCTTTTGCCGGTTGAAATGCAGTCAGATGAAGACCTTCTTTTAGAAGATCCAAGAAAAGACCTTGTTGACAAACTCATTGAATATCAAAAATACAAAGCAATTGCTGCAGAGCTTGAAAATAGTGAATTTCATGCTGAAAGAATCATTGAAAGAAAAGATTGCCAAACAACCTTTGATGTGAATGAAGGAAATATTTGGGAAAGCGTGACAATTTATGAACTTTTAAAAGTTTTTTCTGGATTTGTTGACGTAGTTGATAAAATGGAAAATGATGAAAGCTTAGAAGAAGAGGAAGAATTTCAAGTTGAAGATAAATTGAATTTTATTAAAAATCAATTTAAGCAAGAAGAAAAAATTGAATTTTATAGCTTGTTTGGAAATCGCTTTATTAAAAACGAAGTTATTGTTACTTTTTTAGCTATTTTAGAGTTGTATAAGTTAGACTATTTATTGATTCGTCAACATCGCGTTTTTGGTGATATTTATCTTTTTAAAAAATCTTAATGGTCTCTAAGGTTTTTATTTTATTTTTTAAACTTATATGAGAAAAATAAATCTTACTTCTTTAAAAAAAGCTTTTAATGAAGAAATTATTTTAGGCTCTTCTTCTCCTCAAAGAAAAGACTTACTTTGTAAAATGAATCTTCGCTTTAAAACCCTTGCTCCAAAATGTGATGAAAGCTTGGTTTTAAAAAAAAATAAGATTGTTTCTTTTAAAAAAACTTATTCAAAAAAACTGCTACAAGTAAGTAGAGAAATCGTCCTTAGTAAATATCAATCGATTTTCCCAAGTTGTAAAGATAAACTAACTTTTTGCTATGACACAGTCGTGCTTTATAAAGGAATGCTTTTAGGTAAACCAAAAGATTTAAATGAAGCTAAAAAAATGCTTTTGATATTGAGTGGAGAGGCTCATCTTATTTTGACAACTTGTCTCAGTGTTTATGAAGATTGGTATGAGATGCGCTCTTATAAAACGAAGGTTTGGTTTTATAATTTTGATAAAAAAAAAATAAGAAATTACTTAAAAAAAGAGTTTGTTTTAGATGCTGCAGGGGCTTATAAAATACAGCTTTTAGGACTTTCTTTTGTTAAAAAGATTAAAGGGTGCTATTTTAATATTTTAGGGCTTCCTTTAGAAAGCCTTGCTCGATTTCGCTCTTAAAAAAAATAAGTGTTTGATATTAACTTTTTAAGTTGGTTCAATGATTGAATCTTTTATAACCTCATTTTAAAATAAAAAGAATCTAAATAAATCAAAAAAAATATTTTATTTCTCTGTGTTTTCTTCTATTCAATCAAAATTAAAAACTACTTTACATCATAAAAATTTTTTTAAAAAATATTTTTTTTACGTCATTAGCTTTACGTTTCTTTTTTTTCTTTTTTTTTTTTCTTTTTTAAATATGGGCTATGTTTTAGAGCCTTTTAAAGAATACCAATATCATCTTTCAGGAAAATCGGGTTCTTTAGACAAGCTTTTTATAGGGTTAAAAGCAGATAAGGTGATTCGAAGTCGAAATTTCATTTGGGTTTTATCATTGTTAATAGGGTATGACCGTAGAGCGAAGGCAGGGTTTTATACTTTTAACAACCGAATGAGTACTTGGGAAATTTTAACAACTCTTGTTAGTGGTAAGGAAGCTTATATTGTTTTAACGATTAGAGAAGGGTATGATATTTATGATATTGCACTTTTAATGGAAACTAAAAAAGTTGTTACTAGTAATAAAGAAGCGCTTGATTTTTTCAAATCATTTTGGGTGCGACATGAAATTAATCAGCAATTAGGGATTTTAGTCAACAATTCTTGTGAAGGATTTTTATATCCAGATACTTATTATTTGAGAAAAACGGACACGATTACCAATTTTTTTATACTTGCTTTAGACAATTTTTCAAATCGAATCATTGATTTTTCAAAATCAAGAAATTTAAGTCCAGGTAAAATCTATCAAAAGATTAAGATTGCTTCTTTGATTGAAAAAGAAACTTCTCTTGAAAGAGAAAAGCCATTAGTTTCTTCAGTTCTTTATAATAGGCTAAAATTGAAAGAAAAGCTTCGTTATGATCCGACGATTATTTATGCACTTAAAGAAAAAGGGCTTTACGAGTTTAATTTGAAAGCAGGGGCGATTAATATTAAGCGAAAGCACTATTACCTCAACTCTAGATATAATACTTATTACTATAAAGGATTACCGATAGGCCCTATTTGCTCACCAAGTTTAGGTTCGTTTAAAGGAGCGATTAGTCCTGCAAAAACAGAATATCTTTTTTTTGTGGCGAAAGGAGATGGTTCTAAATCTCACTTTTTTAGTAAGACTTATAGCGAGCACCAAAAAAATATAAAGCTTTATTTAAAAGAGCTTCGAAAAAGAAAGCGTTAAGTTTTTGATTTTAAAAAAAAGAAGTTGTTTTTGTAGGGTTTTTTTACCAAAAGAATTGTTTTATTGTTTAATTAATGTTTTAATAAGCTTTTATTGGGAGTCTTACGACGTAAATGTTAAATAGTGAAAAACATAAAGATTCTCAAAACAAAGACAAAGACAAAGACAAAGACAATAAGAATCATTTATTAAAATCGAGACTAATGAGCCTTCCAATTAATTTAATAGGGAGTGTTATTTTATTTTCTTTTTTAGGTTTTCTATTGGATCGACACTTTGAAAAAAAAGGATTGTATTTAATTATCGGCGTATTATTAGCGATTTTTTGGGGTTTTTACGAGATCTTTAAAACGGTTTTTTTAATTAATAAATTGGATAGTGAAAGAGATAGAAAAACAAAATAATTTTTTTATTTTTTTACTTAAAAAAAGTATTTTACTGTTTGTAAGTTATGGGGTTTTGTTTATTTTTCTTTGGATTATTTTTTTAAAGTTTAAAGTATTAAATTTTCCCCTAATTTTTTTATTGTGGCTTTTAGTGAGTTTAAGTAGTTATTTTGTTTTTTTCATGTCTGCTTTATTTAAAGAAAAAGGTTTGTTTTTTTTAATGGGAATGTTTTTAGGGTGTGGGTTATTTCGGATTTTTCTTTTGCTTTTAACCATGATGGTGGTTTATTTTTTAAAGAAAGAATTCTTTAAAGAGTATACGTTAGTCATGCTAGGAGCTTTTTTAAGTGTTTGGTTTTTTGAAATCATTTCAGTCCTTCGTTTGGATCAAAAACAAGTTAAAAAAGGTTTAGAGTTCAATGAATGATTTAATCAATTTTGTAAGCTTGCCTTTATCAAAAGCAACCCCTAAAGAGATTCAAGAGTATGTTTTTAAGCATATTATAGATGGCAATAAATGGCATCCACTTCCTTTTCATATAGGAGAGGTAACCTTTCCTATATTTAAGATAGGGAATTATACTTTTGATAAGGGACTACATGCTTTTATGCTTATTTTGGCAGCATTGTTTTGTATTTTCATGTTTGTTTTTGTCTATAGAAAAAGAAGTGACCAAGCTCCAAAAGGGGTTACGAATCTTTTAGAATCACTTGTTTTATTTGTTCGAAATGATATTTGTTACCATTATTTAGGAAAAAAAGATGGGGAACGATTTGCACCTTTTTTTCTTAATTTTTTCTTTTTTATTTTAATTGCCAACTTAATGGGACTGATTCCACTTTTTGCCACTTCAACGGCCAACTTGGGCACATCAGTTGGTTTTTCACTGATTACTTTTTCAATGATGATTATCGGGGGCATTTTTCGAAATGGTTTTGTGGGCTTTATTAAAGGTTTGGTGCCTTCTGGGGTTCCTTCTGTATTTGTTCCGATGCTATTTTTTTTAGAATTAATTGGTCTTTTAGTTAAACCTTTTGCATTAATGATGCGGCTTTTTGCTAATATGTTAGCGGGGCATATGGTGATTTCATTTTTAATTGGTTTGGTTATGATTTTAGGGTATGTTGCGTTACCAGCTCTTTTTTTGGCTCTTTTCATTTATATTCTTGAGTTATTGGTTGCGTTTATACAAGCGTATGTTTTTACTCTTTTATCGGCGATGTTTTTTGGATCGATGTTACATCCGAATCATTGATTTTAAAAAAAAGAGAATAAAAAAATATTTAGGAGAATAAAATAAGATGGAATATTTAAAAATAGGAATGGCTGCTTTAGGAGCCGGAATTGTAGTTATAGGGACAGGTCTTGGTATTGGTAAAATTGCTGAGAGTGCTGTGCAAGGAATTTCACGTCAACCAGAGGCGAGTGGGAAGATTCAAACAGCCATGATTATTGGAGCTGCTCTTATTGAAGGAGTTGCTTTTTTCTGTGCTGTAATTTGTTTATTGGCTGTACTAGGTTAGATATTTTATTTATTTTTTAAAACTAAGAAATATAGTTAATAACTTAAAAGTAAAATTAAAGGATAAGAAAGCAAAAAATAATGTGAATGTTTTATGGAAGAAAAGTTTATAACAATACAAAAATCATTTTTCAAAGCTGATGAATTAGTTGTATTAAATACTTCAAAATCTGCTGTTGAAAAACAAGGATTGGCATCAACGACCCATGATCGTGCTCATTTGTCAAAAAAAGAAGATCCGCTTTTATCAATCGAACCTGGAATGGTGATTTGGACGTGGGTTGTTTTTTTTATGTTGCTTGCTTTGCTTACAAAGTTTGCTTGGAAACCGATCTTAAAATCTTTAAAGGAAAGAGAAGAAAAAATTGATCGATCTTTAAAAGATGCAGATCGGCTTAAAAAAGAGTCTGAGAAAATCACTGAAAAAAATCAGATTCTTTTAAAAGAAGCAAAAAAAGAAGCAGAAGAAATAATTAATAAAAGTAAAAAAAATGCCGAAAAGATTGCTAATGAGATTAAAGAAAAAGCTAAAATCCAAGTAGACCAAATGATTAAAGAGGCAAAATTTTCTATAAAAGCAGAAAAAAATGAAGTGAAAAATTATATTAAATCTGAATCAGTACAACTAGGTTTGAAAGTTGCTTCTAAACTTTTAGGTGAAAAGATAGATCAAAATGCGGATGCTAAATTAGCTGAAAAGTATCTTGAGGAAATAAACCATTTTTAAGGTTTTTTTATGATGTCTTTAAAAAAAATTGCTAGTAGATATGCAAGATCATTTTTTAATTTTTCTAAGGAAAAAAATATTTTGAAAAGAACAATTACAGATATGAAACTAATTTTGCAGACGATTAAACAATCTAATGATTTGCGCTTTCTTTTAGAAGTAGAAGTCATCAGAGATGAAAAAAGCAAATTAAAAGGAATTTCTAAAGTATTTTCTAAAAATATCAGCGATACAACCTTACTTTTTTTAAATTTTTTAGCTTTTAAAAAAAGAGTTTCTTATTTAAAAATGATTGCTCAAACGCTAATTTCCTTAGATGAAAGTGAAAAAAATATCGCTTATGCAACGGTTTATTCGGCGATACCACTGAAAGAAGTTTTTAAAAAATCTCTTAAAAAAAAACTTGATAGTCGTTATGAAAAGAATTTTTATTTAAAAGAAAAATTGGATCTATCTCTTATTGGGGGGATTTCACTTCAAATAGGCGATAGTTTTTTTGATGGTAGTTTAAAAGCCTCTTTAGACTCTTTTAAGGAGAAATGGCTTAGTTAACACCATTGTTTGGTTTTCTAAGGAGTTAATTTTATGGAAGAAAAAATGAGAATGGAAGAAATTTCTAGTATTTTGAAAAAAGAAATAGAAAATTTTGATGGCAAAGTCACTACGTATGAAGTAGGCACTGTCCTTCAAGTAGTTGATGGGATTGCACGTGTTCATGGGATTTCCAATGTGACTGCTGGTGAAATGGTAGAGTTTGAAAGTGGTGTTTTGGGGATTGCTTTAAATTTAGAAGAAGACAATGTGGGGATTCCAATTATTGGTGATGAGCGTCTTGTCAAAGAAGGGGATCAGGTTAAGCGAACAAAAAAAATTGCAAATGTTCCTGTAGGAGAAGCTCTTTTAGGTAGAGTTGTGAATGCTTTAGGTGAGCCTATAGATGGTTTAGGTAGGCTTAATACTAAAGAGAGTCGAGAAATTGAAATTAAAGCCCCAGGAGTCATTGATAGACAAAATGTTAATGAGCCTCTTCAAACAGGCATTAAGGCAATCGACTCGATGATTCCTATTGGAAGAGGGCAAAGAGAGCTGATTATTGGAGATAGGCAAACGGGAAAAACTGCTATTGCTATCGATACGATCATTAATCAAAAAGATCAAAATATTAAATGTTTTTATGTTGCTATTGGGCAAAAACAATCTACAATTGCTGCTATTGTTGAACACCTTAAAGAACAAGGAGCTCTTGCTTATACAACGGTGGTGGTGGCATCGGCATCGGCATCGGCATCATTGCAGTTTTTAGTGGCTTACTCGGCTGTTTCTATGGCTGAATATTTTAGAGATAATGGGCAACATGCCTTAATCATTTATGATGATTTGACTAAGCAAGCTCAAGCTTATCGTGAAATCTCTTTACTCTTACGAAGGCCCCCTGGAAGAGAAGCGTATCCAGGAGATGTTTTTTACATTCATTCTAGACTTCTTGAAAGAGCAGCAAAGTTAAGCAAAGAAAAAGGGGGAGGGTCTTTAACAGCACTTCCTATTATTGAAACTCAAGAAGGAGATGTTTCGGCTTATATTCCAACCAATGTTATTTCTATTACAGATGGACAAATTTTTTTAGACACTAAGTTGTTTAATAGTGGTCAACGCCCAGCTATTGATGTAGGGCTTTCTGTATCTAGGGTAGGGGGAGATGCTCAAATTAAGCTTATTAAACAAGCTGCAGGCCCTATTAAAGGAGACTTGCAACAATATAGAGAATTGGAAGCTTTTTCTCAATTTTCAAGTGATTTGGATGATTCAACAAAAAGACAGCTTAATAGAGGTGCTCGTTTGATGGAACTTTTAAAGCAAAAGCAGTATTGTACTCTTTCTATTTTTGAGCAATCAATCATTATTTGGTGTGCTTCGAATGGCTATGTGGATGACATTAGCCTTTCAAAAGTCCTTGGTTTTGAAAAAAGATTTTTAGAAGATATTAAAGTTAATCACAGTACTTTTTTAAAAAAAATCAAAAAAGATAAAAAATTTGATGAGACTACTTTAAAAGAACTTAAAAGGATTATTAAAATATTTAAAGCTATCTTTTAGACTATTTGGTTTCACAATATGAGTAATTTAAAAGAAATTAATACTAAAATAAAATCGCTTCAAAACACAAGCAAAATCACTAAAACAATGAAACTCATTGCAACTAATAAGCTCGTTAAAGCCAAGAGTGATTTACTGAGTAGTTATTCTTATTATGATCATTTAAATGTTTTATTTAAAGAACATCTTAAAAAAATTAATTTAAAATCACATCCTTATTTTGTTAGTAAAAACAAGCAATCAAAAATACATTTGATTGTTATTACTTCAGAAAGAGGTTTGTGTGGCCCTTATAATATCAATGTTTGTAAGAAGGTTATTGAATTAATGAAAAAGGATCAATTTTTAAATAAAGAAATTAAGATTCATTTTTTTGGGAAAAAAGGGAAAGATTATTTAAGAGACTATGAAAATTGTTTTTTTAAAATTCACGATGCTTCTTTACTTAATCGTATCACTTACCATTCTTGCTGTGAAGTGGCTAAAGAGCTTTTAGATCTTTTTGCATCTGGTAAAGCAGATGCGGTTTATGTTGCTTACACTAAGTTTGAATCAACTATTAAGCAAAGCCCAATGATTAAAAAAGTATTGCCTTTTGAAATAAAAGAAAAGGTTTTAAAAGATTTTGAAACAACACAAATGGATCAAGAAAATTGGATTTATGAAAAAAATTTTTCAAGTGTGTTTGAAGCGATTTTGAGTTATTTATTTAAATCTGAAATTTTCAATGTTTTTTTAAACTCTCAAGTTAGTGAGCATGCTTCTCGAATGACCGCGATGGACAGTGCTACTAAAAATGGAGAAGAGCTTATAGCAAGTTATACTCTTAAAAAAAACAGAGTGAGACAGGCTTCGATTACAACTGAGTTGACTGAAATTACATCAGGGGCAGAAGCGTTAAAAGGTTAAACAAAAAATATTTATAAATAAGTAAGAAGGTAAAAGAATGATGAATAATGAAGCTAATGGAAAAATTATTAAAATAATGGGACCCGTTGTCGATGTTTCATTTATTGGAGAAGGGTTACCAGTACCAGAGATCAAAAATGCTCTTTATGTTAGCAATGCTTTTATTGATGACACAAAACACAACTTGACTTTAGAAGTTGCCCAACATTTAGGTGAAAAGGTAGTGCGTGCAATTGCTATGGATACAACGGATGGGCTTAAGAGAGGAGATGAAGTTATTAACTCAGGCAAGCCTATTTTGGTGCCTATAGGAAAAGAATTATTGGGTCGTATTATTAATGTTGTTGGTGCTCCCATTGATCAAAAAGGGCCTATTAAGGCTAAAGAAAAAAAATCAATTTATCAAGCTTCTCCTTCTTTTAAAGAACAATCAACTAAAACAGAAATTTTAGAAACCGGGATTAAAGTGATTGATCTTTTAGAACCGTATATTAAAGGTGGAAAAGTTGGTATGTTTGGAGGTGCGGGAGTCGGTAAAACCGTTACAATTGGTGAATTAATTCATAATATCGCAAGAGGACATGGAGGTTATTCTGTTTTTTCAGGGGTTGGGGAGCGGACTCGAGAAGGCACTCAAATGTATGGCGAACTTAAAGAGTATGGGGTTTTAGATAAAACAGCCCTAGTTTATGGACAAATGAATGAACCTCCTGGAGCAAGATCACGTGTGGCTTTAACAGGCCTTACAATAGCAGAGCATTTTAGAGATGTTGAAAAGCAAGATGTACTTTTTTTTATTGATAATATTTTTCGTTTTACTCAGGCGGGTTCTGAAGTATCAGCTCTTTTAGGTCGGATTCCCTCAGCTGTAGGTTATCAACCAACTCTAGCTAGTGAAATGGGAGCTCTTCAAGAGCGTATTACTTCAACAAAATCGGGTTCGATTACCTCTGTTCAAGCCGTTTATGTACCAGCAGATGATTATACAGATCCTGCCCCTGCTGCAACGTTTGCTCATTTGGATGCAACGACTAATCTTGATAGAGGACTTACTCAGCTTGGTATCTATCCAGCTGTTAATCCTCTCACCTCAACTTCTCGTGCCTTGTCTCCTGAAATTGTAGGGGAAGAGCATTATAATATAGCCAGAGAAGTGCAGTCTGTTCTTCAGCGTTATAAAGAGCTTCAAGATATTATTGCTATTTTAGGAATGGATGAGCTCTCTCAAGAAGATAAAACGATTGTTATAAGAGCTAGAAAAATACAACGTTTTCTTTCTCAACCTTTTCATGTAGCAGAAACTTTTACTAATATTCCAGGTAAATATGTCAAAATAGAAAATACTATTCGTTCTTTTAAAGAAATATTAGAAGGCAAATATGATAATTATCCTGAAAAGGCTTTTTATATGGTAGGGTCTATTGAAGATGTGGTTGCTAAAGTGAATAATGAAGTTAATCCACGGTGATTTTTTGAGTGAACACGTTTTCTCTTTTAATTATGACTCCTTTAGGAGAACCTTTAAAACAAAAGGTTTATTCACTTAAAGTTTTAGGAGAACAAGGACAATTAGGTATTCTTTCAAATCATACTCCTATAGTAGTGACTTTAAAAACGGGGTCTATTTTTTTTCTTGCTGAAAATAAAAAAGAAAAAAGTTTCCTGATTAAAGGAGGTCTTTTGAGCGTTGAGAACAATAAAGCAGTTATTGTAACTGAGGATTTAGGTGAGCTTGTTTAAGTTTTTTGAGAGGCATGATCTCAATTATTAACTATCGTGCAGGAAACCCTCAAAGTGTTAAATATGCTTTGGATAGCCTTAAAATCGCTTCTAAAATTATTGCTACTAAAAAAGAGCTTTCTCAAGCAACTAAAATTATTCTTCCTGGAGTAGGTAGAGCAAAAGAAACGATTCATTCTCTTTTAGAGAATGATTTGCTAGGGATACTTACGGAAAAAGTCTTAAAAGAAAAAATTTATTTTTTAGGTATTTGTGTTGGTCTTCAAATTTTATTTGACCATAGTGAAGAAGATGATTTTGATTGCTTGGGATGGGTTAAGGGAAAGGTTAAACAACTTCCAAAAGAATTGGTGCGTATTCCTCAAATTGGTTGGAATAAAGTTTCTTTTGTAGAGTCTTCTCCTATTATTTCTAATATTAAAAATGAAAGTTATTTTTATTTTGTTAATTCTTATTATGTAGAGCCTGAAGATTCTTCGATGATATTAGCAAAGACTTTTTATGGGCTTGATTTTTGTTCGATGATTCACTTTAATAATATTTTTGCTTCTCAGTTTCATCTTGAAAAAAGTAGTGAAGTAGGACTTGAAATACTTAAAAATTTCTCAAATCTTTAAATTTATTATGCTAACAAAAAGACTCATTGCTTGCTTTGACATTAGAGAAGGGCGTGTTACGAAAGCTAAAAAATTTTTGAATAATATTGATATTGAAGATGCTCAAATTTTAGCAAAAAAAATTTATCAGCAAGGGATTGATGAAGTTGTTTTTTATGACATTACAGCCAGTAGTGAAAAAAGAAAAATAGATTTAAAAACAGTCAAATTAGTTGCTCAAAATATTTTTGTTCCTTTTACCGTAGGAGGAGGAATAAGATCTTTAGAAGATATGTATGATGTTTTAAAAGCAGGTGCTGAAAAAATTAGTATTGATTCTATGGCGGTTAGAAATCCTAAAATTATCTCAGAAGGATCAAAGGCTTTTGGTAAACAATGTATGGTGTTAAGTATGCAAGTAAAAAAAGTATTGAAAACTAAGACGATCTCTAGTGGTTATGAAATCGCTATTGATGGAGCTCGTGTTTTTACAGGAATGGATGCTGTTGAATGGGCAAAAAAAGGAGAAGAACTGGGGGCTGGAGAAATTGTTGTTAATAGCATCGATCAAGATGGCACACATCAAGGTTATGATTTAGAAATTACTAAAAAGATTGCTAAAGCAGTTAATATTCCAGTGATTGCTTCTGGTGGAGCGGGAACAATCAATCATATTGAACAAGTATTGACTCAAACAGAAGCTTCAGCAGCCATTATTAGTTCTATTTTGTATTCTCCTCATTTGAAAAATATTTCTATAGAAGAAATCAAAAAAATTCTTTCTTTGAAAAAAATCCCTATTCGTCCTTTTGCTTTTTCTTCTTGATAGTAATTTTCTTAAAATCAACTTAAAATTAAACAACCTCTCATATTTAAAGAAAAAAACTTCGATGCAAAACAATTCTTTGAAAAATAAAACAAAATCATTTTTAGAACTATCAGGCAAAAAATATTTATATTATAGTCTTCCTAAATTAGAAGAAGAGATAAAAGTTGAAATCAAAAAGCTACCTTTTTCTATTAGGGTTCTTTTGGAAAACATGCTCCATCATCAAGATGAAAAAATTGTTACAGAAAAAGATGTTTTAAATGTTTTAAATTGGCAACCTGTAAATGTGGATAAAAAAGAAATTCCCTATAAACCTTCAAGAGTTGTGATGCAAGATTTTACAGGAGTTCCTGCTGTTGTTGACTTAGCGGCAATGAGAGAAAAGGTAAACTCTTTAGGAAAAGACCCAAAATTAATTAACCCTTTAGTAGAAACCGCTTTAGTTATTGATCATTCTGTTCAGGTAGATTTTTTTGGAAATAAGCAAGCTTTTAAAAAAAATATTGATTTAGAATACAAACGAAATAAAGAGCGTTATTCACTCTTAAAATGGGCTCAAAAATCATTTGAAAATTTTAAAGTTGTTCCTCCTGGAGTAGGGATTATTCATCAAGTCAATTTAGAATATTTAGCAAAAGTCGTTCAACAAAAAGAAGAAGATGGGAATATGATTTTATATCCCGATACACTAATTGGTACAGATTCGCATACGACGATGATTAATGGCATTGGTGTTATGGGCTGGGGAGTTGGTGGTATTGAAGCAGAAGCAGTTATTTTAGGGCAAGCTTATTACATGCTTTTACCAGATGTGATTGGAGTTAGGCTTGTCGGTAGTTTGCAAGAAGGCGTGACTTCGACAGACTTGGTACTGACGATTACAGAGAAACTTAGAGCAAAAGGAGTTGTTGGAAAATTTGTTGAATTTTTTGGGAGTGGGTTAGAATTTTTACAAGTAACAGATCGAGCTACAATAGCCAACATGGCTCCAGAATATGGGGCAACAATGGGGTTTTTTCCTGTTGATAAAGAAACAATTGCTTACCTTAAGCTTACAGGTAGAAGCGAAAATTTAAGAGTTTTAGTTGAAAAATATTATAAATCTCAAAATCTTTTTAGAGAAAGCCAAAGCGTTGATCCTGAATATTCAGATGTTTTAGAAGTTGACTTAGAGATGATTAAACCTTCTTTAGCAGGGCCAAAAAGACCTCAAGATAGAGTTTTACTTGATGAAATGGAGTCCAATTTTAAAAAAGATTTAGAAGGCCTTCCTTCTAATCGTGGCTTTGGCATCTTAAAAGAAGATTTACTTAAAGAAATTCCTATTAAAGTAATGGATCAAGTGACTTTAAAACATGGTTCAGTGGTCTTAGCTGCCATTACTTCTTGTACCAATACTTCAAATCCAAGTGTCATGATAGGAGCTGCTCTTATTGCCAAAAAAGCTACAGAAAAAGGACTGAATGTTAAACCTTATGTTAAAACAAGCCTTGCTCCTGGTTCTCAAGTGGTCACAGAATATCTTCAGCAAGCAGGTCTTTTAAAGTATTTGGAAATGTTGAAATTTCATATCGTAGGTTATGGTTGCACAACTTGTATTGGCAATAGTGGGAGTCTTAGTCAAAATGTAATTGATGTTATTGAAAAAGAAAATTTAGTAGTCGCTTCGGTCCTTTCAGGCAACCGAAACTTTGAAGGAAGAATTAACCCTCATATCAGAGCAAATTATTTGGCTTCTCCATTATTAGTTGTTGCTTATGCCCTTGTTGGAACAGTTTTATTTGATCCTAAAAAAGATTCTCTAGGGACTGATAATGAAGGCAACCCTGTTTATTTAAAAGATATTTGGCCTTCTAAAAAAGAAATTGAAAAAGTCGTTTCAACAATGGTTTCTTCAAACTTGTTTTTAAAGTGTTATCAGAAAGCTCTAAAAGGAGATTCCTTTTGGAATAACCTCCAAGTATTTGAAAATAATCTTTACCAATGGGAAAAAAAATCAACGTATATTCAATGTCCTCCTTTTTTTGAAGAAGAAAGAGAAAATCAAAAAAAAGATGTTATTGAAGCTAGAGTTTTGGCAATGTTTTCAGATTCCGTGACAACCGATCATATTTCTCCAGCAGGGGCAATCTCATCTGAATATCCGGCAGGTCGTTACTTGATAGAAAAAGGAATTAAAGTTAAAGACTTTAACTCTTATGGATCTAGAAGAGGAAATCACGAAGTAATGATGCGAGGTACTTTTGCAAATATTCGTATTAAAAATCAGCTGCTTAAAAATAAAGAAGGCGGAATCACTCCTTATTTTCCAGAAGATAAAGAAATCCATATCTACGATGCTTCTGAGAAATATCAAAAAACAAAGACGCCCCTTATCATCATCGCTGGAAAAGAATATGGAACAGGAAGTTCTAGAGACTGGGCAGCAAAAGGAACAAAACTTTTAAAAGTTAAAGCGGTCATTGCAGAGAGCTATGAAAGAATTCACAGAAATAATTTAGTTGGAATGGGGGTTTTGCCTCTTCAATTTAAAGAAGATCAAAATGTAAAATCTTTAGATTTAGATGGCTCGGAAATCTACTCTATAAAAGGGATTGCCAGTATTAAACCTGCTAGTTTTATTCAAGTGACTTGTCAAAAAAAATCCGAAAAAAAAATTTCTTTTGACGTTTTAGTAAGGTTAGATACTCAAATTGAGCTTAACTATTATGCCAATGGAGGCATTTTACAAACCGTCCTAAAAGAAAAATATCTTGTATGACTTTTTTATTTATAAAGCGATTTTTTTAGGTAAGTCTTTTTTAACTTCTGATATAATATTCAAAATTTAAACATTTATCAAAATTTAAAAGAGAATTTCCAATAATTTCATTTAAAATGTAATTGATAGTAACAATTGTTTTAAAGTTCATTTCTTTAAATAAATTTAGCATTTGTGGAATATTGAGTCGAATATACTCAGCAGAAATATTTTTTCCAATATTCTAATCTTCTGGTGTCAAGTGAATGATGTAACCTGTAAATCCATTAATCTTCAAACCTAAACTTCTCATTTTTTTATAAGGGACTTTAAAATTTTTTCCCTCTAGATTTCTAGCATATTTTACAATTTTACTTTTCTTATAGATTTTCTTGATAGACAAAGCGAATGTTGGTTTTTTTTGAAACCATTAATACAACCTCAATAAGTGTTTGAAATTTTTCTTTCCCAACAGAAATAGAATAAATTTGATTTTTGTAATAAAAATTTTATTTTCTTCATTTTTAAAAAATGAAGTTTTTGCTTTATAAGAATTGCAACTACTCCAGTTTTTTTTGGAATAAAAACTATAAATCGATACCATTAAAAAAGCGATAGACTAAAGTCATTGTTATAGGAATAAAAATTTGACTAAAGGAATAAGTATTATTAAGATATTTATTCAAATCTTCTTTAAAAAAATCAATAATAAAGCAAGAGATAAGTATAAAAAAAGAAATAAAACCTCTTGATACTTTTTTAAAATTTTTATTTTTTTAGTGATAAAAATGGTTAGTGAAATAATGTTGATGATGGAGTAAATTTGAAGGGTTTTTTTCATAATCTATATCAGAAATTGAAAATAATGTTTTTTTATTCTAATAAGTAATTTTTTAGAAACGAAAAACACTTTGCATAAAATAAACAAGGTAATAGCAAGAAAAACAAGTATGATAAATAATTTAGCTTTTTTTTTATTAAATATTACTTGATAAAATAACTTGAAGTAAAGAAAATAATGAAAAATAATGTTAATATTTTATTTTTATCTATTGATTTTGAAATCATGGAAAAAAGTCCTAATTCATAAAAATAAGGAATTTTATTTAAAAAACTTATAATATGAATATAGATTTTGGAGAAGTAAATCATTATTTTTAAAATTTATTATAGGTAGAATATCTTTTTTATATTTATTTTTTAAGAAAAGTTCAATTTTTTTTATGATTGAAAAAAACCTAATAATAGATAATTTAAATAAAACCTTAAAAAGTACAAAATTAACCTTTTTAGGAAATAAAAAAGAAGGAAAAGTAAGAGATATTTATAGAAGTAAAAATCATCTTTTTCTTATTGCTACTGATAGAGTTTCTGCTTTTGATCGAGCGATAGCAGCAGTACCTTATAAAGGTGAAATTTTAACAAAACTTTCAGAATTTTGGTTTCATAAAACTAAAAAAATAATCAAAAATCATTTGATTGGAGTCTTTGATCCTAATATAATGGTTTGTAAGCCTCTAAAAATTTTTCCTATTGAGGTTGTTGTTAGAGGTTATTTAACAGGAGTTACTTCAACGTCTCTTTGGTATCTTTATTCTCAAGGAACAAGGAAATTTTGGGGAGAAATATTAAAAGATGGTATGAAAAAAAATGAAGCTTTTTCCAAGCCTCTTGTAACACCCACAACAAAAAGTAATAAAAAAGACGAAGGGATTACTTCTAAAGAAATCATTAATTTTGGTGTTATGACAAAAAAACAATGGGATCAAATTTATCATTATGCGATTGCTCTTTTTCAGTTTGGCAGTTTATATGCTAAAGACAAAGGACTTATTTTAGTTGATACTAAGTATGAATTTGGGACGGATGAAGAGGGTCAAATTTATCTTTGTGACGAAATACATACAGCGGATTCGTCTCGATATTGGCTTGAAAAAAACTATTTAGAATTAACCTCTAAAGGTTTAGAGCCTTTTAATTTAGATAAAGAATACCTTAGAAAATGGTGTGTGAAAAACAAAAATCCGTATCTTTTAAAAAAATCTCTTGAGGTTCCAAGTGAAGTTCTTATTGAGTTAGCTCAACGATATTTCATGCTTTATGAAAAATTAACAGATAATGTTATTAAACCTGATCAGTTTTCTATGGAAGAGAGAATGATGAATAGTTTTAGAAAAAAAGGTTATTTATAATTTTTTAGAGGATAGTTATTTCAAAAAAAATTATTGAATTAGGCTGTTTTTTTTTTTGTTTCTTTAGGTGTTACTTTATTTATTTTTTTAGTTGTTTTTTTATTTTTATAATCAGTCACATAAAAGCCAGAACCTTTAAAAATAACACCAGAACCACTTGAAATAATTCTTTTTGATTTTGAAGAACAGTCTGGACAATTTAAAAAAGGCTGTGACGAAATAGATTGAAACTGGGTAAAGTTTTTATTGCAATTTTTACAGTTGTATTCGTAAGTGGGCATTTTAAATCATTGATTTTTTTTCAGGATTAGGTATGTCTAAAAGTTTGTAAATTTCACTTACTTCTAGAGTTTCTTTTTCAAGAAGTTTTTCAGCTAATTTTTTAAGTTTTGATAAGTTTTCTTTGATGATTTTCACAGTATCTTTATAGGCTTCATCAAGAATTCGTTTAATTTCAGTATCAATTTTTTTAGAAGTTTCACTTGAATATGTTTCAGAACGTTTGATTTCTCTTCCAATAAAAACAGGTTGTTCATTATTACCAAAAGAAATAGGGCCCAATTCACTAAATCCCCAATTACAAACCATAGCGTGAGCTATTTTTGTTACCCTTTGAATGTCATTCATGGCTCCATTAGTAATGCTTTTAAAAACGACTTCTTCTGCGACTCGTCCGCCATATAAAACACGAAGTTCAGCTTCTACGGATGTTTTTGTTTGCGTTAAAACACCATCTTTTGGAAGAAAATAAGTGATTCCAAGAGCGCTCCCTCTTGGAATAATACTAACTTTGTGTAAAGAAGGAGATTCTTTAACAAGTAGACCTACTAAAGCATGACCTGCTTCGTGATAGGCGGTGTTTTTTTTTTCTTGACTACTAATAAGCATTGATTTTTTTTCTGTACCTAAAGTAAGCTTATCTTTGGCTCTTTCAATGTGATCTAAAGAAACACTTTTTTTATTTTCATTGACAGCCATAAGAGCAGATTCGTTGATCAAATTAGCAAGATCAGCACCTGTAAATCCTGGAGTCCCTCTAGCGATATCCTTTAAATTAACTTTTATATTAAGCTTGATTTTTTTGGCATGGATCTCTAAAATAGCTTTTCTTCCTTTTAAATCAGGAATGTCAACTACAATTTGACGATCAAAACGACCTGGTCTAAGAAGAGCTTTGTCCAAAATATCAGGACGGTTGGTTGCCCCTAAAACAATAATTCCTTTATCAGTGCCAAACCCATCCATTTCAACTAACATTTGATTAAGGGTTTGTTCCCTTTCATCATGTCCCCCGCCATATCCAGCGCCTCTAGCTCTACCAGCGGCATCTAATTCATCAATAAAAATAATACAAGGAGCATTTTTTTTTCCTGTTTCAAAAAGATCTCGTACTCTAGAAGCACCTACCCCTACGAAAAGTTCTACAAAATCAGAACCGGACATCGATAAAAATGGAACTTTGGATTCGCCTGCAACTGCTTTGGCTAAAAGAGTTTTTCCTGTTCCCGGAGGACCAATTAATAAGAGCCCTTTTGGAATGCGAGCCCCTATAGCTGAATACTTTGATGGATTTTTTAAAAAACTAACAATATCTTTAAGATCATTTTTTGCTTCTTCACACCCTTGAACATCATTAAAAGTCTCTTTTATTTCTTCACTAATAATAAATTTTGCTTTACTTTTACCAAAACCTAGAGCCCCTCCAGTTTGGTTTTTTAACTGCCTTGATAAAAAGAACCAAAAGAAAAGAATTAAAATGATCCAAGGTAACCATTGGAGTAAAACTATAAAATATTTGTTTTCTTCTCTTTTTTCTGATTGAACATCAACTTTGTTTTCTAGTAAAAAAGGTAATAAGGTGTTATGACGGTAAGGAATACTTGTTTGCCATTTGATATCATTGTAATAAAATTCAATAATATTTTCATTTATAATTTTGCAGCTATTAATTTCTTTTCTTTTAACTTTTTCGATGAAAGTTGAATATGGAGCGAATTTGCCTTTTGTTTGTTCTTCACTAAAATACATTAAAACAACACTTAGAATAATAAAGCTTAGAAAAGCAAGAAATAAGAAACGAAAAGTAGAAAATTTTGGTTTTATTGGTTTTTCTTGAGGTTTTTGAGAGTCTTTATTGCTTTTATTTTGAGAAGAATTTTTTTTTTGTTGAAGTTTTTTTTCTAAATCTTTTAAAAAAGATTCTCTTCCTTTTTGCTTTTTATTCTTTTTTGGTTCTTTCATAAAGGTAATGGCTAATTGTATAAAATTTATTTTATCCCAAAATTAAATGCAATAGAATAAGAAGTTAATATAATATTTTTGAAGTTAAATGTCAAATTTAAAAGTAAGAATGATGATTAAAGAAGTTAAGATGTAAAGAGGACTTGAACCTAAAGAAAAAGAATTTTCTTTAGGTTCAAGCTTTAAAAAGAATTTAACTACAGTTTTTTTAAAAATTAACCAAGAAGTTGTAGAACACTTTGGTTTTTAAGATTAGCTTGAGCAAGCATAGAAACAGTTGATTGTCTTAAGACTTGATCTTTAGAAAATTTCACCATTTCATCAGCCATATTAGCATCTCTAATGCGACTTCTTGCGCTTTGAATATTTTCAGCTGCAATGTCAACACCTTCAATTAGTTTTCCTAATCTTGTTTCAAAAGCACCAAGATTAGCTCTTTGGTTAGAAACTTGTGTAATAGCACTATCAATCGAAGCAATGGCTTGATTTGCAGCTCCAGGATTACTAAGAGTTAACCCATTGATATTCAAGGCTTGAGTTGTCATCGTCCCTACATAAACTTGAACTCTTTGGTTAGCATTAGCTCCAATATGAAACCACATACTTGTTCCACCTGCTCCAATAGCTCCTTCAGCACTTCTACCGAATCGACCTGTAAGCATATTTAGCCCATTGAATTGAGCATGAGATGCAATACGGTCAATTTCAGCAATTAACTGTGAAACCTCTGTTTGAACCATACTTCTATCTTCAGCAGTGTAAATACCATTACCAGCTTGAACTGATAATTCTCTAAGACGATTTAAAATGTCATGAGTTTCTTGGAGGTAACCTTCTGTTGATTGAATGAACGACATTCCATCAGAGGCATTTTTACTTGCTTGTTTTAAGCCAGATACTTGGCTTCTCATTTTTTCAGAAACAGCGAGCCCCGCTGCATCATCTCCAGCAGTATTGATGCGAATTCCAGTTGAGAGATTTTTAATAGAGCTGTTTAACTCTCCTTCTCTAACCTTTAGTATTCGACTTGCACCATTTGCTGACATATTGTTGTTAATAATCATTACCAACTCCCTTATTTTTTTTATGTTTATACTAAATAATTACTATTTAATTCCGATACTTATTACGTAGGCTATAACTCTACCTTTAGGTAAAGAACTAAAAAGCAAAAAAAAAAGTATAAACAAGTAAAGTTTATACTTGATTATATTATAAGATTTCTCTTTGGTGTCAAATTTATAGCTTCTTTATTAATTTTTGTTTAACTCTTTTATCTATAATCTATTATAGGTGTTGATTTCTTTCTAAAATAGTCTCTTCTCTTTGTTTTTACTGAATTTTTTTATTTTTCTTCTAAAAAATCGTAAGTCTTGATCTCTTTTATATTGGGTAAGCTTTTTAAAGAAGATAACCCAAAATACTCTAGAAATTTAGAAGTTGTTTTATATAAAGTGGGTTTTCCTAATATATTTTTTTTCCCAGCTGTTTTAATAAAATTTTCTTCTAATAAAAATTTAATATGATTATTACTATTAACTCCTCTAATATTGTTGATTTCTATTTTTGTAATAGGTTGTTTGTAAGCAATAATAGCTAGTGTTTCTAGAAAAGCTTTTGATATTTTTTTTTTTTTTATTTTATATTCTTCTGGTATAATTTCATTGTAGTTTCCTCGTAAAGTAATTTGATAGGAAGAAGCTATTTTTTTAATATAAAAAACGGATTGAATCAAATCGTATTTTTTGTTAAGAGTTTCAATTAAAGAATCAATTTTATTAATTTCGATTTTAGTTAATTGATTAATTTTTAATAGTTCAACAGCTTGATTTTCTAAAATTAAAATTGCTTCTATTTTTTGTATCTCATGATTCATTTTTTCGAAAAATTAAGTAAAAACAATTTAATGAATTTTTTTTGGATTAGTTTTAAGGTAGAAATGTTGGTAAAAGAAAATAATAGTTTGTTCAACTGAAAACAAATTAATGGCTTCTTTTTTTTTTAAAAGTTTCCATTGTTTTTTTAAATTTGGGTTTGTTTTAATGCTTTGATTTAATGAATCAGCAACTTTTTTTAATTTACCTTCTTTAAAAAAAGAAATTTCTTCTTTTGACAATAGCTTATAAAAATGAATGAGCCTTTTTGAATACGAATTTTTATTATAATAAGAACAGTTTATTAATATTAAAAAAAAAGATAAAAAAGAAATCAGTAATTTTTTTTTTTTAATTAAAAACATTTTTTTAAAAAAGCCTTTTTACTTTTTAAAAAGTAAATGATTAAATTAACATTCATTTGAAAATTAATCAATTAATGATATACTCTTAACTTATTATTTACTAATCTAATTTTTGAAATTAGATTATTTTTATTTATTTATAAGATAAACTACAAGCGAGAACATTGTGGATGTAAAATTTTTAGATTCTATTTACAAGTCTATTCAAGGAAAGTCAATTAATCAGCTAACAATAGAGTCAAAGAATTTTAAAATCAACCTTATTAAAGGAGAAGAAAAGATTTTATCTGAACAAAAAGATTTTTCTTCCCCTGATTTTGAAGGAGTGAATACTGTAGAACAACCTAGTGACATTAATAAGAAAGGGGATTTTAAAAAACAAAAAATTAGTAAAAATGATATTTGCTCCAATCAAGTAGGGTTTTTTAGTCGCTTTGGTCCTAATAAAAAGCAATATGTTAAATTAAGAGACGTGGTTAAAAAAGGAGATGTGGTTGCTAGGGTCATTTCTCTTAAGATACCCAACAATCTTGTGGCGGCTAAAAATGGTAAGATTGTTAATTTTCTTGTAGAAGAAGGGCAGCCAGTTGAATATGGACAACCGGTTATTCGCTTAGAATAGCTTTAAAGTAATTTATTTGGATTTATTATTACGTGATTAAAAAAGTTTTAGTTGCTAATCGAGGAGAGATTGCTCTTAGAGTGATACGGGCTTGTAAAGAGCTTGGTATTAAAACGGTTTCGGTGCATTCAACAGCGGATGAGAATTCGCTTCATCGTTTTTTTTCTGATGAAGATGTTTGTATTGGAGAACCCTCTTCAACAGATTCGTATTTAAATATACCAAGGATTATTGCTGCTGTAGAAATTACAGGAGCCGATGCGGTTCATCCGGGATATGGATTTTTGTCAGAGAATGCTTCTTTTTCTGAAGCTTGTGAGGCTAATAAGATTAATTTTATTGGGCCTAAAAAAGACGTTATTTTAAAAATGGGAAACAAGTCAACTGCTAGAGAAGCTGTTAAAAAGGCAGGTGTCCCTATTGTACCTGGAACAGGTATTTTAACCTCTAAAGCAGAAGCTGTTCTTCAAGCTAATAAGATTAAGTACCCTGTGATTCTTAAAGCCAGTGCCGGGGGAGGGGGAAAAGGAATGAGAATTTGTTGGGATAAAGTAGAGCTTAAAGAAAATTTTGATCTTGCTAAAAATGAATCAGCGGTTAATTTTGGTAATTCGGATATTTATTTGGAAAAATACATTGAGCAGCCTCATCATATAGAAGTACAAATTTTAGGGGATCAATATGGAAAAATTCTTCATTTAGGAGAAAGAGATTGTTCGATTCAAAGAAGGCATCAAAAACTTATTGAAGAAACCCCTTCTTCTTTTATTAATTCTAAAATAAGAAAAAAAATCGCAGATGCAGCCATTAAAGTCGCTCAAGAAGCTTCTTATGTTGGAGCGGGAACGGTTGAGTTTTTAGTTGATAAGCATATGAATTTTTATTTTATTGAAATGAATACACGCATACAAGTAGAGCATACAATTAGTGAGTTATATACAGGGATTGATTTGGTTAAATATCAAATTAAAGTTGCTAATGGTGAAAAAATTCCTTACACTCAAAATCAAATTAATTTTAGAGGGCATGTTATAGAATGCCGAATTAATGCAGAAGACCCTTATAACAATTTTTCTCCTCAACCTGGAAAAATTACTCGTTATCATTTACCTCAAGGATTAGGGGTACGCATTGATTCTCATTGTTATACTAATTATGAGATTCCTCCTCACTATGATTCTTTGATTGCTAAATTAATTGTTTGGGGAATTGATAGAGAAGAGGCTATTAATCGAATGAAACGTTCGCTTGATGAGTTTATTGTTGAAGGAGTGCCGACAACAATTCCTTTTAATTTTGCTGTTATGAATGACAAGAATTTTACTACAGGAGATTTTGGGACTGATTTTTTAGATAATTTTACTTTATGATTGATTTCCTAAGTAATTATAATAATAAAATCTTTTTTGGATAAGTAGTGAGGCCTTCTTTCTTAAAAAAAGATGTTACCTTAAAAAAACTAGAAAAGCTCTTTAAAAAAAAAAAATACGATGAAGCTTTTGATAAAGCTTCTATTCTTCAAGAATCTTTTCCCAAAGATTCTTTAATCAATTTACTGCTTGCTTATCTTTTTGTTAAGCAAGGAAGGCCTCAATTATCAGTTAGTCATTTAGAAAGTATTTTACAAGTAGACCCCAATCATCAAGCGGCATTAATGTTTTCAGCTTACACAGATCTTTTAGCAGGTCGTGAAAAGCAAGCAATCATGAAGTATACAAGACTTTTAAAGTCAGCTTTTTATGTTAAAAAAGTAGAATGGATTTTAACCAATCTTAAAAAAAGTTCTTTACCTATTTTAATTAAGAAATACTCTTTTGAATCTTTTTTTTCTTTACCTAAAAATCTTTTTGAGGATTTAAACACAGGTAAAAAAAAGAAGCAAAAAAAGTCAAATTTTTTAAAATTAAAGTGGGTTTTACTTTTGATTTTACTGTTATTTTTATTAAGTACTATGTTTTATTTTTACACTCTCATTAAGGAAAATAAAATTACTAATTTTAATTTTGATGATTTTTTAAAGAATTTTACTTTTAAAAATACAGATAAAGAATTTTTTTTAAAAACAACAGAAAAGACAGCTGTTTTTTCTAAAACAAATGCCACCCAGGGGCATACAGCAGAAGAAATTTTTATCTATTATAAAAAAATGAAACACTTTGTTCAAACTCGTCAAGATAATCAAGCTATTATGCTATACAATCAAATAAGAGCTTCTGAGATTAGTTTTATTTATAAAGAAAGGTTTTACATGTTAAAAAAATTAATTCCAAACCCTAATTTTTCAGAATTTAAAAATAATCTTGGAGTTTCTTTTTTGTTAACCAATCAACATTGTTTAGATGTGTATATTAAGTGGCAGGGGTTTTTCTCTAAACAAAAAACTAAAGAAGAATTATGGCTTTTTTCTATCTTTGAAGAAGGAGCGGTTACTTATACAGCTTTAGTTGATTTTGATGATAAAGATTTTTTAGTGAAAGAAAAACAAGCTTATTTTTTATTAGGACAAAATAAAGGAATTGATAAAAAACGAAATCAGCTGCTTTTGAAAGGACTTGCTGTAAAGGAGATTAATCCACTTTTATGAAGTGTTTTTTATCGTTTTTTTTTTTTCTTTTACTACATAAGGGGTTGTTTTGTGATCAACGAGATAAAAAAACAACTTTACAGTTTTCTCAAACATTTCAATATGTCCAGCAGAGAGCTAGACTGGATAATACTTATCAAAAAGGGGCATTGGTTGATAATTCGGATCAGATTTTAGTACAAGATGTTTATTTTTTAAAAGTGACTAGTTTTTTAAATTATAATAATTTTTCTTTTTTTTTAAATCAACATTTTTTTTATCCTAATTTATCTTTTTATAATCAGTTTAATGAAACTTATCAATCTATTTCTTCTTTATTTCAACATCATTTTGAAACAGGCGTTTTTTATCATTTGAGACCATTTAGAATTGGCTTAGGGTATGTTGATCATCAATCAAATGATCTTTTGCTCGGTGAACAAAGGTGGGTTCTTAATTATGCGAAATCATTAAAAACATATTCTGCGTTTCAAGTCCCTATTTTCACATTGCCGCTTCATCTAGAAGGCTCTTTTAATGTCAATCCTAAAGACTTAGCTTTTAGGGAAGCTTATTTTGATTTTTCTTTGGGTTTTATTATTTATTTTAATTATTATATCAATATGAAGCTTGGTTATAAAGGAATTAATAATGTTTTTAGGGCTACAGAAAGACATACTTTTGAATTTTTGTTTTCATATCATTTGCTTCGTTATCTTTCTTTTAATTTAGGTTTGAGTAAGATTTTGTACTCATCGGGAGAGTCTCCTATGGATCAACTTGTTTTAGGGTTTCATTTTTATTTTGATATTTTATGAAGACTGTTCTTTTTTCTTTTTTATTAATTTTTGAATTTCTTTTTTGTTATTATTTTGGTAAAAACAAAGTCCAATATTATGACAAAAATTGGATTGTTCAAAAGACAATACATTTTGATATTTACATAGAGAAACAAAATAAAGACATTGGGAAGTTGGTAGCAGACATTGCTGAGGAGGCTATTGATAAACTTTCTAAAGCGTATCAGCATGAGTTGAGTCAGGTGATACCAATTATTATTTTTAGTTCTTCTTTTGAGTTTGAGAATAATAATATTAGTAGTGGCATTTTAGGTGAATCTACAGGGGGATTTACAGAAATTGCAAGAAATCGAGTTGTTTTACCGTTTAATGGGAAGAGAGAAGAGTTTCGACATGTTTTAATCCATGAACTAAATCATGCTTTTCAGTTTGACTTATTAAATAATCAGAAGTCTTATTCTTTTAATCGTTTTTCTTCTTCAATGCTTTGGTTTATGGAAGGCTCAGCAGAATACATCACCCTGGGTCTAGATCCAAAAACAGAATCATACCTAAGAGATGGGATTATTCATGGAGTTTTGCCAACAATTGAAGAATTAGAAAATCCATATCGTCTTGGTAAACGTTATTACTATGTGTATAAAGGGGCACAAGGTTTTTTTTATTGGCTAGAGAAGTATTATGGAAAGGATAAGCTTTATCATTTTATTCATAGTATGTTGAAAAAAGACTCAAAAAAAACATTTGAAGAAGTCTTGGGGATTTCGAAAGAAGAAGCTAGTAAAAAATGGCATTTTTTTTTAAAAAAACATTATTGGAAGACGATTTCAGATCAAGTCATTTCAACTAATCGTGAAGCAAAGCAACATACTTCTCATTTAAAGAATTCATCAATTATTAATTTTAGTCCTGTGTTTGCAAGTAATGACCATTTTTTTTACATGATTAGTAATGAAAAAAAGTATCCTCAAATTGTTAAATATTCTATTAAAAATAAAGAAATTGTCAAAGTCATTGCATCTTCAGATCAAGAGGCTTCATTTGAAAGCATTAATGTTTTAAATAACATTTTATCTTTTGATAAAACAAGAAAATTTCTTTTATTTTCATCGAGGTCAGGAGCGACTTATTTTTTTAATATTTATGATGTTAAGAAAAATAAAATCATCAAAAGCAAAGGCGTTAATTTAAATGGAGTTTATGGGTCTCGTCTTTCACCTAATGGAGAAAAAGTTGTTTTTTCTGGATTTGATGGCAAACAAGTAGATCTTTATTTATTTGATTTGAAAAGCGGGACATTAGATAAATTGACAGATGATATTTATACAGAATCTTTTCCTTGTTGGGCACCTGACTCTAGAAGCATTGTGTATGCTTGTAACAAAGGATTTTCAAGTTTTTCTTTTAAAAAAAATCTTTATTCATTTGAGTTTAAAACATTTAAAAGTGTTCGTTTGACTTCAAATGAACATAACGAATCTTATCCTATTTATTCTCCAGATTATAAAAAATTGGCTTTTATTTCTGAAAAAAAAGGAGTTGCCAATATTTACATTCAAGATCTTAAAACGAAAGAGATTTTTCAAGTCACGGATATTTTTGGAGGGATTTCTTACCCAAATTGGTCTTATGATGGTAGTAAAATTATTTACACACAGTTTCAATTAGGAGCTTTTGATGTTTTTTCAACAAAAATTAATTTAGAACAATACCAAAAAGAATCTTTTGCTGTTTATGAAAATTCATTAAAAAAAGAAAAAAAATCTTTAATTGCTCAAGAAAAAGAAGAAGAAGAAGATATTTTAGTTAGTGATAACAATACAATTGAAAATACTTTATCATCAAGTTTTTACAAACCTTCTTTAAGTTCAGATAATCTTTATCTTGTTTTAGGAGGGAGTTCTACGGGTTTGCAAGGTTGGTTTTTTGGGCAAATAGTAACGTCTTTTAGTGATATTTTAAATGATTATCGATTGGATATTGATGCGATTATTTCATATGATGTGGGCTATAACCTTCTTAATACCGTCACAACGAGCCAATATCTTGATACTAAAAATAGGATTAATTATGGCTATTATATTGCTTTTAATCAATACCATTCTCTTTCTTTTATTTCTTCTAAAAGAGGTTATGTCGATACAGAAAATTTGCTTAATAATTATGCAGGTTTTATTGATAAAAATTATGCTTTTGGGGGATTTTTAAGATATTCTTTTAATAAGTATAATCGAGTAGATTTAGCTTTTTCTCCTTCTTGGATTGAAAGGAATTTTTTAGATTTTAATGAGCAATATATTGATCGTTCATTTCAAGAGTTTGGAAAATTTTCGATTCCTATTTCATTATCGTATACTCATGATTCTACTTTATTTGGTTTTTTGCACCCTATTGATAATGAACGTTCTTATGCATCGATAGAGTATTCGCCTAATTTATGGGGTGATTATTTTTTTAGTTTTTCGAGAGTTTTTTTAGATTTTAGAAAGTATTTGCTTGTCACAAAAAACTCGAGTTTGGCGATGCGTTTTTTATCAGGGGGAGCTTTTGGAAAGGATCGAGATAAATTTAATTATTATGTAGGAGGCGGAGCGGTGAGTCCTAATTATCCAAATATTCGGGGGTATCCTTTTCGTTTTCTTAGAGGAAACTATATGCATCTCTTTAATATTGAATATCGAACAACTTTTTTAGAGTTTGCGAAATTTTTTTTCCCAATTCCTCTTTTTTTTGGTAATATTAATGGAATTATTTTTTATGATATTGGGACAGCTTATAATGATATTACTCAATTTAATCCTTGGGAAATTGAAGGAAGTAAATTAATTTATAAAGATTTAAAAGCGAGTTTTGGGGTAGGACTTCGTTGGTTATTTTTAATTTTTCCAATGAAGCTTGATTTTTCGATGCCTCATACAGGCCATAATTTAGGGAAATGGAATACTTTTTTCTTTATTGGATTTGATTTCTAAATAGGGGGTCACCAATTAGTTTGTTTTACCCACTGGACTAATTTAAGAAGAGATTTTTCTTTTGTTTCTGGTAAGATACCGTGACCTAGGTTGATAATCCAATTTTTATTTTTTTTTCCAAATTGATGAAGAGTTTCAAGTTTTTGTGTTAAAGAAGAGAAACCAGTTGCAAGAAGCCTAGGATCCAAGTTGCCTTGAAGACAAGTTTTTTTGTGAATTTTTTTTCTAGCTATTTCTAAGGGAGTTTGCCAATCGATCCCAATAGCATCAAAAGAGTTTTTTGGAATCTGTTCATACCCTATTCCAAATAATCTAGGGAAAAAAATAATAGGGATTCCTTCTTTTTTTATGGCTTTAGCCATTTGAAGGACGTAAGGGAAAAAATGAGTCATGTATAAATTAATTGGAATTGTACCTGCCAAAGTTTCAAAAATTTGAAAGACATTAATTCCGGCTTTAGTTTGTTTTAAAGCATATTCAATTGAAGCTTCGCTAATAATTTTAATAATAGTAGAAACTTGAGAAGGAAATTGATAAATTGCTTTAATCGCTTCATCAAAGTTTCCGTGATTACGATTGCCTTGCCACATGTATAGAAAAACAGTTAAAGGGCCTCCACAAAATCCAATTAAAGGAATGTTTTTTGGTTTTTTTTTAAGAGTTTCTTTGATGGCTTGATATGTTTTTTCAAGAGGATTTTTTGTGAATAAAGAAGAATTTAATTTTCCTTTAGATTCACTTAAAATATTTTTAAGGACGGGTTTTTTTTCAAAAGATACTTTAATCCCTAAAGATTCTGGAATCACTAAAATATCACTAAACAAAATGGCTGCATCAACTTTTAAGTAATGAATAGGTTGCAAAGTAACTTCAGCGGCAAGCTTAGGAGTGGTCATGAGTGTTTTGAAGTCATATTTTTGTTTAAGGTCTCTATAGGCTTTAAGACATCTACCTGCTTGCCTCATAAACCAAATAGGAGGTCTAGAATGATTTTTGTTTTCAAGAGTTTTTAGAAGAAGCATCTTTTTATGAATAAATAAGGTTGTCGCTAAAAAATAAAACTTTGAAGAAAAAGAAAATAATACCTTCCCTTAGAGGGGGTAGGGAAGGTACTATAGTAGTTAATATCGTCTATTTTTATTTTCATTTTAATGATTTTTTATTTTATTTTATTTTTTTTATAAAGCTTGTTTGAAATCTTCGATAAGATCTTCAATGGCTTCAATGCCCACTGAAACCCTTATCATTGACTCATTAATCCCCATTTTTTTTCTTCTCTCAGGACCTATTTCATAAAAAATAGTTTTTGCTACAGGGATCACAAGAGTCCTTACGTCTCCTAAATTGCTAGAAACAATGGCTACTTTTAAACGATTGATCATTTTCAAACAATCGGATTCTTTTTTTAAAGTAAAAGAAAAAATAGCTCCGAAATGATGAAGTAATTTTTTTGCTCTTTTGTGTTGAGGATGTTGTTTAGAACCTGGATAAAAAACTTGATCGATTTTTGAGTGTTGTTCTAAAAAATCACAAAGTTTTTTGGTATTTTGACATTGTTTTTCCATTCTAAGAAAAAGAGTTTCCATTCCAATAGAAATAAGGTGACTTTCTAAAGGAGAAAGCGTTGATCCAAAATCTCTGAGTCCTTTTTTTTTAATTTGTAGTAGAGCCCAACTTTTTTTATCTTGAGATTTATAAATATCTAAGATATTATCAAAGTTTTCCCAGTTATAATTTCCTAAGTCAGTAATACAACCTCCAAGAGTATTGCCATGACCGGCGATATATTTAGTTAAGGAAATTAAACTAAAACTAGCTCCAGCTGCTTTGGGACTAAATAAATAAGATGTTGTTATGGTATTATCAATAATATAAACTAAGTTTTTTTTTTTGCAAAGTTCACCTATTTTAAGAAGATCCGCAATTTGAGTTTTTGGATTGGCAATGGTTTCAACAAAAATAATTTTGGTTTTGCTGTAAATTTTTTTTTCAATGTTTTCTACTTGAGTTGCATCAACAAAAGAAACACCGATGCCTATTCTTTCAAGAGTTCTAAAAAGACTGTTTGTATTTCCAAAAAGAAATTGACTTGAAATTAAGTGATCGCCTTTTTTTAGAAGAGCAAGACAAGTTGTGGCAATTGAGGCCATGCCTGTAGAAAAACAAACACTACCTACTCCGTCTTCCATTTGATTAATTTTTTTTTCTAAAGCTGTAATCGTTGGATTTGATTGACGCCCATAAGAATATCCTTTTGTTTTGTTTTGAAAAACATTGATTAAGTCTTCTACTTTTTCATAATTAAAGGCAACAGAGGAGTGGATCGGTTTGTGTAAAGAACCGTGTTCTATTTTATCTAAACGATTGGAATGTAAGATGCGTGTAATAAGTTTTTGCTTCATCACTGTATTTTAATTTAAATAATGAAAATTAACATTAATTAAATTAATTAGTTTTGAAGGAAGATTTTTTTAAAAAAAAAGATTAAAAAGATGAATTACTTAAATTTTTATGTGATAATATTTTTCAAATTATGGGAAATCAATTAAACGCTTATATTTCAGGAATGGGTTATTATTTACCTAAAAAAGAGATTACTAATCAAGATTTATATGAAAAAATTACTAATTTTGATGTGCAAAAGGCAAAGTATTCTCTTTTGAAAAAAGGAACCATCTCTGAAAACGTCAGTGAAAAACAAGTCTTTGACCTTTGGGTGCAGCAAGTGAGTGGGATTAAAAAAAGACATTTCATTTCTTCAGAAGAATCTAAAGAAGCTTCTTTAATGAACGAGTATATGGCTTTTAAAGCAAGTGAAGAGGCTATTAAAAATGCTGGCATTGATTCAAAAAAAATTGATCATATTATTTACTGTTCTTTTTCAAGTGAAATGGTCATCCCTGCACCTGTTTGTTCTTTACAAAATTTTCTTGGACTTATGGATCAAAAAATTTCAGGGGTTACTTTAAACACCGCTTGTAGTGGATTTATAGATGGTTTAATTGATGCTGTGCTTAAAGTGTCTTCTGGTTTTTATAACCATGTACTAGTTGTTGCTTCGGAATATATGAGTAATAAAATTAATTTTGATGACCCACTTACTTGTATTCTATTTGGGGATTCAGCTGGAGCGTTTTTGGTAAGCCGAAGTGAAAAAAACAATGTTTTTGGTTTTTTAGATGTAATGCGTTTTAATAAAGACCATATCTGTATGTTAAGAGGTCAGAAATTACAAATGGGAGGAGGCCCTTTAGTCCAAAGAAAAGCAGTCAATGCAATGTCAAGTGTCTTACTGGGAGCTTTAGAAAAATCTAAAATGTCTTTAGAAGATCTTGATTACATTATTCCCCATCAGGCGAACCTTCGTATTTTAAATGCTTTAGAAGAAAAATTAAATCTTCCAGAAAAATGTCATTTTGTTAAGTGCATTGAGCAACTAGGAAATTTATCTAGTGCAACCATTCCTGTAGCGATGAACTTACTTATAAAAGGGAAGCTTCAAGGATATCCTTCTTATAAAAGTTCTTCTAAGATAGGTTTTACTGCTGTGGGAGGTGGGTATTCTTTTGCTTCTTTAATTATTGAGATTTAGTTGCAATCAATTGTTTTTTTAGCTTCAGCGGCTTTTTCAGCAGAAGTTTTAGAGTTTATTCTTCAGCATTCTTTAGCCAATGTTAAAGTAATATGGACAAAAAATGAAACAATTCAAAAAAGAAATCAAGCTCATTCCCATTCGAAAATTATTTTTTTAGCAAAAGAAAAAAAAATTCCATTTTTTTGCCCTTCTTCTATTACAAGTGAAGATATTTTATCACTTAAAAAAATCAAAGTTGATTTAGGATTAGTGATTTCTTATGGTCTTATTTTACCAAAGAATTTTTTTTCTATCCCAAAATATGGGATGTTTAATGTTCATTTTTCTATTTTGCCAAAGTATCGGGGAGCTTCTCCCATTCAATCGGTTATTATAAAAGGAGAAGAAACAACTGGTATTTCGATTCAAAAAATTAATGAAAAAATGGATCAAGGTGATATTTCCATGAAAGATTCTTTTGAAATTAAAGACAAAACCGCTCCTCAAGTTTTTGATTTAGCAACAAAAAAAACAAAACACTTACTCCAGACTTTTTTTAAAACAGCTCCGGGGTCATTTCTTAATTTGTCTTCTCAAGATCATTCTCAAGCTAGTTATTGCTTTAAGATTAAAAAAGAAGATGGAAGAGTTACACCAAAAGACAATGCTTTGAATATTTTTAGAAAATTCAAAGCTTACTTGCCTTGGCCTGGAATTTTTTTTTCCTTAAAAGGGAAAAAACATGAGCTTTTAGATCTTATTTTTTACCATCAAGAAGATACTGATTTTTCAAATCTACCTAGTGGCACTTTAATTAATAAAGGTAAGAAAAGCCTGCTTTTGATTTTAAAAGAAGGCGTCCTTGAAGTTAAAAAAATAAAAAAAGAAAATAAAAAAGCGTTGGAAATCCCTTTTTTTTTAAATGGTTTTCGTCATTCTTTTCCAATTATAATTGATGAGTAATTGAATTTAAATTACCTCTTTTTGTTCTTTTAAAAATAAAACTTCATACCCAATTTTTTGAAACTCTTTTAAGCCTTCTTTGGTAAGACTACTAAAGAAAAAAAGCTTACTTCTTTCTATTTTTGAAAATTCATTAATCAGTTTTTTTTTGTCAGTTATTAATTCTGATTTACTAATGCCAATAGCATAAGGACGCTTAGAAAGCTCTTTACTATACGAGTTAATTTCTTTTTTTATTTTTTTAAAATCTGTATAAGGGTCTTTTGAAAGACTTTCAATAATAAAAAAAAGAAAACTTGTTCTTTCAATATGTTTTAAAAAATAAAGACCAAGCCCTTTACCTGTATATGCTCCTTCAATGATACCTGGAATATCAGCGATAATGAGTTGTTTTTCAATATTAATGTTATAAATTCCCAAATGAGGGGAAAGCGTTGTAAAAGGATAATTAGCTATTTTAGGCCTTGCATTGGTTATAGAAGCTATAAATGTTGATTTTCCAACATTGGGAAGCCCTAAAAGTCCGATATCAGCAATCAATTTTAATTCTAAAAAAATATCAACTTGACTTCCTTTAATGCCTTTTTGAGCATAGAGGGGGGTTTGATTTTTTGAATTTGCGAAAAAAGCATTACCTCTACCTCCTTTGCCACCTTTTAAAAACAAAAAAGACTCTCCATCTTTATTGAAATCTACAATAAGATTTCCTAATTGATCTTTTAAAATAGAACCTACTGGAAGTAGGATGGTTTTGAAATCACCATTTTTACCTTTTTTATTAAGCCCACTGCCGGCTTGACCATCACTGGCTTTTATAACTTTTAAAGAATATAAGTGAGAAAGAGAAGATAATTTTTTACTGGCAATAAAAATAATATTCCCCCCATTTCCCCCATCTCCCCCATCTGGCCCTCCTTTTGGGACAAATTTTTCTCTTCTAAAAGAGACAGCTCCAGGAGCCCCATTACCGGAAGCCACTGTTAAATTTAATTGATCAATAAACCCTTTCATCAAAAGGTAGGTGAGAATAAAAAAATATGAAATTTATTTAAAATTATTAATACAAAAAACAGTCATGCTTTTTAAGAAATTTCTAATCACAGGTAAAGAATAATGACTTAGTTTTTTTTTCCAAATGACTCCTCCAATTTGATTTCCTTTGTAATTTTCTAAAATAGTTTTTTGTTCTAAAATAGGTTTTTTTTTAGAATTTTTATAAAGGGAAAAAGAGAGTAAAGGGTTGTCTGATTTGGTTATCCATTCTTCAATGGGAATAGATGCTTTATGTAAATCTTCATTTCCAAAGTGAATTTTTTTTTCTAATATTGTTTTTTTGTAATTAAAAAGATATAAAGTAAAAAAATCAATTTCAAATTCGCGACATATTTTAAAAAGACTTTCTTTTAAAGAAAGAGATTTGGGTGATTTACTTAAAATAATAGTTGTTTGTTCAATTAATTTTAAAAGACCCTCTAATTCTTCTTTGTAAGTTAAAATATCTTCTGTTTTAATGGCAAGTAATTTTTTTTTATTTTCTTCATTAATGCCTTGGTAATTTTTGTGAATAAACTCTTGAAAAAGAAAATTTTTACTTTTTTGATATAAACTCATAGGAAAGATTAAATACCAAGTTTATTTAAAAGTGCAATATATTTATCATAATAACTTGAATGAGCAAACTCTTGAATTTTATCTTCAGGAAGATAACTTAATATTTCATCTAAAAAACTAAAAAGATCATAAAGTTCTTCTTCACTAATGGGTAAAGATAAAGCTTGGCTTGAGCTATTTTTTGTGACTAAACTGCTTATTTCTGGGTCAATGACAGGAGCATTTTCAATATCTCCTTGAGTAACACCCCCATCAAAACTTTCGTTTGTTTCACTACTAGAAACTTTATCGATAGAGTTAGTTATTGTATTTTTTAAATTTTCGTTTAAATTAACCATCTTTGATTTATCAACATTTTCTAAAATACTGCCCATCTCGTTTGGTGATAAAGAGACAGTTTCATCTTCTTCATTTGATTGGATAGCGCTTTTTTCGACTTGGTTTTCATCTGCTTGGTCAGCAGAGAAATCACTCACAAAAGAAGGGTCTTCAGGAGCTTGATCATTAATTGAGGTTTCATTACTTGTAGCAGGATCGGCATTAGGATCAAAATCATAGAGACTAGGGTCATCGTTGTCATCTAAAGAAGATTCTGGGGGATTTGTATTACTACTATCTGTTGGATTTTTAGGAGCTTGAGCTTCTACAGAAGAAGAGGTGCTTTTGGTAGCAGGATCGGCATTAGGATCAAAATCATAGAGGCTGGGGTCATCGTTGTCATCTAAAGAAGATTCTGGGGGATTTGTATTACTACTATCTGTTGGATTTTTAGGAGCTTGAGCTTCTACAGAAGAAGAGGTGCTTTTGGTAGCAGGATCGACATTAGGATCAAAATCATAGAGACTAGGGTCATCGTTGTTATCTAAAGAAAAATCACCCTTATCTTCACTTTTTTTATCTTCATCTATAAGAGAGGTAGGTTCTTTTTTAGGTTGAGGACTTGTGTCTAAATTAGTGGAAATGTTATCTTTATTTTCAAGAGTAATATCGTCAATATCTTCTGGGGTTTCATCAAAGTTAGTACTAGGAAAAAAGGTATTTTCTTCTTTTAAGCTTGAGTCTATTTCTTGTGAATCAATGTCAATTTGTGAAATTTCAGCTTTTGAAAGAATGTTATCTAATTCATTTTCCGAAAGGCTTATATCCTCTTTTTCATCATCTTTCATCGTTTCTTCTGCCATGACTTACTTATTATTATTAATATTAATAAGTGTATTTTATCATATTTATTGTAGATTCATTAATAAGTACTAAATTTCCTGTATTTTTTTTTAAAAAATAAGATGGCTTTAATCCACCCGCTATTTTAATAATTTCTTTAATATTAGCATCCATTGGGACTCTATAAATACCTTTTTTTAAAATAGGGCCTGTAATTTTGATCTCTTTTAAAGGAATTGATTTTTCATAAATTAAAAAGTCTTTTAAAAAAGAGCGTTCTTTTAAAAAAAGAAATATTGAAAACAAAACTAAAATAATTTTTTTTATATTGCTTTTTATCATTTTAATTTTTTAAATCTAACTTAAACTTATTTAATTAAATAATAGTATTAAAATTGCTTTTTGTGTGTAAAGTTTATTTTCAGCTTGATCAAAAACGCAAGATTGAAAACTATCTATAATTGTGTTGGTGACTTCTTCTCCACGATGAGCCGGTAAACAATGAAGAAAAATATAATCTTTTTTTGCATTTTTAAGGAGTTTTTGATTAATTTGGAATTTTTGAAATAATTTTTTTTCTTTTTTTTTGTCTCCCATTGAAGTCCAAACATCAGTGTAAATCACATCAGCTTGTTTGCAAGCTTCAATTGGATCATTTGAAAATTGAATATAAGGAGCATGAAGTTCTTGTTGTATTTTTTTTTCTAGTTGATACTTTTTAGGAGAAGCAACTGAAAGAGAAATGTTTAAAATCTTACACCCCATCGCTAAAGAATAAGCGACATTATTGCCATCTCCAAGATAAGCAATTTTTATTTTCTGTAAATTTTTTTTTCTCTCTTGAATCGTAAGAAAATCAGCTAAAATTTGACAAGGATGATTCTTATTTGTTAAAGCATTGATAACGGGGATTTGAATGTTTTTTGAGATTTTTATAAGATCCTCATAAGAATTATTTCTAATAATGAGAGTATCTAAATAACGTTCTAAAACTTTAGCAGTATCTAAAAGATCTTCTCCACAACTCATTTGTATTTGAGAATCTTGTAAAAAAATACAATGTCCCCCTAATTGATTAATGGCCACTTCAAAAGCAATTCTTGTCCTTGTTGATTCTTTGTTAAAAAGTAGACCAATATTTTTGCCTTTTAAAAGAGATTTTTTTAAAAGAGATTTTTTTTTTTTTAAAGCAGTAGCCAATTTTAAAATAGATTCAAGTTCTTTTTGGTTAAAGTCCTTTAGATCAATGAAGTCTTTTTGATTAAACATGTTTATTTTAGACAACTTATTATTTTTTTTAAGCACTTTACTCCTTGTTCAAGTTCTTTTTTATTAATGATAAGAGGGGGTAACATTCGAATTGTATTCTCTCCAATATTTCCAATAATAAGACCTTCTTCAAGTGCTTTTTGAACCAATAAAGAAGCCGATAAAGTGTTTTTTTTCATTTCAAAAGCCATCATGAGGCCCAATTGCCTTATTTCTTTAATAAAAGAATACTCTTTTTTTAAATTTAATAAAATTTCTTTGAACAAAAGACTTTTTTCTCTTATTTTTTTTAGAAAATTGGGATGAGTTAATAGCTTAAAAGCACAAAGAGCGACTTGGGTGACAAAAGGATTGCCCCCAAAAGTAGAAGCGTGATCCCCATAAGAAAAAATATCGGCATATTTTTTTTTAATTGTAAAGCACCCTATTGGAAGACCTCCCGCTAATGATTTTGCTAAAGTAAATCCATCAATGGGGACTTTGAAATGTTGAGAAGCAAGAAAACGACCTGTTCGGCTGCACCCTGATTGGACCTCATCAACAATTAGAAGAGCTTCGTGTTGATTGCATAAGTCTCTTATTTTTTTAAAAAAATTTAATTCAATAGGAAACACGCCTCCTTCTCCTTGAACGACTTCAATGAAAACAGCGACTGTATTGTTTGAAAATTTTTTTTCTAAAGAGGTTGTGTTGTTGTATTCAAATGTTTTAATATTGGGTAGGAGAGGCTTAAAATCGGTTTGATATTTTTTTTGACCTGTTAAACTTAACGAACCGATGGTCCGTCCGTGAAACGAATTAATTGCACTTAAAATAATTGGATTTTTTTTATTTTTTATTTTAGCATATTTAAGGGTAAACTTAATAGCTGCTTCATTGGCTTCTGTGCCACTATTGCAAAAAAAAGAAGCTCCTGAAAAAGTTTCTTTTTGAATCAATTTAGCAAGACTTCTTTGGCTAGAAATCTCAAATAAATTACTAGTATGTAAAGGTTTTTTTAAAGCTTTTTTTATAGATTTTGAAATTATTTTGTTGCTATATCCAAGATTATTAACACCAAGTCCTGAAAGAAAATCAATATAATTTTTTCCTTTTGTATCAATAAGAGTGGATTTTTTTCCTTTGATAAACTCGATATTAAATCGATGATAAGTGTCAAAAAGAGCTTGTGTCATAGTGGTTTTTAATCAAATAAAAATGATTTTATTTGATGATTTGAGTCCCGATACCTTCTGTTGTAAAAAGCTCGATCATTAAAGAGTGGGGAATTTTTCCACTGATAATGTGTACACTTAAAACTCCTTTTTCGATGGCTTTTATACCTGACTCTGCTTTTGGTATCATTCCTTTTGAAATGGTTTTGTTTTTAATTAAAGATTTTATTTTTTTAATATTTATTTTTTCAATCAGTGTTTTTTCATTTTTTTCTTCAAGTAAGATTCCTTTCACATCAGTAATAAAAATTACTTTTTCTGCTTTTAAAGCAATGGAGAGTTCAATAGCAAAAAGATCGGCATTGATATTAAGAGATTGAGCACTTTGACTATTAGCAATAGGCGAAAGCACTGGAATAAAATTTTTTTCTAATAAATAATTAATAATAACAGGATCAATTTTTTCAATCTCACCTACATAACCATAGTCAATTTTATTTTTTTCAATTTTTTTTGCTAAAACCATATTGCCATCTTTTCCAGAAAAACCAACAGCTTTTCCACCTTCTCTTTGAATCATTGAAACAATATCTTTACTTAATAAACCTGCTAAAATCATTTGAGTAATTTCCATTGTTTCTTTATCGGTTACTCTTAACCCATCAATGAATTGACTTTGTTTTCCCAGTTTTTTCATCATCGATGAAATATGTTTACCTCCTCCGTGAACGATGATAGGTTCAATGCCTGTTAATTGCATCCAAACAATATCTTGAAATAAATTTTTTTGTAAATTTTCATTCTCTATCACTGATCCACCTACTTTAATAACCATTTTTTTTTTTGGAAAATCGTTGAATATACGGAATTGCTTCCGTAAGAATTTTTGCTTTATCGGTATTGTTCATCGTTTTTAAGAAAAGATTATTTTTCATTATAAAATAGACATTTTTTTAAAACAAATTTCTATTTTCAAAAAAAAGAAATTTAGTTTAAAGTAAAAATAAAAAGTTGTTTTTATAGTTTTGTCACACTTGATTCACGATACTTTCAATCGCCCTTTAAACACACTCCGTCTTTCATTAACTGATAAGTGTCATTTTCGATGTACTTATTGTATGCCTAAAGGAAATAAGTATCAATTTTTTCCTCCTGATACTTATTTATCGATTTCCCATTTAAAACGTCTTATTAAAATTTTTACAAAACTAGGTGTTTCTAAAATTAGATTAACCGGGGGTGAAGCCTTACTTAGAAAAGATATTTGTACGATTATCAAAACTTTAAAGTTAATTAAAGGCATTAAAAAAATTTTTTTAACCACCAATGGAGATCTTTTAGAACCTTTAGTAGAAGATTTAAAAAGGAGTGGGCTTGATGGTTTGACTGTTAGTTTGGATGCTTTAAATGAAACTCTTTTTTCAAAAATAAGAGGAACTTCAAAGGAAGCTTTTCATAAAGTTTTAAAAGGGATTGAAGCTTCTTTAAAGACAGGGTTTGAAGTTAAAATTAACACCGTTATCCTGCGTCATTTTAATGAAAGTGAAATTTTGCCTTTAGTGGATTATGCTCGGGAAAAAGGTGTTTTTATTCGTTTTATTGAATTTATGGATACTGGCAATCTTAATCATTGGAATGAAAAACAAGTTGTTTCTTCATCCTTTATTAAGAAACAAATTGAAGTGAAATATCCTCTTACACCATGTAAACAAACTCCCCGTTTAAAATCTTCTTTACGGGATTCTTTTTCACAAGGAGTTGCTGAAAATTATTTTTTTTTAGATCATTTTCCAGGAGGGGTAGGGTTTATTTCTTCTGTTACAAAACCTTTTTGTAAAAACTGCAATCGGGCCAGACTTTCAGTTCAAGGAATTTTATATACATGTCTTTTTGCTAAAAAAGGCTTTCCTTTAAGTGAAGTCCTAAGTAAGACAGATCAGCAAATCGAGGCTTATTTAAGGGAAATTTGGGCCCATCGTTTTGATCGCTATTCTGAGGAAAGAAAACGTTTTTTAGAAAAAAAATCATCTGAAAAAAAAATTGAGATGTTTCAAATCGGAGGATAGCTTCTAAAAAGAAACTTTAAGGTTTGTTTTTAAACATCAGCTTTTGATAAAGTAATAGTACAATTATTTTTTTCAACTAAAGAAAAATCTTTTTAGTTTAATTTTTTTATATTTATATTAAGGATTTGTTTTTAACAATAAAAGCGTGTGATGAATCATCAAACAATTCGAAAAAGTTTTTTGGATTTTTTTGCTTCTAAAGGGCATGTTGTTTTTTCTAGTGCTTCTTTAGTACCGGAGGAAAATAGTGAGCTTCTGTTCACTAATGCAGGAATGAATCCTTTTAAAGATATTTTTTTAGGATTACAATCTTATGAACATCAGCGTATTTGTAATTTTCAAAAATGCCTTCGAGTTTCTGGTAAACACAATGATCTTCAAGAGGTAGGCTTTGATACGTATCATCATACTTTTTTTGAAATGCTTGGAAATTGGTCTTTTGGAGATTATTGGAAAGAAGAAGCCATTATTTGGGCTTGGGAGCTTTTAACAAAAGAATGGGGCCTTGATAAAAAAAAGCTGTATGTGACGGTCTATCAAGACGATGATGAAAGTTTTGAAATTTGGAAAAAAGCCACAGATATTGGAGTTGATCAAATTCTTCGTTTTGGGGAAAAAGATAATTTTTGGGAAATGGGTCGTACAGGCCCTTGTGGACCTTGTTCAGAGATTCACATTGATTTAGGAGAACATTTAGATGCTTCCCCTAAGCCACTGATTAATGCTAATTCTAATCGTTTTGTTGAAATTTGGAATTTGGTTTTCATTCAATATTACCGAAAGCAAGATGGTACTTTAGAAAAATTAAATCAACATTATGTAGATACCGGTATGGGACTTGAGAGAATTGCTGGAGTATTACAAAATAAAGATTCTAATTATGAAACAGATTTATTTATGCCTATTATTGCTTGTATTGAAAAAGCGAGTAAAAAATCTTATAGAGATTTTACATCTTCAGTTGAGATGAGAGTGCTTTCGGATCATATGCGTTCGATTTGTTTTTCAATTGCAGATGGGGTTATTCCTTCTAATGAGGGAAGGGGGTATGTGATTAGGCGTTTGCTTAGAAGAGCTTCTCGTTATAGTCGAAATATTAAGATTAAAAGAATTTGGCTTAGCTCTCTTGTGGGTGTTATTTGTCGTGAGTTTGGCCCTTATTACAAAAATCTATTAGAAAGCCAGGCTTTTATTGAAAAAATTGTTGCTTTAGAGGAAGAAACTTTTCACAAAACTTTGGATCGAGGGCTGGTTGTTTTTAATGGATTTACAGAAAAGCTTAAACAAGAAAATAAAAAACTACTTTCTTCTAAAGACACTTTCAAACTTTATGATACTTATGGATTTCCTTTGGATTTAACGTTACTTCTTGCTAAAGAACAAAATATTGATGTTGATACAAAAGGGTTTTCTCAAGAGATGACTTTGCAAAAAGAACGTTCTAAAAAAAACAAAGAAAATTTTTCAAAGACACTAGCCTTATCTCTGCGGTCTGTTGAAACTAAAACAAATTATTTAGGGGCAGAAGAGGGGGATTTTAATCATTTTTTTTGTCAAGCAAAGCTTTTAGCTATTTTTAAAGAACAAGAAAAAGTTTCCTCTTGTTCTTTAAATGAATCGTCCTTTCTTGTTTTTAATCAAAGTGTTTTTTATGCTGAGTCAGGGGGGCAAATTGGTGATAGTGGTTGGGTTGCTTCTCCTGTGAACGAAGAGGATTTTAGATCTTTTTTAAATCAAAAAAATTTTTTTAAACAAACTGATTTTTCTTCAAATCAGTTTGAATGCCTTATTGCTATTAGTAATGTAAAAAAAATAGAAAATTATTTTCTTCATGAAGGGCAGCTTATTTTTGGAGAAGTAAAAATAGGAAGCTCTTATTTTTTAATTCGAAATGAAATAAAGAGAGATTTGATTCGAAAAAATCATACCGCCACTCATTTGTTGCATCGAGCACTTAGACAAGAATTGGGCCCTCATATCAGTCAAAAAGGGTCTTTTATTAATGAGAATGGGCTTCGTTTTGACTTTAATCATTTTGAAACCATTTCAAAAGCAGCTCTTAATACAATTGAAAAAATGGTTTATGGGGCTATTTGGCGCCATGATAGTGTGGTTATAGAGCAAATGACAAAAGAAGAGTCAGAAAAGAAAAAAGCGATGGCTTTTTTTGAAGAAAAATATGGTAAAAAAGTGAGAGTTGTGAATATAGGGAAGGATTATTCCGTTGAGCTTTGTGGGGGCTCTCATGTAAATAACACTTCTGAAATAGGCTTTTTTAAAATCCTAGATGAATCTTCAAGTGCTTTTGGTATTAGAAGAGTTAAAGCCATCACAGGAAAAAAAGCCTTTGAATATTATCAGCAAAAAGAATCTTTTTTTTTAGAAATCAAAAAATTACTTGGAATATCTTCAAGTGAAACACTCTTAAGTCAAATTAAAACTTTGATTGATGATAATAAGCAATATGAAAAAGAACTTGAAAAAATTACTTTGTTTCAAGTAAAAACAGTTTTACAGACTCTGAAAGGAGAATTTTTAAATCAAATTTTATTTTTTTATCACGAATTTCAAAAAGTCCCCGTTAAAATTTTAAGAGAACAAATTGATTATTTAAAATCTAAAAATAAAAAAGCAGTGATTTTATTTTCTTTAAAAGAAAATGAAAAATTAGTTTTTTTATGTGGTATTTCAAAAGTACTCACTTCGTCTGTTAAAGCTGGAAATTTAGTCAAACAAGCCGCTAAGATTTGTGGAGGAAATGGGGGGGGAAGGGATGATTTTGCCCAAGCAGGTGCTCCAAATAAAGAATTTTTAAAAGCAGCTTTGACAAAAGTAAAAGAAATCCTTAAAGCAGTTTGACTTTTTGATTTAAACCCCTTTTATAAAAGACCAATGGCAACTAAGTCTTTTATAGAAATAAGACCGACTATTTTTTTAGCTTTATCCATTACAGGAAGGTCTGCTATTTGATGATCTCTCATGATTTTAAGAGCTTCTAAGGCATAACTCGTGTCGGTAATTGTCTTTGGGTTTTTTGTCATTACTTTTTCAATGGGTTGTTTTAAAAGGTTTTCGTTTTGTTTTAAATGACGCCGCAAATCCCCATCTGAAAAAATACCAATAATGTGTTCTTTAGCATCAATAATAATCGCACAACCTGTTTTTTTTTCAGAAATTTCCAAAAGAACTTCTTTCACAAAGGTTTCTTTTTTGATTAAGACATTGTTTTCTTTTGTCTTCATTATTTTTTTAACTTTAAGAAGTTTTTTTCCAAGCGACCCTCCTGGGTGAAAAAAAGCAAAGTCTTCTTTACTCCAATTTTTATTTTGTCTTACAGCAGCAATGGCTAAAGCATCCCCTATAACCAGCATAGCCGTTGTAGAAGTCGTTGGAGCCAAACCTAATTGATCAACTTCTTTAATATTTCCAATATGAATTAAAAAATTAGCTTGTTTTGCTAAAGTAGAATTCGCTTTTCCAGTGATAGCAATAATGGTTGACCCAATAGATTTAATAGGAGGAATGATATTGATGATTTCAAAAGATTCCCCACTGTTAGAAAGTAAAATAACGATGTCTTCTCTTTTAAGCATTCCCAAGTCTCCATGAGAAGCTTCGGCTGGATGCATAAAGAAAGAAGAAGTCCCCAAGCTAGAAAAAGTAGAAGCTATTTTTTTTCCAATAAGCCCTGCTTTCCCCATTCCTGAAATGACGACTTTGCCTTTGCAGTTTAAAATAGACTTCACTGCTTTTTCAAAATGTTCACTAAGATTTTTTGATAAATTTTTAATAACGTCCGCTTCATTTTTAATGACCTCTTTTGCTATTTCTAAAATATTTTCCATCAGTTCTTTCCTGTTTTAATTAAATTTTTTTTTAATAAATAGTACCCTGTTATCACAAGGGCATGATCAATTTTTCTTTTTTCAATTAGTTTTTCAAATTTTTTAATAGAAATTAAATCTACATTAATAATTTCATTTTCATCTAATCGTTGTTCTTTTTTTTCTAGTTTTGTTGCTAAATAATAATAGATTTGATTGGTATTAATGGCTGGATTTGGTGAAAAATGACCCATTAATTCAAGTTTTTTGGCAAGATAACCTGTTTCTTCTAGCAATTCTCTTTGGGCTGCTTTTTTAAGATTTTCTTTGTTTTCAACCACTCCCCCTGGAGTTTCAATAGATAGTTTTAAATTGCCAAAACGAAATAATTTAATGGTAACGAGTTCTTTTTTTTCTGTTAAAGCAAAGATATTAACCCAATCGTGTGATTTAAATTGATAAAAGGTTTTTTGCTCTTTGGAAATGGGATGCTTTAAAGCAATGGCAGAAATATCAAAAAATTCAAAAGACTTTTCTATTTTTTGACTCATTTTTTTCCAAATAAGTTTTTTCTGATCAAACATTTATTTGATTTTCCAAGTTTGGCCTGATTGTAGTAATGTTTGATAGTCATTAGTGGGTTTATTTTTTTTGGCTTCTTTTACTTGATGCTCAAGAGTGGTTTCATAAACCCCCTTAGAGATTTTTCTAAAAATACCAAAAGGAGCGGGTAAGTTTGGATTTGTATCCATCGTGCTATAAAGATAAGCTTGCAACTCAGAATCTTCTTTTACACTATGGATTAATAAATTGTCGCTTTTTTCTTTATTTAAATCGACAACTTCTAAAGAAAATCCTTTTAACCGAATCCCTTTGTCTTTGTTTTTTCCAAAAATAAGAGGTTTTTGGTCTTCCAAAAAAATAGTTGTGTCTTCTTTGGTATCTCTATGGGTATATTTTTCAAATACTTTATCATTAAAGATGTTACAGTTTTGATAAATTTCTATGAAACTAGTCCCTTGATGTTTAGAAGCTTCTAAAAAGATGGCTTCCATTCCTTTAACATCTGTATCATACACTCTTGAGACAAAAGACGCTCCTGAAGCAATAGCAAGTTTTACAGGATTAATAGGGGTTTCAATAGAACCTTGAGGAGTTGATTTTGTTTTTTGCCCTTGTGCTGAAGTCGGTGAATATTGTCCTTTTGTCAGTCCATAAATTTGGTTGTTAATTAACAAGTAATTGACATTGACATTTCTTCTTAGTAGGTGAATAAAGTGATTCCCCCCAATACTTAAAGCATCCCCGTCTCCAGTAATAACCCAAACCATAAGATCAGGATTGGCAATTTTAATACCGGTTGCAAAAGAAGGTGCTCTTCCATGAATGGTATGAAACCCATAAGTATTCATATAGTAAGGTAAGCGAGAAGCACACCCAATGCCAGAGACAAAAACAAAATTTTCTTTTGGGATGTCTAATTGAGGACAAGTTTTTTGAATTGCTGATAAAATAGCATAGTCTCCACATCCAGGACACCAACGCACTTGTTGATTAGAAATAAAGTCTTTTTTAGTAAGATTAGAAGAATTATTTTGTTTCATAAAAAGAAGATGCTTTTTTTAGAAGATTGGTAATAGCTTGTTTGATTTCTGAAACTTGAAAAGGAAGCCCCCTTACTAAATTAAGACCTTGGATTTCACGTAAAAATTTAGCTTTGATGATAAAGGAAAGTTGCCCTTGATTAATTTCTGGGATGAGAATATGTTTAAAATTTTTAATTAAAGTTTTTAATTGTTTTGGGAGAGGATTTAAGTATTTCAAATGAATCCAAGAAACATCTTTATTTTCTTTTTGTAATGCTTCAACAGCCGTTCGAATACTTCCATAAGGACTTCCCCACCCAATCACTAAAACGTCTCCTTTTTCTTTACCTAATAATAAAAATTTTGGCAATCGATTTTGAATTGCTTTTATTTTTTGATAACGGATTTTTGTCATTAAATCATGATTTGTTGGATCGTAGCTAATTTCACCACTAATAGCTTCTTTTTCAATGCCTCCAATCCGATGCTCAAATCCTTTCTGTCCTGGAATAGCCCAGTAGCGAGAGAGTGTTTTTTCATGACGTATGTAAGGCTTAAAAGGTTTTGGTAAATGATCTTTTTGAGTTGAAATCGCTGCTAACTTCTTAAAATCAGGGATTTTCCAAGGGGCTGATCCATTACCAATATAGCCATCAGAAAGTAAAAAAACAGGAGACATTGTTTCTAAAGCAATTTTTGCCGCTTCTATAGCGACTTCAAAACAATCCCCTGGGTGGCTAGTCGCTAAAACAGGGATAGGAGAATCTCCATTTCTCCCATAAAGTGTCATTAAAAGATCAGATTGTTCTGTCTTAGTTGGCATCCCTGTACTTGGACCTGCTCTTTGAATGTTAACAATCACTAAAGGGAGTTCTGTCATTATTGCTAAGTTGATGGCTTCTTGCTTTAAAAGAATCCCTGGCCCCGATGACCCACAAGCACCTAAGCTCCCTGCATAAGAAGCCCCAATAGCTGAAGAAACAGCTGCAATTTCGTCTTCTGCTTGAAACGTTTTAACATTATACTGCTTTTGTTTAGAAAGATAATGAAGCAAATCACTCGCCGGTGTAATAGGGTAAGAAGCATAATATAAATTGAGATTTGCTTTCTTTGCCCCTACAATCAACCCAAGGGCAATCCCCTCATTTCCATTGATGTTTTTATAAGTCCCTTTAGACAATTTAACAGGGTTAACCTGGTAAGAGTCTTGAAATAAATCACTGGCGTCACAAAAAGCATAGCCTCCTTTTAAGGCTAGAAGATTGGCCTTTAAAAGAACTTCTTGTTTCTCAAATTTGTTTTTTAAGAATAAAATAGTTTCTTCTAAATCTCGATTATAAAGCCAGTAAAGCATCCCAAGAGCAAAGAAATTTTTACAACGATCAGAGGCTTTATGAGACAAGTCAAGTTCTTTAAGAGTTTTTCCTACTAATTCCGTTAAGTTAATCGCATGTGTTTGATAATTACTGACACTCCCGTCTTCTAAAGGATTGGTTTCATACCCTGCAAATTTTAAACCTTTGAGATCAAAATGTTTTGTGTTAACAATTAAAACTCCTCCTTTTTTTAATGAAGAAAGACTCGTTTTTAAAGCAGCAGGATTCATCGCTATAAGAGCATCTACTTCATCCCCAGCTGTATGTATTTCATAGCTTCCGAGTCGAATCTGAAATCCAGAAACTCCCGATAAACTTCCCATAGGAGCTCTAATTTCTGCTGGAAAATCAGGTAAAGTTCCAATATCATTACCAAAAAAAGCAGTGGTATTTGCTAGATTTTGTCCAATCAGTTGCACGCCATCTCCAGAATCTCCACTAATTCGAATGGTGACTTCTTTTAAATTAATTTTTTTCATTTTTTTTCATTATAACATTAAATTAATTATCTATAAAATCAATAGACTTTATAGTTTAAAATTTTATTTTTTGAAGAAGGCTTATTTTTTAATCAAAGAGTTTGTGATTAAGACAAAAGGTTCTTTAATTTTTTTTTTGAAAAATAGCTGATAAATTTCTTTTAAAGGTTTTTGAATAATGGTTTCTTTTCCTTCTGTTAGGTTAAAGCAAAGAGCTATTTTTGTTGATGGTTCGAAAATGTTATTTAAATCATATAGTATGGCGCTAAGACGATAAGGAGTTTCATAAAAAACAATAGGACATCGATGATTTTTTAATTTTTTTAACGAAATAATTCTTTGGGATTTTTCTCTTGGTAAAAAACCTGCATAGAAAAAAGATTCTAATTCAAAACCACAGAGCACTAAAGCGGCAATTAAAGAAGAGGCTCCTGGTAAAAAAGTAATGGGGATATGGTGCTGTTTTAATTTTTTTATCAGTTGCTTCCCAGGGTCAGCAAATAAAGGAGCCCCCCCATCTGAAATCATGGAGGCTGTTTTATAATTTTTAATGAGAGTTAGTGCTAAATTGGTAGATTCTCTTGTTTCATTTTTTCGATTTATTTCCCAAAGATCTTTGTTGACAAGTGAAATTCCTAGTTGTTCGAGTTTTTTTTTGCCTGTTTTATAATTTTCAATAACAATGGCATTTGAATCTTTAAGGACTTCTAAAGCCCTTAAGGTAATGTCTTTTAGATTACCAATAGGAGTGCTAATGAGGGAGAAAAGTTTTAATTTCTTTTGAAGAGGTTCCATTTTTTATGTTTTGAAATTTTCAACAAATTTTTTTTAGTCAGTAAAAAAAAATTTACTTTTGGGATGCAGGTTATAATATAACTCAGTTTTGAGTTTTAAAGAAGTTTTGTTTTGTGTTAAAATTTTTTATAGATGAAAAAAAAGAGAAAACGTTTCTTTCTTTTTGGAATATTAAAAATCTCGATGAGTATCAAAAAATCTCAAATGATATTTTTTTATTTTTTACTTATTATGTATCTTTGTCTAATATTGCCCATCAAATCGTGGCTAATTTTGTTAAAAATTATTTAAAAGAGTTTATTTTTTCTTTAAAAGATTCTTACTTAGTTTTACCTGAAAAGCAAAAACCCCTTTTAATTTCTCCTTTTTTAGAAGATCAAGCGTTGATGAAAACCGTTTATTTTTTAGATGAAATAGACGTGATTTCGATTCAAAAAGATCGTTCTTATTTAGAATCTAAAAAAGATGTTGCTATTTTTTCAAAAAACTTTTGTGATTTTTTAAAGTCTATTTTTGTTATTGAAGAAAATTTACCTAAAGAAATGCTTTCAAAAAATACTTTGAAAAATCTTACTTATGAAGAAAAGAGCTACTTAGAGCAATTTAATTTTTTATATGCGAAAAGCTGTTTTTTAAAAGAAGAACAGTCGATTCTTTTATCTCTTTTAAAAAAAAAATGCTTGCTTTTTGGTTTTACAAAGGACTTTAAGCCGATAGTTTTTTTAAATTCAGTTTTTTTTGAAGAGAATAAAAAACCGATCTCACATGCTCATACTTCAGAAAAGACTTCTCTTTTTTTAAGCACAGTTGATGAATTTATTTATGAACTTCACCTTAAAAAAAAAATTAGAAAAGATCATTTTTTATTTCAAAAAAAAGGAGGTAGACAAGCTTTTGTTTTAGCTCGTTTTTTTTTTAGAAGGAAAAAGTATATTAGTTACCTTAAAAAGCCTTTTCATTTGAAGGTGCAGTTTTTACTTGAAAATTTTTTTTCTTATGGTTTTGAAGTACTGCTTGTTTTAATAAGTAATGCATCAAAATCTAAAGGATTTATAAGTAAAAAAAGATTATTTCATGAAATGAATAAAAAAAGAATTTTAGATCAAAAGGAATTAATAAATTATGCTTTGTTTCATAAAGAAGTTGATCGTTTAGATAAATTAGCTTTTATCAGTGAGCAAAGGGATTTTATTTTTTTTTCAAAAAAAATGTTGCGCTATGTACTTAAAGAGACAATTAACAATAAACTAGGTGGAAAAAAGAAGCCTAAGCTTAATGGTATTATTGATACAGATGGGATGCTAACTCTTTATAAAAGTAAAACATGCCCTTCTATTTTGTATTATTTGAGCCTTTTTACCAAATTAAATATTGCTGATTATACGATACAGGCTTCTTTCGATTTGAAGAAGCTATCTTTAGCTTGGTTTTGTCATTTTTATCCCAAGAAAATCAAATTTTTTTTAAGTAAAATTGCACCTGATTATTATAATGATTTTGTTTCTAAGCAAGTTAATTCTTTTTTTAAACAACTAGAAACTTTTAAAAAAGAATCCATTTTTGCAATTAGAACATACTCAAAAGAACTGTATAAACATACCAAATTAATTTTAGAAGAAAAGCTATCTGAAAAAGCAGAGGTGATTTTCTTGAAGAAGCATGGGATAATTCTTTTTTTAAAAGAAGAGGATTATAAAAAGGCGATTTATTTTTTAAAAGAAAAAAAATGGGTTGTTTTTTAATTAAAAAAGAGAATTTTTCATGCGTTTAAAAAAAACACCTTCTCCTAAATTAACCGATTCTCAAATAGGTCTTGAGAGTGTCTTTGAAGGAGTTTTTTATGTGAGAGGAAAAATGAAAGTTTATGGTACTTTTAAAGGAGAATTGAAAGTAGAAGAGAGCCTTTATTTAGACCAAAAGGGATGTATTGAAAGTAGTGTGGTCAGTAAAAAAAGTACGATAGCTGGGAAGTTAAAAGGGAATATTTTATCTGAAGACGAAGTGAAAATTCTTTCTTCTGGTAAGATTGAGGGAGATGTGATTACAGCTAGTTTTTTTGTGCAAAAAGGGGGAGTGAGTAAGGGGTCTATTAATATTACAGGAATTGGCGATTTAAATCAAAAAGACAAGTAACTAGAGTTATTTTAAAATTTTGATTTTTTCGATTAAGCTATCATGGATCAAAAAGCAAAAGTTCAATTTATTCTAAAAACTCTTAGTTATCTTTATCCAAATCCATCGATTCCATTAAAGCACAAAAGTCCGTATACTCTTTTAATTGCGGTGCTTCTTTCGGCCAGGTGTACTGATGCAAGGGTTAATTTAACAACGCCTGTTCTTTTTACTTTAGCGGATACTCCTGAAAAAATGATGAAAGTTTCTTTAGAAAAGATTCACTTTATTATTCGTTCTTGTGGTCTTTCCCCTCAAAAGTCAAAAGCCATTTCATTGCTTTCTAAAATTTTAGTTGAAAAATATGAGAGTAAAGTTCCTAGTACATTTGAAGCCTTAGAATCGCTTCCTGGTATTGGGCATAAAAGTGCGTCTGTTGTTATGACACAGATTTTTAATAAACCTGCTTTCCCTGTTGATACACATATTCATCGTCTTGCTTTAAGATGGGGGCTTTCGAGAGGAAAGAGTGTGCAAAAAATCGAAAAAGATTTAAAAAATTTGTTTCCTAAAAAGAATTGGGTTAAGTTACATCTTCAAATGATTTATTATGGGAGGGAGTATTCACCAGCTAGAGGGTTTGATGTTTTACAATCACCTATTTGTAAAAAAATCATGCAGATTTCTAGTTGAGGTTTTTTTAAAGAAACCTCTCTTTTATTTTATAAAATGAATTATTTTAATCATTAATGATAGCAAGAAAATTTTTAGAAATTGATCAAAAAGATGACTTAATGGTTGCTCTTTGCGATTTAAAAAAAGGTGAAGAGATTAAACTAAAGAGACAAAATTTTTTTTTAGTAGAAGACATTCCTCTCAAGCATAAATTTACTTGTAAAGATTTTAAAGTAGGGGAAGTGGCTACTTTATATGGAGTTGTTGTTGGGCGTGCGATCAAAGCAATCAAAAAAGGAGCTTTAATTACAGTTAGCAATTTAAAGCATGATAGAGAAGCTTATCAAGCAAATGAGAGTAAGTTTGTTTGGGAGAAGCCGGATGTTTCTAAATTTCAAGATAGAACGTTTATGGGGTATCATAGGTCTAATGGATTTGTAGGAACGGCTAATTATTGGTTGGTATTACCACTTGTTTTTTGTGAGAATCGCAATGTCCTTGTTTTAAAAGAAGCGTTTTCTAAAGTATTGGGGTATCAAAGAGAAAATATTTATAAAAATCAAATTGAAACGTTAATTAATCTATATAAGAAAGGAAAAACAACAGAAGAAATTGAAAAATTTTCTTTAGAAGAAATTAAATCTGTTTTTTTTAAAAAGGACATTGTTTTTAAAAACATTGATGGGATTAAGTTTTTAACACATCAAAGTGGTTGCGGGGAAACGCAAGGAGATTCAAGGGCGTTGTGTTCGCTTTTAGCCGGTTATATCACTCATCCTAATATTTGTGGAGCGACTGTTATGAGTTTGGGATGTCAGCATGCCCAAGTGAGTCTTTTAAAAGAAGAAATTAATAAAAAAGATTCTCACTTTAACAAACCACTGTATATTTTTGAGCAACAGAAAATTTTTTCAGAAAAAAAGCTGATTGAAAAAGCAATACAGTCAACTTTTGTGGGGCTAATGAAAGCTGATGAATGTATTAGAGAAGAAGCTTCTATTAATAAGTTGATTTTTGGAGTTGAATGTGGGGCTTCGGATGGATTTTCAGGGATTTCGGCTAATCCGGTCATTGGTCAAGTGGTTGATTTACTGACAGCTTGTGGGGGAAGTGCTATTTTATCGGAGTTTCCAGAGCTTTGTGGTGTTGAACAAGAGCTTATAAATCGTTGTGCCACAAAAGAAGTTTCCAAGCGTTTTGTTGATTTAATGGAAATTTATGAAAAAAGAGCTGTTGAAAGTGGATCTGGATTTGATATGAATCCTTCTCCTGGGAATATTAAAGACGGGCTAATTACCGATGCCATCAAGTCAGCTGGTGCAGCTAAAAAAGGGGGTACGGGTAGAATTATTGATGTGCTTGATTATTCAGAAAAGCTTCAAAAGCAAGGACTCAATCTTTTGTGTACACCTGGTAATGACGTAGAGTCAGTAACTGCTTTAGTAGGATCAGGATCTAATTTGGTGCTTTTTTCTACAGGTCTTGGTACGCCTACAGGCAATCCGATTGCCCCTGTGATTAAGATTTCAACAACGACGCATCTTTTTGAAAATCAAAAAGACATGATTGATTTTGATACAGGAGAGATTATTAGTGGTAAAGAAAGCATACAGTCACTTGGTGAAAAACTTTTAGATTTTGCGATTAAAGTTGCTAGTGGAGAGCTTAAAACCAAAGCTTTTCTTTTGCAACAAGAAGATTTTATTCCATGGAAGAGAGGAATTTCTCTTTAAAAAAAGTAGGGGTTGATAAATGAGTATTCAATTAAAAAACAAAATTGTGATTGTTACAGGAGGTGGCTCTGGGATTGGAGAGGCAATATCGGTACGTTTTGCAAAAGAAGGAGCAACGGTTATTATTTTAGAATTAAATCAAGCAGCAGCTTCGAATGTTTTAGAAAAAATTAAACAAGGAGGAAAGGGAAAAGCTATTTTTTTTTCTTGTGATGTTTCTAGTCAAAAAAATGTGAAAGAAACGTTTAAAAAAATTGTAGATGAATTTTCAAAAATTGATGTTTTGATAAATAATGCAGGTATTGCCCATGTGGGTAGTATTGAAAATACTAATGAAGAAGATTTTGATCAAATTTATCAGGTGAATGTAAAAGGGGTTTATAATGGAATGAAAGAAGCTATTTTGTATATGTTAAAACAAAAAGAAGGAGTGATTTTAAATCTTGCTTCGATTGCTTCTAAAATAGGGCTTCAAGATCGATTTGCTTATTCGATGAGTAAAGGAGCTGTGTTGACGATGACGCTTTCAGTTGCTAAAGATTATATCAATGAAGGGATACGAGCTAATTGTATTTGTCCTGCTAGAGTGCATACTCCTTTTGTTGATGGATTTATTAAGAAAAACTATCCTGGAAAAGAAAAAGAAATGTTTGAAAAACTTTCTTCTTACCAGCCTTTAGGGAGAATGGGTCAACCGAATGAAATTGCTGCTTTGGCATTTTTTTTGTGTTCTGATGAAGCTGCTTTTATCACAGGATCGGCTTATGATATTGATGGGGGAGTGACGCATTTACGTTAGAAGATTAAATGATGATTCAAGCGAGGTGATTAGTAATAGGGGTGGTATTTTAAATTTAATAATGATAAACTTTTTTTTATTAAAAAGTATTTAAATTTATTATGATAGGGATTGAAATATGAAGCTTATTCGATTTGGAGAGACTTCAAATGAGAAGACAGGATTGCTTTTGGACCATGGAAAAAGAGTAGACACTAGTGGTTTTGGAGAAGACTATAATGAGCGATTTTTTCAAACAGGTGGCATTAATCGGCTTTCAAAATGGTTTTCTGAAAATAAAGATTTATTAAAGGAAGTTGATCAGTCTGTAAGATGGGCAGCACCTATTTGTCGTCCTAGTAAAATCATTTGTATTGGTCTTAATTTTAAAGATCACGCAGAAGAATCTGGTATGAAAGCTCCTGAAGAACCTGTTTTATTTTTTAAATCAACTTCGGCTTATGTTGGCCCTTATGATGATTTGATGATTCCTAAAGGAGCAAAGAAAGTTGATTGGGAAGTTGAATTTGCTTTTGTTGTGGGTAAAAAAGCTTCTTATGTGAGTAAAGAAGCAGCGTATGATTATATTGCAGGTTACGCACTGCATTCAGATTTTAGTGAAAGAGAGTTTCAGTTAGAGCGTTCGGGGCAATGGGTTAAGGGAAAAAGTTGTGATACATTTGCTCCTTTTGGGCCTTTTGTAGCTACTCAAAATGAAATGAATGATATTAGTGATTTAAAAATGACCCTTAACGTTAATGGAACGATGAAACAAAATGGAACCACTAAAAACTTAATTTTTGATGTCCCAACACTTTTAAGTTATATTAGTTGTTTCATGACTCTTTTACCAGGAGACATTGTTTCTACAGGCACCCCTGCCGGAGTAGGTTTGGGAATGAGCTCTCCTCAATATTTAAAAGCAGGGGATGTGGTAGAAGCAAAAATTGATGGCTTAGGGGTTTCTCGTCAAAATGTGATTTCTTTTAAAGGGCAAAATAAAGGGCAAAATAAAGGGCAAAATTAAAGGATAGGGCTAATTTTTTAGGACAATTGATACATGGAAATTGTTGATGCACACCAGCATTTTTGGCATTATTCTGCTGAAAAATATGGATGGATTAACGAAAAGATGAGAATCTTAAAAAAAGATTACTTGCCTAATTTACTTAAAAAAGAGCTTCAAAAAAATAAAATTGACGGTTGTGTTTGTGTTCAAGCAAGACAAGACTTCCAAGAAACCAAGTGGCTTTTAAGCTTGGCGGAACAAAATAATTTTATTTATGGAGTTGTTGCTTGGGTCGACCTTTGCTCTGAAAACATTGAAGAAACTTTACAGACCCTTTCTCACAATAAAAAACTAAAAGGGATTCGTCATATTCTTCAAGATGAAGTAGATGAAAATTATATGTTAAAAGATGATTTTATAAGGGGGCTTAAAGTCTTAGAACAAAAAAAATTAACCTATGATTTATTAATTTATCCTAAGCATTTACCTATGGCTATACAACTTTTAAATAAGCTACCCAATCTTTCTATTGTCCTTGATCATCTTGGAAAACCTGAAATAGCTAATCAATTGATAGATCCTTGGAAAACTCATTTACAAGAATTAAGTGCTCATAACAATCTGTATTGTAAAGTTTCTGGTTTGGTAACAGAGGGTAATTGGAATGAGTGGAAGTATGATGATTTTGTTCCTTATTTGGATGTTGTTTTTGAAGCTTTTGGTTTTGATCGATTGATGTTTGGTTCGGATTGGCCTGTTTTACTTTTAGGGGCTAAGGACTACGAACAAGCTAAAGGGATTGTGGAAGATTATACAGAGCATTTTTCAAAGGAAAAAAAAAATAAAATTTTTGGAGAAAATGCTATTCAATTTTATGATTTATAGGTGTTTTTTTAAGTAGAAAGGAAGAGTTATGGATTTAAAATTAAAAGACAAGGTTGCTATTGTTACAGGAAGTGGAAAAGGCATTGGGGCTGGTATTGTAAAGTCGCTAGCTTTTGAAGGAGCAAAGGTTGTGATTGTTGATCGAAATCAGGGAGTCACTGAAAAATTAGTCAAACAATTAGCAAACAAAGGGTTACAAGTTTATCCTATTATTGGAGATTTAACAAAAGATGGTTTTTGTGAACAAATTATTTCGCGTACTTTAGAAAAGTATCAACAAATTGATATTTTAGTTAATAACGCAGGGAAAAATGATTCGGTAGGGATTAATTCTTCTCCGGAAAAATTCATGGATTCTCTTCATTTAAATATTGTTCATTGTTATGCTTTAGTGCACTATGCTCTACCGGTTCTTAAAAAGAGACAAGGGACTATTATCAATGTTTCCTCAAAAGTTGCTCAAACAGGTCAAGGAAATACAAGTGGGTATGCTGCTTCTAAAGGAGCGATGAACGCTTTGACTCGAGAATGGGCTTTGGACTTTGCTAAATATCATGTTCGTGTCAATACGGTTGTGCCAGCAGAAGTCTTAACACCTCTTTATGAAACTTGGCTTAATTCTTTAGAAAATAGAGAGTCTGCTTTAAAAAAAATTAATAACTTAATTCCTTTAGGAAATCGTATGACGACTTCTGAAGAAATAGCCGATATGGTTACTTTCTTAGCTTCCCCTAAATCTAATCATACAACAGGGCAAATTATTTATGTTGATGGTGGTTATACTCATTTGGATCGAGCTTACTCTTCTTAAGGTTTTTATTTTTTAGGTTTTACTTAAGTGGATGTTGCCCTTTTTATTCCTTGTTATATTGATCAATTTTATCCAGAGGTTGGTATAGCAACTTTTCGTTTACTTGAAAAAGTAGGTATAAAACCACATTATCCCTTGTCTCAAGTTTGTTGTGGACAGCCTATTGCCAATTCAGGGTTTCAAAAAGGAGTGAAGCCTATTGCTAAAAAGTATTATGATTTGTTTCATGATTATGATTATGTTGTTTGTCCTTCGGGTAGTTGTACCTCTATGATAAGAAATCATTATCATTCTTTTTTTAATGATAGTAAGGATACGCGTGATTTTCTTAATAAAACTTATGAATTAACAGAATTTTTAGTGGAAATTGTTTCTTATGAACCTAAGAAGATATCTTTTCCTTATCGAGTAGGGTTTCATCATAGTTGCCATGGTTTAAGAGAACTTGGATTAGCAAAGAGTAGTGAAAAAGTAGGCCCTTTTTTTAGTAAAGCAAAAGGTCTTTTAAGCAAAATCAAAGGTTTAAAGCTTGTTACTCTTAAAAGAGAGGATGAATGTTGTGGTTTTGGAGGAATGTTTTCTACTTATCAAGAAACGATTTCTTGTCAAATGGGAGAAGACCGACTTATCGATCATAAGCAAGCAGATGCACAAGTGATTACAGGAGTTGATATGTCTTGCTTAATGCATTTGGAAGGACTTTTAAAAAGGAAAAAATCTAAAATAAAAATATTGCATTTGGCCAACATTCTTTTGGGAGAAAAGCCTTAAATGAAAACAATTGATCATTCAAAAAAAGCGACTCATTTTAATAAAGATAAGAAGAGAGTCTTTTGGCATGATGAGTCTATTTGGTTTATTAGGCAAAAAAGAGATAAAGCGGTTAATCAAGTTAAAGAATGGGAAGACCTTCGTTCCCAAGCTTCTCAAATTAAAGAACACACGGTTAGCCGGCTTTCTCATTATTTGAGGCTTTTTGAAAAGAATGCAAAAAAAAATGGAATCCATATTCATTGGGCTCTTAATGGTAAGGAACATAATCAAATTGTTCATCGTATTTTAAAGAAACATAAAGTTAAAAATGTGGTTAAAAGTAAATCGATGTTAACAGAGGAATGTCATTTAAATCAATATTTAGAATCAAAAAAAATAAAAGTAGTGGATACTGATTTGGGAGAAAGAATTATTCAGCTTAGAAAAGAGAGGCCTAGTCATATTGTGACGCCTGCGATTCATCTTAAGAAAAAAGAAGTGGGCCAACTTTTTCATCAGCACTTAAAAACAAAAGATCATGAAGATGATGAGAAAGTCCTTGTTATGGCAGCTAGAAAAGATATGAGAAAATATTTTTTAAATGCAGAGGCAGGTATTACAGGAGTTAATTTTGCGATTGCAGAAACGGGGGGAATCGTTGTTTGTACCAATGAACAAAATGCAGACATAGGAGCTTCGTTACCTCATGTGCATATTGCATGTATGGGGATTGAAAAATTGATTCCTCAAATGAAAGACTTATCTATTTTTTTAAGAATACTGGCTCGTTCAGCAACAGGTCAGCCTATTACAGCGTATTCTTCTCATTTTTTAAAGCCTAAAAAGGGAGGAGAGTTTCATATTGTGATTGTGGATAACCATCGTTCAGATATTGTTGGCAAGTCAGTTTACCGAAAATCTCTTAATTGTATTCGTTGTGGAGCTTGTATTAACACGTGTCCTGTCTATAGAAGAAGTGGAGGGCATAGTTATGGTTATGTTGTTCCAGGGCCTATAGGAGCTGTTTTAGCACCTCATGTTAACCCTAAAAAGTATGCAAATCTTCCTTTTGCAAGTAGTCTTTGTGGTTCGTGTACGGATGTGTGTCCTGTTAAAGTGGATCTTCACCATCAATTGCTTGCTTGGAGAGCTGATTTGAACGATAAAAAAATGGTTTCTTTTTCAAAACGAATTTTAATGAAAATTTTAGGGAAGGTGCTTTATAAAAATTCTCTTTATCATTTTTTTTCGAAGGTTGGTAGGTTATTAACTTCTAAATTGCCTCGCTTTATGATTTATCACCGATTTAATGCTTGGGGAAAAAAAAGAGAACTCCCTCTCTTTGCTAAAAAAAGCTTTAAGGAAATTTATCAAGAAAGGCTAGGAGGGGTTTTTAAAAAAAAATCAAATGAGAAATAGTCGGGAAAAAATTTTATCTAAAATAGATTTTTTTTCTTTAAAAGAGAAAGAATTAAAACCTTTTAAAGCGGATAAAACAATCTATAAAAATAAAGAAAAACAGTTTTTTAAAATTCTTTCTGAAGTTGGAGGGAAAGGTTTTATTGTTAAAAATGAAAAAAAATTGAAAATTTCTATTGAAAAGCAAATGATTTACAAACAATCTAAAACGATTTATTCTAATTTTAAGCTTATTAAAAGTCTTGGATTTGAAGAAGATAACTTAAAAGAGAGCGTGAAGAAATTAGACCTTGCTATTGTTAAGGGAGGGGTGTGTGTTGCTGAAAATGGAGCTGTTTGGGTAACTAATGAAGGGGTGGTGGATCGGTTGACTTATTTTATGGGAGAGCATTTGATTCTTTTTACTAGCTTAAAGCATTTAGTTAATAATATGCATGAAGCTTATGAAAAAATTAGTTTTAAAAATATTTCTTATGGTCTTTTCATTTCGGGTCCTTCAAAAACAGCTGATATTGAACAGTCACTTGTTATAGGAGCTCATGGTCCAAGGTCGCTTACGGTTTATTTGATAACCTAGAGAGATGATCTCTGATAAAAAAAAAAAATTGTTAGTAGAAAAGATGCATCTTCTTTCTATTAATGAAAAAGACATTGAGGAAAAATTTTTATCAGCTTCAACTAAAGGGGGAGAAAAGGCAAATAAAACAGCTTCTTTAGTTTTTTTAAAGCATAGACCAACAAGAATTATTGTTAAAGTAGGCTATGAAAGGTGTCGAGAGGATAATCGTTTTTTTGCCAGGCGCCTTTTAATTGAAAAAATAGAGTCTTCTTTTGGAATCATAAGTGAAACAGAAAAAAAAAGAAGAAAACTTAAGAAACAAAAAAATAAAAGAAAAAAAAGGGCTTTACAAAAGAAATCAGAAATTTCTTAATTAATAGCTTTAATAACTTGATCGTAATTGGGTTCTTGGCTCGTCACTTCTTTTACTAATTCTTTATAAATAACTTTATTTGCTTGATCAATCACTAAAATAGAACGAGCCAATAACCCTCTCAAGGGGCTCTCTATTATTTTTACACCATAGTCTTCCCCAAAGGAACTCCTAAAGCTTGAAAGACTAATGACTTGGTTAATATTTTCTGCTTCACAAAATCTCTTTTGAGCAAAAGGCAAATCTTCAGAGATCGTTAAAATAACAATTTCTTTTTTTGTAGTGGCGATTTCATTAAATTTTTTCGCTGATAAGGCACAAATTTTCGTATCTAAACTTGGGACAATATTTAAAATTTTGATTTTACCTTCATAGTCATTTAATGAAACATCATTTAAGTCTTTGGACGCCAATGTAAAAGGCTTCGCATCCTCACCTATATTAGGCAAAATCACCTATTGTGTTAGCAGGGTTGCCTTTGAATAATATAATTGCCATTTTAGAAGGTTTTTTTGAATAAACAAAAAAAAAATTTATTAATTTTAATATACACTTATTTTTTTAATTTTACTATTAGATTTTATTTTTTTTTTTGATTTTTTTTATAATTTTCAAATTATGATCGTAGATTTTGTTCCAGCTATTTTCTTTGTTTTCTTTTTTGATCATTTTTTTAATATATTTTTGATTTTTTTTTAGACTTTTAATAAAGTTTTTTTGACTAGACCATAAGCCAGCACTAGGGTATTTAATAAAATAATAAGAATTGTTATTGTCTTTATAATAACCTTCTTTTTTTTTTTGAGGAGAATATATTTCAAGTGCTTTTTTAATGTCCATGTAATGATAACCGACTTTTTCGATTTTTTTTTTTGAAAGACTTGCAGGTGCGTAAGTAATTTTAAACCTTCCTTCTGAAGAACCATGGATTAAATGAGCGGCAGAGTTTGAAAATTCATTGAGATCTTTATTTTTTTTTATAAGCTTTCAAAGTTTTTTTTAGTCCCAAAATAACCGTATTTATCAATTAACTTGTCAACAATTTTTTGTTCACCAAATCGTTTTACCCCTGGAGCAATAATAATAAGTTCCCCTCCCTTTTTAATACTTTTTCTTGTTCTGTAGATGGCTTTATTGCTGACCCATGTACTTTC
>CBDBHE010000004.1:0-57927 GCA_965205605.1 Spirochaetota bacterium | reverse complement strand
CGTACCCTGACTTTCCAACAGACTTACAATCTGTTTTAATGGTTTTAGGAACATTGATCTCAAAGAAATGTTTTATTAAAGAGCAGGTTTACCCAAATCGCTTTAATCATGCTTCAGAAATGGTACGAATGGGAGCTGATGTGAGTATTGATGAGGAGGGAGGAGCTTATATGAATAAAACCTCAGTGCTTCAAGGAGCTGATATTCAATGTTCTGATTTAAGGGCGGGGGCGGCTTTAGTGGGAGCGGCTTTAGTGGCTAATGGCACAACAACCCTTAGAAGGGTTTATCATATTGAAAGGGGATATGAAAACTTGGATCAAAAACTTTCTAAGTTAGGGGCTTCCATTAAAACAGGTTTGGATACTATTATTTAAAAAAAATGACAAAAGAATTTAAACAAAAAATTGAAATTTATTTTTTTCTTGCCTTACTTATTTTTCTATCAATTGCTTTTTATCAACTTATTTTTCCATTTTGGATTTCTATTTTATGTGCTGCTCTTTTTGCTTATTACCTTCAAAAGCCTTATTACTTTTTAATTAATCAATTTAATTTATCAAAAAACATAGCAAGTCTTTTAATTACTTTTTTAGTTTTTTTATTTGTTTTTGTTCCCTTTCTTGCTTTAAGTTTTACGATTTCTTTTCAAATGGCAGGCAATTATTTACATTTTAAAAATAATTGGTCAGGGATTTATATGTTTTTAGAAAAAATAAATATCAATCAATTTTTAATGGAATATTTTTCTTTAAATGAAACTATAGAAAAAGAAATTGCTAAAATTGATGTTCAACAGAAATTTTTAGCAATGCTTACAAAAACGATAGAGTTTTTGTTTCAGGTTTTAAGAAAAACTTTTATCAATTTTTCAAAAATCGCTTTCCACTTTCTTTTACTTTTATATGTGATGTACTATTTTATTATTGAAGGAAGTGGTTTTTTAAATAAGATTAAAGCAATGATTCCTTTGCCGCATAAAGAAAAGGATCTTTTTTTCATTAACTTCATTAAAATTACAGATGCAACGATGATAGGAACTATTTTAATTGGAATTTTTGAAGGAACTTTTGGAGGATTTTTGCTTTGGTTTTTAGATTATAAATATCCATTGTTGCTTGGGATTTTTATTACTTTTATATCTATTTTACCTCTTTTAGGGACCAATACTGTTTTTATGATAATAATTATTTATGAGCTTATTACAAAAGATATTTTTTCTGCTTTGTTAGTTTTATTTTTAGGGATTCCTTTAATTATTGTTAGTCAATATATTATTAAACCTAAGTTTGTTGGAGAACGTTCAGGGGTACATCCGGTTTTAATTGCTCTTTCGACTTTGGGGGGAATTATTTGGATGGGATTAATTGGAGTTTTGATAGGGCCTTTGATTGCTTCTTTTTTTATAGCAATTTGGCGACTTTTTGAGATTCGCTCTAAAGTAACGTAAAACGTAATTAAAAGTTAAAATATCTTTTTTTAAGAAGAAATTATTTTAATAAATTTTTTTTCTTTTTGTTTGATTTTTCTTTTAAAAATTTTTAAGTTTTCATCCAAGCTTTTTTTTGGATCAACGAAAAATTGTTTAGAAAGATATAAATAAGCTGTTGTAAAAGGTTTTGGAATAATCATTTTATCCCATGATTTGAGTGTCCATTTGTTTCTTGCACCACTAAAAACAATGTTGATAGGTCTTTTAGATGCTTTTGCAATAGCGATAATTCCCGGTGATACAGAATGATATGGCCCTATAGGACCATCTAAAGCAATAACACAAAGGTAATTTTCTTTTGCTTTTCTAATCATTTTTTTTAAACTTGAAATTGCTTGATGAAGATTGTCTCCTCTGATACTTTCTATTCGAAGGTGTTTTAAAAAATAATGTAATATTTCTCCGTCCCGATGAGGGGAAACAAGTACTTGAGGTTTTATTTTTTTTTTAAAAACACGTTCTATATTTTGTTTAATAAAAGGAATAAGAAAAAATTGACCATGAAAAACACCATAAATATTGATGTTTTTTCCTACAGGATTGAAATCAATAATTTTTATTTTTAGAGTTTTAATTAAAGTAGAATAAAAAAGATAAGCTATAAATCCGAGTAAAATAGGAGAAAAATGTTTCATTTACATTTCTTTTGAATTTCTTTGATAATGGTTAATGTTTTTAAATCGATTTCATTTGTTTTTTTAGTGCTTTTTTTGTTAATAATGGAATCTAAAAAATGAGAAAGTTCTAATTTTAAAGGATTTTCTTTATGAACAAAAAGTCTTTCAATAAGGGATTCTTGACGATAGCGAATTTTTTCATTATAGGTAACGATATTAGTATTGGCTTGACGGTGAATTTGGAAATCTTGAGTGGTAAAATCTAAAAACAAATAAGAGTTTTTTTGAGAAATATGGAGAGTCCTTACTTTTTGATGGCTGACTCGAGAAGCAATGAAATTAGCAATACAACCCTTTTTAAAGCGTAATGTGGCTGAAATAACATCTTCGTGTTCTGTATTGAAAAAGCTTTGGCTTGCAGCAGTTATAGAAATAATATCATCATCAATACTTCTAAGAGCAATATCAATATCATGGATTAATAAATCCATACTGACACCGACATCATTACTTCGATAAGTATTTGGACCTATTCGCCTGCTTTCCCATAAAAAAGGGTTTTTAATTGTATTTTGAAGCTCTTGTACAGCTCCATTAAATCGTTCTACGTGACCTACTTGTAAAACAAGTTTCTTAGTATTAGCAACATTTATTAGCTCTTTTGCTTCTTCAATATTATTTGTTATAGGTTTTTCAATTAGTAAGTGTTTACCTGCTTTTAAAACCTGAATACCGATTTTAAAGTGTAACGTTGTTTGGACAGCTAAAACACAACAATCAACTTTTTGTAATAATTCTTCTAAAGAATTAGTTTTGAAAACATCAAATTTATTAGTAATTTCTTTTAATTTTTCTTTGTCGATATCAAAAATAAATATTTTTGATATATTTTTTAGTGAAATAAGTACATTCACGTGGTACTCTCCCATGTGACCTGTACCGATAACTCCTATAATTAAAGTTTTCAAAATGAATTTGTTTTATTAAAACATTATATAAAATTTTTAAAGATCACTTCTTTAAAAATAAAAAAAATGATTCAAAAATTTTAATTTTTATTAAATTATTTTGTTTTTAATTAGGGGTTTTTTCTGACCAATTAATTTTTTTTAAAGCTTCTCCAGCTGTTTTTTGAGTCAAATTAAGATAATTACCAATGGTATAACGTACTAAAGTTTCTGTTGCTTTTTTATTTCCTATTTTTCCTAAAGCAATGATTCCATAAATTGCCGTTGCTTCATCTTTTGTTACTTCTAGTTGTCTTATAATTAAATCAACAGCATCATTATCTTTCATTTCCCCAAGAGCAAAAAGTAAGGATCTTTGCGTTAAATTATTTGGTTCATTAAGGTATAAATGTCTTATTTTTGGAAGAATTTTTTTATTATTAATTTGAGCTAAGCTAAGAGCACAAATTGCTCTTACAAACCATGCTGAATTATCATCTGATTCTTGGTCATACCCATAAGCTACATATCGTTCAAAAACAGGATATGCTTCTTCAGGGTTTTTATCTAAAAGCACAAGTGCAGTAATGACTTTAATTTTCAAGGCTTCATTAATTTTAGGTAAAATATTATTAATAGCACTAACAGCATCACCACCATTGGCACCTATAATATTACGCATTAAGTAGCTAATTTTTAATTTAGTTTCATGTTCTGGTGTATTAGTATTGTCTTGAGCTCTTAATAAATAAGGAGACTGTAAAAATAAACCAAATAAATAAATGAAAAGTAAGTATTTGTATTTTTGAATGTTCAATCTATAACTCCATTAATAGTACTGATATCGTTTAAATTATTATGACTTATAAAAATAATTATAATCTAAAATATAAAAAAAATATAATATTTAGCTATTTTTTGTAACTATCCACAATTTTATACCAAAACTAATTTTTTTTTTTTAAATTTGAATTTTTTATTTATTGATGATTAAATTTTATTTTAAACTGAAGGAGTTTTTAGCATGAAACAAAATCGTTTTATTTTTTCTTTTATTTTTTCTTTTTTATCTATTTGTTTATTTTCTGAAGATTTAAGCCTTACTGGCAAATGGAAGCTTTGGTATGACAAACCAGCTAAGAATTGGGATGAGGCACTTCCTATTGGAAATGGACGCATAGGAGGGATGGTGCATGGAGGCATTAAGCGTGAGATCGTTCAATTAAATGAAGATACGATTTGGGCTGGTAGTAAAGCAGACCAACCTTTGAAAAAAAATGCTTATCAAATTTATTCTAAAGCTGAAAAAATGTTTTTTGAAGGAAAAGCTTTTGAAGCTGAAAAGCTTATTGGAAAAGAGTTTTTAGCTAAAAGTTTGGTAAGAAGTTATCAAACGATGGCTGATTTGGATCTTTATTTTATGAAGATTGATGAATTAAAGGTAAAGAATTATAAAAGATCTCTTGATTTAGAAACAGGAATTGCTCAGACAGTTTTTGACCATGAAGGGATACGATACACAAGAGACGTTTTTGTTAGTGAAGTAGATCAAGTGCTAATGATGACGCTATCTTCTAGTGCAAAAGGAGCCATTAATACCAGGCTTAAACTTAATCGTTATGTAGGAGCTAAAATCAAATATGAAAAAGATAGCATTGTTTTAAATGCTCGGGCTTATCATTTGAAAAATTACGATGAACGTTTAGCTAGAAGAGCGATAATACATCCTAACTTTAAATATAATAGAAAGCAATTAGTTGAAAAAATTAAACTTAAAGGAGTTGCTTTTGAAAAAGAGTATTGGGGTAAAATAAAAAGGGCTGATCAATCAGGTTGGCAAAAAGAATATTACCTCCCTTCTTTTAATGATAGTAAATGGGATGAAATAACCCTTCCGTATAAGTGGGGAGAGGAAAAAGTTAGTTTTACAGGGATTAAGTGGTATCGAAAAAGGATTGTTATTCCTGATTCTTGGGAAGGGAAAGATCTCAAGCTTTTTTTAGGGGAATTAAATGGAAGTGATGAAACTTGGTTTAATGGACAAAAAGTAGGGGTGAGTATTTTACCTGGAGAAAAGAGGCTTTATGATATTCCTGCTAAATTGGTTAAAAAGGGTAAAGCTGTTTTAACGTTAGTGACTTTTCATGCTGGTTATATTTTTGGCGCAGGGTATGAAACAAAATTTCAATCTGGAAAAGAAGCTTGTGAAATTTACCCTCAAGGAAATAAAAAACAAGCTCTTGCTCTAAGTGGAAACTGGAAAAGAGCAAAGATGAAAAGTGATAAAAAGTATCAATTTAAGAAAGGAGTTCGTTTTAACACACGTCTTAAAGTCAAAACCGTTTCAGGAAATATTGTTAAGAAGAAAGATTATCTTGAAATTAAAAATGCTGATAAAGTTTTTATATATTTAACAGCGGGGACTGATTTTTATAAAGAAAACTGGGTTAAGAGTCTTTTTTATAAAGCCCTTTCTTTGTTTAATTCTAATTTTACTCTTCCAGCTAGAAAAGCTGGAAAAGACATGAAGCATGTTTTAAGTAAGTCTTTTGAAAAAGTAAAGTTAAAGGGGATTGGTTCTCATTTTAAATTGTTTAAGCGAGTTAAATTGGATTTTGGGGGACATGAAGCTAGAAAAAAACCAACGGACAAACGTCTTTCATTACTCAAACAAGGAAAAGCAGATCCTGATTTATTGGCTCTGTATTTTCATTATGGTCGTTATTTACTCATTGCCTCTTCTAGACCTAACACCCAACCGGCTAATCTACAAGGAATTTGGTGTTTCAATTTAGTAAAAGGTCAGTGGAATAGTGATTATCATATTAACGTTAATCTTCAAATGAACTACTGGCCTGCTCAAATGTTTCAATTAGCAGAATGTCATTTGCCGTATTTTGATTTAATCGATCGAGTGAGTAAACGAGGAGCAAAAGTAGCTAAGTATTATTATAACGCTAGAGGATGGATGGCTCATCAGGCCACTGATATTTGGGCTTACGCTATAGCACAAGGGCGCCCTGGGTATGCCTTTTTTCAGTATGGGGGAGCTTGGGCCACTAGGCAATATTGGGAATATTATCAGTATACTCAAGATAAAGAGTTTTTGAGAAAAAGAGCTTTTCCTATTTTAAAAGGAGCCTCTAAGTTTTTATTAGATTATTTAATCGTTCACCCTAAAACAGGAGAACTTGTAGCAAGACTTTCAAATAGTCCTGAGAATAAATTTGTTCTTCCAAATAATAAAAAAATGAATATTTCTCCTGGGGCTTCGATGAGCCAGTTAATTACTTTGGATACATTTGAAAACTTTATTAATGCAGCAGCTGTTTTGGAAAAAGAAAATGATGCCACTGTAAAAGAAGTCAAAAAAGCTTTACAAAAATTAGCTTTTCCAAAAATAGGTGAAGATGGTCGTGTTATGGAATGGTATGAAGATTATAAAGAAGCTAACCTAGGACATCGTCATGTGTCTCATCTATATGCTTTACATCCAGCGGCTCACTTTTTTGATAGGGAAGGGTATGTAGAGGCAGCTAGAAAATCACTTGAAACACGTTTGGCTCATGGAGGAGGGCATACGGGTTGGAGTAGGGCTTGGATTATTAATTTTTGGGCACGTCTTAAATCAGCAGAAAAATCTTATAATAATTTAATCTTAATTTTAAAAAAATCAACCTTACCTAATTTATTTGACGATCATCCCCCTTTTCAAATCGATGGTAATTTTGGAGCTATCGCTGGAATGGGAGAAATGCTTTTACAATCTCATCAATTGATATCGGTAGAAGGAAACAAGATTCATCTTTTAGATGTTTTACCTGCTTTATCAAGTTCGTTATCTAAAGGATCTTTTAAAGGATTTAAGACGAGAGGAAATGTCATTGTTGATTTAGATTGGTCAGATAAAAAACCAACTAAGCTTCGTTTGAGTTCAACAAAAAATAATGCAGGCTATCTTGCCTTTAAGCTTCCAAAAGGAGTTTCCGTTGCTCAAATCCAATCTAAGGATAAAATTTCTTTACAAAAAAAAGAAAATATTTTTTTACTTAAAATAGAAAATGAAGGTTCTTTTTCGGTTGATGTTTTTTGTGAATAGAAAATTTTATCTTTTTTATTTTTTTCATCTTTAGTCCTTAGTCCTTTTGCCTTTTAGTAAAAGGATTTTTGGTAAAAATATACCTTATTGTACTAAATGGCTAATTTTTTTTCTATTGAAAAGCTCTATTTTTATTAGTAGAATAAAATATTTTTATAAATAAGGAATGTAAAGTGGATATAATAAATTTTTTAAATCAATTTTCAAGTGATAAAAAATACGAGTAATATTTATTTCATATGAGATTTAAAAACGGGCTTCATTTATTGTGTAAGATGTAAAAACAAAGAAAAGATGTATATTCTTAATACTCAAGCGAAATGTCAATTATATAAATGCTCGAAGTGTAAAAAAAAATTTAATGTTATCACTAATGCTATTTTTGAAGCTTCCCATGTGGGATTACGAAAATGGTTTTTATCTTATTATTTGTTAATCAATTCAAGCAAGGGTATTTCAAGTGTCGAGTTATCTAAAATTGATTAACAAATCTCAAAAAGCTTTGTGGTTTATTTTACACAGGCTTAGGGAATTGACAAAAGGTAATTTTATTACTTTAAAAGGGGACATCGAAATCGATGAGGCCTATAATCGATGGGTAAAGAAAGCAATAAGCACGCTCAAAAAAAAATAGAAGGCACAAGGGAGGGTGGAGCAGTATTAAGAGGTAGGTTTGTTGGTAGTGTACAAAGAAGCGGCTTATGGCAATGATAAGCTAGTCAATGCAGCAAAACATATTCAAAAAACATCAGGGCAAACACTTTGAAGCGATATATATCAATAAAACTATAAATAGTAAATCCGACATTATCAGTGATTGATTTTAAAAGCTTATAATTCGCTATCCTATTAGAAAGTCAATCACTCAGAAAAGCAATACGTTAGTGGGGGTTTTTTTTATATAAACAACATAGAGAATTTTTGGTCGATATTAAAGCGTGAATATATAGGCGTATATCATTATTGGAGTAAAAAGCATTTACAAAAGTACATCAATGAATATGTTTTTAGGCTCAATTTAAATAAACTCTCTGCACCTTCTTATAAACTTATTAAAGATAACTGTAAGAATTTTTTTAAAGCGTATTGAGTCTGATTCGATAGACTTAATTTTAACCGATTCACCTTATACGATTAGTAAACCGACGGTTTTTAAAAATGTAATCAATGGCGTAAAAAGATTTGCAGTGTCAATGGACTTTGGGGAGTGGGATAAAAAACAAATTGATTTATTTCCTCTTTGCAAAGAGTATTATCGGGTTTGCAAGAACGGGGAAACTTGTATTATTTGGTATGATCTTTGGAAGACAACGATTTTGACACAAACTCTTTTAGAAAGTGATTTTAAACAATTAAGATTTATAGAATGAATTAAGAAAAATCCTGTTCCAATCAATAGCAAGGCAAACTACCTTTCGAATGCGAAAGAAATTGCTATTTGTGGCGTGAAAAAAGGGGATAGTTATTTTGATTCAAAATACAATAATGGCAATTATGAACATTCTATTGAGAATGATGGCGATAGGTGTCACCCAACACAGAAACCTCTGAAGCTCTTTAAGGAGCTTGTTAAAAAGCATTCAAAAGAAAATGATATTGTGTCCTAGGCACTTTTTCGGGATCGGGTACAATTGCGATAGCTTGCTTGAGAGGACATGTTTCTAAAATTAGCGAAGCCCGATGAAGATAGATTTTCTAGGCTTATTTTTATTGCAATGTTAGAGAAAAATGGATTAAGCTTTGGGAATGGCAGATCTTCGTGTAGAGATGACTCGGCTTTTGGAGAGCTTTATAACATAGAAAAGAGAAAACAAGGGAATAAAATTATTGGTGCACAGTTACACGGATTCAAAAAGCAAATGATAAACAAAACGATCCCTGCTAACATTAAAAAAGCTATTCAAAAAAAGAGGGGTGTTATTTTAGTTGTGAGCAAAGTGGAGATAGAGCATAAGGACGGGCATAGGGGTAATTTAGTGAATATCAAAACCCAAAGAAAGTGATTTTCAGTCGTTATCAAAAGCTGTTCAATAATATAAAGAGGCAATATTGTAAGGTTTGTAGGGGCAAAAAAAAAGAAGATTTGATGGAGAAAAAGGTGTATTAAGGATATAAAGTAGGGCAAGTAAAGGAAAGGGAAATGGTGAGTATCGTGGATCGTGTATTGATACGATCCAAAAAATTTAATAATTTGGTATAAACTCATGGATAGACACCCTATTTATTAAATTGCTGATGAAAGATGTTTTATGATTTTGTTTCTATTAAATATTTGAAACAAATTTCCCATTTCAATACCACTTTTTTTACCAGTTAATTTAATTCTTATAGGGATAAAAAAATCCTTACCTTTGATTTTTAACTTATTATTGGCTTCCTTAGAAAAGGATTTGAATTCGTTCATAGAAATATATTCTTCATTTTTTAATTTTGAGAAGAAACTGATTGCTAGTTTAAAAAGTAAAATAGATTTTTCGTTTGAAATTGATTTTTTTAAAGATTCACTAAGAGAAATTGTTTCTTCAAAAAAGTTTTTAATTTCTTTTGTGACGTCAGAAAGTTTTTTTAAATAATTTTTAATAAAAAACACTGCTTTTTCAACTTGTGGATCATTGGGATCATAGTTTTGTTTTAATAAGTACGGTTTACAGTTTTCATAAAGAGTTTTAAACTCGATATTTCGAATGTAATGAGCATTTAAAAAATCTAATTTTTGGTAATCAAAAGTAGCTGCAGAAGAAGTAAATTTTGTTTTTGTAAAAGATTTTTTTAATTTTTTTCTAGAGATAATTTCAATGCCATCTTTAGGAGACCAACCCAAAAGAGCTAAATGGTTAATCATTGGCTCAGGGTAATAGCCAATATTTTTGAATTCTAAAATATCAGTTGCCCCATGTCTTTTAGAAAGTTTTTCTCTATTACTTCCAAGAATTGTAGAAAGGTGCCCAAAAATAGGAGTAGGGAAGTTTAAAGCTTCATAAAGTAAGATTTGTCTTGGTGTATTAGAGATATGGTCATCGCCTCTTAGCACGTGAGAGATTTTCATAAGAGCATCATCGATGACTACAGCAAAGTTATAAGTTGGAAACCCGTCTGTTTTTTTAATAATAAAGTCTCCAATTAGCTTTGAATCAAAAGTGATCGTATTTTTAACTAAGTCATTAAAAGTAATTTTTTGATTTTCTACTTTAAATCGATAGGAAAAAATAATTTTTTGGCTTAATTTTTCATCAACTTCTTTTTCCGAGAGATGCCGACAAGTCTTATCATAAATAGGGGCGTATCCCATTGTTTTCATTCTTTTTTTTTTAATTTCAAGTTGTTCATTTGTGCAAAAACAATGATATATTTTCTTTTTTTTTAAAAGAAAATTATAGTATTTTTCATAAATATCAAGACGTTCTCCTTGAGAGTAAGGCCCATAATTTCCCCCTACTTCAGGGCCTTCTTCCCAGTTAATTCCTAGCCATTTTAAAGCTTGAATTACTTTTGTAGTAGACTCTAAAGAAGAACGTTTTTGATCGGTGTCTTCAACTCTAAGAATGAAATCACCTTGATTTGATTTAGCAAACAAATAATTAAATAAAGCAGTGCGTGCCCCACCCACATGAAGTACGCCGGTAGGAGAAGGAGCAAACCGTAAGCGTACTTTTTGATTCATTTTTAAAAAATCAATTTAATAATTATTCAGCATCTTTTTTACTAAGACTAATGCGTCCTTTTTCATCAATACCGATAACTTTGACCTTGACTCTCTCACCTTCACTAAGATAGCTTTCCACATTATCAATACGTTCTTGAGCGATTTCTGAAATATGACAAAGACCATCTGTACCAGGGATAACTTCAATAAAAGCTCCATAGTTAGTGATTTTTTTAACCGTTCCATTATAAGTGGTCCCTATTTGTGGAGATCCTGTTTGACTTTCTATAAGTTGAATGGTCTGTTCCATGATTTCTTGACTAGAAGAAAAAATATTAACACTAGCATCGTCATTAACTTCAATATCACTACCTGTTTCTTCAATAATAGATTTAATGTTTTTTCCACCAGGACCAATAAGATTTTTCACTCGATCACTTGGAATATTAATTCTTTTATATTGAGGAGCTAAATAACTCAAATTATTTGCTGGTTTTGAAATAGTCGCTTCCATTGTTTTTATGACTTCAAGTCGAGCTTTTTTAGCTTGTTCAAAAGCTTTTTTCATGATTTCTATGGTAATACCTTCTATTTTAGTATCGAGTTGAAACCCTGTAATTCCATCTTTTGTTCCAGCTACTTTAAAATCCATATCACCTAAACCATCTTCGATACCTTGAATATCAGTTAAAATTTTATATTTTTTATCTTTCACCACTAAACCAAGGGCAATCCCAGCAACTGTTTTTTTAATAGGAATTCCTGCTGCCATTAAAGCTAAACTCGTCCCACATACAGAAGCCATCGAAGAACTACCATTAGATTCTAAAATCTCTGAGACAATTCTAATCGTATAAGGAAAATCATCCCCTTTTTCAACAAGGTTTGCAATTGATTTTTCTGCTAAAAATCCATGCCCGATTTCTCTTCTTCCAGGAGCTCCTACACGACCTACCTCTCCTACTGAAAAAGGAGGAAAATTATAATGAAGGTAAAAATTTTTCATTTTAATGCCTTCAAGCGTATCAAGCTTTAATTGATCTTTTGAAGACCCTAAAGTAACAGCTACTAAGGCTTGAGTTTGCCCACGTGTAAAAACAGCTGAGCCATGAACATTTTTTAAGACATTAATTTTACAATCCAAATCTCTAATTTCGTCAAGCTTTCTGCTGTCGATTCGTCTGTCATCTTCTAAAATCCATTTTCTTACAATTTCTTTTTCTAAATCATGGAGAATTGAAAAAACCATAGGGATTATTTTTGTTTCTTCTGTTTTAGTAAAGGCTTCTTTAGTTTGGTCGTAAATAGCTTTAACAGATTCTTCCCTTTTAAATTTGTCTTTTTCATCTAAAGCGTTTTCTAAAGAAGCTTTATAACTTTGAGTTACTTTTTTAACTAAATCATCAGTGGGTTTAAAAAGCTTGATTTCGACTTTTTTCTTGTTAATTTTCTTTTGAAGCTCTAATTGTAATTTTGCAATTTCAATAATAGGTTTGTGAGCGATTTCAACGGCTTTAAGAATTTGCTCTTCTGTAAGTTCATGAGCGTCGCCTTCAATCATTGTAATGGCTTTTTGAGTCCCTGCAATAAGGAGTTCTAATTTTGAAGATTCCATTTCTTCAATAGTTGGATTGACAATAAATTCATTATTAATAAAGCCGATTCTAACAGCTCCAACGGGGTGTGTAAAAGGAATATCTGATATGAGTAAAGAAGTAGATGCTGCAATAATACCAATAATATCTGGATAATTGATCCCATCAAAATTTAAAACCGTTGGAACAATTTGAACTTCATTTCTAAATCCTTTTTCAAAAAGAGGACGAATAGGGCGATCAATTAGACGACAAGTGAGAATTTCTTGATCACTAGGTTTTCCTTCTCGTTTGTGAAAACTGCCGGGAATTTTTCCAGCGGCATAGTTTTTTTCAGTATAATGAACTGATAAAGGAAAGAAATCTCCTTCTTTTGATTCCTTACTCATCACTGCTGTTGATAAAACAGAAGTTTCTTCTAAGTAAACTAAAGCAGCTCCATTTGCTTGTTTTGCTAAATAACCTGATTCTAATTGAAGAGTTTTTCCATTAATTTCTTTTTTTACACTTATAGTTTTCATAATTTTTATTCCTTTTAATTTAAAATTAACTGATAATCCTTAAAGATAAGTTTCTAAAGTAAATAATTTTATCAAAGATAAAATTATTTTCTAAGATTCAGCTGTTTTATGATTTTTTTATAAAGATCGTTTTTTTTTTTGCTTATGTATTTAAGTAATTTTCTTCTTTTGCTTACCATTTTAATAAGTCCAAAACGAGAATGCTTGTCTTTTTTGTTTTCTTTTAGGTGCTCTGTTAAATGATTGATTCTTTGAGTTAGAATAGCAACTTGAACACTTGAAGAGCCACTATCTTTTTCATTGTTTCCAAATTCTTTAATCATTTCCAAATTAGACTTAGATTTCATTTTTTACTTTCCTTTTTTAAAAATCTTATTAATTTTTTTTTGTCGTTTTCTAATATGTTTTTTAGTTTTTTTTCATCTTTAATTTTTTTATTTTTTCTTAAAAATGAAATAAATTCGACTTTAATAAAGATATTATACTTTACCTTATTAAAATTTAATAGGTGGTTTTCAATAATCACTTGATTTTCTTTTGTATTAAAAGGACGCCCTATAAATGTCATAGAAGGATAATGTTTGCCTTCTAAAAAAATTTTTGTTAAATAAACACCTTCTTTAAGTTTTACTTTATCTTTAGGGTAGGGAAGGTTCATTGTAGGAAAGCCTATATGACGCCCTAATTGTTTCCCTTTAATGACCTTTTCTTTAATTGAAAAAGGATTGGCTAAGAGTGTGTTAGCCTTTTTAATTTTTCCTTTTTCTAAAAGCAAACGAAGATGGCTAGAAGAAATTCTTTTTCCTCTTTTTCGAATAGAAGAAAGAAAATGAATCATGATGTTATTAACATTTTCTTTTAAATAAGATTTTATTTTTTTAGTATTACCTTTTCTTTGATACCCAATACAAAGTTTTTTACTTGAAATAAATCCTTTAAAGTCTTTTTCAAGAGTTTTAATTAGTAAATCTAAAAAACCTTGGTAAGGCTTTTGTTTAAAGATATCAAATTTTAGATTTAAAATAATGTCAACTCCCAAATCGTTTAAAATAGCTTCTTTTTCTGCTTTGGTTGTTAAATAAGCATTTTTATTTTTGGCTAATTTTGTATGTTGATCAAAAGTAATTAGTAAAGTTTTTGCTTGATGTTTTTTAGCTTGTTTTTTAAAGAAAGATAAAAGATGTCGGTGCCCTATGTGAATTCCATCAAAATTACCGATAGTGATAAAAAGAGGGACCTTCTTTGGGATTTGGTCAATTGAAAAAATTGTTTCCATTTTTTGTTTGTTCATTAATCATTTTTTTTATTATCCCGTAACGAAGGCCATGAGTAGAAACTAAAAGAGAGGGCACTTTAAAGTATTTCATTATTGTTAATAAAATTAGAGTCCCCATAGGGATTAAATCAGCTTTTTTACGATCAAGTTTTAATAGAAATTTGATCATTTTTTTATCTTGAGATAACATTTTATTTAAACACAATTCGATAAAATCAATTGAGAGTGTTGTGTGATGTATTTTTTTTACTTGGACCTTTTTTAACTTGTGATGAAGGCAAGCTAAGACTGTAGGGGTAGATGCAACACCGATGAATAATAAATTTTTATTTGGAGAAAAGCTTTTTAGAGATTTTTGGATTATTTCTTTAACTTTAGTGACTTTAGTAAAATCTTTTAGGGCCAAGAGATTATTTGAAAAGTATTTTTCAGTTAAAGTTACAACACCCAGTTTTAGACTTTTTTTTTGAATTATTTTATTTTTATTCCCTAAAATAATTTCAGTACTTCCCCCTCCAATATCAATAATAGCTTGTTTATTTTGCTTTAAACAAGCTCCTTGATAAATTAAAGTAGCTTCTTCTTTTCCAGAGATTACTTTAATTGGATAAGTGAAGTATTGGGACAATTTTTTTAAAACAAACATTTGGTTTTTACTTTCTCTTATTGCACTAGTAGCAACAGCTTGGACAAAACAAATTTTTTTTTTATGAATAATTTTTTTGTATTTCTTTAAAAGAAGGATCGTTCTATCAAGTGCTTTTTCAGTGATAACTTTTGAATCATAAGTCTTTTCAGCCAAACGAACTACTTTACAATCATCTAAAATAACTTTAAAGCTTGCTTTGACTTTTTTAACAATCGTTAGTAATATAGTGTTACTTCCAATGTCGCAAGCAGCGTATGTGCAATCTTTTTTCATTGATTTTTTATTTTTGATACTTTAGTTAATAGTGATTGTGTTTTTTAAAAAAATTATTTTATTTATTTTAATTTTTTTATTTTTTATTTTCTCAATTCAAAATTATTCTAAAACAATCACCATTAATATTTTTTTCTTTCAAATAAAAGATATTTTATTTATTTTAATCTTAATTGCCTTTTTTTTCTTTGGTGTTATTATATCAGGCATTTACACTTTAATTGATATCTTTTCAGACGATGAAGAGACAAGATGATTGAAAATAAAGAAATAATTTTATAATGGCTCTTGTTTTAAACCAAACGATTCCTCTTCAGATGGCTTATAATGCTCTTAAATTCAATAAATTTCATCATTCTATTTTAGTAAGTGGTCCTCAAGGGGTAGGGAAATTTGAAAGTTGTTTAAATATCACTAAAAGTTTTTTTTGTAAAAAGAAAAAAAATCATTTTTGTGATCAATGTGAAGATTGTATTAAAGTACAATTGTTTCAAAAAAAAAATGTTATTATTTTTTCAAATGATGACAGAATACCCAATATTCAATTTTTCAGGTATTTACTTAAAAATAAAAAAACAAATATTCCCAAAAAAATATGTTTTTTTCTTGTTCATGAAATCAAACATTTGCTTTATCGACATCAAGTTGGGTTTTTACAAAAATTAGTTAAAAGTAAAAAAAGTTATGTAGAAGGGATTAAGATTAGTACTCAAAATCTAGAAAAGATTACGATTAGTACTTATAAAGCTTTGAATAATTTTTATAAAAGTGCTAAAGTAGGAATTTTATTAGAAGAAAATTTGTTTTTAGACCTTATTAAACTTCAAAATTGTCTCGATCGTACTGTGATGAGAAAAGAAGGTCTTCTTAAAATTTTTGCTCAAATAAAAATGGCTTCTAAAGAAAAAAAAATTTTAATTATACAAAATATTCATAAGCTTCACTTTGATATTATTCCTAGTGTTTTAAAAATCTTAGAAGAACCTCCCCCTAATACTCAAATATTTCTAATTGCTAATGATTTGAAAAATATTTCTAAAGAAGTGATTAAGCCGTTAAAAAGTCGATGTGCTTTATTAACTTTTAATCATTTAAATGCAAGAGTTTGTCAAAAGATTTTAAAAAACAAATTTGGACTTTATAATGAAAAAGTTCCAAAATTTTTAACAAATAATTTGTTTGATTTATTTTCCTTTGTTGAAAAAGGCACTGAAGAAGGTTTGTCTAAAGAGCTTGAAATACAATTAGAAAACATGATGCATCAAAAAAAGGTGTCTATTATTGAATTTAAAGATTATTTAGTTGAAAAAAAAGTTTCTATAGAGGTTATTTTATTAAAATATCTTTTCTCTATTGAAAAAAAAATGAATTCTAGTCTACAATGGAAGCAAGAGAATCAATTAAGAATTTTTTTAAATTTACTTAGTGACGTGAAAAAATCAAAGCTAGAAAATCATTTCATTTATAAAAATTTTTATATGAAATTGTTTTCAGCGATTAAAGGGGTTTTCTAAATTTTTTAAAAAAAAGGTTGTTTTTATGTTTTTTAGAAATTGTTTAAGACTTAGTGTAGTAGTAATGTTTATGGTCATTATTGGTTTTTCTCAAGATGATAAAGTAGTTGAGGAACAAAAAAAAGCAGAAATAAATCCATTAGAAGCATTGAATCCATATGCCCCGTATGCTAAAGGCATTGATGAAGCAAATCCCCAATTGGAAAAAGAAGATTATGAAATCATTAAGGCAAATCTCAAAAAAATTGAAGAAGTAGAACTTAAAAAAATTATTTATAAAGTAGAAAATTTTGCTAAAAAATTAACAGATGAAATCGAGTTACAAAAATTGTATTTGTTTGATTTATTTTCTAGGAAGCAAAAATTTTATTATAAAAATCTTTCTAGATTTCTTAGGAACGATCAATTTGTTCATAAAACACTTATTATTCTTAAAAAAATTGATAAACGTATGACAGAAATAGAAGACAGCCTTGCTTATTATGGAGCTGTTGATAAAGAAATTAGAAATATCGTTTATCGTATTAAAAAAATATCGGGACTTTTTAAATTATTTTTAGGGGATATGGAGCATATTAAAGAGGCTGTTACGATTTTTGAGTATCTTCTTGGTAACAATGAAAATAAAATTATTTATGCTCAAGGAGAAAAAGAAAGAAGAGAAATTTATAAATTCTTAATAGGATCTCATCAATTTTTATATGAATTATCCAGTGGCAATCATAGTTATTATGCCGTTTATAACCTTCAAAGAGAACTTTTTTATCTTTGGAATTTAACCATTTCTTTAACAAAAGAAAATGAAAAAATCAAAAATTATAAATTAAAAAAACTTGCTAATCATTATGTTAAAGTGATTAATTTTAAAGGAGAAAATTATAAAAATCTTTATAAAGATTATTTAGATGATAAATATAAATCTTCAAGTCAAAAAACTATTGATGCTAATTTATCTACTAAACAGCAAGAGAAAAAAGAAGGAAAAAAACCACTCCAAGAAAAAACTAATAAAAACTAATTTTTTTTTGTTTACATTATTTTATAAGTAAATTATTAATTATAAATATGGTCTTTTAAAAGTGGTGCTATATTTCTTAGTTTTTCAAGAGATTTTTGCTCTATTTGCCTAATTCTTTCTTTAGTCAGACCAGTTTCTTTGCCTATTTCAAGTAATGTTTGAGGGTCGGTTTTAATTCCAAATCTTTTTTCAATTACTTCTTTTTCTATTGGTTTTAAAGAAGAGAGAATTTTTTTGATACTTTTTTTTAAATCTTTTTTTAAGATTTGGGCTTCTGGTTGATTGTTATCCTTGTCATCTTTAATAATTTCTTTCATATTTTGGGAATTTTTTAAGGTTTCATTACTATTAGTTGTTTGATCAAGGGACTGGTGTTTTGAAGAAATTTGAATTAATTTTAAAATCGTCAATTTATTTAAATTGAATTTTTTTTCTATATTTTCAATGATTTCGTAATGATTATAATTTTCAAGATTACTATTAATTTCTTTTTTAATTTTAACAAGTTGGTTGTTAGCATTAAGTGGGAGTTTAATTAAATTGGATTTTTCAGCAACAGATTTAATAATAGACTGTTTAATCCAATGAACAGCATAAGAAATAAATCGATAACCTTTATTTACTTGAAAAGTTTTTAAAGCTCTCAAAAGCCCTAAATTTCCCTCACTAATTAAATCAATCAAAGGAATTTGCTTATTGTAATATTGTTTTGATACTTGAATAACAAATTTTAAATTAGAAGAAATTAATTTTTCTTGGGCTTTTTTATCACCATTTTCAGCTTTTATTGCTAATTTATATTCTTCTTCACGACTTAAAGTAGGAATGTTTTTAATCTGACTTATGTAGTAAAGTAAACTATTGTCGATTGTTCTCATTTTTTATCCTTATAAATTTTATTGAAAGTATTGATTTCTTTTTTAAAATATATCAAATAATGTGCCAATTTTTTAAAATAATATAATATAAAATAGATGGTATAAAGGTTATTTGAAGGGAAAATAATTACAAAATAATAGAGTTTCTTAAAATGTATCAAATTGAAACAATTATTTAATTTCTTTAAAAGAAACAAGTCATTTTGGTTCTTTGATTAAGAAGATTTTTTGATTTTATAGGTGATCAATCTTTTGTTTAAAGTATCTTGAAAGAAGGAGTTTTCTTTTTCTTTAAAAATAAAATTTTTCCCAAGAGTTTCTTTTAAAATATAGTTTTTATTTTTTAAAAGAGCGTCAATTAAAAACTGATCTTCTGAGTTCCATTCAATGGAAATAAAATCTGTGTAATTTAAGTTGAGATTTTTTCTATATTTTTGAATGCGATTTATAAATTCTTTTGCTAGCCCTTCACTAATTAAATCGGGAGTTAATTTTGTATTTAAAATACAAGTAATAGGACCTTCATTAGCAATAATAAAATTTCCTTTTTGTTCTCTTTTAACAAGGATGTCTTCTTCGTTTAAATGGTAGACTTCTTTTTCAATTGAAATAGATATTTTTTTTTTTTTATTAAAAAGCGCAATTTCTTTTGGGCTTAAGTTTATAATAGCCTGATTAATTTTTTGTACTTTTTTTCCGTAACGATTGCCTAATACTCTAAAATTAGCTTTTAAATGATGAGTTATGTAATTATTTTCATTTTTTTCAATACGGATTTCTTTAACATTAAGTTCTTCTTTAATAATATTTTGATTGGCTTTAATGGTTTTTAAAACAAGAAGATCTTCAGTAATAAGAGTTAAATACGCAAGGGGTTGTCTATTTTTTATTTTATTTTTAAGCCTAAGGGATCTTGCTAAAGAAATAGAAGATTCTAAAATAGTCATTTTTTCTTCGAGTTTTTGATTAATAAGAAGTTGATTTATTTTTGGATAATATTGATGATGAACAGAAGAAGGTTTTTCTTGATAAGTAAGGGTATGATAAATTTTTTCTGAAATAAAAGGTGTAAAAGGAGCAATAATAAGGCTGATAGTTTTTAAAGTAATATATAGAGTTTGATAAGCTTCATTTTTATCGTTGTCATTTTCACTTTTCCAAAAACGTCTTCTGTTATTTCTAATATAAATATTAGTTAGGCGATCCATAAATTTGTAAAGAATAGGGGGAATTTCATAAAGTTTATATTGATCCATTGAATTTATAATTTTTTTAAGAGTAGTTTGGGTATAAGAAAGAAGCCATTCATCTAAAAAATTATTTTTTTTAAAATCAAGTTTTTTATTATATTTCCAGTGATCAATATTGGCGTAAGAAATAAAAAAAGAAAAAGAATGCCAAAGGGGCAAAAGAAATAATTTTGTTGCTTCTAAAATTCCTTTTTCAGAAAAACATAGATTTTCTCCTTTTATGGCACCGGAGCTTATGAGATAAAGCCTAAGAGCATCCGCCCCGTAAGAGTCTAAAATATGGTCTACTTCAGGATAATTTTTAAGTCTTTTAGACATTTTTTTACCGTCTTTTGCTAAGATAAGACCATTGACAATCACTTGTTTAAAAGGAGGTTGATTAAAAAGAGCCGTTGAAATAACAAGAAGGGTATAAAACCAACCCCTAGTTTGATCAAGGCCTTCAGCAATAAAATCTGCTGGAAAAATATTTTCAAGTGAAGTGGTTTTAAAAGGATAATGATTTTGAGCAAATGGCATTGACCCTGATTCAAACCAACAATCTAATACCTCACTAATTTTTTTATAAGTTTTTCCGTCTTTTTTAATTTTGATTTCATCGAGATAATGTTTGTGTAGGTCATTAATTTTTTGATCACTTGCTTGTTCTAACTCTTTAATACTTCCGAAACATAATAAGCTATTATCTTTTTCACAACGCCAAAGAGGCAGAGGAGTCCCCCAATAACGATTTCTACTAATTGCCCAATCTTTTGCATTTTCTAACCATTTTCCAAAACGACCTTCTTTAAGATGCTCTGGAGTCCAATTAATTTTTTTATTATTTAAAATGATTCTTTCTTTTATAGACTCTACTTTTACAAACCAAGTAGAAATAGCTTTATAAATTAAAGGCGTATCTGTTCGCCAGCAAAAAGGGTAGGAATGCTCTATGGTTTGATGACTAAATATAAGATTTTTATTTTTTAATTCTTTAATAATGATTTTATTAGCGTCTTTAAAATTAACTCCTGAAACAACTCCTATAGTATTATTAAAATTACCATCTAAATCAATCGGATCAAAAAGAGGCAATTGATTTTCATTACAAACTCGATAATCATCTTCTCCAAAAGCAGGAGCTAAATGAACAATACCAACCCCTTCTTCATCTTGGACAAAATCATCTGTTAAAACTTTAAAAGCATCTTTTGTATCGATTTCTTTTTGCATGTAAGGGAACAGTGGCTCATAAAGATAATTAACCATTCTTTCACCTTTAAACTCCTCTAAAACAATTATTTCATTTTCTTGAAAGATTTTATTTTTGCTTTTTTTACTTAATATATAAATTTCATTTGTTTTTTTAATTTTTATTTTAATGTAAAGAATGTCTTTAGAAACACATAAAGCAGTATTAGAAATAAGCGTCCATGGAGTTGTTGTCCAAGCAAGTAAAAATTCTTCTCTATCTCTAATTTTAAATTTAACAATAAGAGCTGGATCTTGAACGGATTTGTAATTTAAATTAGCTTCAAAATTAGACAAAATTGTTGAGGCTTTCCAAGAATAAGGTAAAACTTTAAATCCTTCATAAATGAGATTTTTTTTATAAAGTTCTTTAAAAACCCACCAAACAGACTCCATAAAAGCATTGTCCATTGTTTGATATGAATTATTAAAATCAACCCATCGACCCATTTTATTGACAATTTTTTCCCATTTATTGGTATATTTTAAAACATTAGAACGACAAGCTTCATTGAATGGTTTGATCCCATAAGAGAGAATATCATTTCTTGATTTTAAATTAAGTTTATTTTGCATTTCCATTTCTATGGGTAAGCCATGACAATCCCATCCAAAGCGTCTTTCTACGTACGCTCCTTTCATGGTTTGGTATCTTGGAATGATGTCTTTAATCGTTCCTGCTAAAAGGTGCCCATAGTGAGGCAATCCTGTCGCAAAAGGAGGCCCATCATAAAAAATAAAAGATTTATTGCCAAGACGATTTTTTATAGATTGTTGAAAAGTATTATTATCTTCCCAATATTGGTTGATTTCTGCTTCTAATTTTGGAAAATTAATTTCATTTGAAATAGATTTAAACATAGTAATAATTTAATTTTTCTAAAAAATTAATTAAAATTCTTTAGAGGGAATTTCTAAAAAATCACTTAAAATTTCCATAGCACTAAAGCTATCAATATTCTTAATTTGTTTCTTTTTTGAAAGTTTTAAAGTAGAATATTTTCTTCTTACCGACCAAGAAGATAATCTTTCATCATGTAAAATCCATTCGATGTTGGGGAGTTTTTTTTTAAGAGAGGCTACAATATTTGTCATTTTATTAGCTTGCTTTCCTTTTGTCCCATCCATATTTAGAGGGTAGCCGATAACTACTTTTTGGGTTTTTTCATTAATAACTTGAGCAGCTAAAAGATCAATTAATGATTTTTCCTTTTCATAAAATATCGGCATTTTAGGAGTGACGATCATTTCTGTTAAATCACTTGTCGCCACTCCTATCACTTTGTCCCCAATATCAAAACTGAGAACCTTCATTTTTTATTTTCCAATGATTTTAAAATTTAAGTTTACAAAATTTGTATAATTTTTTCAATTTCTTTTCGATTTTTATAAGAAGGATTTTTATTTAATAAATCATTAAAGATTTTCTTTGCTTTTCCACTTTCTTTCATTTTAAGATATACCTTTCCTAAATTTTCATAATATTCATAAGCTTTATTATCAATTCGAATAAGGATAGTAGTATATTTAGAAACTTCTTCCCAATTTTTTTGTTTAGTATAAATCTTAATCAAGCTTTTAAGTGTCTCTTTATTAGTTGGTTCTATTTCTCTAGATTTTAAAAAAGATTTTATGGCTTCATCTTCTAATTCAAAATCTAAATAAATTAGTCCCAATTCATTAAAATATTTTGCTTTTCTTGAAAGATTTTTTTCATTAAGGATGGCAATTTTAGTATGATAGACTGCTTTATCCATAATGGTTTTTTCTTTCCAATATTTGGCAAGCTCGATATTAACATCAGGGTGTTTATTATTAATTTTAAAAGCTTCTGTAAAGTATTTTTTAGCACTGTCTCTATCATGTAATTTTACATGGCAAACACCCGCATTAATATAAGCTTTGATATACGAAGGTTTAATATCAATAATTTTTTTAAAATATTCCAAAGCTTTTTTAGGGGTATCGGTATTCATGATAAGAGTTCCAAAATTATAAAGAGCTTCTATATTTTCAGAATCAACACCCAAAGCATTGTTATAAACTTCTTTGGCTAAAGCTTTGTTTCCTTTTTCTTCATAGAGAATTCCTAATAAAACTAAATTTTTTGGATCTTCTTTAATTTTACTAGCTTTTTTAAGATATAAGATCGCTTTATCATAAGAACGGAGCTTTTTATTAATAAACCCAAGTCTAGAATAAGCAAAATATAAACTAGGTTTATCTTCTTGTATGCTATTAGTACTTATAGCTTTTTCAAAAAGTTTTCTAGAAGAAATTAAGTTGTTACTTTGGTAATAGCACATTCCTAAATTGATAATCGCTTTATAAAAATCTGGTTTTATTTTAAGACATTTTTTGTAAAAACCACTAGCTTCTTTGTAAAATTTCATTCGGTATTTTATATTGCCCAAGCGGTAAAAAGCTAAATAATGTTGATCATTGTTTTCTACTGCTTGCTTATAATTTTTTTTAGCTTGCTGTAAATCTTTATATTCTCTAAAAACTTCGCCTTTAACAAAGAAAGCATTATCATCTTTTGGATTAAGAGAGACTGCTTTTTTTGAATTTTTCAAAGCTTCATCAAATTTTTTTTTTTCTAATTGAATCGATGCTAATAAAGAATAAGCTTTATCAAAATCTTCTTTATATGAAATCGCTTCTTTTAATTTTTTTATAGCCTCCTCGAGTTCTTTTTTTTGATAATATTCTTGTGCTTTGTTATAAGCATTGATGGCTTTATTTAAAATAGGGTCGTCTGTTTTATCAAGCTTTTTTAAGTCAAAAGAAGTCTTTATAGCATCCGAATCTTCAATTTCTCCTTTTTCTTTTTTATTTTGGGCAATGGCTCTAGAAAAACCGACTAGTTTTTGTAGCTCAGCTAAACGCTTTTGTTGGTCGGTTTCTTTTTTTAAAATTTCAGCTTGTTGAGCGAGTTCGTAGTATTTTTCAGAGCTTTCATAATCTTTAAGTTTTTCATAAAGTTTAGAAAGAGTTTTATAATTTTCTGGATCTTCAGGATATTTTTCAACTCGATTTTCATATCGCCTAATTTCTTTATGAATCCCTGATTTTTTGTATCGGTTAATCCCTAAAAACAAACCCAATAATATAACACCAGCAAGAGCACCTATAATAATTTTTTTTTGCATGTTTTTTAAATAATTTTTATTCCTAATATTTTTTTGATAATTCTTTTGAATGTCGACAAGTTTTTAAATTTACTTAATAAAATTAATAGACTAAATTTAAAATTTTTTAAAACTATATAAATGTATAACTTTACCTTAGTGAGGTATTTAAATTTAATTAAAAAATTATTTTTTTAATTAAATACAAAAGAGTTTTAATTTAAAATTTTTCTGTTGTTGTTTCTGTAACTTTAAATTGATTAACTATTCTATTTAGAGAAGTTGAAATATTAAGTAATCCTTTAGATTTTGCTGCTATATTGGTACTATCTTGATCAAGAGTTTTCATAAGATTTCCAATTGAAACGATATTAGATGAAGCATAATTTGATCTTTCAGAAGTTTGAGATAGGTTAATGGCAATTTCTTTAACAGTAATGGTTTGTTCTTCTAAAGCCGTAGCAATAGAAGAAGTGATATTATCGACTTCTAAAGTTTTATTTAAAATATCTTTGATTGCTTTGATTGCTTTTTGAGTACTTGCCTGAAGGTTTTCTATTTTTGATTTAACTTCTTCTGAAGAATTAGCTGTTTGAATAGAGAGCTCTTTTACTTCAGAAGCAACAACTGAAAATCCTCTTCCTTCTTCACCGGCTCTTGCTGCTTCAATAGAAGCATTTAAAGCTAAAAGTTTTGTTTGTTCGGCGATACTTGCAATTGTTTCTATAACCCCATCGATTTCATTGGCTTTCTCATTGAAGTCAACTATGATGTTATTAGTGCTTTTAGCAGACTCAGAAGCTCTCGCTGTTACTTGAGCTGCTTTAGTTGTTTGCTTTGAAACTTCATTAATAGAAATAGACATTTCCTCTATGGCACTTGCAACATTTTGTATTCTTTGGTTAATTTCTTTTTCAGCACCAGCAACTTCATCTGTTTGAGAATTAATTTTAGTTGAAGACATAGAAAATCCTTGTACAGAACTTGATATGATTTTAGCTTCATTTTGTAACACAAGACTATTTTTTAAAATATCTTTAATAATAGTTTCTATTTGTTTTATAAAGTAATTAAAGGAAACAACCAATTCTCCTAATTCATCTTTAGCTTGATAATTAATGACTTCTCTTAAATCTCCTTGAGAAATATTTTTTACTTTTGAAACAATTGTTTTAATTGGATTTAAAATAGTGTTAATACTTGTAAAAGTAATCAGACTGCCTATAATAAAAAACACCAACACCATGACCCAAAAAATATATAATTTTGTTTTACTCCTGATTGAAAAACCTGAATAAATAAGGTCTATTTCTTCTTCAGTTTGATTTCTTAATTCTAAAAGTAATTCAATTTGTTGATTAATTTTTTTTAAAAAAAAACTAGCCTTATTTTTATCTTCTCTAAAAGATTCATTAACTTCAGTAAAAAAAGCATGAGAATTTGAATTAAAATAATCTAAATTTTTCTCCAAACGCTCTTTAATTTCAGGGTGTCCTTTAAAAACATATTTAAAATGCCTAAGGAGTCTTTTTGTTTCTAGCTCCAATTGATGTACTCGTGCAAACACATTCTTTGATATTTCTTGACGTTCTTTTTTTTCATTAATCGTCCCTAATACAAATCTAAGTTGACTTATTTGTTCTTGAATATATGGGATATCTTTTAAAGTAACTGTTCTTAAATATAATAAAAGTAAGTTATCAGATTTAGAATTAGCGGTTTGATTAGGTCGACTCATAAACTCAAGCCGACTCATAAGTTCAATCAGCTCTTTATTAATCTCTGAGTGAAGCTCAAAATCATCGATAAGATCAATACGTTTATCATTAAGTCTTTTTATTAAACTAGACCAAGCTTTTTTTGAGTCCGTTAACCCATCATCGTGATCTTCAAATTTAGCAAAGTGACGCTCATCTAACTTTAAGGATTTTTCAAAGAGTTCGTTGATTTCTGCACGTGTTTTTTTAAGGGGTTCTAATAAATTTTTAGTACTATTACCACTCAGATATCGACCACTTTGATATTGGTGTAATTGTATTTTAATGACAAGAGTATAAAGTTGCCTTATATACACTAAAGCTTCTTTTTCTTCTTTTACAGCATTAATTGTTTCTTGATAAGACACTATTTTAGTGATGAAAAGAAACATCAAAGGGATAAAAAATACAATTATAATAACGTATATTTTTAAATTTACTTTTAAATTTTTTATAAAATTGCTTATTGGATTTACCATTGGTGAATCACTCCTTTTTTTTATTTTTAACAAAAAACAGATTTTTTTGAAAACTGAAAATACTTGCTTTGATTGTAATGTTTTGTAGTAAGATTTTTTATCTTATAATAAGATAAATCTTCTGCTAAACCTAAATAAAGTATCCCTTTTGGATTAAGACTTTTAAAAAGACTATTATAGGTTTTTAAACGTGTTTTTTGATCAAAATAAAACACAACATTACGGCATAATATTAAATCAAATTGAGTAGGGTAGCGACTATTTACAAGGTTTAGGGTTTGATAGTTAATAAGTTTTTTATACAAATTCTTAATTTGATAACCTTTATTAATTTTTATAAAATAAGATTTTAAATTTTTTTTATCCAAGCCTCTATCTATTTGAAACTCACTGTATTTTCCTTTTTTAGCATACTCAATAACATAAGGAGAAATGTCGGTAGCAAGGATTTCTATATGATTAATAAAATTAGGGTATTTTTCTAATATGGCTATTAAAACAGAAATAGATTCTTGCCCAGTAGAACACCCAGCACTCCATATTTTAAATTTTTTATCTTTTGGTAAATAGTTTTTGTTTAAGTTATTCAAAAATAACCATTCAGGTATAATTTGTTTATGAATTGATTGAAAAATATTTTTTTCTCGAAAAAAACTTGTTTCATGATTAATAATTAAGTCTAATGTTTTAAAAAAAATTTCTTTGTTGATATTTTTTTCGAGTTCTTTTCCCAATTCAGTATAATTTTTTAAATGATACTCTTCAAGTATTGTATTTAGTTTACTAGGAATCAAATATGACTTTTCTTTTGCTATATGTAAACCAGAATGTTTTTTGATAATATCAATAATAAAACGGTATTCTAATTTTTTTATTTCCATCAAATTTCTTATTACTTTATGATTCCTAATAATTCTTTAATCCTATGGGCAATTCCAATTGGAGAAAGAATTTCTGGTACTAAACCAGCTTTTATAGGGTGGTTTGGCATACTAGAGATTTTACACGTTTTTTCACTTTGAACAATAATACACCCCCCCATTTCTTTAATTGCTTTACAACCTTCTAATCCATCTGATCCCATACCAGTCATGATAATTCCAATGACTTTTTTTTTATATTCTTTAGCAACAGATCTAAAAAGGACATTAATAGATGGTCGACAACTATTTTCTGGAGGAGCATTAGTATATAATAGTTGGCCTTTTTTAACGATAAGATGTTTGTTATTTGCTTTTGCAATAAATATTTTTCCTGGTTCTAAAAAAGCTTTTGCTTCTGCAGAGACAACTGAAAGATTAGAGTTGCGATTGAGCCTATTGACTAAATTAATACAAAATCCCTCATAAATATGTTGAACAATAACAATACTTTTTTTAAGATTAGTAGGCAAATGTTTAAAAAGAATTTCTAAAGCATCTGGTCCACCTGTAGAAATTCCAATAACACAAATTTCAAAATTTCTCTTTACTAAAGAAGCCGTCTTTTTTATTAGAGATTCATAATTTTTTTCTTCCATTTTAACCTTCTAATTTATTTATATTGATTAAAAAAACCAGTTTTTCATTAATATAAATAACATTTGAAATATATTCAGTTTGGCTATTTTTGATATCTGGAGGAACAGTACGAAGATCATTTTGATTGACATTATAAATCTCTGAAATTTCATTAATAATGATGCCAAGATTTTCGTTATTTTTTTTAATACGAATAACCCTAAAATTTTTATCATCACTTAAGCTATTTATCGGTGTATTATAAAGAATTTGATTTAAATCTAACAAGGTAATAATTTCCCCACGTAAATTAAGAAGGCCAAAAATAGATGTAGGAGATTTTGGAACTTTAGTATAATTGATATTGTTTTCAGTAACTTCAATGATTTGATCTAATAAGAGTCCATACAATCCATTTCCTATAAAGTAAGTTAAAATTTTCATGCGTCTTTAGATCTAACTAAAAATTCATTCACAATCATCTCTAAATTAATAAAAGGAATCGTCTCATCATTAATTTTTAAATTACCTAATAAAAACTTATTTTTCAATTTGCCTTCTTCAATTAAATCAACTTTATGAACAACCTCAAGAATATTACTTAATAATAAAGCAAAAATTTGATCTTTTAATTTAATGAAAATCAAATACTTACTATTCTTGTTTTTAGGAATACTAGGTTTTGTTTCATTCGATACTGTTTGATTTAAAAAAAAATCTTCTAAATTAACAATAGGAATGGTTCGTTTTCTATAATTAAGATATTTTTTACCCGCTAAGAAAAGTAACTGCTTAGGAAAAAGCCGTTGAATTTTAGTAATACTATTTGTTAGAAACGATATTTTTTGATTCAAAATTAAAAAGACTAAAAATGACTTTTTTATACGAATACTTGTAATCTTTTTTTTTGATTTTTCTTGATAAGCTTGTTTACTTTCTTCATTAAAATAATGATTAATAATCGCATAAACATCAAGAATTAAAGCAATTTCTCCACTTCCTAATATAGTCATCCCTGAATACTCCAAAATAGAATTAAATTTTTTTCCAGAATGTTTGATAACAACATCCTCTGTATCAATCACTTTGTCTGTTAAAATAGCAAACCGGTAGCAACCACTATTTATAATGATAATAATAGAATTGTTAGAGTCTCTTTTTTGAACAAAGTTTTGATTACAAATTTTATCTAGTTTCAACATAGGTAGATAAGTATCTTGAAATTGATACATTTCTATTGTTTTGTTTTTATTATTAATTTTTTCTTTCACAATTTCATTAGCTGAGTTATACTTTATAATTTGTTCTACATCTTGTTCTAATATAGAAAAGTACGAATCTAAATTCTTAAGAATTAAACAAGAAACGATACTCATTGTTTGAGGGATGTTTATTCTAAAAGTACTACCCTTATTAGGAGTGAAATCTATATCCACACCACCATTTAATTGTTTGATATGAGATGAAACAACATCCATTCCAACACCTCTTCCAGAAAGAGAGGTGACTTTTTTGGTTGTACTAAAACCAGGCGAAAAAATAAAATCAATTATTTCTTTTTTAACTAATGAATCAACCTTATCTTTATCAACTAAACCTCTTTGTATTGCAAGGTTTTTAATTTTATCTAAATCAAGTCCTTTCCCATCATCTTGAATTTCAAGAATAATTTTTCTTCTATGGAGACTGGCACTAATTTTTATGATGCCTTCTTTATTTTTATTAAGTTTTTCTCTTTGGTCTGGAGTTTCAATGCCATGATCGATAGCATTACGTAAAATATGGACAAGAGGGGATTCGATGAAATCTAAAAGCTTACGGTCTAATTTGACATTATTTGCATCTGTAATGAGTTTAATTCTTTTTCCACTTTTCTGAGCAGCGTCTCTTGAAATACGAAATAATTTATTAAACAGTAAATTTATATCTTGAAGTCTAATTTTATAAATATGATCTTTAATAGAATTAATAAGAAATTTAAGCCGTTTTACAAAAATTTCACTATCAGAATCTTTTAAAAAACTAATTCTATTTGAAAGAGAATTTCTAATTAAAGTGATTTCTTCAAGAAGAGTCATTAAGTCTTCTAAAGTTTTGGTATCGATTTTAAATGTATAATCTTTATTATCATTTGAAATTTTATTTTCATTACTTTCTAATTTCTTTTCTTCAACTTTCTCAATTAAAGTTTCTTCATTATTTTTAGTAGGATCATATAAAATTTTAAGGTTTTTGAGTTTTATTTCACCGATTTTTCTTGAATCTTTTTTAATAAGTTGATTACTTAAAAAAATAAAATAATAAGATAATCGATCGAGGTTTTCAATGCTTGAATTTTGAGGAACATTAATAATTCCTTTTTTGAAAAGGCTACACGAAATTGGCAAATAATTAAAATATTTCTGTAACTCACTAAAGTAAGAAAAACCACTTCCTATAAGATCAAAGCTGATATAAATTAAATAATGTTTTAGTGTCTTCGCTTTATCAAGAAAAACAGTTGGAATGTTGAGTTTAAAGTCATCTTTTTCTGATATAACATTATTTTGATTTTTTCAGTAGAAGAGGGTGGGGTTCCATTTAAATTAAAATCAGTTTTGTTTTCAAAATTAAGTAATTTTGAAGAAAATTCTTTAATCAAGTCTTTACAATCAATATTTTGACTATTATCTATATCCTTAAGCAAACCTCTTAAAACATCTACTCCTTTAAGGATAAAATTCGTATCAGAAGAGGTGAGCGTTTTTTGATTTTTTCGAAAAAAACTTAAGTAGTTTTCAAAAACATGACTCATCTTAGAAAGATTGTCCAATCCAAACATCCCAGCACTTCCTTTAATGGAATGAATAGAACGAAAAATACTACCAACTAACTCATCATTATATTCTTTCTCTAAAAGCAAGATGTTTTTTTCACTATTTTCTAAAGACTCTAAAGAAGTTTCGACAAAATTTTTTTTAAGAGCAACGTAATCTACAGGCATAATGAATTAATTTTTAGGCTCTAAAAAACAATGACTAAAAGGAAAGTTTTGTAATAAACAACAAAGTTTTTCATTAGCTTTAATGTCACATCTTACATCTTGTTTTGCTAAAATTTTTGTGTAATTATAAAGTCTGGCAACACTTGTAATTGATAAATCAGAAACATCATGAAGAGTAATAATAAAATGTTTTATTTGATTAATACTTCCTTGAACGGAAAGTAATTTATTTTTCAATTCTTCTGTATCAGATAAAAGCTCATCCTCATTAAAAGAAATATAGACTTTATTCTTTATTTTAAAAAAATCCATTTAATCTCGAAATTTTTTATTTTCTCTTTTATTTTTCTTCAATTTGTTTAACAATATCCAATAATTGATCTTCTTTAATAGGTTTAACAAGCCAACCATTTGCACCTGCTTTTGATCCTTTGATTTTGTATTCTTCTTCTACTTCAGTAGTGCAAATTAAAATAGGGATATCTTGATCTAATTTTCTAACTTCAATAATAAATTCAATCCCATTCATCTTAGGCATATTATAATCTGAAATAATTAAATCTAAATCAGAAAATGCTTTATATTTTTCTAAGCCAACCCTACCATCTTCTCCTGTAATAACCATGTGACCGGCATCTTTTAAAAGCTGAGTTATGAAATTTCTAATAACAGAAGAGTCATCAACCACTAAAATATTCATATTTTTAAAGTCTCCAATTTTGTTTGGTTTGAGCGATTTGATTATTTTTTTTTTCTTCTTTTATACCCCTTAATATATAAATATTTAATTTCTCTGTTTTACCTTCAATTATATTACGCTCAGAAAGCGTTACATCAATTTTATTTTTATTTTCTTCATATGTTTTTTTATCGATAATAATATTGCCATTAACTTCTTTAGTTAAATTTTGAAGCCGACTAGCTAAATTAACAATATCACCAATAACAGTATATTCCATTCGGCGATATGATCCAATATTACCAGCGAAAACCATCCCCGTTGCAAGCCCAATTCCGATTTCTATTTTATTTTTTAAAAATTCAGGTGGCACTTTATTAAATACCAAAACAGTATTAATTAATGATAAGGCACATTTAATAGCATTAAAACTATCTTCATCTGACGGAAAAGGGCAGCCAAAAGTTGTTAATAAAGCATCTCCTATAATTTTATTAATGGATCCTTTATGTGAAAAAATAATATCGATCATATCTGTAAAAATAAGATTTAAAACCTTAGCAAGATTTTTCGGACCTAAATTTTCTCCCAAACTAGTAAAATTTCTTATATCAACAAAAAGGGCAGTCACTTTTAAATAAGAACTCTCTAATGAATTCATTGATTTTTTTTTTTCAATCATTTTGATCACTTCTTCTGAAAAATATTTTTTTAAGTTTTCTTTTTCTTGATAAAGCTTATGATTAACATTTAATAATTGATTGTGTTTTTCTATTTTTTTAAAAACACAATCAACCATCAGTTCAATTTCTTTTTTAAAAAAAGGCTTAATTAAGTAAGCATCTATATCTTGTATAAATACTTCTGAACGTTTCTCGCTATTTTCAAAAATCATAGCAATGCTTAAAGAATTATTTTCTTTTTTAATTTGATTGATTAATTTAACATCTTCATTTGTCTCAAATCCCATCATAATAATAATGAGTAATTTAGCATTGCTAATTTTTAATAAAGTGCTGACTTGCTTGTATTCTTTCCCTTCAAAAATTTGATAGTTGGGCTCTAAAATAAATCGAATGTATTCAATGTCTCTTGTAAAAGGAGAGATTACTAATATTTTCTCTTTTAATTTCATTTTTTTCTATTACAGGTGTTTTAAAACTAATAATTAAAATTTAAAGAATAATAATCTATTATAAAGCGTGAGGTCGTAAATTTTTTTTTAACTAGTGTTAAGATAATACAATATATTTATGAAATATCCATGCTTTTTGATTTTTTAAATATCGAGAATAGCCTCTATTCGTAGGTCTTGGTCTTTCATTTTTTTCTCCTAATTATTTTACTTAGAAGAAAAAATTCACAAACTACCCTGAAGTTAACATAATAGGTATTATGGGAAGTAAACTTATTTCTAAGGTAATTTTATATAAATTTATATCTATTTATAGTCCATTTTTTATTTTTTATCAACTACTTTTTTTTATTTTCTGTTTTTTCTAGTAAAACAAAAATCTCCGCTTTTTCTACAAACACTACAGGACAAAATTGTACCACTCGATAACCTTGTTTTTTCTTCTTTTTTATAATCTTTTCTATATTTAAAAGGTTATAAATCTCAATCCCATTTCTAACTTCAGTAATTTTATTATTATCAAGACTATTATATTTATCTGTAAAACGAATAAAGTATAATACCTCGTAACTAAAGGCTAGATTGAATAATAGCAACATCATGATTATTAATTTTTTCATTTCCATTCTCCTGTTTTCATTTGGTGGGCTAGGGTAGTGGCTCGTTTGCCTACTTGCTTTGCCCATTTTGATTTTAGCATCGATTTTGATGCTTGTTTGTATTGTTTTTTTTTGATGAGTGATAAGGTGTTTTTGAATTGTAGTAGTCCATTAACTCCTAAGTTGAATGCCATGTTGTATAGTACCCATCGTCTGGGTATTGATGGTATTTCTCGTATCCAGGGTTTTTTTTCTAGTAGTCTTTGTTTATGGTCTTCGATGTCGTTTTGTAGTAAGTATTCTGCTTCGTTGTCTGTGATGCCTCTGTCTCTTAAGTTTCTGCCGTAACCGATTGTTTCTATGCCGACTGTGTCTTTATTGCGTACTTCCCATAATACCTATTATGTTAACTTCAGGGTAGTTTGTGAATTTTTTCTTCTAAGTAAAATAATTAGGAGAAAAAAATGAAAGACCAAGACCTACGAATAGAGGCTATTCTCGATATTTAAAAAATCAAAATCACATCAGGCGTTCAAGACTTAAGTCATTACGGAATAACCGAAGACGACTACAACTTCATTCAGACATCAGTCCCATTCATAGCTCAAGACAGAGCTCGAGTTGACGACATCATCAAGAAGTTCATCTTCGCATCGATGGATTTACAAGGACTACCACGATTTAACCCACCTGCTGAATACATTGCTTCAGTGATCATGTTACTTGTCAGTAGCACTAACTACATGGTGACTTGTGCTTACTTCAACGGATTTCAAAGCTTATCAGCGATAAACTCCATTATTGAATAGTTATTTATTATCTACAAGTAAAATACTTTGGGGCTTACCACATTGTTGATCTACTTTCATATCAACTTTGATAACATTCCATTTCCCCTTTTTTTTTACCGATGCCCCCTCTTTTAGTTTTAATGTTGTTTTAACAATTATCTTTTTACAATTATTATTAAGCTTAGGGTCTGTAACTGTCAATCTATAGCCAGATTTTTCTTTTTCTAAAAGTAGCACACAAGGAACACTCACAGACATAGACCAGTCTTTTGCGTTGAGTGTTTTTTTATTATTGTAAAAAGAAACTCCTATAACGGAGCCATCTGTAGTTTGTGCAGCCTGAATATTAGTGGTATTTTCTATAACAAGAAAAGGATTTTTATTAAAAGCTATTTTACCCGTATCAGTACCGCAGTAAGTAATATACCCATAACGATCATCCTTAACTTTTTTCCCATGGTTGATGTGTAACTGAAATATGTTTACTTTCTTAGGAAGATCTTTTTTCTTTTTATTGGAATAATTCAATTTTTTCCATTTTGTCTTACGATTTTGTAATGTTAAAACAACTTCACCTGTTGTTTGAGAAGGAAGGACCCCATAAGCAAAACCATTTTTTTGAAAAGCCCATAATATTTCTCTATCTTTAACGACTCCTTCACTAGCTTTTTTCAAGACAATTCTTTTATTTTTACCAAGAGAATAACTCTTCTGTAAAGAATCTTCTCCAAGTACTTTCACCGAATTTTGCCATAAAGTTTGGTCAACAGTCGTCCATATATCTCCTTCAATACCTTGTTTTAAATTATTAATACCTGACCCTAGAGATAACATGTAGTCTCCTGCCATCATAGTAAACTTATGAGCTGATACACCATATAAAATTTCAACATCATTACTCAACCCCTCTCTATCATTCACATTCTTTTTTTGAGAAGCATTTAATTTTTCAAACTGAAAACCAGAGACAGCGTTTTCCTTACCACTTGTAGCAGCTCCAGCATAATTGTGTTTACTACAATACCCTCTCCAATTTACAATTGGCTTTAGCTTATCTTCTCCCTGTCTACTTGTCACACCTGGAATAGCGGTCAGATTCCATCCACCCATGGCTTGACTATATTCGTTTCCTTCTCTTTGATAAAGCGTCATCCCATCGCAGGTATAAAAGTTATATCCATCGGCCATAACGTAGGCACTTTCAATGCCATCACAACGTACTGATGCCATACTGACATAAATATGATAATTATCGTTTTTCTTTACCAAATTATCATTATTGTAAAACCAACGGGTCCCGTTGTACATCCCTTGAGGAAAACCAAGCATACGCATACGTTCATTTTTCATATTGGTTTCTAATGCTTTTATCTCTTTTTTTTGGCTAGATGTCAAAAAATCAAACCAATTGTTTTTGAGTATTTTTACAAGGGAGAGAGTTTTAGGTTTTGTTTTATTCGTTTTGTATCCCATACTACCTCTACCTGTAGCAGGAATCCTTAATCCTTTATAATAATACCAAGATGACCCTCTAATGTAGTTAAAAATTGTTTCTTTATTATCTTCTGTTAAAGTCGCTCCCCAAGGAGTCTCTTTTAATGTTTTTATTGATTTTAATGCACTAAGAAGTCCATCAGCAGGATATCCCCATACCAAACATTGTTTGCCATGTCCCCATCCAGCACCATCTGCTGTACACCCTTCTACCCAAAAAGCTTTGTCATAAGTATTTTGTGACACCACACTTAAAGAGCCATAATAGACTTTAGCTAACACATCGATCATTTTAATAGAGCTCATCATCACAGAAGCTGGGAGTACAGAGCGATAACTAATTGCATTACCCCCTACCCACCAAACATGACCTCTAAAACGATCTACTTGTACCACATCTAAATCTGTTTTATCTTTACGATAAGGCTGAGTCCAAGACTGCATCCCCACTCTTTTTAATACATCATTTATTTCTACTAATCTTTCACTCTTCTGTTTTTTAGTTTCTACAGCGTTCATCATATCAAAAAGAGAAAAATAAATATTAATAGCAGCCGTGGGAATCGCAAAACAAGATGGGTGAAATCGTCCCCCTGATACATTTGCACGACTTAATTCTAGATTTCCATATAGAATTATTCCTTTACACAGTTTTATAAAAACAGAATTTTTAATAAGATTGCTATCTTTATTTCCTCGCATACTCTCAGCAATCTTCCATAAACGATTAAAAGCAATTGTGTTTACCTTAGATACTTTTTTCTGAGAGATTCCATATTTATTTAAATGTAATTTTTTTTTTCTAATTTCATTTAATTCTTGTTTTAGATCTGTAAACTCTCCATTGGAGTCTAATAATTTGATGTACTTATCAAGGGGTAATTTATATCTTTTTAATTGATGCCCTCTGTGACGATTCTTGGAGAAATGTTTTCTTAGAGATTCGATAGCTATTTGTTTTGACTTGAGCTTTGAAGTTGTTTCATTTTTACATACTCCTAACGTAGTCAATATTAAAACAGATATAGATATAAATAAAATATATTTAGGTATGTATTTCACACACGATGTGGTTAAAAAAAATCTCATTGACATAGTAAGCTCCTAATTTTAATAAAAATATAGGGTATTCTAACATTAAACTCTATTAAGATGTTTAAATATTTGTTCTTCTAAAACAGAATAACATCTATAGAAAAATATGCCTATCTTGGCAGTACCACCGTATTAAAACAATTTTATACCTATTTCCTCATACCACTCTACTTTTAACTCTATTTCATTCCTTCTTTTCCAATGACTTTAATTTTTTCATCTCAGTTATTCTTGCTTTACTTTTTACTTACTTAAGTGCAGTGGTTTTTTTGCTTGCTTGTTTTATTGTTTTGATTTTCCAATCTTTCTTCCTAATAAAAGAAAAAAAACCAAAAACCCCTAAAATAATTCATAAAATAAAAATGAGTCTTTCTAATTTTTCAATTAATTTTGTCACTTTCCACTCCTCATCTATTCGGCTAAATTAAAGATTATATTGTAGAGCACTTAAATTTAGAGAGGTTAGGAATTTTTCTTATTGAAGGGAGTTTTTTTAGTAGACTTTGTCAATAATTTTTAATGTCGTTTTGTAGTAAATACTTGGGCTTATTTTTAGCAATTTCTTTATTCTTAAGATTTTTATTATAGCTGACGATTTTTATCTTACAGAATCTTTGTTAAATGAAGAGAAAATTAAAATTTCAATTTGTTTTTTCAGATTTTTTTTATGAAAATTTGTTATTAGAATAGTAAGCTTCTTCTTTTGTAACTAAAAATTTGATGTTATGATTATATTAGAATTTTATGAACCTTAAAGTAAAGCATGAAAATACTAAAGATTGCAAAATCAAGCTCCATATTGATGTGCCATATGAAGTTTTAGAAGCTGAGTATGAAACTGTCAAAAAAGAACTGAGTAAACAAATTTCTTTACCAGGATTTAGAAAAGGAAAAATTCCTTTAGATATAATAGAAAAAAAATTTCAAGATTCTATCAAAAGCCGAGTCATAGAGAAAACACTCCCAAAAGCATATGATGAAGCGATTAAAATTCAAAAACTAAAGCCTTTTGGGCAACCTGTTGCAGAAAATGTTTCTAAATATGAAGCAAAAAAACCCCTTAATATTCAAATCTCAGTGGATCGTTCTCCTTCTTGCAAAATTAATTATAATAAAAAAGTTGAAATTGAAAACAATGATTTTCTAATCGAAGAAAAAGATGTCGAAGTTGAAATCAAAGGAGCCTTAATGAAAGCAAAGGGTGAATTTGAAGATATTGAAAGTGTTAAAGATAAAGATAGTGTTGCTTATATTGATATTGATTTTTTAGACCCCTCTCTTAAAAACAAATCTTTTAAAAATCAGTTTATTAGTATGGATGAGTCTTTAGCGACGGATCCTTTTTCGATTAAAAAGCAATTAATTGGTATGAAAGCAAATGAAAGTAAAACTATCACCAAAAAAATTGAAAAAGATTATACAGATCAAGATTTAGCTGGAAAAATACTTGATTTAGAAATCAAAGTAATAAAAGTACAAAAAATCAATTTACCTAAAATTACAGATTCTCTTTTAAAAGAAATGGGGTATTCTTCTGAAGAAAATATGCGAAAAGAATTAAAAACAAATTTAGAAAAATGGGCAACTGATAAGTTGCAAGAGAAAAAAAGAAGTACATTAATTGAAGAGATTAAGAAAAATGCTCTTTTTGAAATACCTAAGTCAGCTATCAAAATGCTTACCGATAGTTATATGACAGAGTTTAAAAACAACTTTAATAACGATCAAGTAGCTTTACACTCTCTTTTAAAAGAACAAAACAAAACCTTAGAAGATTTTGAAAAAAAATACGAAGCAATAGCTCAAGAAAATATTAAGAATGAAATTCTTATTTCAAAACTTATTGAAGATCAAAATATTGAAATTACCGAAGAAAGCTTGGAAGAAGAAATTAAAAAAACCGCTTCTGCTCAAAATAAGCCTTATGCTGATCAACGAAAAGAAATGATTAAAAGTGGTGCGTATACTTATTTAAAGAATAACCTTAAAAAGCAAGAAACAATTGACTTTTTATTAAAAAAAGTTACCTTAAAAAAAGGTAAGAAGTTAAATATTCAGGAAATTTCTGTTTTATAAAGTTTTTTTATAAAAATTACTTATAAGGAGTTTATGATGCCCATTCCCTACGTTATTGAACAAACAAGTCGAGGAGAAGCTCAATATGATATTTATTCTAGACTTTTAAAAGATCGTATTATTTTTTTAGATGGAGAAGTTAGTGATCATTCTGCTAGTATTATTATCGCTCAGCTTTTGTTTTTAGAGTCTCAAGATAGTGAAAAAGATATTTATTTGTATGTTAATAGTCCAGGTGGATTGGTTTCTGCAGGACTGGGTATCTATGATACGATGCAATACATTAAATGTGACATCAATACGTTGTGTATTGGACAAGCGGCTTCAATGGGAGCTTTGTTATTAACTGCTGGTAAAGGAGGCAAACGTTCTGCAACCAAGCATAGCCGTATTATGATTCATCAGCCTAGTGGAGGTGCTCAAGGACAAGCAAGTGATTTAGAAATTCAGATAAAAGAAACCCTTCGGTATAAAAAACTATTAAATGAAATTTTAGCTAACCATACTAAAAAATCCATCGATTTAATTGAAAAAGACACCGATAGAGATCATTTTTTTTCTGCAGATGAAGCAAAAGAATATGGTATTATTGATGAAGTGATTACCAAGAGAAAATAATTTGAATGAATTTATTTTTTGTTCATTTTGTGGAAAATCTAAAAGCGAAGCTTCTCATATTATTGCAGGGAAAAAAGCTTATATTTGCATGGATTGTGTTTTTAAGTCTACAGAAGTCATTAACAAAAAATTAGACGAAGAAAGAAAAGCCTTATCAGAAAATCAACAACGCTTCCCTACCCCAAAAGAAATTCACAAAAAACTAGATGACTATGTTATTTTTCAAGAAGAAGCTAAAAAGACTCTCTCTGTTATTATTTACAATCATTATAATCGCATTCTTCATAATTATAAAATAACTCAAAGTCATCAAATTGAATTAGACAAATCTAATATTCTCATTATAGGAGAAAGTGGTACAGGAAAAACCTTACTTGCTTCTACAATTGCTAAAATTATTAACGTTCCTTTTGCTATCGCAGATGCTACCACTCTTACAGAAGCTGGTTATGTAGGTGATGATGTTGAAAATATTCTTTTACGCTTAATGCAAAATGCTGATTTTGACGTTAAAAAAGCTGAAAAAGGAATTATTTTTATCGATGAAATTGATAAAATAGGACGTAAAAGTGAAAACCCCTCCATTACAAGGGATGTTTCAGGGGAAGGAGTTCAGCAAGCTTTATTAAAAATTATTGAAGGGACCATTGCTTCTGTTCCTATTAAAGGAGGCAGAAAACATCCACAGAGCCAAAATATTGATATTGATACTAAAAATATTCTTTTTATATGTGGTGGAGCCTTTATTGGTTTAGATAAAATTATTAGTAATCGTATTCAAAAATCGTCTATTGGGTTTCAAGCTAAAAAAAGTGAAAACCTTTCTAAAGAAAATTTTTTTTCTCAAGTTAATATTGATGATTTAATTAAGTATGGTCTTATACCAGAATTAGTTGGAAGACTGCCGATTGTCACTTCCTTAAAAAAGTTAACTCCAGAAGCCCTTAAAAGTATTCTTATAAAACCCAAAAACTCTATTTTAAAACAATATGAAATCTTATTAAAACTGATTGGTCTTCATCTAGAAATAAAAGAAGATGCTTTAGACTATATTGCAGAACAAGCTTTAAAAGTCCAAACAGGAGGTCGAGCTTTAAGAAGTATTATTGAAAGCTTTATGTTAGAAATTATTTATGAAGCTCCAGAAAAAATAGGCTATAAAATCATTTTAAGTAAAAAAAATATTTTAAAAAATCACTTTTTTTACCCCTTTAATAAAAAAAAATCCAAAAACAAATCTGCTTAAGAAAAAACGACTTGATTTACTCCTTCATTCAAAAGGGTTGGCTAAAAACAAAGAAAAAGCTCGTGCCCTTATCTTAGCAGGTGAAGTCCTTGTTAATGATATAAAACTAACCAAAGCATCAGCTTTAGTGATTGAAAATGCCGACATTAGACTTAAAAAAAAACCGCCTTATGTTTCAAGAGGAGGCCTTAAGCTTGAGAAAGCATTGGAGCAGTTTAAAATTGATCCTAATGGTAAAGTCTGCCTTGATATTGGATCTTCTGCTGGAGGCTTTACAGATTGCCTATTACAAAGAAATGCTAAAAAAGTATATGCGATTGATAGTGGGACTAATCAACTCCATTATAAAATTAGAACAAATCCTAAAGTAGCTGTTTTTGAAAAAACAAATGCCCGCTATTTATCAAAAGAATTTACTGAAAAAAATATTGAAATTGTTGTGATAGATGTTTCTTTTATTTCAATTACTAAAATTTTAAAACACATCGTTGATTCTTTTTTAAACAACCATCTCATTCATTTAGTCACACTTATTAAACCTCAGTTTGAATTAAAACGCCGCCTTGTTCCTAAAGGAGGTATTATTCTTAATAAAGACAGTCATTTGTTAGTTTTAAAGCAAATCTTTTCTTTTTGTATGGAGCATCAGTTAGCCGTTCTAAATGCTTGTTTTTCACCTATAAAAGGCACTAAAGGCAATCAAGAATATTTTTTTCACCTTGTTTTAAATACAAGTATTTTAAAAGAAAAAAAAATTGATGAAATTAATGAAGAGGATTTAAAAAAACTAGTTTTTGAAGAAAGAAAAGAGCCAAACTCAAGTTACTCTTCCTATTTAAAAGATGAGACCATATGATTAATTATTTTTTCTAAGGTTCCCAAAGATTTTTTTTTATTTAATAAATGATGAGTCAATTTTAAGCAAAGAGAAGCTTTTTTATTTAAAGATTTCATTTTTTAAAATATCACCAATTAAAACTTTCTTCTAAAGGAGAAGCTTCGTTTACCTCTTTTTTTTCTTTAGAAGGAAAAATTGTTTTTTTTAACTCAGCTGTTTTCTTTTTAAAAGTAGTCGGTTTAGATTTAAATTGATTAATAACGATTGTTTCTTTTTTTTTATTTATTTTTGTATTTGGTTGATAATAAAAATTAATTTTCTTCATATAATAAGCACAAGCTTTTTGAGGTGAAACCATTTTTTTTACTTTAAAATCATAAATCAAATTATTCCTTGAAGTGTTTTCTAATTTCCTGTAAAATTTCAAAGCTTCTGGATACTTTTTATGCTTTTGATAAAGCAAAGCAGAATAAAATAAAGCATCATTATAACAACGAGTTTCTTTTAAATGATTTCGAATATGCAAAAATGGTTTTAATATTTTTTGAAAATCATCTCTTTTATTAGAATAACGAAAAAGCACAATCCCATACCATAAAAAACTTTTGGCTTTAAGCTCTTTATTAGAAGTTTGATCGCTAATTTTTTGAAGGATTGCTTTAGTTTTTTGAATATAAGAATTTTTTAATCTTCTATTATAAGTAGCCATCGTTAAGCAATAGTAAGACAAAGCTTGATAATAACGTTTTTTCAAATCACCTTTATTGAAATTTAAATCAGTAATTTTTTTATAATGTCCTTTCTTATAAAGATCTCTAATATCACTTAAAGTAAAATCTGAAATAATAAGATGATTATCCTCTTCTTCTATAAAAACTTCTGCTTCTGTAAGACGCTTATCATCTTTGTCTTGATTATTTTTTACTTTGGCCTCCCCTGTTACTTCTTCTTTTACAACTGCTTGAGGACTAGATTCATTTAATGAAAAAATATTTAACAAATCATTACCTGATTCATTACTAATTGAACGATTGATTGTTGTGATATTTGTTTTGTTCGTTTGATTATTAGTTAATACAATGATATTTTCAGATTCTTTTCTAGATTGATTTTCTAAAATATTTTCTAAAAAATCTTTTTGTTTAGAGGAAGAATTAGTACAAGAGCTAATCAATAAACAAATAATTAATAAATAAAAAGAATAAAAATTGAAAAACTTTAGTTTTAAAATCATTATAAATTAATCTAATATAATTATGTGCTTTCTTTTTTTAAAGTAAAAAAAGCCCCTATAAGTATAAACGGAAAAATAAAGTTAAAAATTAAATATTTTTATAATGAATTTTAATAAGTGTAATCTTTAAAAAATAAAGACTTAAGTAGATTGATTTAATTTCTTAATAAGAACTTCAATTTGATCGCGTAATTTAGCGGCTTCTTCAAAGTTTTCTTGTTTGATGGAGTCTTTTAACATTTTTTTATAAATGCTTATTTTTTTATTAACATCTTCTAAACTAGAATCTTTGCCTTTTAATGTTTTTTTTTGATCAACTAAAGGATTTTCTAAAAAGCTACTTTCAACATCTTCTTTTTTGATTGTCTCAATATTTAAATGTTTAATTAAAATAGCATAGGTTTCAAAAACATCTTCTGAAACATAAATATTAGAACCAAAACGAAGTGCAATTGCGATGGCATCAGAAGGTCTGGCATCAAGTTCTGTTTTTTTACTTCGAAGGCTTTTTTTTAGTAAATGTTTAGGTTCAAGGTAAATTTTGGCATAAAAAGTATTTTGATAAACCCGATCTATGACGACTTTATCTACTTTTTTTCCTAAGGTAGAAAGCATATTTTTTATTAAATCATGAGTTAAAGGGCGTTTTGATGTGTTTCCTTCTAAAGTAATTGAGATCGATTGGGCTTCTGGGGAACTAATAAAAATAGGCAAAAATCGTTTATCTTTGTTATTTTTTAAAAAAATAACAAAGCCCATATCTGTTACAGAAATATTATTTACTTCAACAAGAATCATGATTTAAATATTTAGTGTAATGTTATCAATTAATCGAGCTTTTTTATAATAAACAGCAATTAAAATAATACTATTATGATTTGTTTCCTCCTGTGTTTCTAAAGTATGTTTGTTTACTAAAGATATATAATCAATTTTAAGTTTTTTTTTCATTTTTAGAAAGTTTTTTATTTTCTTTTTAATTTCTTTTATATTTAATTTTTCATTAATTTTTTTTATTTCTTTAAGGGAAGCGTAAATATTAGCTGCAATTTTTTTTTCTTCATAATTAAGATATTCATTTCGGCTTGATAAGGCAAGTCCATTTTTGTCTCTTATTGTAGTGCAAGCTTTTATTTTGACAAAAAAGTCGAGTTCTTGGATCATTTTTTTAATTAAAATAAATTGTTGGTAGTCTTTTTGGCCAAAATAAGCAATTGAAGGATTAATAATATGAAATAATTTTGCTATTATTTTTAAAACTCCTTCAAAATGATGGGGTCTAAAAATACCACAATATAATTTTGTTAATAAACTAGTAATATAAATTGTTTCTTGTTTATTTTCATAAATATCATCTTTTGATGGAATGAAAAGAATATCTACTTTTAATGCTTCTATTTTTTTAGTGTCTTTTTGGATATTTTTTGGATAAAATTCATAATCTTCGTGAGCTTCAAATTGAGTTGGATTAACAAAAATAGAAACCACCACCACATCATTTTCTTTTTTAGCTTTTTCGATCATAGAAAGATGTCCTTTATGCAAAGAACCCATAGTTGGCACAAACCCAATGGTTTTTTTTTGAAATAGAAGTTTTTGACAGTAAGATTTAATTTTTGCTTTTTGATAAAAAAGTAACAGCATTTTTCGAAATTTCTAAAAAATAAATTTAAAGAATATTATATAATGTTGAATCAGAAAAGTAATTTAAAGTTGATTTATTAGAAATAGCATAGTAAATTTTAAGCGATATCTCTTTAAAAGAGAAACTTTAATTTAAAAGGAACCGTAATCAATTGAGTTTAGCAAGCATAACAATGAAAGCACTTTTAGAAGCAGGTGTGCATTTTGGTCATCGTAGTAATAATTGGAATCCTAAGATGGCAAAATATATTTTTTTAAAAAGAAAAGGACTTCATATTATTAATCTACAAAAAACTCTTAAATTAGTGGGGGCAGCATATCTTCATGTAAGAAATGTGGTTGTTAATGGGGGGAAAGTTTTATTTGTAGGGACAAAAAAACAAGCGAAAGAAAGTGTGATGAGAGAAGCCAAACGATGTGGGCATTATTACATTATTAATCGTTGGATTGGTGGGCTTTTAACTAATTTTGAAGTTGTTAAAAAATCAATTAGTTATTTGAAATTTCTGGAAGATATTTTTTCATCTGAAGAAGAGAAAAAAAAATATTCTAAAAAAGAACTTTTTGCTTTATCTAAGAAAAAAGCCAAAATGGAAGAAAGATTTGGTGGAATTAAAGAGATGGAAAAACTACCTGATTTAATTTTTATTGTAGATGCTTTTTATGAAAAAAATACCATCATGGAAGCAAGAAAACAAAGAATTCCAATAGCTGCTTTAGTTGATACCAATGCAAATCCAGAGCTTATTGATGTTGTCATTCCAGGTAATGACGATGCGATTAGGGCGATTAACTTATTTACGACTTATATTGCTGATGCGATTATTGAAGCAAAAGGGATTTTAAATAATAATGAAATTGAACATTCAGATAAAGAAATTCCTGAGTTTAAAACAGATACACAGCCTTCTTCAATAACGGAAGAAAAGAAAGAAGAAAAAGAACTAAAAAATAAAGCTGAATCTATAGAAAAAGAAACTATTGAAAAAAAAAAGGATATCAAGCTTAAAGAGGAGTCAGAAAAATCTGAAAAAATTAAATTAGAAATAAAAGAAACTTCAAAAGCCACTCAAAAAGCTAAAGCCTCAGCTAAACCAACTGAAAAAAAACTAAAATTTTTACTAAAGAAGCAGAAAGAAAAAGAAAATTAATTTATTAAACTAGTCTAAAAAAAGGATTTCTTTTAAATGAGTGAAATTAAAGCAATGGATGTCAAAGAGCTAAGGGACATTACAAATATTGGTATGATGGAATGTAAAAAAGCTTTAACTAAAGCCAAAGGAGACAAGAAAAAAGCCATTGTTATTTTAAAAGAAAAAGGACTTGAAATTGCTGAGAAACGTTTAGGAAAAGTGGCTAAAGAAGGAGTTGTTTTTTTAGAAATAAAGGATAATCAAAAAAAAGGCTACCTTGTTAAAGTTTGTTGTGAAACTGATTTTGTTGCAAAAAATAATGAATTTAATGAAATCGTAAAAGAAATTGGCCAAGGTTATATTAAACAAGGGGATCCTTTTTTAAAAAAAAAATGCTTTAAAAGATATTTTAAATAAAGGTATTTCAAGAACAGGTGAAAAAATTATTGTTTCTGAAGCAATTTGTTTAGAGCAATCTAATGGTTTTATTGCTTCTTACTTACATTCAAATAAAAAAGTAGGTGTTTTAGTTTCTATAGAAACTGATCAACAAGTAATGAGAAAAGAAGAGGTTAAATTAAAAGAATTTGGAAAAAATATCGCGATGCAAATAGCAGCGATGTCCCCTATTGCTTTAAGAGAAGAAGAAATCAGTCATCAACAAAAGCAAGAACAAAAAGACATTTTCTTAAAACAAATAGAAAATGATCAAAAGCCAAAACATATTAAAGAAAAAATTGTTGAAGGCAAACTTAAAAATTTTTTTTCAGAAAATTGTCTTTTAGAAATGTTTTTTATAAAAAATCCAAAATTAACAATAAAAGATCTTGAAATTTCTCTTTCAAAAGAATTAAAAACTAAAATTAGTATTCAATCTTATAAAAGATTTGAAATTAAATAAGGCATTGTTTTTTTATAGAAATTAACAATAAAAAATAAAAATGGATAATGAAATTTATCAAAATGCAAAAGAAAAGATGCAAAAATGTGTTGCTAATTTAAAAAAAGAATTTTCCTCAATACGTACCGGCCAAGCTTCTCCTAGTCTTGTAGAAGACCTTGTTGTAGAAGTTTATAATCAAAAAATACCTATTAAAAATTTAGCTTCTATCACTACCAGTGATCCAAAAACAATTCATATTTCTGTTTGGGATAAAAATAATGTTGCCAGTATTGATAACAGTGTTCGAAATAATAAGCTGGGTTTAAACCCTCGAGTGGATGGTAATCAGCTTTTTATACCAATTCCTGACTTAACAACAGAAAGAAGATCAAAGTTTGTAAAAATTTTAAAAGAAAAAGCAGAAGAAAGTAAAATAAGTATTAGAAATATTAGAAGAGATGGCAATGAAAAAATAAAAGCTGAAAAAGATTTAAGTGAAGATTTATCAAAAACTAGAATTAAAGAAATTCAAAATCTTACAGACGACTATATTAAACAAATCGATCATGCAACTAGTAATAAAAAAGGTGAAATTGAAACAATTTAAATGAGGGCATATCCCAAACATATCGCTTTTATTTTAGATGGGAACGGTCGTTGGGCAATAAAAAAAAAAAAAACTAGAGGTTATGGTCATCAAAAAGGAGTGGAAAGAATTGAAGATATTTTACAGTATTGTCAGCAACTTAAAATTCCTATTGTAACAATTTACGCTTTTTCAAGTGAAAATTGGAAACGTTCTAAAGCAGAGAAGAAAATTCTTTTTAATCTTTTAATTAATTTTTTTAAATTGAAAATCAATAAAATTATTGAAAAAGAAACTAAAATAAAAATTATAGGAGACACGGATCGTTTTTCAAAAGAAATAAAAAATCTCATTACAAAAACTGAGAATTATTCAAAAAATTTTGATAAATACCTTTTACAAATAGCACTGAGTTATGGTGGCCGAAATGAAATTATTCGAGGTGTTAAAAAATGTCTTCACGACCATCAAGAAAAAAAAATCCCTTTAGAAGATGTCAACGAAGATTCTTTTAAAAAATACCTAGATACAGGCATCATAAAAGACCCTGATTTATTGATTAGAACAGGTGGAGATATTCGTATTAGTAATTTTTTATTATATCAACTAGCTTACACAGAGCTTTATTTTACAAAGGTGTTTTGGCCTGACTTTACTAGAAAAGATTTAGATAAAGCCATTAATCAATTTCAGTGTAGAGAAAGACGTTTTGGGGCTTAAAAACAAGAAGAATCAAATGTTATTTTTACGACTCGCTACTTCAGCTCTTTTAATTCCTTTTATTTTATGGGTTATTATTTTTGCTCCCCCTATTGTTTTTTTTATTCTGATTACTCTAATTTCTTTTTCTTTAATTTATGAACTTTTAAAATTCACTAAAAATTTAAATTGGTTTTTAAAATCCCCTGTTTATCTTTTTATGTTAATCGTTTACTGGGTTAAATACAATACTTACTTAAATAAGATAAGCTTTGCTCCTTTTAGTTTAGGGGATATTATTATATTTCTTGTTTTAGCTTTAATGACTTTAGAAGGGGTATTTAATATTTTCAATAAATTATTTAAAAGTAGCCTTAAAAATATTTCTTTTTTAACCTTTACTTTTCTCTACACAACTATTATGTTTTCATACATTATTGAAGTTAGGTATTTACACCTTAATTTTTATGAATTTAGATTCCCAATTAAATCTATAGCAGAAGGTAACCTGCTGAGTGTTTATTATCTTTTATATCCGATATTAATTTGTTGGGGGTATGATTCGGGAGCTTATTTTATAGGAAAGAAATTTGGAAAATCTAAATTAGGTCTTTTTGTTTCTCCAAAAAAATCTTGGGAAGGGATTTTAGGGGGATTATTACTCTCTTTAGTGGCGTACTATATACTTGTATTTACAATGAAAAATTTACACCCTCAGTTTTTAATATCTACTGTTTTTGGCAAACCTTATTGGTATGGTATTGGGTGTACTTGGTTTCTTGCTACGATTTGTCAAACGGGAGATTTGTTAGCTTCTGTTTTAAAAAGAAGTAGTGGAATAAAAAATTCTGGAAAAATTGTTTTAGGACATGGAGGTGTTTTAGATCGAGTAGATAGTTCTATTCCAACTATTTTTGTAACTTATATTTTGATTATTTGCTCGATTATTTAAGAATAACTTGATCAATAATTTTTGCTTTATTTTTTAATTCTGCTATTTTTTTTTTGATTAAGATATTTTTCTTGCGTTGTATTAAATCTTTTTCAACCACAGATTTTATTTCTTCATAAGAGTTATTTTTGTAAAAAGTATTTTGATTGTTTTTATAAAAAAGTTCGATTTCTTCTTTAGAAGACTCAATCTCCTCTTTAGACCATTTTTCAATTAAGCCATCTACTTTTAAACTAAGTTCTATATTTTTTTTAATTTCCAAGTCATTTTTTTTATTTTCTTTAAAAGTTTTTTCAAATTTTTCATTACCACCAAAATGTTTTTTTATTTTTTTAAAATGAGATTCTATTTCTTTATAAGAGATATCAATATCAGGATTATTTTCAACTTCTTGTCTAATCAAAGTTCTTTTAAGAACGTTTTTTTTAGCTAAAACTCTAGCTCCTTGTATCAAATTTTCATCAAAGTCAGCATTTTTTTTTGAAAGAGTTTTTAAAATAAAATCAAATTCTTTATAAATTTCCTTATCTTCAACCCTTTCACTATTAACAAAAAGAGGCATAATTAAAAAAATCCCCACTTGTTTAAAATAATTTTCATCAATCTTTTAAAGAAAAATTTTCGATTAATCTTCCATTGATTTTAAATTGTCGATTTTTATAAGAAGATTTTAGGTTTTCTTTATAAAAAAAATAAGTAAAGTATTTTATCTTACTTTGTTTTTCTTTCAATTTCCACTCTGATTCGATAAAGATTTGATAATGAGGATTATTTAAAATTTCTTTAATATTTAAAACTAAAGGAGTTTGTTTAATAGTTAATAACTTTTCTTTCCCGTAAAACCTTTCTTCAATAAGAACAATAAAAACATCATCAAAAGCTTTATAAACAGAAATCACTTTTAAAGGTTTTATAAGAAGTTGTGAAGAAATATATCGAAAAATAAAATATTTTTTTTTTCCATTTTCTAAGGTAAAGTCAAAATAATTTTCTTTTCCATGATAACTAAAAAAAAGAATTTCATAATTTTTATTAAGGTCAGAAATACGATCAATTGCTAATGGAAAAGGATAAAGATTTTTTTTTAAAAGCTTATGTTTTTTGATTAATTCTTTTTTTATAGATCGACTCCTACTAGGAAAAAAAGTTTCATAAATATCAATCACTTTAGAATCTAAATTAAATAAAATATTTTTTTCTTTAGTTCTTCTTTTGTATCCTTTTTCTAAAACAGATAACAAGATTTTTTTTTGATTAGAATCAGTTGATATGAAAGGAATGAGTTGATATTGAAAATGAGGATTATTATTATGTTGAGCTCGCTTGATTTTTCTTTCTCTAATGACTTTTTCCAAGACGGTTTCATTAGAAAAAAGGAAATTAAAAAAGCAAATAATTGCTATAAAAATAATATAATAATTTTTATTAATTTTTAAAAAAATCAAACACGTGTCATTTTATTAATTAGCTTATCAAGTAAATCATCATGAGCGGTAATTGTTTTTTGAGAAGCTTCATAAGCTCTTTGGACTGTTATCATTTGAACCATCTCATTAATGGCATTAACGTTAGAATTTTCTAAAAACCCTTGTTTGACTAAAGGACGTTGTTTTATAAGCTCAAAACTTTTACCTGATTCATTAGTGCTAGAGAAAAAAGAATGACCTTCTTTTTTTAAATAACGAGTTCTTGGAAAATCAACAATTTGTAATTCATCGAGCAAAATAGCATTTTTAAAACTATTTTCTTTTGCTTGTACAGGTCTTTTTTTATCCTCCTGAAGATTTTCATCAACATGAACTTCACCTCGATCACTAACTAAAATATTGTTATGTTTAACATAAATAGGGCCCTTTTTACCCAAAACCAGATCTCCTTCTTTTGTGACTAAAAGACCTTCTTTATTAATTGTAAAAGAACCATTTCTTGAATATCGTTCCCCTTGACCTGTTAAAATAACAAAAAATCCTTTTTTTCCTTCTAGAGCTATATCGAGATTATTTCTTGTTTGAGTCAAACTACCTTGTTCTCTTCGAGTATAAAGTTCGTTTGTTTCAACACCTGTACCAAGCTTTCCAACAACAGGTCTTGTATCCCAAGAACCTAAAGGAAATGAATGAACTCCATTATCATTTGTACGGCGAATCAGCATTTCAGGAAACGCTTTAAATAAAGTTTGATCTCTTTTAAATCCTGTTGTATTAACATTAGCTAGGTTATTGGCAATAACATTCATTTCTATCATTTTTGAAACCATTGAGCTAGCCCCTGTGTAAATTCCTCTAACCATAAATAAATATTCTCATTAAAAAAAACGATACCTTAATAAACGGTATCCTTTGATTTTTATTAAGTGCAATTTTTAAAACTAAAAGTTATAATTTTTTTTTATGTATTATCAAAAAATCAAATTTTATTGGCTTTTGTCATTAACCATCCTAACTCTCTTCATTATAATTATAGGTGGGTTAACAAGATTAACAGACTCTGGGCTCTCAATGACTTATTGGAAACCTGTACGAGGAATAATACCCCCTTTAAGTAACCAACATTGGATTAAAACCTTTGACGATTATAAACAATCTCCAGAAGGAAAAATAATCAATTCTTATATTTCAATGAATCAATTTCAATTTATTTTTTTTATGGAATACTCTCATCGAATGCTAGGTCGTTTTATAGGTTTATTTTTACTTTTTCCTTTTTTATATTTTTTTTGGAAAAGAAAAAATTCAAAAAAAGAAAATCAATTTTTCACAATTTTATTTTTTCTAGTTTGTTTTCAAGGAATTATTGGTTGGTATATGGTAAAAAGTGGGCTTGTGAACACCCCAAAAGTAAGTCATTATAGACTTTCTTTACATTTCTTTTTAGCGATTATTTTTTTATCATTTTCTTTTCTTCTTTGCTTAAGTTACACAAATAAAAAACTTATTAAAAAAAAATTTCCTTTTTCAAAGATATTTATTTTTTTAGGAGTTCTTCTTATTTTACAACTTTTTTTTGGAACAATGATGGCTGGATTAAAAGCAGGGCTCATTAGTCATACTTTTCCAAAAATGAATGGGCAATGGATCCCACAAGGCATTTTTGCTTTAAATAATCCCGTGTTCAATTTGATTAAAAATCCTATTATGATTCACTTTATTCACCGATTTTTAGGATTATTTTTTTTATTGTTTTCTTGCTTTTATTGTTGTCTTTTTTTATTTTCAAAGAAACGAATCCCCTCCTCTTTTGATTTAACTTTTGCTATTATCTTATTAACCATCTTTATTTTAGTTCAAACTGTTTTCGGTATCTTAACGATTGTTACAAATAATCATCTTATTATAGCCGTTTCGCATCAATTTTTAGCTGCTTTAATTTGTTTAAATTATGTGTATCTTCTTTATAAAAGTTCTTTAATTAAGCTTCAGATGATTTGAAAAACAACTTTAATTTTCTTAACTTTCAGATAATTGATTTAAATAATCTTCAATCACACCATACCTAAAACCTTTTTTTAAAAGAAAATTTTTTAACTCACTAGCTTTAGTAGCTTTTTTTTTTAAACCTTTTCTTTTTAACAAATGATCAATAGCAATTTTATCATCATAATTAATCGTTTCAAGATCGTTTAAAATTAACCCTAGAGCTTTTATTTCTTGTTTCACAATCCAAAAAGGCTTCCCTTGTTGAATTCGTTTCTCTAAATACCTCTCTAGATATCTTTTTCTAGATAAAAAACCTGCTTCAATTGCTTTTTCAGTTAATGTTTCAACCCATTCTCCACAAAGCTTCCTTTTTTCTAACCAAAAATTTAAATGATAAGGAGATTTTTCAGATTTTGATAAATAGTCAAACATTTCTAATTGAAGGTTGATTTTTTCTTTTTGTTTGATTTCTTCTACTTGATTTGAATCAATAAAAAAATCAAGCTCTAAGCTTAGATTAAACGTCTTTAAAATTGATTTAGAAATAGAAAATAAAAGTATTCCTTTTTTAAAAAGGCCAAAACGTACTGGTATTTGACTAATTTTTTTAATTCGAAACATTTGTTAAAAAAAACTCATATTTCTCTGAAAACTCTAAATAATTTTCAAAAGAAATTTGATCAGCTCTCATAGTTTTCATATTGGGAAAACAATTAAATGTTTTATCAATGATCTCTTTATTAAAAGTCACTAGAGGAGAAGTATTTAACGCTTTCATCAATTGTTTTCTTCTTTGATTAAAAGCAGATTTAACAATACTTTTAAATAAAAAATAATTAATTTTAGGAATGTCTTCTTTAAGTTTAAAATAAATTACTCTACTTTCAACCTTGGGAATAGGATAAAAAGCATTTTTTTGAATTAAAAATCCTTTTTTAATATGATAAAAATACCTAGAAATAACAGATAGCAGTCCATATTGTTTTGAATTTTCTTTTGAAGTAATTCTTTCAACAACTTCCTTTTGAATAATAAAAACCATTTCTTTAATCAAAGGTTTTTTTTCAAATAATTTAAATAAAATAGAAGATGTTAGATAATAAGGCAAACTTCCGATTATAAAGATTTCTGAAGAAAAATCTTTTACTTGTTTTTCTAAATCAAATTTCATAAAATCTTCTTGAAAAAGTAAGAAAGAAGATTGATTTTGCTTAAAAGAATTCATGTCTCCAGTAGACTTTAATTTAAAAAGATTCATTAAAATATTGATTGAAAAAGAATCAATTTCAATAGCTAATATTTTATAACCTTTTGATAAAAAAACTTTTGTCAAAGCCCCTATTCCAGGACCTATTTCAATAATTAAACTATCTTTTAAAGGGAAATTACAAAAAGAAAAAAATTTGTTAACAATATTAAAGTCAATAAGATAATTTTGCCCTAAACTCTTTAAAGGCTTTTTATTGAAATTTTTTAATATTTCAATAGTATTCTTTTTGGAAAGATTTAAGAGTGACTGCATTCATTTTCTCTTTGATAGGAAATAAATAACGTTTAAGTAATTTTTCTTCTGCATAAAAAAAGATGGATTTTAAAGAATGATTATCATAATAATAATAAATTTTTTTAAAAAGTTCTGCTTTATTTTGAGTCACTTTTTCCTCTCTAAGCAGTCTTCCAATAATCGTTTTCTTTTTAAAATAGGTTTTATTAAGCCAGTCCCATTCCTCAATATAAAAATCATCCCAAAGTAATTCATTATTTTGAATTGTTTCAACAATCGTCTCTCTATTTAGGTGTTTTTTAGCTTCAATTGGGATGATTCTTTTTAAAAGAATCCCTCGATCAAAGTAAGAAACCGTTGGAATATTTTTATCTCGATGCTCAAAAATAACATGAAAGTTATTTAAAAAAAAGCTAATCTTTTCTTTCTTATAATCTTTCCAAGTATCGAAACGAAACGAAAAAATCTGGGAAATAATTATTGGTTTTTTTTTTATATTTTTACTCAAAAAAGTAACTGGTTTTTCTTTATAAACTCTTTTTTTATAATAAGTGATATCATTGATTTTTTTATACCAATTAATTTCTTTGAGTTCATTATTAGCAAAAAATCTTAAAATAAGAGTTTCATTGTCATTAAAATAGTAGTAACTATCAAAATATTTTACTAAATGGTTTTGATTATACCAAAAGATAGAAATAATTTTTCCATTTTTTCTTTTGATGATTCTTTTTTCTTTAAATAAATCGTTTTTAAAGATATTAATAGTATTTAAATGCCCTGATAAATTATAAATAAATTCATATTTCTGTACCTTATCTGAGAACATATGGTTATACAAATACAATATCTTCCCCTCTTCATCCCTTAAAAGACGAATATATATATTTTTATTTTTAAGAAAATAAGAAGTATTTGTATAATAACCTTTTTTATAATCAAATAAAATTTTTCTTTTCCAAACATTTTTTATTTCACCCTTTTCCATTTTTCCACTTAAAAAAAAAGAATAATCTCTTGGGTTGATTTTAAAATGAGAATAATATTCTTCTATAAAACCAAAAGAATGGTTTTCTTGAGAAAAAACAACTTCATTTCCAAAAAGAAATAAAATAAAAAATAAAAAATTAAGAATAAATTTCATAATAAATAAAGCATTTTATTGTGCACTAATAACTTTTAAATATTCTTGAATATTTTTCTTAGCCCCTCTTGGTTTTCTTTTAATAGTAACTCGGTTATTGTTAATTTTAATTTCTTCAACAATAGATCCATCTTCTGTGTTATACTTAAACCAATTTGCTCTAGAAGGATATCTTTCATTATTTGAATAAACTAATATCAATTTTTCTCTCAAAAATTCAATTCCTTTGTGAGCTAATTTGTTAATTCCATCATCAGCGAGGGTTAAAAAATTCTTTTTATTAACTTTGCTTTTTGTATCAATAGCAGTTGTTACTTTATTTTGACTCCCTTCACCAATACCTATTTTAGAAGAATTAAGGTGTTTTTTACTTTCTTCATAAGATTGAAAGCTTATTTCAGAAGAATAAAAAAAATTAATTGAACGATCATAATAACGAAAAGTTAAAAAATTTTCATCTTCATTTAAACGACCAGAATCAATACGAATATAATTAATAATATTTCCTTTTCCATCTAAAAAAATAACTTTGGAAAAACCCACATTAAAAATAGTTTTTAGAGATTTAATTAATTCTTTTTTTTGCTCATTAAAATTAGGGAATGAATACTCACTATTTGGATATAGGTTCTCATAAAAAAGATTTTCTAAAATAGCTCGCCCCATAAAATGAAATCCTTCTCTTCCATACGTATTTAAATATTTTTCAAATTCATTAATTTCTTTTTTACTTAAATTATTCCTATAAAAAAATAAAGTACTTTTATCTAATTTTTGAGATGAATTATAAAAATCTTCTCTTTTAATTCTTTTAAAATCATCATAAAAATAATGATATGAGCCTAAAAAAAAATGTTCTTTATTATAAATATTTTTTTTTGAAATAAATTTGTTTTCATCAAAATAAAGTTTAAAAAAAACCCCATTTTCCATGGATTTAGTAATGACTTTAATGGTAGTATTTGTTTTTTTAATGGTTACTTTTTCTACAATCTTTTGAGCTTCATTTAAATTAACGACTTCTTCTTTAACAAGTGAAAAATTAGCATCCCAAAAGTAGTAATGAAACAAAAACACATTTTCTAAAGAAGATTTTTCTTTAAAAATTTTTTTATCATATTTCGACATGATTCGGTTATAATAACGAACTTTAAGTCTATTTTTATTTAAACCAACATATCTAGAAATTCTTTCTATTAAAATTTTATCTTTATTTTCATATCGATTAATATGTAAAGTATTATTATTTTTTTCATAAATCATGACAGTGTCTTTAAAAAAAGTATGTATATCATGCTTTACAAGTTGACGATTTTTATTATAAATAAAATAATTTTTAGTTTTTAAATCAGTATCTAACAAATTAACTTCATTTAATGAAGTCTCTAAATAACCCCAATATTTTTTTAAACGATCAAAAACATGTTCTTGGTATCGGTTCTCTTTTAAATAAACCAATTTTCTTTCTTGAAAAAAGTCATTGTCAATGAATCTTTGTTTTTTGATTAATTTTTTTTTAAAGTTATAAAAATATTTACTTTCTTTTTTTTCATTTTGAATTGGGTCCCATTTAATGGTATTGAGCAAAACTCCTATAGAATTAAAATTCATTTCTTTTATTTTTTTTCCTTGAAAAAATTCTTCATAACGATAAAATTTTTTTTCTTCATCAAAAAAAATACACCAATTAAGAGTAGAATGAATATAACGTTCAATTAAACGAACGTATAAAAGTTCATCATAAAATAACTTATAATAATTTTTATCAATTTTTTTTATTTCATCTTTAGCTTCAATAAATTTAATTTTATAGCGATTATACGGTAATTTTCCTTCTTCAATTTGAAGAGAAATTTCTTTGAAATACTTGAAGTTAATTAAAAATTGATGATTGCTAGTAGCAAAAGGAGCTAAGAAAATAAGTAAAAAAGTATAAAAAAAAAATTTCATATACTTTTATTTTCGATACTTAAAAGAGTAAAATTAAAGATTATGTGTTTATTTTTTATTCACTATAAATATTGATTTTAAGCTCTCGGATTCTTTTTCTAAGAGTTTCTCTAGAGATTCCTAATTTTTTAGCTGTGATTAAAGAAATTCCTTTATTTTGTCTAAGAGCACTTTCAATAAATTTTTTTTCATATTGGTTTCGATATTTTTTTAGATTCATTCCTTCTCCAAAAATAGAGTCTAACACAGTTTTTTTTTTTGTTTCGTTTGTTAATTCTAAATTGCCAAAATTTTCTTTTATTTTAAAAGTATCTTTTCTTTCTTCATCAAAATAAATTTCTGTAATTAAATTTTTTTCAGAAAAAAGGATCGAACGTTCAATGACATTTTTAAGTTCTCTAATATTCCCTTTCCAAGGAGCTTTTATTAATTTTCTAAACGCTTTTGATCCTATGTTAATTTTAGGTTTTTTTAATTTTTTTCGATATTCTTTTAAAAAAAAATCCACTAAAAGAGGAATATCTTCTTTTCTCTCTCTCAAAGAAGGCAAATGAATGGGCACTGTTGATAAACGATAGTAAAGGTCTTCTCTAAATTTTTTTTTTTCAATTAAATCAAATAAATACTGGTTGGTCGCTGTAATGACTCTAACATCCACTTCTTCTTCTTTGCTAGAACCTAATGGAGCAAACTTTCCTTCTTGAAGGACTCTTAAAAGCTTTGATTGCAGTAACAAAGGCATTTCTCCTATTTCATCAAGAAAAAGAGTTCCTTCATGAGCCAATTGAAATTTACCTAATTTATTTTCATACGCTCCTGTAAAAGCTCCTTTTTTATGACCGAAAAGCTCTGATTCAAAAAGAGCTTCAGGAATAGCAGCACAATTAATGGCTAAAAAAGGTTTGTTTTTTCTATTTCCATACGAATGAATTGATGAAGCCACTAATTCTTTCCCCGTCCCACTTTCTCCTGTAATTAAAATCGTAGCAGAAGATTCACTAAGGATTTTAATTTGATTGAGTACTAAATTAATTTGCTTACTTCTACCGATAATTTCTTTAAAATCATATTGATTTTTAGTTAAAATATTTCTCAAATTAATATTTTCTTTTTCAATTTCTATTTTTTCTTGATAAGCTAAAAAATGAATTTGAAGAGCTTTTTCAATATGTCCTCCTAAAATTTTCAAAAAATTAAATGTTGTGTTAAAATTTTTTTTATCTTCAAAAGATTCATCAAACATCATTACACCGATGACTTCAGCACCTGAAACTAATGGAATAGAAAAAAAAGATATTTGTTTATTGGTTGGCTTTCTTGACTTTGTTTTATTTAAAAAAAACTCATTTGAAACATAATC
>CBDBHE010000003.1:0-33479 GCA_965205605.1 Spirochaetota bacterium | reverse complement strand
GGAAAGTCAGGGTACGGATTTGTTTTAACATCAAAGGATTGATAATATTTTGGGTCTTTTCCTTTAATTCTAATTCCTTGTTCTTCTATTTTAAAATTAACTTCAATACTTTTTAGTAAATTAATCAGTGAATCAAGGTGGTCCATATGTTTATAACGGATCAACACGTTACTTTTGCTAAGAGCGGCATAAATCATAAACGTTCCCGCTTCAATTCGATCATCAATAATGGTGTATTCTCCTCCACTTAAAGACGAAACTCCTTCAATGAATATTTTTGAAGTTCCTATTCCTTTGATTTTAGCTCCTATATGATTTAAAAAATGAAACATGTCAATTGTTTCAGGTTCTTTTGCAGCATCTTTAATCACACTATGTCCCAAAGCCAAACAAGCAGCCATTGCTACATTATCTGTAGCTAAAACAGAAGATCCATGTTTTCCAGAAAGGTTTATTTCTTTTCCTATTAAGCCATTTTTTGCTTCAGCAGATATATAGCCATGTTTTAAATCAACTTTTGCACCTAAAGCCGTAATTCCTTTTAAATGAAGGTCCACTGGTCTTGGGCCAAAAGCACATCCCCCCGGTAAAGAAACCAGTGCTTTTTTATATTTTGCCACAAGCGGTCCTAAAACAACTATTGACGCTCTCATTTTTTTTACAAGCTCATAAGTTGCTTGATGATTTTTCTTTTGAGTCGATCTAATAATAAGTCGATTTTTTTCTACTTGAATCTTCTTACCCAAAGTTTCTAAAAGAGCAACCATTGTCTTAATATCTCTTAATTTTGGAATATTGTTTAAAACAACCTCTTTGTCTGTTAAAAGAGTCGCTGACATAATTGGTAAAGATGCGTTTTTAGAACCTGAAATTTGAACCTCTCCTTCTAATCGTGTAGGTCCTTTAATCGTATAATACTTGATCACAAGAGCTTAATATAACTATTTACAATAAAAAAAGTCAATTCATTTCTTTTTTTCTTTTTCAATTCACTTATAGAATTAAATAATAAATCTTTTTATAATAAAGTATCCATTTAAAAAAATTAAGATTTGTTAAAACAACTAATTAAATAAAATAACTGCTATTTTTCACTCATTCAATTCATTGAAAAAATATTTCCTTTTTATTGTTTTTTTTTCATTTTCTCTTACTCTAATGGCTATTATTAGCTTAATAATCAACCCTTATTTATTTAAAAAACAATATTTATATAATAAAAAAATCGTTATTTATGTTGATGATTCTATTAGTATGTTTTCTAAAGAAAAACAAATTCAAAATTATTTAAAAACCATCAAAAAACAATTTAAAGATCAAGTAACCATTTATCTTTTTTCTTCTCAAATAACTCCTTTTAAAAAAAATCAAATTTATAAAGCCAATCAACCTATTTCTTTTTTTTCTCCTATCTTAAAACATATTAATTATCTTCCTTTAAAAACTTCTGCACTTATAATAAGTGATTTTTGTTTTAGTGATTTATTTACACCCATTAAAAAAAGCAACGTTTACTATATTAATACTTCAAGAGAAAGCTTTAATGATAAAGCTATTTTTATTTTAAAAGATTCATCCGATTTTTTTTATCAAAAAGATTTTACTAATAAAATAGAAATCCTTTTATTAAAAAACACTCCTTCTAAAACAAAAGTTAGTTTAAAAATTGATTTAAAAAACAACAACCAAATTTTACTTTCAAAAAAAAAAACCCTTATTTTAAAAAAACAAATAACAACTATTCCCTACTCTTTTTCAAAAATCAATTCAAAAAATCTGTTGCTTTCCGTCAAATTAATAAACAACCAAGACCATAAGTCTTATAATGATCACGATCAATTTTTATTTAAAAACACCCAAAACAACCTTCAAATTATTTCCTGGATTTTTAAAGCAACCCCCGATATCCAAAAAATACATCAAGCTCTACGAACTTATCAAACCATAAACTTAACACCACAATATTTCCTCAATCCCAAACAAAACATAAAAAATGCCAAAAATTTCTTTTTAAAAAATACCCATCAAAAACACCAAATACACTTTCTTTTCTCTCCCCCTAAAGAAGTAATCACTTTATTTCAAAAAAGTGATTCTCTATTTTTTCTGATACCACAAAATATCTCCTTAAAAAACAACCTCTCTAACTCAAAAGTAGTCAAACTCAATGAAAACAAAATTTTTTTTAATTTAGAAACGACAAAACCTTTTTTTAATTTTCTTCTAGCAGATCAAAGACCAACTGATCTTTTCACGGAAATAAAATCTTTTAAAACAATTCAAGCTTTAAAAATACTCGAAAAAGATATTGTTTACGCAACAAATCAAAATAATTTTAGTTCTTTTTTCAAACGAAATAATATGATTTTTATTGGATTTTACCCCATTAGTTATTTACAAAATTCTAATTTATCTACGATTAATTTTTTAGAAAATTTCCTATATAGACTCATTTTTTCTATTTATGAAGAACACTATCAAAAAAATAAAACTGCCCTAAGAAGAAATTATTTTTTAGGAGAAAAAGACGTTCCTCAAAAAATACTTAACAGTTTAAAAGTAAAAAAAAATGGATCATCCACTTTTCAAATCCCACCCGATAAAAAATATCTTGGCACTCACACGATAGAAGATCGTTTTAATGACTCTTTATCAATCAACATTAGACTCCCCTATAAAGAATACTTCCTTTTCAAACCTCATAAGTCTTTTAAAAATGAACTCTCTTTTGAAGAAACAACTCAAATCATCAAAACAGCTTTAAAAAAAACAAAAAATGAAAAACAACTTACCAAAATAGTTTTAGATAAAACTTATTTTATTTATTTCATTATTTTTCTTGGGTTTGTTTTATTTTCTTTTTTCAAAAAAAAATATGAAAACAATGTTTAAAAACAATTCTTTATCACTTCTTGTCTTGCTCCTTTCTTTATTGTTTATTAGTAATAAAGAAAAGACTCCTGATTTCACTTTTTATTACCTCAAGTATTCTGGGGGAGGAGATTGGTATGAAGGTAAAGTTGGAGCTCAAAATTTAATGAATTTCATTAATTCAAAAAAAGCACTTGATTGTAACCCATTTCCTAAAATGATCACTTTAAAAGATTCTGCTCTTTTTGAGGTTCCTTTTCTTTACTTAACAGGGCATGGCAATATTTCTTTTGATAATATAGAAAAAAAAAATCTTAAAAAATATTTGGAAAATGGAGGATTTTTATATGTTAATGATGATTATGGTTTAGACCCTTCTTTTAAAAAAGAAATAAAAGATATCTATAAAAGCAAAAAATGGATTGCCATCCCAAATAATCATCCTATTTTTCACCTTTATTACACCTTTCCTAAAGGAGCTCCTAAAATCCATAAACATGATGGAGGAGAAGCTGAAACTTACGGTATTTTCCATGAAGGAAGAATGATCATTTTTTACACAAAAAATACAGATATTGGAGATGGTTGGGCTTCTTATCAATTGCATAAAAATTCATTAGAAAAAAGAGAATCCGCTCTTAAATTTGGAATGAATATTATTTTATTTTCTCTTACTCAATAGCAGATGTTCAAAAAAAATAAAATTCTTAATCAATTTTATAAACGAGCTGATTTTAATCGTAGAAAACAACAATACACCCCTTCTCATTTCTCTACATTTAATATCCAAACAATCCTTGTTCATTTAAATAATCCACAAGAAGCCTTCGCTTCTTTTCATATCGCAGGCACCAAAGGAAAGGGAACAACCGCTTATTTATTATCAAAATATTTACAAGCTTGTGGATTTAAAACAGGACTCTATTTATCTCCACACGTAATCGATTTAAGAGATCGATTTTTTATTAATTCCAAAAAAATCGCATGGAAAACACTTCTTAAAACTTTAGATAAAATTAATCAACTTTGTTTGAAAAAAAAACTGAATGCTACTATTTTTGATATTTTAACAGCAACGGCTTTTTATTTTTTTAAAGAAAAGAAAGTACAAATTGCTATTATAGAAACCGGTCTTGGAGGGAGATTGGATTCAACCAATGTTTTAAAACCAATCGCTTGTATTATTACAACAATCGATTTTGATCACACTAGCCAACTCGGTAATACTTTAAAAAAAATTGCAACAGAAAAAGCAGGTGTTATTAAAGAAAAAACACCTGTTTTCTGTTCTCTTCAAAAAAAAGAAGCTTATAGCGTCATCAAACAAACCGCTAAAAAAAAAAAGGCTCCTCTCTTTTTAGAAAATCAACCATCAATGACTTCTTTTAATGAAGAAATATTAAACCCTTTTGAAAAACAAAACATAAAAATAATCACAAGCATTATTCATCAATTTTCTCTCAAAAAAGATCAAAAAACAATAACACAGTTTGAAAAACTTATCTCCAAATATCCTTTAATAGGTAGGTTTTATCTAAAAGACCATGTCGTTTACGATGGAGCTCATAATCTTATTTCCATTAAAAAAGTTGTTCAGTTTGTTAAAGAGCAATATCCATTAAAAAAAATACATTTAATTTGTTACTTTTTACCTGATAAAGATATTACTGCTATTGTAAAAGCCATCCCAAAAAAATGGAAGCTCACTTATTATGAACTTAATTTAGAGTATATTTCAAAACAACTTTCAGAAAAAACAATTATAAAAGTAAGTAAAAATAGAAAAACAAAAGTTGTTTATCATTTAAAAAGTCTAAAAAAAATGATTTCTAAAGACGAAACTCTTTTAGTCACCGGATCTTTTAAACTGGTGGGTTATCTTTTAAAGCATCATCATAAATGGTGTTTTAATTAAACAAATTAGTTTTAAAAAAATTAATGATTTACTTACAAAGTCTTTTTTTTAAGTAAGCTGATATTCGTCTTTTAAATAGATTTTTAAAAAAGGCAGCTCACTTAAAAAGTTAACCCTTTTATTGATTGTAAAGATAATATGATTCATCAATCTTACCAAAATAAAATAAAGCTTGTCATTAAAGTCTTTAATTGTTATAGCAATGATAATCTTTGAGTGATTTTTTTTCCCTAATTGTTACTAATTTTTTAAAAAAAAGGGTTAAAAAAAATGACTTATAAATGACTTATAAATGGCTTATTAAGGAGTGGTTTTTCAAAAAGTAAAAGAACCACCTTACTTAGCGATGATAAGTTTGATTGAGATCAAACTAAATATCAAAACTTGGATCATTAAATTTTAATTTCCATCTTTTTTATAATCTCCATTTCTGAGTCATTGCTTTTAAAAATAATGAATTGACAAAATTTGATTTTTTAACCTTTTACTTATATCATTTTTATGAATTCTACTAAAATTTAAGTGTAATAAAACGATCAACTAAATCACAATGTCCTACTTTAAAAATAACTTCTCAAAAATAGAAAGTGAAGAAAATAGTGAAATCAATCTTTCTCCTTTACTAGATATGGTTTTTATTTTACTTATTTTTTTTGTGGTGACAACTACATTTACCAGAGAAACAGGGGTAGAAGTCAAAAAACCAAAAGCCTCTTCAGCAACTCAAGTAAAAGACAAAACGATTAAACTTGCTATTACTCGAGAAGGCACGATTCATATTCACGAAAAACAAGTGACTTTATCCGTTTTAGAATCAATTCTTCAAAGAGAAAAAAATCGAAACCCTTCTTTAAAAGTGATCATTGTTGCTGACAATCAATCTTTGACTGGTATGGTTGTAAAAGTTTTAGACAAGTGCAACTTAGTGGGTCTGAAAAACACTTCTATTGCTGCCATTTCTGATTAAAAATAATTATTTTTATATTGAAAAAATATCATGAATTTAGTTAAAATAATCACTAAAAAAATATCCATTATTTTAATAACCCTTTCAATTAATTCGATGATTCTTTTCACATTACCTGTAATGAATTATTTAAAAAAAAACAAACTATATCAAAGAAAAGACCCAAAAGAATCAACTGTTAAATTAGAAAAAATTAATCTTAAGAAGGAAAAAAAAAAAGAAAAGAAAAGAGTTATTAAAAAAATAGTTAAACCTAAAATTGTCAAATCAAAAAAACAATCTTCTTCTCGATTTAAGCTCAAGTTAAGCTCCGGTGGTAGTGGCGTTTCTTTTGAAGGTAAAAATGTAAAAGATCTTATTTACTCAGAAGGCCAAGTGGATCAAAATCCCATAGCCATTAGACGAATTAGACCTTCTTACCCTCAAACGGCTAAAGCCTCTGGAGTGACTGGGAAGGTCAATTTAAAAATTACGATTGGAACTTTAGGAGAAGTGCAAAATATTGATATTCTTTTAGAAGAACCCCCTGGTTTTGGTTTTAAAGAATCAGCTATCAATGCTGTTTGGGGATGGAAATTTAAACCAGCTATGATTAAAAACATCCCTGTTAGATGTTATCGTATTCTTCCATTAATTTTTAATTAAAAAAATGAAATTTATTTATATTTATTTACTTATTATTAGTTTTTTTATTAGTAAGCTTTATGCTAATTCTTTACTAGATATTGCAAGATCTGCAAGCTTAAAAGGAGAATATAAAAAAGCTCTTATTATTTATAAAAAAGCTTTAGAAGGAAATGATAACAAAGCAATTATCTATTTTAATATGGGCAACCTTTATTACCGCATGGGGAAATCAGCCAATGCAATACAAAATTATCAAAAAGTAGTTATTTTAGCCCCTAATTTCAAAGATGCTTATTTAAATTTAGGAAAAATATACTACCTTAATGAAGAATATAAAAAAGCTCTTGAAACGTTTTTGAATTATTCAAAAAAAGATCCAGAAAATGTAGAAACATTAATGCTTACCGCAGATACCTATAAAAAAATCGAACTTTATACTCAAGCAGAAAAGCTTTATCAAAAAGCCTGTGATATTGAAAATGAAAATGAAGATATTTATCAAGCAATGGCTTTTATGTATTATGATTTATCCGATTATGAGCAAGCTCTTAGTTTCATCGAACAAGGGCTTGCTGAAATTCCTAAATCAATTCTTCTTTTGGAAATACAAGCTGATCTTTTAAAAAATTTAAATCAATATAGTGAGGCTGCTTCTATTTATAGTTATATAATTTCAGGAGTCATTAAGTTAAGCGAAGAAGATCAATATCGATTTCAATATCAAATGGCCAATACTTTTTATGAAGGCAATTATACCAATTTAGCTTTAAATACTTTACAAGAATGTGCTTTAAAATACCCCAAAAAAAAAGAGAGCATTGAATATTTAACTTATATTTGGTCAGAAAGTGAAAGGGATATTGAAGCCATTGATTTTTTTATTGATTTTTATCCAAAAAATAAAACTAGGACTTACCTAGCTTTAAAGCATTTTTTATCGAGGGCATATAATAAAGAAGATACAGAATTAATTAAGAAAATAATTTCTTTTTACAATAGCAAAAAAATAAAAGATGAATTATACTATACCGCAAAAAGAATTTTATAAAATCTCTTTATAAAAAAATGAATCAAAAAAAATTACTGCTTATACCAATGCTTGCTTTTAGCTTATTTTTTTTAAAAACTGATCCTCTAAAAGCACAAACCACTAAAGAATTTCTCATCTTATCAATTGAGAAATACAAGAGAGAAATTGCCAGTTTAAAAAAAAAACAAAAAGAAGAAGAACAATTTTATAAACGATTTCTCAATGAAAAAAAAATCCTTATTAAACAAAAAAAAAAAGAAAAAATCACTATTACTCGAGAAATAAACCGACTACAAAATAATATTCAAAAAAATAAAAATGAAACACAAAGCGTTCAAATTTTTATTAAAAGAAATGAAGATCAACAACAAATTTATAAAAAAGAATTAATGCAATATCTTAAAGAACTCAAGCAAATGATTTCAGAAGGATTTCCTTTTGAAATCGAAAGGAGACTGGCTTTTCTTGATTCTATTTATTATGACTTAGAAACAGAAAAAGCTACTATTCCTGAAGCTTTTAATCGTATTCTCAAATTTTTTGAAACAGAAGAAATCCTAGCCTATGATAGCCAGGTCACCCAAAATATTGAAACCATTAACAAAAAAAGAATTAGTTCAACCCTTTTTAGAATCGGAAGAGTTTATCTTGCTGTCGATACAGGAAATGCCATTTATTTATATCAAAAAAATGAAAAAGGATATTTTATTGATGCTCAAAATCCTTTAACCGGTCTTGAAAAAAGAAATATTCGTCAATCTATCTTGATGATTCAAGGGAAAACCCCCCCTGGTATTGTGAGATTGCCTATTAACGCAAATCAAATTAATAAGCCTTCAAATAAAAAAAGATAAACCAAAAATGAATCAACCCATTTTATTTTACAAATTAATTTTTAGCTTAACTTTTTTAGCACTTTCTTTATTTGCTCAAAATAAAAAAAAAATGTCCCTAAAAGAACAATACAGTCAAATTTCAAATCAATTTGAAATTTTACAAGGTCAGTATTGGGAAAAAAAAGAAGAAATTGTTAAAGAAAAAAAAATGATTAATGAAGAACTTCAACTTCTCAATGAACACTTAAAAATGAGCTATGATAAAAAAAATAATTTAACTGAAGAATTCTATTTAGTTAAACAAAATCTGGAAGAATTAAAAGAAAAAAAAGAAGAAGTCGCCAATAATCAAAATTCTTTTTTAAATCTCCTAAAAGAAACTTTAAAAAAAGAAAAAAAAAAAATCAAATCTCTTTTTCCTTACTTATTAGAACCTAGTATTTTAAAAATAAGCAAAATTGAAAATAATTTAGAAAAAAAAAATAATAAAGTCATTTTTGATCTCTTCAACTATAAGCAAGATCTCTTAAAAGAAAGCGAAATCCTTACAATCGGTTCTAAAGTAATCAATCCTAAAAAAAACAAAAAACTTGAATCCCTTCTTGACAGTCGTTACTTAAGGCTAGGTTTTATTCATCAAAGTTATACAGGAAATAAAGAAGCAGGGCTTCTTGTTAAAAATACCGATTTAAAAGGAATCTATTATAAATGGGAAGTCGAATTACCCACCGATCTGAAAAGAAACCTCTCTACTGCGATTAATCAATCTTTTAATCAAGCAGGTAATGATAAAAAAATTTTAATTCCTATCGATATTACCCAAGCAGGTAAAAAATTAAGGTCTCTTACAAAAAGTGATTCTTCTGGTTTAATCAATAAGATGACTTCTTTTTTTAATGCGGGTGGGCTGATTATGTACCCGTTGTTTCTAATTGCTATTGTTGCTATTGGCATTATCATTGAAAGAATGATTTTTTACATAAATGACAATAAAAAAAATAAAATCATTTTAAGCAAAATTTTTAATCTTATAAAAGATCGTTTATTTAATCAAGCTAAAAAGCTTTGTTTAGAGAATCAAAGTTGTGCTGCAAATATTATTATCCCTCTTTTAGAACCCAAAACTTCTCGAGAAAATACAGAAAATCTTTTAGGTGAAAGCTTTAGTAAAGAAATCCCTAAATTACAAAAATATCTTCCTACATTGGCTGTTTTGTCAGCTATTGCCCCTCTTCTTGGTCTTCTAGGCACTGTGTCAGGAATGATTACTTTATTTGATGTGATCACCATTTATGGGACAAGCAACCCAAAAATATTAGCAGGAGGCATCTCAATCGCTCTTATTACTACTCAAACAGGGCTCGCTATTGCCATTCCTATTATGCTCTTCCACCACTACTTAACTCGTTTTAAAACATCCACTGTTAATAAAATTGAAGAATTAAGTCTTCAAATACTCAATAAATTTTACCCTAAATAAAAAATGATCCAAGAAGCTATTATCGACATTTTTTATAAAAGTGGATTTATTCTTCTCCCTCTTTTTATAGTAGGATTTTTTAGCTGGGTTTTAATTATAGAACTTTTTTTTTTCTTTATTAAAGAAGCAAAAAAAAAAAAATCCCAAAAACAATTTTTAATGACTATTTTCTCAAAGAAGATTTTACTTCAATCAGTCGTTTTTTTAAACACAAGCAAACCATTGATTTTATTTTTTTAAAAAAACTTTATGAAAATAAAACAAAAAGTAAAAAAATCATTGATTCTATTTATCAAGAAACAATTATTAATCAATTTTCTAATCAATTTTTTCGTCTTAGCACGATTAAAATGTTTGCTCATTTAGCCCCTCTTTTAGGTCTTTTAGGTACTGTAAATGGTATGATTGTTACTTTCAAAGTTATTGCTACTTATGGTAATTCTAACCCTATTTTAATGGCAGATGGGATCTCAGAAGCTCTTTTAACTACTCAAGCTGGTCTAAGTATTGCTTTTCCTTTGCTTTTTATTCATACTTTACTAAAAAATAAGCTTTACCAATTAAAAAGACAAGTTGATCATTACTATAATGAATTTTGTCAAAATTATTTTATAAAGTAAAAACTCATTTTTAATTCATTCTAAAAATTGAAATAACATTAATAAAATAAAGTAATGATTCTAATCACAGGTGGTAGTGGGTTTATAGGAAGTGCTTACGTTTGGCATTTAAATCAACAAAACTTTGATAAAATTATTATTTGTGATACTTTAGGTAAAGAAAAAAAATGGCTTAATTTAAGGTCTTTGAAATTTAAAGATATTATTTTTCCAAAAAATTTTTTAGAAAACAAGTTTATTCACAAAGAAATTAAACAAATTGTTCACCTCGGAGCCACCACCACCACCACCGAACAAAATATGGATTTTCTTATTGAAAACAATTTTTATTTTTCAAAATCTTTATGGAATATTGCTACAAATTTACAAATCCCTTTTATCTATGCTTCCTCTGGAGCAACTTATGGAGATGGAAAATTGGGATATGATGATAAAGAAAATAAAATTTCTTCTTCTTTAGTTCCCCTTAATAAATATGGGTATTCAAAACAATTATTTGATCTTTGGGTTTTATCTCAAAAAAAAAAACCAAGCTATTATGTGGGAATGAAATTTTTCAATGTTTTTGGTCCCAATGAATATCACAAACAAGCAATGGCTTCTGTTATTTATCAGATCTTTAAACAAACTAAAGAAAAAGGTTATGTTACTTTGTTTAAATCCCACCATCCAAAAATAAAAAATGGTGAACAAAAAAGAGACTTTGTTTATGTAAAAGACGTTTGCAAAATAATTGATGGTTTTTGTAAAAAATTAATCCCTTCAGGGCTTTATAATGTAGGTAGTGGTAAGGCCAATAGTTTTTTAAATTTAGTCAATTATACTTTTGAAGCTCTAAAGCTTAAACCTAAAATCAAATATATTGATACCCCTAAAGAAATTAGAAATCAATATCAATATTATACAAAAGCCAATATGGAAAAAACCAAAAAAATTCTCTCTTGGCATGAACCAAACTCTTTTAAAAACAATATCAAAGACTACATCACTAATTACCTAACTCAAAATAATCCTTATTTAAAATGAAGGACCATTTTTTTCAAAAAAAAGAAATTCATTCTTTTAAATTTGATCAAAAAATTGCCAGTGTCTTTGAAGATATGTTAAAACGCTCTATTCCTTGTTATCAAGAAAACTTAAACATGATTGGCGATTTGCTAGTGAGTCTTTTTGTTAACAAAAAAGTCTTAATTTATGATTTAGGTTGTTCCACTGGAGAACTGTTTTTTTCTTTGATAAAAAAATATAATCATAAAAATCTAACTTTAATAGGGATTGATTCTTCTTTATCTATCTTAAAAAAAGCCAAGAAAAAATTAGAGATTGCCTTTAAAGGCAATCTCTTCCTTGAACATAAAAAAATAGAAAAAATTAGTTTAAACCCTTGTCAAGCTGTTATCTTAAACTATACGTTACAGTTTATCAAACCTACTTTACGAAAAAAAATTATAGAAAAAATTTATAAGTCTCTTAAAAAAAATGGTGTTTTAATTTTAAGTGAAAAAATAACAACCTCTAATAAAAAACTAAATGACGTATTAATCAAACACTACCATCTATTTAAAAAAAAAAATGGTTATAGTGACTTTGAAATCAAACAAAAACAAAAAGCTTTAAAAAAAATCTTAACTCCTTCTACTTTTAACATTTATGAAACTCTTCTTAAAAAAACTGGATTTAATTCCATTGAAATTTTATTTAAATGGTATAATTTTGTTTCCATCATCGCTTTCAAAAAATAATTTTTTTTTATATTGATTATAAGTGTCGTTTTTATTGAATAAATTAGTTTCTAAAGAATGTAAAAAAACGATCAAAGAAAAAAATAAAGCCTTTAAAAAAGAATCAAAAAAGCTTATTGATTTAATTAAGCAATTAAAAATAAATAAAAAAATAAATCTTCAATTTGAAAAAGAATTTATTAAAATTGCTTCTAACGAAGCTTTGCCAATCAAAGAATTTAAAAAAATTAAATTTTTAATTAATGAACTGATTCCCTGGAGAAAAGGACCTTTTTCTTTTTTTGGAGAAACCGTTTTATCAGAATGGAATAGTCACCTTAAATGGAAAAGAATCTCAAAAGAAATCCCACCTTTAAAAGATAAAATTGTTTGTGATTTAGGGTGTAATAATGGATATTTTATGTTCCAATTAATTCCTAAAAACCCAAAACTTATTTTAGGGCTTGACCCTTGTCAAAAATATAAATTGCAATATCTTTTAATTCAGCATTATCTAAAACAAAAAAATCTACTTTTTGAACTTTTAGGTTATGAACATCTAATTGCTTTTAAAAAAACTTTTGATTTAGTCCTTTCTATGGGGATACTCTATCATCACACGGATCCGATTAGAATTTTAAGAAATATTCATACTTCCTTAAAAACGGAAGGAAAAGTCATTGTTGAATGCCAAGGAATTGCTGGAGAGGAAAGTGTGGCTTTATTTCCTAAGAAAAAATACACCAATGTCAGTGGCATGTGGTTTTTGCCAACAGCATCTTGTCTTAAAAATTGGTTACATCGTTCAGGGTTTTCAAAGATTAATATTTTTGGAAAATATCCATTAAATCAGCGAGAACAATCAAAAAAAAAACATGCTCCTTTTGATAGTTTAATAGAAAATTTAGATCCTAATAATTCAAAAAAAACAATTGAAGGCTACCCTTCTCCTATTCGGATTTACGCAAGTGCGTTTAAAAATTAAGCTTGAAAGATAAAACAATGAAAAAAGATACCCCTATGATGAAACAATATTTTAAGTTTAAAGAAAAACATCCTGATAAATTTATTTTCTTTCGTGTTGGTGAGTTTTATGAACTATTTGATGAAGACGCTATTCAAGCAGCCAAAATTCTTCACATTACTTTAACTCAAAGGCATACCATTCCAATGTGTGGCATTCCTCAGCATCAACTAGATAATTATAGTCCTAAAATGCTAAAAGAAGGAAAAAAAATTGTCATTGTTGAACAAATGGAAAACCCTAAAGAAGTAAAAGGAATCGTCAAAAGAGACATCACTCAAATTATGACTCCAGGCACTGTTACTGATGATTTTAATTTAATTGAAAATGAAAACAATTATCTCGCTTGTATGTTTCTCCCAAAATACGATTTTTCTTCAAATTCCACTTTAGGAGAACTTATTTTTTCTGTCCTTGATTTTTCTACAGGAGAAAGTGAAATTCATTATTTTCAATCTAAAAATCTAAAAGCTGATATTGAAAGCTTGATGAATCGTTATTCTCCAAAAGAACTTTTAGTTTCCAATCAAATCGATCTAAATTCTTTTAAAAAAAATTTTTTTTACGAAGACCCTTCTTTTATTATTAACCCCCTTCCCGAATATCTTTTTGAAAAAGAATATGCTCAAAATAAAATCAAGCAAATATTCAAAACCATTACTTTAAAAGGAATTGGTCTTGATGATCATCCTTATTTACCCTCTGTTTTTTGTCCTTTCATTTACTATATTAACGAAACTCAAAAATCATCTCTTGAACACCTTAAAATACCCCATTTTATCAAAAAAAATGAAAACATGCTTTTAGATAGTGCGACTCAAAAAAACTTGGAAGTGATTAAAAACAATCGAGATGAAACAAAACGCAATTCCCTTCTTTGGATTTTAGATAAAACCATTTCTTCAGCAGGCTCAAGGCTCAAAAAAAAAATTATTTTAAATCCTTTACTTTCTTTAGAAAAAATTAAAAAACGTCAAGAAAACATTAATTTCTTTTTTAATTCAAAAGAACTTTTAATGAAAATAAGAGAACGATTAAAAAATATTTATGATATTGAAAGATTGTCTTCAAGATTATCATTAAAAAGAATCTTACCAAGAGAAATCATTGCTTTAAAAAACAGTTTAAAAGTAGCCTCTAACATTTTTGATTATTTAAAAGAAAATAAGGCCCCTTTCATTATCCCAAAACAAACCGAAATTCTTTTTCAAACCATTAGCACCATTGAAAAAACTCTAATAGAACAACCTGATAACACTCTAAAAAAAGGAAATCTCATCAAACCTCATTTCAATGAAACATTAGATCATTATAAAAATTTATTATCAAAAGGCCATCAATTTTTAATAGAACTTCAACAAAAAGAAAGAGAAAAAACAAAAATTCCTTCTTTAAAAATAAAATATAATGATAACTTTGGTTATTTTTTTGAAATCACCAAAACTCATATCAATAAAGTCCCTTCTTATTTTATCAAAAAACAAACGCTTGTTAGTGCCGATCGCTTTACAACAAAAGAGCTCATCTCTTATCAAGATAAAATTCTACAAGCCGAAAGGCAATCTTTTGAACTAGAACATTCTATTTATTTAGAACTAATGTCTAATTTAAAAAATAATGTTAGTTTTTTTCAGGAGATTTCAAATTGTTGTTCATACATTGATGTGATTGCTTCTTTTGCTTATTTAGCAATGATTCATCATTACGTCAAACCTAAAATAACGGAAGGAACAAAAATTGAAATCATTAATGGAAGACACCCTGTTATTGAAAAAGTCAATGATTTTGATTTTATCTCTAATTCTCTTTGTATTGGCGGTGAAGAAAGTTTGGTTCATATTGTTTCAGGCCCAAACATGGCTGGTAAATCTACTTTTTTAAGACAAAATGCACTGATTATTCTTATGGCTCAAATAGGCTCTTTTATTCCTGCTGAAAAAGCTGAAATTGCTATTTGCGATCGTATTTTTACTCGTATTGGAGCTTCGGATAATTTAGCAAAAGGAGAATCAACTTTTTTAGTTGAAATGAGTGAAACAGCCTACATTTTAAATCATGCAACCCCTAAAAGTTTTATTATCATGGATGAAATTGGCAGAGGGACTAGTACGTATGATGGTCTTTCACTTGCTTGGAGTATTTTAGAGTATATTGTTACTAACAAAAAGTGTTATTCTAAAACACTTTTTGCAACCCATTACCACGAATTAGTGATTTTAGCAGAATCTTTTAACAAAATTAAAAACTACACCATGCAGATCAAAGAAGATGAAAATCGATTAATTTTTTTAAAAAAAGCAGTTTTAGGAATTTCAAATAAATCTTACGGTGTCCATGTAGCTGGACTGGCAGGGATGCCAAAAACTATTTTAGAAAAAGCAAATTATATTTTAGCTGCTTTAGAAAAAAAAAAAAAACCTCATCTAAAAAAAGAAATTGATAAAAAAGAACAGCAAGATATTTCCTTAGAAATACTTGAAGTCTTATACACCATCAAAACACTTAAAATTGATCAAACTTCCCCTAAAAAAGCATTTTTAATCTTAGAAGAAATTCAAAGAAAAATGCTCGATTTTTATATTTAAATTATCTTTTAATTAAATAATATTTTTTCAGCATATTACTAATATCTTTCATATTCGTTTCTATCATTTCCTTATATTGTTTAGCGATTACCTGTTCTTTTACAACTTGGAAAAGCCTTAATCCTTCTTCAAAGCGCCCAAAAAAAGAATAACGACACGCTCTTCTTAAAATAAGTTTATACTTTGCAAAAGAAGAATCATCATTAACATTCTCAAATAAATAAGTGAGTTTTATCTGAGAATTTTTTAAATCTTCTTCACTAATAGGCCTATCTTTAAATTTTTTATTTAGCGAAAACGGTTTCTGAGGCTCGCTCCTAGGGGTATTTTTCGATGCACTACTAGGTGCTGATGGCGATGATGTTCGTGGTGGACTTCCCGTTCCATCAGACCCTCTCTCACTTCCTTTTACTTCTTTTAATCCTGAAGAAGGTTCAGCACTAACTGGGGTATCTACCGATGCATTTGGACTTGATTGCTCTGAAGGAGTCGGAGTGCTAGGTATTGGACTTGGTTGTGGTAAAAAAGTCGATGCACTAGGTGCTGATGGTGGTGGTATTCGTGGTGGACTTCCCGTTCCATCAGACCCTCTCTCACTTCCTTTTACTTCTTTTAATCCTGAAGAAGGTTCAGCACTAACTGGGGTATCTACCGATGCATTTGGACTTGATTGCTCTGAAGGAGTCGGAGTGCTAGGTATTGGACTTGGTTGTGGTAAAAAAGTCGATGCACTAGGTGCTGATGGTGGTGGTATTCGTGGTGGACTTCCCGTTCCATCAGACCCTCTCTCACTTCCTTTTACTTCTTTTAATCCTGAAGAAGGTTCAGCACTAACTGGGGTATCTACCGATGCATTTGGACTTGATTGCTCTGAAGGAGTCGGAGTGCTAGGTATTGGACTTGGTTGTGGTAAAAAAGTCGATGCACTAGGTGCTGATGGTGGTGGTATTCGTGGTGGACTTCCCGTTCCATCAGACCCTCTCTCACTTCCTTTTACTTCTTTTAATCCTGAAGAAGGTTCAGCACTAACTGGGGTATCTACCGATGCATTTGGACTTGATTGCTCTGAAGGAGTCGGAGTGCTAGGTATTGGACTTGGTTGTGGTAAAAAAGTCGATGCACTAGGTGCTGATGGTGGTGGTATTCGTGGTGGACTTCCCGTTCCATCAGACCCTCTCTCACTCCCTTTTACTTCTTTTAATCCTGAAGAAGGTTCAGCACTAACTGGAGTACCTACCGATGCATTTGGACTTGATTGCTCTGAAGGAGTCCTAATTTTATCAATGATTGTTTTAAAAAAATTTTTTAGCTGATTAACAAAACTTTGAAGCCAAACTAAGCTATTTCTATCACCATCATAAACTAGCTTTCTTTCTTTTTCTTCCTTTTCCCCTTCTTTTTGCTCTAAAGAAATATTAGGAATCGATGCACTACTAGGTGCTGATGGCGATGATGTTCGTGGTGGACTTCCCGTTCCATCAGACCCTCTCTCACTTCCTTTTACTTCTTTTAATCCTGAAGAAGGTTCAGCACTAACTGGGGTATCTACCGATGCATTTGGACTTGATAATATCGTGGAGTTTTTTTTTTTTGATGATTTTTTTTGTTTAGGAAATTTTTTTTCTTTATTAAGCTCCTTATCTGATTTTTTATCCTTAATTTTCGATTTAGCTCCTTCTTCTTTTTTAGAGCCTTCCTCACTCATTTTTTCCTGTGAGGTAAATTCTGTATTAAGATTATTTTTTAATTTTAATAAATTTTCTTCTTCTTCTTTTTTTAAAATCTTATTTAGTTTGCCTTTAATTTTATCTTCTAAAGATTTTTTTTTATCTATTTTATCTTTTGTTTCAAATTCTTTTTCATTGTCTAAATCTTCTGATTTTTTTTGATTTGCTAAAGGTAAAACTTCCTCTTTTTTAGATAAAAAACCATTTTTAAATAATTTATTTTTTAAATTTCCTCTTTTATTATTATAAGACTCAACTTTATCAATGATTGTTTTAAAAAAAAATTTTAGCTGATCAATAAAATTTTGATACCCAAATAAATCATTTCTATCACTATCATTAGAGAGAGTTTTTGTTTGTTCTAATGAAGATTTTTTTTTTAATCTTCTAAAAGGGGTGCTTATTTTTTTAAAAAATTTCCCAACTCGATTTGAAGCTTTTTTTTGTTCTGACTTTAATTGAGTGGGGAGTTTTAAGTTTTGCTCTTTTGAAATTTTATCTAATTTTTTGTCAATTTTTTCTTTAACTAATTTTTGATTTGTTTTAAATGCACCTTTCTGAACTTTTTTAATTTTACTTTTAACAGACTCTACTTTTTTTTTTAAATCTTCTCGAGTGATTTTTCTCTTTCCAATTTTATTTTTTGGGAAATTTAAAGAGCTTAATTTTGAATCTTGACCTAAAAGACTAATACCACTTTTTAACTCTTCAAGTAATTTTTTAGGTGGCAATGAACCCTTAATTTTGGATTCTAATTGGCTTAAGTTTTCTTTAGAATTTTGATGGCTTAATTGTTCTTGAGCTTCTAAATTACTTTGTTTGACTTTAAATTTTAAACTATCTACTAAAAATTTTTTTTTAAAAATTTTTTCAACTTTTTGTTGTATAAGCTCTTCAGTAACCTTATTCATGCATTTAAAAAAATATTTTTAGTATTAACTTCTTTTAAAAATTATAGCTATTTTTAATAAAAGTCAACACCTCTATTTTAAAAATAATTACTCCAAATTATCTCCAACTATTTTCAAAAATTTTTCAATTACATTCTTACCATCTAAGACTAAAATAATTGCCTTTTTTTTTCCTTCAGGAGTAATTTTCACCCAACCTTTTTGATTAAAAAAAAATATTGCAATTAAAAAAAATATTGTAAATAAAAAAATATTTTTAACCATAAATCTATTAATCCTTATCTTTAAATTCGGGTTTGAAAAGAGTAAATTTAATTTTTTTTTTAAAAAAATCTTAAATTAAAAAATAAATAAAAATTATTTTTTTGAAAAAGATGCGTAATTTTTTTTTGCTTTTATTTGAACTAATTTTTTTTCTTCTAATATATAAGCACTCAGTTTTTTTCCATAGACGCAACCCGTATCTAAGCCAATGGTGTTACCGGTTTGATGAAAACCTTGTCTAGCCCAATGTCCATAAAAAATTGTTTTTTTTCCTTTATAAAAAGAATGCCAAGGAATGCCTTGATATTTATTTGATTTACCATGATACCAATAACGAATCGTTAAAAATAACTTTTTATCTGCTTTTTTAAAACTTTCAAAATCAGGCGGGAGTCCAGCATGAACGATAATAAAATGGCTGTCTTCAATATAAATAGGTCTAGATGCAATCCAATAATGATATTTTTTTTTAGCAATTTTTTTCTTTTTTACTTTCTTTAAATATAACCATTCATGATTTCCCATAATAGATTGATATTTTTTTTTGTAAACAAACTCCACTGTTTCTTGTGAATAAGGCCCTTTATTAATTAAGTCTCCTAAAAAAATAACTCGATCTTTTTTATTAATAGAAAGTTTTTTAATTAATTCTAAAAGTTCATCCAAGCAACCATGAACATCACCTATAAAAATAGTACGTTTAAATTTCTTTTTAATTAAAAACATTCAAAAAATCTATAGTATAATTAATTTCTAATTCCTTCTTTTAAAAAACTCAAAAAATTATTAAAATGAATTTTCTCTTATTCAAAAAAAAATACGACGTTATCGGCATTGGAAATGCCCTCATGGATATTGAAGTCAAAATTAATGATACCTTTCTTAAGAAAAACTCTCTTGAAAAAGCTAGCATGAAACTTATTAAAGAAAAAGAAAGAGAACAAATTCTAAAAAATTTCAAAAAAAACCAAATTGAATTTCACGGAGGTGGAAGTGTTGTTAATTCCCTTAGAACCCTTTCAAAATTAAAAAATAAAGTAGCTTTAATAGGAAGATTAGGCAACGACTCCCTTGGAGACACTTATGGTAAAAAATTGAAAAAATCTAACGTCGATCTATTCACCATCCCCAAAGGAAATGCCACAGGGACAAGTATTGTTATGATTACTCCCGATGCTGAGCGAACTATGTTAACAACATTAGCTTGTGCGCCTCTTTTAGAAACTCAAATGATTAATCAATCCATCATAAAAAAATGTAAAATCCTCTACATTGAAGGCTATCTTTGGGATAGCAAACAAACCATTAAAACGGTTAAAAAAGCCATTAAAATAGCCAAAGAAAACAAGATTAAAATTGCTTTTAGTGCTAGTGACTTTTTTTGTGTCGATCGTCATTTCAAAGACTTTACTCATCTTTTTACAAATGAAGTCGATATTTTCTTTTGTAATCAAAAAGAAGCCAATGCTTTAGCTAAAGAAAACAATCCTAAAAAAGCAAGAGAAAAATTAGGCAAATTAAGTAAAATGCTTTGTATCACAGATGGTGAAAAAGGATCTTATATTTATAAAGAAAAAAAATTAGCTTCTTATATTTCCCCTACCCCTATTAAAAAAATTGTCGACACAACCGGTGCTGGTGATGCTTATGCTGCTGCAATCCTTAATGGTATTTTGAAAAATCAAACCATCAAACAAATGGGCTCCCAAGCTTCTAATATTGCCTCTAAAGTCATTGCTAAAATAGGTGCTCGGTATTAGTAATACTAACAATCAATTTAACCTCTAATAAAAAAAAATTATTACCCCTTCCCTCTAACTTTATTTTTATAGTTATTTTTATTTAAAACATTTAATAATATTTTAAACCTCAATAAAAAAAACTACTAAAAATTTAAATTATTCCGTAATAATAAATACTTTAATGTCAAAGGAAGGACAACGCTTATGAATTTAATGATTAAAGGCATTCAAAAGGATTTTTCAGAAGGTTCTTTAATCAATTTTTCAACTAAGTCTTTTAAAGATCTCCAAGCAAAACCTCTTTTTTTTAAAGAAATTCTAAATTCCAAAACAAACAATAAAAAAACAACTCAAGATGCTATTGAAAAAATAGATGATAATAAATTAAATAAAGTTAATGATAAAAAAAATGAAAAAAACCCTGAAATAGATCAAACAAAAGAAAAAAAATTAAATAATGAATCAACAATACAAAATCAAAAAATGAAAAAAAAAGTTAAAAATTTTTTAGAATTGATTGCCTATTTATTAGCTAATCAAAATCAACAAAATATAGAAGTGCCTAAAGAACTTAAAAAAGGTTTTGGAGATCATTTTATTCAACAAATAAAAAATCACCTCAAAGAAAGCAATCATTTATTTAAAAATAACATCAATATTAAACAATTAAATCAATTCATTAAAAAATTTTTTGAAATACCAGATCTTACTTTAAAAAATATTACTTCTTCAAAAGAAGTTAAAAACTTTATCAACCATATTAAAAACATAATTAATTCTAATGAAAATAATAACACCAACACTCTATCTATTAAAGAAGAAAAAAAAACAGATACACAAAAGATTCAAAAAAAAGGTAAAAAACTTCAAAAGCACTCAAAAGACCACCTTCATTCTAATACAAACGTAAATAATTCTTCATTAGAACAAAATAAAAATAATTTAAAAAATGAAAACACTCTAAATAAACTTAACTTAAGTGAAAAAGAACCTCCAAGTGATAAAAATCAAATCATAAAATCTTCTTCAAATAAAGAAGATGCTTTTCATCCCTCTTCTTCTAATCACTTCAAACGTATTTTCTCTTCTCAATACACACAAAACATTTCCCAGTCTCCTTCTGTTGATAAGCAAGCTCTCATCCAAAAAATAGCTCATCAAATTAAAACAGGCCTCTTCAACGGAAAACAAATTTTAACCGTTTCTATTAAACCTGATTATTTAGGGAAAATTTCTATTTTTTTGAGTCGAGAAAATGGTTCTCTACAAGGAAAAATGGTTGTGGAAAACAAAGCCGTCAAAGAAATCTTAGAAAGTAAAATATCTGACTTAATCGATCATTTAAAAGAAAATAAAATCGAATTTACAAACTTAGATGTCGACATCAATCATCATAGTGAAAATAAACAATCTTTTGATTTTAATCAACAAAAAGATAAACCATCTTCATTTGATTTAGAAAAAAAGGTTTCTTCTAATTTTGAAGAAGAAATTGATATTAGAAAAATGTTTCATCAAGTAAATATTTTTGCATAAACAAAAGGAGTCTCAATTGGAACTAAACAATAATATTACAGGCGTTAAGTTAAATCAACTTAAAAAAGAAGTCTCTCAATTTAACAAACAAAATAAAAGTCAAGAAACAAATAACCAATCAAATAATATGGGAAAAAGTGAATTCTTAAAACTATTAACCATTCAACTTTCTAAACAAGACCCTCTTTCTCCTATGAAAAACACAGAGTTTATCTCTCAAATGGCTCAATTTAGCGCTCTTGAACAAATGACTAAAATTAGTAGTTCTATTGACAATATGACAAAAGGAATGAACCAATGGCAAGCTCAAAACTTAATAGGAAAAAACATATCTTTTATTTCTTCAGAAACAGGAAAAAATGGTAGTGGTACTGTTTTAGAATCTTGGTTTAATAAAAACGATATCAAATTGCTAGTTAATGATACTGTCATTTCATATAAAGATATTACAAAAGTAAAAAAAGGGATTTAAAAGGAGTTATAATTATGATGCGTTCACTTTATTCAGGGGTTTCTGGATTAAATAATCATCAAGTTAAAATGGATGTTATTGGTAATAATGTCAGTAATGTCAATACTTATGGTTTTAAAAAAGGAAGGGTTAACTTCCAAGATATTTTTTCTCAAACACTTTCTGGAGCTGCAAGACCAACCGAAGAAAAAGGAGGGATCAACCCAAAACAAGTAGGTCTAGGAATGTCTATTGCAGCTATTGATACCTTACACACACAAGGCTCTCTTCAAACAACAGGAGTCAATACAGATGTTGCGATTATGGGAAATGGTTTTTTTGTCGAAAAAGAAGCCGATAGTACTATTTTTTCAAGAAAAGGAGCTTATAGCCTTGATAGAGATGGGAAACTTGTTAATCCAACAAATGGTTTTAGAGTGCAAGGATATCAAGCAAGAGAATACCCAGATGGAAGTACAAGAATTGATGCCAGTGGGAGTATTTCAGATATTAATATTCCTATTGGAGAAAAAGATAGTGCTAAGGCAACAAGTGTTATTCGCTATCAATCAAATTTAAATTCAAGAATGCCTATTATTCCTTCTACTAACCCAACTCAAAAAGATATCGATCTTGGTACTTGGCAAACATCTATCAATGCTTTTGATAGCAAAGGAAATCCACAGGAAGTGCAACTTAATTTTTCTAAGTCCCTTAATGCCAATGGAACAGAAATCCCCAATCAATGGCGAGTGAATCTTCAAATAATTGATTTACAAGGAAGAGCTGCTACCAACCCTCAAGTTAATATAGGAGGAGACGATCTAGGAGTAGACCAAGGGTTTCTTATTAATTTCAACCCTAATGGTTCCATTGCTAATATAGAAAATCCTAATAATCTAGGAGCCACTATTGGAGCTGATGGAGGGAATCTTTCTGTTAATTTAAACTATACGATTGTTGGTAGTGATGCTATGCAAATTCAATTAGATTTAGGGACTTCAGGAGATTACGATGGAATCACTCAATTTGCTTCTAATTCATCAACAAAAGCTTATTACCAAAATGGTTTTAAAATGGGGTATTTAACAAGTTTTGCTATTGATGATACTGGGGTAATAACAGGCACTTATGATAATGGAAACAAAAAACCACTTGCTAGATTAGCTTTAGCTAAATTTTTAAATCCAGCAGGACTTGAAAAAACAGGAGAATCTTACTTTGTTGAAAGCAATAATTCTGGAGCCGCTATTATTAATGCTGCTGGTAGTACTGGAGTTGGAAAAATTAAAGCAGGGGTTTTAGAAATGAGTAATGTTGATTTGGCCAATGAATTCACTGAAATGATCACTACTCAAAGAGGGTTTCAAGCAAACTCTAGGACCATTACAACATCTGATACGATGTTAGAAGAACTTTTACGTTTAAAACGATAAAGTTATTATTATTACACTCCCTTAAATAATAATTAAATTAAAGCTTATAAAGAACTTTTCCTTTAACTAGTGAAAAAATCTTTATGAGTTTTAATAATTTTTAGCCACTTTTAAAATCGCCTCAGCAATTGTAAAGCTTACCTCTTTGTCAAAAGGGTTGGGTAAAATCTTATTTGCTTTAGGATTTTTTACACAACTTGCCAAAGCTAAAGCAGCTTTAAGCTTCATTTCATTGGTTATTTTTTTTGCATGAGCATCTAAGGCTCCTCGAAAAACACCGGGAAAAGCAAGCACATTATTAATTTGATTAGGAAAATCACTTCTACCTGTGCCAATAACTTTCGCCCCATATTTTTTAGCTTTATCAGGCATAATTTCAGGAGTAGGATTAGCCATCGCAAAAATAATAGGGTCTTTATTCATCATTTTAAAATGTTGTTCACGTAAAAGATTTCCCTTACTCACTCCAATAAAAGCATCAGCTCCTTTTAAAGCCTCTTTTAAATCACCCATTTTATTTTTTCTATTAGTATAATTCAAAAGATCTATTTTTAGAGGGTTTAAATCTTTCCTAGCTTTACTAATAATCCCTTTAGAATCACAAACAACAATATCCTTAACAGAAATACATTCTTTAAGCCCAAAACCATGACAGCTTAAAAATTTTGCAATTGCAATGCCCGCAGCTCCCGAACCATTAATCACCACTTTTAAATTTAAAAAACTCTTACCCACAACCTTAGCCCCATTAATCAAAGCAGCTAAAAGCACAATCGCTGTACCATGCTGATCATCATGAAAAACCGGAATCCCTAAATCTTGTAGTTTTTCTTCAATTTCAAAACACCTAGGTGAAGAAATATCTTCTAAATTAATTCCTCCAAAAACAGGAGCAATATTTCTAACTGCTTGAATAATTTCTTGTGCATTTTGAGTATCTAAACAAATAGGCCACGCATCAATATTAGCAAACTGTTTAAATAAAATAGCTTTCCCTTCCATAACAGGAATCGCTCCATAAGGCCCTATATTTCCCAATCCTAAAACAGCAGAACCATCACTAACAACAGCTATCGTATTACTTTTAATCGTATATTTCCAAGCTAATTTGGTCTCTTTTGCTATTTTTCGGCAAGGTTCAGCAACTCCTGGAGTATACACAATAGATAAATCTTTGATATTTTTAATGATTTTTTTGGCCTTAATGCCTAACTTTCCCCTTAGTCTTTCATGTAAAGTAAGTGATTTTTGATAAAAGTCTTTCATAAATAATAAGCCTTATTTATTATAAGATATATTCTATATTCAAAAAAACTGTTAGTTTTTTAAAATTTTTTTTATTGATTATAAAAAAATTAAATAATCTGACTGTTTTAAATAGTATAATTATTCTCATATGATTCAATGACAAACTTATATAAATTTTTTATTTTTTTTGCTTTCATTTTTACTGTATCATCTTGTAATAAAAATAAAAGAAGCAAAAAATTTATCTCTATTGGGACTGGTAGTGTTACAGGAGTTTACTATCCTATTGGAGGAATGTTATCAAAAATCATCAATCAAAACACTAAAAATCACCAAATAAAAGCCTCTTATGAATCAACAGGAGGCTCTGTTTTTAATATTAATTTAATTTTAAATGGTGATTTGGACTTTGGAATTGCACAAGCAGATAGACAATATCAAGCCACAAAAGGACAAGCCGAATGGAGTAAATTAGGTCCTCAAACTAATTTAAAAGCTGTTTTTTCTCTTCATTCTGAAAGCATTACCTTAATTGCTTCAGGAAAGTCAAAAATTATTTCTCTCCAAGACCTTAAGTCAAAAAGAGTTAATATTGGTAATTATGGCTCAGGTCACCGACAAAATGCGATTGATATTCTTAATTTTCATCAAATTGACATTAAAAAAGATATCAAAATTCAAAATGTTAAAGCTGCTGAAGCCCCTTCTTTATTACAAGACGATCGCATTGATGCTTTTTTTTATACTGTCGGTCACCCTAACGGTAGCATCAAAGAAGCAAGTAGTTTTATTAATAAAGTAAGAATTATTCCAATAAAAGCTTCTAAAAAACTTTTAGAAAAAAATCCTTACTATACCTCTTCAACAATTCCCATCTCTTACTACCCTAATCTTCTAAACAAACAATCTATTGAAACCATTGGTATTCGAGCTGGTTTGATCACTTCTTCTACAGTTTCAAAACAAGTTGTTTATACTCTTACAAAAGCAATCTTTGAAAACTTAGAAATTTTTAAAAAAATTCATCCTGCTTTAAAAAATTTAAACAAAAAAGGAATGACTAAAAATTTAGCCATTCCTCTTCATCAAGGAGCTATCCAATATTATCAAGAAATCGGTCTCTTATAATTAAATTACTGTTTTTTTAATCTAATTTCTCAACACTATCCAATTCAAAAATTTCTGTGTTTATTTCTATAATTTGTCTTTCTTGGGCTTTATTTCAACTCGCTATTGCTAGTTTTATTGTTATAGATGCTATTTTCATTAGAAGCATCCATTTAACTTTTGCTCTTATTATCACGTATGCAAGTACCTCTTTTTTTAAAAAGAAAAAAGTTCAATTTTTTCTTATAAAAGTATTCATCACTGTTTTAGTTGTTTTTTCTGCTTTATATTTTTTCATCAATTATCAATCCATTATTCAAAGACATGGATCCCCTAGTCAATTAGATATTTTTTTTGGAATCCTTCTTATTCTTTTTCTTTTAGAAGGAGCAAGAAGGCATCTAGGGCCCGCACTTCCTTTGATTGTGGTTATTTTTTGTTTGTATGCTTTTTTTAGGCCCTATTTACCTGAGCTTTTGTCAGCGAAAAGAATTAGTCTTTCTAGATTTGTGACTCAAGTGACTTTAAGCTCAGAAGGAATTTATGGGATACCTCTTGATGTTTCTGCTCGAGTAGTTTATTTATTTGTGCTTCTTGGGACATTACTCCATACAATTGGGGCCGGTAATTTTTTTACTAATTTAGCGATGAGCTTACTTGGGAAATATAAAGGAGGCCCTGCGAAAGCTTCTATTGTTGCTAGTGGTCTAACTGGGATGTTTTCTGGCTCTAGCATTGCCAATATTGTAACAACGGGCAATTTTACGATTCCGATGATGAAAAAAGTTGGTTATCCTAAAGAAAAAGCAGCTGCTATAGAAGTGGCCTCTAGTACAGATGGTCAATTAGCCCCCCCTATTATGGGGGCAGCGGCTTTTATTATGGCAGAATATATTAATCTTCCTTATTTTGAAATCGTCAAAGCAGCAGCTATACCAGCTTTTTCATCTTTTCTAGCTTTATTTTTTATTACTCATTTTGAGGCTTGTAAATTAAATTTAAAAACGTTAAGCAAAAAAGAATTACTTCCTTTTATCAACATCATCAAAAAAGGTTTTTATTTTTTAATCCCTGTTTTCACTCTTTTATATGAACTTTTATTTTTAAGACATTCCCCCGAAAAATCTGCTTTCAATACAATTGTTGTTACTTTTTTACTTATTTTCACAAGAGAAGTTATTTTATCAATTAAAACAGAAAAACCTTTTATACTTGCTTTTAAAAATAGTTTGAAAATCATCCAGTTTTCTTTTATTGAAGGGTCCAAAAACATGGTTGCAATTGCATTAGCAACAGCAACGGCAGGGATTATTGTTGCTGTGGTCGCTATGGGACTGGGAGGATTTATCACTGAGATCATCACTCTACTTTCATTCAATAATATTTTTATTCTTCTTTTAATTACAGCAATTTGTAGCCTTTTGATTGGGATGGGATTACCAACAACAGCGACCTATATTGTCATGGCTTCTTTAACAGCCCCTGCAATTGTATCTGTTTCAAAACAATTTGGATTTGAAATCCCTCTAATCGCAGCTCATCTTTTTTGTTTTTATTTTGGTATCTTAGCTGATGACACACCTCCAGTAGGACTGGCTGCTTACACAGCGGCTTCAATCGCTAAATCTGATCCTATTAAAACAGGTTTGCAAGCTTTTTCTTATGACATAAGAACCGCCATTTTACCTTTTATGTTTGTTTTTAATACTAATATTATTCTTTATCAAATTAATGACCCACTAAAAATAATTGGTATTTTATTAAGTACATCTGTAGCTAGTGTTAGCTTTGTTTCGGCGATTCAAGGGTGGTTCTTAAGAAAAAATCATTTACATGACAATTTTTTTCTTTTATGCCTCTCTTTTTTAGCTTTTAGAACTGATTTTGTTTTAACAATCATCCCTTCTTTTCCTTTAAATGAATTTCTCATTCATTTACTACCTGTGCTTCTTTTAGGGCTATTCTTTATATACCAAAAGAAAGTACAAAAGAAAATGATCAAGGTTTCCTTTTAAAGAAGATTAAAGACGATCTCTGATAATATTTAAAACTCGCCTTAAAGGTTCTGCAGCTCCCCAAAGTAATTGATCACCAACATTAAAAACTCCAATATATTTTGATCCTAATTTTAATTTTCTAATTCTCCCCACAGCAATTTCTAAAGTCCCTGAAATTTTTGCTGGTGTTAAATTTTCTAAAGTAGCTTTTTTAGTGTTTTCAACTAAACAAACCCAACGGTTTGATTCTTTAATAATTTCTTCAATATTCTTAATCGAAAGCTCTTTTTTAAGCTTGATGGTAAAAGCTTGACTATGACAACGCATTAATGCCACACGAACACAAATCCCATCAATAGGAATTTTTTTTTTTGTCATCAATATTTTATTGGTTTCAAACTCCCCCTTCCATTCTTCTTTTGACTGCCCCCCTATTAACTCACGATCAATCCAAGGTAGTAAATTACCAGCTAAGGAATAGCCTATTTCTGTTTTTGGAAATGCCTCTAAAGTCATAGCTTTTGTAAACTCTTTTTCAGCTTCTAAAATAGAAATTTCTCTACCATGTAAAGTTTTCTTTGATGCTTCACTTAAAAAATACATTTGATCAATCAGTTCTTTCATAAACTTTGCCCCCGCACCTGAAGCAGCTTGATACGTCATACTTGAAAGCCACTCAACCAAATTTTTTTTAAAAAGCCCTCCTAAAGACATTAACATTAAGCTTACTGTACAATTAGAACCAATAAAATCTTTTTGGCCTAAGGCAAGAGCTTTTTTAATGACTTCCAAATTAATTGGATCTAAAACTAAAGTACTTTTTTTTTCTGTTCTAAGAATAGAAGCTGCATCAATCCAAAAACCATTCCAATGAGAGGCTCTTAATTGAAAATGCACTTTTTTTGTATAGTCACTACCTTGACAAGTTAAAATAAAATCCATAGAATGAAGTAAATTAAGATTATGAGCATCTTCAACACAACAATCCGTTAGATGAGGGAAAGGAGACGATTGCCCTTGCTGGGTAGTGGAAAAAAAAAAACACTTCCAAATCTTGAAAGTCGTTTTCTTCTTCCATACGCTTCATTAAAACGCTACCTACCATTCCTCGCCAACCAACGATTCCGACTTTTTTCATGGCTAAAAATAAAGCTAAATGATTATTTTTTAAAAACCATCTTCCCAATCAGGGGCTAGATTTTCAGGATTAACTTTTCTTTTATTTTTAGGAAGTTTTTCAATACTGTGTTTATCTTCTAAACTTAGTTGAAAGTCAAAAATATTAAGATTTTCTTGTTGGTGAATCAATTTTTCTGCTTTTGGGATCACTACTACATTTTCTTGTTCGATTAACCAACGAAGGGTTACTTGAAAAGTTGTTTTATGATACTTGATCCCTATTTGTTTTAAAATATTTTGCTCATCTTCCAAATGGCCTTGCATTAAGGGAGCGTACGCCATCAAGCAAACATCATTTTCTTTTGCAATTTTACATAATTTACTTTGATCTAAATAAGGATGATATTCTACTTGATTACAAAAAATATCTCCTAATTCAATTGCTTTTTTAAAAAAAGACGGTGGAAAGTTACTCACCCCTAGTTGTCGAATCAGTCCTTCTTCTTTAATATAAGTGAGAGTTTCAATCATTTCTTCTATATTAGCTTTTGAATTAGGCCAATGGATTAAATACAAATCAACATAATCCATTCGTAAAGATTCCAAACTCTTTTCTATTGACTGAATGATTTTTTTTCGCTTAGTTTCTGTTACCCAAAGCTTGGAAGTGATAAATAATGAATCTCGATCAATCTTTGCATCTTCAATGGCTTTTCCAATACTATCTTCATTTTGGTAAACTCGAGCTGTATCTATATGCCAATACCCTAAATCTAAAGCTTGCCTTATAGCTCTATAACATTCATCCCCTTTCATTTTATAAGTTCCAAGCCCTAGACTTGGAATCGTTTTATTTTTAAATTGTTTAATGTTCACTAAAATAATTTTATTATCTTTTTTAATTTATTAAAGAGATTTTAATATTAAAAATATTATTTTGAACTTTTTTAAAAAAAAAGCACTAATGCGATTTTTTATAATGATGTTTATAAAAACAGCTTAATATAATAAAATAATTTTTATGACAATAAAAAATATCACCCATATTCAAATCAATACTTCTATTCAAGAAAACCAAAAACAAAAATTAAATAAACCCCCTAAGTACAAAATTATTCTTCATAATGATAATTATACTACTATGGAATTTGTTGTTTTTATTTTAATCAAAATTTTTCATAAAAACCTAGAAAATGCTAAAGAGTTAATGTTAAAAATTCACCATAAAAATAAAGCAATCGTTGGAATCTATCCCAAAGAAGTGGCAGAAATGAAAATTAAAAAAGTTAATGAAAAAGCAAAAGAAGCAGAATACCCACTTAAAGTAACAATGGAACAAAATGCTCACTAAAGAAATTAAATTATTAATTAACATCGCTACTATAGAAGCCAAACGAATGCAACACGAATATGTTTGCTTAGAACACCTCCTTTACACCATTTGTTATAATCAAACTGGAAAAAAAATCATTCACCATCTCAATGGAAACATAGAAAATCTTATCAAACAATTAAATGCTTTTTTCAAAACAGATTTAGAAAAAATCAAACTAAATCAAGAAAAACACCCTAAACTCACCCTAGGACTACAAAAAACCATTGAAAGAGCTTTTTGTCACATCGATGAAACTAAAGAAAATAACTCTATTATAGGTAATCTTTTAGCCGCTATATTAGAAGAAGAAGATTCTTATGCTAGTTTTCTTATACAAGAACAAGGGATTACTCGATTAGCTATTTTAAATTATATTTCACATGGTATAAAAGGAGAAGAAATAAAAATTGATAAAGATAAAGATTTTTTATTGATTGCTTCTTTTCTTATTAATATGACTCAAAAAGCAAAAAACAAAGAATTTGATCCTCTTATTAATCGAGAAGAAGAAATAGAAAGAATGATTCATATTCTTTCTAGAAGAAATAAAAACAACCCTATTTTAGTTGGAGAGCCTGGAGTTGGAAAAACCAGTATCCTTGAAGGATTTTCAACTAAAATTATTGAAAAAAACGTCCCTTCTCAATTGGAGAACATTGAAATTTATTCCCTTAACATGGGCACTCTTTTAGCAGGTACTAAATTTCGAGGTGACTTTGAAGAACGACTTAAAAAAATAATGGAATATTTGATTTCTAAAGAAAACACCATTTTATTTATTGACGAAATTCACACTCTCGTAGGCACGGGCTCAACAACAGAAGGAACTATGGATGCTGCCAATCTAATGAAGCCTTTTTTATCTAATCGAAATCTTAAATGTATTGGTTCGACGACTTATAAAGAATATAAAAATTATTTTGAAAAAGACAACGCCCTTGTAAGGAGGTTTCAAAAAATAGAAATAAAAGAACCTTCTATAAAAGATAGTATTTTAATTTTAGAAGGTCTTGCCCCTTATTATGAAAAATTTCATCAAGTTTCTTATTCTCAAAAAATTTTAACTCATATCTGTAAACTCTCTAATCAATACATTCAAGATCGTTTTTTACCTGACAAAGCAATCGATGTCATGGATGAAGCCGGTGCTTTTAAAAAACTGAAAAAAAATAATTCAAATGATCAAATTAGCTTAAAAGACATAGAAACCATTATTACAAAAATCAGCAAAGTCCCTATTAACTTTCAAGAAAAAAAAAGAAAAAGAAAATCTAACTCATCTAGAAAAAAATCTTAAAAAAACAATTTTCGGACAAAATAAAGCTATTAAAACAATAACAAAAACTATTAAGTCTGTAAAAGCAGGTCTTAAAGAACCTAACAAACCAAATGCTTGTTTTCTTTTTACAGGACCCACAGGTGTTGGTAAAACAGAACTTTCTAAACAATTAGCAGATTATTTAAATATTGAATTTCTTCGCTATGATATGAGTGAATATATGGAAAAACATTCAATTGCTCGTCTTATTGGAGCTCCCCCTGGATACATTGGCTATGAAAAAGGAGGACTTTTAACCGATGAAGTTAGAAAACATCCTCATTCTTTAATTTTACTAGATGAAATTGAAAAAGCACATCCTGATATTACCAATATCCTCCTTCAAATCATGGATTACGGGACTTTAACAGACAATACAGGAAGAAAAAACAGATTTTAAAAATATTATTTTAATTATGACTTCTAATGCAGGTGCTAGAGAAATGGCTTCCAATTCGATTGGATTTTCTTCTACAGACAATCTTAATAAAGGCATGCAAGCCATCAAACAATTGTTTTCTCCTGAATTTAGAAATCGACTTGACGACATTATTCAATTTAACTATTTAAATAAAGAAATGATTTGTCAAATTATTAATAAATTTATTAAAGAAATCAACCATCTTTTAAAAGATAAAAAAAATTAAGGGTCTCTTTAGAAAAATGTGCTGTCAGTTATTTAAAAAACAAAGGATTTAATAAACACTACGGAGCTCGACCAATAAGACGAATTTTACAAAAAGAAATTAAAGAAGTCTTAACAGATGAAATCTTATTTGGGCTATTAAAAAAAGGAGGTGAGGTTTTATTTTATCTTAATGCAAATACTTTAAATTATAAAATTAATCCCTAAGGCCAATTTTTTTTTAATTTAACATTCCTTTTAATATAATACTTTTCATTTAATATGGATAAAAAAAAACTTAAACAAACCGTTCAAGATTTTAAAAAGCAAAATAAGATCATTGTTGAAAATGCTAAAGAAATTATTATGTCTAATTTAGCAATGGTTAATCAAATCCCAGCTTTGACCTTTAAAGAAGAAAAACGAGCTAGTTATGTTTTAGAAAAATTTAAAGAACAAAAATTTTTAGAAACTTATCTTGATGAAGAAGGAAATGTCTGTAGCTCTTATTTAAAAAAAAAAAAAGGTAAAACAATCCTTCTTTTTGCTCATATAGATACTAATTTTGATGACTACATTGACCACAATGTCACTTTTAATAAAAAAACAATCGCAGGAGCTGGTGTCGATGACAATAGCTTGGGAATTGCAGTTCTTCTTGCTTTACCAGAAATCTTAAAAAAATTAATAGAAACGGTTAATCTTAATTTTATTTTCTTAGCAACAACCAAATCTCAAGGAAAAGGAGACTTTAAAGGAATACGACACTTTATAAAAAAAAATTCTAAAAAAATAGATACTTGTATTAATTTAATGGGTATTACAATAGGACGCATTGATCATTTTACTTTAAGTCGTATTCGTTGTGATATTAATTGTTTTATTAGCGAAATTAATCTTATAGATAGTCTATCTGAAAACTTAAATGCCATTTATGTTATTAATGA
>CBDBHE010000002.1:0-171943 GCA_965205605.1 Spirochaetota bacterium | reverse complement strand
AATTGTAGAAGTACCAAATAGAAATTCTTCATTATTCAAAAGAATTTTTATCTCTTTACCCCTATCATTATAAACAACCGCTGTAACCTTCTCTCCTTTCTTAAGTTCGTCTATTTTTAAATAAGTACGACCTATACCGGAATTCAAGTCTTTTGAAGGCCTAATGGCTCTTGGAAAAACCAATGTTTCATCATTAATAAATTCTTCAGAAGAATTAGGTAAAGGTAAATAAATTCTTGTATTAGCTACTTTAAAAGCTATCGGAGTTCCTTCAACAAAAGAAGTTTTTACATTAACATTAAAAATTCCTACTTGAGTGTCAACTGGGATTCTAAATGACACTTCTGTATCAGACCAAGCTTCCGCTACAACTTCTCTCGAACCAAGTAAAACACTACGACCCACATCCCTTTCAACACCAAAATTCCGTCCTTTTATAACAACAAGCGAACCTGCATTAGAAGCAACAATTGGGTTACCTCCTCCATCAGAAAAAATACTTGTGATCTTTGAATACTGATTTTCTTTTATATAAGAGTCAATTTGTTCAAGTTCACCCACAGTATAAACACCTTTCAAACTCAAAACTTGGTAAATAACCCCTTTGAAATTTTCCCCAATATCTTGGTAACCTGGCCCTCCAAGACCTGTTATATTTGAAATTATAGGTCCAAACCTCCATGTAGAATAAGGATCCCTATAATGCAAAGTACTTTCATTAGTACTTTTAATCAAAAAAACATCTATTGTAGGGTGTTTTTTTACAAGACAAAGAGTATATAAGGTATCTGTCTCTAGCGCTATTGATCCTCTTGGGTTTACATCCCTAAGAGGAACTGTAATAAAATTTCCTCCTCCTCCTGCTCTCTTTTGAAACCCCGAATATGCCTCACTATTAAGTGAGTCTGAAGAAATTAGGTCCGAATATGAATCAAGTCCTATTTCTTCTCGTAATGTAGAAAAAATAATACCCCCCCCTTCATAATAAAAATGCACTAAAATCGTGTATTCAGTATCAGACTCAGGTGAAATAGTTCTGCGAATTAAAAGTCGATGAGCATCAGCAGTAGCCCCACTAAGACCAACAAAGGTCTCTCTAATTGAAAGATACTGAGTCCCATCTAGTCTAGGCCCCAGAGAAGTTTGAGTGATAGGAACCGCACCACTCTTTTCAACAAGACCTCTAGCAGGCAAAAAACCATCGCCTGTTTTATTATAATCCCAAGTTTGACCAGAAACAAAATCACCCCCTTTTAAATAACTTCTAATAACAACATCTTTCCCTATTAAAGTAGTTAATTTGCTATCCGAAACTTCTTGAGAAAACAAAGGCTCTAGTTTAATAAAAAGAATTAAAATTAAGCAAAAAATATAATGTTTTTTCAAATTTTTCTTTAATAGCATTTTTTACCCCTTTGTTATGTAAACGTTTTAACTAAAAAAATTATACTCATAGTTTCAATTAAATCAACTAAATGGACTTATTTTTTAAAAAAAAATATAAAAAATGAATTTTTTACGATAAAATTGCTTATTTACGATAAAATTGCTTATTAATAATAAATTTTTTAGAATTTCTATCTTATGAATCGAATTTATAATTTCTCTCCTGGTCCAGCAACACTTCCTGAAAAGGTTCTTAAAAAAATCCAAAAAGAATTCCTTAACTATCAAAAAAAAGGATATTCTATTATTGAAATCTCCCATCGTTCCAACCTTGTAAAAAAAATATTTGAAAACTGTAAAAAAGATTTTATTGCACTACTTGATTTAAAAAATCAATATGACATTCTTTTCCTACACGGAGGAGCTTCAGCAATGTTTGCTCAAATCCCTATGAATTTATTTACATCAAAAAACCAAGTCGCCAACTATATTGAAACAGGCACTTGGGTTAAAAAAGCTATAAAAGAAGCTAAATTTTTTGGAAAAGTAAATATTGCTGCTTCTTCTGAGAAAAAAAATTTTTCTTTTATACCAAAAACGAAAGATCTTAATATAGTAAAAAATGCTTTATATACTTACATTTGCTCTAATAATACAATTTTTGGCACTCAATGGCACCAATTTCCAAAAGTTAAATCCCCTTTAATTGGTGATTTTTCATCCGATATTTTATCTAGAAAAGTAAAAATGTCTTCATTCGACATCTTTTTTGCTGGTGCCCAAAAAAATTTAGGACCCGCTGGAGTCGCTATTCTTGGGATCAAAAAGAACATATTAAGCAAATGTCGTGAAGACATCCCTTCCATGTATTCATATAAAGTTGCTAGCAAAAACCAAAGTTGTTTCAACACCCCTCCTGTTTTTGCTATTTATGTTATGAGTTATGTTTTGGAATGGATTAAAGATTTAGGTGGTATTAAAAAAATAGAAGAACAAAACAAACAAAAATCACAAGCTATTTATGATACTTTAGATCAATATTCTCATATTTATCATCCCACTGCTAATAAGGAAGATCGATCCATGATGAATATTACATTCACTCTTCCAAATAAAACATTAACAAGTGTTTTTCTAAAAAAAGCAGAACAAGCTAATTTTTTAGGTCTAAAAGGGCACCGTTCTGTTGGAGGTATTAGAGCTTCAATTTATAATGCTTTTCCAAAACAAGGTATTGAAGAATTCACAAAGTTTTTAAAGAAATTTGCAAAAAAAAATTAAATTTTATTTTTTTCTAAAGGTATTTTATTTAATTTTTTTTTTTACCTCTAAAAACACTTATTCTATCCCTTCTTATATAGGGGAAATTGAAACCGGTCTTTCTTTCACTTCTATTATTAAAAATAAAATAGATCAAAATAATGATATTGTGTATGAAGACGTTATAAATTTACCTAATTATAATTTTTTATTTTCAAGTCATTATCTTTATCAACCTAAAAATTCGATAGGGATTCTACTAGGTTATTTCAAAAGAGGGTTATATTTAGAAAGCAAAGAATCAGCTCAAGATAATAAAATCAATTCTTTAGAAGAGACTCAAATACCTATTGGTTTTTTAATGACATTTCATCAAAAACCCTACAACAAAAATAAATTTTCTTTAGTTCTTTCTTCAGGCTTTTTAATTAAACAGATTTTTAGAAAAATAAGTAAAGAGAATGGAAGCAATATTATTTTAAAAGCAAACTATGAAAACAAATTTACTTATTTTTTTTCACCTGGTATTAAATATGGATTTAAACTGAATAAAAATACTTTTTTAAATATTAATTTTTACCAGATGTTTAATTTTCATTTTTTTGAAACATACTCTTATTTAACACTAAGCCTTGCAATAGAAATTAATTATGACAAATAACAAGCTAATTATCCCTAAGAAAGATTATTTAATTTATAAAAAAATTCATTATTACTTAAATGAAACCCTTTTCATCAAAAATTTATTAAGCCCAGTTTCTTCTTTTTATAAAAAGATCTATTATTCTTACAATAATAAAGAAGCAATGATAAAAAAAAATTGAAGTAAGAAAAAATATATTGTCTAGTGATAGTGAAGAAAAAAAAACAAAAATTGATATTTTAAGAGAGAAAGTAAAAAAATGCGAAAAATGCTTTTTATGTTTAAAAAGAAAGAATTTTGTAAATTTTGGAAGTAATGAAAATAAAAATATTATGATTATCTCTGATCAAGCAAGTTTTTATGATCAAATTCAAGGTTTTTGTTTTTCCGATAAAAATGGAATTTTATTAAAAAAAATACTAAAAGCACTGAATATTAAATATGAAGACTGTTACATAACAACAGCTATAAAGTGTGCCTCTACAACAGAGCTTCCGTATGACTTAAGCGATGTGGAAGTTTGTAAAAATTATTTAGAAGAAGAAATTAAATATTCAAAAATAAAATTTATTATTGCATTTGGTCAAATAACTTATCGTTTTTTGTTTTCAATAAAAGAAGAAGAAATTAAATTTAATACAATAAGAGGAAAGATATTATCATACAGAAAAACACCCATTGTTTTCACTCACCACCCAAAAGAAATAACAATTAATCCTTTACTTAAAAAAGAAACTTGGATAGATTTAAAAAAAATTCCAAACTTCTTAAATCAAACTAATACTTAAATTATCACAAGATGCAATTTGTGTTTTTTTTAATTTAATGAAGAACAATTGGAGTATAAGAAGTAATACGTCCTAAATCTGTTAAAGCTTCTATAAAAAGAAAGTTAATCCCTAAATAACCTCCTTTTTCCTTTCATATTATTAATAAAGTCAATTTCAAGGTTATTGATACCTTCATATAGGGTCGTCTCAAGAACTTTAGCAAGTTTTTTACCATTAATATCAACAATCCAAACAGTAGTCTCTGCTACAGATATTTCTTTAAGTGCAATTGGTACCGTGTAGAGTTTAGCATTTTTTTTTAAATTATAGAAAACATCTCTTGGTGCTACCAATTCATTTAAAAAAGAAATTTTGTTATTTTGACCGCCCTCACCTTTTTGATCAACGACAAAAAAACCATTTTTATAAAGAATGGTTTCTCTAGATAAAGAACTTTGATAAGAAATATCATAAGCCCCTTCAGCAAAATCCTTTAAATTATTTTCATAAATTCTAAAAATAACTTTATGATAATTTCTATTATTTTCAAAATCATTTAAATTTCCCACTACTCTTTCAATAATAGGTACATAAACAAGTCTAGAACCATCTAAAATTCTAATTGTATCAGTTTTAGTAAGTGATGTTCCATCAAGGGTTACTCTGACAAAACCTTTTCTAGAAATAAAAGAGTTTTCATCCTTTAAAGTATTTTTATAAACTACAATACCTTTTGAAACACCCAATTTAAAAGTATCTGCAGTTGCTGCAGGGAGCCCTTCGAGACCATCACTAGGGTGGTTACCTGGTGGAAGCTCAAATGAAAATGGAACTACTGTAAAATCGATTTCATTCCCCGGAGCAAAAGAAGTTTCTACGCTAATTTTGTGGATTCCTACTTGAGCGTCATTTGGGATTCTAAATGACACTTCTGTATCAGACCAAGTTTCCGCTGTAATTTTTCTCGAATCAAATAAAACATTACGACCTATAGCACTCGAAGCACCAAACCTCTCTCCTCTTATAGTAGCAACCGAACCTGCATTATTAGAAGAAATAAGCGGATCACCACCTCCATCAGAAAAAATACTTGTAATCTTTCCATACTGATTTTCTTTTATATAAGAGTCAATTTGTTCAAGTTCCTCCGGAGTATAAATACCTTTCAAACTCAAAACTTGGTAAATAATTCCTTTAAAATTATCCCCAATCTGTTGATAACCTGGCCCCCCAAGACCTGTAACATTTCTTAAAGCATCCCTAAATCCCTGGGCGTTTGGATCTGTATCGTTGTTATCAAGACCATTATTTGCATTAGTAGTTTTAATCAAAAAAGCAGTCGTATGAGGGATCTTTTTTACAATACAAAGGGTATAAAAGTTACCTGCCTCTAGCACTAAACTCCCTCTTATCTTTCCACTGTTAGTCGAAGGACTAATATCTTCAAGCCAAGTAGAAGCTATAGTAAAACTCGTTGCAGGAGCTCTATCATTTTCTTTCTTTTGAAGCCCTGCGTATCCCCCATCAAAATCACTTAGGCCAGTTTGCCCAAAGTGATCCGCATATGTAAGACGACCACCACCTGAGTCTAATACAGAAAGAATAACACTCCCCCCTTCATAGTAAAAATGCATTAAAGTCGTGTGTTCAATATCATTAACATCGCCAGCAGAAGACCCTAAAAGTCGATAGCTATTAACATCAGCATCAGTACTAGGAATACCAAGACTATCCAATTCATTAGTCCTGAGGCTAGGCATGACTTCAAAATACTGAGTCCCATCTAGCCTAGGCCCAAAAGTAGTCTGAGCAATAGGAGTCGCACCACTCCTTTCAATAAGTCTTTGGTGAGGATTAAAACCATCCCCAGTTTCCCTATAAGGCCAGTTTCGACCAGGAACAAAATCAGTCCCTTTTAAGTAATTCCTAATAACAACATTCCTTCCTGGTAGTAAATTTGTTAATTCTCCTTCAAGAATCTCTTCACCAAGTGATGGTGATTCTAGAGGTGGGGGTGGAGGAGGTGGAGGTGGAGTAGTAACAATTACTGTAAAATCGATTTCATTCCCCGGAGCAAAAGAAGTTTCTACACTAACTTTGTGCGTTCCTGCTTGAGCATCACTTGGGATTCTAAATAACACTTCTGTATCAGACCAAGTTTCCGCTGTAATTTTTCTCGAATCAAATAAAACATTACGACCTATAGCACTCGAAGCACCAAACCTCTCTCCTCTTATAGTAGCAACCGAACCTGCATTAGAAGCAGAAAGTGGATGAGTACCTCCATCAGAAAAAATACTTGTGATCTTTGAATATTGATTTTCTTTTATATAAGAGTCAATTTGTCCAAGTTCCTCCAAAGTATAAGCACCTTTCAAACTCAAAACTTGGTAAATAATTCCTTTAAAATTATCCCCAACCTGTTGATAACCTGGCCCCCCAAGACCTGTAACATTTCTTAAAGCATCCGAAAATCTCCAGTTGCCGTTATCGAAATTATAAAGACCATAAACACCCTCAGGGAACGGAGGATTACCTTCCACTGTCGCTATATTTGCTGCATTAGTAGTTTTAATCAAAAAAGCAGTCGTATGAGGGACTTTTTTTACAATACAAAGGGTATAAAAGTTACCTGCCTCTAGCACTAAACTCCCTCTTATCTTTCCACTGTAAATCGAACCAAAATTGTCACTCGTAGCAGTAGCTATAGTAAAACTCGTTGCAGGAGCTCTATCATTTTCTTTCTTTTGAAGCCCTGCGTATCCCCTATCAAACTGAGTTGGAGCATTTCCGCCAGTTTGCCCAAAGTGATCCGCATATGTAAGACGACCACCACCTGAGTCTAATACAGAAAGAATAACACTCCCCCCTTCATAATAAAAATGCATTAAAGTCGTGTGTTCAATATTATTAACACCGCTAGCAGAAGACCCTAAAAGTCGATAGCTATCAACATCATTATTTATAGGAATACCAAGACTATTCAATCTACCACTATTTAAGCTAGGAATAACTTCAAAATACTGAGTCCCATCTAGCCTAGGCCCAAAAGTAGTCTGAGCAATAGGAGTCGCACCACTCCTTTCAATAAGTCTTTGGTGAGGATTAAAACCATCCCCAGTTTCCCTATAAGGCCAATTTTGACCAAGAACAAAATCAGTCCCTTTTAAGTAATTCCTAATAACAACATTACTTCTTCCTGGTAGTAAATTTTCTAATTCTGTTTTAAAAGTATTTTCACCAAGTGATGCTGGTTGTGGAACTACTGTAAAATCGATTTCATTCCCCGGAGCAAAAGAAGTTTCTACACTAACTTTGTGCGTTCCTGCTTGAGCATCACTTGGGATTCTAAATGACACTTCTGTATCAGACCAAGTTTCCGCTGTAATTTTTCTCGAATCAAATAAAACATTACGACCTATAGCACTCGAAGCACCAAACCTCTCTCCTCTTATAGTAGCAACCGAACCTGCATTAGAAGCAGAAAGTGGATGAGTACCTCCATCAGAAAAAATACTTGTGATCTTTGAATATTGATTTTCTTTTATATAAGAGTCAATTTGTCCAAGTTCCTCCAAAGTATAAGCACCTTTCAAACTCAAAACTTGGTAAATAATTCCTTTAAAATTATCCCCAACCTGTTGATAACCTGGCCCCCCAAGACCTGTAACATTTCTTAAAGCATCCGAAAATCTCCAGTTGCCGTTATCGAAATTATAAAGACCATAAACACCCTCAGGGAACGGAGGATTACCTTCCACTGTCGCTATATTTGCTGCATTAGTAGTTTTAATCAAAAAAGCAGTCGTATGAGGGACTTTTTTTACAATACAAAGGGTATAAAAGTTACCTGCCTCTAGCACTAAACTCCCTCTTATCTTTCCACTGTAAATCGAACCAAAATTGTCATTCGTAGCAGTAGCTATAGTAAAACTCGTTGCAGGAGCTCTATCATTTTCTTTCTTTTGAAGCCCTGCGTATCCCCTATCAAACTGAGTTGGAGCATTTCCGCCAGTTTGCCCAAAGTGATCCGCATATGTAAGACGACCACCACCTGAGTCTAATACAGAAAGAATAACACTCCCCCCTTCATAATAAAAATGCATTAAAGTCGTGTGTTCAATATTATTAACACCGCTAGCAGAAGACCCTAAAAGTCGATAGCTATCAACATCATTATTTATAGGAATACCAAGACTATTCAATCTACCACTATTTAAGCTAGGAATAACTTCAAAATACTGAGTCCCATCTAGCCTAGGCCCAAAAGTAGTCTGAGCAATAGGAGTCGCACCACTCCTTTCAATAAGTCTTTGGTGAGGATTAAAACCATCCCCAGTTTCCCTATAAGGCCAATTTTGACCAAGAACAAAATCAGTCCCTTTTAAGTAATTCCTAATAACAACATTACTTCTTCCTGGTAGTAAATTTTCTAATTCTGTTTTAAAAGTATTTTCACCAAGTGATGCTGGTTGTGGAACTACTGTAAAATCGATTTCATTCCCCGGAGCAAAAGAAGTTTCTACACTAACTTTGTGCGTTCCTGCTTGAGCATCACTTGGGATTCTAAATGACACTTCTGTATCAGACCAAGTTTCCGCTGTAATTTTTCTCGAATCAAATAAAACATTACGACCTATAGCACTCGAAGCACCAAACCTCTCTCCTCTTATAGTAGCAATCGAACTTGGAAGCGGATCACCACCTCCATCAGAAAAAATATTTGTGATCTTTGAATATTGATTTTCTTTTATATAAGAGTCAATTTGTCCAAGTTCCTCCAAAGTATAAGCACCTTTCAAACTCAAAACTTGGTAAATAATTCCTTTAAAATTATCCCCAAGCTGTTGATAACCTGGCCCCCCAAGACCTATAATATTGTTTAAAGCACTCCTAAATCTCCAGCCGGTATCGGTGTTATAAAGACCATAAACACCCTCAGGGAACGGAGGATTACCTTCCACTGTCGCTATATTTGCTGCATTAGTAGTTTTAATCAAAAAAGCAGTCGTATGAGGGAACTTTTTTACAATACAAAGGGTATAAAAGTTACCTGCCTCTAGCACTAAACCCCCTCTTATCCTTCCACTGTAACGCGAACCAGAAATATTTTCAACCCGAGTAGAAGCTATAGTAAAACTCGTTGCAGGAGCTCTATCATTTTCTTTCTTTTGAAGCCCTGCGTATCCCCCATCAAAAGTACTTAGGCCAGTTTGCCCAAAGTGATCCGCATATGTAAGACGACCACCACCTGAGTCTAATACAGAAAGAATAACACTTCCCCCTTCATAATAAAAATGCATTAAAGTCGTGTGTTGAATATCATTATAATCGCCGCTAGCAGAAGACCCTAAAAGTCGATAGCTATCAACATCAGCATCAGTACTAGGAATACCAAGACTATCCAATCTATTAGTGTTAAGGCTAGGAGTGACTTCAAAATACTGAGTCCCATCTAGCCTAGGACCAAAAGTAGTCTGAGCAATAGGAGTCGTACCACTCTTTTCAATAAGTCTTTGGTAAGGATTAAAACCATCCCCAGTTTCCCTATAAGGCCAGTTTTGACCAGGAACAAAATCAGTCCCTTTTAAGTAACTCCTAATAACAACACTTCTTCCTGATAGTAAACTTGTTAATTCTCCTTCAAGAATCTCTTCACCAAGTGATGCTGGTTGTGGAGCTACTGTAAAATCGATTTCACTCCCCGCAGCAAAAGAAGTTTGTACGCTAATTTTGTGGATTCCTACTTGAGCGTCATTTGGGATTCTAAATGACACTTCTGTATCAGACCAAGTTTCCGCTGTAATTTTTCTCGAATCAAATAAAACATTACGACCTATAGCACTCGAAGCACCAAACCTCTCTCCTCTTATAGTAGCAATCGAACCTGCTGCATTATTAGAAAAAATACTTGTGATCTTTCCATACTGATTTTCTTTTATATAAGAGTCAATTTGTCCAAGTTCCTCCAAAGTATAAGCACCTTTCAAACTCAAAACTTGGTAAATAATTCCTTTAAAATTATCCCCAACCTGTTGATAACCTGGCCCCCCAAGACCTGTAACATTTCTTAAAGCATCCCTAAATCTCCAGGGGTTATCTGACCCATCTCTGTTATAAAGACCATAAACACCCTCAGGGAACGGAGCACCTCCTTCATCCTTCGACGTATTTTCATTAGTAGTCTTAATCAAAAAAGCAGTCGTATGAGGGAACTTTTTTACAATACAAAGGGTATAAAAGTTACCTGCCTCTAGCACTAAACTCCCTCTTATCCTTCCAGTGCTAATCAAAGAACTAATATCTTCAAGCCAAGTAGAAGCTATAGTAAAACTCGTTGCAGGAGCTCTATCATTTTCTTTCTTTTGAAGCCCCGCGTATCCCCTATCATTATTACTTATATTACGTCCAAAGTGATCCGCATATGTAAGACGACCACCACCTGAGTTTAATACAGAAATAATAACACTCCCCCCTTCATAATAAAAATGCATTAAAGTCGTGTGTTCAATATCATTAACATCAATATCATCAGTATCATCGCCAACAGTAGAAGACCCTAAAAGTCGATAGCTATTAACATCAGCATCAGTACTAGGAATACCAAGACTATCCAATGTACCACTATTTAAGCTAGGCATGACTTCAAAATACTGAGTCCCATCTAGCCTAGGCCCAAAAGTAGTCTGAACAATAGGAGTCGCACCACTCTTTTCAATAAGATTTTGGTGAGGATTAAAACCATCCCCAATTTCCCTATAAGTCCAGTCTTGACCAGGAACAAAATCAGTCCCTTTTAAGTAACTCCTAATAACAACATTCCTTGCTGGTAGTAAATTTGTTAATTCTGCTTCAAAAACTCCTTGTGCAAGTGGTGTCACTGCTGCATAACTTAAAAGTAACATACCAAAAATAATCAATGCTATTTTTGTTAATTTTGTTAAAAATATTGTTTTAAGTAAAATTTTAAAAAAATACGATTTTTTTATTAATAAACTCTTAATTTTTAATTTTTTCCTCATTAGTTACTACCTGCCTTCTTTTTTAAAAAATAAATCTAATTTATGAAAACGATTACAAAAACAAACAAACTTCATAAGAGTTAAACGAAAAATTTATTATTTCCATAAATTACACAAAGATATTTTAAGTAGTATAATTCTAATTATCTAAAAAAACAGTTAAAATTTCATTTTTTTTTTTATTTTTTAAAAAAAAAGAGTAAAATTATTGGCTATTGGGGCTGTAGCTCAGTTGGATAGAGCAGTGGTTTCCTAAACCATGTGTCGGAGGTTCGACTCCTCTCAGTCCTATTTTTTTAAAACTAATTGTGTTTATTGACAAACTTCACAAGGATCATCATCTAAAGAACAAACATTTTTATTCGCTTCTTTTTCTTCCCCTTCTCTTTGAGTTTTAAGTGCAATCGTTGCTTTTTCAATATTAGAGGCTCCTAAAGTCCGTAAATAATAAGTTGTTTTAATTCCTTTTTTCCATGCCGCTCGATACATATGAGACATGATTTTAATACTAGGATGCTTTAACCAAAGATTTAAAGATTGAGATTGATCAATCCATTTTTGTCTTCTAGCAGCAGCATCAATAATAAAATTGTAGTCTATTAAAAAAGAAGTGACATATTTATTTTTAATTTTTTCTGGAATAATATCAATATCTTCTAATTCTCCATCAAAATACTTTAAATTATCAATCATTTCTTGATTCCACAAACCTATTTTTTTTAAATCTTTTACTAAATAAGAGTTTAAAACAATAAAATCTCCACTAAGATTGCTTTTGACAAAAAGATTTTTATAAGTGGGTTCAATACAAGGAGTTGTTTTCATAATGTTAGAGATGGTTGCTGTTGGTGCAATGGCAACTACATTACTATTTCTCATTCCATGTTTTTTAATTTTTTCTTTAAGATTATCCCAATTCATTTTGATTTTTTCAAGAGGAATTCCTATTGAAATTTGCCTTTTTTCTTCTAAAATTTTAGCTGTATCTAAAGGGAGCAGCCCTTTAGACCATTTTGAACCCTTATATGAGGAGTAAGCTCCTTTTTCTTTAGCTAATTCACTTGAAGCTTCATACGCATAATAACAAAGCGATTCAAAAAATTCATCATTAAATTCAATTGCTTCTTTAGAAGCAAAGGAAATATTTTTTTTATAAAGAGCATTCTGAAGCCCCATAGCACCTAAACCAATAGGTCGATGTCTTTCATTAGAATTTTTAGCTGGTTTAGTAGGATAAAAATTAATATCAATAATATTATCAAGAGCCCTAATAGCAATACTAATTGTTTCTTTAAGTTTTTTATGCTCAATATTTCCAAATTCATCTAAATGGTTGTCAATAACAATCGAACCAAGATTACAAACAGCTGTTTCATCTTTACCTGTATTTAAGGTAATTTCGGTACATAAATTAGAACTATGAATCACCCCTTTATGACTTTGTGGGTTTCTGATATTACAAGCATCTTTAAAGGTAATCCAAGGATGTCCTGTCTCAAAAAGCATTTGTAATATTTTTTTCCAGATTTCGATAGCGGGCATTACTTTGCTATAGATAAGCCCTTTTTCTGCTTTTTTTTCATATTCCACATAACGTTTTTCAAATTTTTCTCCATAAATATGATGCAAATCAAGAACTTCATTAGAACGAAACAAAGTCCAATTTTTTCTAAGTTCAAGACGTTTCATAAATAAATCTGGTATCCAATTTGCTGTATTCATATCATGAGTTCGCCTTCTATCATCACCAGTATTTCTTCTAAGTTCTAAAAATTCCATTAAATCATTATGCCAAATTTCTAAATAAACACAGCCAGAACCCTTTCTTTTTCCTCCTTGATTAACAGCAACAAGCTGATCATTATGAAGCTTTAAAAAAGGAATCACTCCCTGACTTTCTCCATTAGTCCCATTAATATAAGAACCAACCCCTCTAACCGATGTCCAACTACCACCAAGCCCACCAGCCCATTTTGAAAGATAAGCATTTTCTGCAATTCCTCTTTGCATAATTCCTTCAATAGAATCATCAACCCAATATAAGTAGCAAGAAGATAATTGAGAATGCTTTGTCCCTGAGTTAAAAAGGGTGGGTGTGGAAGAACAAAAAAGCCTTGATTTATAAAGAGAATAAAGCTCAATAACAAAATCTTCTTTTTTCTTTTCTTCGTTGAGAAAAATCCCCATGGCAACACGCATCCAAAAAATTTGAGGGGTTTCAATTCGTCTATGTTGTTTTTTTGTTTTATCAACAAGTAGATATCGATCATAAAGGGTTTGGATGCCTAAATAATCAAAGTCCATATCTGAGGTAGGATCTAACATTTTACTCAGTTTTTCAAGTTTATATGAAAGAAGGTTTTCATCTAAAATGCCAATTTCGATTCCTTTTAAAAGGTATTTTTTGAAAAATTTTTCATGAAATTGTTTTAATTTTCCAATTCCATTTCTAACGATATCCCAATTAAGAACTTCTTCATAAATATAAGAAAGTAAGATTCTACCACTAAAAAGAGAAAAGTCAGCATCTTTTTCAATCAAGGCTTTGGCGTTTAAAACAATGGTTTTTTTTATATCCTTTTCTGTAATCCCATTAAAAATAGATCTCCGTAGCTCTATTTCTATTTCTTCAAAATTCAAACACAAATCAAGCCCCATCATGGCGTATGAGATTCGTTTTTTCAAATCTTCCCCATCCCACATAAAAGAACTTTGATTTTCCTTAATAATCAAAACCAAATTAAGTTGAGAAGCGCTTTTTTTAGAAGGTGAATCTTGCTTGTCTTTTTTTTCTAAATCACGATGAAAGTTTCTTTGGGTTCTATAAATAATGTAGTTTTCTGCTACTTTAAAGTGACCGGCTTTCATGATTTCTTCTTGAACCAAATCTTGTATTTCTTCTATATGAATATATTTTATTTTTGCAGACTCAACAAATTTACAAACAGCCTCCACAATTGCAACGGCTGGTGAAGAATTTTTCTCTAAGCTTAAAAAAGCTTTTCTAACTGCCACTTCAATTTTGGCAGAATTCCAAGGCACAATTTGATTGTTTCTTCTAATAACTCTTACCTTACCTTTAAGAGATTCTTCTTGTTCTTTTTTTTCAAAAGATTGTTCTAAAAGAAAACTAGTTGCAATATCATAAGCATTAAGATCAACGAGGGTCTTTTCTATAAGATAATTTAAATCTTTAATATTTAATCTAAAAGAAACACCTTCTTTACTTTTATTGTTTTTAAGATACTCCTCCTTCATTTCAGAGATTGTACTAGATACTTTTTTAACAACTTTGTAAACAAAGGCTTTGTTTTTTTCAGTAAAAATCTCATTTTCATTTTTTGAAAGAGACATATAAAGATTGGTAAGAGCCCTACCAACTTTCTCAGCTATTTTATAAGAATTATAATCATCTTCAAGATCGTATTGAATAATTTTAATTAAAGAATCTTTAACTTCTAAAGTAGAGGTATTATTTTGAGTAAAAATTTCATGCCATTGATACTTTGATTTGTCTCCATTTCTACTAGAAATATACTTTTTTAAAGCTATATCCCTTTTTAAAACCTTACTTTGTTCATGCACTTCTAAAATTTCTCCCTAATTTTAAATTTTAAAAAAATCATAATTCATCATCATGATCCATAATTAAAGAAGATGATTTTTGATACTCTGTTACTCTCCCTTCAAAAAAGTTTTGTTCTTTTTGAATATCCATCATTTCAGCAAGCCAAGGAAAAGGATTTGTCATTTTGCCTTGGATTGATTTTAAATTAACACTTTCAAGCCTTCTATCTGCAATATAATCAATGTAAAGATGGAAATCTTCTACAACAAGACCAATTGCATTGACAGGCAAACAATCAGTAATAAATTCTTTTTCATATTTAATTGCCTCTAACATTAAATCAGTTAATTCTTGTTTAAAGTCGTTTGTCCAGATTTCAGGGTTTTCTTCAACAAGGTAATTGAAAAGATCTCTAAATAAAGCGATATGGTTAGACTCATCCCTTAAAGTATACCGAAACATTTGACCAATTCCTGGGAATTTATTTTGACGATAAAGACCTAAAATCATACCGAAAAGCCCATAAAATTGAGTCCCTTCCATACATTGACCAAAAACAAAAAGATTTTTTGCAAAAAGTTTTTTATTTTCTAAAACAGTGAGGTCTAAATCTCTTCTAAGTTGTTGGGAAGTTTTCATAACAAATTCATTTTTTTTAACAATGGAAGCGATATCTTCAAACATGGCTTCAGCTTCGTGAGGATTAATGCCAAGTGATGAGATCATGTACAAAAGAGAATCTGCAATGAACATTTTCTTCGTGAGCATGGCGACCTAAAACAAGTTTTAATTCTGGAGCAGTTACGAGCTCTCTTACAACGTGAATAACATTATCTCCTACAATCCCCTCTGCTGCAGAGAAATAACCAACCCCTATTTTAACAATCCATCTTTCAACATCACTGATAGCATTACCACGCCACTGTTCAATATCTCTATTCATTGGAATATCTTCTGGTTCCCAATGATTAGCTTTCATTTTTTTATAAAGATCATATGCCCAAGGATACTTTAAAGGAAGTAAATTAAAAGTAATTGTTTTTTTTCCATTTATAATTTTCTTAGCCTCAAAAGCTTTTTCTGCTTTTTGTTGATCTAAAATGAAAGTACGATTACCGATTAAGATTTTTTTTTTAGAAGACACTAAAGCTTTAAGAAACCCACCTTTTAAATTTTAATAATTACAATAAAAGAAAATTTTTAATTTTCTCCCACAAAATCAAAAAAACTTGTTAAAAATCTTTTAATCAATCAAGAGAAAAGATTTGATTAAATTTAAAAAATTCTTTATTTTTTTTAAAAAAACATTAGAATTTTCAAACAAAAAGTAAACATAGGTTATCATTTCTAATGTTGTCTGTCCACAGGATTTTTAATATTTTTAAACTTTTTTTAAAAAAAACAAAGGGTTTCTCTTAATCGATAAAAAGAATTTTTATCGCAAAAAAAAGAATTTACAAAAATCGATTAAAATCAAAAATAAGTTGTTTTTAGATTAAGAATTATTATTTAATTGGGGGCCATTATAAAGATATTTTGGTCTTACAATAGGAGTGCCCTTGCCTTGCCTTGCTATTGTTCTTTCGTAAATGATTTGAATAATAATCCCTACACATCTAGACATTCCAAAAAAAACTGTATAATAAGAACTATCGGTAAGACCACAAGCATTAAGCAAGGATCCTGAGACTGCATCTACATTAGGATACGGATTAGATACTTTTTTTTGTTTACTTAAAAAGACAGAGGCTATTTCTCTCAAATTTTTAGCTAAAATATAAATAGGATCATTAGAAGCTATTTTTTCACCTAATTGATATTGTATCGTTGCTCTAGGATCTTCTACTCGTAACACCGCATGACCGAAGCCATAAACTTTTTTTCCTTGAGCCCAAATATCTTCTAAAAAATTTTGAATTTTATTTTTATCATTTGGATTTTTTATAACTCCCAAAGCTTCTTTTAAAAACAAAAGACACTCTTGATTTGCTTTTCCATGTAAAGGACCTGCTAATCCTGCCATAGCTCCTATTAAGGATTCATAAATATCAGCCTGAGCAGAAGCAATTGCTTTACCAACAAAAGTAGAAAGGTTTCCTCCTCCATGATCAAAATGTAAAATTTCAAAAACTCTGAGCAAATCAATTAAATTTTTATTTTCCTTAGGTGGCTTTAACATATGCACGAAATTTTCAATATAACCCAAATCAGCTTTACTTTCAATAACATCACCCCACCCCAAATGAACACGAAACAAAGCAGCTACCATACTCGGCAAATTAGCAATTGCAAAAAGTCCATCTTCTTCATAATTTCCTTTAGCATGATACATTCCGATTGCATTAAGCGAAGAAATAAAACATTTCATAGGATGAGCTTTTTTGGGCAATGACTTGATATGCTCAAAAACTCCATCGTGTAAACCAACCAAAGCAACTAGTTTTTTTTTAAAAGATTTAAGCTCATTAACATTTGGCAAATGGCTATGGAGCAGCAAATAAATAATTTCTTCTGGATCTTTATAAGCCAAATTCATAATCGGATAACCTCGATAGGTCAGTCCTTTTTGAGGGTCTACTTGACTTGTAGGACAATGGCCAACTGGAACCCCTCTTAAACCTGTGTCTAAAGATTTTTCTTTTATTTGAAATAAAACATCATCACTCATAAAACCTACCCTTAAGCTATATTTATCATTTGAAAGTTTTTTTAATTATAGTATAGACTCTTTAAGAAAGAATAATATAAAAACATTTCAAAAACTAGTTAAATATTTTTTTTAAAATAATCGATTGTTTTTCTAAGACCCCTCTTCCAAAAAAATTTTTGGTTTCCAATTAAGCTTTTCAATTGCCAAACTAATATCAGGGCAACGCCTTTTAGGATCATCTGGAAGTGATTCCTTACAAACTATTTTAGAAGAACTTTCTGTCATCTGAGTGACTTTAGAAGCAATTTGTTTAATAGAATATTCTTCAGGGTTACCCAAATTAATAGGACCGAGCAAAATATCTTTATGTCCCATCATACTGATTAAAGCACGTACAAGATCATCAACATAACAAAAAGGATCTTGTTTGAGAGCCATCTCCATAAAGATGGATCGATTCGTTTTTAAGTGCTTGAATAATAAAATTGCTAATCACTCGTCCATCAAAAGAATTCATACAAGGACCATACGTATTAAAAATACGTGGGATTTTAACTTCAATTTTATTAGAGTAGTGATAGTTGAAACATAAAGATTCAGCGACTCGTTTACCTTCATCATAACAAGAACGCCATCCAATAGGATTGACATTTCCCCAGTAAGATTCTTTTTGAGGATGCTCTATAGGGTCTCCATAAATTTCTGAAGTAGAGGCAAATAAAATTTTTGCCTGAATACGTCTGGCTAAACCCAACATATTCATCGTGCCTAAAATATTTGTTTTAATGGTTTTAATAGGGTTTTTTTGATAGTGAATAGGAGAAGCAGGACAAGCTAAATGATAAATTTCATCAACCTCAATCATAATAGGATTTATTAGGTCATGTCTTATTAATTCAAAAAGAGGATATTCATAGAAAGAGAGAATATTTTTTTTACGAGAAGTCAAAAAATTGTCAAGGACAATAACTTCATGACCTGCTTTTAAAAGTTGAAGACACAAATTAGAACCAATAAAACCAGCTCCACCTGAAATCAAAATTCGTTTCATTAGTTTTTATTATAACCAACTCATTAAAAATTTTCAAAAACAGATGGCCTAACATCTCTATTCCAAGGACTAAATAATTGAGAATTTTGTTTATTAGGATAATGTTCTGGTTTAAAATTGATTTCAAAAGAAATTTTTTGATCAAAATAAAAGCCTTTTAAAGCCCCTGATTGAGAGGGCAACACAACCGGATAAACAGAATAATCTAACCTCACATACCAACTTTCCAAGTCATGAACCAATGAAAAATTAATTCGCTGAATTTTAAAAAGACTACTTTTTAATTGATCGGAACCTAAAAATCCAAGTGAAGCAGCAATATCTTGAAAAAAATTGACTTGATTGACGCCAAATTCATTTGATTTTTCTTTAAAATAAAGAAACGCTTGATTATTTAAACTATTAAAAGCCACATCAAATTGCCAATATTTTACCACATTAAATCGAAACAACCATTGAAAGGTCATCGTATCTAAAAGGTAATTAATATTTTCAAAGTAATAATTCCAAGTATAAGTAGCGTGTAATTGATCTAAAAGTAAAAAGTCTTTCATTTCTTTAAAAAAATCTTCAAATTTAAAAGTAGTTGAAAAAGAATTTTGCGTTATTTGAGTATAAACTTTGCTTTCTTTTTCGTCATAAAAATCAACAAGTAACTCTGAAGAATAAACCCAAAGATTTCGGTAAGCTCCTCGATAAACCCAACTACCATTAATATTAATAAAACGACTTTCATTAAAAAAATCTGAAAAAGTAGAATCTTGAAGATCAGGAATCAAATTGTAATTCAAAGTCACATTTCCTATATGAGAACCATTTAAATAAGGAATTAAAAACAAACCATACCAAGGCCAAACCACTGTACTAGAAGCTCTAAAATTATGATCTGCAAATTCACTAAAATTAAAATCAAGGACTTCTTTATTTTTAAGAACACTTCTTTTTTTAATACGGTGGTTAAATTTGAAATTAAGAGTCGGGAACATAGAGTCAATTTCATAACTTTTATGCCATTTTTTCTTTATTTTTGTTGTTGGGAAATTAAAGACAGCTTCTTGATTAAACGCCACTTGATAATAAGTGTTATCTTTATTTTGATTAATATAAACCTCTCCTAATTCTTCACCTCCCCATTTTTTTTTATAATTAAATTGAAAAGTAGAAAAATATTGAAAATCAAAAATAGGAAAAGCATCTCCTTGTGTATTCCAAAGCCATCTTCTAGACAAAGCCCCTAAAAAATTAAAATCATTTTCATTTCTTTCAAAATTATAAGGAAGCACTCTTTCATAATATTCTCTAATAGAAACATCTGCTGATAGATTATAATTAAGATTTAGATAACCAAAACCTCTTTTTCTCTTTTCATCATCACTTGGAACAGGGTCAATTGTATCTTGATAAGTAAATTTCATATAAGGTAAAACCACATAGTCCAAAGCGTTATCCCATCTTTCATAAGACGCTTTATCTAAAACAGATTTATTTTCTCTATTAGCATATTCCCATTGATTTCTTAGTTGAAACCCAAATTGCTTTATACCAATATGATACTCTACTAAATAACGCCTTCTATTATAAGGAGTATTCACATAAAAACCTTCTTGTGTAGAAGAGCCAATTAAATCAAATAAATCAAGTTTAGGTAAATTTCTCTCCAAATCAGAAGTAAAAAAAGGGTCAGAACTATAATTAATATCCCAATAAAGAGTATTTTTCAAAAGAGACTGGTCTGGATCTTGTAAAGATAATTTATGGTTATAATTTATTTTATAACGATAGCGGACATCTTGATCTAACCTATCAGTTGTATGGAAGGTATATCTTAAAAGAGTAGCAGAGGGGATATTTTCATTAAAAAGATATCTTGAAAAAGCAAAATCGAGTTCATAATAACTCCATAAGAAGTCATTTGAATTTTTAATTCTAAAGTAAGTCCCTATTTTTTCATAAGTATTAAATTCCAAATCCAACTGCTTGAACAGAGGAATTTTTAAAGACAAACTCATTAACAAGTAATAACCTTCTCTACGAGTATTTCCAAAATACATCTCAACACCTGTCCCAAAAGGATCTTGCATAAAAAACGGAAAATAAAAAAAAGGTTGATTATGAACATACATAATGATATTTTCTAAAATCATATTTTGATTTCCAAAGTAGTCAAAACTATCGGCCGTAATTACATATTCAGGATTTTTGTTAGAAGTAAATGTAATGGCAGCTTTTTCAACAGTGACATGAGCATCACTATTAATTTTCAAAAGTTCACCTGTGTAATAATTACTATCTATATTTCCTTTAATCTTAAGAGCAAACCCCGTCTTTTTTTCAATATCTAAAATCAAGCGATCTGCATGAGCATTTATTTGATTAGCATGTAAAAAAACTTGGTCTTGAAAAAAAATTTGTTTAGAAGAGGTATTTAAAATAGCTTGGTTAGCATAAATAGTAGATTCTTGAAAAAAAATTTCTATATTACCAAATAATTTAATAATTTTTTCTTCAGAGTTTTCTACTTTTTCTCCATAGCTTTCTAAAATATCGGCATTCTTTAAAATAATGCCCGAGTTGGGAATATTTGGAAAAATTTTTTTCTTTTGAATACTTTCTTTTTTAGAAGAATCAGAAGCTTCAAGATGGTTTAAAATTTTTGATTGAAGAGCAAGGAGATCTGTATCATTAGAATAAGAAAGACTTAAAGAATTTGCTAAATTTTTAAGAACTCCTTGGTTAGTTTGCTTGACCATATTAATGACAAGTTCTCTAAAATTAAAAGACCATTCTTTTTTTGATTTAATATCCAAATCATTGATAATATAAAAACCTCCTTTTGAAAGATTTTCTAAGCTTTCAAAGGGAATAATGAGATTTTGACTACGTTTTTTTTTTATCGTTTCATCAGGTGGCAAATTAGATAAAAGAATTGGCTCTTCTGATAAATTTGTTTTTTCTAAAGACTTTGAAAAAAGAGAAAAACAAAAGAATAAAAAAATAAAAAAAGGAATTTTCAACATTTAAAAAATTATTTTTTGCTTTCTTCTTGAAGATAATGACACCCTCTAGAAATAGGATTTTTAATAGCACTATTAGTCACTAAAATTGCTGTTTGAACTCCATTTCTAAGTTCAACAAGGTTTTTAGTCAATCGATACTCTCTATAAAAATTATCAATAAGATTACTATGATAAGTAAGTTCTTCTAAAGCTCTAACTAAATAAGAATGTTTTCTTACAATACCCACATAATTCCACATAATAGAACGAATTGTTTTCCATTTTTGACGAATCCAAACAATATCAACTTCTTTATTTTTAAGTGGTTTTTTCCAATCAGAGATACTATTTTCAAATTGTTTATAAACTTTTTTTTTAGCATTACATTCAACGGCTTGTTTAGCGAAAGCAACGCACTCTAGTAAAGACATCGAAGCCAATCGATTGGCTCCATGAAGACCTGTGCAAGCGGTTTCTCCAATAGCAAATAAGTTTTTAACGGTTGTTTTAGCATTCATATCTGTTAAAATACCTCCACAAGAAAAATGGAAAGCAGGAGTAATAGGGATTTTTTCTTTAGTAATATCGATTTTATGTTGCAAACATTTTTGATAAATAGAAGGGAATCTTTTTTTGATATCAATCTCTTTACAGTTTTTCAAACTAAGATACAAACAGTTTTCACCTGTTTTGATGAGCTCTTTTACAATATATCTTGAAACGACATCTCTTGGAGCCAACGATCCTCTAGAATCATATTTTTTAATAATATCCTCATTTTTTTGATTAACAATAACTCCTCCTTCTCCTCGAATTGCTTCAGAAAGAAGAAAATGATTAGCTTTTTCAATGGCTAAAGTTGTTGGGTGAAATTGGGTAAATTCCATATTAACGATTCTAGCTCCAGCACGATACCCTAAGGCGACACCATCTCCTGAAGCAAAAGAAGGGTTGGTTGAATGCTCATAAATTTTTCCAATACCCCCCGTAGCCAAAATTATTTTATCTGCAAAAATTTTTTTAATTTGCCTATTTTTGATATCCATCACATACGTGCCCAAACAACGTGTTTTTTCATAAACACTCATAGGATCTATAGAATGATGAGGGATTGTAATTAATTCGATGGTCATGTAATTTGTAAAAATAGAAACATTAGAAAGATGGCTTAAATATTTTTCAATACTTTCAATAATGATTTTTCCTGTATGATCTTTTGCATAAAGGATTCTTTTTTTACTATGAGCGGCTTCGCCTGTAAGAGCGAGTTGATCTTGTTGTTTATTAAAAGGGACTTTAACTGTATTAATTAAAAAATCTTCAATAATATCAATACCTTGATTACTAATCCATTTTGCTGTTTTTTCAAGAGTCAGTCCTTGAGCGGCTTTTTGTATATCATTTAACAAAAGCGTAGGGGAATCTCCTTTGCCTCTATAAACAATCCCCCCTTGTGCCAAGAAAGAAGCAGAATCTAATAAAAAAGATTGTTTAGTGACAAGAGTAACTTGCTCACCTTTTGCAGCTGCCATTGCAGCTGCCGAAAGTCCCGCCAAACCAGAACCAATAATTAAAACATCCATTTTTACATTAAACTAAAAAGAGTTAAATTCCTGTTGGGAGATCGTAAAAATTTACTTGAACAGAAAAATTTTTTTTTAAGATTTTTCCTAATTCTTTAACTCCCCAAATTTCAGTATTATAATGCCCTCCTGAAATAAGGTGAATGCCAATCTCTTTACAAAGATGGAAAGCATTATGGTCGGCATCTCCTGTAATGTACGTATCACAACCTATTTCCTTAGCTTTTTCAATACCAAAAATTCCTCCTCCAGAACAAATACCTATTTTTTCAACTTGATGCTTTCCTCCCTCAACAACACAAATGGGCTCACCAATCATTTTTGAAAAGCGATTTAAAAAAGATTGCAAACCTTCTTTTGTTTCATTTAAAGCTGCTATTAAAATTTCAATCCCTTTATAATCTCCAAAGGTTTTTAAAAATTTCAACCCCAAACGTTTAACAAGCATTCTATTGTTTCCATAAACGGGATGGACATCAAGTGGTAAATGAAAAGCAATTAAAGCAATATCGTTCTCAATGAGCTTTTTTAAAATTTGATAATAACGACCTGTTATGGGAAAAGGGTTTTTCCAAAAAATACCATGATGAACTAGAATAGCATCACAATTATCTTTAATAACTTTGTTTAAAAGCATTAAAGACGTATCAACGGCTGTAGCTATTTTTTTAATTTTTCCACTATTTTCAACTTGTAAACCATTAATAGCGACATCTGGAACAGGATGTAATAAAAGACTTTGTTTTAAAAAAGCCATAACGGCTTCTAAAGAAGTAATCATTTAATTTAGAAAAATAAAATGATTATTTTCTTAGTTTTTTTCTAAGAGAATCAAATTTTTCCTGAGTAATTTTGTAATTTCGTAACGATTTTCCTTTTCGATGAATGATCAGAGTTTTAATCAAATCTCCTTGTTTGATAGTGTTAACAACTTCGATTCCTAAAACCACTTCACCAAAAATAGCGTGCTTTCCATCTAACCAAGGGGTCGGGACATGAGTGATAAAAAATTGACTTCCATTTGTGTTGGGACCTGCATTTGCCATCGATAATATACCAGGTTTGTTATGAATCAGCTTTGGGTGAAACTCATCTTCAAAATAATAACCCGGTCCTCCTCGACCTGTGCCTTGAGGATCGCCTCCTTGAATCATAAAGTTGTCAATGACTCGATGAAAAACAAGACCATCATAATAACGAACCCTTCTACCACGTGTAGATTCTTTTGTTCCTTCCGCAAGACCAATAAAATTAGCCACCGTTAGTGGGGCTTCTTTATGAAAAAATTTCACTAAAATGATTCCTTTAGAGGTATCAATTTGACCATAAAGACCATCAGGAAGTTGGTCTAATTTGTCTGTAACAGACGCTGAAAATAAACTAGTCATTAAAAATCCTATTAAAATAAATTGCTTTATAATTTTTTTTTTTGATAAAATATAAAATAAAATAAACATGATTGAAACTCGCATAAATAGATTTAAGTAAATAATAATATTAATAAAGTTTTTAAAAAATATTCACTTCCTTTTAAAATACTTTTTTTTCAAAAATAAATCAACTCCTTCTTATAAAATTTTTTTTTCATTTTGAATCATTTGTTCAATACTTTGACGATTTTTAATGATCTTAAATTGACCATTTTTTCTTTTTAAGTATTCTGGAGGCTGCGGGAAAGAATTATAATTTTTAGCCGCCATCGAAGCACAATAAGCCCCTACTGCACCAATTAAAAACAAATCTCCAATTTCAAGTTTTTCCATTTTTCGAGGCATCAATTCATTTGGTTTTCCTTTTTTTGAAGTAAACAAATCTCCCGACTCACAACAATGCCCAACAACAAGATAAGATTTTTTTTGATGCGATTTATCTTGACTTAAAGCAAACCCTTTAAAAGGGTGTAAAGCTCCATAAAGAGAAGTCCTCAAAAAATTATCCATTCCTACATTAAGCTTTAAAAAAACATAACCTCTTTTACCTGTGCAAACTTTATCTTGTACCTTACTAAGCAAATTAGCTGTATTAGCAATCAACATCGCACCCGGTTCTATTTCTAAATGAATTTTTCGTTTTGTTTTTTTAAAAAAGACAAATGTTCTTTTCTTTACTTCAAGACCCAGCTCTGTTAAATTAGTTTCTTTTTCAAAAGGCATTCGCTTGACTCTAAATCCTCCTCCTAAATTCATGCAAGTTGCTTGTGGAAAATTTTCTAAGATTCTAAAAGTAATTTTAGTCGCTTTTTTCCAAATTTTAGGATCTCCCCCCGAACCAATATGCGTATGAACGCATCCAACCTTTAAGTCATATTTTTTAATAAGGTTTTTAACTTGCTTTATTTCTTGATGCCAAATACCAAAACTAGAACCCACCCCCCCAACATCTGTTTTATGGTGCCCTCCAGAACCAATGCCAGGATTAAAACGAAGTCCAATAGATTGGTTTGGAAATTTTTTTCCAAAAGTTTCTAATTGATATAAAGAACTAGCATGAAAAAAAACACCTTTTTTAATGATGACTTCAAATCCAGGAGTGAGTTCTTGAGTTGTTAAAGAAATTTTTTCAGCTTTAATGCCAATATGCAAAAGTCGTTTGACTTCATAAACTGAGCTCGCATCAAAATAAATCCCTAAAGTATCAAAAAGCTTTATTAAATTTCGATTGCTATTAGCTTTAATTGCATAGCGAACGGTTAGTCCAAAAGCGTTAGGAAAACTAAGCAGTTTTTTAGCATTTTCTTCTAACCTCATTTCATCATAAACAAAAAGAGGAGTTTGATATTGTTGCTCTAAAAAGATAGCTTGTTGCTTTGTCAAAAAAAAAGAATTGGTTTCTTTCATAAAAATACTATCTTAGCCTTAAGACTTAAAATAACTTTCTATTTGAGCTAAAAGCTCACCTTCTTCATATTCAAAAGATTGTTTTAGTTTTCTTATTTTAAGCCCAAATACTTTCTTAGTGATATTTTTTTTACCAACAACTATTTGAAGAGGAATCCCTAAAAGATCAGCATCTTTAAATTTTACTCCTGGTCTTTCAAAGCGATCATCCCAAAGAACACAATAAGATTTTTTTTTTAACTTTTGATACAAATTTTCTGAAGCTTTAATAATAGATGAGTCTTTCATATCCAAACTCAAAAGACAGATCTGATATGGGGCAATACCCTTAGGCCAACAAATACCATCTTTATCATGATGCTGTTCAATAATAGCCGCTACTGTCCTATTAAGACCAATCCCATAGCAACCCATAATAGGTGTTTTTTGATTTCCGTTTTCGTCTAAAACAGAAAAATCAAAAGCTTTAGTGTATTTTTTTCCTAGTTTAAAGACATGGCCTATTTCAATACCTCTAAACACTTTAAGGCTTGAATCACACAAAATACATTTTCCATTTTCTCTTGCTTGATATAAATCTACATAACGAGTCGGTAAAAAATCTCTATTAAGACAAGCATTTTTATAATGAAATCCCTCTTCATTGGCTCCAACAATCGCATGAGAAAACCCCTGAATACTTGTGTCTGCTATGATTTCAATTTCCTTAGATAGGTTTACAGGTCCTAAATAACCAGGGGAAGCATTGAAAAATTTTTTTATAAGTTTATCACTAGCAAATAAAATTTCTTTATTTGGAAAAAGATTCGCTAGCTTTTTCTCATTAACTTCATAATCTCCTCGAATCAAAATAAGCACTATTTTTTTTTTCTTGAGCATCATTGACAGAACAAACATAAGACTTTATCAATTGATGAGGATTTACTTTTAAAAAGTCACTTAGTTCTTTAATTGTTTTAATTTTTGGAGTTGCTATTTTTTCTAGACTTAGAAGAGAGTTTATTGTTTTATTAATAGGAAAAATTAACTCTTCAGCTGTTTCTATATTTGCTACATAGCCACATGAAGAACAAGCCAAAATAGTTTCCTCTCCGACTTCACTTTTAACTACAAACTCTTCAGATCCACTACCTCCCATAGCCCCACTATCTGCTTTTACATTTAAAAAATCGAGCTGAAATCGTTTAAAAATTCTTTTATAAACTTCAATCATTTTCGAATACATTTTTTCAAGACATGCAACACTCAGATGAAAAGAATAAGCATCTTTCATAATAAATTCTCGACTTCTCATCACTCCAAAACGAGGTCTAATTTCATCTCGAAACTTGGTATGAATTTGATAAAAATTAAAAGGAAAAGCTTTATAAGAATTAATTTCTTGTTTAGCCAACATCGTAAAAGCTTCTTCTTGAGTGGAAGCGAGGGAGAAATCATTTTCATCACGATCTTTTAGGCGAAAAAGTTCTTTTTTAAATAAATCCCAACGATCTGTTTTTTCCAAAAGAACTTTTGGAAGGACAAGTGGAAAGCTAAATTCATTCGCTCCACTTGCGTCCATCTCTTGACGTATTATATTTTCAATTTTTTTTAAAACCTTTAAACCCAAAGGTAAATAAATATAAAAACCAGACGAAAGCTTTCGAATAAGCCCTGCTCTCAACATTAAAACATGAGAAGGTAATGAAGCTTCAGAAGGAATTTCTTTTAGAGTTGGAATAAAAAATTGAGATCTTTTCACAAAAATTAAACTTATTAGTAAGTTAAAAAAAATTATGACAAATTAAAATTTTTTTTAAAAAGCTTTATTTCATTTGTTAAAAAAGCAACGTCGCTTTTATCAAGTCTTGTCAAAGGAAGTCTAATTTCTGGAGAATCGATTAAGTGTTCTAAATAACAAGCTTCTTTAACAGGGATTGGATTTGTTTTTATAAAAAGAGCTTTTGTAAGAGAGTAAACTTTAAAGTGCATTTCTTTAGCCAAATTGATATTACCTGCTTTAAAAGCTTTAAAACAAGCGACAACTTCTTTTGGAAAAAGATTTGAAAGCACTGAAATCGAGCCTTTACCCCCTAAGAGAAAAATTGGATAATTCATAGTGTCATTACCAGAAAAAACAATAAAACGATCTTGAAAATTATTTAAAAATTGACTTGTATAATTAATATCATCAACCGCATCTTTAATTCCTATAATATTTTTTACTTCTTTTAAACGAAAAAAGGTTTTATTTTCAATAAAAACACTTGTTCTAGAAGGAATGTTATAAATAATAAAATCTATGTTTACTTCCCTAGCAATTGTTTTAAAGTGTTGATACAAACCTTCTTGAGTTGGTTTGTTGTAATAAGGAGAAACAAGCATACAAGCATCAGCTCCTATTTCTTTAGCATGTTGAGAAAAATAAATAGATTCTGTTGTAGAATTACTACCTGTATTTGCTAAAATTTTAACTCGTTTAGCGACTTTTTCGACAACAAATTTGATCAAATCATTGTGCTCTTCAGTAGATAAGGTAGGGGATTCACCGGTGGTGCCACAAGGAAGGATACCGTTAATACCAGACTTGATTTGAAATTCGATGAGCTTTGATAAAGAGTCATAATCAATTTTATTTTTACGAAAAGGGGTAATAAGAGCTGTAAAAATACCTTGCATTTTTAAAACCTTTAAGTTGCAATATAATTTGGAGTCTCTTTTGTAACAACTACATTATGAACATGAGATTCCTTTAAACCAGAACTCGTAATGCGAATAAATTTTGCTTTCTCAGAAAGTTTCTTTAGATTATTAGCTCCACAATAACCCATCGCACTCCTAAGTCCACCACTTAACTGAAAAATTAAATCAGTAAGAGCACCTCTAAATAAAACAGCTCCTTCAACTCCCTCAGGGACTAATTTTTTAGAATAATTCTTAGTGCCTACTTCTTTACTAAAAAGATACCGATCATCTGATCCTGATTCCATGGCAGAAATACTTCCCATTCCTCGATAAGTTTTATACGAACGCCCATTATGATAAATTTTTTCACCAGGAGCCTCTTCAGTCCCTGCAAAAAGAGACCCTAACATCACAGAAGAAGCCCCCAAAGCCAAAGCCTTAGCAATATCTCCAGAAAATTTAATCCCCCCATCTGCAATAACAGGGATTTTATTTTTTTTTGCATATAAAGCTGCATTTAAAACAGCTGTTGCTTGAGGAACACCAACTCCAGAAATAATACGTGTCGTACAAATAGAACCAGGTCCAACCCCTACTTTAACCGCATCCGCTCCGGCATCAATGATCGCTTTACAACCCTCTACTGTTGCAATATTCCCTCCAATCACTTGCATCGAAGAATATTTTTTCTTAACCCAACTAATCATTTCTAAAACATTTTTATGATGCCCATGAGCACTATCAATGGTAATTAAATCAATTCCAGCTTCTATTAAAGCCCTTACTCTTTCTTTTTCTTTTGACGAAATCCCACAAGCAGCCCCCACTCGCAGTCGTCCTTCTTTATCTTTCGTTGCATCTGAAAAATTAATACTACTTAATATATCTTTAATACAAACAAGCCCTATAAGAACATTTTTTTCATCAACAATAGGTAATTTTTCAATTTTGTTTTTTCTCATAATTTCTTTAGCTTCTTTAAGAGATGTCCCTTTTGGAGCTGTAATGACTTTTTTAGTCATTAAACTAGAAACTGATTTTTTTAAGTCACTTTCAAAATGTAAATCTCGATTAGTCAAAATACCAACTACTTTTTTATCACTGATAATTGGAAACCCACTTACTGAAAGAGATTTCATTATTTCTATGGCATCTCCTAAAAGAGTATCTAAAGAAAGTGTTGCTGGATCATAAATAAATCCATTAGCAGATCTTTTGACAATGGCGACTTCTTTAACTTGATCTTTAATACTTAGATTTTTGTGAATAATCCCAATGCCTCCTAAATGAGCAATTGCAATCGCTAAAGTAGATTCTGTTACGGTATCCATTGGAGCTGAAATTAAAGGCAATTTAATCGTAATGTTTTTTGTTAATTGAGTTGTTAAATCAACTTCATGAGGTAAAATACTCGAGTCAGATGGCTCTATTAAAAAATCATCATATGTTAGACCTTCTTTAAAATTAAAATTTTCCATCGTCCTTCCCTTATTGTAATATTGTTTTAAAAGATTAGTAAGTCCAACTAATTAAATTTTATTTTCTAGTTTTTTCTCGATTTTTTTTTTAATTCTATTTGCTAAATTAACTGCTATCTCATCATAAATTTTAATAATCTCTTTTTTGTGATTTGCCTTCAATTCTAATTGATCAAAAAGCTTATCAAAATCAAAAACATAAGGGGAATTCTCATCTTGAATAATATAAGTCGACTGTTCTCTAACAGATTTATTAATAACCAAACGACTTTTTTCAGACTTAATTTTCAAGCTCCCCTTCATCAGCTGAGACCAAACAGAGGCTTCTAAATCCAAGATTAAATACCCTTGTGAAGAAGCTGCTTTTAATAAAGCTTTTATTTCATATTGACTAAAATTTTTTTCATTAAAAGTCCAAGGAAAATTCACTTGATCTCTGATCAAGCTTACTTTTTTACTTGGATCAAGCCCTGCTTTTTTAAATATTTGTTCATTTAAAAAAATAAGTTTAACCCCAAATTTATTGTTATTAAATTCTTTAACAAACTTTTTACAAAAAGAATGGGCAATAAAGCTAATATTAGGGTAATTAACATTCGCTTCTTTTTTAAAATCTTCATGATTCATTTCAAAAGAAAAAAATACAATATTCTTTACACCTTTAATTTCTTTTTTGACAACAAAAGTTTGACAAGCAACAAGCATAAAAGAAAATAAAAGTAAAAAAAGAAACTTCATAACAAACTTATTGTAAATCTTTTTTTCTATTATCCATAGCTTTTTTGACAAACAAGCTACGGTAAGTCCCTTCATTAATCTTTAAGTAATTTGCAAGCCCATTATCAATTTGTTCATTAGGGGGGTATAAAGTAAGGTTATAAAGAGCTTGATGGAAAAGAGCATTGTTTTCTTTTGAAATTAATTTAAGAGTTGAAAGAATTGTTTTTGAAGTATCATGTTTTTTATCTAAAATAAAATCTCTTAAAGATTTAAGAGCAACTTCGATAGTGCTTTCTTCTAAATGGGACGATAGATTTTTATTCAAAAAATCTATCGTTTCTTGATCTTGATGATAAGCAATACTCACAACACATAAATTTCGAATATTAAAATCATTATTAATAGAATAAAGTCTTTTTAAATGATTTTTGATTTTTAAAATAAATGTTTTTTTTTCTTTTGTGTTTAATTTTAGATTTCTTTTTGTTGTGCCTTTGCCTAAAGATAAATCACGCAAACAAAGTCCTAAATAATAAACACTGGCTGCTGTTAAATCTCTATTATTTTGTAAAGAAACTTCAAATAAGCGATCAACATCACTTAGATCCCACTGATCGTAAGCAGAACGAATATCTAAATAAAAACGCAACGTACTATTTTTAGTACAAGAAATAAAAAGTAGTAAATAAAAGAAAGAAGTAAAAAGAGAAACTCTTAACATCGATTAAAAAATTAATTTTAAATAAAGTAAAATATTATCAAAAAAAAATAACAAATTTATTTATATTCTCTATATTTTAATTTTTTTATTTTATAATTTAAGTGAAACTTTTTTTATAATCTCATTTTCACTTTATGTGATCTAAATACCTTATCATTATAAAATAAGTAAATAAAATCCCTTTTAAGAAAGTGTAAAGTTTTACATGTTTTTTAATTTTAAGTAAAGCCAATTGAAAAAAAAAAAAATTTACCCAAAAAAATGCATAACAATAAAACTATTTTAAAAGGAAAAAAACTCTCCGATGGATTCGCCTTGGGTGAAGCCTTGATTTTAAACCAAAGACTTTCTTTAGAACATTATTTATACACAACTTATGATGAACACTATACAATTAATAATTTTTTAAAAGCATTAGAAAATGCTGAAATTCAACTAAAATCTCTCAAAAAAAATATTGAAGAAAAATTAACTGAATCGGCTTCTATTATTTTTCAAGGCCATCTTTTAATCCTTCAAGATCAAGTCTTCAAAAAAAAAGTTATCGGTTTAATTGAAAAAAATATTAATCCTCCTATTGCTCTTATCACTATTGTTAAAGAATATCTTGAAGCTATTGGTAATAGTGAAAGCTATTTGATTCAAGAAAAAAAACAAGATTTGGAAGATGTAGCACTTCATATTTTAGAAAATCTTGTTCAAAAGAAAAGAAATTTTTCAATTAATCAAAATAAAATTGTTATTATCAAAGAAATTTTTCCATCAGATATTTTAAAATTAGCTTCTGAAAATATTAAAGGAATTATCATTGTTGGTGGAGGTGCTACTTCTCATATTTCAATCTTAATTCAATCCCTTAAATTGCCTGCTATTATCACAACAGATAAAAATATTTTGTTTTTAAAAAATCAAACCCCTATTTTAATAGAAGCTAATAGCAGTCAAATTTATATAAAACCAAGTAAAGACATCATTAAAGCAGTAGAAAAAAAAACTCAAAGAAAAGAATCAAAATCCAAAAATAACGAAAAAATTTTTGAAACAACAGAAACAAAAAATAAAGAAAACATTGATTTAATGACAAGTGTCAATTTAATTAGTGATTTTAACCTTTCTGTCAAACTAAAAGCTAGCGGCATCGGCCTTTATCGTAGTGAATTTGCTTTTATTTTTAGAAATTCAATCCCTTCAGAGGAAGAGCAATACAATATTTATAAAAAATTTTTTGGCCCTATGAAAAATAAACCTATTACTATAAGGACTTTAGATATTGGTGGAGATAAATTTTTGCCTTATTACCCCATTAAAGAAAACAATCCTTTTTTAGGGTTTAGATCATCACGATTTACCATTAAATATCAAGATATTTTTATCAAACAAATAAGAGCTATTTTAAGAGCCGGGGTTGATTACCCTCTTTATATTATTTTTCCTTTGATTTCATCAATTGAAGAATTTTTAGCTTGTAAAGCAATCATTACACTTTGTCTTTCAGATTTAAAAAAAGAAAAAATAAAATATAACCAATCGCCCAAAATAGGCATTATGCTTGAAATCCCTTCCGTGGTGCATATTATGGAAGAATTATGTCAATATGTAGATTTTTTTTCTATAGGAGCCAATGATTTGATTCAATACACCTTAGCTGTTGATCGTACAAATGAAAAAGTTGCTGATCTGTACATTCCCCATCATCCAGCTATTTTAAGAAGCCTCTTTCATATGGTTTCTATAGCCAATAAAAATAATGTAGAAATATCTATTTGTGGGAATATGACTGAAAATACTGATTATCTTTCTTTTTTAATTGGAATTGGACTTAGAAAACTCATTGTTAACCCTAAAAAAATGATTAATATTCAACGAGCCATTAAAAAAATTTCAACAAAAGAAGCCAAACAAATAGCAAAAAAAGCCCTAAACGTTTCAACTCTTAAAAAAATAGAGAAAATTTTAAAAATTAACTAAAATAATTAATTAGCATTAATTATTAAAAACTTTAGGTAAAAAATTATTAGCAATAATAAAATTGTTAATACTGGTATTTTTTGAATGATTAATTAAATTATAATTTGCAATAGGGATTCCTTTTGTAAGTCCCATTTGATCTTTCAAGCTAATCGCATTAATTAAATTTTTTAAAGATTTTTGTCTATTATAAACCGGTCTAATATTTTGATAAGATTTACCCATTTGAGCAATCGCAATATTATTATAAAGATCTGTTAATACTTCAACTTTTTGTTTAATTTCCTTGGCAACACTGCCTCCATTTTCTTTATAAACATTAATGTATCGCTTTAATAAATCAAAAGTAACTCGAAATTGAGCTTCTGCTAAATCATACTCTTTTAAAGACAAATAAGCCAAACCAGAAACATACGAAGATAAATAATTATTAGGGTATCGATCCGAAAGCTCTTGCCAATAATTAAAAGCTTCTCGATAACTTTCACTAGAAAAATTTTTATTATCAAGACCTTCTTGATAATAAACATAACCTAAACTATATAAAAGCTCATCATAATAATGGTTTTTTTCTTCTTTCCAATACAATTTAGCTGTATTAAAATACTCTTTTGCTTTTTCAAAATTACCTAATTTATGAAAACTAATATGCCCCATATAGTAATTAGGTAAAGAAGTACTTGGATTTAAATCCAAAGAAGTTTGAAAAGCATTAACAGCTTCAATAATATTATTTTTTTTATATTGAGTCATTCCTAATATATTGTATAGTTTAGAAGCATCAAAACGAAGAAAACCTCCTTTTTTTTCAAATAATTCTACTCCTTTCTTAGCAAATTTCTCGGCTTTATTTAAAGAATCAACTGACATATTCCATCTTGCAGCATAGTAATAATTTAAAAAATGATCTTGATCTTTTTGATAAATTTTTTCAGTTAATTCATTAATTGTTCTAACGATAAAAAGTTGTTCTTGATCATATTTAGAGCGGTGGGCATTTTTAGGCTCAAAAAAATTGTTATAAATATTTTGAAGATAATCTACCCAAATGCCATGTGATTTCAAATTAATAAATTTAGGATCTAAAATTAAAGCATTGTTATAATAAATTTTAGCTTTTAAATAATTATTTCTTTTTGCTTCCAGATGCATTTTTTTAACAAAATACTTGGCATGAGGCCCTTTATTTGCCATGATTAAATTGTAAGTTGCATCTGCATTTCTAAATTTAGACCTATCTTCATTACCCCAATCTAAATACAATTCTCCCATTTCCTCTAAAATTTTTATTTTTTTAGGGTGCCTTTCAGTCATTTTTTTAAATCGATCTTCAGCAATTTGGTAGTCTTTTTTAATCACATACATCTTAGCAAAATTAAGTTTTGTTAAATAATGATTAGGTTTTAATTTAAGAGCATCTTCATACTTTTTTTGTGCATCATAAAAACGCCCCAAAGATATATACTTATTAGCATATTCATTTATTTTCTCAATATTAGGCCAAAGGTTAACCGCTTTTTGATACATATCGTTAGATTCTAAATAAGCATCTTCTTCTATAAAATCAAGTCCTTTCTCATAAAACTGATTAGCTCGAATATATTTATTAGCATATTGATAAAGAAAAAAAATACCTATCAAGACAACAATACCAATAGCAAACATTCTAATTAAAGGAAATAAATTAGTGGCTAAAAGTTCTTTTCCTGTTGATTTATAATAAGCTTGCCTTTGAAGCTTCGTATCTATTAAAACAGCATCTTTTTTATCTTTTAAAAAATTAAAAAGACTTTTAACGACATCTTCTTCATTAGTACCACCGAGAATCATTTTCTCAATGATTTCTATTTCACCTTTACTAACGCTACTTTCAACAATTGATTTATAAATAATTTTTTGATTAAGCTCCGTGTATCCTTGTAAAATAGTTAAAGCTTTTTTATGATCATCATCATCTTGTCTGCTAGCTTCTTGCTTAGGCGGTTGAAAAAGATCTTCTGAATCAACTTCCTCTTCAGTAAAAGGAGCCTCCAGCTCTTTATCTAAAGGATCTTTTAAGTCTCCAAATTCTGAAATAGATTTAATGGCTTTAATGGCTTCACTATCTTTTTCAACTGAAGAGACTACCTCTTCTAAAGTCCCCACATCTTCTTCTAAATAAGAAGATAAGCTTTTCTCTAAATCATTAAAATTTAGTTCTTTTTCAAGAACTGCTGGTTCAACAGATTCTTTAGGAATCGAATCTTTTAGAGGTTCTTCTATCTCTTGGGTTTCTGTTGGTTCAGCAGGTTCTTTAGGAATCGAATCATCTTCAATTGAAAAATCATCATCTATACCCGAAAATAAATCATCAAACTCACCTTGAGTACTTTTTTCAGCTTGCTCTTGATCAACAGGAGTTTCCTTTTTTTGTTCTTTGTCATGTAAAGATTTTAAAAGTTCTGGATCTTCAAAAATTTCTGTTTTTTCTTGTTTTACATCAGATGGATTTATATATTTTTCAACACTTTCCTTAAGTTTATCTTGAGGTATTTTTTCTTTAAAACTTTCTAAAAGATCAGGAGTAACAACGGATGGAAGCTCGCCTTGCTCTAAACTGGTTATAACTGCTCCAGCTAAATCTAAATCTTTTTTTTCCATTATTTAGGCCAAATAATTGTTTCTCTTCTTATAAGATCGTCAAAAATTCTTAAAGAAAATAACTTTATTTTTTTTAAAAAAATAAAGTAAAAAAGCTACTCAAAAAGCGAAGCTAGTTGAGAACTTGAATTTTTCTCCATTCCCAAAATAATTAATAATTGCTCGACACTTTCTTCAAAAGAAGGTTTTTCATGAATCGATTGTTTTAAAAATTGATTAATTTGGTCTATTTTGCTAATGGCTATATCAGCGGATGGATTACTTCCTCGAGTATAAGCCCCTATTTGAATTAAATCTTCTACTTCTTCATAGGCTGACAAATATTCTTTCATTTTTCCAATAGCGGCATAATGCTTTTCAGAACAAACATTAATAGAAAGGCGACTAATAGATTGGTTAACTTCGATAGAAGGGTAATGGTTTTTATTGGCTTTTTTTCTAGAAAGAATAATATGCCCATCTAAAATTCCCCTCATAAAATCCGAAATGGGCTCATCGATATCATCTCCTTCACTTAAAATTGTATAAAAAGCAGTAATGCTTCCTTTATCACTAACCCCTGCTCTTTCAGTAATTTTAGGAAGAATATTAAAAACTGAAGGCGTATAAGCTCTAGTTGTTGGAGGTTCACCTAAAGAAGAGCCGATTTCTCTTTGAGCTAAAGCTAAACGGGTAATAGAATCAATCATTAGCAAAACATGCTTTCCTTTATCTCTAAAGTATTCTGCTATGGTAGTTGCTGTATAAACAGAGCGTACTTTAGATAGAGGAGATTGATCTGAAGTGGCAACAACAACAATTGTTTTTTTCATCCCTTCTTCTCCAAGATCATTTTTAATAAATTCATTAACTTCTCTTCCTCTTTCCCCCGTTAAAGCCACTACATTAATATCGGCTTGTGTATTTTTTGCTATCATTGCTAATAAAGTCGATTTACCAACTCCCGAGCCAGAAAAAATACCAATTCTTTGTCCCTTACCAACTGTTAAAAGACCATCAATAGCTTGTACCCCTACAGACAAAACTTCCGTTATTGACTTACGCTCATAATAGTTTGGAGATTCTGCGAAAACACTTCTTTTTTCAGAATGAGACCTAAAAGAACGACCATCTGCTGGCTCACCTAAAGCATTCACAACTCTACCAATAAACTCTTCAGAAACAGGAATCGATAAACTAGAATGCTTTGAAATAACCCTACTCCCATTAATAATCCCCTCCATATTACCCATAGTCATCAGTTGAATATAGTTATTTCTAAAACCAATCACTTCTGCACAAACAGTTTTGCCATTTGTTAAAATAATATCACAAATATCTCCAACCTTTGTGATAGGGCCGAGTGACTCAATCAAGAGCCCTTTAACGGAAACAACAACTCCTTGAGTTTTTATTGGATCGATATCTTCTAGAATAGAAGTATACTTATCAAGTACATTAATATCATCAAAATTAAATGAACTCATTTTTTAAAGCTCTGTTATTGGTTGTGCTCTTTTAATAGCTGATTCAATTTTATTAAACTGAGAAGAGATTCGAGCATCGATTTCACCAAAATCAGTTTCAATAACACAACCTCCCCTTTCAATATTAGGATCTTCTAAAATATTGACTTGTTCAATATTGTTTAGCATTTGGTAAAACTCATCTTTATGATGCGTAATAAGCTCTAAGTCATTGATATTAACTCTAATGGTAATACGAGTTTTTCCTTTGATTTTTCGTATCGATTCAGTTACATTTCTAATAATGATACTTTGATCACTTTCAGAAATAGATTTAATAATTTTTTTAGCAATCGTAATAGAAATATCACTTAATTGTTTTTCACTACTTTCAATAATTTCATTGCGTTTATTAATAGCTTGGCTAATGATTTGCTCTAATTTAGCGAGTGTTTTTTCTAGAATTGGTTTATAACTATCAAAACTATCTTGATGGCCTTTATCAAACCCTTCTTTGTAAGCTTTTTTTATAATTTCTTCTTTCTTATCTTCAGTTTCCTTAAGGATATCGTCTGATTTTACTTTAGAAGCATTTAATACATTTTCGCTTTCTTCATTAGCAATGTCAATGATTCGCTTAAACTCTTCATTTGCATTTTTAATTCTTTTAAAAGCCCCTATCTCAGCAAATTCAATAATTTTTTCTGATTCTTCCTCAGCTTTTTTAATGGTTTCTTTATATTCACTTTGAATCTTTATTTTTTCATTTTCAAGTTCTTTTATTTTTTCTTGATAAACAAATTCATCATTAACATCTTCTTCAACTTTATTGTCAAGCTCAGTAAAATTATCTTTATTACCAGCTTGATTTTTATTAGCAACATCTTGAGATGAACTAAAGGTCGATTTTTGCTTTTTCTTTCCTCTAAAAACAGGGGTCTTAACTAAGAATTTTTCTTTGTTTTCTTTAAAACTAGATGGTTTATAAATTTTTTCAGGCATTTTGTAAAGTTATCTCCCTGTTAAACAATCATCTCCTCTTCACCAGCTCTTGCAATAATCACCTCTCCATCATCCTCTAATTTTCTAATAGTTGCTACAATTCTTTGCTGAGCTTCTTCAACATCGTGAAGACGAATAGGACCCATAAACTCCATATCTTCTTTTAAAAGTTGAGCTCCTCTTTTACTCATATTTCTAAAGAGCTTATCCTTCACTTCATCATCAACGGCTTTAAGAGCTTTAGGCACATCTGAAGAGTCAACTTCCCTCAATACTTTTTGAATTGACTTATCATCAAGTAAAACAATATCTTCAAAAACAAACATTCGTTTTTTAATTTCTTCAGCTAGTTCAGGGTCTTCTTCTTCTAAAGATTCTATAATTGTTTTTTCTGTAGATCGATCTGCCATATTTAAAATTTCTACTGTAGCATCAATTCCCCCAGCAGAACTAAAATCTTCTGAAGAAAGAGTTGATAATTTTCTTTCTAAAACCCTTTCCACTTCTCGTAAAACTTCTGGTGTCGTTCTATCCATTTTTGCAATTCTTTTGGCAACATCAGCTTGAATATCAACATTTAATTGGGCCAAAATTTCAGAAGCTTTTTTAGGGTCTAAGTAAGAAAGGACTAAAGCGATTGTTTGAGGATGCTCAGATTGGATGAAATTGACTAAATGTTGAGGATCTGTTCTTCTAATAAGATCAAAAGGCCGCACTTGAAGCGAAGAAGTCATACGATTAACAATGTCCATTGCTTTTTGAGACCCTAAAGAGCGCTCTAAAACTTCTCGAGCATAATCAATGCCCCCATTTAAAATAAAATCTTGTGCAACAATAAGTTCGTGAAATTCTTTTAAAATTTGATCCTTTTGATCTGGTTGTACGTTATTTAAGCGAGAGATTTCAAAAGTAAGTGATTCTACCTCTTCATCTTTTAAATGTTTCATCACATCAGACGCTCTATCAGAACCCAAACAAATAATAAAAATAGCCGCTTTTTGACGCCCCGTAAGTTTTTTAACTTCCTTTTTTGTTGACATTTTCTAAATCCTTTTCTTTAATTGTAACTTTTTTAACAATTAATCTCCAACTAACCAAGTCTTAATGACTTTAGCAACATCTTCAGGACGTTCTGAAGCAATTTTTTCAACTCTATCTTGAAGTTCTACCCGCTGTCTATCTTCTTCAGATAACTGATATTCTTGTCCAGTTGCTTGATTTTCTAAAGATCTAAGAGCTTCTTCTCTTTGTAGTTGCCTTAATCTAGCAGCTTCTCTTTCTTTAATACGTCTTCTTTCAGCAAGCTCATTCATAATAAATCGGTAAAAAATGGACCCAATAAAAAGCAAAATTAAAACAATAAATCCAAAAATAATGGTTCTTCTTAAATTTTTAGCTTTAATATAATTTTTATCTTCTAAAATAAATTGTTTTGTACGATCAAAAGAAACAGTTCTCACTACAACAGCATCCCCTCTTTTGGTGTTGTAATTAATCGCCGCTTGTACAAGATTGATTAATTTCTTAAGATCATTTTCTGGATAAGGAGTATACAATCTTTTAAAATGATCATTTTCAAAAATAAACTTTCCTTTTTCATCAATTTCTTTTTTCCAAGTCCCATCAACGGTCACCGCAACTGATTTTCTTACAATATCATAAGCATCATTTTTGTGCTTGGTGTTTTTTTCTCCATTTAAAAAATTTTCGATATTTTCATTTTTGTTATAAACATTCCATTTATCAACATTTTCTTTATAACCAGGAGGAATATTAGGCTCTTGTCCCGGAGGACCTTCTGGAATAAAACCCTGTCCTTTAAAATTTTCTTCACTTTTTTTACTACTAACTTTAATATTTTCTTTTATCACACTATCATCATAAGGCAAACCTGGAGTCCGACTTTTAACAACAATCGGTAAAATTTCTTTTTGATCATAACTCTTTCTATCAAAATTAAGCTCTATATCAACAGACACTTTGTACCGATCTTCTGAAAGAATTCCCGATAAATGTTGCTTCACTTTTTCTTCAATTTGTTTTCTTTTTTTACTAATAATTTTTTCTTCTTCAATAGCTCTTTTAATAGTGTGTTCGTAATCCTCATCAGAAAAATTATTGATTTGTTCTCCATTCGGATCTGTAATTGTAATATTCTCTCGACTAATGCCATCAATTGTTTTAACAATAATATTTTCAATCCCTTTAATATAATTTTTTTTCTTTAAAGAAGAATGAAATCCTTCAGCAGGTAAAATCGAAACCGCTGCACCAACTGCTTTTTCTCTATCGGTATATAAAGTAGGTTTGTTGGGATAAGAAATAGAAACTTTCGCCATTTCAATCCATTCTAAAGCTTCTAAATGCCTTCTCATTTCTCCTTCGATAGCTCGATGAAGCTTGACATTTCGATCAAACTCCGTTGTCGTCCAACTTTTCATATCAAAAATTTCCCAACCTTTAATACCTGTAGGGAGTTTGTTTTCTTGAGCCAGTTTAATTCTAATTTTTCTACCTATTTCTTCATCTTTGACTAAGATAAATTTGTCACCTTTGGTATCATACCAATAATTCATTCGTTCAAGCTCAGCGGTAATGATTCCAAGCTCTTCTGACGTTAAGGCTCTTTTGAAAAGATAAGAAACTACTGGTTTTCCAGATGTTTTAAGTGTAATGACTAAAGCAATAGCAACAACAAAAATAGTTCCTATAACAATTATTTTTTGAGTATTAGATATTTTTTTAAAAGAATTTTGAAATTTTCTAAAATATTTTAATAATCGATTCATTTACCCCCCATAAAAAAACTATTTCAATAAATAATTTATACTAATAGTCTTTTAAATTATCGATTTTTTTTTGAAACCTTTAACATTATTTTTGTTTTTTTAAAAAAAAATTTATAAAACTTAAAAAAAACAATTCCATCTTTTTTTATTAACATTGAAAAGAGATGAAATTTTTATTTTTCTTCAAATTAGGTTGTTCTCTAAAATCTTTATTTCTACTATTACTAATCAGCATTCCTACTCATTTACTGTTCTCTATTTCTTTTTTTTATTCCAATAGCTTTAATAGTTTAAAAAGTGAATGGGAAGATTGGTTTTATTCTAAAGAAGGGATACCCACGAAAACCAATCTTCATTTTTCTTCTAGAATACAAACGAGAAACAGTCGTTTGGAAATCTAAGGAAGCCCTTATACAAACGCTATTTTCTGTCCTAATTATCAACTATAATGGCTTTTGAGTAGGTCGTACAATTATGCTGACTAATGAATATTCTGTTTCAGAAGCAACTCCTTTTGGATTTGAAATTTATCGAAACTTTGCCGATTTTGCTCCTCAAGCAAGCACTCAAATAGCAGGGAATCGAGAACAAAGTGAAAATCTCTCTTTGAATCGTCAATGATACAGAAACCACTGAAAACCTTGGAGAATAATATCCATTTTCAGTTAATTTTTATGAAAATGCTACTTTAAGTCCTACTATTTCTGCTCCTTGCAGCCATAAAAGTACTTGAGGTTATTTTGATGGATCACTGAAACTTATTAACATTAATCAAGCACAAGATTCTTTAGAAAGAAATATTAATCTTGGAAGAACAACGCCCGGATTTCATTCCATTAACTTTCCTTAAAATTGGACAGGTTACCCTTCTTCTCAAATCCATCTAGCAAACACCAATCATTATATTTTAAATGATTCATAATGGACCTTCAGTAAGCCTTTTTATCAATCCTAACCCTGATAACACAGAGAATTATCCAAATGAATTTTTTAGACTTGAAAATTTCTCTGTTGTTTTTAGTACTAACTTAAAAATTTTAATCGGTCACAAAGTACGTAATCAAGCAACTAGAATACAATCAGGCATTCATAACTATATTCGTAATTAGAAGCACCGCTGAATCTTCAACCACCTCTATCTTTCCTCAAATCATTCATCCAACTACTTCCCCAACTCTTTTCTCTATCTCAAATAAAATTCTCCCTGTCAACTCGGGAATCAACTATATCGAAGCCATTCCCCAACCTTTCTTTTTTTAAAAGGTCCTTTCAAAAAAATCCTTGCTTTTATTCTTCCAAAACCACTCTCTAAAATCACCAAGACAATTTTTGAAACTATTAAGGAAGGGGTACTAGAAACTTTGCTTTGGTCTTTAGTTGGTATTTGATAAGTTTTTTCATCAATCTATTATTTTGGGATGACATTGGTAAATAATGAAAATCTGTCTTCATTAATTTTTTATTATAATGGCGAATATCTTTTTCTTTTATAGCAATTATTTTTTTATATTTAGTCATTACTTTTTTTATGGTTTTATTATTTTGATTGGCTAAATTAGCGCTCTTGTTAAAAGAACCTTTTTTAATTTTATGCAAATAATAAATAGGTTTATTATCTTTATTGGCTTTATCAGACTTTGCAAAAAAATAGTTGCCATCATAAATCATTTGAGCAGGATAAACAAGTTCTCCTTTTAATCGAAACCTAAAAGGTTGATTTTTAAAGTAATCAATATAGAGATACTCTCTTTTTGTGTATTTTTTACTTTTATCAATAAGACCTAAAAAACTTTTGCCATCAATTTCGGTGTCTTTTATTTTACCACCTGCTAAACCTACAATGGTGGGTAAAATATCAGCAACATCAATTAAATCAAAATGTATTTTTGGCTTAATCGTCTTTGGCCAAGAAACAAGGAGAGGGCTGTGAGTCCCATAATAATTAATTGCTCCCTTTCCCTTACGAACAAAACGAGCTCCCCCATTATCTCCTAAAAACATAACAACTGTTTTTTCATCGATTTTCAAATCCCTTAGCTTTTTATTAATACGTCCTACAACTTTGTCAATGTGTTGAATCATTTCGACAATTTTTTCACTTTCTGTGGTAGCTTGTTTGCCATCAGGGACATCAATATAGGGATTATGGGGGAGCATCATAGGGTAATAACAAAAGAAGGGCTTATCTTTATTAGTTTCAATAAAATTGATAACATAGTCAGCTATTAAATCAGGGGTAAATACATTTTTGCTTTGATCCAACTCAACACCATTTTTAAAGAAGGCTTTTGAATTGAAATAACGATCTCTGGCCTTATAAAGTAAGTGCCACAAAAAATAAGAATCAAAACCCAGTTGCTTAACCATTTTTAAACTTCTACCTAGTTGCCACTTTCCAGCGATGCATGTTTTATAGCCTAGTTTTTTCATATAATGGCCAAAAGTTTTTTGTTTAGGGGTCCAGCATACCAAACCCTAAATAAGTCTTATAATTATTTTTTCCTGTCATGATTCTGTTTCTTGTAGGGGTGCATAAAGGAGCCACATGAAATTCAGTGAATTGCAATCCTTTTCTTCCCATTTTATCTAGATTAGGGGTGCGAGCAACTTTGTCTTGATAAAGACTTAGATATTCATAACTAAAGTCATCTGCCATGATAACAATAATATTAGGTTTGTTATTTTTTTCACGATGATGCTTTGCCATCGCTGCTTGAAATAAATAAGTAGTAAAAAAAATAGAAAAAATAAATACTTTCACCGCTGCTTCATTTAAAAAATATTTTAAGCCTCTTGGTATTATATCATTTAATTACCAAGTCAACTTCTAAAGAGAAGAGCTTTTCTTGTATTTTTTTCCTTTTTCATAGATTTTTTGTGAATAGCCCTTAATAATATCAAAAAATTTAAGAAGCTTATTTATTTTATTAGTCATATAAAACTAGCTTTACTATTATAACTAATTCTGAGTATTAAACTACATTCAAAGCATTCGTTGAAGGAAGACAGTTTCGAAACCTCCCTCAAATTTGGAGGAAAGCAACGACTTGCGGCTTACAAAAAACAATCGGCAATACGATTGTTTCTCAAAAAATTCTTGCTAAAAATAAATAGTTTTTTTAAGCAAAAAAATCATATTATTGTATCATTATATGATAATGTATTAATTTAAGGAAAAAAAAATGGCGTCATTTATTACTCATAACTTGGGTTACCCTAGAATAGGAGAAAAAAGAGAAATCAAAAAAATAGTCGAATCCTACTGGAAAGGAGAGACAACGATTGATCAAGTACAACAAGTAGGTAAAGAAATTAGAAATAAAAACTGGGCATTTCAAAAAAATATTGGAATAAGCCTTATTCCTTCTAATGATTTTAGTTTTTATGATCAAGTACTTGATATGACTTGTCTTCTTGGAAATATTCCTTCTCGTTTTTCTTGGGATAAAAATCAAACTAATTTAGATTTATCGTTTACCATTGCCAGAGGGTTTTCAAAAAAAGGTGAAGAAAAAAAGGCAACCTTTGCTTCTGAAATGAGTAAATGGTTTGATACAAATTATCACTATATTCTTCCCGAATTTAATCAAAAAAGAAAATTTAAAATAGCCTCTGATAAAGTTTTTGACGAATTTAAAGAAGCTAAAAATCAAAGTATTTCTAGTAAAGTAGTTTTAATTGGTCCTTTAACTTATTTGTTTTTAGGTAAAAATGAAAATAACGACACTTCTTTTGATTCATTTGAGCTTTTAGACCAACTAACACAAACGTACCTAGAAATCATTAAAAAATTAGAAAACCTAGACTGTGAATGGATTCAATTTGACGAACCAATTTTTTCTCTTAATTTAAATGAAAAAATAAAAAACTTATTTTTAAAAACTTACGGAAAATTTAATCAAGCTGTAAACCAAACAAACTTATTAATAGCCAATTATTTTGGTCCTTTAAAAAATAATAAAGAAGCATTTTTTTCCTTACCTGTTAACGCTTTTCATGTTGATTTAGTACGTGGATTAGGAGAATTGGAAACCATTAGCCGTCACTTTCCAAAAGATAAAAAACTGTCAATTGGAGTAGTTGATGGGAGAAATATTTGGAAAAATAACTTTGTAAGCTCTTTAAACATCATTAATAAAATAGCAAGCATCATTCCAAAAGAACAATTAATGATAGCTCCTTCTTGCTCTTTATTGCACTCTCCTGTGACCCTTAGACACGAAAATAAAATTAATAAAGAGATTAAAAATTGGCTTTCTTTTTCAGAAGAAAAATTAAAAGAAGTCATCTGCCTTTCTTCTTTGGCGAAAGAAGAAAACTCTTTTAAAGAAGATTTAGAAGAAAATAAAAAAAATAATTTATCTAGAAAAAAAAGCTATCTTATTCATAATAAAGAGGTTCAAAAAAGACTCCATTCTGATGAAGCAAACCAAACAGGTAGAATTTCTAATTTTATTAAAAGACAAAAAAGTCAAAAAGAAAAATACAACCTTCCCCTTTTCCCAACCACCACCATTGGGTCTTTTCCTCAAACAAAAGAAATTAGAAAAATAAGAAGACAATTTAAAAAAAATGAAGTTTCTAAAGAAGCATATGAATCATTTATGCAACAAGAAATCAAAAATGTTATCAAAGAACAAGAGAATATTGGGCTTGATGTACTTGTTCATGGAGAAGCAGAGAGAAACGATATGGTTGAATACTTTGGAGAACAACTCAAAGGATATACTTTTACAGAAAATGGATGGGTGCAAAGCTATGGTAGTCGATGTGTCAAACCCCCTGTTTTATACGGAGATGTTTCAAGAACCAAATCAATGACCGTAAAGTGGTCTACTTTTGCACAATCTTTAACTAAAAGCCCTATTAAAGGCATGTTAACGGGACCCATTACAATGCTTCAATGGAGCTTTGTACGAGATGATCAAGCAAGAGAAAAAACAGCTAAACAAATTGCTCTGGCTTTAAAAGATGAAGTCCTTGATTTAGAAAAAGAAGGGATTACGATTATTCAAATTGACGAACCTGCTTTAAGAGAAGGCCTACCTCTTAGGAAAGAAGACTGGGAAAGTTACTTAAAATGGTCTGTGAAAGCTTTCAAATTAAGCTATACCAATGTAAAAGACACCACACAAATTCACACCCATATGTGCTATGCAGAGTTTAATGACATTATTCAAGCGATTGCTGATTTAGATGCTGATGTGATTTCTATTGAAACTTCTAGATCTCAAATGGAGCTTTTAAAAGTTTTTGCAAATTTTAAATACCCAAATGAAATCGGCCCTGGAGTTTATGATGTGCATTCTTCTCGAGTCCCTTCTTTAAAAGAAATGACCACTTTATTAAAAAAGGCAACTGACGTACTTCCTGCCGAAAACATTTGGGTCAACCCTGATTGTGGTCTTAAAACAAGGCAGTGGCTTGAGGTAAAAGAAGCTTTAAATAATATGGTTAGTGCTGCTAAAGAATTAAGGAATAATTGAAGTTATCATTTTTATTATTTTTTAAAAGATGGCTATCTTTTAAAGTTTTAAGTGCTTTTTTATACTAAAATACCTTTAAAATGCCTTTTCCTCCTAAAAAAAATCCTCTCTTTAACACTAATAATATTAATAGAAGAAAATTTTTAACTTCTTTAGGCTATTCTACAATTGCTTTATCTTTTTCTTCCTGTGCTCAATTAAATTTTATTGGCAACAAAGAAAAACTGCATCGTATCAATAAAGGTTGCACCAAAGAAATGGTCTTCATTAAAGATACTACTTTTTATATGGGTAGTAACGAAAAATACACTCACCCAAGCGACGGGGAAGGCCCTGCTAGAAAAGTATATGTAAATCCCTTTTATATTGACAAATATGTTGTTAGTAATGAAAAATTTAGTGAATTTGTTAAAGCCACTCATTATCTAACAGAAGCAGAAAGATTGGGGTCTTCGTTTGTTTTCTGGATGCTTTTATCAAAAAAACAAATGAAAGAAGCTTATAACAATTCAAATATTGTCTCTGGACAAGAATGGTGGATTAAAGTTAATAGAGCTTGTTGGGACCATCCTGAAGGCCCTAAATCCACTATAAAAACTAGAATGAATCATCCTGTAGTCCATATTTCTTATAATGATGCTCTGAGATACTGTAAGTGGGCTAAAAAACGCCTGCCTACAGAAGCCGAATGGGAGTGTGCTGCCAGAGGAAACCTGGAACAAAAACGTTATGCTTGGGGAAATCAATTTAAAAAAAACAACCAACTGATGTGTAATATTTGGGAAGGTCAGTTTCCCTTAAAAAACAAAAAAGAAGATGGCTTTTTAGTAACCGCTCCAGTCGATAGTTATGAACCTAATGGTTTTGGGCTTTATAATATAGCAGGAAATGTTTGGGAATGGTGCTATGATTGGTGGGACCGAAATTATCACACAAACTCTTCTTCAAAAAACCCTTTAGGAATTAAAAAAAATAATTTAAAGGTCATTAAAGGAGGATCGTATCTTTGCCATGCATCTTATTGTTATCGCTACCGTGTTGGTGCGAGAGCCTCAAATACACCTAATTCTTCTAGTTGTAACTTAAGTTTTCGTTGTGTAAGAGATGTTTAAAAATAAAATTTTATTTTTTGTTTAAATTCACTTTATTTTTTGAAAAATTTTTTAATTCATTAAAAGAATAAGGAATGCTATCAAAAAAAGTAGTTTTATATTTAAAAACTGAAAAAAAACTAAAAAAAATTTGATAGAAAGGAGAAAAAGAGCGCTTAATAATAAGTCCCATTTTAGTTTTAAAATAATATTTAGATTTTCTTGATAAAACAGATTGATCAATAACTGAAACTCCTTTTAAGGCAACGACTTCCTGTTGTAAGTCATGAATATTTTTTATTTTTTTAGGGTATCCTTTAATTTTTTTACATCGAATAAAATAAGTTTTTGACCAAATATCATATTCCACTTTCTTTCTAATCACTACTTTTACTAAAATTTTATCAAAAAAAGATTTTTTCTCATAAAAATAAATAAAATAATTAAAGTAAACAGGGATACCGTAAGTCAAATACTCTATAATTTCATCCGACAAAATATTATCAGTGGTTTCTAAATCAACACAAATCCGATTTTTTTTTAAATAAACGCGTTCTGGTGATTTTAATCGAATTTCGATAGCAAGCAATTGTAAAAAAAAGGTAAGAAAAAAAAGTAAAGTAATTTTTTTTATTTTTAAATTAACTAATAATAATTGATTAATCATTAAAAATTTCATTAGACTTATTTATTTTGATTTGAAAAAAATAAAAACTATTCATCGTATTATATAATAATAAAAATTTATTTTCATTTTAAGAGAAACCAATATGATTTACAACAATTTAAAAAAATCAACCTACCTGATCATTTTTATCTGGGGCATTTTCATTATTGACGCACTTTTGCCAATGGTTAATTTTAAACAATATGGACTCATTCCTCGAACCAAACTAGGTTTAATAGGTATTTTCTCTTCTCCTTTTATTCACGGAAATTTTGCACATCTTTTAAGTAATTCGATCTCTTTGTTTATTTTGTCTTTTTTTTTAATTTCTTTTTATAAAGATTTTTTTTGGAAAGTTTTTTTTATTATTATGTTGATCACTGGAATTTTTGTTTGGATCATTGGAAGAAATGGTTCTCATATTGGCATTAGTGGAGTTGTTTACGGGTTAATTACATTTCTTGCTATTTCAGGATGGTTACATAAACAATTTGGAAAAATATTTATTAGTCTTCTAATTACTTTTTTATATGGAGGGACTTTATTATCTGGTATTTTACCTATTAATCAATGGATTTCCTGGGAAGAACATTTGTTTGGAGCTATCTCTGGTATTGTAGTTTCTATTTATATCAAATATGAAAAAGAAGAAGAAAAAAAATAATTGGAAAAGAATCATTATCCCTCAATTTCTTTTTTCATAGATTCTAATTTATTTTGAATCGATTGATTGGTTGTAGCACTTCTTTCAATTTTTTCAAAGTCTTTTTCTAAAGAGTCTCCTCCAACGTCTAAAAGTTCTTTAGCTGCTTGAGCTTCAAAATTTTGTCTTTCAGATTTCGCTTTCATTCTAGCGATTAAATCGGCTGTAGAATTTTTACCGATTTTAGCTTTTGCTTCATAAATTGTTTTTTTAACTTCAGCTGCTTTTGATTGAGCGACAATAATATCTTTATCTCGCTTTAATTCTGCAAGTTCATTTTCCATTTTTTGGATATCTTGCTTTAAGCTTTCCACATCTTTTCTTTGTACTTCCCAAGTGGGTTGTAAAGCGATCATTTTTTTTTCATGTTCTTCTGAACGCTGAAGGGCTTTAGTAGCAAGAGTTTCTTCATTTGCCTTAAGAGCAGCTTTAGCTCTTTCTTCCCAATTAGTTTTTTCATTACCTTCTTTATCTAAAAGAGCTTTTGTTTGCCTTTCTGTAGCAATGACTTGTTGTACATTAGCCTTAGCTTGCCTAATTTGTTTTTCCTGATCTAAAATTGCTTGTTCTAACATAATTTCAGGTTTTTCTAAATTATCAACAATTTGATTTGCTTTTGCTTGACCTACTTTCAACAAACGAGAAAAAACACCCATAAAAATCTCCTTTTTTATTTAATATACTGGCTTAAAATAACTTCTACTTTAGCAGAAGCAATTTCAAAAGCTTCAAAAACACAAAGAATCTCATTTTCATCTAAATTTTTGATTTCTCTGCTTTCAACAATCACAAGTCTTGGCTTCTCTGATGAAGTTGTATCCAAGCCCAAACTGACAGGAAGAATCTCTGTATTTAAATCAAGTAATTTTTTATACAGTTCTTCACTAGCAAAATTTTCTATGATCCCTATTTCTATTTCAAAAAAAAGTGATTGGTTTTTAATGTGAATATACACATCAATAATTTCTGGACTAGAAACCTTTAATAAATCTTCTTGTAATATTTCTACTTGAAAATCTCTTTCTCTTAAAAAATCAACAAGTCCATCTTCTTTTTTAGATCTTACACACACTTGATCAAAATTTTCTGTCATCATTTACCTCTAATTTAAAATTCCTCCCTTCCAATAATCAGGAAGATAATACGGATTTAAGTAATTATCATATGTTTTTAAAATATTTTCTCTAATCTCTTCTAAAGAACCACAAAAACCATTTAATTGATTGTCTCTCTCTCCTTCTTTTTGAAACAGTTTTTTATTCAACTGAGCTCCTTGGATAATAATATCTTTAATAACCTCTTCTCCACTAACATTCGTCTTTATTTCTTCATCAAAATAAGCTAACTCTTCCATTTTTAAAGCGGTATTACAAATATCTAAAATTTCTTCCCAAACCGAACCTAAAAGAAGATCAAATTGCCATCCAGACTTCTCTGTAAATCCAAAACGCTTTTCTCGAATAAAACTCATAAAAACAATTTCAATTGGATTAATTTTTTTAAAAACAGCAACAGCAATTCTAAGATCCTCCCATCTTTGATCTTGTAAAAAAATCTGCCACTGTTGATCTACTTCAAAGTCAAAGTAAGACTCAAAAGCAAAAGCACCTTCTGCTAAATCCACTGCATTATAAATATCAAAAAATCTTAGAAAATCTCTATAACGAAGTGCAAATTTTTTAAGTAAATCGTTTCCTTTTTCTGTTTCTATGTAAAATTTCTCATTTTTAATTTTTATATACGAATGCATCATGAGGTACTCAAAAACGGGCTCTAAATCTTTATCATTGTTCTCTAAAAAAATATCAAAAGCTTTTTTTTCATTAATAATTTTTTCTAATAAAAAAATTCCAGCGAATTGCTTTTTTTGATTAGTATCAAGAAAAAAAGCCATAAAATTAAAATTAATTTTTAATTACACTCTTATTTATATATCAATTTTTGATAATACTATTTATTACGTAAAAGAAGCCTGCAGTATAAAAGCAACCGTAATCGCAATCCCACCTTCTAAAAGAGCAACACCCCAATTTTGGTCATTTTTAATTTCATCCTCTAAGGATACCCCTCTAATCATTACTTTATCAATTAAAAAACGTGATAAAGCTAAAAGAACTACTCCATTAACAAACCAAATGAAAAAAGAAACAATACCATAACTACTCTTTAAAGGATGCGCTATGACAATGCCTATAGCCACAAGGGTTAAGCCAAAACTAACTCCTGCTGCTGCGTTATCTCTTTCAATTTCTTCATGAAAATCATAAACTGTTATTTTTTGATAAATAAAACCAAATAAAACAAAAAAGAGTTGCGTGATAAAAAAATAAATAATCGTATTAAAAACATCTATTAAAAAAGGATCACTTGCTGGTTGAGAAATCAAGGCACTTAAAACAATCGCCGAACCAAAATAGCTTCCAAATTGAACAGCTCCTGTACCAATATTTTTATCTTTTAAAATCTCTTTAACATTATCAAATTTGTAAAGAATCAATCGATCATTAATAAATCTTGATAAATTAAGAAGTAAAATCCCAACAAAACTCCAAAAAGCAACTTCAAATAAATCAAAATATAATGAAAAAGTCTCCCCTTCTTTAATCACACTAAAAATAATTAAACCAATTCCCATTATGTAACCTGAAAAAGAAACCGAAAACGCTTTATTATCTAACTTAACAAGTTGTTCATTTGCTTTATAAGGAGAAAAAAAACCATGGAGCAACTTGCCTAAATAAAGTAAAACAAAAGCCTCTAAAACAAAAATTAAAGATTCCCAGTGAATATACTCAAACGCAACATCAAAAACCAAATAATCTTGAATAATGGTGTTTTTTAATAATTCAAACATCAATAAAATTACTTCCCAAATCCACCGAAACTTCTCGATGAAGAATTAATACCCCTAGCACTTCTAAACGAACTAGAGCGTCTCCCAAAACCTCCACTAGAGGCACGTCGATTAACATTCCTACTTTGAAAACTTTTTTGAGAAGTCGTTGGATTTTTAAGACTTCTTCTAATCCCAGAATCGGCTCTTTTACCTCTATTGGGATTATTAAGACCTGTATTTTTTAACGAAGATGTTTTTTGCACCCCTGTATTTCTTTTATACTGCTCTGTTCTTGAAGAATAAGCCCCGTAAGGCACACGCGAATACGGATAATAAGAACCCGGATAATAACCATATCCCCAAGGAGAGGCATAAAAAGGATGTGGTGTTAACAAATAAGACCACAGTAAAAAAGAACTAACAGGAAAATACGAATTATAATAAGAACCTCTCCCATAAATCTGTTCATTTCCTCCCACTTGAACATCCACTTGATTTCCAGAACTCGTCATTTCAACAGTAGCTAATTCTTGGACTTCACCTTTTTCGACTTCTGTTGTTAACGAAAATCCATACGCTTTACTGGCTTTGGCTTTACTGCCATACTCTGTTACATTAATATAATCAACTTTCCCATCTCCATTAAGATCAAGATTATTAATCCCATTTGGTTGATTAAGAGTTGACTCAAACTCTTCTGCTGTTTTGACTTCTTTTACAATTCCCACAAGAGATTCTAAATCAAGACCTTTTGAGGCTTCTTCTGAAAGGGATGTTTTAAAATGACGCCCCCCTTGACTTACTTTTTGCTGATTACTAATAGCCTTTGAGCAAGTCCCACAAGTCCATATAAATAAAAAACCTGTTAATAAAAAAAGAAAGCTAGGGTGCAAATGCATTATGAGCTCATTATAACATAAATAAGCTATTGCAAATTAAAATTAATTTAAAATATAAAGAAATTTAAACGAATTAGCTAAAAATTGAATCTTAAAATTTTTTAATTTCTTCTTGATACAGATAAAAAATCAAATGATTTAAAAGTGTATTGTAACCCTCTTTTTCAGTTTTAAAAAAATCTTTCCCAAAAATTAAAGAACGCCCTAAAACAGGTGCAGAAAAAATATTTTGTCTCAACAGGGATCTTTTTTATTGATAAAAGTTTTTTCTCAATCATTTCTTCAGATGCATCTTGTTTAGCAGTGGCAAGCCAAAATCCCCCAGTCTCCAAAAGTAGGCACTACTTCATGATACCCTTTAGCACTAAACCCTGCTTTTTTAAGAGTCCTGCCTATACACAAAAAAGTTTCTTTAGAATAAACAGATGAAGTGGCTTGTTGAGCAATAATCCCATAAGGCCTTAATTTTTCTTGTAATTTTTTATAAAAACTAAGTGAATACAATTTCACAAGTCCCAATTGATTAGGGTCAGGAAAATCCAAAATAATAACATCATAAAAATCTTTTACTTGATCAATGTAAGCCGCCGCATCCATATGAATTAAAAAAACTTCCCCCATTTTTTTTTCTAAACCAATCGGTCTCGAGCGTCTATCGGGGAGATAAAAAGCTGTTTTTTCTTTATTAGTAATTTCTTTATTAGAGATAATTGTGACTTTTTCATGATTCAAACTTCCTTGATTGAGTTTAAGAAAATAAGGGTTTGTTCTAGCAAACTCCGTCATTTGAGGATCAATATCAACTAAAGTAACTTTTTCAACAGTTTTATACTTTAAAATTTCTCTTAAAGCCAGCCCATCTCCTCCCCCTAAAATCAAAATATTCGCATGGCTTTTAGCAGCTAACATCGCTGGGTGTACCAACATTTCATGATAGATGTGTTCATCAAAACTAGAAAATTGTGTATTTCCATTAATATAACAATAAAAAATTCCTGAAGACGACTTTGTAAGCACAATATGCTGATAGGGAGTTGTTTTTGAAAAAACGACTTGATTTCTAAAAAGCTGCTGTTCAAAAAAAAGAGTCCATTTAGGAATAAAAAAAAGAGAACAAAAACAAATACTTAAAACTAAAACAATCGTCAACAAAAAAACAAACGTATATCTTGTAAGAGTCCTAAAATAATAAAAAGCCCAAAAAGTCGCCATTAAATTAAAAATACCAAAAACAAGCCCTATTTGAGAAATATTTCTAAAACGAATCAAAAGATATAACCAAAAAAGAGCTCCAAAAAATCCCCCAATATAATCCATACGAAGAATCCCACTTAAATTAACTTTCAATTTTTTTTCATACTGAGCATTCAAACGAATCATAATAGGAATTTCCGTTCCCACTAATAAACCTACTAAAGCAATAAAAAGAAATTGAAACAAAACAAAAAAATCTCTTTGTGCTCCAAAAAGATAAAGCAATATTATAGGAGCGAATCCTCCTACAAGACTAAGAATAATTTCCATTAAAATAAATTTTTCAAAAAGAAATTTATCTTTTAAATGTTTTTGTAAGTCCGAACCAATCCCCATAAAAAGCATCATTAAAGCAATGACAAACGCCCACTGCTTTGCTGAAAATCCAAGTAAATCCGAGCTTAACTTACTAAATGTGTATTCATAAGCAAGTCCACTTGCTCCCATTGCAAAGGCAATTAAAGCTAAACTCACTTTGGGAAAAAAAGAAGGAGAGTATTTTTTCAATGGTTTTAATTTTGAAAAGATGAAAATATCATAACATTACATTAAAAAAAGAAGGTTCAAAAGAGGGTTTTATTGATAAAAGATTAGTTAAATTTTTTTTGTAATGAAAAAAGTTTTTTGGCAATTTTAGCACCTGAAGAATTCATGGGGCAACGCTCAAACTCAACCCTATTAACCCAACATAAATTAGAATTCATTTCATTAAAAAGATAATTATTTTTTTCATCTGCTTTAAAAAAAGCAAAAAAAACTTCTAAATCAACGCGATACTTAGTATAGGAATGCTTTAAAGAAAAAAAAGAGTCTTTAATTTTAATCATAAAGCCATATTTTTTTTTAAAAAGATCTTCTAGAATTTCTTTTTTTTTAAAGAGTAATTTATTTATTTTTTTAAATTCATCTTGATCAATTGTTGGGAATTCAAAAAGTCCTCCCATGATTTCATTTTTTCTTCTACGGTAAAGCAAGTACTTTGTTTCTTTTTTTAGTGGATCAAAGTTATTTTGATAAAGCACAAAACTCACAGCTGTTCTTTTAATTGTTTTAATTTTTTTTTGACGAAAAGGAATCTTGTTAACTTTATTTTTCTTAAAAGCAAGGCATTTTTGACCGAGAGGACACTCTGTGCAAAATCCTTTAGTGGGAGTACACAAAGTTGCTCCAAGCTCCATAAGAGATTCATTAAAATCATCGATATTTTTTTTAGGAAGCAATTTTTCAGCGAGATTCCAAATAATTTTTTGACTTCTTAGTTGTTCAATAGGTTCTTCTAAAGCAAAAAACCGAGCAAGAACTCGCTCAACATTTCCATCCACAAACACTACTCTTTTTCCAAAAGCAATACTACTAATCGCACCTGCTGTATAATTTCCTATTCCTGGCAGATTGATTATCTGTTGATAATCTTTTGGAAATTGTCCTTGATGATTTAAAACCATCCATTTTGCTGCTTTATGAATATTACGCACTCTAGAATAATAACCAAGCCCTTGCCAAAGCTTGAGAAGGAAATCTTCATCGGCTTTTGAAACCGATTCTATTGAAGGCAGAGATTTTATCCACTTAAGATAATAAGGGATTACCGTTACCACTTGAGTTTGTTGTAACATAATTTCAGAAATCCAAACAGAGTAAGGATTTCTTTTTTTTCGCCAGGGAAGATCTCTTTTATTAATTTGAAACCAATTAATTAATTGTTGAGAAATCCAATCTAATAAAGTATTTTTGAGTTTCAAAAAAATTTCAATAATTAAAATTAATTGAATGTTTTTTTGCATAACCAATCCCATACCACTCAAATTGATTTTCAATAGGAGCATTAACCCAAATATTTCTTCCATCAAACAAAACAGGATTTTTCATTAAAGTTTTCATTTTTTCGAAATCGACTAGTTTGTATTCATTCCATTCGGTACATAAAATAAGAGCATCAACTTCTTTTAAAAGCTGGTAATGATCCGTAAAAAATTCGACATTTTTATTTTGACCAAAAATTTTCTTAGCTTCCTCAGTCGCCTTAGGATCATGCACTCTTAAAGAAGCCCCAAGTGAAAGCAGAGAATCAATGAGCGCAATTGCAGGCGCTTCTCTTATATCATCTGTTTTAGGTTTAAAAGAAAGCCCCCATATGCCAAAAGAAAAGCCTTCTAATCTATCGCCAAAGTGTTTTTTAATTTTATTGACTAAAAGAGTTTTTTGATTTTCATTAACGTTTTCAACTTGTTTAAGAAGACCAAACTCTAAATCAAACTGTTTTGCTGTTGAAATAATAGCTTTGACATCCTTTGGAAAACAAGAACCTCCATAACCAATGCCTGGATAAAGAAATTCTTTTCCAATTCTTGGATCACTTTGCATACCTAAACGCACATCGGAGATATTAGCTCCAACGAATTCACATAAATTAGCCATTTCATTCATAAAAGAAATACGAGTTGCTAGCATCGCATTACAAGCATATTTTGTCATTTCAGCACTTTTGACTTCCATACGAATAATCGGATTTAAATTACGAACAAACGGAGAATATAGTTGCTTCATTAATTTCCAAGCTTTCTCACTCTTGGTACCAATAATCACTCGATCGGGTTTTAAAAAATTATTAACAGCTGTCCCTTCTTTTAAAAACTCAGGGTTACTAACAATTTCAAAAGGGGTTGAATTAACCGATTTAATTAAATTTTCAACTTTCTCTCCTGTCCCAATAGGGACTGTTGACTTATTGACAATAACTTTATAATTATTTAGATTTTCCCCAATAGTTCTTGCAACACTTAACACATGTTTTAAATCAGCCGATCCATCTTCTCCCGGTGGTGTCCCTACAGCAATAAAAATAATGAGTGATTTTTTAATAGCTTCTTCAATTTTTGTTGAAAAAAAAAGCCGTTTTTTTTCTTTGTTTTGTCTAATTAAATCTTCTAAACCTGGCTCATAAATAGGGATTTCAATTCGATTTAAAGCATCTATTTTTTCTTTGTTAATATCAATGCAAATAACTTCGTTTCCTATCTCCGAAAAACAAGTCCCAGCTACTAAGCCTACATAACCTGTCCCAATAACTGCTATTTTCATTTATTTCCCTTTTAATTAAAAAATTTATAAATGCCATTATACTATATAAAATAGTATAAAAAAAACACTTCATAACAACTAATCGGGCAACATAATAAGTTATTTCTACTTTAAAAAAATCAATAAAAATATGATTTAAATAAATACCATTAGCAACAATCATAAATTTTTTATTTTTAAAAAAAAAATGAATAAATTAAAAAAATAAAAGCTTACACTAAAGAAAAATGCTATAATGCACACAAACTTATTGAGTAAAAATTAAAAATAAACTATGAATAAAGATTACGAAGGACTTTTTATCTATAATCAAGATGAATCTCTCTATAAAGAAAGTAAAAAAAAAATAGAAGAATTATTTAAAGAACACAACGTTGTGATCAAAAAAGAAACCGATATGGGTATAAAAGAATTTGGTCACGAAATAAAAAAAAACAAACAAGGGCATTATTATAATTATCATATTGAAGCCAATGGATTACATATTAATAAGCTCAATAAAGAAATTAAAATGCAAGAAACTATTTTAAGGTTTCTTTTTACTTATTTAGATAAAAATGCTCTTGAAGTTTTAAAGAAAAAAGAGAAAATTAAAAGTTAATGGCCTGGGATATTAATCAAATAATTTTAGTAGGTCGCTTAACAAGAGATCCTGAGCTTTCATACACTAGTAATCAAACACCTATTTGTAAATTTTCAATTGCAAATAATCGCTCTTCAAATAATGGGCAAGAAGACGTAAGTTTTTTTAATATTGTTACTTGGAATAAATTAGCAACAAATTGCTCTAATTACCTTAAAAAAGGAAGTCAAACAATTATTGAAGGTCGTCTTAAACAAAATCGTTATCAAGATAAATCAGGTCAAAATAAAAGTCAAGTAGAAATTGTAGCTAATAATATACAATTTTTGGGTTCTCGCTCTGAAGGCAAAACAAACACAAGTACAAGTACAAGTACAAGTACTTCAAACAAAGATGATATCCAGTTTGAGCAATATCCAGACACCAATATAAACGATGATGATGGAGTCCCTTTTTAATTTTTAAAGTATAGAATGGAGGTTATCTTAATTAAAGAAATGCCTAATCTTGGCAACCCGGGGGATATTGTCCAAGTTAAAAATGGTTATGCACGTAATTACTTATTTCCTCAAAAAAAAGCTGTTTTAAAAAGCAAAGTTAGCTTGGAAATACTAAAAAAGCAAAAAAAAGAATTTCAAAAGCAAATCATAAAGCAAAAAGAAAAACATACTCAAATTATTGATGGGTTTAAAAAAATTGATTGCTTAGACATTCAAGTAAAAGTAAGGGGTGAAGGTAAAATCTATGGCACCGTCACTACTCAAATGATTTCAAAAGAATTAAAAGAAAAACATAAGATTAATTTAGAAAAAAAAAATATTATTATCTCAACTCCCTTAAAAGCCTTAGGGGACTATTCAGTGCTAATTCAATTAAACAAAGATTTCAAAACTCAATTAAAGATCAAACTTTCAAAACTCGAAACATAAAAAATTAAATGGGTATTCCCAACCTTAAAAGCTCTTCTAAAGAAAAATTTCCTAATAATCTAGACGCTGAAACAGCTTGTATCGGAGCCATTTTAATTAAAAACAAGCTCATTGATCAAATTTTTTCTTCTTTAAAAACAGATGATTTTTATGATGAGCGAAATCAAATTATTGTTAAAGCTATCTTAGAATATCGCGAAAAAAATGGCTATGCTCCTATTGATATTTTAACTCTAAAAAATATTTTAGAAGAAAAAGACCTTCTCCAAAAAGCAGGTGGTGTGGAATATATCACTAAATTAATTGATTCTGTCCCCTCTTCTACCAATACAAGTTATTACTCAAATATTATTAAAGAAAAATCAATTTTAAGACAAGTTATTGATATTTTTAATAATAACTTTATTAATATTTTTTCTGGAGAGATGAATTCTTCTGAAATTATAGAAAAATCACAACAAGAGCTCTTTGACATCTCCAAATCAAACTATAGAGAATATGAAAAACTAAGAGATGTTTTTATTTCAACTTTAGAAGTCATTGAAGAAAATTATAAAAACAAAGGAAGTGTTATTGGTATTCAAAGTGGATATCGTCACCTTGATAACATTATAGGTGGATTTCATAATGAAAATTTAATCATTATTGGAGGAAGGCCTGCTATGGGAAAAACTGCGTTTGCTCTTAGTATCATTCAAAATATATCTATTTCTTCTAAGATCAATTCAATCCCTATCGGATTTTTTTCTTTAGAAATGTCTAAATCAGAGATTTGTGTTCGACTTTTATGTGCAGAAGCCAAACTTAATGGGGATAAATTTCGAAAAAATACACTTATCGAATCTGACTGGGAAAAAATAATCAAAGCAGGAGAAAAATTAACAAAAGCCCCTATTTTTATTGACGATACACCATCGATTACAATTAATGAATTATCAGCAAAAGCAAGAAAAATGGTCCAAGAGGGTGCGAAAATTATTTTCATTGACTATTTACAACTGATGGGTCAAACAGACCTTAAAATTAATAGAGAACAACACATCGCCAATATTTCTAGAAGATTAAAAGCAATGGCAAGAGAGCTATGCATCCCAATGGTAGCTTTAACTCAGCTTAACAGAGCTACCGAAGCACGTCATAATAAGCGTCCTCTTTTATCCGATATTCGTGAATCAGGAGCTATCGAACAAGATGCCGATTTAGTTTTTTTTTGTTCACCGTCCAGCTTATTATGAACCAGACAATGAAACTCTTACTAATATTGGACAAATTATTGTTTCAAAAAATAGACACGGGCAAACAGGAGATATTGACCTCTTTTTCCATTCTAATTACCCTAGATTTGATAACTATACACCTGAAAAAACAAACTAAAATTTAACAAACCTTCATAAATAAGAAATAAAATTAATATTATTTAACCTCTTCCATTAAATTTGTGTGAACAGCCTTAAAAAAACAGCAACAATCATTGAGCAGTATGTTCAAAATGGGTATTGGGAGCGTTTTGAATCTTTTATTAAAGGAAAGAAAACGCCTTTTTTAGTGATTAATTTAGAAGAAATAAAAACTCAATATAAAAAAATTAAAAATACTATTTTTGAAAATAGCACTGTTTTTTATTCAGTGAAGGCCAATCCAGCAAATGAAGTGTTAAAAGTATTAAAAGATTTAGATTCAAATTTTGATGTTGCTTCTATTTATGAGCTTGAAAAAGTTTTAAAATTAGGAGTAAAGCCTAATAAGATCAGTTATGGCAATACCATCAAAAAAGAAATCGATATTAAAAAAGCCTTTTCTAAAGGCATTCGATTTTTCACTTGTGATTCGATAGAAGAATTAAACAAAATCTCAAATGGAGCCCCTGGTTCTAAAATTTTTTTTAGACTTTATACAAAATGTAAAGGCTCTGACTGGCCTCTTTCTAAAAAATTTGGGACTTCACCAAAAAGAATTTACCAATTAATCCTTGGGTGTAAACAAAAAAATCTTATTGCTTATGGCCTTTCTTTTCATGTAGGGAGTCAACAAAACAAAATTAATCAATGGAAAAAATCGATACTTAGTTGTTACCGTTTATTTAATGCTTTAAGAAAAAAAAATATAAACCTTAAAGCAATTAATTTGGGAGGAGGCTTTCCAAGTGAATACCTCGAAGTAAACAAACCTATAGAAAAATACTTAAAAAACATCAAATTTTATTTACATAAGAATTTTGGAAATGATCTGCCTGAAATTTTTATTGAACCTGGTAGAGCAATTGTGGGCAATACTGGTATTATTATTAGTGAAATTATTCTAAAAACTCAAAAAAACAAAAAAAAAAATTGGCTTTATTTAGATGTTGGCCTTTTTAATGGACTCATAGAAACATTAAATGAATCCATTAAATATCCAATTTGGACCTCTAAAACAAGTAACTCTTATCAAAAATATACTCTAGCAGGACCCACTTGTGATAGTATGGACATTTTATATGAAAAGCATCTATATAAACTCCCTAAAAATTTAAAAATAGGTGATTTTATTTACATTTTATCTTCTGGGGCTTATACTGATTCGTATAGTTCGATTAATTTCAATGGGCTTCCTCCATTGAAATCTTATTATATATAATGCTATAATTTATCTTGGAATTGCCATATTGAGTTTTAAGTAAATGGAACGCATTACCGTTAGAAAGAAAATTAGTTTACAGGTTATTATTTACATAATTTTATTTTTTATTTTCTTTCCTTTTATTATTTACAAAATTATTTCCTTTTCTAAGTATTCAAATGACTTAGATTATAATCAAATTTTACTAGAATCAGGAAAATTAGAAGGAACACAAAAAAATCTTAAAAGACAATTTTCAATATATGGAAATAAAAAAAAAATCTTATATTCTTATTTATCCTTATTATTAAAAAAAGAAGAAAGAAAAAAAAGCTTAAATAATAAAGTTGAAATTATAAGAATTTGTAATTATTTAATTAATCATTCTTTTTTTGTGAAAAAAAAAATTTACAAAGAAATAGGAAAAAGTTATTTTAATTTAAATGAAAATTATTATTACTTAGCTAATCAATACTTAAGAAAATATCTTAATAAAGTTAATAAAATCGATCTTAATGTTTATGAAATTATTTATCAAATTAATCTCCATAATAATGATATTAAAAAAGCACAAGAAATTGCTTTAAAAATATCAAAGCATTATCCAAATAACGATAAATGGAGTATCCGCATAGCCAAATGCATGATTCATAATGGGGAGATTTTAGAAGCTAAAAAAATATTAGAAACAATTGTTTATAATAAAGATTATTCTAAAGAAATACAAGAAGCTGGAGACGTACTTGTAAATTTACTCTATAAAAAATTAGGGCTTAAAGAAAAAAGTAAATTTGTTAAGAGTTATCTTTCTATTAAGAACGAGCAAAGAGAAAAACAAATCACTATGGGAAATAATGAAGATTTTTCTTCTTTACAATAATGACTCTTTAAAATCATAAAGATATCAAATATTGAAATTAATATATGTTTGGGAAATTATTTAGTGTCTTTACAAAAGATTTTGCCATTGATTTAGGCACCGCTAACACTCTAATTTATATAGAAGGTGAAGGGGTCATTTTAAGAGAACCCAGTGTGGTTGCTATACAAAAAGCAACGAATAAAATTTTAGCTGTCGGAAAAGAAGCTAAAAAGATGCTAGGAAAAACACCTGGAAAAATAACAGCAATTAGACCCATGAAAGATGGAGTCATTGCAGATTTTGAAATGGTAGAGAAAATGATTCGTCATTTTATTTCTAAAGTTTCAAAAAAAAAAAGCCTTTTTAAACCTCGAATCGCCATTGGAGTCCCTTCTAGTATCACCCCAGTTGAAAGAAGGGCTGTGCAAGAATCTTGCGAACAAGCAGGAGCTAGGGAGGTGTTTATCATTGAAGAACCCCTAGCTGCCGCCATTGGAGCTAACATGCCAATAGATGATCCAGCTGGAAATATGATTATTGATATTGGTGGGGGAACAACTGAAATTGCTATTATTTCACTAGGGGATATCGTTATTGAAAGCAGTATTCGTATTGGGGGAGATGGGGTTGATCGATCAATTGTTAACTTTATGAAACGAAACTACAACTTAATTATTGGAGAAAGAACTGCTGAAGACATTAAAATTAATTTTTTAGATGTTTGGAATGTGAAATCTAGAGAAAGCTATGATATTAGAGGTAGAGACAGCATTACAGGGCTTCCAAGAGTCCAAAAGGTTTCTAAGTCAGAAACAAAAGAATTTGTAGATGAGGCCATTGAAGTTATTATTTCAGAAATAAAAATGGTTTTAGATAAAACTCCTCCTGAACTTGCAGCTGATATTATGGAAAGAGGAATCGTTCTTTCTGGAGGAGGGGCTTTAATGAAAGGGTTTAAACATTTGCTAAGTCATCAAGTCGGCACTCCTGTCATTACAGCAGAAGACCCCTTAAGTTGTGTAGTTAAAGGTGCCAGCATTTATTTAAAAAACTACAAATCAAAAAATAAGCTAAATGAGTTCAACTTATAAGAGATATAGGAAGTTAGTTTTTACTTCCATTACTATTACTGTTATTATTTTAGTTTTAAATATCACTTATTTAAGCGGTGATCATTATATCAAAAAAATATACCATATTACAATTCTTCCATTTCAAACCTATTCAATAAAAATTTTAGAAAAAACTTTATATTTAAATCAAAAATTTGAAAAAGCCGAAAAGTTTCAATTTGAACTTATTGAAACACAAAAACAACTCTTACATTACAAAAATATGAATGAACAATTAAAATTAGTTTTAAAAAAAGAAAATCAAAATATTAAGAATATTTTAAACAATTTAAGTTACACCAAAAAAAAAGAAATTATTCCAGCTAACATTATTTCCAAAGACCCTCAAAATCTCTTCAATACCATTATTATCAATAAAGGAAGCAATGATGGAATAAAAGTCAACATGCCTGTTATTGGTTTTAATAAAGAAATGAGTGGTTTAGTGGGTTATATTTATAACATAGGGCCTCATTCAAGTAAAATTTTAACGATTTTAGATCATCGTTGTCATGTTAGTGTTATTATTGACGAAACTAGAGATATTGGGCTTATGAAAGGACAATCGCCTATAAAAGATAAAACAATTATTGACTATATTGATATCAAGTTAGAAAATTTAGAAAAAAAGTCGATTGTAACATCTGGTTATAGTGATAAATACCCAAAAGGTATTTTTATTGGAACCATTATTGGTGTTAATAAAAACAGATACGGTCTTTTTCAAAAACTCATTGTAAAACCAAATATTAATTTTTTTAAAATAGAACATGTTTTTATCATCAAAAAGACTAAGAATAATTAAATTTTTAATTTATTTTATTTCCGCTTTTATTCTTTTATTCATTCAAACTTTCCCAAGTAACAATAATTGGCCTATATTTTCTGACATTAAGCCTAATTACATTTATGTTTTTTTAATTGGCCTTTATTGCTTTACTTCCATTAAAACAGCTTCTATTATCAGCATCTTTGCTATTATTTGTATTGATTTAATTTCAAATGGATATTTTGGATTTTATAGTCTTTCTTTTTACGTTAGTTTAATTTTTTCTACTTTTTTCAAAAAGAATTTTAGTACCATTCCTATTCCTTTATTTGTCCTGATTGTTTTAACAATTTCTATTATCAAAGAAACAATAGAGATAATTCTAATCATTATTTTAATAGATTTTTTTTCAGCATCAAGTTATTTCAAACAATATGTAGTTGGTCAAATTATTATCAATGGTCTTTTAGCTCCATTTGTATTTCTATTATTTCAAGTGATCGATATTTTTGTCACTTTTTTATTTAAGAACAAAATTAGGAAAAAAAATTAATTTAAGATGTTAATTTTTTTGTATTAATTATTTTTTAGTTCGATAGTTTTAAAAGCAAAATTTTTGTTTTCATCTTCAACTTTAATATAAATCTTGGCATGATTTTCTTTAATACTTTTAATTAAAAAAGACTCTTCTAAACTATCAAAAATTCCATCTTCCGGAGATATCTCAACGTATTCTTGTTCATTAAAAGAATATTTGAAATTTTTTATTCTAGAAAAATCATCTTTAGCTTTCACTAAAATTTTCTCTTTGCCTTTTACTTCAAAATTAATTTTTGGATTTGTATTATCAATTAAGTAATTTCTAGTAACTCTTTCATCAATACATCTATTATCAAAACCATTACTTAAAAAATCATCAGCAATGATTTTAAATTGATACCTGCCTTCAACAAAATTTTTTTTATTCAAAATAATATAGTCTTTTTTAACGTTTTTTTTTAAAAGCGTCCAATCATTTTGTGCTCCTTCATGTTTAAAGTAAATTGAGTAAGAAAGCAAATCTTTATCATGATTATAAGTTTCCCAAAGTAAAATTAATTCATAAGGCTTGAGCTTTAATTTTTTATATTTTTTAGCAGAGATAGTATTTTGTAAATGAACATTATGAATAAAATGAGGCTTATTAGCTCTGGCATAATAAATGCGAATATCAGATAAAAGAGGTGAGACTTTTTTAGAAAAAGAATTTAAAATAAGCTTAAATTGCAAAAAACGAGAAGCTTTATTTTGAATTAACTTATTTTTTAAGGGCTGCCACTGAGACCACCCATCTTCAACTGCAGGAGAAAATGTATTACCAGAACGAACAAGTACATTGATATAAGAGTCAAGATTTTTTTTAAAACTTTCAGGACTATATAATATATAATATAATTTTCCCCATTTTACTGTTTCAAAAGCATCTAAAACATCTGAAAAATAAGAACCTTTCTCAGGGTAATAAAGATTTAATTTATAAACAAAACCTTTATTACCACAAGCAAAAAAAATATCATCTTCATATTTTGAAAAAGAAGAAATAGAAAAATCTGACGCAAAAAATATTTTTTTAAGAGAATGTTTTTTTAAATCAATTAAATAAATAAAACCTTTTTGTTTTTTCCCATTATCTTTAGAAGCAGCTACATATAAATGTTCTTTTTTTTCATCCAGGACTAAAGAAGAAATCAATTCGTTTTCAAATGTTGCAAGTATTGATAAGTGACCATTATTTCCAATTTTAACAATATAGTTTTGTTTCATTTGTTTTTTATTGGTATTCATTTTTCTTTTATTAATATTCATTTGTTTTTTATTGGTACCCAAGTTAACAAAAGATTGAATCGATTTCCCTGTTGTTCCCAAAAGAATATTATTTTTATAAAAAATGAAATCATTAATATCTCTTCCACCAGCATCATAGAGTACTTTAGCTTTTCCTTTTTTTGAGATTTGATAGAGGTACCCCTGTCCAGAGGTAGAAGCGTAAAGAGTTTCTTTATTAATTTTAATTTTTAAAATATTATTCTCAGTAGATTGAAAAAATTTTTCCCATTTTCCAGATGCAAGATCAACTTTATAGATCCCTCCATTGCCCCCACAAGCTACATATAAATTTTTTCCATTATGAGCCATCGACCAAATGAATTGCTCTGGTAAAGTCACAAAAAGAGTCACTTTTTTATAATCAGAAGAAATTTTATAAATACGACCTTCAGGAGCAGAAGAAACAAAAATTGTATTTTTAGGCCCTTGTAAAAAACCAGTAATTTCTGATTGAGAACCTATTTTAAGTTTTTTATTTAATTTGCCTTTTTGATCAACCAAATAAACAAGCCCATCATGACCTGTTGCAACTAAAAGATGGGTTTTAGTTTTTAAAATATTCCAAAGAATAACTTCATTAACAGTTGTAAACAACTCACACTTTGGAGCTAACGATAGGAAATGATCATTAATTAAATAAGCATTACTAAATTGCCCTTTATTAAAAGTATTTTCATTTGAAATTTCAAAAAATTTTGTTTTTTGAGCAACTAACAAAGAAATAAACTGAAAAAGCAACAATAAAAAAGAAAGTTTTTTTTTAAAAGACATTGGTTTAAAATTTATTTTTAATTACCTCAATTTCGATAAAACTAGATCCAAGAACAACTTCATCGATTTCTTCATACTCTACTAAAAATTCACCTGAAGAAGATTTTTTTGATTGACGTGAAGATTGAATTAATTTTCTTTGAAAATATGGAAGACGTTTATATTCTTTATCTTTAACAAAAATCCCAAGAGAATTCATATGGATCCAAACCATTAATGTTTGAGAAGAAATATGTAAATTAAGTATCTTGAATAAATGTTCAATAGATTGTGCTTTATATTTTTTAGGAAAAGATGAAGAATCACGAAAAAGAAAATGACGGCCACTAGAAATATTAACTTTATAATAACCTTCCTTAGTATTTTTTGGAATTTTTATTGAAAAATCTTTCCAATATTTTTTTCTTTTGTAAGGATCAAGTTGTGCTTTTAAATAAATGGTTTCACCTGGATGATAGACTTGCTTATCTGACTGAAAATTATTGATTAAAGAATGGTGAATACTTTGTTTTGATTCTAATAAGACTTCTATTTTTTTTATATTAATCTCTAAAAATCTATTTTTAAAAAGATCATTAAGGACTGATTGAAAAAAATAAGAAAAAGATCGCAACGTTTTTTGACTTGAAAAACCAGAAGCCATGTCTTTTAAAGTAATGACTTTATCTTGATAATCTGTATATAATTTAATGGTGTACAACAAACTGCTATCTTCATGAAGATTTTCATAATAAGTAAAGCTATTTAAAAGAACTACTGTTGCCAGATTAACAAAATAATTTTTATCATCTACTATTTCATAAGAAAAATGTTTTTTTTGAAGAGGACTTTTTAAAGTAACTTTTAAAGGAATTCGTGGAGCTTTTTCTCCTATTTTTCCCAATATACCCGTTGATCTATCTTCTAAAAAAGCTCCAACCTCTTCCCCTAAAGAACCTATTTTATAAGAAACATTTAATCTTGGTACAACAGCATCAACATAATGTTTATGAAGTGGCCACTTAATTTTTCCAGCAAGATTAATAGGATGGCCCATAGCTAAAATAAAATTATTACTAACATAGGTAACTGTTCCTGAAGCGGATATATTTAGATCTCCTCTAACTAAATTAATACCACAAGCATCACCTGCTTGTAATTTTATTTTAGAATCAATTGAATCTTCATTATTTTGTAATTTTGTTTTACTTTTTAATTGTCCCCTTGTCCCTTGAGGTGTGATTAAAACATCAGAAGAATACCCTAAAATTTCTTTAAAAAATTGATTATTTAAATAAAATCCTCCTGAAATTTCTATGGGAATATTAATCGGCTTCATTCCATGAAAATTTTTTGATGATAAATAATCAGTTTTTTTTTCTTTAAAACTATAATCAATGATTCTTAACATATTTTTAATAGGAGTAATCCCCACAATCGGCTTTTTCGAAAATGTAACCGAGGTAGCAATAGCACCAACTAATCTATTATCATAATAAACAGGAGAACCACTCATTCCTGCTAAAACCCCTGTTTCTTTAAAAAAATCATTGTCTATTTCAGCTAAAATGGAATCTTCTCCAGGAGAAGAGCCTAATAAAACTGATAAAATTTTTAACTTAAATTCTATCATTTTATTACCAGCGATTCTTGTTTTGCCAACAAGAATCATATTTTTTTTTAATTTCCTAGCTTCGATAAACTCAACTAACGACCACCCTTGAGCATAAAAAAACATAAAAAAGCAGGTAAAAAAAATAATTTTTCTCATATTGTTTTAGCTTTTTTTAACCTAAAAAAAATTAAGAAAAGACCAATAAAAACCATAAAAAAACATAAAATTTGTCCCATTGTTAAAAACCAAAAAGCAGTCCCAATTTCTTGTCCATGATTTACAAATTGTTTATCAGGCTCTCTATAAAATTCAATGAAAAAACGAAAGGACCCATAACCGATTAGATAAAAAGCAGAAATAAAACTTTTCCTTAATTTCTTATTATTTCTAATTAACCAGAGAAAGAAAAACAAAACTAATCCTTCAAAAAAAGCTTCATATAATTGACTTGGGTGTCTTAATTCTGTAAAAACTTTTTTGATTTTTTGATCATCAATAATATATTGTGTATAAAAATACATTCCCCAAGGACTTTCAGTAATTCTTCCATAAAGTTCACCATTCATAAAATTACCAAGTCTACCAAAAAAATAACCTATTGGAATACAAGGCAAGTAAAAATCCATCACATCGAAAAAAAACTTTTGTTTCTTTTTACAAAAAAGTAATATCGAAACGATAACCCCTAAAACACCCCCATGATAAGACATTCCCGAAATCCCCGTAAATTTAAACCCATTTTCAAAACTAAAAGGAAAAATAACAGAAATAGGATTTTTAATATAATAAGAAAAATCATAAAAGATAACATACCCCAATCTCCCCCCTAAAATAACCCCTAAAAAAAGATAAAACATAGAATCTTCAATATCTTTAAGCGTAATTTTAAAAGCAGCTTCATTTTTCTTTATTCGATAAGAAATAAGAGCCCAAAACAAAAGAAATGAGAAAATATAGCCTAGGCTATACCAACGAAGCTCAAAGCCATAAAAGCTAATAATAGAAGGGTTAACCCGATTGGGAAGATTTTGATAAAAATCCAAAAAATTAGTTAACATTGTTTTTTAAGTATTTTTCTATTAAAAATTGAGTGAGCTTTTTTTAAAAAAATTTTTTCTTATTTTTCGTTTTAATTTTACTATATCTTTCTAAACCTTTTGAACAAAAAGAAATAACTGTAGGTTCTTTTTTTTTATCTAAAATCAATTCTTTTTGAACATCCTTAGCACACTTGGAAGGGAATTGTCCACTTACAAAAAGAACAGTTGGTTGCATTTTTTTAATGAGTTCAATTGAATCTGATAAACGACTTTTTAAAAGTCGATAATCAATAGAACCTTTTAAAAATATTTCAGGAAAAAATATTTTTAAATAATGTTGTAAACTTTTATATTGACTAGAACTAATGCCAACAAAAAAAAAAGAAGCTTTTTTAGGAATTAAAGTTTCAATAGTATTAAGCATTAATTGAGTTGGATTAATTGAAGAAAATTTTTTTTTAAAAAAAATTAAAATCAAAAAAGATAAAAAAGAACTCGCCGAATAAATAATATCTAAAGAACTAAGATAGTTTCTATAATTTTTAAAAAACAAAAAGGGGATGATATTTTTAAAATAAAGAGGGTATAATGAAATTTTTTTTTTATTTTTAATAGATTTTTTAATGATATTCATTAAATCATTTTCTGAAATTAATTTAATAGGAATTTTCAAAAAAGATATTTGTAAGCTTACCATAAAAATACTTCTCATTATATTATTAGTTTGGAAACAATGAAAGAGCAAACTAAAAGCACAAGTTTACCCTTATAAATCAAGTAAAGTTTTTTTAGTGAATTAGATAAACAAAATGAAAAAAAAAATTTTAATTATAGATGATGAACAATTAATTCAAAAATCAATCGCTAATATTTTAAAAGGCTCTGAATATGAAAGCATTCATTGTACTAATCCTTTAAAAATTGATTCGATAATTAATCCTCATCAAATAGATTTGATTTTCTTAGATATTTGGATGCCAGAAAAAGATGGACTTCAAGTATTAAAAGAAATTAAAAAAAAATGGGCCCATATCCCTATTATTATTATCTCAGGTCACATTAACACAAACTCAACAATTGAAGTTACCAAAAATGGAGCCAACGATTTTTTAGAAAAACCATTCAGTAGAGAATCTCTTTTATTTAAAATTTCAGAACACTTACAAACTAATCAAAACACCCACTCATCAAAATCAATCAATTATCAAACCATCCCTATAAAAAAAACTCCCATTAAGCAAAAAACAATCGCTAAAAATGCTGTTATTACTGGAAAAGGAATTCACAAAGGAAATAATACAGGGGTGATTTTAATCCCACTTCCTATCAATAGTGGCATTATTTTTGAAGAAATCTCATCTGGTAAATCATTAAAAGCTTCTTTTGAAAATGTCATCTCAACAAATCAAGCAACCACTCTCAAAAATAAAAATTTTTCTATTTCTTGTGTCGAACACCTTTTAGCCACACTTCAAGTTTATGGGGTTTGTAACATTTGTATTAAAGTCAATGAAGAAATTCCTATTTTAGATGGTTCTTCAATCCAGTGGTGTGATCTTTTAGAAAAAACAGGCATCGTTGAACAAGAAGACACCTTAAAAACCATTGAAATAAAAAAAACTTACGAATACAAAGATCCTAAAGATAACACAAAATGGATTCGTATTGAACCTTATGATGGTTTTAAAATCGAATATACTTTTTCTTACCCTAACAAAATTCAAAAAGATCAAATTTATAAAGTTGACCTTAGTAAAGAAGCACCTAAAGTATTTAAAAAAGAAATTGCTCCTGCAAGAACTTTTGGATTTTTAGAAGAAACCAAAACTCTTCAAGCTATTGGACTAGCACAAGGAGCTAGTCTTGATAATTCTCTTTTAATTGATAAAGCTAAAGTAGTTAATACTAATTTGAGGTTTGAAAAGGAATTTGCAAGACATAAGATTTTAGACATTATAGGTGATTTTTCTCTAAGTAAGCACCCTTTTCGTTGTAAGGTTACCGCTAATAAAACAGGGCACAAACACAATATCGAATTATTAAGAAAATTTTTTTTAAAAATATAATTAGCGATGCTAAACCAAATTGCTATTTACAATTTTATCTTTATTGAAGAAGAAGTGATTCAACTATCAAAAGGACTCAATGTTATTTCAGGAGAAACAGGGGCAGGAAAGTCTATATTTTTAGGAGCTTTAAATACAACTTTAGGAGAAAGAATTTCCATTGATTTTATTCAACCAGGAAAAAATTTTTTAAAAGTTATTTCAACTTTTGATCTAAAACCACTTTCTAATATTAAACAAAAAGTTGAAAAATTATTAAAAATAAAAATTAAGAATCATCAACTTTCTCTTAGAAGAGAAATGAACCGAGAAGGTAAATCAAAATGTTTTATTAATGATCATTTAACCAATATTAAAACTTTAAAACAGATCGCTTATAATCTTATTGATATTCATGCCCAACATCAAAACCAACGTCTTTTTAATATTAATGCTCATATTGAACTCTATGATAAATTCCTCAATCTAGATAATTTAAACAAAATTTTCCAAAAAAATTACCAAGATTATAAGTTGATCAATTATCAAATCGAAGCCATACAAAAAAAAGAAAAAAAAATTCAAGAAGAAAAAGAGCTCCTTCTTTTTAATATTAAAGAACTAGAAGGCAATCTAATTAGTGAAGAAGAATACAATTCTTTTAAAGATCAGCTTAAAAAATTAGAACAAAAAGAAAATTTTGATCAAATTTTACAAGAAAACTATTTTGTTTTAAAAAATGAAATTTTACCCAAACTTTACAAACAAAAAAATTCAATCGAAGCTCTTAACACCTCTAACGAAAAATTGAAAAATCTGAAAACACAATATTTACAAGCTATCGATTTACTTGAAGAAATAGAAAATCAAGAAGAAAAAAAATTCTCACATACCCTTGACAATCAAAGCCTATCTATCGACCAACTTAACAACAAGTTAGCTAAAGCTGAAAGCTTAAGACGCAAGTATGCTTTAAGCCTCTTGGAGCTTCAAAAAAAACTTGAAGAATCTAAAAAAAAACTTTTATTTTTAGAAGATAGTCATATCGAAAAAGAAAAATTTGAAAAGGAAAAAATAAAACTAGAAAATGAAGTCTTTTCTTTAGCTCAAGAACTTCACAAAAGAAGAAAAAATGGAAAAGATACTTTTGAAAAAAAAATTCAAGAAGAAATTAGTTTTTTAGGAATGACAACCTCTAAATTAGCTATCGATCTAAACTCTCATGAAGCCAATGAACCTAAACCAATCTTAAATGAAAATGGAATCGATTATATTGAGTTTTTATATCAAGCAGCCCCAGAAGCTCCCTTTAGAAGACTTAAAGAAATAGCCTCAGGGGGAGAAATCTCTCGTATTATGCTTTCTTTAAAATCACTTTTAAACGAAAAAGAAGACATTCCTGTGATGATTTTTGATGAAATTGATGCTGGAATTGGAGGAGCAACCGCTCTTCATATAGGAAACAAGCTTTCTAATATTAGTCATTATAGACAAGTATTAGTCATTACTCATTTAGCTCAAATTGCTAAGTTTGCTAACACTCATTTTAAAATTAGTAAAAAAACAGAAAATAATAAAACTAATACTAATATTAATATCTTAGATGAAAATCAAAAAATAATAGAAATAGCAAGAATGCTTACCGGAAAAGAATTTGATGAAAAAAGCAAACAAATGGCACAAGATTTTCTTGACTCTTAAAAAAGATATATTTTGACAATTATTTTTTTTACTTGTATAATACTTTATTAAAATTAATTAAATAGGAATTAAAATGCCTGCAGATAAAATATTTTGTTCTAATTGCAAAAATTGTTTAGTCGTTAGAAAATCAGCTATTATTAGCAATCAGTATTTACTTCGAATTCATTGCCAAAAAGATAAATGGAAAAAAAAAATAGGTGAAATTAAATATTATAAATATTTTACAGCAGCTAGACGAAGTATTGATTTTTGTAATTCTTATGAGCCCATGGGAGATGATGAAAAAGAATATATTAGAGAGCTTAGAAAAAGCTTGCCAATAAAAGATGAAGTTTATTCTTATGGGGATGAAAGCTCTTCTTCAAACTAATTTTTTTTTTATATTAGTTTTTGCTTTTTTTCACCAAAACTGTACAACTATCAAGTCTCCAAAAATAGAGAAAAGTAGCTACATTAATGAAAAAACACCAAGTTTGTATGAAGAAAAAGCAAAATATTACTATAATCACAAAGCGTATTCTAAAACTATCAAAGAAAATAAAAAAATTATAGAAAAATTTTCCCATAAAAAAGATCTTTATAAAAAAAATTTGGCATGGGCTCATTATGAAATTGGCTTTTGTTATCTAATACAAAAACGTTATAAATTAGCAAGTCAGTTTTTTAATAAAGTCATCAGAGATTATGCTGATATTTTACCTGCTAAAACTCTTTCTAAACAACGACTAAATGAAATAGAAAAAAAAATTAATTAAAAATTGAATTCATTTTTTTATTGGTTCTATTCTTTTTTTCTTATTTTTATATTCCCTTTTAATTTACATTTAACGCTTGTTTTTTTTAAAAGTAATTACTTTCACTTAATTGAAATAATTATTTTTCTATTTGGTATTGCATTTAGTTTAATGATGGTTAAATGTACAAAAATACCAAAATTAATTTATATTTTTTTTCATGAGTGCTCCCATGCTTTTTTTGTGTTACTTTATTCAGGAAAAGTAAAAGAATTTAAAGTAACAAGAGATTTTGGTTACATTAAAACCAGTAAAACAAATACCATTATTAGATTAGCACCTTATTTATTTCCAATGAGTCCTTTCTTAACCTTAGTACTGTACTATAGTATCCTTATTTATTCTTATTATCACAAAGTTGAAATTAATATGTATCATCATTATTGTTTTTATTTTTCTTTCAGCTTTTTATATTATTTAACGACACACTATAATGTGAAACTATTATTTTTAGAAAGCAGTGACATTGAAAAAGAAAAAACAACATTATCATTATTAATGATAATAAACTGCTATTACTTTTTAAGCCTTCTTCTTTTCTATACTCTTTTTAATAAAAAAGCTATTTTAAAATATATTTATTTTTTATAAATAATTATAAAGGTTTAAGAGAACTCAAATAATCTTTCATTTGAAAATGTTTTTTACTAAGAAGCTTTTTATTAAAAAAAATTTCTTCTTTTAATTTCAAGTAAGCATTTGTCTTAAAAAAAGATTTATCAGAAAAAAGCTTTAATAAACAATCTTTTAAAAAAAAGATTGACCTCGGGTAAAGAGAAAATTTATTTTCTTCTATTAGTTTTTTTTGATAAGAAACTAAAAAGAAAGCTTCTCTTAAAGCTTTTGATATCACCCTAAAATTTCAAAACCACTACTATAGTTTTTTCTATCTTTTTTTATTTGTTTTTGATCAGATTGTTTAGAAACAGCTTTCCAAGATGCTAATAAATCTAATAAAATTTTTTTTACTTGTTCTAAAAGTTTGGAATCTTTTTCTATATTTGCTTTTTTCAACTCTCTTAATAAATATTCATAAATTGAGTCCAATCTCTCTGCGATTTCCCCTGCTTTCATATCTAAAGATTTTTGAAGTTCATCAAGAATATTAATAGCTTTTATAGCATGTTCATTAACTTTGTCATAAGTTTTATAATTCATGTTATCAATAGCAATATTAATTGATTTTATAGCTCCTTCATAAAGCAAAACAATTAGTTGTCCAGAATTTGCTGTTTGAATTTGATTAGAAAGATATTTTTTATAATCTTCGTTATTTCCATAAATCATACTTTTCACCCTTTAAAATAAAAATACTATTACCTTAATGACTTGTATAATCAATATCGGAATTCCCATAGCATTATATTAATTTCTTTTACTAAAATTAACTATCTTTTTTATCTTCCATTTTAATAGAATATTCTTTTAATGATTCTTCTGAAAAAATTTTAATTTTTTTTTCATAAAAATCCAGCTTTGTTTTTAAATTTCTAGATAAATGCACTGCTTTTTCATACAACACAAAAGCTTTATCTAAATCCAGTTTCTCTGTTTCTAATAAATCTAAAATTTTAGAAAGTTCTTCAAGTGAATCTTCAATTTTTAATTCAGTTTCTTCCTTTTTCTTCATTTTATTTATAATAAGTATTTTTTTTTAACTATTCTTGGCAACTAAATTCAAACTTCATAATTCATCACTAGATGTAAAACAAATTATTATAACCTCAGTTAAAAACTAAGGAAATAAGGTAAAAAAACACTATTTCTATTCAATGATATCAATTGCTTTAATACAAGGTCACTTGAAATGATACTTTTCTTTGTGTGATCCAAATAAAAATAACCTTTATAACGATAAACAAAATGGGTATACGGATTATTTTTTGATGTTGCTCTTTTTGCAATTTCTCCTAAAGAACGATATAAAAGCACTAAACACCTCTCCTCCCAGATGTTTTTTTTTATGGAAGCATTATTTAATAAAGCAGATACTTCTTTTACTACTTTAATAAAACGTTTATTATAAAAATAATGACAAATTTTTAAATATTTTTTAGCTTTTTTTAACTCTTTCTCATCTGTTAAAAACAACAAACTTTTTTGCAAAACATACCCTTTAATACCTAAATGCCCCTTAACATAACACCATTTTTCACCATCTTCCCCTATCAAATTTTTTCCAATAACAGTAATAGGTTCCCAAAGTTCTAATTTTAATAAGTTTCTAGAACGAATTGAGTGCATTCTATTTCGAAGAATATTAAAATAATTTTTTGAGAAAGCAATAAGGGCAAAACCTTGGTGATTGCTTTCATAAAGTTTTAAAAAATCTGCAATTTCTTTTGATTGCAAAGAAAGTAAATTGAAGTTTTCATTTACAACCAACTCTTTTAAATCCTTTATCAAATCAGGATAACGCTTCAATACCCAGTCAATTTGCCCTGATTTAATCTTAAGACCTGATAAATATTCTAATTTTTTAAAATCATTTTTTAAAATTTCCCTCATTGCTTTTTTTTCAATTTCATAATTATTTTTTTCCTGAATAATTTTTAAAAAATGAGTGTTTGTGTAAACTAAAAGGTTTTTTTTATTTACTTTGTTTTTTCTAACAGCATAAACAAATCTTAAATTAGAATCCATTTTTTCCATATGATAAAAAAATTCTTTTTCATTAATGACATGGTTAATTGTTTTACCTAAATAATAATCTATAAAATCATTATCATCATCTTGATTAAAAATTTTATAATAAAAATCAATATTAGAAAAAACTTCGTAATAGGCTTTTTTTTCATACAACAATTGAATCTTCTTGCATAAAATTTCATAATGCATTAAAGAAGCATTAACGGTTTCTTCCTGAGGAATAATGTTTTTATAAAGAGCTAAGTCTTGAGCATTTTTAAAACAAGAAAAAAACAAACAAAAAAACAAAAGAAAAGAAAGATGTTTCAAAATCAGAATCTAAAAAATTATTTTTTTTAAAAAAAACCTGTAAGTCTAAAGTCTTTAAGAATTTGATCACATTCTGTTCTAAGAGCGTCTTCATATTCTGAAAATTTCAAAGCTTTTTTTTTATAAACAAAATTAATTGTAGAAATTCTTCTTTCTAATTCTATTTTTAAAAAATCAAGTAATTTTTTTATTGCTTTCATCATATGAAATGTTTTTTTTAACACGATTTGTCCTAATGCTTCAATTTTTTCCTGATCATTTTGATATTTTGTTATTTCAAAAATATAATTTTCAAAAGCAATGGCTTTTTTACTTGATAATAATGGAAAGAGTTCATTAATAAAAACTTCTAAATCTAAATAAAATTGCTGTTCATAAGGACGTGTTAAAAGAGATCTTATTTTAAAAAAATTATGAGTATGACTTTCATGAAACTGAATCAAGCAACCATAAAGATGTTCTATTTCTTTAAAAGCACTTGAATGCAAAAATATTTGAGGGTATTTTTTTAATCTTTCATCATAGCCATCATATATTTTTTGAATTACAGATTTTTTTTCTATTTTGTCTAGAGAGGAAGAAGGGGGTTTTTCTTTGATTTTTTCAACATAAGCTTGAAGAGCTTCTAATTCTGAAATAAGGAAATTTTTTAAAGTTTTTTCATCTTGACTTAAGATCTTTTGATATCGAACATAAAAAGGTTGTATGTTAAAAGCAAAAGAACCATAAAGAGTAGCATTTTTTTTATATTCTTCTTCTATTTGTTGCCTAATTTGATTAATACTTAAATCATTATTATCTTTTTTTTTAAAAAAATTTAACAAGTAAAATTTCAACCAATATTAATTTACAAAAAATATTTTAAAGAGGTTTTATAAATTAAGTTTTTTCAAAAATTTTCTGCTGTTCTTTTAGAGTCGTTGAATCGACATCATCATCCTCAGCGCCAATAAAATCCAAGTCTCCATAAACGCTTTTGTAAACATTGACTTTTTCGTAATAAATTTTTCCTGTTCCTGCTGGGATTTTTTGACCGATGATAACATTTTCCTTTAAGCCTCTAAGTTCATCAAAAGAATTTTTAATCGCTGCATTTGTTAAAACTTTAGTTGTTTCTTGAAACGAAGCAGAGGATATAAAGCTTTCTGTATTAAGAGAAGCCTTTGTGAGACCTAAAAGAATTGTCTGAGCAACTGCTGGCTGACCACCTTCTTCGATAACAGCTTTATTTTCAATTCGAAGTCGATATTTATCAATCAACTCTCCTTTGATATAAGGAGTGTCCCCTGGATCAATAATTTCAACTTTTCTAAGCATTTGCCTTATAATTAAACCAACATGCTTGTCATTAATACTAACTCCTTGCCTTTTATAGACTTCTTGAACATTTTCTAAAATAAAACGATAAACTGCAATTTCTCCACTCACCCTTAGTATGTCATGAGGGTTTAAGCTTCCATCACAAATAGGTTCTCCTACATTAACATAGTCTCCATTACGAACAGCCAATACTTTTCCCGAAGAAACAACATGTTTAATAGAATCATCAAATTCATTTTTAATAAGAATTTGACGCTTTCCTTTAAAAGTAGCACCTATTTCAACAATCCCTGAAAGCTCTGCAATAACAGCAACATCAACGGGATTTCTTGCTTCAAAAAGCTCTTGTACTCTTGGCAAGCCTCCTGTAATATCTGTTGTTTTTTGAGCGGTTCTTGTTTTTCCAGCAATGATTTCACCTGCTTCAACAGTACTACCATCTGCTTTTTGAAGAATCGCCCCTGCAGGAAGATCAGCTTCAATTGATTCTCCTTCACTAGGAACAATAATAAGTTTGGGTTGTAAGTGTTCTTCTTTAGATTCAATAATTTTTTTAATAACAACCCCTGTATAATCATCAATTTCTTCTTTAAGTGTTTTATTTAAAATAATGTCTTGATAGCAAACAACTCCCGAATTTTCAGAAATAATAGGTTCTGTAATAGGGTCAAAACGATAAATAACTTCATTTTTTAAAACTAATGAACCTATTTCTTTTTGAAAAACTCCCCCTACTTCTAAAGGAAGTTTATATTTAATCCCTATTAAAAGAATTTGATCTTTAGTTTTATCTACCTTGATAAATCCAATTTTTTTAGCCTCAACTTGATTCCCATCTTTTTTTTCACCAATCAAATCACCTTTTTTAACTCTTTGCCCATCTTTAACTTTAATTTTTTTAAATTCACTTTCTTTAAAAAATTGAAAAACTGTGGCAACAGACATTTTCCCTCTTCTAGGAATTACTAATTTATTGATTTTATTTCGAATCATATTTGCAGGTAATTCTACAACAACAGAATCATTTGGAAGTTTAAACTCTGGATTTTTAACTTCAGAAGAAGCCGTCCCTCCAATATGAAAAGTACGCATTGTTAACTGAGTTCCTGGTTGACCTATAGACTGAGAAGCTAAAATCCCAACTGGTTCTCCAATATCAACAAGTAAATTATTTGCAAGATTAAGTCCATAACATTTTTGACAAATTCCTTTTGGAGATTCACAAGTCACTACAGTTCTAATTTTTACATGATCAATTTCAAGTTCATCAATTTTTTTTCCAATTTCCTCTATAATCATTTCATCAGCTTTTAAAATAACTTCCTCTGTATACGGATTAACTATAGGCAAAGCTGTGTAGCGACCTATAATTCTCTCCGAAAGTTTTTCTATGACCTCATCTCCTACCTTTATAGGATAGATATCAATTCCACTAATCGTACCGCAGTCTTCCATTTCGACAGTAACATCTTGGGCAATATCAACAAGCTTTCTAGTTAGATAACCTGCATCTGCTGTTTTAAGAGCTGTATCTGAAAGTCCTTTTCTAGCTCCATGAGTAGAGATAAAATATTCTAAAACAGTAAGTCCTTCTTTAAAATTAGAAACAATAGGCAAGTCAATAATATCCCCTGACGGTCTTGCCATCAGTCCTCTCATACCAGCAAGCTGTCTAATTTGTTGTTTGCTTCCCCTCGCTCCAGAAATAGACATAATATAAAGGTCATTGGTCCCATCTTTATCTTTTTCAAGCTCATTAATCATTTCTTTAGTAATTTGATCATTGGTAAAAGTCCAAACAGAAATTGTTTTTTGATAACGCTCTTCGTCTGTTAAAATCCCATTACGATATTGTTCATTTATTTGCAAAACTTCTTTTTCACTTTTTCCAACGAGTTTCTTTTTAGCTTTTGGAATCAAAATATCTGAAACCGATATAGTATTACTAAAAATAGTTGAATAATGAAAGCAAAGATCCTTAAGCGCATCGAGCACAATGACGGTTTGATAATCTCCATATTGCTTACAAATGGTTGATACTAATCTTTTTAAAGCCTTCTCATCTAAAACTTCATCAATTAATGGGTGTTTTTTAGGCAAAATCTCACTAAAGATAAGCCTTCCTGGAGAAGTTGCAATAAATTTTTTTTTAGATTGATTATAAAGCCTTATTTTTGCCTGAAGCTCAATGCTGTTATTTTCATAAGCTTTAATAACCTCTTCTTTAGAACCAAACATTTTCCCTTCTCCTAAAATATTTTTTTTCAACATCGTTAAATTATAAGCCCCTAAAACCATATCTTGAGAAGGGTTAACAATAGGTTCTCCATTAGCTGGATCTAATAAATTCTTAGAAGAAAGCATCAATGTCCAAGCTTCAATTTGAGCTTCCGAACTTAGAGGCACATGAACGGCCATCTGATCCCCATCAAAATCAGCATTATAAGCTGTACAAACCATGGGGTGCAGCCTAATTGCTTTTTCATCTGTTAGTAAGGGCTCAAAAGCCTGAATCCCCAAACGATGAAGAGTCGGTGCTCTATTAAGTAAAACAGGATGTTCTTTCACAACACTTTCTAAAATACTCCAAACTTCTGGGTGTTCTCTGTCAATAAGTTTTTTAGCACTTTTAATATTAAAAACTCTTTTCTCTTCAACTAATTTTCTCATAATAAAAGGCTTAAAAAGTTCAATGGCCATTTTTTTAGGGATGCCACACTGATGCAGTTTTAAATCAGGACCCACAACAATTACCGAACGACCTGAATAATCCACCCTTTTTCCAAGTAAATTCTGCCGAAAACGCCCTTGCTTCCCTTTAAGCACATCTGAAAGTGACTTCAAAGGTCTATTTCCAACTCCTTTAACGGTTGTTCTTCTTCTCGAGTTATCTAATAGAGCATCCACTGCTTCTTGAAGCATTCTTTTTTCATTTTTGATAATAATATCAGGAGCTTTTAAGGCAATCAATTTTTTTAAACGATTATTTCGATTAATCAGTCTTCTATATAGATCATTAATATCAGAAGTTGCAAAACGACCCCCTTCTAGCTGAACCATCGGACGAAGCTCGGGGGGAATAACGGGAATAATCGTCAATATCATCCACTCTGGACGATTATTAGAATTAATAAAATCTTCAAGTAAGCTAAGACGTACTAATTTTCTTTTATCAATACTTTTAGCCGTATTCATTTTTTCTCTTAACTCCATAGCTTCTTCTTCCAAGTTAAGATCCATTAGCATTTCTCGGATTACTTCAGCTCCAATTCCTGCTTGAAAAGCGTCTCCATATTTTTTTCTTAGCTCATAATATTCTTCTTCTGAAAGTAAATCATTTTTTTTAATTTCACCTACTTCCCCAGGATCCGTTACAATATATTTTTCATAATAAATCACTGACTTAAGACCAATAATAGAAAGATCTAATAAAAGCCCCACTCTCGAAGGGACTGCTTTATAAAACCAAATATGGGCCACAGGACTTGAAAGCTCCACATGCCCCATTCTTTCACGACGCACTTTAAAATGAGTCACTTCAACCCCACAGCGATCACACACCACTCCTTTATAGCGAATGCTCTTGAATTTACCACAAAAACATTCCCACTCTTTAGTTGTTCCAAAAATTCTTTCACAAAAAAGACCATCTTTTTCCGGTCTTAAAGTTCTATAATTAATTGTTTCTGGTCTAAGTACTTCACCATAAGACCAAGCTATAATTTGTTCTGGAGAAGCAACTCCTATTCTAATTCGATCATAATTATATTGATTGATATCATTAAGCATTTAATTAATCCTAAATAAATTTTTTCTTATCTCTTTTTTTTTTAGGTGTAATACTAATTTCTTTACCATTCACATCATAAATTTCAATATTAAGCGCAAGCCCTCTAAGCTCTTGTACTAATACATTAAATGATTCTGGTATACCAGGAGTAGAGATATACTCCCCTTTAACTATCGCTTCATAAATACGAGTCCTTCCTTCCATTGCATCTGCTTTAACAGTTAAAAATTCTTGTAAAATATTAGAAGCCCCATAAGCTTCAATAGCCCAAACCTCCATCTCTCCAACTCTTTGCCCTCCAAATTGAGCTTTTCCACCCAAAGGTTGCTGCGTGACAAGAGAATACGGCCCAGTTGACCTGGCATGAATCTTATCATCAGCTAAATGCGCCAATTTCAAATAATACATATACCCAACTGTAACTGGTTTTTTAAAAGCTTCTCCATTTCTCCCATCATAAAGAATTGCTTTACCATTAGCTGGAAGATCACATCTTTCTAAAAGATTGCAAATATTATCATAACTAATAGCATTAAAAATGGGGGTCCCAAACTTAAGGCCTAATGATTTTCCTGCCCACCCCAAAACAGTTTCAAACACTTGCCCTATATTCATCCTAGAAGGCACTCCTAAAGGATTTAAAACAATATCAATTGGAGTACCATCTTCTAAAAAAGGCATGTCTTCTTCTGGTATTACTCTTGCAACAACCCCTTTATTCCCATGGCGTCCTGCAAATTTATCACCTTCTTTAAGTCTTCTTTTTTTAATCACATACACTTTAATACGTTCAATAACTCCAGGTTTCAAATCTCCTCTTGTCTCTCGATCGTATCTTTTAATATCAACCACTGTTCCTTCAGTCCCATGAGGAACCCTAAGAGAAGTATCTTTTACATCCCTTGCTTTTTCTCCAAAAATTGAATGCAATAGCTTATATTCTGGTGTCACTTCTGTATGTCCCTTAGGTGTGATTTTGCCAACTAAAATCCCCCCTGGTTTCACAAAAGAACCCACATGGATAATCCCATCATTATCTAAATCTTTTAGTTGATCTTCAGAAACATTGGGAATGTCTTTAGTGATTTGCTCTTTACCTAATTTCGTTTCACGAGCTTCAATTTCAAATTCTTCAACATGAATCGATGTATACGTATCATTTTTAATCAATCTTCTAGACATTAAAATAGCATCTTCAAAGTTGTAGCCTTCCCACGTCATAAAAGCAACTAAAACATTTTTACCTAAAGCAAGTTCTCCATTTTTAATGGAAGGCCCATCACTAATGATGTCTCCTTTTTTAACTTTTTCACCCAAAGCAACAGAAGGTCTTTGATTATAATAAGTGTCTTGATTGGTTCGAATCGACTTTACAAGCTTATAATGCTTAATAACCCCTTTCTTGTTTTCTTTAATTTCAATTTTAGCATTATCAACTCCAACAACTTCCCCATCTTCTTTTGCTACTTGACAAAACCCAGAATATTTTGCAATATCTTCTTCAACTCCAGTCCCTACAATAGGCTCCTCTTGAAACAAAAGAGGAACTGCCTGTCTTTGCATATTAGAGCCCATCAAAGCTCGATTTGCATCATCATGCTCTAAAAAAGGAATAATAGAGCTAGAAATCGATACAATTTGCTTAGGAGAAACATCCATATAATTAACATCTTTAGCATAACTAATGGGATAGTCTCCTCTTTTTCTAGTAGGAACCAATTCATCTTTAATTTTACCCCCCTCTTCTAAATTAACACTAAAAGGAGTGATAATATAACGATCTTCTTCAATAGCAGAAAGATACTCTATTTCATTTAAAATCTTTCCATTTTTTACTTTATAATAAGGAGTTTCTATAAAACCATAATCATTAATCCTTGAAAAAGAAGCCAAAGAAACAATCAAACCAATATTAGGCCCTTCAGGTGTTTCAATAGGACACATCCTACCGTAATGAGTGTAATGAATATCCCTTACCTCAAAACCAGCCCTTTCTCTTGTCAGCCCACCTGGACCTAAAGCATTAAGGCGTCTTTTATGAGTAATCGCTGCTAGCGGATTGGTTTGATCCATAAACTGAGATAGCTGAGCAGTCCCAAAAAATTCTTTTATCCCCGCTGTAATTGGCTTAATTGAAATTAAATTTTGAGGAGTTAAGGTATCATGATCTTGAATGGTAATTCGCTCCTTAGCTAATCGCTCCATTCTCATAAAGCAGATTTTTAGATGATTGACTAACTGTTCCCCTACTCGCCTAACGCGACGATTACCTAAATGATCAATATCATCAACAGAAACTTCTCTTCGATGAACTTTAATCAAATGCTTAACCGTACTATAAATATCTTTTGGCGTTAAAACAGTTGACTGGACAGGTTTTTCATAATTAAACTTCTTATTAATTCGATAACGGCCTACTTCACCAAGTGAATAATTATTAGAATTGAAAAAAATTGACTTATCACACTGAAAAAAAGTTGTTTCATCAGCTCCACATTTTTTGCAAAAATCAGGTCGATCAAAAACATCATAAATCTCTTCACATTCTTTACATTTCCACCTACAAATAATTTCATTATACGCAAGTTGCGAGAAAGTAGGCTCCGAACCACGAAGAATATAATAAATATAACTACAAGCTTCTTTTCTAGAAAGCTCCTTCGTATCTTTGTTTAACGTATTAAAAATAATCTCATACAAATCAGCATCTTCTAAACTAACAACCTCTATCTCTTTTAAACCCAAATCCATAATAGAATTAACTACTTCAGGAAGAATCGAGTCGCCAGACTCTATAAGCAAGCCTTCCTCTTTACTCTTAATGCTTTCAACAATATAACGATTAGATAGTTTTTTCTTCACTTCTTCCAAACCACCATCAAGTGATATTTTTTCAGTTTTCGAAAAAGTCCTAATAACCTCTTCCTTACTATTCAAATCTAATATTTTAAAAAAAGTAGAAACTAAAATACGAGCTTTCCGGTCAATCCTGACATACAAGATATCCTTAACAATTTCAAATTCTAGCCACGGACCTCTATTAGGAATCAATCTAGAATGAAACATATTGGCTCTAAGATTATAATCAAAAATAACCCCAGGACTCCTATGAATCTGTGAAACAACAACTCGTTCTGCTCCATTAATAATAAAAGTCCCATCTGGAGTCATGTAAGGAACATCACAAATATAAATCTCTTGCTCTTTAATTTCCCCTGTCTCTTCTAAAATAAGGCTAATACTTGCTTTAATCGGGACCGTACAGCTCAAATCTTTTAAAACACATTCCTCTCTAGAATATTTTTTTTCACCAATTGTATAATGACTAAACTCTAAACGTACTTTCCCATCCGTAGACTTAAAAGGAAAAACAGAATTAAAAAGAAACTGTAAACCAATATCTTTTCTTTTATGTGGATCAATTTCTTCCTGAAAAAAATCTTTAAAAGAAGAAAGTTGCAAATCATTAAGATTAGAAAGCTTAAACCCTTCTTTTTTTTTCCAAAGCATCACTCGATTATATTGAGAAAGATAATGCTTTTTTAAAATATCTTCCCTTACTTTTTTAATTGATTCCTCTATAGGTTCACTTAATGGCATTTATGTAAAATTCCTCCAAATAAATAATAATTTTTTATAAAAATTATTATTTAAGCTCAACTTCAGCACCAGCAGCTTCTAATTTCTTTTTAATCTCTTCTGCTTCTGCTTTATCAACATTTTGTTTAAGAGCTTTTTGTGGATTATCTACAAACTCTTTTGCTTCTTTTAACCCTAAGCCAGTAATAACTTTTACTTCTTTAATAACAGCAATTTTATTACCACCAGGATTTTTTAAAACAATATCAAAAGCACTTTTGGCAACTTCCACATCTGCTCCTCCACTAGCTACTCCTTGTGCCATCACTGGCATACCTGTAACTCCAAACTTTTCTTTTAAAGCTTCAACTAAATCATTTAGTTCAAGCACTGTCATCTTTTCTATTTCTTTAATGAAATCATTCTTTGTAAGCGCCATTTTAATCAATACCTCTTATTTTTTAAAAAAAAATTTATAATTTTTTTTCTTTTTCTTTTTCTTTTTTAACTTCTTCTAAAGTAAAAACTATCTGAGAAATAACCCCTTTTAAAGAAGCCACCAACATCTCATGAAGAATTTTTTCCGATGGGATACTGACTATTTTTACAACATACCTTCCATCGACTTTTTCTCCTTGATAAAAACCACCTTTAATTGAAAGCTTCCCTTCTTTTTGAGCATCATAGAGCACTTTCCCATTAACTGTAAATGAATCATCCGAAGTAATCGTAACTCCTGTCATTCCTTTTAAAACTTTTCCATCAAAATCAGTTTGATTCAATTCAAAAGCTCTTTTAATTAAAGTATTTTTAAAAACTTTAAATCTCCCTCCATTGTCTCTTAGCTTAAGGCGGATTTTATTAGCAGAAAAAACATCTAAGCCTTTATAGTCAACATAAATTAAAGCTTTTCCTTTAATGCTCTCAGCAAAATCTTTAACAACTTGGACTTTCTCTTTTTTAATCATCGTTACTTTATAAAATCAAAAAGTATTATTTCTCTTTATAAAAAAGCTTTCTTCAAAATAGAAATTGATTTTCCCATTGTCGAAGAAAGATAAGCACTTTTAATGTACTCTCCTTTAATATCTATTGGTTTTTTTTTCTTAACAGCATTACAAATTTCATTAATATTTTCAAGGATTTGCTTTTCACTCATTGAAGCCTTCCCTACTGGAAAATTAAGTACTCCACTTGCATCCACCTTAAATTCTCTCCTACCTGCTTTGACAGACTTCACTGCCTGCACAACATCTCCAGTGACTGTTTTAGCTTTAGGACTAGGCATCAAACCTTTTTGCCCAAGGATACGCGAAACTTTAGCAATAGATTTCATCATATCAGGAGTTGCAATAGCCACTTTAAAATCCAACCACCCCCCCTCTATTTTTTTAATCAAATCATCATCCCCCACATAATCAGCCCCAGCTTCTTTAGCTTGTTTAGCTTTTTTATCTTTAGCAAATACGGCCACTTTGACTGCTTTTCCAAATGAATGAGGGTACACAACAATGTCTCTAATAGAATGCTTTTTTAAAAAATTTAAATTAAAAGCGATCTCTATCGTTTCATCAAATTTAGAAGTAATGTTTTTTTTAATTACTTCTAAAGCTTCTTTAAACCCTAAAAAATCTTCTTTAGACTCAATGGCTCGATAACGCTTACTTCTTTTAATCATCCTTCTCAACCCCTCTTAACTACTCAATTAAGATCCCCATACTTCTGGCTGTCCCTGCAATAATTTTTTTAGCCATTTCTATATCATAAGCATTCAAATCCGGTAACTTTACTTTAGCTATTTTCTCAAGCTCTGAGGATGAAATTTTACCTATTTTATTTCGATTAGGTTCTGCCGATCCTTTTTCCAAACCAAGTGCCTTCTTAATTAAAATAGCAGCTGGAGACGTCTTTAAAACAAAATCAAAACTTTTGTCTTCATACACATTCATTAAAACCGGAACGATCATCCCTTTGTTATTAACCGTTCTTTCATTAAACTGCTTACAAAAATCCATAATTCTAATCCCTAAAGGACCAAGTGCCGTTCCTACAGGAGGTGCTGGTGTTGCCTTACCTGCCTCTATTTGCAACTTTACTTGACGAAAAATTTTTTTAGCCATTGTCTTTCCTAAATCTAATTCTTTTTAACCTTAAAATAATCGATCTCAACAGGAGTCGTCCGACCAAAAATAGCAATATTCACACATACTTTTCTTTTCTCTGGATAAATCTCTTTAATCGTCCCTGAAAAATTATTGAAAGGCCCATCTATAATTAAAACCTTTTGCCCCACATCAAAATCAATTTGTACTGAAGATATTAAATCTGAGGTTTCATCCGCTTCTTTAGAAAACATTCCTCTAGCTTCAGCGTCGCTTAAAGCTCTAGGCACAGAATCCCCTTGATGAATAAAGGCAGAAATATAAGGGCTATTCTTAACAAAAGCAATCGCTTGTTTTTCTAAAATCATATGAATATAGATATATCCCGGAAAAGACTTTCTCTCAACTTCTCTCTTTTTACCATCTTTATAAACAATCTCTTTATAAATAGGAACAACAACTTCCTTAATTTCCTCAAAATTATCATCTAATATTTTTTTATCTAATGCTTTTTTTGCAGCAAATTCTTTCCCAGAATGCGTCCTTATAATATACCATTTATGTTCCATTACTAAATAAAACCAAAAAAATTTTGAAAATAAAATTATCCAATTCTTTTTTTAAATCTATAAAACAAAACTGTTAAAAAAAACGAAATCACAATAAAAGCAAAAAAAGTAGCCGTATTAAAAAATGGCCTAAATTCACTTACTTTTTCAATAAGAAACATACGTACCAAGCGACTAACGCCAAAATCAACTAAAAAAAGAAACACTGAAACCACCACAATAGAAACAATCACCACAATAGTAGAACTAAGTACAACATCTTTAGTAGGCCAAGTTGTCTTATCTAAAAGTTCTGTTTTTATTTCTCTTAAAAAAATTCTAATTTTTTTAAACATATTTTTAAAACCTAAAACGGGCCAGAGAGGACTCGAACCTCTAACAGCCGGATTTGGAATCCGTTACTCTACCAATTGGAGTTACTGGCCCCCTTTTATTAAAAAAATCCTTATAAAAAATCTCTTGTTCCTTCAGAAACATCCATAAGCCCACAAGCAGAGTCGAACTGCTGACCTTTTCCTTACCATGGAAATGCTCTACCAACTGAGCTATGCGGGCATACTTAGAGCGTAAATTATAACACTTTAAAAAAAATTAATCAAAAAATAAGGAAAAAAATTGCTTATTCTAAAAAAAATCACTAAAAATCACTATTTCTTTTCTTAAAAAGCTATAATTTTTTTACTTAAAATGAAAAATAGCTCTTTTTTACTTAAAAAAAAAATTATTTCCGTAAACGTTGCTGAAAAAAAAATATTTTCCAATTTAAAAAAATCCTCTCCCCTCCCTGTTTCTCTAAGAAAATCCATAGGTCATATTTTAAGAGAAAATCTCTTTACTCCTTTAATGCCTCCTTATGATAAAGTTTTAATGGATGGCATTGCTATTGACTTTAACGATTGGAAACAAGGTACAACCATTTTCTCTCAAGAAAGTATCCAAAAAATAGGAAAAAAACCTCTAACAAAAAAAAACAAAAAAAGCTTTATTGAAGTCACAACAGGTTGCCCACTTCCAAAAAAAACTGATACTGTTATTCCAGTTGAAAATATTAATTTTAAAAATTTCTCTGCTACAATCACAAACAAAAATTACATTCCTATCAAAGGGCAATATATTCAAACTCAAGGTAGCTACCATCCAAAAAAACTTTTACTTAAAAATCCTAAAAAAATTCAAACCCCTCACTTAGCCACTGCTGCCTCAATTGGAAAAGAGGCTCTCCTTGTTTCATCAACACCAAAAGTTGCTATTTTTTCTATCGGAAATGAACTCATCGATCCAGGTCAAAAAAATTGTCTATATAAAACATATCGATCTAATAGTTATGCAATTGAAAGTGCTTTAAAAAATGATTTTGCTTCTTTAAAACCGAGTGTATTTCATTTAAAAGACGATTTAATTAAATTGAAAAAAATGATTATCAAAACTTTGGATCAATTTGAAATTTTTATTTTAAGTGGAGGAGTTTCAAAAGGTTGCTATGATTATACAGTGCAAGCTTTAAAAGAAGCAAAAGTTAAAGAAGTGTTTCATGGAGTCAAACAAAAACCAGGGAAGCCTTTTTGGTTTGGAATAGGGGAAAAAAATCAACTTTTTTTTGCTCTACCTGGAAACCCTATTTCATCTCTTATTTTATTTTATCGCTACATCAAACCAGCGTTAATGAAAATAATTTGCTACCATCATAAACAACAAAGCATCAAAATTGACAAAACACTCAAAGGCCAAGATACCTTTAATCAATTTATTTTGATTTCTACTAAAGAAATAAAAGGCCACTTTTTTGGAACCCCTTTAAAAATAATAAACTCTGGAAACTGGGCTATCCTTAGTGAAGCCAGTGGATTTATAGAGCTTAAAAAAAAAGAAGTCCTTAAAAAAGGAAAAGAGACTTTATTTTATTCTTGGAGCTAAAATAATGATAAAGTTAAAAAAAAGACAAAACTACTTAAATGGAATCTTGGAAAAATAGTTTAAAAATAACCTCGCTATCTCTTTCAAGAAAAGACCAAACCCCCAAAGCTATTTTAATATCAAGTACAATAGACAAAATCCCTTTTAAAGAAATTGAAAAACACCTACACCCTTATGAAAAGAAAAAAATAAAAAACATTTCTTTATTTGAAGGAAAAAAGAAATTTATGGCGAGTCGGTTTATTTGTAAAATTGCCTTACAAAACATGGAACCTAAAATTAAAATGAAAAAGACTGCTATCAAAAATGGAATTTTCACTTATCCAATCATTCATACTTGCTTAAATAATCCTTATGAAGTTTCTATTACACACACCAAGTCTCACATTTGTGCTTTAGTGTTTCAATCTGGTCATCCTATGGGAATTGATTTAGAGGAAAAAAAACAAAAAGAAAAAATATACAAACGAATTCTGACTAAAAACGAGCTTGATTTGATTAAACAACAAAAAGAAGAAACAGAGGTGGTTATGGCAAATATCCTTTGGTCTATTAAAGAAGCTGTCTCTAAAACATTAAGGTGTGGGTTTACAACACCCTACAAAATATGGGAAGTAAGTAAGATGAAAAAAAAAGAAAACAAATATGAAAGCTTTTTTACCAATTTTTTTCAATTAAAAGCGTATAGTTTTAATTTTGATGAGAATGTGTTGTCAATTTGCTTGCCTAAGAAAACAAATCTTATTAATAAAAATTTAGAGTTATTTTTTACTTAGATTCTTCTAACAAGCCCGGTTAAAACTTTACCATGACCGATTTCTTCAAAAAAGCATTCCCCTTTGTTTTTTAAATCTAAAATAGTTTGTACCCATAAGACAGGGTGATTTATTTGCTCCACAAGTTTTTTTTTAATAGCCGCTAAATTATTTTCATAAGGCTTAGCATCCACATTAGCAATTACAGGGACTTTAGGGAAATCAATTGAAATCGTATCTAAAAAAATAGCGTATTCTTTTGCAGATTGTTTCATATAGCTTGAATGAAATGCCCCGCTGACGTTTAAAGGAATATAACGCTTTGCTCCTTTTTCAGTAAAAACAAGGGCTAATTCCTCAATTAAAGTTTTGTCCCCTGAAATAACAATTTGGTTGAGAGAATTGTGGTTAGCGATCTCAATAGTTCCTTTGCTAGAATATTCTTGTAAAACAGACTGAATCGTTTTTTCTTCCAAACCAATAACAGCTGCCATACCCCCTTCTTTGATTTTAAACATTAACTCCCCTCTTTTTTGGACCAAAGCAAGACCGGTCATTAAATCAAAAGCTCCAGAAGCAAAAAGAGCATTGTATTCTCCTAAGCTATGACCAATAAAATAATCAAAATTTCTATGATTTTTTTTTTGTTTTTTTAAAAACTCTAAAGCACTAATAACATAAAGAGCTACTTGAGTATAACAAGTTTGATTTAAAACATTGTTTGGGTCTTGAGTACAAAGCTCTTTAATAGAGTAACCTAAGAAGTCATCAATTGCTTTAACTTCTTTTGAAAAAAGATCGAAAAGGTCTTCTCCCATGCCTTTTTTTTGAGAACCTTGACCTGGAAACATTCCAATTAAAATTGCCATTAATACTACTAACTCCTAAAAATTTTTATTTTAAAAGATTATCATGATTTTTATTATCAAGAAAAATTCAAAAAAGATTTTAGAATCATAATGATAAAATAAAAACCTATCTCTTATGAAAAAAAATATCATTAAAAAAAAAGAATCTTGGAAACTTTTTAATTTAATTTCAAAAAGATATGATTTTTTAAATCACTTTTTATCTTTTGGGCAAGATATTTTTTGGAGACAGCAGGTCAAACAATATTTATCTAAAAAAAAGGATTTGATTTACTTAGATATCGCAACAGGGACTTGTGATTTGATGATTGCTTTAATTAAAAATTCAAAAAAAATCAAGAAAGCACTTGGCGTTGATCTTGCTGAAAATATGCTTTTTGAGGGAGAAAAAAAAATAAAAAGAGCAAAATTAAATCATATTGCATCAACAAAAGTAGCCGATGCTGTTAACTTACCTTTTAAAAACAACACGTATGATTTAACAACTATTGCTTTTGGCATTAGAAATACCCCCGAGCCTCTAAAAGCACTCAAGGAACAGTATCGAGTTTTGAAATTTGAAGGTAGGACAATTGTTTTAGAATTTTCAATCCCTTTTAAAAAAACAGTACGTTTTTTTTACCTTTTTTATTTTAGAAAAATATTACCTAAAATAGGAGCTTTTTTTTCAGGAAATTCAGAAGCGTATTTATACTTAAATGAAAGTGTAGAGAGTTTTAGTTATGGGTGGAAGTTTGTTAACCTTATGGAAAAAGCAGGGTTTACCAAGTGTCGACAAATACCCCTAACCTTTGGGATTGCTAGTATTTATCTAGGAGAAAAAAATAACAAGTGCTAACAAACAATTATAATTGGTGTCAAACAATTGTAGACGAACTTGTAACATGTGGTACAACCGATTTTTTTTTTGCTCCTGGCTCAAGAAACAGTCCGATTATTCATGCTATTTTAGAAGATTCTTTAGCAAAAGCAAACATTCATTTTGATGAAAGAGGACTTGGTTTTTATGCCTTAGGGTATCTTAAAGGGAGTCAAAAAGTCAGTTGCATTATTAGCACTTCTGGGACTGCTGTTGCTAATTTTTTTCCTACTGTTATTGAAGCTTTTCAATCTAAGTTACCTCTTTTTATAATGACAGCTGACAGACCTTTGGAGTTGGTTAAAAGTGGGGCTAATCAAACGATCGATCAAATAAAAATTTTTGGAAATTATGTCCATCATTTTATCCAATTACCCATTCCTAGTGAAGAAGTTTCAAAAAAACAACTGCGATCTAAATTAAGCTGGCTTCATCAAGAATGCTTAAAAAAAGGTCCCATTCACCTTAATGTCCCTTTAAGAGAACCTCTTTTTGACTCAAAAAAAAATACAACAACTGATTTGATTAAATCAAATAAATCCCCAAAAACTGTTTATTATCAAACTAATTGTCAAACAAATGAAATTGAAAATTTTGTAAAAAACAAAATTCAAAAAACTAAAAAAGGAGTTTTGATTTTAGGGAAAAAAGAATTTCCTTACCAAAATGAAAAAATATTAAAAACCTTTTGTCAAAAATTAAATTGGCCAATTATTTCAGATATAGCAAGTTTTTCAAGACATCTTGTTGAAAAAAATCTTTGTCTAAATTATCACGAATTATTATTAAAAAATAAAAAAATAAAAATAGATACTATTATTCACTTGGGAGGAAGTTTTGTTTCTAAACAACTACTGGTTTTTTTAAAAGAAAATCAACCCAAAACCTACTTACAAATCAATGATTTCACACAAATCCAACAAGACCCCGCAAGTCTAGTAACAGATAAAATTAATCTTTGTGAAGATTTGTTTTTAAAAAATTTTATCTCATCAATGAGCTCTGAAAAAAAAAATGAAGACTTAATTACTGGTATCAAAAAAGAAGAAAAAAAAATTGAAGCAATGATCAAAAAAAAAACAGAAACAACACTTAATGAAATAAGTCTTGCAAACTCACTGATAAAAAACTGCCCATCTGAAATTTCTCTTTTTGTAGGTAATAGTTCTCCTATTCGAGATATGGATTATTTTACTAAAAGTAATTTATTAAAAACGAAGGTTTATGCCAATCGAGGAGCAAGTGGGATCGATGGATTACTTGCAACAGCAAGTGGCGTGAGTGATGGTTTAAAAAAGCCTATTTGGGCTGTTTTGGGAGATTTATCTTTTTTACATGATTTAAATTCGATCACTCTTTTTAAAAACACACTCCCTAAAAGTGCTTTATTTATTATCAACAATCAAGGAGGTTATATTTTTAGAAACTTACCTATTTTTGAATTTTTTAAAGAAAAAGAAGACTGGCTTTTTTGTAAACATAATTATCAATTTAATTTTGTAGAAAATTTTTTACAAATTTCTTATTTTCATATTAAATCTTTAGAAAAACTTGATGAAGTATTAATATTAATTTTAAAACAAAAAAAATTATGTGTTGTTGAAATAGAAATTAATGCCAAAAAAAGTGCTCAAATCAAAAGAGAAATTAATAAAGAACTTTAGTGTTTAGAGTAATTTTGTTTTTTATTTGTAAAACAAAAGAGATTGAAAATAATGATAATTCAATAGATAATCATAAGCTAATTAGAGGAGAAGAAACTCTAGAAAGGAAATTGAAATGAGTGCTGTAAATTGGAAGTCTGCAAAAATTTATACCGATATAAAATATGAAAAATGCTCAGAAGGGATTGCCAAAATAACGATTAATCGAGAAGAAGTTAGGAATGCCTTTCGTCCTTTAACTGTAGAAGAAATGATAGAAGCCTTAAGAGAAGCACGACTTGATGAAAGGATAGGAGTGGTTATTTTAACAGGAAGTGGAAAAAAAGCTTTTTGCTCTGGAGGGGACCAAAAGATAAGAGGTGAGGCAGGATATAAAGATAGTAAAGGCGTAATGCATTTAAATATTTTAGAGTTTCAAAAACAAATTAGAAGTTGTCCAAAGCCTGTGATTGCTATGGTAAACGGGTACTCCATTGGAGGGGGACATGTTTTACAAGTGGTTTGTGATTTGACCATTGCATCTGAAAATGCTATTTTTGGACAAACGGGTCCTAAGGTAGGTTCTTTTGATGGAGGATTTGGAGCTAGTTATTTAGCAAGGATGGTGGGTCAAAAAAAAGCAAGAGAAATTTGGTTTTTATGTAGACAATACAGTGCTAGGGAAGCTTTGGAAATGGGAATGATCAATACTGTAGTTACTTATGAAAAGCTAGAAGAAGAAACAATTAAATGGTGCAAGGAAATTTTAGAGCGCTCTCCTATAGCGATTCGATGTTTAAAGTCAGCGCTTAACGCTGACTGTGATGGACAATATGGTCTTCAAGAACTAGCCGGCAATGCCACCATGCTTTACTATATGACTGAAGAAGGACAAGAAGGAAAAAATGCTTTTCTAGAAAAAAGGAAGCCTAATTTTTCAAAATTTAAAAGGAAGCCTTAAGAATTAATTAAGATGAATCATGATTTTTTTGTCAAAAAACTTGGAGAGGCGAAAATTATAAATCCGATTAAGATGCATTCGGATATCAACTATATTAATGAAAATGATCGAATTTTAGAGACAATATCTCTTAAATTTAATCAGAAATATTTTAAAGAAAGTGAAATCCCAAGTAGTTTTGAACAAGCCGGTCCTCGAAAAAAGATTTACTTTAATCCTAAAAAAATAAAAGCAGCCATTGTAACTTGTGGGGGCTTGTGTCCTGGACTCAATGCTGTCATTCGAGGGATTTGTCACCAACTTTGGGAACGATATCAAGTTAAAAATGTTTTAGGTGTGAGATATGGATACCAAGGGTTAGGTAAAAATGGAGAAATTATTGTAATCAATCGTAAAAGTATTGAAGGAATTCATAGGCAAGGAGGTACCATTTTAGGGACTTCAAGAGGAACGCCTTCTATTGAAGAAATCGTCGATAGTTTAAAAAAACATAAAATCAGTATTCTCTTCACTATTGGAGGAGACGGAACGATGAGAGGAGCCTTGAAAATTTCAAAAGAAATTGAAAGAAGGAAATTAAATATTTCTATTATTGGAATTCCTAAAACAATTGATAATGATATTCCTTATGTAAGGAGATCATTTGGATTTGATACCGCTGTTGAAAAAGCAGAAAATGTTGTTTCTTCAGCTTACGAAGAAGCCAAAGGTCACAAAAATGGAGTTGGCCTTGTGAGACTGATGGGAAGGCACACTGGTTTTATTGCAGCAAATACAACTGTTTCTACAGGGGATGTGGATATTTGCCTTGTACCAGAAGTGCTTTTTAATTTAGAAGGATCTGAAGGCCTGTATCTTCATTTAAAAAACCTTCTTAAGAAAAAAGGAAATGCACTGATTGTGGTTGCTGAAGGAGCAGGTCAAAGGCATTTGAATATAAAGTCTAGAGGCAAAGATGATTCTGGAAATAAAAAACTAGGTGATATTGGGCTGTATCTTAAAAAAAAAATAGGAGAACATTTTAAAAAAACTAAAACTCTTTTAGCTTTAAAGTATATTGATCCTAGTTACATTATTCGATCGGCAGCCGCTAACACGAGTGATAGGAATTTTTGTTTCAGGCTCGCTCAAAATGCTGTTCATGCTGGAATGGCAGGAAAAACTTCTATGCTGATCGGTTATTGGCATGGGGTTATGACACACATTCCAATGCGAGCTCTAACAGATATCATCAAACGAATGAATCCTAAAGGGACTTTATGGTTTAATGTTTTAGAAGCAACAGGGCAAATGGATTAATGACTTTTTTCCATACAAAAATAAATTTGTTTTTCGCTGATTCCTTTTTGCAAAAGTTTCTTTTTTATTTGATTTAAAGTAAACATTCTAACATCATATGGGTAACGAATCATCCCATCATTTTTTACCATATTTTGCTTCATAAACTCACTCTTGGGGTAATTGTTAATAACCTCTCGATAAACTTTTTTTGTAAAACGGACGACTCCTAAAGAAAAATAAGCTATTTTTTTTGCTTTAACAATTTCTAAAATCGCCTGTATTAACTGCTGGTATTCTGTTAAAAAATCTGGACTTAAAATAATTGGATCAAAATGAAAGCCAATTTTAAATCCTTTTGAATTTAAAATCTCAATTGCTTGCAATCGAGCCTTCAAAGAGGGTGTTTTTCGATCAAACAAAGAAATGCTTTTTTGAGAAGAAATCGAAAAGCCAATGGTTACATTTGAAAACGAAGGTAAATTTTCAATGGCTTTAATGTTGTTACTTTTGGTTCTAAGCTCAAGAAAAGCTCTATCTTGATATTTAGAAAAAAAATCCCAATACAATTCCCATTCTTTAGTGATATGAGAAAGTGCCAAAGAATCACTAAACTCACCTGCATGAAAAACAAACTTGTCTTTAGGGTTAAGCTCAACAAGCTTTTCCATTTCCCCTATAATGTCGTTATGATTAACAAATAACACAAGATCTGGAGAATTAAAATAACCTTGTAAATAACAATATTCACACTCATAAATGCAGTTATAAGCATGAATAAAGTAAAAATGTTTGCCTTCTAAATGCCCATATGCTTCTGGAGTTTCTTTAATTAACTGACCTTTTTTTTCTCCTATAAAAAGTTGCAACCCTTCTCTTTTGTTCAAATAAGGACGTTTAACAGCTTCAAAAATGTTTTCTAGTTTATCTATTTTTTTGACAGGAATTTTTGAAAAATAATTTAAAATTTTAATAGCAAAAGGATTTTTTTCAACGGCTTGTTCAAGAAAAATCATTTCAATCATTTTTTTCTCTTTTCAAAAAATGCTGTATTTTATCAACTGTAAAAGGGTCAAGATCTTCTATTAAAAACTGAATCAATGTTTTTGTTTTATTTTTTTTGTTTTGACATTTTTTTAGCAGAGACAAAAAAGTTTTATTTTCTAAAATTGATTGTTGAGAGGTTGCATACTTACTAGACCATTTTTGAAGCAGGGTTTTAATTTGATTATTTTGAGAAAAGGTAATATGAAAATTATTTAAAAAATCTAAATTTTCTTTTAAAGGTTTTGGTTTTATGAATCTTTGACTTTTAATAGAAGAACTCTGTGGAAAAGTATCTTGATAAGCTACTAAAAGTTTCTCACTCAAAAAAGAAGCATTTTCAATCACTTTTTGAGAAGAAGGATTATCTTTAGGAATATCAGAAACAATTTTTAAAGAATGTAGCTTTAAAGATTGTTTAGAACAAACATACGCAATACCCCAAAGCTCTTGATCAACTAAATGAGCAAAACAGCTATATTGCTCTGAAGACTTTTCATCTAAAATTGATTGAAGTGAAGAAATACAGTCTGCATATGGATACCTATTTTTTCTTATAAGAGAAAAACTTTGAAAAAAAAATTTATGAAGAGGAAAAACATATGCTGTCCTTATTTCATAAATAGTATTTACTTCTTTTCCTGCTCTAAGAGCACCTACTATCCCTAAATTAATGGCTTTACAAAAACAACCTTCTAATTTACCTAAAAGATAAGAAAAGCTTGCCAAGACCGTATAAAGTCCACTGCCCCCAATAAAAAGATAATGATTATTTGTTTCATAGACAAAAAAAGAGTTCTTTAAAATATGTTTTTGGTAGTTAAAAGCTTTTAAAAAAGCAGCAGCTTCTTTTTTATGAGCGAAAATAAGAAGTGGTTTTTTCATAATTGTTGATCAAAAAACAAATAAAAATAGTGATAGTTTAATAATATTGACAACCTAAAACAACTTATTTATTTTAAAAAATTTGCTTTAAGAAAGATTTTTTTGTTGCTAGCATTTCTTTCAAATGATGTTTTAAAGGGAGCCTTAAAAAATTAAAAAAGCCTTTAACTTGGTGATTGATAAAACAACCTTCTTTAATATCAAGGCGATTTGTAACAGAGAGGTAAATATTTTTTTTATTTAAACTATCATAAGCATTAAAATAATTTAAATAATAAAAATATGAATTCTTTTTAATTTCTTTTAAATCAAAATAAACTTGTATTGGGTTCGTTTTTAACAAACCCAATAAATAACGATTAAAAGCAATATTCGTCTTTTTATAGTTTGAAATCGCTTTAAAAGGGTTGATTAAAACAAAATCAAACGAATCAAATGGAGGACTAGCAAAAAAAGAAGTGAAAAAATTAGCATCTAATCCTTTGCAATTTATTTGAATTTTATCAATAAACACAAAATTAACGACTTGTTTTTGGTAATAAAAAATTTCTTTAGAATAAGCACCTTGGTTAGGGGAAAGAAGAAGATAAATAGAAGCAAGCGGAGTTTGGTTTTGATCAAGGGCATAAATATTACCCAAGACAAAAAATCTACTTTTATACCAATTGACATTAAATTTTGAACTACAATCCCAAGTATTTTTATTTCGATTTAGAAAAGAAATCAAATTAGAACGATAATCAATTCCTAAATTGGATAGTGAAGCATGAGGGTTAAACTTAAGAATGTTAGGCAATGTATTAAAAGTAAAAGAAGTTTTTTCTTTAAAACAAGTTGAATCTTTAGAAAAACTTGAAGAAATAAGTTTTTTCCCTCCTAAAAGGATTTGACTTAAAAAATGAAGGTCTTCAACAATTAGATCTTGAGATTTTTTAAGATTTTTATGATTCCAAACAAAAAAACAAATCCAAAAAAAATATTCTTCTTTTAAAGTAGTGAAAGGCTTGCTCTTTTTTTTATGATGACTTAAAAAAGAAAGATAGGGAGAAGCAAAAAGCTGGAGAACAAAATAAATAAGATATTCTTTTGGCAAAGCTTTTTCAATTTGATTGATGACCGATAATAATTTTTTTAAAGTTTCATTTTGATTTTCAACAAATTCCATTTTTTTTTTAAAAAAAATTATTTCTTTTTCTAAATCAGGATAATCAACAAAATATCTTAAAAAAATTGTTCTAATTTCTTGAAAAAATAAATTAAACATTGTCAATGCTAAGTCTAATGTCATTAAAATATACAATGATTATAAAGTATAAAGGGTTGATTCTTTTTTTAATGATAATGAGTAGCGTTCTTATGAGAGTTTCTGAAAAAAAAGGCTTTGCATTAGTGTCAATGAAATCAAAAATTGGGAAAAGAAACTTAATTTTTTAAAAAGAAAAACAACAACAGATAACCCAAAGATCTTAAAAAATTTAAAACAAAAAAAGAAATACCAAGAGTGGGGATATTTATTGTTTTTTAATGAACTTGGTAAAAAAAACAACCTATCTAATATGGCAATAAAAGAGATGCTTAAAAAATAAAGTTTCTTTTTTATGTTCAAAAATATACTTGGTTTGGGTTTTTTTGCAGAAAAGAAAAAAAACCTTAAATATGCTTTTAGAAAGATTTAATTGTTTGAAGCCAATGGAGAAATAATAAAGCTTGGTAAACTTTATGCTTTATGGCTTTTCTTTAAACTAATATAATTCAATCATCTTTTTTTGAAAATTTTTTTTGAGTTTTTTCAAAAACTTATTAATTAAAACTACCAGTTCTTAAAATGTATCGTTTTTTCTAAAGTTAAAAATTTCGTTTTCATTACCTTTAATTTTTTTTTAAATATTGCTTTAAATGATAAATAGGCCCTACTATTTTATGAGTCACATAAATATTTGTAATAAAAAGAAAAATTACTTGTATTAAAAAAGCCAACAAAAGTGGTTTGCAAGTAGTGTCATAAATTGTATAGGGTGCTGCTTGAATTAAAAATTGACTCATATACTCTACGCTATTAGGTTGAATGTTATTTTCTTTAGCCCATTTGGCTACAGTTTCATTTTCAGGTGAACGAATAAGAAAGCCTTGTTTTATCTCATAATAATTCCAGAAAGTAATAATTAAAAAAATAATGCCAAAACAAAAAACAAACTATAAAATACTTTTATAAAGAAAATCATATTGAAAATTTTTATCAATGATAAATTTAGTTCTTTTTTTCCTCATATTATTCTCCAATATTTTTTATATTCTTTTTACTTTGATAATACGAAACAAAGTACTTAGTAATAAAATAGCTCAAAATAGCTATAAAAATCGCAATAAAAAAACTACCTAATATAAAATTAATAGAGAAATGAAAAATTTTTTTCCAAATCGTGACCTCATATTCTCCCTTACTACTCGTATTAATTAAACTCCCTAAGTAATAGCTAAAAGCATAAATAGGAGCTAAGAAAACAGGGTTCCAAATTAGAAAAGATCCAACAACTGCTATTTTATTGACCTTCTTAGCAAAGTAAATATTTACAAAAGTAGCGAAAATGCTAAGAACCTGCTGTTGGTAAAATACAAAAAAAAGTCCCTACCGCAAAGCCAAAGGCAATAGAATCCGGAGAAGTATTTAATGCTCATAAATTAATATAAAAGGATTTTGCTTTTAGTAAAAAAGTACGTAAAAAACGAAGCATAAAAAAAAATGAGTTTAAATTAAAAGTAGTAAAAAAAGTCATAAAAAGAATAACATTAAAAAAATTTATCGTCATTTTTTTCGATATTCTATATTAGATTATATTTGATTTTTTTAAAAAAATCACTTCTAATCTATGTTAGTAAAAATTTTAAATCCAAAAGAACTCATCAGTCAAATATGTTATTTACAACAAAATGAAAAAACTCCTAATTTATTTACTTGAGAAATTAGAAGATAAATTTTTTTTCTTAAAAGTCAAAAAAGTGTCCCCTCTTTGACTGTTTTTATGATTATAACATATAAAAAAAAGCCTAGAAGTTTTGAAATTAATTCAGTCAGAAGTGGTTGATTATCTTAAAAAATCTTTTAAGATAATAATAAATTATAGATTGAAGATTGAAGATTGAAGATTGAAGATTGAAGATTGAAGATTGAAGATTGAAGATTGAAGATTGAAGATTGAAGATTGAAGATTGAAGATTGTTATGGCTTGCTTCTTCAAACTTTAGGGGAAGAAAAAACTTAATTAAAGAAAGCTAATTCAAGACAAATTTGGCTTTTGTTTTTCAATAGGAATTTGAATTTTAACATGAGTCCCTTTATTTTTTTTAGAAATAAAATCGATATGTCCTTTATATAAATTTAAAATTCTAACAACAATCGAAAGCCCAAGACCTAAATTGTCTGGCTTTTTGGTTACAAAAGGTTTAAAGACTTCTTTAATATCTTTTTTTTCAAGTCCTTTTCCAGTATCTTTAATGTTGACTTCAATGAATAAAGGGAGAGATTCATTTTTGCTTTTTTTCAAATTTATATTAACACTTAAAATACGTTTTTTACTCTCTTGCATGGCTTCAATAGCATTTAAAATGATATTCGTAAAAATTTGCTGAAAATGAATAGTAAGCCCTAAAATCAAAGGGACTTCTTTAATTTGTTGATTGACTCGAACTAATTTTTTGACACAATAAGATTTTACAAGTAAAAGCACTAAATCTAAAGTATCAGAAACAGAAAAATATTTTTAATTTTAGAATTATTAGATGCGTAGGCTAACATGTTTTCTAAAATTTTATTAAGCCTAAGCATTATTTCAATATTTTTTTGAGTCAATTCTTTCACAAGATTTTTTTGAGTCATATTTTTTAAAATAAGTTCACTACCGATTAAAATCATTTTTAATGGATTTTTGATTTCATGAGCGATGCTTTTAGTCAAGCTGGCATAAGCGAGTTGGTTTGAATATTTTTCCCAAGTTATTTCTTGATTTTTTAATTTTAAATAAAGAACTTTAAGTTTTTGATTAACAACACTTCTTTTTTTTAAAAAAAATACAATACTTACAGATAAAATAATAAAAAAAAAATCTTTTGTTAAAGAAAAAACCAAAGTATCTAAAAAATAAATACTAAAATATGAAAAAAAAATGATCAAAAAAAAATAATTTAATTTCACTTTAATTTTAAAGCTCAATTAACTATTTTAGACGAATCAAAAAAAATAAAGTAAGTTAAATAAAAAAAATTAGAAAGGGCTTTTCAAACCAAGCTTAGAACGAATTTTCTCATCTTTAAGTGAATTATGATTCCAATAATCAAGCATTAGAGCATGGGTTCTAACCGCTTTTGTTTTGGCAAGAATTTTCTTTTTTCGAAAAGAAAGTTCTTGAATCTCTTCCCAAGAAATAATATGATAAGGAAAGCCTTGGGTAAAATAAATGCTCAATTTCCTTGGAATAAATAAATATTCAATAGTATAGCGATACAAAGATTGTTTATCGACTTTTTCAATAGATAAAGTAGCTTTGGCTTTTAAAACTTTGGGGGTCATGTGGCGTATTGTACTAGTAAGGCTACTGGGGATACATTCAAATTCTCCTTCTGGTAATGCTTTAGGGTTGATTCTTATTTTCATCCAAAGCTCTTCTTCAAGCAAAGCTTTTTTCAAATAAAACTGCTTATCACCTTCTTTTTCAAAATAAGAAAACACAGTTCCTTTATAAAATTCTTTTTGAAGATTAAGCTGGCTAAAAACATGACCACACCAATCTTGAACCGTGGTTGTGACTTTATAAGTACTTGCTTTGGTTTGAGAAAAAAGAATAGGCGTAAAAATCGACTGCATTATAGAATAATCATAAACTCCCGTTTCAAACCGATGGATGGAGTTTAACTTTAAAATAGGTATACTTTTTTTTCTAGAATTAAATATTTCTGCTTTAACTTGTTGATTAGGTAAAAAGTCTTCTGTAACAAAAATCAAAATAGCGTTCCCTTCTCTAGGAACTCCATAGCGAGAAAAAGTTAATTGATAACGACTAATTTCAGCTCCATAGCCATACCAATAAGATTTGAAATTTTTTGTTTTTGGTAAATTAATAGATTTTGAATAAAGAACGTTGAAAAAAAGAAATAACAGTGAAAAACAAAACAACAAAACTCTTAACATAAAAAAATTATTGTATTTATAAAAAATAAAAGCAAGTTGAGATTGTGATGAAAAAACTAAATGATTTAAATTGTTAAGTATTAATCTAGTATTATTCTAATAAAAAATTCATTTTACTACTATCCTCTTTCTTGTTTTTCAACAAGACTAATATCCAAAAAGTAAAAGAATAAGTGAAAACCATTGATGCATTTAAAAAAACTTATTAAATAATAATTCAAAAAATTATCTATAATAGAGATTAACAAAAAATCAATCATAATGCTTAAAGAAAAGCTTAACCTTTTTTTAAAAATAATATTTCGATTCAAAAATAATAAAATCAGCAAAATAGAACAAATAGAATATCAAAGAAAAAAAACACTGTTATATGGCTCTCATTTTTTTGCTATACTCGTGCTATCTTTTTTGTTGTTTTTAGATTTTTCTCAAAAAGATATAAAAAGTTTTATTAATAGTAAAAGGTTTATTATTAATATTAGTGTGCTTATTATTACAAGTATCAATATAATTTTTTTAAGAATCACGGCTAATCTTCAAATTACTATTTATGTTGCTTTAATTACGATTGGGTTTACTTTCTTTTATGTTTATTATTCTTCTGCAGAAAAAACAAATGCTCTTTGGTTTTATGTGTATCCTTTACTTGCTTTTTTTTTAGCTGGAAAAAATATCGGGTTGTTTTTAACTTTTTTCTTATTTTTTTTTTCTATTTCAACTACTTTTATTTTAAAAAAAGAGTTTTTAATTGGGTTTAACTTAAGAGAAGTTGTTAAGTATTTTTCTGGATTTTTACTGATTACAGTTTTATCTAGAATATTTGAATATTATAGACAAGAGGCCCAAGATAAATTTATTAACGAAATTGATAAAAAAGAAAAAGCCGTAAAAGTAAAAACAGAATTTTTAAGAAAAATTTCTCATCAGCTCAAAACTCCTTTAAATAATATTGTCTATCATTTCAACACTCTTTCAAAGGTGAAACTTAGAAAAGAAGATAAAGAAAAATTTGATTCTAGCTTTAATAGCACGCTTTCACTTTTAAAAATAATTAATAAATCCCTTAATCTAGCCCAGATAGATCCACAATCAATTGAAGAAGACAAAGAAAATGACAATAACCATAAAGAAGAATTTGATCTTCTTGCAACCCTTTCAAGTATTGAGGAAGAGTTTTATAAAAAAGCCATGAAAAATGGAATTAATTTTGCCATGATTATAGACCATAAAGTTTATCAAAAAGTTTATGCCTCTCCTATAAAATTTCGAATCTTGCTTTTTAAAATATTTAATCAAGCTCTTAATCTTACAAAAAAGAAAGACCTCATTTTAAAAATCAAAACAAAAAAAGAAACTAATTTTTATACTAACATTCAATTTATGATTTTAAATAATCTTAATATTCAAACGAAAGGTAAAAAAAGAATTTTTAAAATTTTTACTAACAACAGCTCATTTGATATCTTAAAAACTATTCACCAAACTCAAAAACCAAAAATAAAAATGAGTAAACATAAAAATTTATCTATTACTTATTCTTTAACTTTAGAGAAGTCAAAACAAGATAATTTTAAGGAAAAAATAAAAAAAACTCTAACGATAAAAGAAATATTATTTGTTAATAACAATGAGATTTTAACTAAGTTAGTTAGTGAAATTCTTTACAAAGAAGATATCTTATTAGACACCACTCAAAATATAGAAAAAGCTATTTTAAAAATAAAACAAAATGATTTCTCTAATCACAACTATAGCATCGTTGTGATTAATCAGGAAGAAATCACTCATACAAAAGAAATCATCAAATTATGCCATTTACTCCCTACTCTTGTAATCATCAACAAAGCCTTTAATCAAGAAAAAAATATTAATGAATCACTTGTCTATTTAAAAAGACCTTTTCAAAAAAAAAATTTCTTTTTTTCAATTCAAAAGCTTCTTGAAAGAAACCAAAAAAAAAAAAAATCAAAAAAAATTAAAGATAACATTTTAATTGTTGAAGATAATCTAGTGAATCAAAAAATCATTAAAAGCGTTTTATCTAGTTTAGGAAAAGATGAAGTGGACATTGCTTTTGATGGACTTGAGGCGATTGAATACTATCAAAAAAAAGAGTACCAATTAATTTTAATGGATTGTCATATGCCAAGTATGAATGGCTATGATGCAACTTCAAAAATACGTTCTATTGAAAAAAAAAAAAAACGAAAAAAAGTGATTATTGCTGCAATTACAGCTAATTCGATTATAGGAGATCAAGACAAATGCTTTCTAAGCGGAATGGATGATTATGTGAGCAAACCTATTTTAAAAGAAAATATGAAAAATCTTCTTAATAAATATTTATAAAAACTAGTTTTGAAATTTTAGCTATGTTTTTTTTGATTCTAAATAATAGTGATTAGTAGGGAATAAAGTCTCTTTATTTAATTCATAGACTAAAGGAATCCCTGTTGGGATATTTAATTTAATAATGTCTTCATCTGAAACTTGATCTAAATGCTTGATGAGGGCTCTAAGACTATTTCCATGAGCTACAATTAAAACTTGTTTACCTTTTTTAAGAGAAGGCTTGATCGTTTGATCCCAAAAAGGCAAAAAACGCTTTACCGTATCATAAAGGCATTCTGAAAAAGGGATTTCATCATCTCTTAGATGTTGGTAGCGCCTATCGTTTCTAGGGTCATAAGGACTATCTTGAACCAAAAGAGGTGGTTTAGTTTTATAACTTCTTCTCCAAAGAAGGACTTGCTCTTTTCCATATTTAGAAGCGGTTTCTTTTTTGTTAAGTCCTTGAAGCCCTCCATAATGGCGTTCATTAAGTCTCCAGTCTTTAATGACAGGAATCCAATGTTCATTCAAGCCACTTAAAACAAAAAAAAGAGTTTTATTAGCTCTTTTTAAAAGAGAAGTGTAAGCAATATCAAAATGAAACTGGTGTTTTTTTAGTTGATCAGCTGCTTGTTTGGCCTCATCGAGTCCTTTTTCACTTAAGTCAACATCAACCCATCCGGTAAAACGATTTTCCTGATTCCATTCACTTTCCCCGTGTCTTAAAAGGACAAGTTTGAGGAGTTGGTTATTTTGATTCATTGTTATTTTATTAAATTAAAAAATTGTTCTTCATAGTCTTCAAAAAGATCATTTTCTAAAAGTAAAGCACCTAGTTGCTTTAACCTTTTTTTGTCTTTTTTAGCTAAAGCAAAAAGCCCATCAATTTCCTTATAAATAGAAGGAGGGATTCCTTTTTTATCAAAAAAACCCCTTTCTTCTATTTCTTCAAAATTAATTAAAAAAGAACGCTCTATAATTTTAAAGATAAATCTAAGTAATGAAATTTGCCAAAGGGAATCACGACCAACAACAATGACACCTTCTGGATTTTTGTTGGAAACTTTTGAAATATCCATAATCACTTGTTCAATAGAATGTTTTTGAAGAGACTTTTGATGAGGAATATGCTCAAAACGATACCCTAAAGATTTAAGACTAGAACCATTTTCAGCTAATATTCTATTTGCAAAACGATTGACATCTTGTTTAAAGCCTTTTAATGAATGATGAAAATCTTCTGGAAGAAAAATCAAAGGTTTTTTTACTTTTAAACTACCTTCTCTTACATAAGTACTAGTTTTACTAGCAGCACTTAAAAAATAATACTTATAAAGTGTTTGATCAAAGGTAACAATATTTTTAGTGGGCATTTTAATAATTTGAGTTTGATTGATAATATTTTTAAATTCTCTATAATCCATAAAATTTTCTGTCTATCATTATACTTTTTTATAAAAGAAAATAAAAGAGCATTTGACAAAGTAAATTCAAAATTGTACAATGGAAATCTTTAAAAAAATAAGGAGGGGTACCAGAGTGGTCAAATGGAGCGGACTGTAAATCCGTTGGCTTCGCCTTCGAAGGTTCGAATCCTTCTCCCTCCATGTGCGGGTGTCGTATAGTGGCTATTACCTCAGCCTTCCAAGCTGATGAGGTGGGTTCGATTCCCACCACCCGCTCTTTTTTGTGTTTTGTTTTATATGCTTGATTTTATTAAATCTCTATAAACCCCTTAGCCCAAGTGGTGGAATTGGTAGACACGCTACTTTGAGGGAGTAGTGGGAGAAATCCTGTGCTGGTTCAACTCCAGTCTTGGGCATTTTTTCTTTTTTGAAAAAGAAATTCTTCCATTTCATAAAAATTGACTTTTGAATTTTTGAAGAGTACAATTTTTATTTACTTCTTAAAGTTTAAATAAGCTTGTGTAATACCCTGTTTTTCTTTTATTTTAAAAAATAATTTAAAAACAAAATAGGTTTTTAAAACCTATATAAATATGGAATCTATTATTTATTTCTTATTATTATTTGCTTTCTCTTTTTTTATTAATCGTTATTACTCAAAAAAAATAGGTATTAATAAATTAAAAAAATTTATTAAATCAAAAGAAAAAGAATTTAACGACAAAATCTCAGCTAAAGTCCTTAATTTAGATGATATTAATTCTGTTATTTCTGTCGATTTGAAAAAATTTCACCAACTAGAAGTTGAGATTGAAAAAAAACTCTATTCTCTTGATAGTAAGCTCAATCAAATTAATGAAAACTCAAAAAACCTTCAAAAAAAATCAAAAGAATTTGATCAATACGAAGACAATTTAAAAAACTCTCTTAGTGATATTAAAGAGCAACTAAAAAAAATAAAAGAAAAAGAAATTACTTCTAAAAAAATAGACGAAGAAATAACCTCTTCTTCTAAAAAAATTAAACCTTTAAAGCAGGTAATTGAAAAACTTATTTTAAATCTCCAAGAAAAATTAGAAAAAACTAAAGAAGAAACTAATCAAAAAATGCGAAACACAATTCAAGACCTTAAAACAGAAATAAAAGATAAAAAAAATATTTTCGAAAATGAATTCTCTCAAAAAGTTGATGAAATTATTCAACTTAATGAAAAGCTAAAAAATGACATGGAACATAAACAAACTGAATTCATCAATCAAAATCAAAAAAAACTTCATGCTTTATTTACTAATAACATTAATAATATTGATAAAGAAGAGCTTGAAAATTTAAAAGATCAACTAGAACTAAGTCAAGAAGAAATAAAAAATATCCAACAAAATACCCAGCTTTATCAAAGCCAATTCTCACAACAAGTTAAAAACCTCATCCTTAAGTACGATCAAATTAAAAATAACTCTTCAACAAAAGAAAGTCAAAAACAATTAGAAACTGTCAGTCAAGAATTATTAACTTTAAAAGCCGAATTTAATCAATCAAAAAAATTAAAAAAAAGTAAACAATCTCAATTTGAAAAATTTTCAGAATATATCAACGAACATCAATTCACAATTAATGATAAAGTCTCATTATTTGAAACTCATCTTTCTAAATTAAAAAACAAATTAGAAAAAATAGAATCCAATGACATCTCCTTAGTTTTAAAAAAAGGAAGTAAACTCAAAAAAAATATAAAAGACTTCTTTAAAAAAGAAGAAAACCTTATTGAAAAAGAAATTAAAAACTTTAAAGAAAAACTTGAAAAAGATTTATATCAAAACATTATGAGCCAATCAATCCAAATTAGAGATAAAGTTAAAAAAGACATTAGAAAAAATATTACTTCCATTAAATTAAGTGAAAAAGACCTCGCTACTATTTTACAACAAGCAAAAAAAAATCAAGAAAAAATTAAAAAAGAAGCTAACAATCATTTAGAAAAAATTAAAAAAGATTTCTCTGAAATAAGTAAAAATTGGTATTCCAAACTTGAAAGAGAGCAAGAAGTATTTTCAAATGAAATTAAAAAGAGCATTCAATTAGAAATTAATAAAGAAGATAACTTAGCTAATAAACAATTAGAAAAAATTGCTTCAAGTTTAAACAAGCAAAAACAAAACATTATTGATAACATTCAAGAAACCCTTGATGATTATCTACTGCAAGAAAAAGAAAATATTAAGCTCACCATTAACGAAGTTGAAAGTGAAACACAAACTTTTTTTGGAAATACTAAAGAAGAGTTTGAAGTTATCAAATCACAATTTAGCGATATGAATAACATTAAAAAATCACTTGAAATCAAATTAGAAGAAGTTGAAAACAAAGTCTTGGATTTTGAAAAAATAAAAGAGGAAATTAACGAAAATTTCTCAAAAGAAATTAAGAAAAAAAAATCAAACTTTTTTACTCTTTTACAAGATGAAATCGATTTACTTAATAAACAAAAAGAAGAAAAATCTAATATTTATTATCAAAATCATCAAGAACTCGACAACCAATTAGCTTTTTTAGAAAATGATAAAAAAAAATTCTTTTCTAAAATAGATACTATCCTCAAAGAAGCCGAACAACAAAAAACGACCGCTAATAAACAAATCTCAAATATTATTAAAGATTTTCAAAAAGAACTTTCTAAGCAAGCAGAAATCAAAAACAAAGACCAATTTGAATCTCTTAAAAACGATCTCCAATTAAAAATGGATAAAGAAATTAATCTAGTCTTCCAAAAAACAAATAAAACTCAAGACGAACTTAATAGCCTTAAAGAAAAATTTCAAACCCAAATGTCAAATGAAATTAAAGAAGTTTTTAAACAAAAATCTACCCTTAAAGATTTAATGGGCAAAATAGAAGATTATGACATCAGTAGCAAAGAAAAATTAGACAAACTCATTTTAGACAATGAAAAAACTTTAAAAGAATTTAAGTCTTCAGCCCATCAAGAACTTAATGCTTTCTCTAAAGATGAAAAGAAAAAAACTCAAGATGAAATGAATAAGCAGTCTCTCTATTTTCAAGATAAACTTAAAAATACTCAAAAAGAACTCTCTAATATTAAAGAAAAATTTCAAACCCAAATGTCAAATGAAATTAAAGAAGTTTTTAAACAAAAATCTACCCTTAAAGATTTAATGGGCAAAATAGAAGATTATGACATCAGTAGCAAAGAAAAATTAGACAAACTCATTTTAGGCAATGAAAAAACTTTAAAAGAACTTAAGTCTTCAGCCCATCAAGAACTTAATGCTTTCTCTAAAGATGAAAAGAAAAAAACTCAAGATGAAATGAATAAGCAGTCTCTCTATTTTCAAGATAAACTTAAAAATACTCAAAAAGAACTCTCTAATATTAAAGAAAAATTTCAAACCCAAATGTCAAATGAAATTAAAGAAGTTTTTAAACAAAAATCTACCCTTAAAGATTTAATGGGCAAAATAGAAGATTATGACATCAGTAGCAAAGAAAAATTAGACAAACTCATTTTAGACAATGAAAAAACTTTAAAAGAACTTAAGTCTTCAGCCCATCAAGAACTTAATGCTTTCTCTAAAGATGAAAAGAAAAAAACTCAAGATGAAATGAATAAGCAGTCTCTCTATTTTCAAGATAAACTTAAAAATACTCAAAAAGAACTCTCTAATATTAAAGAAAAATTTCAAACTCAAATGTCAAATGAAATTAAAAACTTTACCAAACAAGCCTCAACTCTAAAAAATTTAATGAATAAAATAGAAGGTTACGACATCAGTAGCAAAGAAAAATTAGACAAACTCATTTTAAACAATGAAAAAACTTTAAAAGAACTTAAGTCTTCAGCCCATCAAGAACTCTATGACTTCTCTAAAGATGAAAAGAAAAAAGTTCAAAAAGAAATGGAAAAACTTTTTTCAACCTTCGAGAAAAAAACAATACAAACTCAAAAAGATTTGATCAATTTAAAAGGAAAATTTCAAACTCAAATGTCAAATGAAGTAAATGATATTAATAAACAAAAAGAAGAAAAATCTAATATTTATTATCAAAATCATCAAGAACTCGACAACCAATTAGCTTTTTTAGAAAAAAAAAAAAAAAAATTCTTTTCTAAAATAGATACTATCCTCAAAGAAGCCGAACAACAAAAAACGACCGCTAATAAACAAATCTCAAATATTATTAAAGATTTTCAAAAAGAACTTTCTAAGCAAGCAGAAATCAAAAACAAAGACCAATTTGAATCTCTTAAAAATGATCTCCAATTAAAAATGGATAAAGAAATTAATCTAGTCTTCCAAAAAACAAATAAAACTCAAGACGAACTTAATAGCCTTAAAGAAAAATTTCAAACCCAAATGTCAAATGAAATTAAAGAAGTTTCTAAACAAAAATCTATCCTTAAAGATTTAATGGGCAAAATAGAAGATTACGACATCAGTAGCAAAGAAAAATTAGACAAACTCATTTTAGACAATGAAAAAACTTTAAAAGAACTTAAGTCTTCAACCCATCAAGAACTTAATGCTTTCTCTAAAGATGAAAAGAAAAAAACTCAAGATGAAATGAATAAGCAGTCTCTCTATTTTCAAGATAAACTTAAAAATACTCAAAAAGAACTCTCTAATATTAAAGAAAAATTTCAAAATGATGTGCTTTTCGAAATCAAAGAATTTAAAGATTATGTGAAAAACGAAATCCAAAACTCCAATCAACTAATTAAATCTTTATCTCCTAAAAAAGACAAACGATTTATTGATTTTGAAATCAAACTAAATAAAGAGCTAGAACAATACCAAAAAAGCTTCCAAAATCTAATTGAACAACAACAACAAGCAGAAATTGAAATTAATGAAATTAATGAAAAAAAACTAATAAAAGCCATTGAAGATATCGAAAACTTAAATACTGAACATAAAGACAACCTAAATGAAGAAAAAGAAAAATTAAAAGAAATGAAAAATAATTTCGAACAAGAAGAAAAAGAAAGAAAAGAAAAAATTAAAAACTTTATTAAAACCAGTAAAAAAATTATTGATTCTTTAGATCAACAAATCGACTTATTTAAAGAACAGCACCAAAATAAAGCAAGTAAATTAACAGAAAAATTCGACTCTCTTCATAAAGATTATCAAAAAGCTCTTACTAATCAAGAAGTCGAATTCCAAAAAAATATCGAAGAAGTATCTCAAAAAATAGAAAATACATTAACTTCTAAAAAACAAAAAATCGAAGAAGATTTTACAAAAATTAGTCAAAACTTAAAAGAAAAAGAAAAATTGCTTTCTTTAGAATCTAATAAGCAATTTGAAGGCATTAACAAAAAAATTATTGCTATCGCAGAACAAATTGATAATTTTACAAAACAAACAAACATCTTTAAAAAAACAGATATTCTAAAAGAAAAATTAGATCAAAGTATAAAGCATTACAATGAAAAAATAGAAAGCATGAAAGAAAAATCTTCATCTCTTAGCGATGTCGATAAACAGCTTAAACTAGCTACATTGTCCCAAAAGCAAATTGAGAAAATCTTTAATAAAATCTCACTTAAAGAAGGAGATATTTTAATGGTAAATCAAAAAATAGAAAATCTCAAGAGCTTTTCAGAAACAGTTGATACAAAAATTAACTCAATCGAAAAATCAAAAAAACAAATTATTGTTTTTTTAAATCAAATTAACTCTATTCGTCAAGATTCAAATACCATTAAGGAAGATTTTATAAAAATTAAAGACTCTAAAATAGAAGTTGACTCAACCATCAAAGAATACAAACATATTATCGAAGAAAATCAAGAAATTCAAGAGCAACATTTTGATATAAAAAGAGATAGTGATAAGCTTAAAGAAAATCAAGCTGATATTAAAAATCAACTAGATAAAATCGAAAACAAATCTATGATATTAGAAGGAAATCAAAAAAAACTCATCGAATTTAATGAAAAATACGACCAATTAGATATCGCTCTTCAAGACATAGAGCAAAGAAAAAGAATTATAGACAAAATGAAAGACGACCTTTTAGGAATGAAAACAACTTTAATCAGTGAAAAAGAAGAAACAAAAAAAATTAAAAACACTTTGGACGAACAAATTAAAATGTCTTTAAAGCTATTGAATAAAGAAAGGCAAAAAAATATAATCGGTGATAGAGATGATGAAGAAAAAAATATGACAGAAAGCACCAAAGAATCTGTTTTATCTTTAAGCCGCATCGGTTGGAGTAAGGAAGAAATTTCTAAACACCTTAGTTTGGAAATTTACGAAGTAGAACTCATCTTACAAGAAAACCAATAAACAATTGATGATGTCAAAAACTTACAATAACAATCTTATAAAGATTCTAAAATATCTTTAATATTTTCTTTAATTAAACTTTCTGCTTGACTTTTAGGCAATGTTTCTTTTTGAAAAATAGACGTATTAAAATAACGAATAACTCTATCTCTTTGTAGCTCTAAAAAAAAATTATTATTATTCCACTGAGCTTTTTTATAAGTTGTTTTATTAGGATTTCCATATTTATTAGTTAGTTGGGTCATAAGTGAAAGAAAAGAGAAATATTTTTTATCAAAAACAAGTTTAATTAAATAAAGTTTTTTCTCCTTATTAAATTGAAAATACCCTTCTTTTAAAAAATCAGTTGGTAAAATTTCCAAAGAATAACCCTCTCTCTCTTCTTCGATTTCAGAGAGTTGATCTCCTTTAAGCTTGATCCAAGGAATGATTTCTTTTTGGATCATTTCTAAAACTTCTTTATAATTCATTCCCAGTTTAAAATCAGCCCAACCGGTAATATTCTGCTGAGAAAATAAAGTGAAAAACAAAAAAACCGTGATCAAAAAAATCTTTAATAAAAAAGTCAATTTAAAAACCTCTTAATCGCCTGTTCCAAAAAACAATCACCTTATCATTTTCCCCAAGTATTCTCACCGCTTGTTTTAATGCTGACTTTGCTTTTTGAAGGTTTTTTTTTTTTAATTCACTCAAATATTCATTTAAAGCATACCGATAATTGTTTAAAATTTCATCACCTTGATGTTTTATTTTTGACAATCCTTCCACACAAATATCCAAGCTCTGGTGATATGCTTTTTTTTGAATTAATTGGTAAGAAGCACTTACATAAAGTTTTTTTAGAAAATCATCAAATGATTTTTGATCTAAAAGTGACTTTATTTTTGAAATCAAATAATTTACTTTTTTAAAATCACCTTCAATTAAAAGAGATTCTAAGCAAGTCCCTAAATGATAAATAACTAACTCCCTAAGCTTTGAAGAATTAGAATAAATCTGTAAAGCTTTTGACAAAACACTCATTGCCTTTTTTTCATCTTTTTGAAGTAAAATAGATTCAACTCTTCGATTTACCGCTGATAAATAATTATTTTTAATAAGCTCTTTATCAAAACCAATCTCTATCGTCTCTTCCACTAATTGCATTGCTTTATCATAATAACCTTCTTCAATTAAAACATAAGTACCATTAATAATGGCTTTTTTAATAAAAATATTAAAATCAGCTTCACTAAGAGAATTTTTTAAATTTTTTAAAAAAAGAAAAATACTAAAATTATTATTTCTTTTAATTTCTTTTTCAGCTATTTCACTTAGTTTAGAAGCAAAATAATTTTGTTTTGCAAAGACTTCTTTTGATTTTTTTTCTTCTGAAACTAGAAAAAGAATAGCAGCATTTAGGCTATCTTTAAAAAAAAGTTCACTAACATACTTATCAATAAGTGCTATATAATTTTCATCAATTTGACTTTCTTGAAAAAGTTTTTTGGAAAAATGATAAAGAGCAATCCCTTTATCGTATTCTTTTAAGTCATAACTTTGATAAATAAGATTTACTATTAAAACTTTATAAATCTCATTTAAAAGTTTTGTTGGAAAGTGCTCTTCAAGAAGAGAATAATTTTTTTTCAAATCTTTCAATCTTCCAAAAACCCCCAAATGGTAAGAAAGATCATAAATATCTTTAGAAAAAAGACCTTCATTAAAGTGGTTTCTTTTCTTTTCTTTAAGATAATAATTAATTAATTCTTCAATTTTTTTACTTGATTTAGCACCAACTCTACTAACAATATTTTTTTGTTCTTCAAATTGTTTATTTTTAGATAACCACTGCTCACTAAATTTTATCAGAATTTTAGATTTATCAATTTCATTTTTAGATAAAAAAATTCGATTGGCTTTTTGTACACTGATTAGAAATACTTTTTGAAAATACTCTCTAGATAATTTTTTCTTTAAACGATTAATCATATCACTACTTGATTGATAATCTTCTTTTCTAAGCTCATCTAACAAAGCATACGCAATAAAACGTAACATTTCTTTTTGGTAACTTTGATATTTATTCCCTGATAAAACCTGAATAGAAGAAATAGCAAAAGATTCTAAATGATTAAATTGCTTAAGAGCATAAAGTTTATTAGCTTTTTTAGAAGTCCAATAAATAAAGTTTTGTTGTAAAAAATCATTTTCAAGGTCCAGTATAAGCCCTTTTTTACAAAAAGCAATGTTTTTATCAAGATTATTTCCAGCTATTTTAGACCATACCCTAGCATCAAGGTACAGAGAAGCTAAAAATTTAAAATCACCTACAATTTTAGGATTTTGATAACGCACTTTTGGTGTCCAGCTTCGAGAGCCATTTGAGCGAACAATCATATTATGTTTTCCAGGATCAAATCCATAAGGATTGGTAGGTTCTACTTGAATGGGAACATTATTAAGATAAACATATTTATAAATATGCTTATCAACAAAAGCAAATTTTGAATTAATTTTTGCTGTAATCATTAAATCTCTATAAACAGCACTAGAAGTCACACAATTAAAAAGCCCTTGTTTAATAAGAGGTTTTACAAAGACAGCATCAAAACTGTACTGTTTAAGAAGTTTCTTTTGGTGCATTAATTCACAAAGCTTCTCTGCCTTTTTTTTAGAGCTACTTGAAGAAATATATGAAAAAATAAGTTTCTTTTTCTTTCGATAAGCTTTATTTAATAAATCAAACTCCTTCTTATTTACAACCCCTGTAACAACAAAATAACCTTCTATAAAATTAAAAGTATCTAAAGAACCATCTGCTATATCTTTAAAAAAATCTTTTTCTAAGGGAGTTGCTTCTTGATCACTTAAATGGATCGTTTTTCGATCAACTGTAAAAGAAAAAAAAAGGAAAAAATTAAGAATTAAAAAAAAGAGTGGGAAAAAATTCATTCTTTATTTTTACAATGTTTTTTATTTTTATAGAATTTTTTTTAAACCTCTATAAAAATTAGAATAACGAAAACGAAATCCTTTTAAAAGGATTTTTTTAGGATAAACATGTTGTCCATCTAAAAGCAAAGATGCCATTTCTCCTAAAACAATTTTTAAAAAAAAAGAAGGGATTTTTAAAAAAACAATTCGTCTTAATTTTTTAGCAATTGCTTTACTAAAATCCTTATTACTAATAGGTTGTGGACTAGTTGCATTATAAACTCCTGTATAAGAAGGGTTTTCTAAAGCATTTCGAATCATTTGAGAAAAATCTTCTATATGGATCCAACTCATCATTTGTTTGCCCGATCCTAAAATTGCTCCAAAAAAAAAATGAAAGATTGGAACAAGTTTTTTGATGACCCCTCCTTCTTTTCCTATCACAATACCTATTCTAAAAATAATTTTTCTTTTAGCTTTTTTTAAAGAAAAAATTTCTTTTTCCCAAGCATCACAAACCAAAGCTAGAAAATCATTTCCTAAAAGAGCGTTCTCATCTAACGGCTCTTGTTTATTTTTTTCATAATACCCAATAGAAGAAGCCCCTATATAAACAGGCAGATTATGATGATCATGATATTTCTCAATTGCTCTAACAAGATTTCGAGTCAATAAAACTCTTGATTCTAAAATTTTTTTTTTTTGAATTAATGACCATCTCCGCTGACTTACATTTTCTCCAGAAAGATTAATAATTCCTTTAAGAGAGCTAAAAGCTTTTTTTGGCGGCAACTCTGTCAAAGGAGAAGCCCACTCATAAAGAGTGATTTCTTTAGGGAAAATCTTTTTAGCTCGATTAATATTTCTAGTTAAAACAACAATCTTTTTTTTTTCGTTAAGAAATGAACGTATTAAATATTGACCAATAAAACCTGTCCCTCCGCAAATTAAAATATTTTGATTTTTCATTTGATTGATTGTGATATTAATTATCAATTATTTTAATAATCTTTTTTCTAAAATACTCCATTCAATATTTTTTTTATAAAGAAAAGGTCTAATGAATTTTTTTTGATCATAATAACAAAGACGGTTATTTGTTATTCTTTTTTTGATAAGAGTAATTTTGGTATTATTTTTTTTTAAACCATAAAAAAAAGCTCCGTTTAAGCTTGAAAAAGCTTCAAGATTTTGTAGCTTATTTTCTTTTTCAAAAATGTCAGCACAAACTTGCATCGCAATAGGAGCTGAAAAAATACCTGCACATCCACAAGAAGATTGTTTTTGTTCAATCGAATGAGGAGCACTATCAGTCCCTAAAAAAAAACATTTCTTTCCTGAGGTTGCTGCTTTTACAATAGCTCTCCTATGGACTTCTCGTTTTAAAATAGGCAAACAATAATAATGTGGTTTTATTTTTCTTAAAAGCAAATCATTTCTATTTAATAATAAATGATGAATGGTAATCGTTGCTCCTAGTTGGTTTTTATGTTCTTCGATAAACTCACAAGCTTCTTTTGTAGTAATATGTTCTAAAGTTATTTTTAATTTTTTAAATTTTTTTACAATAGGCTTTAACATTTTATCAATGAAAAATTTTTCTAAATCAAAAACATCAACACTTTCATCTGGAATTTCCCCATGAATCATAAGAGGTAAGGCTTCTTTTTCCATAGTTTCTAAAATAGAAAAAAGCTTATCCTGATTTTTAAATCCAAAATAAGCATTTGTAGTGACTCCAGCAGGATAATATTTAACCCCTAAAATAAAAGGATTTTGTTTTGCTTTAATGATTTCTTTAGCTGAAAAATTTTTTGTCATATACAGAGTCATTAAAGGATCAAAAAAATGACCTTTAGGGAGAGCTTTTAAGATTTGATTTCTATAAGTCAAGGCTTTAGAAACCGTGTCAATAGGAGAAGTTAAATTAGGCATAATTAAAGCTCTAGAAAAAATAGCACTTGTGTAAGGCAACACCGCTTTCATCATCTTCCCTTCTCTAAGATGCAAATGAAAATCATCAGGACTTGTGATGGTTGTTTTCTTTTCAAACACAGGAGTTTCCTTTATTTTTTTAAAGGTGACAAAATTAACAAAGCTGCTTTAATGCTCGTTTCAAGGTCAGTTAGTTTTTTTTCTTTACTAAGAAGATCAATTACCTTTATTATTTCAAAATCTTTATAACCCAATGTACCAAGAGCCTGTTTAAGCTCTATGATAAACTCCAATTGACGGGTACTGCCTGTAGATGCTTTTGATGAAACGTCTAAATAAATCGGAAAATCTTTAAGTTTATCTTTTAAGTCAACTAAAACTTTAATGGCTGTTTTGGGCCCTAAACCCTGTATTTTTTTTAAACCTTCTTTATCTTCAAGTAAAATCATTTCAACCATTGTTACATAAGAAACAGAAGAAAGAATCTTAATAGCAAGTTTAGGCCCTATACCAGAAATCGAAATAAGTTTCTCAAAAAAATCCCTTTCTTTTTTATCTAGAAAACCATATAAATTAATGGTTTCTTCAGTTTGCTGCATATATATATAAAGTTTAATTTTACTAAATAAATCAAATGGATCCTGATTGATATGCAAAGGAACAAAAAGCTTATACCCAATTCCGCCCACATCCAAAATCAAATATTGCCGTCTTTTTTCAACAAAATTTCCTTCTAAATAATCATACATAAAAATTATCGCTTCATCAAATAAGAATGGCAAATGGCAATGGCAATGGCATCACAAGCATCATCTTGTGAAATAGAAAAATCTTTTAAATTTAAAATACGTTCAACCATTCCTTGTACTTCTAATTTAGTTGCATGACCATTACCGGTTAGAGCTTTTTTTACTTGTGGGGGAGTGTATTCATAAGTAGGAATTTTTAATTGATAAAGTGTTTTTAAAATAACCCCTCGAGCATGAGCGACATGAATGGCTGTTTTTTTATTGTCATAAAAAAAAAGACTTTCAACAGCAGCACCAGAGAAAGAATAATGACTGGTAATTTCTTGTAAATTATTTTCTACATCAAAGAGTCTTTTTGGAAAATCATCTTTTACAGAGGTTTTAATAATCCCACATTCTTGTAAAAAAAGAGAAGTGTTATTTTTTAAAACAGCAAAACCTGTTATTGCAAACCCTGGATCAATTCCCAAAATCATACAACCTTTTATTTAAAAGCTTTCATTACTTGAAACACTTTGTACATCATCAAGATCATCAAGTAATTGTGTCAATTTAAGAATTTTTTCACCTATTTCTTTAGAAACCGTCACAAAATTTTTAGGATACATCTCTATTTCTGAATTAACAATCGAAATCTGCTTTTTTTTTAAAGCTTCTACCAAACTTTCAAATTGATCTGGCTTTACTTTAATGACATAACCTTCCTGATTAGAAATCACATCTTCAGACCCTGCCTCTAAAGCTTCTTCAATAATTTTTTCTTCTGATATAACAGATCTTTCAATATAAACGGTCCCTACTTTTTCAAATTGCCAAGCAACAGAACCATTTTCTCCTAGATTACCTCCATTTTTACCAAAGGTAAAACGTACTTCTGAAACAGTTCTATTCTTATTATCAGTAAGGCATTGGACTAAAATAGCCACCCCTCCTGGGGCATAACCTTCATAAACAACTTCTTCATACTTGACTCCATCTTTATTTCCAGCCCCCTTTTTAATAGCATTTTCAATATTTTTAGAAGGCATACTAGCTTCTTTGGCTTTATTAACAGCAGAACGAAGCCTAATATTAGAGCTTAAATTATCTCCTCCAATTCTAGCTGCAACTGTAATTTCTTTTACAAGTTTACTAAAAAGCTTACCTCTTTTAGCGTCAGCGGATGCTTTTTTATGCTTAATTGTAGACCATTTACTATGTCCTGACATTTAAATCTCCTTGAAAAATTAATAACAATTCACTTGTTTATATTATCACATCTAGAAATAATAAGTTAAAGTCCTAAAATTATTCCCATTCAATAGTACCAGGGGGTTTACTTGTAATATCATAAACAATTCGATTAACTCCCTTCACTTCCCCAATGATTCGAGAAGTCACTTGAGTCAAAAATGATTTTTTAAAATCAGCAATATCCGCTGTCATGCCATCTAAACTCGTTACCCCTCGAAGCACAATTGTATTTTCATACGAACGTTTATCTCCCATCACACCAACTGATCTAATAGGTAATAATACACAAAAACTTTGCCAAAGGGATGAATATAAATTAGCTTTTTTAATTTCCTCTAAAAAAATCTGGTCTGCTTTTCTTAAAATATCTAGCCTTTCATTTGTGATTTTACTTATCACTCTAATTGCTAAACCAGGGCCTGGAAAAGGTTGTCTTAATAAAATATTTTTTGATATTTTTAATGTTTTCCCAATTTCTCTAACTTCATCTTTAAAGAAGGTCTCAAAAGGTTCAATAATTTTTTTTTGCTTTATTAACTTAATAATCTCTTTGACTCGATTATGATGTGTCTTAATAGTTTCGGAAGGACCTTTTGCCGAAACAGATTCAATCACATCGGGGTATAAAGTCCCTTGAGCTAAAAAAGTTTTTTTATCAAACTCTTTAAAAAAAACACGGGAAAATATTTTCCCAATAATTTTTCTTTTTTTTTCTGGATTTTTTATTCCTTTTATTTTTTTCAAAAAAAGTTTGCTTGCATCAATATATTTAAAAGATATTTTAAAAGATTCTTGAAAAACCTTACAAACTTTTTCGGCTTCTCCTATACGTAAAAACCCATTATTAACAAAAACACAGGTGAGCTGATCTCCTATTGCCTTGTGGAGTAAAACAGACATCACCATCGAATCTACTCCTCCACTAACTCCTAAAATAACTTTATTATTTCCTACTTGTTCTTTAATTTCTTGGGTCATGTTTTGAATTAAAGAACTGATAAACCAATTATTTTTAGCCTTACAAATCTCAAAAACAAAATTGGATAAAATTTCAAAACCCAAAGAAGTATGTGTTACTTCAGGATGATATTGAACCCCATAAATCTTCTTTTTAGAATTTTCGATAGAGGCCACTATTTCACCAGATCTTGCTGTGACTTCAAAATCTTTTAAATCTCCTTCAACTTGATCTCCATGGCTCATCCAAGTCGTTAAATGTTTTTTTTTGATACCTTTATACAATAAAGATTTTTCTTTAATAATTTCAATTTTTTGATATCCATACTCTCTTGTTTCAGATGCTTTTACTTTACTACCTATTATCAAAGTTAAAATTTGCATCCCATAACAAATCCCTAAAATGGGAATACCCATATTAAGAAGGGAAGGACTTATTAAAGGTTTTTTCTTAGCATAAACTGAAGAAGGGCCTCCTGAAAGGATAATACCAAAAGGAGTATAATTTAAAATTTCTTTTACAGAAACATTGTAAGGTAATATCAATGAGTAAACATTCATTTGACGTACACAACGAGCAATGAGCTGTGTATACTGAGAACCAAAATCAAGAATAATAATAGAACGCTTAAAAGTCAATTTTTTTCTTTTATTTTAAATATTAAAGAAATATAAAAATAGGACAAGGTTGATATAAAACATCAACATTTAAAAGAAAGTTTATAGACTCCAAACAAATCTTTTTTTTCTTTTTTTAAATCAATGACTTCAATATCTTTGAAGTTTCTTTTTTTAAGAAATTTATTTACTTTATTCATTTTATTATTTCCAATAAAAATAATTGTTTTATAGTGATTATTTTGACAAAATTCCAAAGTAGTTTCAAAAAGCTGTTTCCCTATTCCTTTACCTCGAAATCTTGGAGAAACAAAAAACCTTCTTAAAAGAGCCGTTTTTTCATCATCTTCTTTAATGGCAATCGTTCCAATAATTTCTTTACGATTCTTAGAATTTTGCTCCACGACCCAAAAAGCATCCCTAGAGCCATTATAAACATCATGAAAATGATCAATATCAAATAAATAAGAATCAGGTGGAATATCTCGATACTCCGACTCAATAATAGACAATATCAAACTATACACTAAGTCATGATCTTCATCATGATACTCTCTAATAAAAAAATTTTCGCTCACAATTACTTTTTAAACCAATCTCTATATATTTATTTAAATTTACTTTTTATTTTTACCCGCTTCCTCTTCAATAGAAGAAAGAGAAAAATTACGACTCAATACTTCCGCATCTGAAGCACTTACAATAAATCCATATTTTTTACTAGGAGTGTAAATTTGATTTAGTTTTTTATCTTTAAGAATGATAAGCTCATAAACTTTATTTGCTGTATTAATAGTAATTTTTCTTTTAATCTTTTTTATTTCAAGTGATTTAGAAGTTTCTTCTAAAAAAGAATCCACTTTAAGATTACCAAGAATATTAATAAAAGCTGTGATTTCTTGATTTTTATACCGTCTTTTTAAAGAATCTTGCCAAACAAAGCCTAAAGAAGAATCTTCATCTTTTTTACTTTCTTTGTCTTTATTTCCATTAGAGATCTCTTTACTAATAACAAGAGAATCTTTATTTAAATCTTCGAGTTTTATTGAAGTCACTTGATTTTCAGCAAAAGAAAAGACTTGTCTATTTCTAAAATCTGTTGTTGATAATTGAAACTTTCCTTTAAAAGTATCTTTTGTTTGGTAAATAAAAGGATTTTTATCATACTTCAAATATCGATAATGATAAGTAGCACTTTCTTTACCAATAAAAAGAGTTCTGATCAATTTATTATCACCAAAAGCTTCTACCTTAATACGATTACTGCTTCCAAGATTATATTTAAAATCATCATCTAACTCTGAAACAAGTTCAATGTTTCTTGATTTTTTAATTTCAATTAAAAGATTACTAATAGCTTGTCTATCGACTTCATATTTTTTTTCTCCCAAAAACCAAACTTGATCTTTTTGAACAAAAACATGCATTATTTCCAATTTTGGATTATGAATAATCACTTTATTAATTGGGGGTTCAATTGCTTTGATCTCTTTAGGCTTTTTCAAAAGAGGCTTGAGTCGATGGATAAAAATTATTAAAAGTAAGCTCGAGGCAATAATAATTAAAATTTTATTACTTTTATTCATCATTGGTTTCTTTTAACTAAAAAGCTCTTTTATTACTTTTTTCTTTTTTCTTCTTTTAGAATAAAAAAGAAAACCTACAAAAATCATTAAAATAGGCAAACAATAAATCCCAAAAATACGAATCAAATCTCGATTAGTAAAAAAACGAGCAATAATATTAGACTTAACATTATAAGGAACAAGTGGGTTTCGCATATCTCCTTTTCCTCGCATTAAAGCCCAATTTTTTCGATCGTTCATATAGTCAACAAGATTATTAATAAAAATCGCATTTCCTCTTAAAATAGGACTATTTGCAAACTCCCCTTGAGGAGATAAAATTTCATTTCTAATATTACCTGATGTCCCCATAATAAAAATTTTCCCTTTCTTTCCTTTTTTAATAAAAGTTTCCTTAATTAAGGGCAAGCTTGTAGTTCCTTGATTTTCTTGAGAAATTTCTTCTGGAGGACCTATTTCTGAAAAATAACTCGTAAATTCTCCTTCAAGTAAAGCAGCTAAAGGGAAAGATTTTAAATACTCTTCTTTAGGTGGAACCATATAGCCAGGTGTTAAAATAATTCTATCTTTCAAAACCCAACTTTTAGGACTTGAAGAGAATAAAACAGTTTTCTGAATTTTGTTTTTTTTAAGAATCTCTTCATTAAAAGAAAGCGGACTTGTTCTATTAGCATAAATTTCCTTAATTCCTTTTAAGGCGATAAAACGAGTATTAATCTGCTTATGTAAAACTTTAGGAATAAAATAAACCGCTTGTTTACCCCCCCCTCTTTGAGGATCTTTTAACTGCTCATAACAAATCTGATCTAAAACAATACCTTTTTCAATCACCACTCCATAATGATTTAAAAGTTTTCCTAAACCCGTATTAATAGGATTGTAGCTTGGAGCACCATAAGCCCCTAATTGCTTGTTAGCAACCTCTTCAAAAGCATCTTGAAAAATAATAAGCGATCTACCAGAAAGAAGAAATTGATCGATGAGAAAAAGCTCTCTTTCTCTAAAAAATTCTTTGACTCCTGCAATAATGAGAGCTTTATAGTTTTTAGTAAGCTCATAGGCCGTGATTTCACTAATGTCATAATTTTTTGAAACTAATTGATTAAAATTACCACCGGGGCCTGGAGGTGTATTTCTTTGAAAGTTTCTTATAGGAAGAGAGATATCAAGACCTCTTTTATCTTTAAGATAAGCTACTTTTTCATTAATATTAAGAAGGTTGTCAATAAGAGAATTAATTCTATTTTCTAAATCTTCAATTTTCTCCAATGAATAACTAACACCAAAAATAGGGAGCTGGGCTATTTTAATTAAAGAAATAACTTCTTCTTTTTCCCCATGTTCAATCACTAAAGAAGCATACCCTTCACCTGCTTTAAGATTGATTCGTTTATCATCCCCCCAACTTAATGGTTGAAGCTTATAACTCTCTGCCTTTTTTTTAACATTTAAATCTTTTGAAGAGTCCAAAAAAGTATATTTTACTTTCCCATAATTTCTTTTTTGACAAGCTTTAATGACTTCTTGCATTTTCTTTGGGACTTCAGAGAGATTTTTGATATTAATGTGTGGGCCTACTTTTTCAAGAGAAGAAGATAAAAAAAGCTTGATTTTAATATCTTCTTTTAAACTAGCAAGCGCATTAATCTTATTATGCATTCTTTGGATAATTTGAGAAAAACGATATTCTAAAGCATACGTATCACTTAAATCAGCAATTTGCTCTACAATATCTCCATGTTCAATAATAATCCCCATATACACACGTGTAAATTTTACTTCATCTTTTTCTATGATTTGTCTTTGGACTGGGTAAATATTATAAGAACCTGCTACTTCTATATTTTTTTTGATTTTTTCAGAAGAATCTTCTTTACCAAGAGAACAATCATAAAACTTATATGAAAAATACTTATTACCAGCAAGAGAATATTCTTCTAAAAGATCTTTCAAATTACGCTCTGTATTATTATGAGGAGCGGGTAAATTTTTTGAGAAAAAGACTTTGATACGAAGAGGAACAACTAAATCAGAAACTAATTTTTTACTCGGTTTAGAAAGTGAAAAAACTTGAGATTTTGTCAAATCGATTCTAAAAAAAATAATATTAGAAGCAATAATAAAAAGAAAGATAATAAAAAGATATAAAAAAAACTGGCTATAATAACCAAATATTTTTTTTAAAAAAGCTAATATTTTTTTTACCATTAAAAAATCCTACCTTGATTTTAAAAAGTTTTCACTTTCTATATTTTTCCAACATTACTTGATGAGTCATTAATAAAAATAAAAAAGAAGAAGAAAGAAAATAGAAAAAATCTCTGGTATCAATTAATCCTTTAGCAACACTTTGAAAATGATAACTAGCAGAAATATATTGAAAAACACCTAAAAACGAAGACGGTAAAAAAACAAAAAAAGAATCAATACTCGTCAAAATAAAACAAAACAACACACTAAGAATAAAAGCAATAATTTGATTTTTTGTAACCGAAGAGGTGAAAATACCGATTGAAATATAAGTAGAAGCAAGTAAAAGACTCCCTAAAAAACCACCTATAACAGGTCCCCAATCTAAATCTCCTATAGTTTCAACAATGATAGCATAAAAAATAGAAGGTGAAATCATAATACCAACAAAAATAAAAGCTCCTAAAAATTTCCCTAAAACAATATCAACCTCTTTGATTGGAAGCGTCACTAGCATTTCATAAGAACCTGTACTCTCTTCTTCAGAATAAAGCCTCATCGTAACTGCTGGAATAATAAAAGTAAAAATCCAAGGTAAAAGACCAAAAAAAGATCTTAAACTCGCTTCATCTCTTAAAAAAAACTCATTGAAAAAAAACCACCCCATGATCCCTAAAAAAATAGAAATCACCACATAAGCAATGGGAGAATAAAAATAAGAGTTTAACTCTCTTTTACAAATTGACCTTATAAATGAAAAACACTTTTCCATAAAAAAATAAAAACTCCTTGCTTAATCCTTTGTTCAATTGGTTAAATTTCTAAAAACACTTTCAAGCGTGTTTTCTTGCTTATAAAAAGTTAAAAGTATCCAATTGTTTTTCTTAATAAATTGATAAATATCTTTTCTAATATCTGCTTCACATTGATAACTGATTTCATATTTAAAAACATCTTTTTCACTAGAAACCATCGTCTTAACTTTCGAAACATTTTTTATAGAAGCCATCTTTTTTTCTATTTGTTTTTCATCTAAATTTCCTTCTTTAGCAATTTCTAATAAAACAGTCTTGCTTTTTACATTTCCTTTTTTAAGTGTTTCTGTTGTCCCATCAGCCACAACTTTTCCTTTACTAATAATAACAACTCGATTACAAGTCGCTTCGACTTCACTTAAAATATGAGAACAAATAATGACTGTTTTCTTTTTTCCTATTTTTTTAATTAATTCTCTAATTTCAATAATTTGATTAGGATCAAGCCCAGAAGTGGGTTCATCTAAAACTAAAATCTCAGGATCTCCCATAAGAGCATGAGCTAAACCAACTCGTTGTTTATATCCTTTAGAAAGCTGACTAATGTTTTTGGACATCACTTCTTTTATCACACAAGTTTCTGCAAGCTCTTTAATACGTTTTTCTTTTTTATCTTTTTCAATCCCTCGAATTTCTGCAATATAATTTAAATAATCATAAACAATCATATCACTATAAAGAGGAGCTGACTCTGGTAAATAACCAATCATTTTTTTAACTAACTGAGAATTTTCTAAAATACTTTTGCCATTAACAATAATATTACCTTCCGTTGGTTTTAAATAACAACAAAGCATTCGAATCGTTGTACTCTTCCCCGCTCCATTAGGTCCCAAAAGACCAAGGACTTCTCCTTTTTCAATTGTAAAATTAAGATCCTCAACGGCCTTAATTTCACCATAGTTTTTGCTTATTTGTTTAATTTCTATCATAAAAACATCATACCTTTTATAGAAAAATTATACCTTTTTCTTAAAAAATCAAGTTAAGTAAAAAAAGTTTACAATTACATACAAAAATATTTCAAGTATTTTTAAAAATAAAACGCTATAAATGCTAAATAAAAAAAAATTGATTAAAATCAATGCTTTATTTAAGCTTTTTTTTCTTTTATTAATAAAAACCAAGTGTTCATGTCATCACCTCTTCTACCAAGCTACCTAGCTCAAGAAGAAGGTAAAAAAACTATCTTTTTAATTTTTTTTAAGCTAGTATAATAATGCATTGGAAAAAGTAACTTTAGGTGGCGGGTGCTTTTGGTGTTTAGAAGCTATCTTTAATCAATTAAAAGGGATTGAAAACTTAATTTCTGGCTATTCAGGAGGAAAAGCCAATGAAGCTAATTATAAAGCCGTTTGTAGTGGTAAAACAAAACATATTGAAGTTGTTCATTTTTTATTTAATGCAAAAATAATTTCTTATGAAGAAATTTTAGAAGTTTTTTTTGCCTCTCATGATCCAACAAGTCTTAATAAACAAGGAAATGATGTCGGTTATCAATATCGTTCGATTATTTTTTATCATCATCAAACCCAAAAAGAAATCGCTCTTCACTTCAAAAAAAAATTACTTGCTAATAAATACTCTCAAACTATCATAACAGAAATTAAACCTTTTACTGATTTTTACCCTGCAGAAGATTATCATCAACAATACTACAAAAGAAATAACTCTCAACCTTATTGTCTCATCACCATCAAACCCAAGTTAAAAAAAATCAAAAGCTTATTTCAAAATAAAGTTACTTTATAATAAATTAATGGAAATTATTTCTTGGAATATCAATGGTCTTAGAGCTATTATTAAAAAAACATTTTATGATTTTATTCAACAAATTTCCCCTGATATCCTTTGTCTTCAAGAAACAAAAATACAAGAAAATCAATTTCCAAAAAGTTATAATGAACATCAAGTCTTAAAACCATATTATCAGTACCATCACGTTGCTTTAAAAAAAGGGTACTCGGGTGTTAGTATTTTAACAAAGCTAAAGCCACTGAGTGTTTTAAAAGGACTAGGGAATAAGAAATACGATGACGAGGGAAGAATCATTACTTTAGAATATGATTCTTTTTATTTAAGCTGTGTTTACTTCCCAAACTCTCAACAAGAATTAAAAAGGCTTGATTACAAACTTAAATTTAATAAAGAATTTTTAAATTTTATTAAAACACTAAAGAAAAAAAACCCCGTTATTTGTTGTGGTGATTTTAATGTCGCTCACAAAGAAATTGATATCAAAAACCCTAAAGGAAACACCATGAACCCCGGTTTTCATATTGACGAAAGAAATGCCTTTGGTGAGTTTTTAACCGCTAAGAATGATTTGATTGATGTGTTTAGAAAATTTAAACCAGATGAAAAAGACGCCTATACTTGGTGGAGCTATCGATTTAAATCTAGAGAAAAAAATATCGGTTGGAGGATTGATTATTTTTTAACAAATACCTCTCTTTTAAATAAAATTAATTCCTGCTCCCTTTTAAATAAAATTATGGGCTCTGATCACTGTCCTGTGGCTTTATCTTTAAAAAACGATACCAAATAAAAAAATTAATTTTCATCTAAATTCTTAATAAAAAAATCAATTCTTTCTCGATAACGAGCAGGAATTAATTTTGCCTTTTTTTTAGTCAATATTTTTTTTTTATAAAACAAATCTTTTTTTGAAATCAACTTTTGTTGTCCTTGGTAAAGGGCTTGTTCTTTTTCAGCTTTTCTTTCTTTTTTATTAATAATTTTATTTTTAGAGATAAGACCTAAGTTCCCTTTTTTTAAATTAAATTCGATTTTTTCATTCAAATTTTTAAGTCGATCGAAATCGATTTTTTCTTCTTTTTTTTTAATTTCTTCTTCTAAAGTTTTCATTAAAGCAATAGCTTTACTAATAGCATGCTGTCTTTGCTTCAAAGAAGAAGAAGATTTTTTTTGAAGGCGTTGTTTGTTTTGAGAAGAGGGAGAGTTTTTTTTTGACAAGGGGAGATTTTGGTATTTTTTTAAAAGACTTTTAATATAAGCTTGTTCTAAAGCGAGTCTTTTCAAATATTGTTTTTGAGCATCTGTAAGGTTTTGACTGTTTCCAAGCCCTTTCTTTTTCAAACGACTTATTTTTTGACCTTGTTTTTTTTGAAGATGTGCAGCTTGATTTAAGCTTTGCATTCTTTCTTCTAATTGCTTTTTTTTAGAAAGAATTTGCTTTAGTGTGAGTAAATCAGCGGTAATAATTTTTGATATTTCTTCTATTTGAGTGAATTTTTTTGAAATAGTAAGGTGATGATTTTCATTAAACAATTGTTTAGACGGGTCTATTTTTTCTTGAAAAATTTCCAAACGATTAATTAAGTAATCATATTTTTTAACCAGTTTTAAAATTCCCCCTACATACCCAGAGAGATTTTGATAAATTTTATTTTTATAAAACAAAGTAAGAGTCTTATAGTCAGAAATAAAAGCAGTCACAAGACTATCTCGATAAGGTTTATTGATGTTTTCTAAATCAACAATTTCTTCTTTATATAAGCGCTCTATCCAAGAAATTTTAATTAAAAAACCTTGAAACTGTTCTTCAATTTGCTTAAAAGCTTTATCATATTCTAAATTTGTTTGTTCTCTAAGAAAAAAAGCAAAGCGTTTTCTAAGATCATTGAGATTTTCACTAATAATACCTGCTTTTTTATTATTAGCTAGTGCGTTTAGGTTTAAAATCTTTGTTTTAAAATCAGATTTAAAAAAAGAACGTACTTTTAAAACAACTTCTAAAGAATCGGCATTTTTAATTTGATATTCTTTATCAAAAGCTTCGAAATCATTTTGTAGTTTTATTAATTTAATAGTAATGCTATTAAGCTCTTTTTTTAAAACTTCTTTTCTAATTCCCGGAGGAGAAAGATCAAAAAAACGGAGGTCCTCAAAGTGATCATAAATATCTTCTGCTAATTTTGAAAGGGCTTCAGCTTGACTTTTTTTTTTTAATTGTTTAATAGCATTGAGCAACGTATCAAGACGCTTTTCAAACTCTTTTGGGTTAAGTTGATTTGAATAATTTTCAAAGTCTTTTGCTGAAAAATTTTTTTCAAATAGGTTTTTTTTCATTTTTTTTAAAAATTGTTCTAAAAAATCTTTATTAATTTGATCGATTTCTTTTTTAATAAAAGCAATTTTATCTCTAATAGTTTTTGAAAATAACTTGGTGTCTTTTTTGTTATCTTGATCTAAAAAATCAGAAAGTTTTTTTGAAACAGTTTTAAGAGCATCTTTAATTTCTTCTGCTTTTTTTTGATAATGATGAATAGATTCTTTTTTTAAAAGACCTTGCTCTTTTAATATTTTAAGTGCTTGATAATCTTGGCTTAAATCTTTTAGTTTGTTTAAAGTTTGAGTCAATTCTGCTTTAATATTTTCTTGATGTTGCTTGTTTTCTACTAAAGTGTCCAAGATATTTTTTTGTTTTAAAGTATTGGTTTTAGAAGCAGATTTAAGGCCATAAAAATCTTCTGCGACTAAATAATAATTTAAAATATCTGTTTCAGATTTAAAGTAAGCATCTAAAGGGAGGATTACTTTTTTTTCAATTTGATAAATTGGTTTTTTAGTTTGATTTAAAAAAATGACTTTTTGATTTTTAATCGAAAACTCTTTGTAAGTTTCTGGATTTTGTAAATATAAGGTAACTTTTTTTAAAAAAATATTATCTCGAGCCAAGTAACTAATAGAAACTTTATAATTGGTTACGATAAGGTTGTTAGTTGGACTTAAGATAAAAACTTCTGGTGATTTATTGAAAATCGTTGTTAGCTTTAATGAAAAAGGATCTGAAATGAGGTCATGTTGATTTAAAAGACGAAGCTCCCACTTAGGGGCAACTGGAGTTTTAAAATAAAAATAAAGCTTATTTTTATTAATTTTGATTTCTTGGTTAGAAAGCAATCTTTTATTAAGCCAAACTTGTTTAATGACCTGATTTTTTTGAATGCTTAAAGTAAGCTTGCCCTGAGATTGCTGATAGACATCAACTCTTAAAATCCCTTCATAATAAGTTGGTTTATCTTCAAAAGGATTTTTAATTTTAAAAACAACAGAATTAATGACAGGCTTTTGTAAAAGATTTACATTAACTGCCTCTGTTTTATAAAAACGTCCTTTACGAAAAGTAATCTTTCCATTTATTTTAGATGTCACGTTAGAAATAGCAAACACTTCATTTTTATCAAGGGACTTTTTGATTATTTTTTCACCTGAATTAAGAAAAAGAATTCCTTTTTGAAAATTACCTGAAAAAGAAAAAGAGAAAGTTTCATTTTCTTTAATGGCTTTGGGGTAACTTAAAAAAATATCTGTTGAAGGAAATAAAAGAATGCTTTTTACATTATTTACAAAACGATTGTGAGAATCAAGAAAAGACAAATGAAATAAAAAAACAAGTCCTAAAACTATAAAAGTTGCCTTAGAGTCTCTTAGGGTATTTTTTGTAAAAAAAACTTTAGGAGAAAAAGAAGTTAATAGGCGATTGACTTCGTTATCATAAAGAGGCTTTAGGTGTTTTTTTCTAGAAGCATTCTTTAAGTTGATAAGTTGAAAATCAAGATCGAAAGTGTTTTCAAGTAAGACTTCAAAATGACTCAAAGCCTTTATTGCTTTAATTAAAAAAAGACTCACAAAATAAAATAAAATGGTAGGGTAGAAAAAAAGAATTTTTTTTTCTACTGATAAAGGAAGCTTCTCAGAAAGATTTAAAGTAACATAAAAAAAATGAAACAGGCCCATTACCCATCCCCATTTCAAAAAAATTTTAAAAGCTAAAGAAAGAGTAAAAAAAAGTTTAAATTTCAAAAAATTCATTTACCGTTTGTTGCTTTACAACCTCCTGTGAAATAAAAGTATATCCTTAAATTTAATCTATAGAGTCAATATAAAGAAGGTATTTATAAGTATTTTTAGTCTTAGAAAACTGATCGACAATCCAAATAAGAGAATCTTCTTTCATCCATTGCATTTTAACTAATAAGTCTTTTTCTTTCCACAAAGGAATAAAAAAACCAATAATTTCCTTACGTTCGCTTTCAATAACCCAAGTAAAATCCCTAAACCATTTGGGTATTTTTTGATTAATAAACATTTTTTTTAAAGAAGTAGTACGATTTGATTTTTTATTTAGACAAATTTTTTCTCCTTTATTTTTGCTTCTTAATAAAACAAAATTTGTAAAATAAGGTAGGGAGAAAGTAATGGTTTTTTTAAGATTTAAAGAATCTTTTATTGATTTTAAAATAATTTTTTTAGAATTAAAAATTTGTTGTTTGTTTAAAATAATTTTTTTTGAAATTAAAATTTCGTCTTTTGTAGGGTAAAGAGTTCCTGTTGAATAAGCATAAAAAAGATTGTTAATAGAAAACAATTTTTTTTCACCTGGTTTTTTTATTTTTTCTAAAATGGCAGCAATTTCTTTTTTTGAAAAATGTTTTTTTTTAAAAAAAGCACCAAAAGCGTGCTTTAATAATGTGGTTTGAATTAAAGTAGATAAAGTAAAAAATTGTTTATGAAAAAACAAATTTTTTTCCTTATTGTTATAAGTAAAAAAAAAAGAAAGAAAATGATTAATGAGAAATAAAGATTCTTTTAAAGATTGCTTAGAAGCTAAAAAACTTTCTCTCCAATGAGTTAAATGGTTATCCAGAATAGAAAAAATTTTATTTCTTAAAAAGTTTCTTAAAAATTTATTTTTTTTATTGGAATGATCTGTTTTATAAGAGATTTTCTTCATTTTAAGATAATGAAGGATTTCACTTTTAGTAATAATCAAAAGAGGCCTAAGCAAACAATCTGTAGACAAGTCAAATGAAGTCAGCCCTTTAAGACCAGCTTTTTGTAGAAGCTTAATAAAAAAAGTTTCTACGACATCATCTTGATGGTGAGCAATTAAAATATAATCTAAGTGATATTTTTCTTTAAGTTGATGAGCTACTTGATAACGATAGTTTCTTGCAAAAAATTGAATATTTTTTTTTTTATCTAAAGGATATAAAAAAGAATGATTTTTAATTTTAAAAAAATCGCAAAGATTTTGAACAAAAGATTGTTCTTTAAAAGAAGCTTTGCCCCTAAGGGCATAATTAATATGGAGGACATGAATGTTTTCAGGTTTTATATAAGAACAAATAAAATAAGTTAAGAAAACAGAGTCAGCCCCTCCTGAAACGAGTAAAAGAAGTTTTTTATTTTGTAGAAAATAAGAATGTTTTTCTAAATTTTTTTTAATTTTAGTAAAGAAAAGATCTTCTAAGCTCATTCTTTAAGCTTAAAATGATCAAACAACATCATAACTTATTAGAACTCTCTAAAGGATTAATATTAATAAAATCCAAAGCTTTTTGGTACACTTTTTGGTAAATTTTTTTTAAAGCTTCTTCACTTTCTGAAAAAGACTCTAAGTAAAAATCTTCTTCTAGTTTACCTTCTGGTAAAGGACCAATACCAACAGCGCATTTTATAAAGTCATCACTAATAAGAGATTCGTTAAGACTTTTAATGGCACTATGAACAAAAGATTCTGAAGTTTCAAAGAGCCCTATTTGACCAAAAGAAGAGTGGATATCATCGAAAATAACAAAAATATCTTTAATTTGAACTTTTAAAAAAGAAGCAATGTAAAGAACGGCTTCTCCAATATGGACGCTAAAAGTTTGAGGATTAAGTAAAACAACAGATTGACTTTTAGTAATATTTTTTTTTCCAAAAATAGCTTTTTTTTTCTCTATATTAAGAGGGATTTTAAAAGTATTCGAAATAAAATCGATACATTTAAAACCAAGATTATGTCTTGTATCTGTGTACTCTATTCCTGGATTACCACAACCAACAATAAGTTTTACATTCATTTTAATAGATTAAAAAATAAATTAATTGTTATTTTTTTTTCTCTTCATTTTGTTTTAGATTTTTTTTGGGAGCATCTGCTGAGGCAGTCTCTTTTTCTTTATTATCACTCTCTTCTTCTTCTACTTTAGCTTCTTTTGCTAGAGCAACCACTGTTACAATGGTTCTTTTAGGGGTGTCTAAAATGATAAGTTTTTCACCTAGTTTTAAATCTTCTACAAGAAAAGAATGACCCACGTCTAAATTAGAAATATCAATTTCTATTGTTTTAGGGAGATTAAGCACTTGAGCCTTCACAAAAATAGTTTTATTAAAACATCGCACCACACCTCCTCTAAGAACTCCCTTTGCAACTCCTTTTAATTCAATAGGAATCCCTATAGAAATGGTTGAATTTTCATTTACAGCAAAAAAATCAATATGATTAATACTTCTATTTTTAAGAGAAATTGTATAATCTCGTAAAAACACCTTTTCTTCTTTTTTTTCCAAAATAAGTTTTAAAATAGAATTAGTTTGAATATGTGGGAAGATTTTTTCAAATTGACTACGAGAAACTTCAACTGGAGTATTAAGATTTTTGCCATAAAGAATAGCCGGGATAAAGTTATTCTTAAAAGATTTTCTAGCGATATTTTTTATTTTTATTTTTCGTTTATTGGCTTCTAAAACAAGTTTCATCATAGAACTCCTTAAAATACTTGATACCGTTTCTTTTTTTAAGTATTAAATCATCTGGGGTGCTAGGATTCGAACCTAGGTATGACGAGACCAAAACCCGTTGCCTTACCACTTGGCTACACCCCAATTAATATAACAATTTGGTAGTTATTATAACATACAAATGACTTCAAATTACAAAGAAATTGAAGTTGAAACACCAATGATTTAAACAATAGATTTCACCCTAATTCCTTGATTTTCTGTCTTAAGAAGAAACGTATAAAAATATTTTTTTTTAAAAAAAAGAAAAGCAGACTCAGCTTGTTTTTTATCTAAAAACAAAGCAAATAAACTTGAGCCAGATCCACTCATACGAACAAAAGAAGCGTGTTTTTTTAATGTTTCAAAAAGTTTGTAAATTGTCTGCCATTTTAAAAATGTTTTACTTTCAAAACCATTATAAGCTTTCAAAGCAGCTTTTTGTAAAGAGTTTTTTCTTTTAGTGTCAAAAAAAAATTTAATAAACGATTTAGCTTTTTTGTTTTTATTTAAAATAGCATGATCTTTATAAGCCACCTTAGTTGAAATAAAAATTTCCGGATAAATAAGGAGCACATAGCACGAAACAACCGAAGGTAAAAAACGAATCTTCTCCCCCCTTCCCTTTACTAATGCACACCCTCCTCTTAAAGCAAAAGGAATATCACTGCCAAAGTAAGAAGCAATACCAATAAGTTTTTTTAAAGAAAGTTTGAGATCAAACAATTGATTGAGCCCCCAAATCATCCCAGCTCCATCAGCACTTCCTCCCCCAAGGCCTGCTCCAATAGGAATTCTTTTAATTAAATTTACTCTCACTGCATTAATGTGATAAGTCTTTAAAAAGTAATCGTAAATCTGTTGAATCAAATTCTGATTTAAAAAATTTTCTTTGTCTTTAATTGGAAAAGAAGAAGCTTTTTGATTGAGCTTTAAAGAAAAGGTTTTTGATGTTTTTAAAACTAACGAATCATAAAGAGAAATACTTTGAAAAACAGATTGTATTTCGTGATAAGAATCGCTTCTTTTTTTTAATAAAGAAAGAAATAAATTGATCTTTGCATAACAATCAATTTGTAAAGAAATAGTCATTAAAAAGAATGAATCATTACAATGGCATTCAAAATAAAAAAGTACCGGAGGCCGGACTTGAACCGGCACAGCTGTAACAGCCGAGGGATTTTAAGTCCCTTGTGTCTACCAATTCCACCACTCCGGCATTATTTCACCATTCCAATTTTTTTATAGGAAAGTGATTACTATTGAAGAGGAGGGTACCGGATTCGAACCGGTGCATAGAGGTTTTGCAAACCTCTGCCTTACCACTTGGCTAACCCTCCAAGTAGTGATTGATTTTTAAAAAAAATTATAGCATATTTTCTAAGCCAAAGCCTCTTACAAGCATAAAAGAGAAAAAATTCTTTTTTAAATCATGCTAAAATGGTGAAAATATACTTATAAAACAAAATGCAAAATCAAAAACTACTGACTTGTGGGATTGGAATTCGAAGAAAAAAAGCAAATAAAACTTTAGATGTTACTTTCCCTATTATTGAAACTTCTAAAAATAAAGATAAAAATAGTTTAATTAATACCTTAAAAACTTTAAAGATCACCTCTTCTATCAATGACTCAAAAAATGGCTTAAAACTTCTGACAAAAGAGACCCTTGAAAGTTTCATCGAAAATTCATCAAAAGAAAACAATTCAAAAAAAAATCAAATTTTAAAAACACTCCTTCATTTAAATTTAGAAACATCAAAATACACAACTATCGATCTAATTTTTTTTTTTCTCTTTGAAGAAAAAAAGGCAATTTTAAGCACCGAAGAAGCTTTCTTTAAACTTCATTGTATTTCAAAAAAGCTTTATCAGCCCAATCAACTTTCTTTAGAAGGCATGTTTGGTTATTTAAACAATTTAGCTTGGACCAACAAAGGCCCGATGCTCATTAATGACGTGGAAGAAGAAAAATTAAAGTATTTAACAACCGAACACCCATTACAAATTTTTTATGTTGATAAGATTCCTCATTTACTTAATTATACGATTCCAAAAGGAGTTCGTATTGCTTCAGGCTCGCAAGCTAGGTTAGGTGCTTACTTAGGGACAGGGACGACTATCATGCCTGCAGGGTATGTTAATTTTAATGCAGGAACAATTGAAAACTGTATGATAGAAGGTCGAGTATCTGCTGGAGTTGTTTTAGAAAAAGACTCTGATATTGGTGGAGGAGCCTCAATTATGGGCACTCTTTCTGGAGGAGGAAAAACCATCATTCACATTGGACAAAGATGCCTTATAGGAGCCAATGCAGGGACAGGGATCTCTTTAGGAGATGGTTGTACAATTGCTGCAGGAGTGTATATTACATCAGGGACAAAAGTTTCACTTTATAATCAAGAAAAAAACCCTATCAATCTAAAAGAAGAGTTTGTTAAAGAAGGCGACAATATTATTAAAGGTGCTGAGCTATCGGGTAAAGAGAATCTTCTTTTTTTACAAGATTCTACTTCAGGAAAAATTATTTGCTATCCCAACAAAAAGTCTGTTGAACTCAATCAGTCTTTACATCAAAACGATTAATTTTTAACAAACCAAGCTTTTTTTGCCCCTTGAATCTCTTTATTGATGAGAATATTCCTTTTGCTTCACAAGCATTTTCCTTCCATGCAAAAGTCACTCTTTTTGAAGTAAAAAAATTAAAAAATAAGCACCTTAAAAAAGCTCACGGACTCATTACAAAGTCTAATACCTTCATTAATGATTCTCTTTTAAAAAACACCTTGATTCAATTTATTGCTTCTCCAACAAGTGGCATTAATCACGTAGATCTTTCTTATTTAAACAAAAAAAAAATTGCTTTTATTCATGCTGCAGGTTGTAATGCTCGTTCTGTTTGTGAGTATGTTTTTTCGGCTATTTTTTATTACGCTACTGAATATTCAAAAGAAGTTGAAACCTTAACGATTGCGATTGTTGGCTGTGGTCATATTGGAAGTCTTTTGATCAATTGGTGCAAAAAATTAAAGATGAAAGTGATTGCTATTGATCCTTTTTTAGATAAAAAAAATTTTTCTAAAAGTCTAATCTCTGCTACCAAAGCAGATATTATTAGTTTTCACGTCCCTCTCACCTACCAAACCAAATACCCAACAAATAATTTTGTCAATGGTGCTTTTTTAAAAAAATTAACTCAAAAACCTCTTTTAATTAATGCCAGTAGAGGAGAGATTATTAAAGAAAATGACCTTTTAAAAGCAATTAAAAAAGAAATGATTTCTCAAGTTATTTTAGATGTTTTTAGAAAAGAGCCCCATATTAATCCAAAAATTTTAAAGAAAATTTTTTTAGCAACCCCTCATATAGCCGGTTATAGCTTTGATGGAAAAATAAAAGCAACCGAAATCATTTATCATCAATTTTGTGAATGGAAAAAAGAACCTATTAAATGGAAAATTCCAACAAGCTTGTCAAAGAAAAAAATCATTTCATTAAAAGAAGATAACAGTCTAACACAAACACTTTTTCAAGTAATTTCAAAAGTTTATAACATTAAAAAAGAAGCTCAAAATTTCAAACAAATCTTATTAAAAACAAAAAACATCAAGTCTGCTTTCGAAACATTTAGAAAACAGTATCCAAGAAGACTTGAATTTCACCACTATGTGATCAAGCATTCAAGTTTTTTAAAACCTAAAACAAGTCAAGTGTTAAAATATTTGGGATTTGAAGTACAAAAAGAAAAGAAAAGTAAAGGTGATTTAAGAAAAATGACAAGCTGAAAAATGAGTCTTAGAAAGTTTTTTAAATAAAGGTTTTTCTAAAAAACATTTTTCAGTGGCTTTATCACAGCGAGTATTAAAAACACATCCTAAAGGTTTGTCAATAGGAGAAGGAATATCTCCTTTAACAAGCTTTTTTTTTCTCTTTGAAAACTTTGGGATCGCTTCAAGAAGAGAATGCGTATAAGGATGAGAAGGCGACTTGAAAATCTCTTGAGTCAGGCCTTCCTCGACAATTTCTCCTAAATACATCACAACTACTCGGCTAGCTATATGGTAAACCACCGCTAAATCATGAGAAATAAATAGATAAGAAAGAGAATATTTTTTTTGTAAATCCATTAAAAGTTTTAAAATTTGAGCTTGAATTGAAACATCCAAAGAAGCCACTGGTTCATCACAAACAATAAATTTAGGTTGTAATAAAGTGGCTTTAGCAATCATAATTCTCTGTCTTTGACCCCCTGAAAATTGATGTGGGTATTTATCAAAAGCATCTTCTAAACCAATGGTTCGTAAGGCTTGTTTAATCTTATTTTTTTTTTCTTGAAAAGAAAGCTTGAAATGAATATCAAGCCCTTCACAAAGGATCTCAAAAATACTAAAAGAAGGATTAAGAGAATTAATAGGGTCTTGAAAAATAATTTGATTTTCTTTTCTAAAGAAAAGTTTTTCTTTTTTATTGAAAAGATCAATATTTTTTTCTTTCCATTTAACATTGCCTGACGTTTTTTTGACTAAAGATAACATTGTTTTGCCCAAGGTAGTTTTACCAGAACCTGACTCTCCCACTAAAGCAAGAGTTTCTCCTTGTTGGATTTTCAAGCTCACTCCATCTAGAGCTTTTAAATACTTTTTAGGTTTACCAAAAAAATTGGTTTCTATTGGAAAATAAGTTTTGAGTTTTTCAATAGAAAAATAAGATTTTTTGTGCTTCATGATGATTTTTTTTCAAACAACCAACAAGAAACAAAATGGCTTCTTTTTTTTAAATGATAACACCGAGGAGATTCTTTAGCACAAACCTCCATCACTTTTTCACAACGAGGATGAAATCTGCATCCTGTAGGCATCTTCATAATAGAAGGCACATGACCTGCAATGGGTTTTAGTTTTTGCTTAGGAAGATTGATTTTTGGGATAGCTTGGAGCAACCCTTTTGTATAAGGATGGCAAGGGTTTTTAAAAATAGTTTTTACACTTTGTTTTTCTACAATTTCCCCTGCATACATCACACAAATTTCATCTGCATATTCATAAGCGAGAGCCAAGTTGTGAGTAATAAAAAGCACTGACATCTTCATGGATTGTTTGAGTTGATTAATCATTTCTAAAACTTGAGCTTGTATGGTGACATCTAAAGCGGTAGTAGGTTCATCGGCGATTAGCAGTTTGGGTTCATTAATTAAAGCTTGGCAAATCATCATTCTTTGATTCATTCCTCCACTAAGCTGATGCGGATACGCTTGAAAGCGTTTATGTGTGTCAGAAATACCTACTTTTTGCATCATCAGCAAAGCTTTTTCTTTGGCTATTTTTTTAGAAAATCCTTTCTTTCGCACCAACGTTTCTATTATTTGATCTCCCACTTTTAAAACAGGATTAAGGCTATTCATTGGATCTTGAAAGATCATACTAATCTCTTCTCCTCTAAAAGAGACAAGCTTTTCATAAGGAATTGATAAAAGATCTTTTTTTTGATAAAGAATCCTTCCTTTTATTTTAGCTGGAGGCATGGGAAGAAGTTTTAAAATCGATAAAGCACTGACACTTTTACCACTACCTGACTCTCCAACTAAAGCAAGTGTTTTTCCTTCTTCTAAGTCAAAACTAACATTCCTAACAGCATTTCCTGTTCCTAAAGAAGTTTCAAAATCAACATTTAAATTTTTTACTGAAAGTAGATGCATCTGCTTGTTTTACTTAATTTTATTAAGGCGTTTGGGGTCAAAGACTTCTCGTATCCCTTCTCCAATAAAAGCCATCAGCAGCATCGAAAGAAAAAGGAAACAAAAAGGAAATAAAACAAGCCACCAAGAATGAAGATGATTGATCCCCTGACTTAAAAGCTCCCCCCAACTAGGCGTTGGAGCCGGCAAACCAAATCCTAAATAATCTAAAGCTGTCAAACTAAAAACCCCACTAATGACTTCAAAAGGAAGAAAGGTAATCACAGGAGTAAGTGCATTTGGTAAAATGGTTTTAAACATGATTTTAAAAGAATTCATCCCAATAGCTTTTGAAGATTCTACAAATGGGAGTCCTCTAAAACGAAAATATTCTCCCCTTATATAATAAGAAATCCCTATCCAGTTAAAAAAAGAAAAAATTAAAAGAAGCCCCAAAAAGCTTTGTCCTAGTAAAGATCCAATCAAAATAATCATATACAAAAAAGGAAGTGCCGCAATGATTTCTGTTATTCTCTGAAAAGACAAATCTAACAAACCTCCAAAATAACCTTGTAAAGCCCCTATCAAAAAACCAATCATCATTGACATCATAACAAGGAGTAAAGCAAAACTCACTGAGATACGAAAACCATAAAGAAGCCTTGTGAAAATATCTCTGCCTCGATCATCAGTGCCAAAAAAATTAAACCACGACGGAGGAGAAGGATGAGAGCGATTATCTGATAAAAGGGATTCATTCACTCCATAAGAAATCGGTGGAAATAAAATAATCCCTTTAAGCTTTTCTAGCTTCATTTTTTTTTTTAAAAGTTTATAATCAGGAATCACTCTATTTTCTTGTTCAAAAGTACTGGCTTGATAAAAACTAAAAATAGGAAAATAAATGTTATTTTTATAATAAACAAACAAAGGCTTATCATTGGCAATAAAGTTAGAAAAAAGAGAAATAAAGTATAAAGAAATAAATAAATAAAAGGCAATTTTAGCTCTTTTAAGACTAAAAAAAAGTTCCCATTTTTTTTTTATTTCTGGACTAAACATGCTTAATTTGCCTTACTAAAATGGATCCTCGGATCTATCAAAACATAAGCCATGTCTGAAAAAAATCTGCCTATCAAAGCCAAAAAAGACTGAATTAAGACAAGCCCCATTACAAGAGGATAATCTCTATTTACTATCGCTTCATAACTCAGTCGACCAACTCCATTAATATTAAAAACATTTTCAATTAAAATAGAACCCGCAAATAAAATAAGAAAAACACCTCCCATTCCTGTGACAATGGGAATAAGCGCATTTTTAAAAGCATGAAAAAAAATCGCATCTTGATAACGAATCCCTTTAGCAAGAGCTACTTTAAAATAATCTTTATTAATTTCTGTAATTAAAGTGTTTTTCATTAGCAGCGTTAAAAAAGCAAAGTTGCCAACTACATAACAAAGAAGCGGTAAAAACATATGATGCAAATAATCTAATAGTTTCCCAAGCAAATTTAATTCTTCAAAGTAATCAGAGCTTAATCCTCCAAGTGGAAAAAGATTTAAAAAGCTCCCTCCTCCTAAAAAAATCAAAAGAAAGACTCCTAAAACAAAGCCTGGTATCGTATAACCTATAAAAACAACGATACTCGAAAAGTGATCAAAAAAACTATGATTAAAGACTGCTTTTAGCATCCCAAGAGGAATACAAATTAAATAAGTAAGAAAAAAACTAAAAAGACCAAACGTTAATGAAACAGGTAAACGATTTAAAATCAAGCTTAAAACACTTTGATGATAGCTATAAGATTGACCTAAGTCTAAAACAAAGATTTTTTTTAACCAAACAAAATATCGAACAATAATTGGTTTATCAAAACCAAAATATTTTTTAATTAATTCAATTTCTTTTTCAGAAATTGCAAGATCTCCTGAAAGACTAGAGCTTCCTTCCCCCGTAGAAGTCGTCGATCCCCTTACTCTTTGAATCATTTGGTCCGCCGGCCCACCAGGGACCAACTGCATAATGATAAAACAAAAAAAAGTAATCCCAAATAAAGTCGGTAAAATAAGAAAAAGACGTTTTATAAAATACTGTTTCACTTTAAAAAAACCAAATAAATCTCCTTAAAAAGAGCTTTACTATAATGTCGTTTTTTTTTTAAAAGTGTTTAGTAAGAAAAAAAAACTAAAAAGTAATCGGATCTGTAAAAATTTCATAAGCTGGCTTTTCTAATTCTAAACCCTCTTCTTTTGCTTTTAAAAGAAGCTTCCATTTCTCATGGCTATACTTCCAATTAGAAACCACGTCCAATACCGTCGAACTACCTATTTTAGATAAAACACCTTTTGGAGTCTCAAAAACATTCCAATAAACAAGTCTCACATAATCAAGCCCCCATCCTAAAATAACAGGAGTGTCATTTATCAACTGTTGATTGATCTCATTGAGAAGCTCAAGACGCCTTTTAAAATCAAACTCTTTTTTCATTTGCTCAATCAAACTATCCACTTGCTTGTTTTGGTAACCACTAATATTATTGCCATTTGGGACATTAACATATTTTGAATGCCAAGCGGCTTCTGGATCAAAAAAGTAAGAAGACGAGCGATTAAGATTGATTAAATCAAATTGATATTTTTCCATCATTTCACTAAAACGAGACCAAGAAACAAAGTGCAAATTAATTGCAATACCAACTTTGCGACAATCTTCTTTAAAAATCGTATAAAACTTTTCAAATCCTTTATCATAATAAAAAATATCAAGTTCAAATTTTTTGATTTGATCATCTATTGTGTTCGTTAAAATTCCTTCTTCATTAACATCAGTCCAACTAGCTTCTTTAAGAAGCTTCGAAGCTTTCTCCAAGCTAAAATCAGTTTTCTTCTTTCCCTTATTTCCAAAATAAGTCGGGTAATAAGACTGAAGCATCTTATATTGATTAAACATTAATGTCTCATTCATTTTTTTTCGATTAAAAAGATGGGCCATAGCAAGACGTACTTTCTTTTCTGAAAAGATTTTTTTTCTAAGATTAAAATGCATCCCTTGCACAGATTGAGGGCGCTGATTGTATATTTTTTGTTTTACAATGTAGTTTTTTTGAAATTTTTTAGAAAGTGTTTCGTTAACCCAAAGTCTAGAAACATTCATCTGTAAGACTTGGATTTCTCCTTTTTTAAGAGCTTCAAAAATAGAAAGCTGCCCTCCATAAGTCTTAAAGCGAATCAAATTAAAGTTAAACTTATTTTTATAAAAAGGTAGCGATTTAGCCCACCAATTTGTTTCTCGTTTAAGTGTAAAGCTATAACCCAGTTTAACTTTATCAAAAGAATACGGTCCCGAACCAGTCGGTAAACTCGTATTAAAATCTTTATTAAAATCTTTACCTTCATATAAATGCTTAGGTAAAATCTTTAATGAACAAAGATTAATAAAATTACGCCAGTGAATATCTTTTGAACGAAAACGAATCGTCCATTTATCAACCACTTCTGGGAAATGAAACTTTGATAAACTAATCCTAGAGAGAATCGTTAAATGATTCGTATTCATAAGAGTCTTATAAGTAAACAAAACATCTTCTGTTGTTACAGGAGTCCCATCATTAAAAGTAGCTTTAGGATTTAAATGAAATGTAAAAACTCTTTTGTCTTTTGACACCGTCCATTTTTTTGCAAGAAGAGGTTGCCACTCACCTGTATCGGAATCAAAGTCACAGAAGGATTCGTAAATTAAAGAGAAAATAGAACTGATAATTGAATAATTATCCAAATAAGCATTAAATGACTTTGGAAATGAAAACATGCCCCCTGTAATCATTCCTCCTCGACCTTCAGCATCAAAATTAGGAATCTTACTTAATGGCTCATATCCTTTTTGACAAGAAAAGAAGGTTAAAAACAATAATAAAAAAATAAACTTCTTTTTTTCCATTCTAAAAACAACCTTTAATAAAAAATATAAAAAATGATTTCATTTTAAAAACAACTTAACAATAAATGATTTGTAGATTATTATCTCATAAAAAATATAAAATTAAATAGGTGATTTTTATTTTCAACTTAAAAAAAATCTATTTTTTTTCTCTTATTTTCTCTTATTACTAAAAAACAATGGAAACAATCTTCAAACAATTACTTTTACAACATCTAAAAAAAATAGGAATCACTTACACAAATTTTTCAAAAATAAAACTTTTATCTAGGGGATCTATTAATGACGTTTATTTACTATCAATTGATTCAAAAACAAAATTGATCGTCAAAAAAAACAGCGACCTTTTCCACAAAGAAAATTTAAAAGCAGAAGCCTCAGGATTAAAAACATTAAAAAATATAATTCCAAAGAATATCCCTAAAGTATTAAATTTTTTCTCAAGTGCTTCTTTCTCTGTTTTGATTTTAGAATGGATCGAAACAACCAACATTCCTAAAAAAAAATCCAAAGAATCTTTAGGAAGAATGCTAGCAAGTCTACACCAAAAAAAATACAAACAATATGGACTAGCAGAAGATAATTTCATTGGTAACACTCTTCAATTAGGCGGATGGAACGACGATTGGGTTGAGTTTTATATTGAAAAAAGAATCCATCCACAAGTAAAACTTTTAAAAAACAAAAATCTCATTGATCAAATTTTCATTAAAAAAATAAAAAAATTAAATAAGTCTTTAAAGCAATATTTAAATCACAACCCTTTTCCTTCTTTACTACATGGAGATCTTTGGTCAGGGAATGTAATTTATAATGTTTTAGAAAAACCGTATTTAATTGATCCAGCTATTTATTATGGGGATAGAGAAACAGACTTGGCTATGACACAGCTTTTTGGAGAATTTGATCGTTGTTTTTACAACGCCTATGAAGAAGCTTTTCCCCTTGAAAAAGGATATGAAGACCGCAAAGATCTTTATAATTTTTATCATTTACTAAACCATGCCAATATTTTTGGGACTTCGTATTTATCAGAAGTGATGCGTATTTTAAATCGATATACGTCAGTAAAGATTTAGCTCGGATATTTTACCTCTGTGATTTTAGAAAAAGGGGTTTGGACCCATTTAGCAAGAAGCTCTACCCATTTAGCATCTGCATTTAAACACGGGATATACGTAAAAGATGTCCCTCCTGCTTGAATAAAAATATCTTTTCCTTCCACCGCAATTTCTTCTAATGTTTCAAGACAATCAGAAACAAAAGAAGGACTAACAACAATGATATTTTTAATTCCTTTTTTGGCAAGGCGCTCATATTCAAAATCTGAATATGGCTTAAGCCAAGGATCATTTCCTAATCGAGACTGAAAAGACATAGACACTTTGGCATTTGAAAGATTGAGTGCTTTTTTGGTTAGTTCTGTTATTAAGTTAGCTTGAGCACGATAGCAGTAAAGATGTGATTTTGAAGATTTAGAGGAGCAACACATATCACGATTTTGAAGGCAATGTTTTTTGGTGATATCTCTCATCAAAATATGCTTTTCAGGAATGCCATGATAAGTAAACAAAAGAGTGTCAAAAGATTTTTTGAGATACGGTTTTATCTTTTTTGCAAGCAGCTTAATATAATCGATTTGATTATAAAAAGGAGGTAAAAAACAATAGCTAATCGTTGGGTATTTTTTTTTCAAATAAATTGCTGTTTTTTCTTGAACACTTTCTGTAGTCGACATTGCATATTGAGGGTACATCGGGACAATCAAAAGCTCTCCTTGCTCATTCATTAGTGACATTGCTTCATCAATCGCCTGGGCAATCGATGGTTTCCCATAACGCATTCCAAGAGTTACAGGTAATTTACTTTTTTTAGCAAGTGCTTTCTGTAAAGCTCTCCCATAAACAAGCAGTGGTGACCCTTTTTTAGTCCAAATACTTTTATACAATTTCTTTGTTTTATAAGGCCTAAAAGGCAAAATTAAAAAATAAACAATCAGAAAACGAAAAAACCAAGACACTGTAATCACTTTAGAATCCATTAAAAACTCTCGCAAATAAAAACGAATCGACATCACAGTCGGTTTTGAAGGTGAGCCCAAATTAATAAGGGTAACAACTCTAGAAGATTTTTTCAAAGTAAAATAAATTAAATAAATTATCTTAAAAGTTAAACTATTTCTAAAAAAAAAAAAAGCTTTTTATATTTTTTAAAAAAACCTTCTTTTTTAAAAAAAACACAACTTAATGAAATTTTATCTATGATATGATTACAAAGTTCTTTTTTTTATGCCATTTACTTATAAAACAATAATACGCATTCATCATACAGATGCAGCTGGTCTTATTTTCTTTGGGTCTATTTTTTCCATTACTCAAGACGCTTTTGAATCCCTCTTTAGTCAAATTGGGTTTGACTTTGGAGAAATATTTAAATCAGGCAGTTTCATTACCCCTGTTGTGCATGCAGAGTCAAATTATATTAAACCTATTGTTTTAGGTGACCAACTTTCTATCAAAGTAACCAACGAAAAAATAGGAAAAACTTCTTTTATCATGAATTATGACTTTCTTAATCAAAAAAATATTCTCGTCGCCCAAGTCAAAATAATCAATGTTGTCATTGGATATAAAAATCGAAAGAAAAAGTCTATTCCTAAAGACCTTCGTCAAGCACTACAAAATCTTTCCAAATAACTTTTCTTTAACTTGTTTTCACAAGGCTACTATAATGATGATTAATCATGACCAACTTAATCAAAATTTTTGTTTATGAACCCAATTATATTTGGAAAAAATTAATGATCTATGAGTTTATCAAAAAAGGCATCTTATTAAAAATAATTTCAAGTCAAAATAAACTCATTAATATTTTTTCAAAAAATGTGGGTTCTTTTCTTTTGCTAGTCAACGTAAAACAAGCAGAAGAGCCATTATTCTCTCTTTATAAAAATTATAAAACAAAGATTTCAAATAAAAAATCACTTTTTTTTGCTTATATGACAGAAAAACCCGATCACCAACTTCTTTATGCTTTAAAAAAAGCCTCTATTGAGAGGCTAATCTTAAGAGGAGAAAATCCTAAGCAATTTTGTAAACAAGTCATTCAACAATGTGTTAATAAAGGAGCCCATATAGAAAAAAGAAAATATTTAAGAATCATTCCTAGAAAAGAAGATCGTTGTAAAATAATTATCAATGTTGTAAAGCAAAAAACATCTATTTCTATTCATGGATATGTAACCAATATTTCTCTAGGAGGATGTTTTTTTGAAATCAAAGAACAACAACATCTTCCTATATTAGAAAAAAAACATTACTTAATAAAAGTTAAAATTAAATTTAAAGGTATGGTGATTAATACCCAGGCATCTATTTTACATATTAAAGATACTGTGCTTGCCATTAAATTTATCGATATATCTGAACATGACAAACAGATATTGGGTATCTATATCTATTCACATATTGAAGAGCTTTATAAAAATATTAATATTGATTTTAGTTAGTTTGTTACAAAAAATTGCAAAGCAATTTTCTAAGCTCTTTTGGTGTTTTAACAGGCTTGGAGCAAGCATTTTGATTACAAACAATCGCAATCGCTTGAGAATCTTTTTGTGAAATAGGCAAGGTTTTAACAACACTGGCATAAAAAGAGTCTTTATTAAAAGAAGAACCTTCATCAATAAAAACCACATGAATAAAAGGAAAGTATTCTTGTTGAACAACACTTAAAAGCTTCTTTGTTTTATCATTCTCCTTTGGCCCAACAATAACAGCTTTCAAAAATCCTATTTGTTTTCCATAAAAAAAAGACAGTAAAAGAGGACTATGGATTCCTTTTAAATAAAAAGACAAACTATTAAAAAGATCATCTAGTTTTTTTTTATAGATGTCTTTTTCTAAATAAGCATACAGTTTTAAAAAAACAAAAGCCATTTGACTGTTTCCAGAAGGTTCAGCCATATCATAAGGATCAAAAGAGCGAAAAAAAAGTTTATCAGAAAAACGACTTGCTTCATAAAAAAAACCTTGTTTAGAACTAAACTGATCCAAGACTTTTTGAGTAATGGTTTCGGCTTTTATTAACCATTTTTTTTCATGACAAGCCTCATAAACATCCAAACAAGCAACGATTAAGTTAGCAATATCTTTTAAAGTAGCTACATGTTCAACATTTCCTTCAAAAAATCTTTTATAAAGAAACTTTTTTTTCATCATTGTTTTAAAAATGAAATTCAAAATCTTTTTGGCTTCTTTAAGATAAATAGGTTGTTTTAAAACTCTCGCCGCTTTAGCATACGCAGAGATCAAAAGAGCATTCCAACCTAAAAGAATTTTTTTATCACAAAAAGGACGAGGTCGTTTAAGTCGGTTTTTAAAAAGTTTTAAACGTGCTTCTTTTAAAATCGTCTTCGTTTTTTTCAAAGACCAATTAAAACTATTTGCCATTTCTTCAACACTAGAGTGAATAAATAAAATATTTTTTTCACCAAAATTACCTTCCTTTGTAAAACCATAATAAGTAAAAATAATTTTTTGTTCTTCTTTTGAAAGAAACGTTTTTAATTCTTCTAAATCCCAAACATAAAAAGCCCCTTCAACTCCCTCGCTATCTGCATCTTCAGCTGAATAAAATCCCCCTAAAGGACTTCTCATATCTCTTTGTAGATAATTAAAAATATCTTTAATGGCTTTCTTGTAAATAGATTTATATGTGATTTGATAACACTCTAGCAAAACTATAATTAAAAGAGCATTATCATAAAGCATCTTTTCAAAATGAGGAATTAACCATTTTTTATCAGTACTATAACGACTAATCCCTCCTCCAATTTGATCATAAATACCTCCTTTTAGCATACACAAAAGTGTTTTTTCAACCATTTCCAAACATATCTTCTTTTGTCTTACATGATAAATCTTTAAAAGAAACGAAAGTATCATTGTAGAAGGAAATTTATTTGCATCATGAAAAGAAAAACCTCCATTTGTTTCATCATAATGCCGTAAACAAGCTTCAAGAAAAAAATCATCATAAGATTCTTTTTCATTAAATTTTTTATTAATAAATGAATCCTCTTTTTCTTTAAGTAGTTTTAAAATCTCACTTGTTGAAGTAGCTATCTGATCAGGTTTTTCTTTAAAAAAAGTATGAATAAATTTAAGAACTTCTAAAAAAGAAGGAATACTATATCTAGAAACTAAAGGAAAATAAGTTCCTGAAAAAAAAGGTTTTCCCTCAAAGTCACAAAAAATATTAAGTGGCCATCCTCCTTGTTGGCCCATTAGTTGTGTTGCTTCCATATAGATTTGATCAATGTCAGGGCGTTCTTCTCGATCAATTTTAATAGAAATAAAATGTTGATTTAAAAAATCAGCAATCGTTTGATTGCGAAAAGATTCTTTTTGCATCACATGACACCAATGACAACTCGAATAACCAATACTAATAAAAATAATTTTATTAGTATTTTTAGCTTCTTTAAAAAGACTTTCCGACCATCTCCTCCAATAAATTGGATCTTGACTATGTTGAACTAAATAAGGGCTTTTTTCTTTAGCTAATTCATTTTCCATCATTTATTTAGTTTTTTTTGTAATCATTTGATTTAAAAAAGATTTTTTGATTAAAAATCGATATGGTACCGAAGCCCAGTAATCTCCTGCATAATTAATCCCTATTCCTATTCTAGGGGTTGTTTCAACTTGTTCATTCTTTAATATTAATTTTCTGTCTTCAATCCAAAGCCCTGTTGTTTGGCTCAATGCTTTTCCATAAAAACGTTTATCAATATTGAGGTTTTTAGTTAATTTTCCCGGTCCATCATAAAGCCCCACTCCTCGAATTAAAACAGCTGCAGGGTATCCTTCTTCCCCTGTAACAATGTTTAACATCCAATGCATACCATAAGTTAAGTAAACATAAATAGTCCCCGCCGGTCCAAACATGGCTTGATTTCTTTTTGTTTTACCTCTAGAGGCATGACAGGCCCTATCTTCTTTCCCATCATAAGCTTCGACTTCAAAAATTAAATGAGATTCTGTTTTTTTCTCTGTTTTAACAACTAAATATTTACCAACAAGCTCTCGACAAACTTCCAATACATTGCAATTAAAAAAAACAGATTTTAAAATTTTCAAATAAAAAAAAACACCAAGCTATTAAAAAATATTAACATCAAGCACTTAAGACATCAAAAAAACTCAAATTAAAGTATAAACTAATAAAAAAAAGTTTCATTTTTTTATTAGTAAGACGAAAATAGTTTAAAAAAATCAAATAAAAAGGAGAATCAATATGATGCTCGATTTTTCAATGTTTCCTATAGGAAAAAAAGAAAGTTTAAGTGAAGACGTCGCCCTAGTAATCTCTATTATAAAAAAAAGCAATCTCCCTTACGAACTCAGAGATATGGGAACAACAATTGAAGGCTCAGTAGAAGATTGCTTTAATCTTGTTAAAAAATGTCTTGAAAAATTAGCTGAAAACAACTCTCGGATTTCTTGCTCGATTAAAATTGACTATCGAAAAAAAAAAGGGCCTTACTTAGGTAAAAAAGCCCAAAAAATCCATTCTATTTTAAACAAAAAAAATAACTAAAAAACTACTCCTAATGAAACCATTGAAGTCATTAAACAGATTTAAGAAAAATCAATTTTTACACCTAATCTTTATTCTTCTTTTCTGCTTTCAAAATCTTTATGGGACCAACACAGCCTTTACTAATAAAAGTCGTTTTGTTTTCTACTATCGAGCTTCTGAAGTCGTAGAAATAACAGGCAATGAAGACACCTTTGTTGCTTATTTTAACTTAAACCTTAATTATAAAAAAAAACTTTCTTTGTTTGAAACGTTGTTCAAAATTGATGCTGATTTTATTGAAGAGCTTAATTTTAAAGCACGACTCTTCAATGAAACAAACCCTCCTTCATTTTTACTTAACGAACTCTCTTTAAATTTAGGATTTAAACAAAATCATAATATTACGATAGGAGCTTTTAAACCTCTTATAAAACAGTTGAAAATAGATTCTTTATTTAGACCGCTTCTTTTTCGAGTAGGAAGGCACCCAAATGGAAAATGGATCCCTCATGGATATGTTTTAGGGAATCGAGACGTGCCTTTAATGGATAGTGCTTTAACAGATCGTTATGATACAGGGATTGTTTATGCCTATGAGGGCCCTGTTTTAAAACTTGCTTTAGGACTTGTTAATGGAGAAGAGGGTCTTGATTCAAATTCAGCTAAAACGATTTCTTTTTTAATGGGCTTAAAAAACAAATCAATTAATTCAGGGCTCAGCGGACAATTAGGTAATATTGGTTCTGTCCCTATTAAAGAATATCGACATCAGTATAAATTGTATTATCACCAAAACTATCAAAAAATTACTTATGGATTTGAAGCTTTAGCGATCATTCATGGTGTGCGTGATAAGGATGCGTTAGAGAAAACATACCCCAACAATAATACAAATCTGGTAACTCAATTTGGTTATAAAGAAGGTTTTTTTACTCCATTTAGTCTGATTAATGATAGTTCTTACAAACACCCTAGTTGGCTTTGGGAAAATGCTATTTTAGGGTTTTCAAGTTCTTTTTATTTGAAAATTAAAGATATTTTTTTAACCAATTTACACACAACATTTCACTTAAGTCAATATGACCCCAATATTTTTTCTGAAAATAAAAATATTTACGCTCAAAAATATAGAGCGTTCTTAAGATTTGAATATAAAATTAGTAACAATCTTGACTTTATCATTTCAGATACTTATACTTACGATCCTGTTTTTTTATATGAAGGTCAATTTTATGATAGAGAAGAAAGAGGCAATCATCCTATTTTGGATAATGACCTCTTCGCCGGTCTTGCTTTTTATTTATAAAAGTAGGATTAATTTCATCATTAAGAAAGTTTATATAACCTAAGCTTTACTTTTATTCATATGAAGATAAATAGTGATTGTTGACAAAGTAAAGACAGTTAAACACATACCAAAAAGTGTTCCGCCATCTTCTTTGACCACAATGCCCAAGTCTGTAATATGAAAAAAAAGGGCTCCTCCCATAATAAACAGCACTCCAATCGATCCAACCCAAACCGTTCTAGGGATAAGGATAAGAATCCCTACAATGAGCTCTGAAACACCTGCCATATATCTTCCCCAAGGTTCAATTCCAATTCTCTCGAAAATATAAACACTCAGTTCTGAGCCTACAAATTTATGTCTTAAGGTTTGAATAAGAATAACAGAAATGGTTATTCTACATACCCAAGATAAAATGGTTTTAAATTTACTCATGTTTAATCCTTTTTTTTATTAAAGCTTATTGTTTCCAATTAGCATCTGCTTTTTTTATAAGATTTGCTTCTCCTTCTTTATTCCAAAATTTAAGTGTGTTACCACCTACAAGTTTATTATAAAACAAATATAGCTTTCCATTAGTAATTTTAAAAGTTTTAGGATTAATTTGTGCTTTTTTATCATACTTCCCCATAGCATAAGCACACCACCCTCCATATTGAGGTTCATATTTTTTAGGATCGGCTTTAAATAAATTAAGATGCTTTTTTGAAGCAAACCAAAAAGTCCCTCCTTTGTAAGCATACGAAAATTGACTATTGCCTTTTTTTGCTTTTTTTAAAGTAAAATAAGCAACCGGGTCATACCCTCTAATAACAACTTTATTTTTATTAGCGTTATAGCCCCTAGCTAAAACAGTCGATAAAAGACCTATGCTAAAAATAAACGCGTAAGATAATGTTAAAATAGACTTCATTAATAATTCCTTTTTTTAAATTTAATTAATTATACCTTCTCTTTTGCAAAAAAAAAAAAAAATTAAAGATTTAACCCTCTTTTATTTAAATAAAGCATTTTATTACAAAAAGTAATTTTTTTTAAATTTCAAAAAATATTCATGAATCCGTTTTTAGCTATTTTGCTCGCTACGATTATCTGGGGAAGCTCTGGGGCTTTTATCAAAACCACTCAAATATCTTTAATCATTCTTTATTGGACAAGAACCACAATCCCCACGATTATTTTACTCATTACTTTTCTTATTACCGGCAATAAACAATCTCTAAAAAAAGGAAATAAATTTATTTATCTATGTTCTCTTATTAATACGTTAAGGTTATTATTTTATTTCCCTGCTTTTATTTTTACTTCTGTAGGAAAGGCCGTAATTATTTTATACACTTGGCCTTTTTTAGTGATTTTCATCACTAAATTTATTTACAAACAACCCATTTCAAAAAAAAATTTTCTAGCATTAATTTTTTCTTTTATAGGAGTCTGTTCGATTATTTTAGACAAAGAAACACTCCTTTTAAAAAGTACTGATTTAATTGGTATCAGCTTAATGCTTTTATGTTCTTTTAGCAACGCTCTTTTTTTTATTTTATTTAAAAAAGCTTCTAAAAACCTTTCTAAAATGGAATCTGTTTACTACCAAAATCTTGTAGGAACTTTTTTATTTTCAATACTAACTCTTTTCTTTTTAAAATCATTCACTTCTTTTTACCACATTAGCTTAGCTTCTTTATATAGTTTTTTAATTGGAGTGATTGGATTTTCACTATTTTTTTATGGTCTAAAAAAATTACCCGTGCACACGGCTTCAGCAATCTCTTTTTTTGAAACCATTTCAGCAATGCTTTTAGGCTACTTTTTTCTAGGAGAAGTGATAACTATTCCTATTTTTATAGGGGCCATACTAATAATTAGCTCAGGATTTTTAATTCAAAAAGACACCCAAACAATTTGATTAATAAAAACTTGTTTCTTTCAATATTAGGGTAGAAAAAAAAACTGTTCTTCTTTAGTTGGTCTTCGACATTGTTTTCTTTTTTTAAAAAAAACATACCGATTACGACTAATAAAATAATAAATAATATGTTGAATCTTTCCTGGGACTAAAGAAAAAATAAAAAAATATTGCCAAATTCCCCCTACTGTCAATAAAAGAAATAAAATTCCTTTAGGCCCTCTAAAAATTTTTCTTGAAGTCACAACTAAAATACCTTTTTTCTCATCTTTAAAATCAATCGATGATTTTTTTAAAGTTTCTCCTTGAGAAGGAGCATATTTAATCCGTTTTTCAAAGTCTTCTTGCAATATAAAGCCAACACAACGATTACAAATAAAACAAAATCCATCAAAAAAAACCCAAATTTTCTTTTCTTTAAAAGGAAAAAATCGATATTCTCCCTGATATAAAAAAAACATTAAAACAAAAAAAGAACCCTCCAATATTTCATTTTGATTACTTACAACTTCTAAAAAAATAACAAATAACAAAGAAAACCACCAAATATAAACTCTTATCAACCGAAAAGAAAAAAATAAAAACAATAAAAATAAAGCAAAACAACTGAGCATCAATATATTTAATATTGATTTTTCTAAATACCAATAAAGCTTCAAACTCATTAAGCTAAAAACTAATATCCAAGCAATTAAGAAATAATTAAAAGAAAATCGATTTTGATAAAAGAAACTTACTTTGTTTTTTTTCTGAAAAGAAAGCCCTTCTCCTTGAGGAAAAAGCATTAAAATGAAAATTAAGTAAATAACTAATAAAAAATGAATCCCTTCAATTAAAGATAAAGACAATAAAAAAAATTGATACCATAAAAAAAAAAGTGAACAAATAAGAAAAACAGAAATAATTCTTCTATAAAAACCAACTGCTAAAAAGATAGAAGCGATAAGACTAAGAAATAAATTTATTTTATTAAAACTAAAAAACGAACTATTAATTGTTTGATAAAAACTTAAAAAAAAAAAGAAAAGAAAAAAGCCTATAAAGACTCTAAAAAAAGCAAAATGATAAGCCGTAAAGAACAAAAATTAAAAATTAATAATATCCTTAAGAACAAGATTATTCTTTTTTAAAAGAGCTTTAAGACCTACTCTATTTAAGGATTTAATTGCTTTTGTGGAAATTTTTAAGCGCACAAAACACTTTAATTGTTCAACATAAACTCGTTTAAATTTCAAATTAGGTGATTGCTTTCTTTTAGTTTTATTATTGGCATGGGAAACTTTATTTCCTTTTAAAGGTCGCTTTTTTGTTAAATCACATCTTTTTGCCATCTTATTTTTTATAATTCCTTTTATTATTTTGCTTCTTTGTATAAAACGTGTTTTCTAAGCACAGGATCATATTTCTTTATTTCAAGTCGATTAGAAGTATTTCCTTTATTTTTAGAAGTAGAGTAAAAATGAGGACTCTCGGTGCTTTTAATTTTAATAATTGTTCTTGCTTTTCCTTTTTTCTTTGCCATCTGGTTTTAAATTTATCTATTTTCGTTTATCAACATAAGGTAATAAAGCCATATATCGAGCTCGTTTAATCGCTTTAGCTAATTTTCTTTGCCAATTTTTAGAAGTCCCAGTAAATCTAGGGGGTAAAATCCTTCCATTTCGGCTAACAAATTTATTTAAAAGCTCCATATCTTTATAATCAATATAATTAATCTTATTTTTTTTAAAAAAGCATTCTTTCTTTCGGTAAAACATTTTATCTCTACCATAAAAATTAGGCTTTTGATCATCGTTTTTAGTATAACGCTTTCTAGTATCTGGCCTTGATTTTTCGTCTTTTGACTTGGAGTCTTTTAGACCACCTTTGGGTTGTTCTTTTACAAGAGAACTTTGCTTTTTTTTTTCAGGACTTTCTTCACTCATTATTTACTCACTTGAATTTAACATCAAAATATTAACCTAAGATTGTATTTATTAAAAGCGTTCTAAGATATTTTTTTAAAAAGTTCTTTTAAATAGTTATAAGGAAAGATACTATGATGCTGATCATTCCAATTAACATAAATAGCATAATTACCAAGAGAACCAACAGCAATTGCCCTAATATCTTTTCTAATCTGTTCTCTTTTAATAAGACGAATACCTGTCTTTTCATCAACATTCCTAGCACTATTACAATAATAACGAAGGTCCGCATTAAAAATAGAAATTATTTTTTCACCTTCCCACTTAAGCGTAATGGATTGGTCATCAAAAGTAATTTTAGGAGAACTAAATCTTTTTAACAAGGATTTGCCAAGAGAACGAACGATTTGATTCGTTATTTCTTTAAAAGAATTCTCTTTGTTTTCAAGAGTCAAATAATTTGCAAAATCAGTTGAAATCGGAATTTTACCCAAAATTTCAATCCCAAAACGCTTATGAAGTTTTAAAGCGGCTTCTTGACCAAAAAGATAATATTTTTGATGATTATCTTCACAAAAAAAGTAAGACATATTTTCAATAATCCCTAAAACTGGAACATTGACTTTTTCAAACATTAAAATTCCTTTTCCGACATCTACCATTGATAATCCATGAGGAGTCGTGACAATAATCGCTCCTGCTAAAGAAACAGATTGTGTGATCGTAAGCTGAATATCCCCTGTACCAGGTGGCATATCAATAAATAAATAATCTAACTCTCCCCAGTCTACTTTATGTAAAAATTGTTGAATATAATTAGAAACCATTGGGCCTCTCATAACCGCAGGAGCTTCTTTAGATAAAAACCCAAAAGACATCAATTTAAGCCCTTCATGAAACTCAGGAATAATTTGCTGTTTTTCATTAAAAGAAAGAATCACTTCATAAAGAGAAAAAAGAGTTGGTAAAGACGGCCCATAAATATCTGCATCTAAAAGACCCACTTTATACCCTCTTGATACAAGCTCTTTAGCAAAAGAAGCCGCTAAAGTTGATTTGCCAACACCTCCTTTGCAAGAAGAAACAGCAACTATCGAAGTGACTTTACTTAATCCTGATTCTTCTAAAAGCTTATTTTGATTTTTATTTTTTGCCACACCAATGGTGACATCAACCTTTTCCACTCCCTCAAGAGCTTTAACATTTTTTTCAGCTTGCTCTTTAAATATTTCTTTAACAGGGCACGCTGGAGTTGTAAGCTCAATGGTAAAAGAAACGAGCTTCTTTTTAATTTTAATATTTTTAACAAAGCCTAAACTAACAATATCCTGATTAAAATCAGGATCAATAATACTTTTTAAAGCTTGTAAAATATTTTTTTCGTTAAGCATTTAGAATTAAAATTCTACTAAAAAATAAATAACATCACTACTGATTTTGAAGAGTTTCTTCCATTTTATTTAAAAAAACAGTCACTATTTTTTGGATATTAGATTCTTTAATGTTGCCTCCACCAGCATCTCGATGTCCACCTGCTTCAAAACCAATCAAGCTTAAAATCTCCTTGATTTCAATAGGAGAAGCCGTTTTTGTTCTCCAACTAACTTTAATACCTACTTTCTTACTCAATTCAAAAACAAGAGAATAAGGAAATCCTTCCACAACACTCATAAAAGTAGATTTATAATAATAATCAATATTATTAGGAATTTCTTCGTCTCTACCAAAAATTTCCCAAAAAATAGTTTGATTTTCTTTATCTAAAATCAAAATTGTAGATTGAGCTTTTGGGTAATATTTTGTATTTTTAATCGCCCATTGGGTATAATCAATGATTTGTTTATTAAAACTACTTTCTGTGGCAATATTGTGATTTGCTCCATTTTCATATAAAATTTTTGCAAATGAGTAAGTTTCTTTATACATTTGGTATCTAAAATTGCCTGTGTCTCCAATAAGAGACATATACAAACAAGTTGCAATACCATCAGTGAGTTTTAAATTAGAAGGCTTGATGAAGTAATCATAAATTATTTTCCCAACACAACTATCCAAAATTCTTAAAGAATTTTCACCTAAAGCAGAGGTAATCACCCCTTCTTGATGATGATCGATATGAAATAAATGCTTCTTATCGATCTTTGATAAATATTTTTGAAAGTCATCTTTAAAAAACTGTTTCCAGTCACCTCCATCAATTAAAATAAAAAGATCATAATGATTAAAAATAAATTGTTCAATAGGAATGAATTTAACCTTATTACGACAAGGCATTTTTATAAGACTATCTCCCAAATAAAAAAAACTAACAACATCTGCTTTTAAAGGACTAACTTCAGAAAACCACCAGGAAAGACTAAGCGCACTGCCAATACAATCAGGATCAATCGGTTTGGAAATAATAATTAAAGGTTTTTTATAAGTTAAAAATTTTTTCCTAAAAATACCTGCTTTTTTTATGATTGAACTACCTGTCAAATTGAAATACCTTTTTTATAAAAATAAAACTTTAATACTTTGTGAATACTTTTTTTTATTGATATCGATTACGAATCGCTTTTGTAATATCGTAAATAGCAAAAAAAGAATCAAGCACTAAAGGAGAAAAATGCTTTCCTCTTTGAGCTTCCATATAATCAAGAGTTTTTTGATCACCCCAAGACTTTTTATAAACTCGATCAGAAATTAACGCATCATAAACATCAGCAATACTGACGATTTGACCTGCTAAAGGAATTTCATTTCCTCTTAATCCTTTTGGATACCCTGTCCCATTCCACTTTTCATGATGAGAAATACAAACATCAAAAGTAAGTTTGTCGATTTCATAAATAGATTGAGAAAATAAGTTAGCCCCTTCTATCGTATGTTGTTTAACTTCGTTAAACTCTTCTGTAGTCAACCTTCCTTTTTTTTTCAAAATGATATCCGAAATAGCGACTTTTCCAATATCGTGACACATAGAAGCAATTCTTAATAAATCTTTAAATTTTCTAATTTCATTTTCTGCCTTTCCTTTCTTTTTAGCCCAATGTTGATAAATTTCAATTGCATAAAAACCCACTCTTTTCACATGACTACCAGTTTCTTGAGGATCCCTCATTTCGGCTAATTTTAATAATTTATTTACAGATTCCTCCATAATAATCGCTTTTTCAAAAATATGAGAAATAAAATCAGAGAAAAAATTGACATACATCAAGCTTTTTTTGTTAAAATTAATAATATGATTCTTTCTATTTCGAGCATTGATTAACTCTAAAACCCCTAAAATTTCTTTTTTAGTGTTTAAAAGAGGAACTGCTAAAATCGATTTAGTTCGATAAGAAAACTTTTTATCAAATTCTGCATTAAATCTATAAGGAGCCTTATTACTAATCTTATAAACATCTTTAATCATAAGATTTTTTTTAGTTTTGGCTACATAACCAACAATAGACAAATTATCAATATTAATATCATGAGTATGAAAATAGTTATAAACTATTTTTTCAGAATTTTCTTTTTGAAAAAGAGAACGATCTTGAAGAGAGTGGCATCTGAGCTTAGTTGCTCCCTCTTTTAAAAAAATAGACCCACCTTCTGCATGAGTTAAATCTATTAGTTGATTTAAAATAATATCTAATAAAATTTGAATGTCATTAATGGAGTGAATCTCACTGACAAATTCTAAAATAGATTTTTTATTCACTATAGATTTTTTATTCACTTTATAGATAAACCATTATACAATATTCTTTGAATATAAAACAAATACTAATAAAAATCCAATTATAAATTAATAACTGATTCTTTCCCTAATGTTGAAGGTCTGAAATATTTGATTTTTATAACCGTACCATCTTTTGAAAAAAAGCATTTAGTGCGTTTTTCTTCAAGAATAGAGTGTTCAACAAAACTTTTAGAATCTAAAATACTTGAGCGAATAAAACTAGATTCTCCAATCATACTGTAAGAACCAATTTGAGTAGGTAACTTTTTTGTCCCTAAAATAGTTGTGTTTCTTTTAATGCAAACAGCTTGACCCACACTTAAGGGCCCCTCAACAGTACATCTTTTTTCAATAGTAACTAAATCTCCAATTTTAATTTCTTCATCTTCACTTGCTTTTATACTCACTTCTTCACCAATATGAGTATTTTTTCCCAGTTTAATCGATCCACAAAGATAAGCCCTATTGCCTAAAAAAGTGCCTTCATTGACCTGTACTCCTTTACCAACATACACATCTCGACCTATATGGATATCAAGATTCAATTGTTCTCCAGCTAATTTTAAAATAGATGCAACAACAGAATCTTCTATAAAAAAACGATCTTCATCTTCAATATGAATTAAATTTTTTAAAAGTTCATAACATCTTTTTCTAGCGAGATTTTCCATTTTTTTTAAAGTATATCGATCATTAAACCCTAAAAGAGAATCATTTTTATCCATTTGCCAAGAGCTCACTTTTAAATTATTTTGATTAAAAATTTCAACTAAATCCGTTAAATAAAATTCCTGTTGTTGATTATCAGATTTAAGAGAAAAAAGATACTTCCAAAGAGGTTTAAACTTAAAAGCAAAAACCATCGCATCATATTCATCAATATTAAGTAATTCTTCTTTAGAATAAGAAAAAATTTTCCCTTGATAATTTTTAACCAAATCACGATCTCCCTTCATCGCCAGTATCTCTTTGTGTTGCACAATACCAACAATAGTTGGTTGATTTTGGTCACTTTTTTTATCACTCACACTCTTATGACTCTTCTTATTAGCTCTAAGAATGCGTCCATAATAATTCAATTTTTTCTCACCTTGATACTTTCCTGTCAACATCATCATATCCGCATTACTATTAATAAAAGCATTTTGAAAAGCCTTGAGCGTTTTAGCATCTATTAAACCAATGTCTCCTGGAAAAATAAAAACATTAACATCTTTTTTTTCTCCTATTAATTTTAAAGCAATTTGAACCGCATGTCCTGTGCCTAATTGTTGAGATTGGTAAACAAAAGATCGATTGGATTGTTTTTGAAAAAGAGCTGCAACACGAAGAGCTTGTTTACCTAAAACAACAACTTGATGATTTTTCTTGAGTCCTTTTTCTACTTCTTCACAAATACGCAATATCGACGCCTTACCCCAAAGAGGAAACATGACTTTTGGTGTTTTAGAACGCATTCTTTTCCCCTCGCCCCCTGCTAAAATAATAGCTATATTTTTTTCATTTTCCCCATCTTTTTCTGATAAGTTATTTAAAGTTGTTTTTATAAAATCTATTTGATTAGGATGAGTCATTTTTTAAAAAAAAATTTAATTTAAAAATAATTTTCAATTGTACCTATCATCGGTTTTAAAAAGTCTAATTTAATAATAAAGCAAAAAATTAAGAATAAAATAATAGTTTTTTATTAAAAAAATACCATAAAAATAAAAAGCTTATCTATCTTTAAATAAGCGACCTATAGTCTTGCTTATTTTATTAATTAATGTTTTATATTAAAGTATAATCTCAGGTTGTTCTTTAAAAAAAATGTCACCTTCACCTATTAAACTATACTCATATCAAGAACAGTATTCAAAAACCCTTAATGAATTTTTAAAAGGAAAAATCACAAAAGAAAATTTCATCTCAATTTTTGCTTCTTTTATTAAAAAAAGGATTTTTTGGACTAGAAAATTAATTTTGAAAATAGAAAAAAAAAACTTATCCTTAAAAGAAATTCTAAGACGATTTTTCCCAGAATATTTTTTAAATCCAAATGAATCTTATTATCCAGGGCTTGAATTTCTTTGGAAGAAATTAATCAAAAAATTAAAAAAGAATCTTAGTTCTAAAAAATCAATCGAACAAATTAACAAAATTATTGACAAAAATTTAAATCTTGAACAACTGCCTTCAAAAATGAAAGCTAGAGAAGCTAAAACTTATCAAAGAACTTTATTTGGATTAGAAAAAACGCTTAGTGGTTCTGGTTTTGAAGGCATCATTTTACATTGGAAAAAAGACTCAAAAACACCTATTCATGCTCATCCTAATTTTGCTTATTATAAAATTTTATCTGGAAAATGCTTGATGAAGTTTTATAAAAAAAAAAAAAATGGTTCTTTAGTAGAAACAAGTCAAAAGTATTTGTCAACAGGAGATTCCCTACACTCTTATGAAAAGAAAATGACCTTTACCAATTTGATTCATAAAGTTGAATGCATTGAAGAAGGGTTTACCCTTCATTTATATTCTGATAACGCAATAAAAGGAAAGATTTTTGAATAATTAAAAAGTCTCAAAATTTCTTTTTTTTAAATGCAAAATAATATTTCTCCTATATTTCTTTACCCTCTTTTAATCCCTCATATTATTAAACTTTGCATCAAGTATAGGTCCTCGATATCAATTATCACTAAAGCAAATCCTGCTTTTATTTTAGGAGGGCTTCCTTTTACTCCAAAAGACTCTATTTTTAATTTATTTCAAAATAAAATTCTCCCTTATCTTGTGATCAAAAAAAATGATTTAGACAAAAAAAAAAAAATTAATCTTTTTATTAAAAATCATCGTCTTCCTGTTATTGTAAAACCTAATACTTCCCATCGAGGGATTGATGTTTCACTTATTAAGTCTAAAAAATCTCTTATAAAGCTTTTAGACTCACAACAGTGGGATTATCAAATTCAAAAATATGATGATTCTGCTTTTGAATTTGGTATCTTTTATGTGCGATTTCCAAACCAAAAAAAAGGAGAAATTGTTTCTTTAACTGAAAAAAAAATTCCTATTTTAAAAGGTGATGGTAAAAATACTTTTGAAACACTAATTAATAAAAGCGATTTTGATGATAAAAAACGAATTAAAAAAATCTATAAAAAAAAACTAAGCACCATTCTTAAAAAAGATCAAGTTGAAAAATTAACCATTAGTGCTTGCCGATCAAGAGGCGTTAACTTTTATGATAGAAAAAATTGGATTACAGAAGATCTAAAAAAAACGGTAGAAGACATCTGCCATATTGATGGGTTTTATTTTGGAAGAATGGATGTGAAAGCAAAATCAATTGATGCTTTTAAAAAAGGCTCCTTTAAAATTATTGAAATCAATGGAGCCACTTCAGAATTTATACACATTTGGGATAAACGTTATAATTTAAAAGAAGGTCTTTCAGAATTAAAAACACAATGGTCACTACTTTTTTTTATTGCCAATCAAAACAAAACTGATCCAAAAGTTATCAATATCTCTTTTCTGTCATTTTTAAAAAAATATATTAATTTTTTTCTTTTAACAAAAAAAATTACAGGAAAGCTTTGGTAATGATAAAAAAAACAGATATCGAACTGGCTTTAATTAGTGCTTTTGGAATGGCAATTCCTATTTTTTTTATTAATTTTACTCAAGATTGGCAGTCTGCTTTTTTCGCAGCTTTAGTTCAGTTTTGTTATACAAGTTTTTCGGTGACTTTAGGGAGCTTACTTTGTCGTAAACTTGCTAAAAAAAAAAAATTATTAGCAATTTTACTACCTTCCGTTTTAACGTTTATTTTGACTTTTTTGATTCATACGATTGCTAAATCTCCACAAATTTTATGGTCTGCTTTATATTCTTTTATCATTGCACTTCCTTCCTATACCATTCACACTTATCGGTTTAGAATTTCCGAACTCGCTTTTATAGAGATGTTCTTAATTTTTTTTAAAAAATCCAAATAAATATTTGCTTTTTATTTATAGATGAATTTAAAAGAGAAAAAAATTTTAAAAAAAATTCACTCTCTTTCAAAGAGCTATATTAAAAAACTTCAAAATCCAAACTCCCCTGTTACCCAATATCAAACTCCTTTTGAGTTAAAAAAAAAAGAAAACCTCAAAATAACAAATAAAGGAGAAGGTTTAAACCAGCTACTTCATTTAAGTAAAACCTACTTAGAAAATAGTGTGTTAACAGGTAGTGAAAATTTTTATAATCAACTATTTTCAGGATTTTCTCTACCGGGCTATGTAGGAGAAATACTTACCGCATTAAATAATACCTCTATGTATACCTATGAAGTTGCCCCTATGGCAACACTTATAGAAAAAGAACTCATTAAAACAATGAGTGATCTTATTGGGTTTAAAAACAAAGAAGGAACTTTTGTTACAGGAGGCAGTAACGCTAATTTTATTGCTCTTTTTATGGCAAGAAATTACTTTGATACTCTAATTAAAAAAAGAGGAATCAACCCTAAAAAAAATTTAATTTTTTTTGTTTCTGATCAAGCACACTATTCTTTTGAAAAAGCAGCTAACCTATTAGGGCTTGGTAGTCAATCTATGACTAAAATCAAAACCAACAAGAAAGGAGAAATGATACCAGAAGTATTAGAAAAAGAAATTTTAAAATCTAAAAAAAATAAAAAAACTCCCTTTTTTATAGGAGCAACCGCTGGAACAACTGTTCTAGGAGCTTTTGATCCAATAGAAAAAATAGCTAAACTTTGTCATCAATACAAAGTATGGTTTCATATTGATGGAGCTTGGGGGGGATCTGTTATTTTATCAAAAAAACACAAATCTCTTTTGAAAGGCTGTGAAATGGCACATAGTTTTGCTTGGGATGCTCATAAAATGATGGGTATCCCTTTGATTTGTTCGGTACTGCTTGTTAATAAAGCAGGGTTGCTAAAATCTATTAATGAAACAACCAGTAGTGAATACTTGTTTCACGATACTAAAGAAGAGTTTGATTTAGGGCATCTTTCCATTCAATGTGGTAGAAGAGTCGATAGTTTAAAGCTTTGGCTTGCTTGGAAATGTTATGGTCACGATGGTTTTGAAAAAAAAATTGATTCTCTTTTTGAAATCGCTGAGTACACTAAAAACTTGATTGAAAAAGATTCTAATTTTGAACTTGTTAAAGCAATCTCTTCTATTAATATTTGTTTTCGTCATAAAAATAAAGCCTTAAAAACAGAAAAACAACTAAACGATCATAATTTAAATATTAGAAATCAACTCATAAAAGAAGGCAAAGCTTTTGTTAATTATTCTATGATCGAAAAAAAAATCTCTTTTAGGTTAATTATTGTTAATTTTAATCTTTCTAAAAAAAGTATTGAAACATTAATAAAGTATATTAATGAAATAGGAGAAAGGTTAGTATAAAAGCCACTACACATGAAACTTGGAATTTCATTTAGTGGAGACGGATTGGGTCACACAAGTCGAATTTATTCTTTATTAAAAGCATTACAAAAAAACAATGAAATTATTATTTGGTGTCCTGAAAAAGTTCATTATTTTTTAAAACCCCTATTAAAAAATAAAATCAAAATTTATTCTCTACCACTTTTAAGTATTTCTAAAAAAGATGAAAAAGTCCAAATTTTTAAAACGTCCATTCTTTTTTTAAAAACAATGTTTAAAAAAAAAAAAATTCTTGAAAGCATCAAAAAAAATTTAATCAAACATCAAATTAAAGGCATCATAAGCGATTACGAACCCTTTTTAGTATTGGCATCAAAGCAACTAAAAATTCCAACTCTTCTTTTAAACCATCAGGGTATTTTATATAAAATACCTTATTATTATCACTATAGTTATTGGCTAGCCATTATCGCCAATTTTTTTATGATGCCAAAAGCAAACGCTTTAATTGTTTCTTCCTTTTATAATGGCGATATTGGACCTTTAATCAGGGATGAAATCAAAAAACTTAAAATAAATAGAAAAAATTTTATCTTAGTTTATGTAAAAAGTAATATTAAAGAAAAAATAAAAAATATTTTAAAAGAAGTAAAAAGTGAAAACTTTATTTTTTTTCCAAATTCAAAAAAAAATTTCTTAGAAATTTTTTCTCAATGTAAAGGAGTCATCTCTTCAGCAGGTCATCAAATCATCTCAGAATGTCTTTATCTTAAAAAACCTCTTTTGGTTTTCCCAGAATATCTTCAACATGAACAATTTTTAAATGCTATTATGTTAGAAAAAACAGGCTGGGGTTTTTTTGCTAATCGAAAAAAATTAAAAAAATCAATTTATCGATTTCTCTCAAACATCGACAATTTCCCTTTAAAAACTAAAAAAAGTAAGCATACTTTTTGTTTTCAAGACAATCGTGATAAAGCGATTAACCTTATCAATTATTTTTTTTCAAAAAAAAAATAAACATCATTTTTCAAAATAATATTAATATTAATATTCGTATAAAAAGGTGTTTTAAAAATGGCAGAAGATAAAACAAAACTTACTAAAACAGAAATTGAAGACTTGGTCAATGACTTAGAAAATTGGCACATAGACGGAGTTTGGTTGAAAAAAAAATACCTATTTGATAACTTTAAAGAAATTAATCGATTTCTTCCTTACTTAGCAAATACAATTGTTAATCAAAATCATCATCCAGAATTTGCCTTTGATACAAAAACAAAAAGCATTACTATTAAAATGACAACTCACAGCAAAAATCAAATCACAAGATCAGATATTAATCTTGCCAGTGCCCTAGAAAAATGGAAAACACTTACTTGAAACAGGAATTTTATAAGCACTAATCTTTTATATTTGATAGGCGATCATTAATTTTTATTCAAAAATTAATGATAAGATACATAATCATTTTTTAATTAACGATAATCATTTTTTTTATGAAAAAATTATTTTCAATTATTATTATATTAATCACTTTAATATTGAGTAATTCTTGTACTCAAACAAAATCTGTTTTAAATGTATCCGCCAAACGAGTTCCTTATTGGATTTATCGCTTGGTTAATGTAGAAGTAAGTGTTATTTACTCAAGGGGGCAAGTTGATTATTTTAGTAAAGGTGATTTAAAAATTATTAAAATAAATACAAAAATTAAAGATGGCTTCTTAAATACTGACAAAAATGGTCTTTTAGTTTTAAGTATTGGAAAATTAAATCGCCTTATTTTAGCTCCCGATAGTCTTATTCAAATAAAAAGTACTGCAAAAAAAACTCGCTTTGTCATTAAAGTTTTAAAAGGAACTGTTTATTTAAGTCACGCACCTAAAGATATTATTGAAAAAAGAAACCTAATTAAAGGATTTTCTATTGGAACAGAGGGAAGTGGAAAATATTTACACTCTTATGGTGATGTCATTTGTAATGTTGATAAAAAAAATGTTTATTTTTACTCACTATCAGGCGTTGGAGCTTATTCAAATTTGTTTATAGCTCAAATGGTTTCTCCAAAAAAACAGTTTTTAATCCCTAAAAAAGAAAATTCTAAAGAACTCAAAATAAAAAACATTATTGCTCAACCAATTTTTCAACTCTATGAAGATATCACCTCTGTTACAAAAAGGCCCCCTTTTAGTGATTCAAAGTTTAGACATCTTCAAAAAGAATTTTTTACCTCTAAAAATACCCATTACAAAGAAAAAATCAACCGTCTTATTTATGAATATAAAATCAATTTAAAAAAAGGAGAAAAATCACTTATTTCTATTAAATTATACAATGTCTTATTCAAAAGTAATCCCTCCTCACAAGTCTATATTGATGGCAAATTAAAAGGAAAAACTCCTTTAAAACTAACCCTCAAAAAAGGCGCTTACAAAATCTTCTTTAAAGAAATTAAATCAAAAAAAGTCATTAAAAAAAAAATCGTTATCAAAGGCTCTAAAAAAAATATTTTTATTACTACAACCTTCAAACAAAAAAAAAATCTGTTGAGTTATACAATGTTTCCTTCAAAAGTGATCCCTCCTCACAAGTCTATATTGATGACGAATTAAAAGGAAAAACTCCTTTAAAACTAGCCCTCAAAAAAGGCACTTACAAAACCTCCTTTAAAGAAATTAAATCAAAAGAAGTCATTAAAAAAAAAATCGTTATCAAAGGCCCTAAAAAAAATATCTCTATCACTACAACCTTCAAACAAACAAAAAAACCTGAAGAAAAGAAACTCGCTTCACTTATTTTAAACATCAAAGACAAAGATATTTTAATCAATTTATCTGATACCAAAAAAAACATCACTTTTCAAAAAGAAGACTTTAAAAAAGAAAAAGAAAATCTCTACTCGATTAATTTAGAACCCGAAACTTATAGATTAACAGCTGAAAAAAAAGGGTTTCAACAAAAAAATTGGTCCTTACAAATAAAATCAGATCAAAAAAGTAATCTAACTGTCGTTTTAGACAAAGGAACCATTGAAGAAAAAGCTCCTATAAAAATAAAAACAAAACAAGCTTTAGGTATTGATGTAAGTGAAGTGGGGATTTTTATTTGTGATGGGCAAAACAAAGAAGTGCTATGGACTGATTTAAAAGGTCATGAAATACAAAAATTTAATTATCCTGTAAGTGGGGATAATTTTTTCTTACCAACAGATGTTTCTTATGATAATCAAAACTTAATCATAAGTGATTCAAGAAAAAATCAAGCTGTTTTATTTCAAATTAATAAACAAAACAAATCTTTTACTACACCTAAAATTCTTTCAAATATGTCTATTCCTATTGGAGTTGATAACAAATATAAAATACAAGCAATTGCTAATTCAGCAAAAAATCAAATCATCTTTATAAAAGACGAAGAAACCAAAACAATTGATCAGCTCCAACTTTCTGAGCCTAATGACATCTCTATTTTAAATGAGAAAATTTTACTAATTAGTGACTGGGGAAATCTTAGATTAATCAAAGCAACTTTTGATGGAGAAGTCATTCAAAAAATAAAAATAAACTTTATACCAGGCCCTATTGAAGTCAGTCAAAAGTATTATATTTTTTCTGTTAATAGAAAGAAAAATCTTATCTATTTTTACGACACTAATTTCAAAAAAGAAAAATTGGAAATTATTGTTCCTCAAGAAAAAAAAATTTATGACATTTCTTATTTTGATTCAAAGATTTATGTTTCTTTAAATGGGTTTAATGAAATCTTAGTTTATAAGCTAAACTTTACTAATTAATTTTTCTTAATAATTCTCAAATCTTATATTTTTCGGTGACGAATGATAGTCCCTGTAACAATATAATAAGTATCTTCTGCGATATTTGTCATCAGATCACCAATTCTTTCTAATTGCTTAGAAACGCTTAAATAAATAAGATTGGCAAAAATATGCTCTTGTCTTTTGCTTTGAGGCATATGATCAGCGGTATACTTTGAAATCTTAAAATAATTTTCAGAATGAAGTTTATTTAAACTTTTATCTTGTTTAATGACTTCCTTTGCTATTTTAAGATCCATTTCATTCAAAGCTTTAAATCCCTTCCTTACCATTTTTAAAGTAATTTTAGCCATCTTATCAATATCAAAAGGAGATGAAATCGATATTATTTTATCAGGTAAGTTTTTGGTCTGATCAATTAAAGATAAATTACTTTTTGCAATATTAACAGCAATATCAGCAATGCGTTCAAGATCATTAGTTAACTTTATAAAAGTAATTAAAAGCCTCAAATCTTTAGCAACAGGTTGATTAAGAGCTAATATTTTAAGGCATTCTTCTTCAAGATATAGCTCCATTGCATCAATTTTTTCATCTTCTTTAATGATTTTTTTAGCCAAAGAAACATCTTTGTTTTTAATACAATCAATCGCAAGAGAAAACGTTTTTTCAACACTTCTGAAAAAATTAAATGCTTCTTTTTTAAGTCGGCTAATATCTCTATCAAAATGAAATGTCATAAAAAAAATCCTTATCCAAATTTTCCTGTAATATAATCTTCTGTTTTTTTATTTTCTGGGTTAATAAACATTTTTTCAGTTTCTGAATATTCAATCAGTTTGCCTAAATAAAAAAAAGCCGTCTGATCTGATATACGAGAAGCTTGTTGTAAATTATGAGTAACAATAACAATTGTAAATTCTTTTCTAAGCTCTTGAACTAAATCTTCTATTTTATCTGTTGCAATAGGATCTAAAGCAGAACAAGGCTCATCCATTAAAAGCACTTCAGGAGAATTAGCAATTGCTCTTGCAATACAAAGCCTTTGCATTTGTCCTCCAGAAAGACTTAAAGCACTCTTATGCAAACGATCTTTTACTTCTTTCCATAAAAAAGCTTTCTTCAAGCTCATTTCAACTACTTCATCTAAAAAGCTTTTCTTATTAAGGCCAGACATCTTAAGGCTAAAAATAATATTTTCATAAATACTTTTAGGGAAAGGGTTTGATTTTTGAAAAACCATTCCCACTCTTTTTCTTAAAAAGCTTACATCCAATTTATGATTATAAACACTTTCTCCTTCAATTGTAATATCTCCTTGATGATTAATATGATCAATCAAATCATTCATCCGATTAACACTTCTAAGTAAAGTTGATTTGCCACACCCCGATGGCCCTATAAAAGCAATGACTTTATTTTTAGGAATTTTAAGATTAATATCAAAAAGCACCTGATTTTCTCCATAATAAAAAGAAAATTGATCAAAATAAATCATTTCATTTTTACTTTTAATTTTACTTTTTTTAAGATTCATTTTTTTAAATAATTAATTTTCAAACTAAATTTCAGTAAATCTATTTTTCTTCATTTTCTAAAAAAAAACAATACTTTTAAATAATTTTTTATTTAGCTCAATTTTAAAAATGAAAATTTCTTCCAATTCCTTAAAATTAAAGATCAATTATATAATCATGCCTTATGTGGTTTTACAAAGAAGGTAAAAATATCACTTTGCGTGATCAAAAAGAAATGATGGAAAAACTTATTATAACCGCTAAAAAAAAATTAAATAAAAACAAAATCAACCATTGTCTTTTGCTCCCTCCTGACATCACTCGCTTTCAATCTGGAGCAGGCATTCTTACCAACTACCTTTATCACCTTATTAAAAAACAAGGAGGAAAAATAGATATCATTCCTACCTTAGGACAGCATCAAATTCACACTACCGATGAAAATAAAAAAATGTTTGGCGATATTCCTCAAAAAAATATTCACAATCATAATTGGCTTAAAGACTGTAGATTAATTGGGAAAATAGATCAAAAAGAAATTTTTAAATACACTCAAAAAAAAGCAAATTGGGATATCCCTTTAGAAATCAATCAAAAGCTTTTTGAAAAAAAATATGATTTTATTATTAATATTGGTCGTGTTGTCCCTCACGAAATCTTAGGAATGGCCAATCATAATAAAAATTATTTTATCGGTTTGGGGGGCAAAAACACTTTAAATACTTCTCAACTTATGGGAGCTTGCTATGGGCTCGAAGACAACTTAGGGCAAATTATTTCTCCTTTAAGGGGGTTTTTTAATCAAGCAGAAAAAAAACACCTTTCTCATTTACCTCAAGTATATATCCTCATTGTCAAAACCCCTGCTAAAAAAGACGACCTTATTACTTCTGGATTATATGTCGGTAGTCATTTAAACACTTACCTTCAAGCTGCAAAATATGCTCAAAAAAAAACAATTCGACTTTTTAAAAAACCTCTTGAAAAAATAGTTTGTTACATGGAAAAAGAATTTGAAAGTACATGGGTCAG
>CBDBHE010000001.1:0-95383 GCA_965205605.1 Spirochaetota bacterium | reverse complement strand
CCTCTTATAGTTCAGTTGTGGATATATCTGGGGCAGAATATACTTTTGACCAAAGTTTAGGTAATATTTTTTATTCAATTAATTATCGAGATGATGCCAGTTCTGTTTCTTTTGTTATTTCTGGTATTACCCCAACAATAAACACAGAGGAAGTTTTTGATAGAGAATTACCTCCTTTAGAGATGGTAGTGAGTTATCTTGGTACAGGTTTTTTGCCTAATTTTAAACTTCTTTTAGAAGTTGCAACTATAAATCAAGTAACTGAAAACTTATCGGAATTTAAATTATCCTTATTAGGAATTTACGATTATAATCAAAATTTTTCTTTTTTATTAGGATTTAATTTTGACAATGGATATGAAGGAATTAATTTAGGGGCAGGTACTATTTATAATTACAATAAAAATATTTATTTTTCTTATGGTTATCGTATTGCTTTTGCTCTTAATTATATTGGAAATCACGAACTATCACTTGTTTATAAAACTGCCTGGAATAAAAATCTTGTAAATGGAATTGAGTCAATAGTAAAAACTATCTATGGTTTTTTTTCTTTTTCACCATCATCAGCTTCCTCTTCCTCTAAAGCTAAAGAAAAAAAAGAAGAGGAAAATTATAGTGATGATGAATTCTTGTAATTCGGTAGTAATTTAGAAATAAAATCATCTGTAATTTTAATTTTTTTTTTATATTTTTTATAACAAGGTACAAATTAAATCTCCCATTTCATTTGTACCTAAGGGTTTAGTTTTGTTATTATTATTAATCATATCAGCAGTCTTATAGCCTTTTTTCAATAATTTTTCAATAGCTATTTTAATTTTTTCTGCACTTTTTTGGTGATGTAAACTGTATTCTAAAAGCATGGCTAAAGAAAGTATTTGAGCAATTGGATTAGCTATATTTTTTCCTGCAATATCAGGAGCACTGCCTCCTATAGGTTCGTATAAACCAAAATTATCTTTAATTCCTATACTAGCTGATGCTAGCATTCCTAATGATGAAGATAAAACAGAAGATTCATCCGATATAATATCACCAAACATATTTGGACATAAAATAACATCAAATTGACTTGGGTTTTTGATAAGCTGCATACAAGCATTATCAACATATAAATGGCTTGTACTTATATCAGGGTATTGTTTAGCTATCTCTGTTATTGTTTCTCTCCAAAGAACCATAGAAGAAAGTACATTTGCTTTATCAATAGAAACTAATTTTTTTTTTCTTTTTTTGGCAATTTTAAAAGCCATATGGGCAATTCTTTCAATTTCATGTTTACGGTATGTCATTACATCATAAGCTATTTTTTTTTTTTTTTTTTTTTTTCCAAAATAAATGCCACTTGAAAGTTCTCTTATAACAATAAGGTTTAAATTATTTTTTAAAATTTCTTTTTTTATAGGAGAATTATCTAAAAGTTCTTTGTAAATTTTCACAGGTCTTAAATTAGCATAAAGATTGAATTTTTTTCTAAGTGGAAGCAATGCAGCTCTTTCTGGTTGTTTTTCAATGGGTAGAGATTCCCACTTAGGGCCTCCTACGGATCCAAATAAAATAGCATCTGATTTTTTACAAAGACTGATTGTTTTTTTAGGAAGAGCGACTCCATGTTTATCAATAGCAGCTCCGCCGACATCTTCATATTCGTATTTAATTGAAAGTTTATCTAGTTGTTTGATTTTTTCTAATACTTTAATGGCTTGTTGCATCACTTCTGTTCCAATACCATCTCCAGGAAGAACAGCAATTTTACTTATTTTTTTTTCCATATTTTTATATTATTCTTATTTTTTATATTACTTCTAATAATTCTTTGGTATTTAATGTTGTTGTCCCAAATTTTGAAATAACAATACTAGCAGCAAGATTGGCTAAAATAGCAGCTTCTTTTGAAGTAGCGCCAACTGCTTTAGCTAAAGTGAAAACAGCTATAACAGTGTCTCCTGCTCCACTAACATCGTAGATTGCTTTTGCATATGTTGGAATTAAAATAGGTTTTTTTTTTTTATCAAAAAGAACCATGCCTTTTTTACCTCTAGTTAAAAGTAGTTCTTTTAAGTTATGTTTTTTTATAATTTTGGGTCCATTTTCTAAAACTTCTTTATCAGTATTAAAAGGAAGCTCGATATTTTCTTTTGCTTCTTTGTGGTTAGGGGTCATGATATCAATATCTTTGTAAATAGAGAAATTTTTTTTTTTGGGATCAATGGCTGTATATATCTTTTCTTGATTAATGGTATTTTTTATTTTATTAAAAGTTTTTTGATTAATCACTCCTTTTCCATAGTCAGAAATAATAAGAGCATTTGATTTTTTTATATAAGGAGTTGCTTTTTTAAAAAAAGAATTTATTTCTTGATCATTTAGTGCTTTAGTATCTTCGTTATCAATTCTAAGAAGCTGTTGTTGTTTTGTAACAATTCTTGTTTTAATAGAAGTTTTTCTTTTCGAAAAAAAAAGAAGTTTTGTATTAATTTTTTTTTCATTTAAAATTTTTTGTACTAATTTTCCATCGTTATCATTTCCAATAATCCCCGCCATTGAAATTTGACCACCTAAACTAGCAATATTATAGGCGACATTGCTAGCACCACCTAGACGATATTCTTGCTTTTGAAATTTAAAAATAGGAACAGGGGCTTCTGGTGAAATTCGATCTACAGATCCATAGAGGTAGGAATCTAATATAATGTCTCCAATAATAGCGATGTTTACTTTTTTAAAATTTTTAATATGGTTGATGAGGTTTTTTGTTTTCATTTTTTAAATATTTAACTTAGTTTAATATTTTATTAAAACTCTATTTTTTTAGAAAAAAATTAAAACTATAATTAAAAAGACAATAAATTAAATAACTAAGAGCTAGTATCAAAAGAAAATATTTAAAAAACAATACTCCAAAAAATAGAAATGGAATTAAAAAGCTAAATATTAGTTTTTTATTTGTTAATTTTTTTAAAAAGAAAGAAATTTTATAAAAAAAGATTTTGTTAGAAAGCATTAAGATTGCTAAGACTACGTAGATAATAAAAAGAAGTAAAAAATTATCAAATAAAGAACTAATATAATTAAAAGAAAAATTTAAAGGAATTATTAAATTTATTTTTTTTAGAAAAATTTCAATAGGCATTAAATAAAAGTTAAAACTAAAAGCAAGAGCAACCATTCCTCCCGCATAGGTGGAAGGAAGTCCAGAAAAATAATTTTTAGATTGAACTTTAGTATTAAAATAAGCTAAACGAATAATAACACAAATAGGAAATAAAAAAGCAATTAGCTTAATAGCTAATAAATTTTTAATAAAAATATTTGGAGTAATGGAAGGGATATAATAAACAATTCCTGATTTTGGAATAAATTCTCCTGCAAATAAAGTAACGGTATAAAATAAAACTCCAGGTGCAATTCCAAAACTAACTAAATCTGAAAGTGAATCTAATTGTTTTCCAAAAAGTGTTTTTGTTTTAAGTATTTTGGCAGTAAAACCATCTAAAAAGTCACAAAATGTTGCAAATATAATGAATAACCCTGAATAAAATAAGTATTTTTTGGGACTAGGGGTTTCGATAAGTTTGATATTTCGTATAAAAATATCTGCTTTTTCTTTAAGGTTTTCTGTTTCAATAATTTGATACAAATAAAGATCATTAACTGCTTGAATAGAAAATAAAATAGAACTAAATCCCAAGAAAAGACTTAGAAGAGTTAAAATATTAGGCATGGATTGTTTTATCTTTATCATGATTAATACGAAAATTAAAAAGGTAGAATAGTGTCATTCAAAAATATAAAAATCATGTGAATGAGCCTTTATATAAATGTTTCCAAGTGGGTTTCTTCAAATATTGGCATTAGAAATCCTCCAGGGATAACTTTAACTAATAATGATTTTAGAATCCCTAATATATAATTTGTAATAAGACCATTCACACAATCATTATATCATTTGAATGACCTTAATATTATAATATGTCTTTATTAAAAATACGGTAACTATATATGAGTTTACACTGAGTTTTTTTAAAAAGTTAAAATATATTCCACCGAAAAAAAGTAATCTTTTTTGTGTAAATTCACATTAGTTACCCTCTAAAAGTCATAGGCTCCTAACTAGACCTTTGCATGCATTAAAATAAAATACATAACACTGATTATCACAAAGTATATAATTTAGCTTTAAATTTTTTTAAAGCTAAGTAAGAAAACAATACATTGAGCAAGCAGTGCAATACCCAATATTATGGGTATAAAAATAATGAATGATTGGAGATGAAACTTTTTAAAAATTATTTCTAAAGTTATTGGCAATATAATATTAGCAATAACTACAAGTTTAAAAAAATATTGGGATTTATTCTTTTCTTTTAAAGTAATTAAATAGTCTGCTCTTAGAAATTTGATAGCCAAAAAAAATTGAAAACAAAAGTACATGAGTAAAATAGTGTTGAGGGTAGGCATAAAGCGAGGTTCATAAATTGTATTGAATGTTGAATTTAAAAGTTGAATACTTCCACCACCGTCTTTATCAATTATCTCTTTTTTAGATAAAAAACCACCGAAGAGGCTATCTATTTTTACTACACCTTTATTCATTATAGTAGCAGCTTTTAGAATGGGTTTTATCGTGTATTTACTTATTTGAAGTAATAGTTGTTGTATTTCACCGTATATTCTTATGTCTAACCATACGACACTAGTGAAACTAATGGCAATCATTCTTTTTTTCCATCTACGGTTGAAAAGTTTACCGATTTGCACAGTTTTTAATTTTTTGTATTCTTTTTCGCTTATAGTCACGTTATCTTGGTATTTTTGAGTAAAAAACTATATACATAGTTTACAATATTTTTTAAAAATTTAAATACCTTTAAAAAAATTCATTTGTAATAAGTTATTAGATTTTTGTTTTTTATTTCTTTTATATTTATCTTATCCTCTTTTATGACTCAAAATTTTTCTTGAAGATTTACATGCTCAATAAGACTTTTTAATATTTCATAATCAATACCACTTCTTGGTAAGCAATATATTCTATCTCCTTGTTTATCTTTGCCTATATATAAAATAACAAAAATAGAATCACCTCAATCGATTCATATTTATTATTTTTAACTTTTGAATCTACTATTTCAGTGTGTTTTTTTATTTTTCCGGTTGGTTTCAATAATTGGCATATTTGATATATATTATCTTTAACTTTGCTTATAGTGGAAAAAGATATATAAAAATTATTTCGTTTTTCTTATGGTATGACTTTAATCTTAGAAAGATCGTCAAAATTTTTTTTTTAAATCATAAGATTTGTCTTTTTGATTAATTTTAAAACTCATTACAGTCTTTGCTCTTTTTATAACTTAAACTTTGAATGTCTTTTGCCAATAAAAAAAAGTTTATTATAAACAGTTTTATAAAACAAATATATATAATTAGTATTCACAAGAAAAGTAATCTTTTTTGTGTAAGCTTATATATAGTTACCCTTTTTATTATTTTCAATTTGATTTCTCGACACTTTTTTTTCTGTATTGTATAATAAAACTTGCTCTTTGAAGCCTTTGTTATGAGTAAAATTGAGACCTTTTTTTTAACACTATTTTCGTTTTTTAGTGACTCTTTTTTTTTATTTTCTACTAATTTTTAGCTAAAATTAATCAATTTTATTTTTTTTGTTTTAGATTTTTTTCATTTGTTTTCTTACTTTGATTTTTTTATTGAAAAAATCACTAAAAAAAAGTTAAGACTTAATTAAATGGATTTTTATGTTTAGATTGATTCAATTTTTTATTTTAAATTTATTTTTTTCAAAAGGAAATTTTATTAATTTTTTTCGAAGTAAAAAGAATGGAAAAAATTTAATCGATTTAGAAGATCGTATTCTTATTATAGGAGCTGGGGAAGCTGCTGAAGACTTGATTAAAGACTTAAAAATTAATAAAAAGCTTAATTTAGTTGTTGGAATGATAGATGATAATCTTGATAAAAAAAATAAAACTTTTTTAAAGGTTTCAGTTATTGGTTATTCAAAAGATGTTAAAGAAATATGTTTTAGAGAAAAAATTAATCTTGTTATTATAGCAATTGAGAATTTAAAACCGAGTAAGCTTTATTTAATAATTGATCAAATTAATTTTAAAAAAATACAAGTACGTATTATACCAGCGTATAAAGAACAATTGGAAGATAAGATTTCTTTTGCAAGTACTAGAAATATTCTTGCAGAAGACTTAATTGGTAGAAAGCGTCTTTATTTAAATATGGGACTGATTAATAAACAATTTGATAATAAAACCATTTTTATTACAGGAGCTGGAGGGAGTATTGGAAGTGAGGTTTGTCGTAAATTACTTACTTTTCCTTTGAAAAAAATTGTTTGTCTTTGCAGAAGTGAACAATCTTTATATCAGCTACAAGAAAGTATTTCTAAAAAGAAAACGAAAGTAAAAATTGTTTATTATCTTGGTAATATTCGGGATTATGAGAGGATGGAAGAAATTTTTAAAAAAGAATTAATTGATATTTTATTTCATGCGGCAGCTCATAAACATGTGCCTTTTATGGAAGAAAATGAAAAAGAAGCGATTAAAATCAATATTTTTGGCACTGAGAATTTACTTTTACTTTCTAAAAAATATCATCTTGAAAAATTCATTTTTATTTCAACGGATAAAGCCGTTAATCCTTCTAATGTAATGGGAGTGAGTAAAAAAATAGGAGAGCTTGTAACACTTTTTTTTAATGAAAATGAAAAAATAAATGCTTCAATTGTTCGTTTTGGAAATGTTATTGGTAGTAGAGGATCGGTAGTTCCTCTTTTTAAAAAGCAAATATTATCGGGAGGGCCTATTACAGTAACCCACCCTAAAGCGGTACGTTTTTTTATGACGATTAGAGAAGCGGCTCTTTTAGTGATCAATGCAGCTGTTATTTCTAAAGGGGGAGAAAGTTTTATTTTGGATATGGGAGATCCTATTAGGATTAATGAGCTTGTAAAAAAAATGATAGACCTTTATGCAATGAGAGCTAAAAGTGATATTTCTATTGTTTATACGGGCTTAAGAGAGGGTGAAAAGCTTAAAGAAGAATTAATGACAGAAAAAGAAATTTTTTCTTCAACGGAAAACCCTAAGATTTATAAAATTTTAAAGCAAAAAGAAAATCTAAAATTAGTTGACGCTTGGCTTAAAAAAATTAAAAAAAAGATTGCTTCTTTAAATAGGCTTGAAATTAGACAAGCTTTAAAAGAAGCAGTTCCTGAATATGAGTTTAAAAAAGGAGTAGTAAATGGAAAATATTTTTCTAACTAAAAAAATTGAAAACAACAAAGAAATTAAATTGCCTTTGTATAACAATCTTATCAAAGATCCAAATAGGATTAATTTGGATGTTTATTTAGAAGATACTAAAAAAAAAATTGATTTAATTTTAAATAATTTAAATGATAGGAGTTTTTCTAGTATTTTAAAAATTTCAGATTTAGTGGACCTTGTTAATACAAGATGGGGGATTTTAAGACACTTGCATTCTGTAAAAGATTCTAAAATGATTAGAAATACTTATGAAACGATACTACCTAAAATTACAGATTTTTATATAAAGCTCAATCAAGACAAACGTTTTTATAATTTATATAAGTTTGTCAAATCTTCAAAAGCATATAAATTTTTTAATAAAGTGGAACAAAAAATTGTTTTAGAAGACTTAACAAATTTTAAATTAGCAGGTTTACATTTAAGCGAACAGAAAAAAGAAAAATTTCAAGAAGTAAATAAAAAAATAGAAAAATTAGAAATGAAATTTTCAAATAATGTTTTAGATGACACTAATGAATATGAGCTTTTCATTACTGATGAAAAAATAGTTTTAGGGATGCCAGAATCTGTTTTAGGATTTGCTCATGAAGAAGCTGTTTTTAGAAAAAAAATTCAAAGAGATGAGAAAGGTTGGGTTTTTACTTTACAACAAAATAGCTATTTGTCTTTAATAAAGTATTGTCGCAGTAGAAAGATACGTGAGAAAATTTATCGAGCTTATGTCACAAGAGCCTCTAAAGGAAAAAGAAATAATACTTTGCTTATTGAAGAAATTTTAATGCTGAGAAAAGAAAAGGCAAAATTAATTGGTTATAAAACTTTTTCAGATATGTCATTGGTTAAAAAAATGGCTTCTTCGAAAGAAAAAATATTTCGTTTTTTATTTAAATTAGCTAAGAAAACTAAATCTATGGCAAATAAAGAAAAAAATGATCTTATTGCATTTGCTAAAAAACAAGATGTTAAAATCATTGTTTTTGAACCTTGGGATTTTTATTATTATTCAGAATTGTTAAAAAAGCAGTATTTCTCTTATAGTGAAGAAGAAATTAAAGTTTATTTTTCTCTTTTGAAAATAATTCCATCAACTTTTAAGCTTATAGAACGTTTATTTGGCTATCATTTTCTACTTGAAAAAGCAGAGAAGTGGGATGAAGAAGTATTGTTTTACGCTGTTGTTGATAAAAACAAAAAAAAAATAGGTTATTTATTTTTAGACTTGTATGCTAGAAAAAACAAAAGGGGAGGGGCTTGGATGGATGAATGTTTATGTCGTAAACGTTTGGGTCAAGATAAACTACAATTACCTATTGCTTATGTAGTGACTAATTTTTTAAAATCTGAAAAAAAAAAACCTACTTTATTGACGCATGTTGACTTATTAACTTTTTTACACGAAATGGGGCATGCGATTCATCATTTATTTACAAAAGTTGATTTAGTAAAAGTTAGTGGTATTAATGGAGTCCCTTGGGATAGTGTCGAACTTCCTTCTCAATTTCTTGAATATTGGGGATGGCAAAAAGAATCTTTAAGAAATTTAAGTGAGCATTATGAAACTAAAAAAAAGATGCCAAACGAACTTTTAAATAAAATCTTAGCTGGTAAATATTTTCAGTCAGGGTTATTGATGTTAAGGCAAATAGAGTTTTCTCTTATTGATTTAGGTTTGCATTCTTATTTTCCTTCTAAAAAATATAAGAATGTTAAGGATTATATTGATAGTTTAAGAAATAAAGTTGCTGTTTTATTTCCTCCGGAATATAGTCAGTTTGAAAATTCTTTTCTTCATATTTTTTCTGGAGGATATGCAGCAGGGTATTATTCTTATAAGTGGGCGGAAGTATTGGCGGCTGATGCTTTTTCTCTTTTTGAAGAAAAGGGTATTTTTGACCGCAAGTCAGCTAAAGCTTTTTTAAATGAGATTTTAGAAAAAGGAGGCAGTGATGATTTTATGAAAATGTACAAGAGATTTAGAAAACGAGGAGTGAAAACAAAAGCTTTTTTACGTTATTCTGGTATTTTAAGGAAATAATTTTGTTAAGAAAAAAAAAAAATTCTTTTTCTAATATTTATATCGATGATGCTCTCGGATCAAAAAGCAAACGAAGATATCAGAAAAGAAGAGAAAAATTAAAAAGCTTGTGTTCATTTCCTGTTTTTATTTTGGGCTTAAAGGAAGAATATAAAACTCATTTTTTAACAAAAAAAACTTCTAATTTTGTACAAGATCCTTTATTTTTTTATTTAACAGGAATTAATCAATCTAATATAGCTCTTTTTCTTGGTAATGGAAAAGAGGAAGAAATTCTTTTTCTTCCTAAAAAGGATTTAAAAAAAATTTTTTGGGAAGGATACCAATTTGGTATTGGTGATAAGCAATGTGAAGCATGTTTTAAAAAAGTCCTAGGGTTTAAAAAATATTTGCCAATTGAAACATTAATTTTTTTTTTAAAAGAAAGATTAATGATGTTTAAAAAACAACAACTTGGGCTTTTTTGGCATCAATCAAAAAAAAACATTATTAAGGATCATTATTATGAGTTTTATCAAGAAGTAAAAAGACTTTTTAAAAAGAATCGAGTATTTTCTAATGAAATTTTTATTAACATTCAAGATATTGTTTGGAAAATCAGGCCTAATTTAGACCTTGTTGATGTTAATAATTTTAAAAAAGCTTGTCAAATTAGTATCGATGTTTTTAGATCTCTTTTAAAAAATCATAAGAAATTTAATAATGAAAAAGAGATTTGTGGATTTATTGAAGGAGAAATCAAGAAGCGAAGTTCTTTTGGATTAAGTTTTTCAACGATTGTTGCAAGTGGCGAAAATGCGACGACTCTTCATTACACTAAAAATAATGATTCTATAGATTTAAAGAAACTTATCTTAATTGATTTTGGAGCTAAGTGGTATCTTATGAATGCAGATATTACAAGAACGATCCCTGCTAATGGAAAATTTAATCCTTTACAAAGGCTTTTATATGAAATTGTTTTAGGTGCCCAAAGAAGAGTTGAAAATCATGCTAAAGCGGGAGTGAGTATTAATGTTTTAAATGAAATTTGTTGGGGTTTTATTAATGATGCTTTAGAGAAACAAATTAAACAAGAAAAAGGCAAGGTGGTTTTAAAGTATAATAAAATCCCTCATGGAGTCAGTCATTTAATAGGAATAGAAGTTCATGATGGGGATCCTTTTGGGAACTATAAAAGTTTACCAATGAAAGAAGGATGGGTGATTTCTAATGAAGCAGGGGTTTATGGAGAGTTTGAATTGATCATTTGTGGAAAAAAATATAAAGAAACTATTGGAATTCGAATAGAAGATAATTTGCTGATTACTAAAAAAGGCTGTGTTAATTTAACAAAATCATGCCCTAAGACGATTGAAGAAATTGAATCCTTAATGACTCATTTTTACTAATGTTATCTAATAATAAAATTATTATTAGAAAAGCTAGTGAACATAATTTAAAAAATATTTCCTTAGCTATACCAAAGCATCGCTTTATTGTTATTACAGGGGTGAGTGGTTCTGGGAAGTCGTCTTTAGCGTTTGATACTATTTTTAAAGAAGGTCAGCGTCGCTATATTTCTTCTTTATCAGCGTATGCGAGGCAATTTTTAAATCAAATGGAAAGACCACAAGTTGATTTTATTGAAGGTCTTTCACCTACTATTTGTATTGATCAAAAGAGTGTTGGTCGTAATCCAAGGTCTACAGTTGGAACGATTACAGAAATTTATGATTTTTTAAGACTTCTTTTTTCTCGTTTAGGGGTTGCTTATTGTCCTAAGGGGCATGGGGTGATTTCAAGTCAAACACCTGAAATGATTGTGAATCATGTTTTTAATCATTTTGAAGAAGAAGAAATTTTTTTAATGTCACCTGTTATTTTAGATAGGAAAGGGGAGTATCGAAAAGAATTTGAATCTTATCGCTTAGAGGGATTTGTAAGAGTGATGATTGATGGGTTACTTTACCGACTTGATGAAGAAATTAATATAAAGCGATATGAAAAACATCGAATTGAAATTGTTATTGATCGACTTAAAATTACATCTGAAGAAAAAGAGCGGATTAAAGAAGGGGTGAAAAAAGCAATTGATATTAGTGGAGGGAGGATTTCATTACTTAGAGTTTCTTCATTAGAAAAAGAAAGTAAAAAAAAAAGAGTGAGGTATTCAAGTAAAGATTATTCTCTTTATAATGCCACCAATTCTTGTGCTACTTGTGGCTATAGTATCCCTGAACTAGAGCCAAATCTTTTTTCTTTTAATTCTTTAAGGGGAGCTTGCAATCAATGTGATGGGATGGGGTATAAGCGATATTTTGACTTTGATAAGTGTGTTAAAAATGAAAGTAAAAGTATTTTTGAAGGAGCTGTTTATATCCTTAATGAGAGAGGGAATGTTTTATTTGCTAATAAAGGGAGAAAAGAAATTCTTAATTTATATAAAAAATATAAGCAAAAAATAAAAACACCTTGGGGAGAGTTACCTGATTTTTTTAAAAAACGCCTTTTTAAAAAAGAAAAAAAAACTAAAGTAAAAGATAATATTGATTTTGATATTTTTGGAGAATTGGAGTTTTTTTATAAAAAATATAAAATTAGTTTTCTAGAAAAATATCAAAAATTAATAAAATGCTCTACTTGTGAAGGAAAGAGGCTCAATGAGCTTGCTTTAAATGTCCAATTTTCTGGTAAAAATATTCATGATTTTGTCATAACTCAAATAAAAGATTTGAAATTTTTTTTTAATGAAACAAATTTTAATCAATATTCAAGTCAAATTTTAAACCCAATTTTAAAAGAGATTAAAGATCGTCTTTTCTTTTTAATGAATGTTGGTCTTGAGTACCTTACTATTGAAAGAAGAGCCAATACACTTTCTGGAGGGGAGGCTCAAAGGATTCGTTTGGCTTCTCAAGTAGGCAGTGGCCTTGAAGGATGTTTATATATTTTAGATGAACCTTCTATTGGTCTCCATCAGTCTGATAATCGAAAATTAATCAATACTTTAAAAAAATTAAGAGATCATGGGAATACAGTTATCGTCATTGAGCATGATGAAGAAACTATCTTATCTTCAGATCATTTAGTCGATATAGGCCCTAAGGCAGGTAAAAAAGGAGGGTATGTTTGTTTTAATGATATTCCAAGTAATTTTTCCTTTAAACAGAAAGAGGCCGAAAATGAAGGGTATGCTTCTAAAACGATGGAATATCTTTTTGGGCATTCTTTTATTAAAACACCAGTTGAAAGACGAAAAGAAAAACAGAAGCTTTTTTTAAAAGGGATTAATCAATTTAATATTAAATCTTTGGATCTTTCTTTTTCTTTAGAAAATTTCATTGTTTTAACAGGAGTGAGTGGCTCTGGTAAATCCACTTTAGTAGAAGTTTTAAAAGAAAGTGTTAGTGAATTTTTAAATAAAAAAAAAATTAGTAAAAATTATAAAGATATTGGAGGTTGTGAACATCTTTTTAAAGTGATTGAAATTGATCAAAGACCCATAGGAAGAACCCCTAGAAGTAATGCTTCAACATATACGAAAGCTTGGGATGTGGTACGAGATTTGTATGCGATGTTACCGGAATCAAAAATCAGAGGTTATTTAAAAGGTCGTTTTTCATTTAATGTTAAGGGGGGACGGTGTGAAAATTGTAGAGGGGGAGGTAGCATTGAAATTGATATGCAAATTTTTTCTTCTGCGGAAGTCATTTGTGAAGAATGTAATGGCAAGCGTTTTAATTCTAATACCCTTGATATCCATTATAAGGGAAAAAATATTTATGATGTTTTGGAAATGACGGTTGAAGAAGCGTATGTTTTTTTTAAAGATGTGCTAAAGCTTAATCAGATTTTAAGAGTGATGAATGAAATTGGACTTGGATATTTAAAACTTGGTCAGCCTTCAACAACACTTTCTGGAGGGGAAGCTCAAAGGATTAAGCTTGCTGCTGAACTTGGTAAAACGACTTATAATAAAACGCTTTATTTGCTTGACGAACCTACAACAGGACTGCATTTTAATGATATTAAAAGACTTTTAAAAGCGTTAGAAAATTTGGTGGATAGAGGAAATACCGTTTTGGTTATTGAGCATAATTTGGATGTGGTTAAATTTGCTGATTGTATTATTGAAATGGGACCCAAAGGAGGTGATGAAGGGGGTAACATTATTTTTTCTGGTACTCCAGAAGAAATCATAAAGACAAAAACACCCACAGGTATTGAAATGAATCTTTTTATGCAAAGACAATTTAAAAGAGAAAAAGGATATTTTCTTAAAAATCAAAATAAACTTTTTGAGTCTTTTTCTTCTAAAAAAGAAGTCATCACTAGTGGTAATAATGGGGCTTCAATTCAAATTAAAGGACTAACTAAAAATAATCTTAAAAATGTTAATTTGTCTTTACCTAAAAATCAAATTATTACAATAACAGGTGTATCAGGATCAGGAAAAACTTCAGTTGCTTTAGACACAATTTTTCAAGAAGGACAGAGAAAATATATTAATAGCCTCTCCACATATGCAAAACGTTTTTTAGGTCGTTTAGAAAGACCTCCAGTAGATGACATTCAAGGTATTTCGCCTACGATTGCAGTGAATCAAAAGGCTGCTTCAAAAAATCCACGTTCGACAGTGGCAACACAAACAGAAATTTATGATTCTTTTAGAATCCTTTATGCTAATATCGGTATTCTTCATTGTTCATTTTGTCGTAAAAAACTAGAAGAAAAAAATCCAAGCAACGTTTTTTCCGAACTTATCAAAAATAAAAATCAAATGAAAAAATCTGTTATGATAGCAGCTCCTTTGTTTGTAAAAGAGTCTTCTAAAAAGTATTTACTAGAAAATAAAGAGAAGTTATTTGTATTCATTCCTATTTTGAAAGAAAAAGGTTTTTTACGTCTTTTAATGGGAGAAGAAGTGATTCGTTTAGATGTGGAGGAAGAGAAAATTAAAGACACATTACAAGATTGTGAAAATATTTATTTGGTGATTGATCGTATTTATCTTGAGGAGAAGGAAAAAAGTCGTTTTATTGAAGCTTTTGAGAAAGCATATGAAATCGGTCATGGGGTAGGAATGGCTTATTTTGAAGATAATAAAAAAACCCATTTTTCTAAGTATCCGATGTGTTTTGAACATGATTTGTTTTATGAAGAAAAATTAACCCCTCGTCATTTTTCTTTCAATCATCACTTAGGGGCTTGTGAACGGTGCGAAGGGATTGGAAAAAGCCTTTCTTTTCAAAAAAATCTTTTTATTATTAAGCAAAATTTACCTTTTTTAAATGGAGCAATTAAACCTGAATATCATACTTTTTTTGCAGGTCGAGGGAAGTATTATTATAACGCTAACTTTTTAAGGAAAGTTGCTAATGAAAATAATATTGATTTATGGGAAACGCCTTATAAAAGCCTTTTGGAAGAAGAAAAAAAAATGATTCTTTTTGGGTATTTTGAGGATAAAGCTCTTTTTTTAAAAGGTAAAAAATGGCCTGGGATTGCTAGTATTATTGAGAGTTTAATGAATAGCTCAACGAGCTCTGAGAGATGGAAAAATATTTTTTCTAAATGTATCGCTTTTAATATTTGCCCAAAGTGTCTTGGTGGAAGACTAAAGAGTCAGTATTTATCTATTTTAATTGAAGATATTAATATTGCTAAATTAACTTCATTTAATTTAAAACAAGTTTTTTCTTTTTTTGAAATTTTGCCTCAAAGATTAACTTCAAATGAAGCAATGATTGTAAGAGATTTACTTGAAGAAACACAATTTCGCTTAAAACAGATGTTGTACCTTGGTATTGACTACTTAACGCTTAATCGTCAAATAAGTACCCTCTCTGGAGGGGAAGCTCAAAGGATTAGACTTTCAACACAAATTGGTAATAAGCTTAATGATGTCATTTATGTTTTAGATGAGCCAACAATCGGGTTACACGAAAGTGATACAGAGAAACTTTTTGAAGCGATATTAAATCTTAAAAAATTAGGTAATACTGTTATTCTTGTTGAGCATGATGAAAATATCATTAAACAATCTGATTGGATTGTAGATATAGGGCCTAAAGCCGGTGAAAATGGAGGAAAAATTATTTATAATGGTGAAAATCAAAAGCAAAAATTAAAAGAAACTAGCTTTTTTCCATATCTTTATAGTGATAAAAAAAACAAACAATATCGAAAATTTCTTAATCCATTGTTTGACAAAAAAAGAGATCCGTATCTTTTATTATCCAATGTGATCAAAAATAATATCAAAGGAATCGATGTTGAAATTCCTATCGGTCAATTAGTAGGAATTTCTGGAGTGAGTGGTTCAGGAAAAAGTTCATTAATTTTTGATTGGTTTCTTCCTCGTGTCAAAGATTGGATAGGGAAAAAAATTGTTTCTCAAAATGACCTCTCTTTTTTTCTAGAAGGAAAAAAGAAAAGTCATATCCCGTTTAAGTTTGTTAATGTAGTGGATCAATTGGCAGTTTCTCCGAGTATTCGTTCAACAGCATCTAGTTATTTAGATATTTTTTCTTCTATTCGAAAAATTTTTGCTAATACAAAATCAGCTCGATTGAAAGGATTTTTAGAAGGTTCTTTTTCTTTTAATACGCCGATAGGTCGTTGTAATTTGTGTCAAGGGATTGGTAGTAGAGAAATTAGTATGCATTTTATTTCAGATGTAAGTGTTGTTTGTGAAGAGTGTAAAGGGAAAAGATATAAAAAAGAAGTTTTATCAGTTTATTATAAAGAAAAAAATATTTTTGAAATTCTTCAAATGACTTTTTTAGAAGCTTATGATTTTTTTGATGCTAGAAAGTTGCTTAGGGATAAAATTAAAGTTGTTTTAGATACAGGTTTAGATTATTTAAAGTTAGGCTCAGGGACTCACATTCTTTCAGGAGGAGAGCTTCAAAGATTAAAATTAGCTAAAGAGCTTTCTAAAAAAGAAGACTTAAGTGGTAATTTATATATTTTAGATGAACCAACAACAGGGCTTCATTTTTCTGATATTGAAAAATTACTTGATGTTTTAGAACAATTAATAAAAAGAGGAAACACAGTAATTGTTATAGAGCACAATCCTTATTTTTTATCGAATATGGATTATATTATTGATATGGACCCTAAAGCAGGAGAAAAAGGTGGAAAGATTGTTGCAAGTGGTAGTCCGCAACAACTAAAAAATAAAAAAGAAGGGCTAACGTATCTTTATTTGTAAAATTCTTGTTATATACTACAATTTATAAACTATTGTCTTAATGGAGAGATTAACTTAAGTGGTAAAAGTATTAGATTATTTTCATAAACAAAAATTTATCAATTTATTGCAAGTATTTTCAATACCACTTATTTTTGGTATTATTATAGCTATTTTTTGGGCTAATCTTGATGGGAAATCATACCACGTTTTTATAGAGCACCCTTTACTTCCTTTTACTATTTTTGGTCATGAAGTTAATTTTCATTTTTTGATTAATGATATCTTCATGGTTTTCTTTTTTGGTATTGCGACTGTGGAGATTGTAAAATCCATTTTACCGGGAGGATCATTAAATCCAGTTAATAAAGCCTTTAACCCACTTTTTGGAGCTTTGGGAGGAATTGTTTTTCCTATTTTTTTATTTTTTGTGTTTTGCTATTCTTTCCCTTTAGACCATATTTTAAAAGATCCTAATATTACTGAAGGCATGATTTATAAAGGATGGGGAATTCCCACAGCAACAGATATTGCACTTGCTTGGTTAGTTTCACGTTTTTTATTTGGTTATCATCATCCAGCAGTTTCTTATCTACTAGTTTTAGCCATTGTAGATGATGCTATTGGTCTTGGTATTATCGCTATTTTTTACCCAGATCCAAATCACCCTGTTGAACCAATTTATTTATTAATCACTCTTTTGGGGATGGGATTTGCCTTTTTGCTTAGAATTTTTAAAATAAAAATAATGTTACTTTATCTTATTTTAGGAGGTGTTTTTTCTTGGGTAGGACTTTTAAAAGCTCATTTACATCCAGCTTTAACGCTTGTTTTTATTATTCCATTTATGCCTTCAGGTACTAAAAAACAAGAAAATGTTAATTCCAAATCGACTCTTGATTCTTATGAACATCATTTTAAGCTTTTAGTTGATTTTGGTCTTTTAGGATTTGGACTTGCTAATGCAGGAGTTGCTTTTTCAAAAATTAATGAAATTACTTGGATTATTTTATCTTCTTTAATTTTAGGTAAAATAATGGGTATTTATTTATTTGGTGTTTTTGCTCATTTAATTGGTATGAAATTACCTAAAAAAATAGATTTTAAATCTCTTTTTGTTATTGGTAGTATAGGGGGATTAGGGCTAACGGTGGCCTTATTTGTTTCCGGGGAAGCTTATACTAACAAAATCCTCCAAGAACCAGCTAAAATGGGTGCTTTTTTTTCTATTATAGCTGCTGTGATTGCTTTTATTTTAGCAAAAATGTTTAAAATAAAAAAGGAAAAATAAATAGATAGAAAATAGACTTATGGTTTTAGGACGTTATTATTTTTTTCTCTTAAGACGCCTCTTCCAACCTTAAAACCGACTCTTTTTATTCCTCTGATACTATTGTTTATAAGTTGATTAGAAAATTTTTTTAAATATTTATTATTAATAAAAACTTTAGAAATCCCTCTTAAAAAAGGATTGGAAAGTCTAATATAAACCTTGATGTCAAAAATAGTATTGTTATCTTCTTTTGAAAAAAATATATCAATGATCATGGAACCATTAATTTTAATATTAGAATTATAACGACCTTTAACATAATAAATATAGTGATTTTCTTCGTTATTTTTTAAAATAGGGTAAATAAGAGCAGAAGTTTTTTTACCATCGTGGCAATCATAAGCTTTTTTTTCTTTTAAAAATTGACTACGATATTTAACTCTTGCGTATCGGACTGCTTTTTTTACAGCTAAATCTAAATCATCAAAAAGCGGATTAAAGATATAAGAAGGGACATTAATTTTAAAATAGATTTTTCTTTCTATAGGGGTTCCTTTAAAAACAACAGAGATTTCTTTTTTTTTTTTTTGATAGGATAGATATTTAATTTTATCTTCAATAAAATCTGAGAATAAAGCTTGTTGAATTAAGTAAAAAGAGAAAAATATTTTAATTAATAATTTCAAGTTGATTCATATTTTTATGAAAATTGTATTTAATGTTTTTCAGTTTTAATAGGTTTCTTTTTCATAGGGGTTTTAACTTCATAAGGTGTATTTCGATTGGGTTCCAAATCATTTCTTGAAGCGTAGTCAATTAAAGTAAAAACTAAAAAAATCATTAAAAATAAAACAGAGCTAAGAAAAAACACTCGATTAAAAGCTGAACCCCAACGTAAGCCCATAAAAAATAAAATAACCAAACTTGCTTTAATACTAGCAATGACAAGAGCAAGTATGATATTACCATTTTTACCTAAGTCTACATATTTTGCGGTGTAGACTGTAATAAGGGTTAAAATAATTAAACTTGAAAAAGTAATTAAGTAGTATTTAATAGGAATAATAAAGTGACTGTTAGAATGTTGTTGTTGTTTCATATTGTGTGTTTAGCTCTCTATGTTTAAATTAAGTATAATAGTGGAAATAAGAAAATCCAAACAAGATCCACTAAATGCCAATAAAGCCCGACTAATTCTAAAGGAGTGTAATAATCTTTATAGAGTTCTTTTTTAAAAGATTTGATTAAAACCCAAACTAAAAGTCCGATTCCAATTAGGACGTGAAGTCCATGAAGACCCGTTAAACAAAAATAGATACCAAAAAAAATGTGTAGATAAGCACTTTCTCCGTTTCCTTGAAACCATTTGCTAGGGAGATATCCGTGGTGAATTTTATCACTATATTCGACGTATTTAATCCCCATAAAAACCAGTCCGCAAATGATGGTAATGATTAAAAGAATTTGACTTAGCTTAAAGCGATTAACTTGAGTAAAGCGAATGGAAAGAGCCATGGTGAAACTACTTAAAATAAGAACGAGTGTGTTTGCTCCACCTAATTTCCAAGAAAGATGCGAAGCAGCTTCTTCAAACATCTCAGGATGAAGAAATCTAAAAATAGCATAAGTTACAAAAAGAGCACTAAAAAAAAGAACTTCTTGCCCTAAAAAAATCCACATACCAAGTTTAGCAGATTCAAACTCTTGATCAGAGTTGGCAAAGTGATGGGCTACTTTGTGTTTAATAATGTTTGCCATTTTTTATCTCTTTTAGTGTACTTATTATTTTTATTTTTTTTGGATACCATAATGATAAGGTCCATCTTTAATTTCAGGTGTTTTTTCAAAATTATGATGGGTTGGGGGAGAAGGAATTTCCCACTCTAGACCGACACTTCCCCAAGGATTAGCAGAAGCTTTGTCTTTTGAAAAGATAGAGGAAATAAGGTAATTGAGCATAATGATAAAGCCTAACCCTAAAATCCAAGTCCCTACTGTAGAAAGCTGATGAAGAGGTTGGAATTGTTCTAAATAAGAGTAATAACGTCTTGGCATTCCTTTAGATCCCAAAATAAACTGAGGAAAAAAAGTCATGTTAAACCCTATAAAAATTAATATAAAAGCAATGACAGCCATAACTTCATTATACATTTTCCCAAATATTTTAGGCCACCAATAGTGAATTCCGCCAATAAAAGCAAAAACGGTTCCTCCTACCATCACATAGTGAAAATGAGCCACAACGAAATAAGTATCATGAAGATGAATGTCTAAACTTAACGCTCCAAGGATAATCCCTGTGAATCCACCAATTGAAAATAAGAAAATAAAACCTAATGCCCATAAATAAGGAGATTTGAGGCTAATTGAGCCTTTATACATGGTTGCGATCCAATTGAATAATTTGATAGCTGAGGGAATGGCAACAAAAAAGGTTAAAAAAGAAAAAATCGTTGTTGCTAATGGAGATTGTCCACTAATAAATAGATGATGACCCCAAACTAAAAATGAAATAATTGCAATTGCTACACTAGAAAAAGCTACAAATCGATAACCAAAAATATTCTTTTTACAAAAAGTTGTTACCAGTTCGCTCATAATTCCCATAGCAGGTAAGATCATAATGTAAACAGCTGGATGAGAATAAAACCAAAAGAAATGTTGATATAAAACAGGATCGCCTCCTAAAGAAGAATCAAAAATTCCAATTCCAAAGGTTTTTTCTGCAATTAAAAGTAGTAGGGTAATAGCAATTACAGGGGTAGCTAATACTTGAATAATTGCTGTTGAATATAAAGCCCATATCATTAAAGGCATTTTAAACCAACTCATTCCGGGAGCTCTTAGTTTATGGACGGTTGTAATAAAATTAACCCCTGTTAAAATAGATGAAAATCCTAAAATAAAGGCTCCAAAAGTAATTGAAATAACGGCTGTATTAGTCGTTGTAGAATAGGGAGTGTAAAAAGTCCAGCCTGTGTCAGCGGCATTGAATAAAAGTGAGTAAATACAAAAGATAGCTCCAAACACCCAAATATAAAAACTCGCTAAATTAAGCTTAGGAAACGCAACATCTTTAGCTCCTAATTGAATCGGTAAAATAAAATTTCCAAGTGTTGCTGGAATCGAAGGAATAATAAATAAAAAAACCATAATGGCTCCATGAAGCGTGAATAATTGATTATAATTTTTTGCTTCAAAAAAAAGCTTTTGAGGAAATAAAAGTTCTAACCTGAGTAAGCCAGCATACATTCCTCCCAAACCAAATGAAATCGTTATCGCTATAAGATACATCACTCCAATACGTTTATGATCAACTGTTAAAAGCCAAGATTTAAGCCAAGGCCAAAATGGTTCATTTTTATGCTCATCTAGATAGCTTACAAATTTTTTACGATTACTCATAGTTTAATTCATTCCTTTTTTTGATTTAGATTTTTGATATATTCGATAATTCCTTCTATTTCTCTTTCTTTTAGCTGTCCTGCAAACGAAGGCATTACAGGGCTAAATCCTTTAGCAATTTTACTTTGTGGATCTAAAATAGATTCTCTAATATAGTTTTCATCATAAAGGGCATTTTCACCGTTAGCTAATGCTCGTTTTGTTTTATATTGATCTTTCCAACTGGGGCCATTTAATTTACTCCCATCAATACTATGGCAAATAGCACACCTTTGTTCATAAACTTTTTTCCCAATGTCTAACAAAGGAATATCATCTAAAGAAGAAATGGCTTCCAAATGTTTTTGGTATTCTTTTTCTGAAACAATTTTTATTGAAGCAAGCATCATAGAATGTTGCTCTCCGCAGTATTCTGCACAAAATACTTGATACAGGCCTTCTTTGATGGGTTTAAACCAAAGTGATGTATAATAATTCGGTAGTACATCATTTTTAGCTCTAAAACTAGGTATAAAAAAACTATGAACCACATCAGACGAAATCATTTTAAATTTGATCACTTTATTAACGGGTAAGACTAATTCATTTGCAGCTCCTGCTCCATTTGGATACGTAAAAGACCAAAACCATTTTTGTCCCCTAACATCTATTTTAATATCTTCTTTAGGGGAAATCGTTATTTTAACAAAGCCTTTAAAACCCCAGTAAAAAATAATTAAAAACAAAATTAAAGGAATAATGGTCCAAGTAATTTCTAGTTTTGTATTATGAATTAATTGTTTTATTGCTTTTTGATTTTTTGTTTTACGTCTATATTTAATTGTAAAAATCGCTAAAGTAATCAAAATTCCAGCAAAAGTGATAAGAGAGCCATAATAAATAGCATAATAAAGGAAATCAACATCTTTAGCATAGCTAGAAGCGGCTTCTGGAAACCAAAAACTTCCATTTTTCATTAATTGTTCTGTTTTTTCATTCATTGTTAAACTGCTTTATTTCTATTTTTTTCTTTTATAAACATATTGATTAAGAATATGCCTAGAAAAATACAAGTAAGTCCACCACCTATTTTCATTGTATTAATTGCATGCAACGTATACGAGTTTTCATTTGGATTATACCGATAACAGTAAAGAAGAATTTTTTCTAACGAACTTCTTTCTTTTTCTTTTTTTGCTTCTGAAATGGCTAACCTAAAGTCCAAGCTTTTATAATTAATTCCGTATAAATAACGAGTGATTTTTCCTTTTGGAGAAAGGATAAAAATAGCAGCTCCATGAGAAAATTCATTAACTTTTTTTAAATATTTATATTTAAACCCTACTGCTTCAGTAAGTTTAGAGATATTTTTTTGGCTACTCACTAAAAAAGTCCAGTTTTTATTATTTGCTTTTTTTTGGTGATTTTTAATTTGATTTAGGTATTTTTCTTGAGTTTGGAGGGCTTTCTCTTTAGAATCTTTTGGATCAAAACTAATGCTTAGTGCTTTAAAATCTTTTCCTAGCTTAAGAGAAGTGGTGTTAAATGTTTGTGAAAGACCATTTAAAACTAAGTGACAAAGCATAGGGCAATCAAAATACACTAAAGTCAGGACAACAGGTAGATCATTATTAAAGTATTCTTTAAGTTTTACATTTTTATTATGACTATCTTTAAAAGATAGGTCTAAAGGGATGAGGTTTTCCTAATTTTTCTACTATTTTGACCTCTTCGAGATTTTTTGGAAGTATATTTTCAGTCGCAACGTTGGCATAGATGACCGTAGTACTGTAATAAATGCATATACTTTATGATGATTTTGTTAATAATTGACATAAAAATTTTTTATTTTTTTTTGTAATAACGTATTGTTTTTTGCATTGCTTTTTCTATTGGAATTTGAATTTGGTTTTTTTCTCGATTAATCCATTGATACGTTTCTAATTTTTTTTTTTTCAATTTTTCTTATTTGGGAGAGTTCATAACCTTCCATGCTAGCTTTGTTTTGTAATTCTTTAATTCTACTAGAAACACTTCCTTTATAAATATAGTAAGAGATAAAGGTAAGAATAGCAATTACTAAGGCAGACCCAGCAACGTAAAGAGCAATCACAAAAGATTTTGGCTCTGAAGTATCATAAGTGGTTTCATTTTTCAATGTAAAAGCTCCTATATTTTTTTTACTTACGCATTCTCGAAATGAAGAGATTCTTTTAAACGAGGATCTTTAAGAGGCATGATTGGATTTTTTGAAATCTGGTAAAGATAATGCCCTAAAAAAATACCACCCATTCCAAGAAAACAAAAAAGATCAGAGTAATTAAAGTTCACTTGATTTGGATCTACGTTAGGACTAATAAGCCAGTATAAGTCAATGTAATGCATGATTAATAACCAAAAACAGATACAAGCACTAATGATTAAATTTCTTTTTGCATTTCTAGAAATAAAAATCAGAAAAGGAATCACAAAGTGTCCAAAAATTAAAATCATGCTAATAATTTTCCAATTATAGTTTAAGCGATTTAGGTAAAAAAGTGTTTCTTCAGGAAGGCTAGCATACCATATTAAGAAATATTGACTAAAAGCAATGTATGCCCAAAAAACACATGAAGCCAAAGAGTAGCTTGCCAATATCGTGATAATGTTCGACGTTAATTTCTTTTTTTTAAATAGTGATTGATTCTTAAGTATAATGAAGTGAGACAAAGCAAGGATAAAAATCCAACGACACCACCAGTAAAATAATAAATGCCATAAATTGTTGAATACCAATGTGGATATAAAGACATTAAAAGGTCAATCGAAAAGAAGGTAAGTGTAATGGCGTAAACAACAAGACATAAAGGAGAATATTTTGTAATTTAAGGGTGATTTTTTTTGTCTCCTGTAGCATCTTGATTGATCGAATTTTTATAATAAAAACGAGAGATAATAACCCAGCTAGTAAAATAAAAAGTAAGTCGTATATAAAAGAAGACTAAATTTAAATAGGGTTTTTTATGTTTTAAAATAGTATCACTTTCAACAACGGACTTATGAGTCCAATGATAAAGCTCGTGTGTCCCAAAAAGCAGTGGTAGTGAAAATAAAATAATGAGCCAAGAATTTTTCATCATTTGTTCTGCTAATCTTCTAATGCTAACACTCCAATGAGCTTTAGTTAGAAATTGTATCAACACAAAAAAAATAGCCCCTAAAAACAAGCTTGTAAAAAAAGTATACGAAACTAAGTAAGAGTGAAAAAATTTTGATTTTTTTATATGAAGGAGCGTGGTTTTCATTATTATTGGCCTCATGCTGATTTTCTTTTTTATGTTCACTTTTATCAAAATCGTGTCTATTTTCTTCTTTATGATGAGAAGAAGCTTTTTCTTTTAAATTTTGTTTTTGGTGTGTTTCATTTTTTTTGTAATTATGAGAAGAGTTTTCTTTTTCTTTGATTAAGTTTGTCAATGGACTTAAAAGAGCAAGTATGTAAAACAAAACCCCAATTCCCATTAAAATAAAGGGAATTTTATTTTTAATTTTTCCAGATAATAGGTATTTTTGAGACATTGCTTTTATTTTTTTAATTAAATCATTATTTAATTTTTAAGTTTTTTATTTAAAAGTTCCTTTCTTTTTTGAATAGGGACATCGTTGATGTTTGCATTTCTTGAAAATTGAAGTGTTCGTATATACGAAATAATTGCCCATCTATCTTTAGGTTTTATTTTTTTACCATACCCGCTCATATTTCTAATTCCATCTGCAATAATGGAAAAAAGTTCTCCATCAGCCATATTAATAATTCTTTTATCAGATAAATTAGGGGGTTGAATCATTCCCCTTTTAACAATTATACTATTGCCTGTTCCAGAACGATCGTGACAAGTAGCACAGTAAATATTAAATCTTTCTTTACCTCTTAAAATAAAGTTTTCATCAACTTTTAAGGGAATTTTTTCTATGTAAGGTCCATTTTCAGAAATTTTTCCTTTATAAAAAGAGCTGTTTTTCTTTAAAAATTGTTCTCTACTTTTAAAGTCACTTGTAGAATCACCCCAAGGAATTGTTTCTTTTGGGATTTCTAAACTTAATTTTTGGGCTTCCATTTTTGACTGAAAGTCCATGTTTGGATTAAGGTGGATCGGTTGTTTTTCTGTAAAATATCCTTGACAGTTGATTAAAAGAAATGCCAAAGAGAAAAAATAAAAATATTTTTTAAAACAAAATCTATTTTTAATCATCATAAACTTTTTTAATGTTTTTTCCTTTTATTTTTTTTAAAAAATCTTTTGTTTTTTTATGATCATAAAGTTGGTCTATTGATAGAATACTAATAAAAAATTTATGGAAGAAACTAATGGAAACCGGGGATGCTTAAAAAAAGGGTTGTACCATTTGGGCAGTTTGTTTAAGAAAATCATTCCAAAAGTTACAGTAAAGGCAGAAAATAAGATTGTTAATTCAAACGTAACAGGAATAAAAGCTTCTAAACTTAAAAAAGGTTTTCCACTAATTTTAAAGGCATACGCTTTGGTCATAGCCCATATTTGTAATAAAAGAGCACAACTAAATCCACTCAAAGCCCCTAAAGAAACAAGCCAACCTAGTTTGGAATCTTTTAATTTCATTGCTTTATCCATTCCATGAATTGGGAAGGGACTATGTGCATCAAATTTGCTATAGCCTTCTTTTTTGGTATTTTTACAAGCTTCTAAAAGACTTGAAGGGTCATCAAACTCAGCAAGTATTGCGTATTCTTTTGGATTTTTATTAGACTTTTTTTTCATATGATTTTATTTACTAATGCTTATAATGTGGGTTTGCTTCAGGCAAAACTCCTTTGACTTCAGAAATTGCAATCATAGGTAAAAATCTTAGAAATAAAAGAAAAAAGGTAAAAAATAAACCGAAAGTCCCTAAATAAGTGAGTATATCTATAAGAGTGGCTTTATAATAACCCCAGCTTGAAGGTAAAAAATCTCGATGAAGGCTTGTCACAACGATCACAAACCGTTCAAACCACATCCCCACATTCACTAAGATAGAAATAATAAATGTAATGAGCATATTTCTTCTCATTTTTTTAGACCAAAGGAGCTGTGGGATAAAAACATTACAAGAAAACATAATCCAATAAGCCCACCAGTAAGGCCCTGTAGCTCTGTTAATAAACACAAAAAGTTCATATTCATTCCCAGAGTACCAAGCAATGAAAAATTCCATTGCGTAGGCATATCCTACCATAGATCCTGTTGCTAAAATAAATTTGTTCATCACTTCAATATGATTTTTTGTAATGTATTGTTTGAGTCCATAAATTTCTCTTGCAATAATCATTAAAGTAAGGACTAAGCCAAATCCAGAGAAAATAGCTCCGGCAACAAAATAAGGGGGGAAGATCGTTGTATGCCAACCTGGGATTTGTCCAACAGCAAAATCAAAACTAACAATAGAGTGTACTGAAAGCACTAAAGGAGTTGCAATCCCTGCAAGAATCAAGTAGGCTCTTTCATAATTTTGCCAGTGTCGGTTTGCTCCGTTCCAGCCTAAAGCAAAAATACCATAAAGTATTTGACCAATTTTATTTTTTGCTCGATCCCTTAGTGTGGCTAAATCGGGAATTAGCCCTACATACCAAAATAAAAAAGACGTTAGAAAATAAGTTGAAAAAGCAAAGAGATCCCATAAAAGAGGACTTCTAAAGTTAGGCCACATGCTCATTTGGTTGGGCACAGGGAGCATGTAATGGGCAATCCAAATCCGTCCAATGTGAATTGCAGGAAACAATAATGCACAGATAACAGCAAAAATCGTCATGGCTTCAGCAAAGCGATTAATAGAGGTTCTCCATTTTTGTCTAAATAAAAATAAAATTGCAGAAATAAGCGTTCCAGCGTGACCAATGCCAACCCACCACACCAAGTTGATAATCGCATATCCCCAAGCAACAGGATTATTAATTCCCCAAACACCTGTTCCTTCCCAAATAAGGTATCCAACAGACCCTAAAAGGACGCTTAAAAGCGAAATGGCTCCTACAAAGGTGATTAGCCACCAGCTAGGTGTTTTTCTTAAAGGAGTTTCTGGAATCCCACAAAGCTCTTTTGAAATTGTTTCAAAGCTTTTATTCCCTTCTATCAAAGGAGGCGAAGAAATTAAAGAAATTTTTTTATTCATTTTATTTTCAGTATTTAAATATTTTTTGCTAATTAACTTAAAGCGTTTTTTAGTTCTTTATTAAAATTTTTAATACTTGCTAAATACGTTGTTCTTGGTTTTAAATTAAGCTCTGCTAATAAATGGTAATCGCGATCTTTTTCTTTTAAGTGACTAACACGACTTTTTTTGTCGTTAATATTACCAAACGTAATGACTCCTGCAGGACAAGTTTGCTCGCAAGCAGTTTTAATTTCACCATCTACTAAAAGTCGTTTTTCATTTTTAGCATTAATTTTTGCTTTCGATACCCTTTGAATGCAATAGGTACATTTTTCCATAACCCCTCGCATCCTCACTGTCACATTAGGGTTAAATTGCATTTGCATTGTTTCTTCAGGTTCTCTTATTAAATCAAAAAGATGTTTTCTAATTTTTTTTTTTGATTGAGGATTGGTTTGGTGATAATCTAAAAAATTAAATCGTCTTACTTTTACAGGGCAATTATTAGAACAAAACCGAGTCCCAATACATCGATTATAAGCCATATCGTTTGTTCCTTCTTCACTGTGTACTGTTGCTGCAACAGGGCAGACTTGCTCACAAGGAGCGGTTTCACAATGAAGACAGGTCATCGGTTGAAAACTCATCGTAGCCTCTTCGTCATCTCCCCCAAAATACCGATCAAGTCTGATCCAATGCATCTCTCGACCTTTTAAAACCATTTTCTTCCCTACTATAGGGATGTTATTTTCTGCCTGACAAGCAATCATACACGCATTGCACCCAGTACACTTACTTAAATCAATACTCATTCCCCATTGATAACCTTCTTCATAATTTCTTTGAGGAAAAATAGACATTTGATCTCCACTCATTGGATGGGGGTTTTTAATATCTTTTTGTCTTTCATGAAACTTATCCAAAGAAGAAACTTTCACTCTATCTTTGGCAAAAGTAGGGTTCTTTTTATAGGTTTCTATATCGGCTTCTAAAATAAGAGGTCTGCCATTTTGAGAACTACCATTCGGTTTGTTGATATTCCAATGTTCTTGCACACTCGCTAGAGAATACTTTTTTTTTGTTTTGATAATCGTCCCTTTTAAAACAATTTTTTCTTCGCTAGCAGGTTTAATTAGATAAGCATTATAACCACTATTACTGGCAATTCTTCCTTGATTTTCACTTTGACCATACCCTAAAAATAAAGAAATAGAATCATCTGCTTGCCCAGGCTGTATGAAAATAGCCCCTTCGATTGTTTTATTGTTTAACTTGATTTTTACAATATCTTCATTATCTATTTTGTATTTTTTTGCTGTTTTTTGAGAAACAATAATGGCATTATCCCAACAAATTTTTGTTATAGGATCTGGCATTTCTTGAAGCCATCCATTATTAATAAAACGACCATCATACATTTTAGAATCACAGTGAAACACTACTTCTAAAGTATTTAAATTATTTTTTAATCCTTTTTTTTGAATCTCAATTGGACGTGCTAAATTTTCTAAAATACCATAAATATTGTTAATCTTAAAAGACCTTTTGTTTATAAATCCATTGTGAATTGATTCTCGCCATTTCGCATTGTCTAAAAAACGCCAAGTGTTTTTAACAAGACTACGACTTTCTTTTTTTTCCCCTATTAAATAAGAAAGTAATTCAATATCTGAAAAACTTTCATAAAGAGGCATAATTAAAGGTTGTACAATACCACTTACACCTTGTAATGAAGTTAAATCTGACCACGATTCTAAGTAATGAGATCTTGGAATGACAAAGGATGCATTTTTTGCAGTTTTATTAAGATGGCTACTAAGATGGATGGTTTCTATTTTTTTAAATCTTTTTTGAAAATTCAAGTCCCCTTCAAAGTAATAAAGTGGATCCCCTCCTAAAATAATTAGTTTTTTAACCTTGCCTTTTTTAATTTGTTGATTAAGCCCTTTAAAAGAATTATAATTATCTTTTCTAAGAGAACGATCAAGTGATTTTAGCGTACTTAAATTACTGCCTGCTACTAATGATTTATTATCAAAAGGATTTCGATAATAAGAGACTGTCTTGTTATTATTTTCAAGCCATTGGTTAATAAAATAAACTAAGGCATGAATTAAAGGAGGTTGTTTGCTTCCGGCTACAATGACACAATTGCCTTTATGATTTAAAAGATCTTTTGCAATGTAGGTTAGGGCTTTATACGCTTTTAAATGACTAAAATGAGTTTCAAGATTTAAAAGATGAGCTTTGATTTTTACAATTATATCATAATTAATTTTAGTTAATCCTTGATTATTAAGATTTAAGATAAGCTTGTAAATTAAATATTCCATAAAACGACTTTTTACTTTAAAACGATGATCTGCTTTGCCTCCTGTAATACTAAAAAAACTTTCAAACTGATAGAGCCTATTTAATCCTTTCGTGTCATCAGGATCACGTCTTTGGCTATAACTTCGTGTGTTTTCCATCCAAAAAGGTTCTTTTTCACTTAAAAAATCACTATCAAAAGAAACAACCACATTTGCTTTTTTAAAATCAATTTTAGGTAAACATGCTTTTCCAGTGACTTCGTTTAGCCCATTGTAAATATTATCAAAATTGATTGGGTTGTAAAGAGCAATTTCAAGAGAAGGAAATTTGGTTTTTAAAGTATTTAAAAGCCTATATTGAGTTGAAGAAGGAATGCGTTCAGCTAAAATACCAAAACCTTTTCCTTTTGTGTTTTTAAGTTGTTTTTCGATGTTTGTTAAAAAAATTTCAAAGTCTTTCTTATTAAGTTTTTGACCTGCTTTCAAGTAATTTTTGACTCGATCAGGATCATATAAATCAAGAATAGAAGCTTGGTGAAAAACGCTACTAGTTCCTTTATTGTCATTATAAAGAGGATTGCCTTCTATTTTTGTAGGCCTACCTTCATAGCTTTCTACTAAAAGTCCCCCTACCTCATCTCCTAAAGCATAACTGGTCGCATAAAGAAGAGAATTACCAGGGACTAAATGTTCAGGATCTTGGTTATAAGGAACCAAATGACCTTTGGGTCGTCTTATTATTTTACAACCAGCAAGGCCAGCAAGAGAAATCGAAGCTCCCATGATTTTGAAAAAATTTCTTCGATCAATGAGGTCGGTTAGTTGATTAGCTTCTTTTTCAAACTCGCCTTGAAAATCCTTTATCAAAGTTTCTTTTTTTTGGTCTGATACTTTTTTGACCCTTTTCCAGTAATGTTTTTTGTTTGAATTTATCTGTGACATGTACTGCAATCCTCTTTTGGGCTAACATTGTTAGCTATTTTTATTTTTTTTCCTAAAGTAATAGGGTCGTCTGCTTTCCAATCTAGTTGAGTAATTAATTCTTTAGGTCTAAGATGTTTTTCAGGAGATCGATGACATTCTAAACACCATCCCATACTAAGAGGCTTTGATTGATGAACCACTTCCATTTGGTCAATTCTACCGTGACAACTGACACAAGAAACTCCCGCATTAATGTGAGCACTGTGGTTAAAATAAGTATAATCAGGAAGAAAATGAACCCGAACCCAGTTAATCTTTTCTCCTTTTTCATAATATTCCACTAGTTTTGCAATATTTTTTTCACTACTGGGGCTAGTTCCTTTTCGAATGATTTGATGACAACTCATACAAGTTTCAGTTGTTGGAATGTTTGCATGAGCGGCTGTTTCAACATTATGATGACAATAACGGCAGTCAATTCCTAGTTCACTAACATGCAATTTGTGACTATAAGCAATGGGTTGTTTAGGTGAATACCCTACATCAAGATTATCAGGAGAAAACCAATACCAAAAAACAAAAATAGAAAATCCAAGAGATATAATAAGGCCTATTAAAAGAAATCCAGTTATCTTATTTGTCCATTTAGGAAATAGAAACATTATAGTGCTATAGGTCCATATTTTTTGCTTTTTTTAAGATATCTTGAGATTTATTTTACTTGAAATTAATAAAAAATGCTTAATTTTTTTTTCACTCATTTGGTTTATTTATTTTGGAGACGATGAGGCTCGAACTCACGACCCCCAGAATGCAAATCTGGTGCTCTCCCAACTGAGCTACGTCCCCTTTCTTGGGTGTGGGAAGATTTGAACTTCCGACCTCAACATTATCAGTGTTGCGCTCTAACCAACTGAGCTACACACCCAATATACAAAATTTACTTTAAATCATTATCATGTCGATTTTTTTTTGTCAATTTAAGATCTAATAAATTCGATCAAATTGATTAGACTTATTTTTTTAGATTAAATTTTTAAAGTAATTTTTTTTGTTATTATGAATTTATTTGAAATTTTTTTTAACAAGAAGCTTTAAATAATTTCTTTTAATTGTAGGAATTTTTTCTATTTTTTTTTCAATTTCTTTGATAAGAGGGTGTTCTTTAAAAGAACCTTTGATGGCTTTAAATTCATTTTCTTGATTGACTAAAACGCCATAACATATTTTTTGAGACACATCAAATTCTTTTTTTGCATCCAAAATCAGTTTTTGATAATAATCTTTTTCTAAAGTTTCCCATTCATCTAATAATTTTTTATTTTTTTTTACTGAATAATTCCATGGATATTCATGATAAATACTTTTAAAACACGTTACTACCCAATTCATTTCTAATAATGAGTTTTCTATTTCTGTTTTTTCTAGGTTTTTACTGAAACAAGTATCTTTTTGTTGAATGGTTTCTTCAAGAGCTTTGTTAAGAGTTTGTTTAGAGGTGTAATAGCCTCCTAAATCGATCCAGTTAATGGAAAGATTAGGCTTAAATTGTTTTTTTAAATTTAAAATTGGAGTTTTTTGTTGTAAAAAGAAAAGCCATTTTTCAATAAGATAGCGTTTTGTGTAATTTAGATAAATCTTTTTTGCTTTTTGATACCATTTTTTTTTTATTTTGAATTGTTTGAATGATCTTTTAGAAGTTCTTTTAGAAGCTTCATAAATACGGCTAATTGTGTAAGGGTGATTCATTTTGTTTTCAATAAGATCGAGAGTTAAATCTTTGTTTTTTTGTTTTTGTTGCCATTTTTTTAAATCTCGATAAAGCCCTATACTTTCAAGAGTTTTTGCAGGGTAAAGAAAGGTTGCCTTTTCTTTGCCAATAATAATCGAAAAAGGAAAGGCAGTTGTGTCGATGTGGGTCTTTATTTTTCCAATAACAATTGAAAACAACCCTATTTTAGCAGGATACAGAAGATAAGCATTAGAAGCTGTTTTAACTCCTCTTTGAAAGTATCCCCAGCTATGAGGGCCCAGTTTGTATAGATGATTGGAAGCATTAGTACTGCTACCGGCATTAAAATGGGACATGTACGCAGAAATGAGTAGCGTAGAGCGATGGTGGCTGACGGTATGAGGAGCTGCAAATAAGCCTTCAATTTCTGATTTTTCAAAATCACAACATGAAAAAAATAAACTATTTTTAACAAAACAATGGTTTTTTATTTGGCAACTTTCTCCAATAAAGGTATTTTCAATAGATACGTTGTTTTCAAGGCAATTGCCTTTTTCAATAATAAAATTGTTGCAACTCACGTTGTTGGAAATTAATGTTTGAGTTTTTTCATTAGAGCTGATATAGCCATTGATAAGCTTATTAACAAAACTAATTTCAGCATGACTTTCAATACAAATATCAATTAAGTCTCCACAATATCGTATGACAGCGTTATGACCAATAAAGCCATTTTTTGGGGGTTTGATTTTTTTTGAAAGAAGCGTTTTTAGTTTTTGAGTGAAACCTTCGTCTCCTTTTGAAAAAGCAAGTAAATAAGCAAGTTGAGCACTTAGTCCATTAAAAATAGGTACTTGATGTGTTTGAAGTTGACTTAAAATAGGCACGAGTGTGTTATGTCCAAATTGGCTTTGAGTTGTTGTTTGAAGGGAAGCGATGTTTTCAAGCAAACATTCTTTCTCAATTGTCATTCCTTTGATGCCGCCGGTAACATTGGAGATATAGCAATTGTTGCCAATACTACAGTTTTCTAATAAAGCTTTTTCAATAATAGGTTTTTTTTTGATTGTTTGATCTTTAGTTCTATAAGAAATAGTTTGATTGTCTAGCTTTCCAATAAAAACAGAACCTATTAATTTTGTGTGGTAAATTTTGCTTAAAGATTGTTTGTGGCATTTAATAAGATCCCAGTTATCACAAGAGCAACCTTGATGTAATAAAGTTTTGATTTCAGTTTTATTAAGAGAATGCAATGAAATGAATTTAATCGTTATTGGACTGAATGATTGATTTTAAAATTGAATTGGGGTTTTTCAAAATTTTTGATCCTCTAGTAATTTTACAAAGGCTGATTTTAAGTGATTTTGAGATTTTTCTTTGACTATCTCCTTTTTTTAATTTTTTTAGCAATTCTAATCGAAGAGCAATATTTTCAATTTCTTTTTTTGTTAAAAGTTCTGTAAGTAATGCTTCCATTGTTTTAAGGTGTTTTATTTTTGTGAGTAAAAAAGCAATTGTTTTTATTTTTTTCATTTGTTTTTAGTTATAAAGAGAATAAAGAAATATGTTTTCAGAAGTATAAATAGTAATAAAATTATTTTTAATTTCTCCTCTAACAAAATAAGAATCATAAAAGATTTTTTCAAATAAAATTTGACCTTTTGTAGTGATAACAAAAGCTTTCCGTAAATTACTACCATTGATAAGAACAAGTATTTTGTTGTTTTCTAAAGTATACAAAGTATAATCATGAACTCCCAAACCTTCTGTATTTATGAAGATTTTCTCTATCACTTTTCCAGAAAGAAGATGATGAATGATAAGATAATCACCTTCCTTTCTAATCAATTTTTTTTCTTTTTTATTAATTAAAAGATTAATGATTTTTCGATTATTTTCTTTAGTTTTAGTTTTCCACAGAAGTTTTCCATCTTTTCTTAAAACAAAGACATATTCTGGGTTAATTCCCGAACACACCCCAATATAACGACTACGCTCTGAGAGAATGATGGATTTGATCAAAGGTTTATTGCTTTTAGGGGCTTTATATTTGAAATTTAATTGATTTTGGTGATTATAACTAATGACATTGCCTTCAATTGTCCCTATGACGAAAGAATCATCAAAATCACAAAATTTTAAGTCAGTAATTAAAGTGGAAATAAAGACATTTGTTAATAACATATTAATATTTTTATCGATCACAGAAATAGAACTCCCATCGCTATTTAATAAAATAATACGATTTCCTGAAGGAGAAAGAAAAGGGTAATTTCTAGTGTTATAAGACCATAATAAATTTCCTTTTTTATTAAAAAAATTGATTTTTTCGCCTGCTTTTTTATAAGTAACGTAATAATTGTTTGCTTGACTAACAAATGTTTTTGTATTTAATTTTAAGTAATGATAAATGTCATAATATTTATTATGATAAAATAAAACATTATTAAAATAATAAGATTTATTCTTGAAATCAGGAACCTCTTTTATGAATTCGTGAAATTGATTTAATTTTTTATTTTCAATGTTATAAATTGAAATAAGCCTATTATAATAAATCTTTTGATATTTATTTGTAGTAGAAAAAAAAGGAATGATCAGTAGTAAACTTGAGTAAATAAAAATTTCTCTTAATAGTAACTTAATTTTCAAATTGTTTTCCTTTTAAAAAATATTTAAATATTATTGTTTTTATTTCATTTCAAGAAGGTAAAATAAGAGTGACTATAAGGATATTATGCCTTCTTTACCCAAAAAAATCACTAAATCTTTTTCAAATGGTTACATTTATCTTTTTTCTTCGCTTGGTTCAACAAACGAATATTTAAAAAAAAAACCGCATGAATTTCTCAATGGAGATGTTGTTTGGGCTTTGAAACAAGATTTTGGAAAAGGGAGACATGGTCGACGATGGCTTTCAAGTGAAGGGGAAGATTTAACGTTTAGTATTTTTTTAGATGTTAGTGAATATGGTAATACTTTTTGTTTATATCTTCCGATGGTGGGGGCATTGAGTCTTGTCAGACTAGTTGAGTTTTATCAGTGTTTTCCAAGAATAAAATGGCCTAATGATATTTTAGTCAATCATGCAAAATTAGCCGGGATTTTAACTGAAACGATTGTTTTTAAAAAAAAGAAGTATTGTATTTTAGGCATTGGTCTTAATGTTAATTCTGACATAGATTTTATGAACAGAGTTAATCAACAAGCTTGTTCTTTATATACGCTTTTAAAAAAAAGAGTGGAATTAGAGGAAGTTTTAAAAAAGTTTATTAGTTTTTTTGCTTCTTTTTATAATTTATTTGTTAAGGAAGGATTTGAAGCTTTTATTGATCTTTTTATTTCTTATAGTGATTTAATTGGAAGAGAAGTCGTTTTTTGGGATCAAGCAAAAAAATCAGATGGAATTGTAAAAGAGATAAAAGCAGATAAAACATTAATAGTGGAATCAATAAGAAAAGAAAAAAATGATAAAAGCTTTAAAAATAAAAAAATAGATAAGAAAATTTCTTTTGAAGATTTGATTTATTAAGTTTTTATTTTATTTTTAACTGAATCATATTTTCATCTAAGTCAAGTTGGTAAACACCTTTTGAAAGAAAAAAGGAAATAATTTTTTTATTGTTTTGATGGGAAAAAGTTTTTTGATTTTTTTTCAAAATAATTTGTTTAAATGGTTTTTTTGAGAGTAAATCTAATTGGCTTGTTTCTTTGTTAATCTTTAAATATCCCCAAGTAAAATAGTATTTTTGAATTTTTGATGAATTAGAAGTATCTTTATTTTTTTGAATTAGTTGGTTTTTAGAGCCTCCTCTTGTTTGTAAAATAGGGGAGGGTTGGAGTAGTTTTTTGCCTTTTAAAATTTTTACCGAACCCTCAATAAAATCAATTAAAATTTCAATTAATTTTTTTTTAGGTGTTAAGGCATTATCAATTAAATTGATGGCATGGATGCTTTTAAAGAGTTGGAAAACTTCTTTGGCTTTTTCTTCATTATTATTGATCCACTTGTTGATACTTTGATAGTCTTTATTTTGTATAGATTTTAATAATGAGTTAAAAATCATTTAAGTGCATTTTCCTTTTGTTTTTAAAATAATTAATAGTATTGGCGATTTTAATTTCTTTATAACTTAGAGCTTCAGCAATAATCTTTAAAGAAGGATGAACACGAATGTTTTGATAGATTTTGATGATTTCTTTTTGTTTTTCTTTGAGTCTTTTTTCTTCTTCTTCTTCTTCTTCTTTTTCTTTTTCTTTTGATATGTTTGAGTTTTGTTTTAAAAAATTTTCCCTTTGGATTTCCATAATTTTCATATAAAGACTATGAATTCGATTTTCTAAGCTCATTTGTTTATTTCTTTTTTCATAGACATCTTCTTTAATAAGATTAATAAACTCAAGACATTTGCCGTAGGTTTTTTGAGTGGCTTTTTGAAGTAAGACAAAATCATCTTCATTAAAGAAATCAATATAATAAAGTTTAATCATAAGATAATTAGTAGAAGGGTTAATATTTTCAAACGCTTTTTCTTCTAAGGATTCATTTTCTTGGATAGATTCTTTTGGTTCTTGTTTGAGGTCAAAATTCATGTGGAAATCTTCTAAACGGATATGATTTTTATTTTTTTGATGAAGTCTTTTTATGAGTGTTAGGTAATGATTTCTTAAGACAGTAGAAAAATAAGTGCTAAAAAGGACTTTATTGGCATCGTATTTTAGAAGAGAGTTTTCTATTTTAGGGTAAAAAGAAGTGTAAAATTCTGAAGAAATCTCTTCATCGTGATTATTAAAAGCAAATCTAGGAAAATGATAAATATAAGGGGTAATGATTTTAATTAGTTTATTTAAAATATTAGGATTTTTAGAAAGTTGAAAAACATAAATTTGAGTATTGATCTTATCAATACTTTTTAGCTTTATTGGTTTAATGAACGTTTTCTGTTCCATGATTTATTTTTTTTTTTACCAAAATTGATAACATTAAAAAAAAGATTCCTATAAAAACGAAGCTGTCTGCTAAATTAAAAACAGGCCATGGATTTAAAATACGTAATGGAATCATGGGAAAAGACCATTCTATAAAATCAACGACATAACCTCTAGAAAATCGGTCAATGACATTACCTGCGCCTCCTGAAATGACAAACATAAAAGGAAAAAAGAAAAACATTTTAATGGATAAAAAATAACTAAAAGCCACAATAACAGCTAATAATTGTAGCCATTTAATTAAAATTGTTTTTTTTTTTTATAGACATCCAATGGTCTAGCCAAGAAAGAATTGAAAACCCGATATCGTAATTTCTAACATAGTTAAAAGACCAATATTTTGGAATAACAGAAATATTTTTTTTGTAGTAAATGGTTTCACCATCATAAGAAACAATTGTTTTATTTGAAAGGTTGCTTTTTAATTTGTAATAATGATCATTTTTTTCTGAAGAAGCTAATTCTATTAAATTTTTTTCGACCCAAACTTTACTAAGTAAATCAAGACCAACTAGAAAAAAGACTCCAATAAAAAAAGAGAGTAATTTTTTTTTTTTTACAAAGTTAAATATAAAATCCATTTGATAAAAAAAGCCTAAATATTTAATTTTTTTTTAGCTTTTTGTTAATTTTACCATTAATATCTTTGCTCTTTCATACAAAAAAAATAATTACTTATTAATTTTAAAATTTATTTTTTTAATGAGTTGATTTTAAGGGAATATTTCAAGTAAAAAATTTCAATATTTTTTTAAAAAAAGCAAATAATTATTAGTTTTTAATTAAAGAAAATTAGCTTGGGTAACCGATATTTGAAATAGTAATCTATTGTACTTCCTCCCAAGTATACAATGGATTGCCACTCTAAAGGGGATAATTCCCTTTAGAGTTTTTCTTTCCAATAGCCTGTTTTTGTGGAAATGTTGGTTATTTTTTTTATTTTTTTTATTTTTTTAATAGTAGGTTTCATTTTTATTTTATAGGTAATGAAATTTTTAGTTAATTTTTTTGGTATTTTGTTAAGAGAGTTAGTTTGATAAGTGTAAACATTTTTTAAAATAAAATTGGTTTGGAGGGTTTTTTTTTGCCATTGAAATTCTCTTAAAATAACTTTTTTAGTTTCAAAAGCAAAAATGTGATGTGCTTTTATTTTTTGTAAAAGAGTTTGGAGAGTAAGGTTGGTATAATTTGAAGATAATTTTTCAAAAGGGGTTTGGGTATAAAAATCCACAAAAGATTTCATAAAAGAATTAATTTGCTTGGGAGTTAAATAAGTATAATTAAAAGGGAGTTTTAGATTTTGTATTTGGCTTAAAGGTTTTTTGTTTATATCAATTAAAAATGTATGAGAAAGAAAAGGGTTGATAAGAGAAAATTTTTCTAAAACGATTTCTTGATTTTGAGGCAAGTTGTAAACCCATTGTTTATTTTCTTTTAGGAGTATATTTCCCATAAAAAAATAAAAAGTAAATTGTTGATGATTTATTTTTTTAAAATTACTTAAAAAACGATTTTTTTGAACATATTTTCCTGTAAAAGTATAGAGATCATACTCTAAGATTTTTTTATTTTTTAAAAAAAGACTCACTAATTGATTAGCTAGTTGAAGAAATTGTTGATGATAAGTAAAGTTTGTTTCGCCTTGTGGGGGAGTGGTTAAAATAAGAAGGTTGTATTTTTTTAAAGGGAGTTTGATAAGAAATGGTTGATGAGTATTTTGATTAATTGTTAATTTGAAATCTCCGCTTGGGTACCAATAAGTATTAAAAAAATCGTCATTTTTTTTTGAGAGGGTGAAAGAAGTTTTAAGATCATGTAAAGTAATAGAGTCAATCACTTGACCTGGCAACTCAAGCTTAACAATAGAAGGCGAAATGATAAGAGGTTTTCCTGTTTTAAGTAAAAAAGGAGTGTGGTTTTTTGGATAAGTGAATAGAGGATAATTTAAAAAAAATATTAAGTTTAAAAATAAAAAATTGAATATTTTTATAATTATTTTTTGTTTTTTAATAAAAAAAGCCATGATAAGAAACTATAATTATCTCATTTAAGTTTAAAATTTATAAGTAATTTTTCATAAGTTTATTTTTTAAATCAGTAAGGAGATTCTTAATACTTAAGTTTAGTAATAAAAAAGAATAAGTGTATAATAGGTGAGATTTTATTTTTCATTTTAAAAAAAAGGTGAGTGATATGAAGCGAAGAGAGTTTATTGGTGCTTTAGCAGGGTTAGCAGGAACTGCTATTGTTGGGTGTACACTTAAAGAAAATGAAGTAATTGGTAATAAGAAAGGTAAGAAGCATCGGTGGAAATTATCGATGGCGGTTCCGAAAACGTTGCCGATATGGGCGGAGGGGATCATTAATTTTTCGAAAAGAGTAAAGATGCTTTCTGGTGGACGGCTAGACATTAAGGTTTATGGTGCCAATGAGCTTATTCCTGGGCTTGGGGTTTTTGATGCGGTTAAAAATGGAACGATTGAAATGGGGCATAGTGCGTCTTATTACTGGCAAGGGAAAATACCAGCTTCTGTATTTTTCACAGCGATTCCTTTTGGAATGGATGCCAATGGGATGGCTGCGTGGATGCATCAAGGGGGAGGGCAAAAGCTTTGGGATGAGTTGTATGCTCCTCATCAAATCAAACCATTTCCTTGTGGAAATACGGGGATGCAAATGGGGGGATGGTTTAGAAAAGAAATTAATCGTGTAGAAGATTTTAAAGGGCTCAAAATGCGGATGCCTGGTTTAGGAGGAAAAGTAATTACTCGACTTGGAGCGAGTGCTGAAACACTTGCGGTTTCTGAGATTTATCAATCTTTATCAACAGGTGTTTTGGATGCCACAGAATGGGTGGGACCGTTTCATGACTATATTATGGGGTTTTATAAAGCTTCAAAATATTATTATTCGATTGGTTGGCAAGAACCGGGCCCTGTTTTAGAACTTTTAATTAATAAAAAAGCTTGGGAAAGCTTGGATGAAGAATTAAAGCTCATTGTTGAAGTTACTTGTGCTCAAGTTGATAGGGATATGTTTGTGCATTGGCTTGCAAAAGATGCTGAGTTTTATGAGAGAATTAAAAAAGAAAAAAAAGTACAACTGCGCTTTTTTCCTTCTGAAGTCATTAAAGTTCTTCAAAAAGAAGCCAAAGAAGTTATTGAAGAAGTAAGGCGGACGAGTCCTTTGGCAGGGAGAATTTATAATTCATTTTTTTCTTTTAAGAAGCGTTATGAAACGTATGCTAATTTTAATAAGAGAGCGTTTATAAAAGCAATTGATATGTCACAATAAGCATGAAGTCTTTTGAAGAATGGATAAATCGTTTTTGTTATTGGATGGCAAAAGTAAGTGCTTTTTTTATTTTTTTGTTGATTTTGATTACGATTGTTCAAGTGATGATTCGGTATTTGCTTCATAATAGTTCGAATGCTTTAGAAGAATTAAAATGGCATTTTTTTGGGCTTATTTTTCTTTTAAGCATGGGGTATGCTTACAAAGAAAAAGAACATGTGAGAGTTGATATTTTTTATCAATATTTTTCTAAAAAAACAAAAGCAATCATCGAAAGTGTAGGGATTGGTTTAATTATTTTGCCTTTTTCTTTCATTTTAATTTATTTTGGCTTTAGATATAGTTATATGGCTTATCAGTATGATAATGGGATCCCTTTAGATTATTTTACGAGTTCTTTTTTTGAAAATAGGACGACGTATGTGTATTTTTTTTTCTCTACAATTGAAAGCTATATTCGAGAATGGATTGTAAGAGGAGAAATGTCTCCTAATCAAGGAGGCTTGGAAGCAAGGTGGGTGATAAAGCTACTAATTCCTTTTGGGTTTTTTGTTTTATTTTTACAATCGGTGGCTCTTTTTTTAGAGAATATTCGTATTCTTATCAAAAAATAATTTAAAAAAAAGGAAGTTTTTATTAAAGTGTTTTTTTAATAAAAAAAGGTTATTTCAATGGAATCAATATTGGTTTGCTTAATGTTTCTTTTCTTGCTGGGGAGTATTTTATCGGGGTTTCCGGTGGCATTTGCTCTTATGGGGACGGGGTTTGTTTTTGGAATGATAGGAATTATGTTTGGCTTTATTAGTTTTGATAATTTTGCTTTTTTACCGCAAAGAATTTTTGGAATTGTTGAAAATGTTACTTTAATGGCAGTGCCTCTTTTTGTTTTTATGGGAATTATTTTAGAAAAGTCGAATTTGTCAAAAGAGCTACTTGAAATGATGGCGTCATTAATGAAAAAGTGGAAAGCAGGTCTTGCGGTTTCGGTTATTCTTGTAGGGACGTTACTTGCTGCTTCAACGGGGATTGTAGGGGCTACGGTGGTGACCATGGGGATTTTATCACTACCGACGATGTTAAAGCATGGGTATTCAAAACAGTTTTCAGCTGGGGTGATTGCTTCTTCAGGGACACTAGGACAAATTATTCCCCCTTCAATTGTTTTGATCATTTTAGGAGATATGATGAATGTTGATGTGGGTAGTCTTTTTGCAGGAGCTATTTTTCCAGGTGTTTTATTGGTTGTTTGCTATCTTGTTTATGTTTCTTTTAAGGTGTATTTTGATGAAAAAATTAATGTTAAAAAGGAAATTTTAAAAGAAGAAAAAAAATCTTTAAAACAAATACTTAATATTTTTATTCCAACAGGTGGACTTGTTTTGATTGTTTTGGGAAGTATTATGGCAGGGATTGCTTCCCCAACAGAATCAGCAGCTTGTGGAGCTTTTGGAGGGATTTTAATTGCAGGCTATCGAAAAAAACTTAATAAAGAAGTTCTTTTTGAGAGTGCCATTCAGACAGTAAAAATGACGACGATGGTTTTTACGATTTTGATTGGAGCGCAAGTGTTTGGTTTAGTGTTTAGGCTTTTATCGGGCGATGAGATGATTGTTTCTATTATTAATGATCTTAATTTACATCGTTATTGGGTAATTGCTTTTATAATGATGATGATCTTTTTATTGGGGTTTGTATTAGATTTTTTAGAGATTTGTTTTATTGTGATACCAATTATTGTACCTATTTTTTCTTCGTTAGGATTTTACTCAGAACAAGATTTACTCTTTTTTGCTGTTTTAATTGCGATAAACTTACAAAGTTCTTTTTTAACACCTCCTTTTGGTTTTGCGCTTTTTTATTTAAAAGCTTCTACAAAAAATCAATTAAGTATGTCAGATATTTATAAAGGAGTCGTTCCTTTCATTGTCATACAGGTGATTGTTTTGGTGATACTTCTTTTTTTTCCAAAGATAGTCACTTGGCTCCCAACTTATTTAAGTGCTTCTTACTAACTTTTTAACTCTTTAATTTCTTTGAAAGCTCATTTTACTTTAGCAGATGTTTTTGAAGGTTTTATTGAAATGGGAGGTCGGTGGAAAATTGTTTATGAAAATGGGAAACAAGATACAGTTAGTTTTAAAGATATTTATTTAGATGCTTTAGGTCTTAAAATTATTTATTTTTCCTGGAATGAAAAGATTTTAAAAACAGATTCACAAGATCAATTTTTAAAAATTAGTGGCAAATCTTTAGAAGATTGGCTAAATACTTTTTATGCTTCTGAAAAAGAGTTACAACCCAAAGTAACAAATCCAACTGTTTCTCCTTTTTCATCTCAAAAACATTCTCCAACACTTGTTTTTTCAGTCACAGAGTTTACAGAAAAAATTAAAAAATACTTTAATAAAAGCTATAAAAATATATGGATTAGAGGGGAAATTAGTGATTTAAATCAAAGTTCAAATGGGCATTTTTATTTTAATTTAAAAGATAATCAGGCAGTTATTTCTTGTGTAATATTTAAAAGACAAGCACAGAGGTTTAACCTAAAAATAGAAGAAGGCATTAATGTTGAAGCACTTGGTAATCTTGTTTTTTATGAAAAAAGAGGGGCGTGTCAGTTTATTATTAATTTAATTTCTTTTAAAGGAAAAGGAGACTTACTGGCTTCTTTTCATCGGGTGAAACAAAAGCTAGAAAATGAAGGTTTGTTTGATAGTAAATACAAGCAAAAAATCCCTCGTTATCCAGGAAAAGTTGGTTTGATTACTAGTCCGTACGGAGCGGCTATTGTTGATGTGATTAAAAGTTTAGAACTGGATATTTCTAAAATAGAAGTTATTATTTACCCTTCAAAAGTACAAGGAGAAGGGGCGGATATTGAAATGGCTAAGATGGTTGAAAAAGCTAATGAACATAATTTTGTTGACCTTCTTATTATTACAAGAGGGGGGGGATCGGAAGAAGATTTGTCAGCTTTTAATAGTGAGTTTTTAGCAAAAAGTGTTTTTGAAAGTAAAATCCCTATTATTTCAGCAATTGGACATGAAGTGGATATGGTTATTTTAGATTTGGTAGTAGACTTTCGTTGTTCGACGCCTACATCTGCTGGGGAACAAGTTGCTTTTTATAAAAAACAATTGATTCAAAATTTAGCTGTAATGAATCAGCAGTTATTGACATCGATGAATCATCGTTTATTAGTTTTAAGAGAAAAGGTTAGTTATTTTTCAATGAGTCAATTTGCTTATTTGATTTCAAAGCTTGTTTATAAAAAAAGAGAAAGAGTAGAAAAATCTTTTAATTTAATTTTTAATAAAATCAATGAAAAACATTTGGATTATAAAAAAAAATTTTTAAAGCAAAGTACTGCTTTAGAAGTACTTTCTCCATTAAAAGTATTGAGTAAAGGGTATTCGGTTATTAAAAAAGGCAGTGAAGTCATCAATGATGGAGCCAATTTAAAAAAAAATGATGAAGTTAATATTCAATTTTATAAAGGAAGTAAGAAAGCTAAAATTTTGTGAATATTCTTACTTGTGATAGTAGTGGTTCTTTTTTAAAGCTTTCGATAAAAGTAGGAGTTATTAAGAAAAATTTCTTTTCAACAGAATCTTACCGTCATCATGAAACTTTTTTTCCAATGCTGACGTCTCTTTTAAAAGAAGTAAGTATAGAACTTAAAGATATGGATGCTTTTGGGCTTGTTTCAGGGCCAGGGAGTTTCACAGGGCTGCGGATTGGGTATTCTATTTTCAAAACTTTAGCGTATGCTTTGAAAAAAAAAATTGTTACACTTAATGTTTTTGAATTACTTGTAAAAAAAGCAGGGTTATACAAAGAAGGTTATTTGCTTCCTATTGTAGATTCAGGGAAAAGAAATCTTTATTGGACTTTATATAAAAACCAAAAACGTCTTTTACCTTATTTTGAAGACTCAATCGAAGATTTTTTGGCAATTTTAAAAGGATTTTCTTTGGGTAAATTGGAAGAAAAAACATTAAAGGGTCGTGATTTCTCTAATTTTTTAAAAGAACATGAAACAATAAAACCTATTATTTTTGGTACAGCTAAGGATGCTTTTAAACAAGGAATAAAAAATATGAAACTTGATTTTTATTTAGAAAATTTTTTTAATGCGGTTGATACTTGTTTTTTTGCTGATATGATTGAAAAAAAAATAAGTAAACAAGAAGCTTGTTTTGAAGACCCGTTGAAATTGGTGCCATTTTATCTGAAGGCTTCTAGTGCAGAAGTGATGCGAGAGAAATTGAAATAATGTTTGAGATTTTGGGCTTATTTTTAGGCTTTTTTTTACTGATTAAGGGGGCAAATTATTTAGTAGAAGGGGCTTGTTCGATTGCTTTACAGCTTAAAATTTCAGAAATGGTAGTGGGGCTTACCATTGTTTCAATTGGCACTTCAGCCCCAGAGCTTGTATTTAACACCATAGCGGTTTATTTGAATAATTTTGATTTGGCTGTTGGAAATATTTTAGGGAGTAATTTATCAAATTTACTTTTAATTTTTGGAATCGCTTCTTTTTTAACAGTGATTCCTTTTTCAAAGTATTTGGTACGTGTTGATATTTTACTTAATATTGCTTCTATTAGTTGTTTTTTAATATTTGCTTTTGTCATTAATTATAAATCTTATACCTTATCTCGCTTAGAAGGCGTTATTTTTTTAGTGATATTTTTTTGTTATTATTACTTTCTTTTTAAAAAAGATCGAAAAAGTTTTATCAAAGAAGAAATATCTAGTCAAAAAACAAAGTCTTTAAAAGTTTCTATTTTTTTGATTTTTATTGGAATTGTCTTTCTTTTTTTAGGAGGAAGATTGATTGTTTATGGAAGTTTGTTTCTTTGTGATTTATTTGCTTTAAGTGAAGGGTTTGTGGGGCTTACAGTGGTTGCTTTAGGGACTTCTTTTCCGGAGTTAGTGACAACGATTATTGCGGTTAAAAAAAAGAAAATAGACCTTATTGTTGGGAATATTTTTGGATCTAATATTTGTAATATTTTTCTTATTTTTGGAGCTAGTGCTTTAGTCAAACCGATTGAGATTTCTTCTTTATTTTTAATTGAATGCCTTTTAAATATGGTCATTTGTTTACTTCTTATTGGTTTTTGCTTTATTGGAAAAGCGTATATGCTTACTTTAAGGAAAGGGTTTTTTCTGCTTTTTATTTATGGAGTTTATATCTATTATCTTTTTTTAAGAGGATAGAAATAGGGAAAATACAAGAAGTAAAGAATGAGTTTAATTTTTAAAAGTCAGCTTTTGATTCAAATCAAAAAAATTCAAGAGAATTTTTTGACGATTAAAAGGCATGTTGATCCTTGTGAAGTGATGGTGGTTTTAAAAGCTAATGCTTATGGACTTGGGGTAGGGGCTATTAGTAAAGCACTTTATAAAGTAGGAGCAAAATGGTTTGGAGTAGCCAATCTTAAAGAAGCTTTAGAAATTAAAGCTTTTTTTAAAAAAAAAGTAAACATTCTTATATTGGGCTCTTTGTTTAAAGAAGAAATTAAAAAAGCGATTGAAAATAATTTTATTTTAGCCATTGAAAATTTAGAGCTTGCTAAACTGATTGATAAAGAAGCCAAAAAACAAAAAAAACAAATTATAGGGCATCTTGTTATTGATACAGGGATGGGGAGACTTGGTATTTTTTATGAAAAAGCTTTTTTAATCATTGATAAAATTTTGTCATTGTCATCTTTAAAAATAGAAGGAGTGTATTCTCATTTATCAAATGCTAATTTAAAAAAAGACCCTCAAACTCAAAAACAAAAAAAGCGTTTTGATATTATTTTAGAAAAATATCAAAACATTGTTTGGAAGCATCTGGCAAACTCTGATGGCATTAATAACTTTGAAGAAACTTATTACAATATGGTACGAACGGGGATTAATTTATATGGTGTTTTTGATCTTTTAGGAGGCCATGCTTATACTTTAAAAAAAACGCTCACTCTTTTTTCTTCTTTAATTTCTTTAAGAATGCTACCTAAGGGTAGTACAATTGGTTATGGAGCGACTTGTATTTTAAAAAAAGATACTTTAGTTGGGACGATTCCTTTGGGTTACGCAGATGGGATACCTTACATTGCTGGCAATAAAGGTAAAGTACTTATATCAGGGGAGATTTGCCCTATAATTGGTCGAATATCGATGGATTATATTACAGTGGATGTTAGTCGGGTCAAAAAAGCTAAAATAGGGGATCGGGTTGTTTTGATTGGAGACAGTGAAGACAAGTCAATTACAGTAGAAGATTGGGCTTGTTTAAAAGAGTCACATCCTTATGATATTATCTGTTCATTAGGGAAAAGAATTGAAAGAAAGTATTTGTAATTTATTGGTGTTATTGTCCAGAGTTAATTTTTCGATGAAGTGTCTTACGTCCTATTTTTAAAGACTTTGCTGCGTTACTTTTATTTCCTCCAAAATGTTGGATGGTTTCAAAAATAATTTTTTTTTCTGCTTCTTCTAAAGAGATCCCAAAAGGGACGTCTATATTATTTTTTTTGATATTGTTTTTTCTAAGATAAACAGGTAAGTCTTTAATAGCAATTCTATTATTTGTGTTCATCACCACGAGCTTTTCAACAACGTTTTTAAGTTCTCTAATATTTCCTGGCCAAGAATAATTTTGAAAACAAGAAAACACTTGGGGAGTGATTTCTAAAGAATCAAAATTATTTTCTTTGGTAAAAAATTCAAAAAAATTTTTGCTTAAAAGCTCGATGTCTTCTTTACGTTCTCTAAGAGGAGGGACATTAATGTCAATAACATTTAAGCGATAAAATAAATCTTCTCTAAAATTATTTTTTTTTACTTCTTCTTCAAGATTTTTATTAGAAGCACAAATAATTCGACAATTAATATCAATCGATTGGTTACTACCGATGCGTTCAATTTTTTTTTCTTGGAGGACTCTTAGTAGCTTAATTTGGACCTCTTTTTGGATTTCACTCACTTCATCTAAAAAAAGACTTCCTCCATTTGCAGCTTCAAAACGTCCAATTTTAAGTTGATGAGCGCCAGTAAAGGCTCCTTTTTCGTGACCAAAAAGTTCACTTTCCATTAGACTAGGAGAAAGTGCAGAACAGTTGACTTTAATGAGGGGCTTGTTTTCCATTGTGTACTGGTGAATAGCATTACAAACTTCTTCTTTTCCAGTCCCACTTTCTCCATAAATATAGACATTGGCTTTTGAAGGGGCGACTTTTTTAATGGTTTCAATCAATTTTAGAGTTTGTTTACTTTTACCTAAAATGTTTTTAACGACTTCATAGTCTCTAATTTGGTTTTTAAGTTTTTTATTAGTTTTCTCAAGCTCTTTTAAATTAAGAGCTCTTTTGATGATAATTTCTAGTTTGTCTAAATTAACAGGTTTGGTTAAAAAATCATAAGCCCCAAGTTGCATCGCTTCCACAGCGGTTTCTACATTGCCATGGCCTGTTAGAAAAATAATTGGAATAGCCGTTTGAAAATCATTGATTTTTTGTAAGACTTCAAGTCCGCTAATTTTAGGCATTTTAATATCTAAAATAGCTAAATCAATTTTATTAATGAGAAATTTTTCTAATCCTTCTTTTCCATCACTTGCTAGTATTATTTTATATCCCGATGGCTCAAGTGCTTTTTGTAGCCCTTCTCGAATATTTTTTTCATCATCAACAATTAAAATATGAATCATGGTTACTTTTTTATGATTTGGAAAATAAAGTTGGAAAAATAGGCGTGTAAAACACTTTTTTTAAACAAAGCCCTTTAGCTGGCATTCTTAGTTTAGCTAGTTCTGGATTTTTTTTGAGTAAAATACTTTTGATAATATCTATTTTTACTTTTTTTTTATAAAAATAAAAGGCATTACCTATCATGGACCTTACCATGTTTCTTAAAAAGGCATTGGCATAAATATCAATGTCAATAGAATAAATATTTTCAATAAGATCAATGTGATAAATTTCTCTTATTTTATTTTTTGCACTGTCATGCTTGGAAGAAAAAGAAGTAAAATCATGTTTTCCAATAAACGGCCTCAAGTAAGAATAAAATTCTTTTTTTGAAATGAAATAATTAGAATTATAAGCAAACCTAAGTAACTCTAAAGGAAGCCGCTTGAGTTGAGAAGAAGATTTTAAAAAACGATAACGATAACAGCGAACTTTTGCTTGATAACGAGGGTGAAAAGAAAAAGAAGTTTCTTTAGCTGAAAGTAGTTGAATATCTGAAGGTAATTTTTTATTTAAAATAGAAGGAAGCTTTTTAATAGGAATAAGAGAGGGTTTTTTAATTTTAAAAGCGATAACTTGTCCTTCGGCATGAACCCCTTTGTCCGTTCTCCCTGAAGAGGTAATAGTAATTGCTTGTTGATACAAATTACTTAATTTTTTTTCTAAAATATTTTGAATCGTTAAAGTATTTTTTTGTTTTTGGAAGCCATGATAATTGGTGCCATCATAAGCAAGACAAATGCAGATTTGCATGGGTTTATTTGTATATTTCTTTTAAAGAATCAATTTCTTTACCGATGAGTTCATGTAAATCTCTTGCATGATTGAGAAGAGGGGTGGGTTTTTCTTTAGAAGATTTTCCAAACCCAAAAACTTTTGCTAATTGGGTCCGATAATCTTTAAGTTTTTGATATAATATTTTTTCATCAAGAAGGTTTTTAAGTTCATATCCTAAATAAGCGCTTGTATAAAGAGTCCCTTCATAGCCAAAATTGACATCGGTATCGGGCCCTAAATGAGAAACTCCTCCAAAATCTTCTTCACCACTTGTCATAGTTTCAATTGATTTTTCATAACATTTGAAAGCTAAAAATCTAAAATATTGATAAATGGTTTCATAGTTTTCGTTTTTATGTTGTTTATAAAGATCGTCAATGCACCAAGAAGCCCTTATTGCACAAATAGCTTTTTTTGTTGATGGGGCAAATTCTTTTGGAAAATAGGCATAACATGAAACTCCTAAAAAAAATCCTTTAGCACCTGCTGTTAAGTTGCGATGCTCGCTTTCATAATTAAAATCACCAAAAATCATATTGGCATGTTCTTTTCGTGATGCTTCATTAGCTAATATTTTTGGAATAATTTCTTTGGGGACTTTAGAAAAATCTTCTGGAAGAGCAGAATAAAAACAATTAGGACAAACAACAGGGTTGTAAATTAAAGGGTAAACATATCCATATTTAGAACTTTTTTCATATTCTCTTCTTAAATCTATTTTTAATTTACCAGCAATAATTCTTCCTCCACCCGTTCGCATGATTTCTCTAGAAAATTTTTTTGAACAAATAGGACAAGAAATCTTATTGGTTTGAAAAAATGAAATAAGGTTTCCCATTTTTTTAGCTCTTTTTTAATTGATTAATAATATTAAGGGTTGTTGTTTCAATATCATTAATAATAGTATCGAGTTTTTTTGAAAAGTAATTATAAAAAATAATACAAGGAATGGCCACAAAAAGTCCAAAAGCAGTTGTTAAAAGAGCTTTTGAAATTCCGTTGGCAATATCTTCGCCTAAGGCTTGATCTTGATTAAAAGAGATATAGGCAAAAGATTCTATCATGCCAAGAACAGTCCCCAAAAGTCCCATCAAAGGGGCAGTGGAGGCAATAGTGTTTAAAGTTGTTAAACCTTTTTCAAGTTTACCAACTTCCTTTTGTATCGCAACTAAAGTCAGTTTCTCAAGAGTAAGGCTATCTTTATTAATATTTGAAGTAATGGTATGGAAAACAAGATGAAAGGAGTATTGTTTTTCATCACTTAATTTTTTTAAAAAAGCTTTTAAATGAGTTTTTTCTTTAGTGACTGAAAGTGTTTTAAGATCTTTTAGAAATTGTTTTTGATTTTTAATAACTTTTCTAAAATAAAAATATCTTTCAATAATAATGCTAAGTCCTATAACAGATGTAAACAAAATAGCCCACATCATAAAACCACCTTGTTTAAGAAAGTTCATAAAAAAAGTGAAGGGTTATTTATTATCATATTAATGTGTAATATAATTTTTTTAAAAAAATCCTTTTAAAAGGATTCAAAAAAAATTATATGGTATAAATTATATGGTATAATGAGGTAGTTTTAATATCTATTCTTTTTTTAAGTTTTAAAGGTAGAGGAGTTTTTTAGACCTATGACTGAAGTAATAAAAAAAAATAAAATTTCTGAACTAGTAACTAAACTCATTGAATTTCAAGAAGTAAGTCAAAATTTGGATGCTTTAGTAGGAGAAATTAATGAAATGCGTGAAGGCATGCAAAATGAAGAAAAAAAATATAACATTAAAAAATATCAATATGATAAACATCAACCTATTTTAGATAAATGTAAAAAAGAATATGACGAAATACAAACTATTCTTAAACAGATAAAAGAAAGGATAGAAGAGAAGGAAGATAAAAAAAAGAAAATAAAAACCATTAAAGAATTTAAAGCAATTAATAAAGAAATTGATGAGCTTAATAGAAAAAATGCTATTTTAGAAAATGATCTTTTAACAAAGACAGAAGAGTTTGATTTTAAAAAAGAGAAAATTGCTGTTATTGAAGAAAACATTAAAGAATTAGAAGAACTCATTAAAAATAAAAAAGAAAACCTTGAGTCACTTTTACAAGAAAGAAAAAAAAAAATCTCTGAATACACGGAAGAAAAAAAGAAAATAGAAGAAAAAATACCTGCAAAATTAGTCATTGTTTTTAATCGTATTTATAAACACAAAAATAAAAAAGCGATTGTTTTAGTAGAAAACCAAACTTGTTGTGGGTGTTACATGAGAGTCCCTTTTCAAGTTGAAGTCCATGTAAAGCAACAAAAAGACGTTGTTTATTGTACGAATTGTTCTAGAATTCTTTATTATGAGAAAACGCCAGTTTAATTTTTTTATTTAAACAAGTGTATGTTAGTCTATGAATGGAAATGATTTAGATTCTTTAATTTCAGCTGCTGTAAGAATAGATGATTTAGCTGGTGATTATCGAGTTTCAAATAATATTGAAAAAGAAGCTCAAAAATTTATTGAAGCTACTAATATTGGTTTTTATTTTTATGATTTTGAGAAAGGGAATCTTTATAAACCACTTAATATTAATATTAGTGATTTTGAATCGTTTCAAGATAAATCAAAATTGCTTTTGAAAATTGTTTCAGAAAAAAAAGATGGTTTGTTTAATGAACAAAAAAAACTGGAAAAATTAGAAAACTGTTTTGCTAAAAAAAAAGCACCTATTAAAAATTTATATGCAAAAGTTGTTTTTGATTATAGTCAAGTTTATGGTTTATTAGTTGCTTTTAATGTTAATGAAAAAAATAAATTAAGTCATTTTGATTTTTTTTCTAAACTTATTATATTTCCTCTCAGGAGATATAAGTTTATTAATCGCTCTAAAGCTGAAATAAAAGAAAATAATACGATTACAGCACTCAATCAATCTTTATTTAGAGTCTCTAATTTGGAAGAATTTTTTAAAGAAGCTTTTAATTTAATTGATGAAAACCTGGAATCTAGTCGTATTTCTATTATTCTTAAGGAAAAAAATCAATTTGTTTTTGTAGCAGGACATTCGATACCTAGTAAAGTTTTAAGTAAAGGGGAAGTTACGGTTAAAAATAATGTTTTAGAGTATGTGTATAAAAATAAAAAAGGTGTTTTTAGTGAGGATATTAAAAAAGATGCTCGATTTGGAGGGAGAAATAAAAATCTTAGGTACCGTCAAAAATCATTTATTTGCGTCCCTCTTTTAGAAAAAAACAAAATTATTGGTTTTTTAAGTGTTAGTGAACGTTCGAGTGGAGGGCCTTTTAAAGAAAATGATTTTTCTTATCTATCTTCTTTTGCCAATGTTCTTGTAGAAGGGATGAATTTTTTAAAATCAAAAAAACAAGATTTTAATCATTTTGAGATTTTTACTAATAAAAATAAATCTTGGTTTTCTCAGCAAGAAGATTTTTCTTTTTCAGAAAGAACTTTTTCTTCTAATCACCAATACCCTTTAATCCATTTTAAAGAGCATTCTCCTAAAACATATACTTTACTAGGAGGTCATCTTTTTGCAGAATCTGACTTAGTTTTAGAATATCAAGATAGTATAGATTCTTTTTTAATTGAATTATTAGATAAGTATAACTCTCCTTCTAATTTGTATAAGTCTTCTAAAAAAAAATTAGAAAATTTTTTTTCAAAAGGCATCAATAAAGAGAACATTAAAATCTCAATGTTTATTTTTCAAAAAGAAAGAAAAAATGCTTTTTCGTATCTTGTTACTAAAAATTATTGTTGTTTACACTTTAAAGTTTCATTGAATAAAGTAGATGTTGTTGCTTCGAATAATACTTTAATAGGGGATACTAAAAAGCACTTCTCAGGTGGTAATAATGTTTTTTGTAAAAGGGATGACATTATTATTATTTATACAAATGATTTAAAACAAGAAGATATTAAAAATCATTTAAAACAACTCTTAATTGATTCTAAAGATCAGAATACAAATTTAATTAAGGAAAAAATTCTTTCTTTTCATGGCTCTTACTTTAATAATGGTGAAAGTCTGTATATTTTTAAAATTAAATAAATATAAGTTAAATTAATTTAGATTAATGGCTGCTTTGTTTAAAAGCAATTGAGTCAGATTTAGGTTTGCTTTTATTTATAATTTGAATTTCTTTTTAAATTTTTCTACGCGTCCCTCTGTATCTACAATTCGATCAGAGCCTGTATAAAAAGGATGAGACTTTGAACTGACTTCTATTTTTATATGAGGGTATGTGTTACCATCTTCCCATTTAAGGGTTTTTCCTGAGGTTAAAGTAGAATCAATTAAAAAAAAATCTCCACACGAAGTGTCTTCAAAAAGCACTTTTTGATAAGTTGGGTGACCTTCTTTTTTCATGAAGTACTACTATATCTTATTGTAAATAATTTGTCAAATTTTTGAGATTAATAAAGTGAAGGGTGTTTCTAAAATTTTTTATAGTAAGAAAGATATCGCAAGTAATGATCGCACAAAACGATTGCTGTCATTGCTTCAATAATAGGGACTGCCCTTGGTAAAACACAAGGATCGTGCCTCCCTTCGGCTTGATAAGAAATTAATTTATGATCTTTTGTAATGGTTTTTTGCTTTTTTAAAATTGTTGCGGTAGGCTTAAAAGCTGTTTTAAAAACAATGTTCATTCCATTGGAAATTCCTCCTTGAATGCCACCTGAATAGTTAGTTTTTGTTTTAATTTTTTTATTAGAAATAACAAATAAATCATTATGCTCACTCCCTAAAAGAGTTGTTCCAGAAAATCCAGAACCAATTTGAAAGCCTTTACAAGCATTAATAGAAAGACAAGCTTTGGCTAAATCTGCTTCTAATTTATCGTATATTGGTTCTCCTAATCCGATAGGGCAATTTTTAACAAAACACTCGATAGTCCCTCCAAGAGAATCTCCTTCTTGTTTTGTTTTTTCAATTAGTTTAATCATTTGTTGAGCGATTTTTTGCTCGGGACATCTAACAATATTTTTTTCAATGTCTTTAGGTTTGATCTTTTCTATGGGAAGTTGACAAACAAGATTTTTAATAGATTTAACATAAGCTGTAATTTCTATTTTGGTATTTTCTTTTAAAATTTTTTTAGCAATTGCTCCAGCAGCTACATTCCCTGCTAGCACCCTAGCAGAACTTCTTCCTCCCCCAGAAACGTTTCTAATGCCATATTTTTTCTCATAAGTAAAATCAGCATGACTGGGTCGAAAAAGTTTTTTTAAACGATTGTAATCTTTTGATCGTTGATCTTCATTAGCAATTAAAAGCATAATAGGGCTACCGGTTGTTTTTCCATCAACGGTTCCCGATAAAATTTCAACGATATCTTTTTCATTTCTTGCTGTTGTAATAGAGCTTTGTCCAGGTCTTCTTCTATTTAAATCTTTTTGAATATCATTTTCTTGAAGAGGAATCCTAGAAGGACACCCCTCGACCATAATTCCAATGGCTTTTCCATGAGATTCACCCCAGTTATGGACTCGAAATACTAAACCATAACTATCTCCTGGCATCGTTAGTCCCTAAATGATTATTATAGTATTGTATTACTTTTTCACAGCAAGTTAAAATGTTTTCATCATCAATATTAATTTTCATGTCACTATATTTTTGATATAGAGGATGTCTTTTTTGATAAATAATTTTACATTCTTTTTTGAAGGTGATGGTTGGATTCAAAAGGTGAGGTCTTGAAGAGGTTTTTTCAATTCTTTTTAAAATGGTTTTTAAAGAAGCGTATAAGTAAAAAATTAATCCTTTTGTTTTAAGAGAAGTCATATTGTTGCCTCTTTCTACAATTCCTCCCCCGCAGTCAATGAGGGTATGATTTTTATTTTCAAGTGTTAAACAAAGGTTTGATTCGATGTTTCTAAAGTCGTTCCAAGATTTTTTGTTAATAAATTGATCAATGGGCATTTTTATTTTTTGAGTGATCATTTTATCAATACTTACAAATTTTAAGTTTAGCTTTGGAGCAATTTTTTTGCCAATTGTACTTTTGCCAACTCCTCTAAACCCAATTAAAACAAGATTAGTTTTCATCAATAATAAACCCTAAACTTGATAATTTTTTCCAGTAATTTGGAAAAGATTTATTAATACAAGTTTCATTTTCTATTTTGATATTATCACATCCTAAAGCTAATAACGATAAACTCATGGCGGTGCGGTGATCGTTTCTTGGATTAATAACCCCAGAATAAAAGAAGCCACCTTCAATTAGCATTGAATCAGCATTATATTTAACTTTAATCCCTAGTTTCAAAAATTCCTCAGCTGTTTCTTCAATTCGATTGGATTCTTTGTATTTCAAATGACCAATGTTTTTAATCAATGTTTTTCCTTTTGCAAATACAGCACAAACCATCAATGTTTGAACTACATCAGGCATATCACCCATGTCGACTTCAATGCCTTTTAAAGGGATGCGTGGGTCTCTGTTTACAAATAGATCTTCTTTTGAAAGATTCCACTGACAACCCATTTTTTCTAATAGCGTTGGAAACTTAGCTTCTCCTTGGTAAGAGTGAATATTGTAACCTCTAATAGTGACTTTTTTTCCTAGAATGGCTCCAAGGGCAAGAAAATAAGAAGCTGAAACGGGATCTGGTTCAAGAGTTAACTGTTGAGCTTGGTATTTTTCAATAGGTTTAATCGTGATTTTTTGATAAGATTCATTTCTAATCTTTCCACCAAACATTTTAGTGATTTGAATGGTCATGTCGATATATTTTTTAGAGATTACTTTATTTTGTAATGTAATGGTAATTGGTTTTTTAGCAAAACCACCCGATAAAATTAAAGAAGAAATATACTGACTACTAATACTGCCATTAATGAAACAGTTACCACCTAATAATGGGCCTAAAACAGTGGCAGGTAAACAATTACCCGTACTTTCCACTTTTCCGCCAAGTAAACGAATTGCTTCAAAAATAGATTGCATCGGTCTAGTAGACATTTTTTCATTGCCTTTAATGACCACTTTGTCTTTACATAAACAAGCTAGCGTCACAACAAATCTAGAAAAAGTCCCATTTCCTTTTGTATAGATGGCTTTTTTAGGAATAAGAGGTTTTGTGTTAATGCCTTTGATTTCGAGAATATGATTGTTGTTTTTTATTTGGACACCAAATTGTTTGAGCCCTTCGATAGCGGTTTCAATATCTTCATTTTCAGGGACATTTTTTAGAAAAGAAGTCCCATTCGCGATGGATGCAGCAACTAAAAGTCGATTAGCAAGGTATTTACTTCCAGGGATGTCAATTGGGTTTGTGAGAGAAATAGAGCCCTTTTTTATGGTAATCAATGAATTATAAACCTTGTATAGTAAAAGATAAAAGAAATTTTATTATATCATTTATTTTAAGCATCTTAAAAAATGTGATCTAAGTCTTTAAAAAATAAAAATTATTTTTTAAAAATAAGATTCATTAGTTTATAGACTATAATTTTTTCTAAATGATATGATTTTAGCTTGATGTTAATTAAAATCAATTTTAAATTAATATAACTTTATGAAACTTTCTTTTGAAGAAATAGGTTTAGGTAGTAAAAATATTGTTCTTTTACATGGTTTTCTAGCTTCTAGAAGTAATATGAAAACCATTGGACTTAAGCTTTCAAAATATTATAAGGTTTTTTTGGTGGATCTTAGAAATCATGGAGCTTCTCCTCATGACACTAAGATGGATTATAAAACAATGACGGATGATGTTTTAGAGTTTTGTGATTTAAATAAAATTGAAAAACCAATTCTTTTAGGGCATTCGATGGGAGGAAAAGTGGCAATGGTGTTTGCTACTTTATTCCCTAACAAAGTGGATACTATCATTGTTGAAGATATTGCCCCAAGAAAATATGAGAATGAATATCAAGACCTTTTAGTCAGTCTTGATTCTTTAGAAATAACGAAACTGAAAAATAGAGAAGAAGCTGATAAGTTACTTTCTAAAAAAATACCAAATCCAATATTACGTTCTTTTTTACTTAAGAATTTAGGTTTAGGAAGAACTAAAAAAAAATATTTTTGGAAATGTAATCTTAATTTATTTTTAAAGTCAATTAATCCTATTTTGGATTTTCCTAATTTAGCAGAGAATGCAATTAATATAAAAAGTCTTTTTATTCAAGGAAGTGATTCTCATTATATTACAAGTGAAGACAAACAATTGATTTTAAAAAAATTCCCTAACTCTAAATTAATTGAAGTTGATGGCGCAGGGCATTGGATTCATTATCAAAAACAGCAAGATTTTTTAAAGATTGTTTTGAATTATTTAAAATAAAGGCTTTAAATGAGCGAAAAAAATAAAGTTTATCATTAAACCCGAAGCATCAATTTGGTATTGCCTGGAACGATCTTCAGAAACGATTGTTCCTGTTGTATCAATAATATTATTTTTATAAAAAGAAAAAGAAGGTGTTGAAAGAATGTATTCAATATTCATTCTAAAACCAAATAATTTAGGCCAGAAATAAATTTTAACCCCTGCTAAAAAAGATATAAAAGCTCCTGGGGAAAAAAGGGTAAAGGGAATATTGGTGTTTAGAGATGTGGTATTATTAGAGCTTGAAATTAATTGAGAAAACCCACCTGTATTATAGCTTAAACCTCCTTTAATTCCTAAAAAAGGAGAAAAACGATACTGATCTTTTAAATGAAGGAGCCCTTTTAAATAAATAGATTGATTAACAAGGTTACTACTAAGGTTGATTTCATTTTGATTGGTATCTTTAAAAGAGAAATTATGAAAATCTGCAAAATAATCATAGCCAATCCCGTAACTGATTTTATCTTGATGAACTAAATATTCAATTAGTATTCCTGGAAAAAGAAAAGGGAAAGGTTCACTATCTTGTCTCCAAAGAGTGCTTTGATTAATGACATAAATATTGTTTTGAGTAATATTTTTTAATATTTGATTATTTGCTTTTGGAATGTATTCTTTAAAACCGCTTTCAACAGAATGGATTTTTTGAGAAAAAAGAAAATTTAAACAAAATAAAAACAGAAAAACAAAAAATAAAATTAGTTTCATTCTACTTTAATGAAATTTTTTTCCAAATGATTAACTCGATCTTTTGCTTTTTGAAAATAATAACTAAAAGGGCACTCTTCAATTAAAAGAGAATAGTAATAATGAGATTTTTTAATATCTAAAAGCTTTGTATCCATTTCATAAATTTTCCCTATTTTATAAAGACAAATATCATAATTTTTAAGAACATGTTTTTCTTTATTGTTTTTGTGATGCTTATAGAAAGCATAATAATTTTTTAAAGCACTAGAATATTGCTTTTTTAAAAAAGCAATTTCTCCAATTAAAAAAAGGCTTTTTGGGTATTCGTCTGAATCTTTATGAGTACTCTTAATTTGATATAAATAAGAGAGAGCTTCATCATAATTTTTGAGCTCTTTTTGATGAAGAGCTAATTGATAATTTAAAAAAATGAGCTCTTTTTTTTGAGGATTTGTTTTTTTTATAAACATTTTAATTTCTTTAGTTGCTTTTTCATTTTTTTTTTCTGTAAGCCAATGAGGATTAATTATTTTTATAATATTAAAGAGGTTTTCATTTTCATAACCCTTTTTTTTTACTGCTTCATTATAGGCTTGATGGGCTAATTCATAAAAGCCATCTCGAAGGTAATTTTCAATAATAAAGATATAGTCTTTTCTATCACTACTTCTTTTCTTTTCTTTTCTTTTTCTATGTTGAACCAAGTTTTCTTTTTTTTTTTTTTCTACATTAATAATTTCTATTTTATATTGTATATATTTAGTTTCAATATTCTCAGAAATTTTGTTAATGTGCAAGTCTGTTAAGCCAGCTTTATTAGCTATAAAAGTAAAAGAAATGGTTTCGTTTGTTTCGCTTTTTGAAATCATTTTTATAAAAAGAGGATCTATTTTAGAGATGTAATAAATTTCACTAGGGTTATCAGAAAAAATATTAATAGAGAATTCATTACTAAGATGAACTGTTTTAAAAAAAGGGGGTTGAATTTCTTGACAATAAGGCTTTTGATAGGTAATCCCTAAAAAAAAAAATAGGCAAAAAAACCTTTTTTGCATAATAATATTTTATATTACCATTATCTTTTATTAAATTTATTTTTAATCTAATAAAAAAAAATAAATTTAATAAATAATACAAGTTTATGTTTTCAAGTGTCGATTATTAAATACCTTTGATCAATAATATGAAATATTTAAAATTATTACTTTTAACTTTAATTTTATCGTTTGTGTTTGTTTTTTCGGATGTAGAAGATCCACCTGTTCCTTTTCACCCCCCTTGGCCTCAAAGACGAGTTTATCCTAAGGTGTTTTATCTTGAAGATCTTAAAAAAGATATTCAAGATGTCTATATTGATGAAAAAATTTATACAAATTATGCTCAAACTTTCATTACAGCCGATAGACCTTTTTTTGGTTTTGATATGAATGATGAAGGGAATAAATATGCAGTTGCTTTTGAAAATAAAGGGTTAAGAAGAGTGTTTTTTGTTAATCAAAAAGAAAGTGTGATGCAAGAATTTTCTTATTATGGTAATGACAGCTACCCTGTAATGACAGAAGATGGTAGTAAAATATTGTTTGTATCAGATCGAGCAACCAACAAAGAGATTTTTCTTGTTAACACAGATGTGATTTTAAAAAATCAAAGTACAACTACTTACATTAATCAGGCAATTGATAATTTAAGTGAAAATCTAGACCCTAGTATTGATCGAAATGCTAATAAAATTGCTTATGTTTCTGACAAAGATGAAGGGCGTATTATGGTTTATATTAGAGATTTTAGTACAGGTAAAGAAATTTCTCCTTCTTATTATTGGAACCATTCATCTAATCCAGAGATTTCATCTGATGGAAATCACATTGTTTTTGAATCAAAAGAAATTTTTGGAAAAGCTGATTCAGAAATTTTTTATTCTGATTTAAGAAATAAAATCATTTATAATGTTTCAGATAATCAAAGGGAAGATAAAAACCCTCAAATTAATGCTGATGGAAGTAATATTGTTTTTGAATCAAATCGAAATAAAGAAAAAACATATGATATATTTTTATATAAACCTAAGGAAAAATTTTTTTGTAATTTAACAAAAGACGTCAAATCCAATGATAAAGGAGCTAACATCTCTTTAGATGGAAAGGTGATTTCATATGCTTCGAATCCAAAGTGGTCAGATTTTAGAGTGGTTGTTATTGATTTAAATGAGAAGAAACGCTACTTTTTTATGGAAAAAAGTGTTGATATCAAAGATCCGTTTTTATCAGGTAATGGCAATACATTGGTAATGAAAATTAATAATATATATCATATTGTAGATTTAAATAAAATTCGCGATTTATATAGAAATAAATAATTTTTTCTTCAAGTTAATATTTTTAACCGCCTTCTCTAATTTTTATTTCTTTTTGAGATCATTTTTTTTAACCTAAAAAATGAAAATTATATTTAATAAGTGTGTTTTTTCTTTTTTATTATTATTAAAAATTTCATTTCTTTTTGGTTTAAAAGAGTATCAAGCGATTGTTATTAAAAAAATACCTCATTATTCTCCTAATTTTACACAAGGTCTTGTTTTTGATAAAGGGTTTCTTTATGAAAGCACAGGACTTTATGGGGAATCTAGTCTTAAAAAAATTGATCCAAGTAATGGTAAAGTTTTAAAAATTGGTTATGTTAATGATCAATACTTTTGTGAAGGGTTGGCTATTTTAGATGAAAAAATTGTTCAATTAACTTGGAAGTCTAAAAAAGGTTTTGTTTACCGGTTAAGTGATTTTTCTTTTTTAAAAACAATCTCTTATAATAAAGAAGGTTGGGGATTAACGCTTGGAGCTAATGAATGGATTATGAGTGATGGGAGTCATTATTTGTTTTTTAGAGATTTAAAAAATTTTAAGATTTCCAGAAGAATTGCTATTTTTTATAATCATCAAGTGCTACAGAGAATTAATGAATTAGAATATGTAGGTGGTTTTATTTATGCTAATATTTGGCAAGAGTCTTGGATTGCTAAAATTGATGTGAAAAGAAAAAAATTAATTGCGAAAATAGATTGTTCTTCTTTGGTTTTGAAATCTGGTTTTAAAAATCATCGAGAAAATGTTTTAAATGGGATTGCTTATAATTTAACAAAAAATTCTTTTTATATTACAGGAAAAAAATGGCCTTATATTTATGAAGTTGTTTTTAAAATGAAATAAAATTTATTCTAAATCTAAGATTTCTTTAATTTCAAGAAATTGTTTTTGAAAATAATTTTTATTGTTTTTTTGATTTTTAGCTTCAAAAAAATCTTCTGTGATGTTTAAACAAGCTAAAATAAGAAGTTTTTGAAAACTAAGAGAAGGGTATAACTTTTGTAATTCTAAAATTTTAAGATCAACATATGTCGCTAATTGCTTAATATAATTTGGATCTTGTTCTCCAAGTTTAATTTTATATTCTATGTTAGCGATTAAAACTTTAATAACATCTTCGCTCATTCATACCAATAAAATTTTATTTATTCTTTAAAATTTTTAAAAAAATCATTATCATCTTCCATTCCTTCTTCATCTGAAAAAGGGTCTTCTGCTGCGATTTTTTCTTTTATTTTTTCTTGATTATTTGTGTTATTTACTTGTAAGGTTTCTTCTTTTTGATTTGTTTTTTTTTCAATAATAGGAGAGGCTTTGTTTAATATTGTGTCTTGTTCTGATTTTAAAAGATTTTTAATCGTTATAATTTCATTTTTTAGTTTTTTATTTTCTTCTTTATGTTGCTGGCATTGTTTTTCAAGTTCTTCTAATTTGGAATGTTTTTCTTCTTTTCTTTCTTTTAATTGTTGTTCAAAAAATTTTTTTTCTTTTTTTAAGTTTAAAATGGAAGTTTTAATTTCTTCTATTAATTTTTTATCTATCATTTACTATTATCTTAATTCAAAATTAATTTTTTTTCAAGTTGTTTTACCACTTGATTTATAATTGAATCAGCTTCATTTTTTTGTAGTGTTTTTTTATCAGAACAGATTTCTATATTAAAAACAATTGATTGTTTATTTTCTTTTATTTTATCCCCTGAATAAATGTCTGTCAAGCTTATTCTTTTAATAAAAGAGTGTGTGCTTTTTATTAAGTTTATAATGTTGTTAATTGCAATGTTTTTTTCAACAATGATAGCTAAATCTCGATAAATAGAAGGGTAAATAGAGGTTTTTTGATAATTATGTGTGTGTGTGCCTATTTTTTCTAGTAAACTAATATTAATATCAGCATAAAAAATTGCCTTACTTTCTTTGATGTTAAAGTATTTTAATAAATCATTTAAAATAATGCCAATTTGACCGATTTGCTGGTCTTTAACAAATATTCCTGCAGAAGCTTCTTGAATGAATAGAGCATTTTTTATTTTTTTAAAAGTAGGTGACTTAGAGACTAATTTTTTAATTAGCTGTTCAATGTCTCCTTTTAAGTCATAAAAATCAAATTTTCTTTCTTTATTAATCCAATTAGTTTCTTCGATATTTTGATGTCCTAAAAAACCGATTGTTTTTTTTTCAAGAAACTGATTTTTTTCTTTAGAAAAAACATTTCCATACTCATATATTTTATTAAATAAACTATTTTTTCTCTCTAAATTAAATTGAATATTTTTAAGTAATCCAAAAACCATATCTTTTCGAAGATAAGCAAATTCAGGAGAAATGGGATTTGAAAGCAAGATGTGTTTTTCTTTAGAAAAATTTAAGGATTGGATGTATTTTTTTTCTAAAAAAGAAAAATTAATCATTTGATGATACCCTAAAGATTGAGCTAATTGGTGATATAAAGGTTGTCTTTGGTCGCTAATTGATAAAGAGGAATTTGAAAAAGCAGGCATAATTTCTGGTAAATTATCATACCCATAAATTCTTGCTATTTCTTCAATCAAATCCCACTCATGCTGAATATCAAAACGATGTTTTGGTATTTTTAATTTTATTTTTTCATTGTCACTATAGATAGGTTTAAAACCTAATTGATAAAAATAATCTAAGATTTGTTGCTTTGTTAAATCAATTGATAATTTTTTTTTAATTTCATTGATGGGAAATAGAATTGTTTTTTCTTTATTTTTTTTAAAATAAACATCGTTAATTCCTTCGCTCATCGATCCGGGAACAGTTTTTAGTATTAATTTAACAGCTGCTTCTAAAGCTTTAAAAGTCATTTCAATATCAATAGCTTTTTCAAATCTAAGAGAAGCTTCTGTTTTTAATTTATGATATTTAGAGCTTTTTTTGATGTTTTTTTTTTCAAAGTGAGCTGATTCTAATAAAATAGAATAAGTTGTTGAGTGGACACTACTTTCTAAACCTCCGATAATACCAGCTAAAGCAATTGTTTTTTTTTCATCAGCAATGACTAAATCATCTTCTGTTAATGTAATGGTTTCTCCTGTTAGGATTTTTAATTTTTCATTTTTTTTTGCTAATCGTACTTTAATTTGTTTTCCTTGAATTTTATCAAGATCAAAAGCATGCATAGGCTGACCATAATCAAGCATAATATAATTTGTAATATCAACAATATTATTAATACTTCTAATACCAAGATGATAAAGTTTTCTTTTTAACCAAGTCGGGGAAGAAGTAATAGTAATTTTTCCAATAACTTTTGTACTATAGCGGTAACATTTATCTCGATTTTCAATTTGAATATTGATATTAGAAAGTTTAGGTGAATAATCTTGTTCTTTAAAAAAAAATTTTTTTTCTGTAAAAATTTCAATTTCTCTGGCAATACCAATTGTACTGAAACAATCTATTCGATTAGAAGGGATCTCAATTTCTAAGATAAAATCGATGTCTCCAAAATGCTTTTGAGGATGATCTTCAAGGTTCGTATTTTTTTCTAAAATCCAAATACCATCACTTTTGTCTTCAAGGCCCAATTCTTCTTCAGAACAAATCATCCCATGAGATTCGATGCCTCTTATTTTTTTTTTTTCAATTTTAAAATTTTCTGAAAGCTTTGTTCCTTCTAGAGCTATCATCACATATTGGTTTTTCTTGATATTACTTGCTCCACAAATAATTTGATAATTGTCATTTTTTGTTTCTACTTTGGCAATTTGTAATTTATCTGCATTAAGGTGTTTTTCTATTGATATTATTTTTCCAACCATTAGCCCACTAGGGACTTTGTTTACTTCTTTAATCAAGCTAACTTCAAATCCAATAGAAGTTAGTTTTTTACCAAGTTCTTCTGGATTTTCATTAAAATCAATGTATTGTTTTAGACTATTAAAACTAATTTTCAAGTGGTGTTTTCCTTAAGGTTTTTTATAAAGGGGTCTTTATTTTAATGATTAATCTCTTTTAGAAATTTCATTCAAATTGTTTGAGGAACTTATAGTCATTTTCATAAAAAAGCCGAATGTCTTTGATGTCATATTTAATCATAGCAATTCTTTCAACACCAAGTCCAAAAGCAAATCCACAATATTGTTTCTTATCAATATTTACTTTATCAAATAAAAGAGGATTAACAAGACCAGCTCCTAAAATTTCTAACCACTCTCCCTTAAATAAAATCGATATTTCACAAGAAGGTTCTGTAAAAGGAAAATAATCTGGCCTAAAACGAATTTCAATATCATTGCCAAAAATTTCCCGGCAAAAAACCCCCAAAGTAGCTTTTAAATGATTAAAGGAAACATTTTTATCAATAAAAAGACCCTCTATTTGATGAAAAATGGGGGTGTGTTTTGAATCAATACTATCTCTTCGGTAGACTTTTCCTGGAGAAATTATAGCAATAGGAGGTTTCATTTGTTCCATAATGCGAATTTGAACAGGAGAAGTTTGAGTCCTAAGAAGGAAATGATCTTTTAAATACAGGGAATCTTGTTCATTTCTAGCGGGATGATCTTTAGGAATATTTAAAGCTTCAAAATTATAATATTCTGTTTCGACTTCAGGACCTTCAATAGTGATAAAACCCCATTTTATTTAAAATTTGAGAGATTTCTTGCTGGACTTGATAAAGAGGGTGAGAGAGCCCAATCTGACGAATTCTTCCAGGTAAATCAATTTGAATTTCATTTTCAAATTTTTTTTTTTTATGACTCAATTCATTTGTTTTTTCATTAATAACAAAAAAAAGTTTGTTTTTTAAATCATTAATTAATTTCCAATACTTTTTTTCTTTTCTTCATCTGCTGTTTTCATAAGTTTTGAATAATCATTAATCATTCCTTTTTTACCAAAATATTTTTTTTTAAGAGAATTAATTTCATTTTCAGAAGTGATGCTTTGACATTCTTTTTTTACTTCTTCTATTATTTTATTTTGATCGATTTGCATTGGAAATGGATTCACTTTTCAATTTTTTATTAATTTAAGTTTAGATAGTTTAAAACAATATTCACATGAATAGAGCTTTTAAAATCATATGCTTTTTCTTGCCAAAGAAGGTGATTTAAGGTAAATAAATAATAAAGAAAAGGTGTCATATTATAGATAACCCCAGTACTAACAAGTAAATGAGATTTGTATAAACTTTCGTCTGTAAATCGGTAAAGCCAATTTAATCAATAAAAGGATTTAAGCTCCCTTCTATTGAAAAAGAAGCAATAGTGTAGTCTAAAAAAGCTGAGTGTCAATAGATAAAGAAATTTCTAAATGATCGTTTTTTTTATCAACCCAAGGATCTTTTAAATTAGTAGTCCAAAAGAGTTTTTGAATAATTTTTTCAATTCCAAAAAAAGAAAAGCTAGAATCTTCTAAAGCAATATCACTTGTATTTCCTACAGAGGTATTTTGTTGTGTTTCATCATTTTCATTAATAAAACCGGTTAAAGAAAATAAGTTTGTTAGAGATTCAAGGAGACTGTAATTCATAAAAGTACTTAATATTAAAATTAAAGATTGTTTTTTTTATTAATTTTCTTAGAAAAAATCCAACCTAAAAGACAAGTTTTCACTATTTTTTATTAAAGGATAAAAGTCATTTACGATAAAATTTCTTGTATTATAAGTAGAATTCGTTTTTCTTATTTCATTAAAATTTTGAGAACTACTTGAGAAATAATAATCGATACTTATGGCGTGTTTGAAATTATATTCATAATCATCAAATGCTAGTAAAAATTTCAAATACCCATTTCCTCCGAAATAAAGAGGTGCATTTTGTATTTGTTGATTATTTCTAATATTAAAAACAGAAACAGTAGGAGGTAGGCCTACTTGAATAGAAACATTTTTGATAATATTATAATCGAAATAAATAGGAAATCGAAAAAAATGATATAAAGGTTCTCCATAAGGATTTTCAATATAATAGCGATCCATTCCAAGATTTAATTTAAAAGTGCCTTCTTTGCCTAGAAAAGCAGAAGAGGAATAAGGCAACTTGCCAGCGTGTAATAAATAAGATATGTGTAAAAAATTTAAGAATAAAAAAAGAAAAAAGATGTAAAAAAACTTTTTAAAAAGCAGCAAAGATTTTAAGCAGAAAGGTGTGGTTTAACTTTATTAATAATTTTAGAAAAATTCCCTTCATCTTTTATAGCTAACATACTCAAGCTTTTTCGATTAAGCAAAATGTTTGCTTTTTTGAGTGCAGGAATAAACTGTGAATATTTGATTTCAAAGTGAGATAAGGTTGCATTAAGTCGAACAATCCAAAGACGTCTAAAGTCATTTTTTTTCTTTCTTCTGTGAGCAAAGGCAAACATTTCTGAACGAACAACACTTTGTTTAGCAATGGTGTATAAATTTTTTCTTTTACCATAATAACCCTTTGCTCGTGAAAGAATTTTTTTTACACGAGCTTTTTTTACAACACTTGATTTTGTTCGAGACATTTTATATTGTAACTTAAAATTTAATTCATAGATGATAAAAGTAATTTCTTTATTACTTTTTCATCACTTTTTTTAAGTGTTGTTAAAGCTCTTTTTTGAAGTTTACTTTTACTTGATTTTTTTGCTAAATTGTGCTTCATTCCAGCTCTTTTAGCCCTGACTTTTCCTTTAGAAGAAGTTCTAAATCGTTTTTTAGCACCACTATGTGTTTTTAATTTGGGCATTTTGAATCTTATTTTTTTGGAATAATAGTTAAATTTAAATTACGACCTTCTAAGCGAGGAGAAGAGTCGGGTTTGCCTAATTCTGCTGTATCGGCAATTACTTTATCAAGTTGTTCTTTTCCTACAGCCATAAAAGCCATTTCCCTACCCCTAAATTTAACAGTTACTTTTACTTTATTTCCTGATTTTAAAAACTCTTTTATATGCTTTACTTTAAAATTATAGTCATGAATATCTGTTTTTGGTCTTAATTTTATTTCTTTAAGATGAACAACTTTTTGATTTTTTTTAGCTTCTTTTTTTTTCTTTTCTATTTGATATAAATACTTACCATAATCAATGATTTTACAAACAGGAGGTTTTGCATTTGGTGATATTTCTACGAGGTCTAATCCTGATTCATCGGCTTTTTTAAGACCTTCTTCAATTTTTATAACTCCTATCATTTCTCCTTTTTCATCAATTAGTCTAATTTCGTTAGCTTTAATATCTCGATTAATTCTAATTATTTCTTTTTTTGTACGTTGATTTTTTTTATTTTGCATATAAAATGTATTAAATATTAAAAGTAGTATATTATTTCAACTTTTATTTGTCAATATTTTTTAAAAGATTAAAATTTTTTATTACTTAATGATCGAATTTTTTTTATTATTGAATCATTATCATTATCATTATCATTATCATTATCATTATCATTATCATTATCATTATGTTTTTTAATAGCAATCTCAAACTTCTTAAAATTTTTTTTAAACCTTATAAAAAAGATTTTTTTTTAATTATAGGTGTGACAGAAAGAACCGGTTATTATGTTGCTAAAATTTTTAAAGAACAAAAAATTAATTTTAAAATTTCTGACTTACATTATTCTAAAGTTGTTAAAGAAAAGTTGAAACATCTTAATCTTTCAAAAAAATTAATCTATGAAGGAAAACAAACAAAAAAACAACTAGAAAATATTCAACATATTATTTTATCACCAGGGGTTTCAAGAAATCATAAGATCATTCAAGAAGCTTTAAAAAAAAGAATTAAAATATGGAGTGACTTTGATTTTTTTTTCCCACTATATAAAAAAAAAAAATTGTTGCCATTACAGGCACCGATGGAAAAACAACTACCGTTACATTACTTGAAAAACTTTTAGCTTCTAAATACAAGGTTAAAAGTTTGGGAAATAATGGAGTTGCTTTTTGTTCTGTTATTCCTTTTTTATCAAAAATAGATGTTTTAATTTTTGAACTCTCTAGTTATATGTTAGAAGAAATTGTAAACTTTCAAGCAGATATTGCTTATATTACTAACATTGCAGACGACCATCTTGATCGTTATAAAACTAAACAAGATTATATTGATACTAAATTTAATCTGATTCGTTACCATTCTAAAAAAAACAATTTTTATAAAAAACATTGATGATCATTTTATTAAAAATTACCCAATTTCTGAAGCTTTAAAAAAAATAAAAACAATTTCTATGTTACAAAAAGCTGATTTTATGACAGAACAAGAAAATTTCATAATAGAAAATCAACGAGTCAAAAAACCGTTTGTTTCTTTTATTGGAAAACATAACGAAATGAATTTGCTTTTAGTGCTATCGATTGCTTTTTTGTTAAAAGTTTCTCTTAAAAAAGCACTACAAACAGTTACTAAATTCAAACCACTTTCTCATCGTATGGAGAAATTAAAACTATTTCGAGAGGTCATTATTATTAATGATTCTAAAGCGACGACATTGCAAGCTGTTTTAAAAGCGATTGAAAGTTTTGAAAAAAAAGTCACTTTGATTTTAGGAGGAAGAGGAAAAGGAATTTCTTTTACTCCTTTACTTGAAAAAAAGAGTAAAATAAAAAGGATTTTTTTTTATGGAGAAGAAGGTTTGAAAATTGAAAAAAATTTTTAAAGGTTGTGTAAAAACAAACTATAGCAACAAATTTAATGATTGTGTTAATTTAGCATGGGAAAGTCTTAAAAAAAATGATATTTTATTATTATCTCCTGGGTGTGTTAGTCAGGATCAATTTAAAGATTATGAAGAAAGAGGCAATATTTTTAAAGAGCAAATTCACTTTTTAGATCAACAATTTTTAAAGTTATGAGAAAAAAAATTGATTGGATTTTGCTACTTTCAATATTAGCGATTTGTTTTATAGGATTGTCTTCTATTTTTTCTTCTTCATTTACAGTTAGTAAACGTTTTACGGGCAATGGTTATACTTTTTTTTATAATCATTTATGGGCTTTTATTTTAGGCTTAGTGGCTTTGATTTTTTTTTATAAAATATCATTAACAATTATTTTCAAATATTATCTTTTAATTTTATTTACTAGCCTTTTTCTTTTAGTTTTAGTTTTTATCCCTGGTTTTTCTAGAGAAGTTTCAGGAGCTAAGAGATGGGTTTCAATTGGTTTCATTGGAATGCAACCTTCTGAAATTGCCAAATTATCTTTTTTGATTTTTATTTCAAAACATTTGACTTTTAAAAAAGACAAAGTTAATTTTTTTTTAAAAGGATCTTTTCCTTCTATTGGATTAATTGGTATTGGCTTATTGCTTATCTTTTTAGAGCCTGATATTTCAACGACATTTTTAATAGGCTTTCTTGCTTTTTCAATTTTTTTTTATACAGGAGTTCCTTTTATTTATTTAGTTTTTTCTGTTTGTTTATCACTTCCTATTGTGTTGCTTTTTTTTGAATCAAAAAAATATTGGGTTAGTCGACTTTTGTTTTTCAATCCTTATACAGATCCTTATGGAAAAGGGTATCATTTAATGCAATCACTTATGGGATTTCGTCAAGGTGGTTTTTTAGGAGAAGGGCCTGGGGCTTTTGTTAAAGGTTCAAGACCACTTCCGGACGCACATACAGACTTTATTTTTTCAGTGATTGGTCAAGAACTTGGGCTTTTAGGTTGTTTTGCTCTTATTTTGTTTTTCATTGTTTTTATTAGACAAGCTCTTTTAATTGCTTTAAGGCAAAAAAAACTAGAATATCATTTGTTAGGTTTAGGAATAGGACTTTTAGTTTCTTTTGAGGTGATTATTCATATGTTTGTAACGATAGGATTAATGCCTACCACAGGGTTACCTTTGCCATTTGTGAGTTTTGGGAGGACGTCACTGGTGGTTCATTTTGCGATGGTAGGATTATTGCTAAATTTAAATCGAGTTTCGTATGAGAATCAATAAAAAAGTTAATTTAGATCTATTTAAAAAGGTAAAACGAATTCATTTTATTGGTATTGGTGGGATTGGTATGTCTGCTGTTGCAAAAGTACTTCAAAGCATGGGGTTTAAAATTCAAGGAAGTGATTTATTGGACTCTAGTAATACAAATGAAATCAAAAAGAAAGGAGCAAAAATTTTTATAGGACATCAAGCTTCTAATATTAATCAAGCAGATGTGGTTGTAACAACGAGTGTGATTTCACCAGCAAATTCTGAGATTTTAGCTGCTAGAGAACAAAAAATACCTATTATTAAAAGAGCTGAAATGTTAGCAGAGCTTATGAGGCTTCGTTTTGGAATTGCTGTAGCAGGGACTCATGGTAAAACAACGACAACTTCTTTAATTTCATCTGTGCTTTTTGATGCAAAACTTTCGCCAACAGCTGTTATAGGGGGAGAATGGTTTGGGATTAACTCTAATGCTAGTTTTGGTAAAAGTGCTTATTTAGTTTGTGAAGCAGATGAAAGTGATGGGTCTTTTTTAAAACTTTCTCCTGTTATTTCTGTTGTAACCAATATTGATTTTGATCATATGGACTATTTTAAAACGGAAGAAAACCAAATTTCTTATTTTTTAGATTTTATTAATAAAACTCCTTTTTATGGAAAAAACATTTTATGTTTTGACAACCCTTATTTGGTTGCTTTGGAAAATCAAATTAAAAAACCTTATTTAAGTTATGGAATTGAGAATCAAAAAGCAAATATTAAAGCCAAGGAGATTCGTTATGTTGACGATAAAATGAGTTATGAAGTTTTTTTAAATAAAAAGTCACTTGGAGATTTTGAGCTTCGGATGATAGGAGAACATAATGTTTTAAATTCACTCGCTGCTATTGGAGTAGCTTACGAACTTGGGATTCCGATGAAAAAAGTGAAAGCTTCTTTAAGTCATTTCATGGGAATTTCAAGAAGAATGTCATTTTTAGGGACTTGGAATCAATTTAAAGTCATTGATGATTATGGGCATCACCCTACAGAAATAAAAGTAACGATTAACGCGTTAGTTAAAAAAACAAATCATTTAATTTGTATTTTTCAACCTCATCGTTATACAAGGACTTTGGCTCATTTTGATGATTTTGCAAAAAGTTTTGAAAAAATACAAACTCTGTATTTAGTTGATATTTATTCTGCTGGAGAAGAACCGATAAAAGATGTTAGTAGTGAACTAATTTACAAAAGAATTAAAAAACCCAAAAAAAAATATTATATTAAAGATCAAGATCAACTTATAACAAAAATAAAAGAAAATCATAAGGATGAAAAAGGAATTATTTTGACTATTGGAGCGGGTAATATTTATAAATTCGCTCAGCGGCTGGTTAATACGAATGAATAAGTTGTTAAAAGATAAAAAAATAGGTATTTTAATGGGAGGGTTTGGCTCTGAAAAAAATATTTCGCTAAGGTCGGGAAAGCATGTTTACAATCTTTTAAAAAACGAAGGGTATCAAGTTGAAAAAATTGATGTGGGTAAAGATTTTTTTTTAAAACAAAAAAAATGTCAATTTTTTGATATCTTTTTTAATGCTCTTCACGGTGTTTTTGGGGAAGATGGTCATATTCAAGGATGCTTGGAATTACTTGAGATCCCATATACAGGAGAAAATTTGCTTTCAAGTGCACTTGCTTTTAATAAAATTAAAACTAAAGAAATTCTTTTAAGCCATGAAATTTTAATGAGCAAACATGTCGTTTTAAAAGACTTGAAAATCACAGATCATCTTAATGTTTTAAAAGAAATAAAGGCAAAAGGGCTTATTTTCCCTTTTTTTTTAAAAAAAATTAGTAGTGGGTCTTCTATTGAAGTTTTTTTAGTTGAAAATGAAAGTGAGTGGGAGAAGCATTATATTTATTTAAAATCAAAAAGTCAATTGAATGCCTTTTATATAGAAAATAAGATAGAAGGAATGGAAATAACCGTTGGTATTTATAAAAATAAAGAAACACTTAAAATGCTTCCTATTTTAGAAATAGTAAGCAATAATCAATTTTATGATTATGAAGCAAAATACACACAAGGAAAGACAAAATTAAAAACAGCGGATTTTCTTTCTGCAAAGAATTTAAGTGATATTAAGCAAATTGTTTGTAAAATCTATCAAATTTTTAATTTTTCTTCTTGTGTTCGCATAGATTTTATTTTTGAACAAAAAAGTAATAAGCCTTATTTTCTTGAAATTAATACCCAACCAGGAATGACAGAGTTAAGTGATATTCCAGCTATGTTGAAAATTGAAAAATCATCAATGACTTTATTTATTGAAAATCTTTTATTACAAAGTTTGATGTCTTTTAAAAGTCATTTATTTCAATCGATTTAACGATACAATAGTTGCTATTAAAGTTTGGTAACTATATATCAAATTAGACTAAAAAAATACTACTTTTTAGTTTTTTTGTCTTTTTTTATTGAAAATATAATAAAAGCGTGTTATTTTCCTTTACAGAAGTTGTAAAAATGTTATCAATAATAAAATTTTTAAACAAATTTAAAGATGATGAGGCTTGTTTATCTTATCTTATTTTAATAAGATATAAAAATGGCGTTTGGTGTTCTCATTGTAATTCAAAAGAAAAGCATTATATTGATAGGACTAACTCAAAAGGATTAAAGAAAGTTTATAGATGTTCTCAATGTAAAAAATTGTTTAATGTTTTGGTGGGGACTTTTTTTGAAAGTACGAAGTTACCATTAAATAAATGGTTTGCTTCTTTATATCTTTTATCCACAAGTAGCAAAGGGATTTCGAGCATTCAATTAGCAAAGCAAATCGGGGTAACACAAAAAACGGCTTGGACGATGTTATATAAAATACGTAATTCATTCCCTAATTATAATAAGCTTTTCGGTGATGTGGAAATTGATGAGACTTATATTGGTGGAAAAGAAAGCAATAAACATTTAAATAAAAAGACTAAAGGGACTCAAGGACGCTCAATTCAAACAAAAAAAGTTATTGTAGGCTCTATTCAAAGAAGTGTTTATGGAAACAAAAAGCTTGTTAATGCGAAACACATTGAAGACACTAAAATTAAGACACTTAAGAAATACATCGATGATAAAATTGATAATAGGGCTTCAATTATCAGTGATGATTTTAAGGCATATAAGCGTTTGAGTCATTACAAAGTAAATCACGGAGTTAAACAATACGTCAATGGGGTTTTTCACACAAATAACATTGAGAATTTTTGGATGAATATGCTTTTAGGTTTAACTTTAACAAAAATAAACTGAAAAACCTTTTAGAGAATTCTAAAAAATTAATTTATAAGGAAATTACCAATGGATAATTTAGGGAATTTTCAAAGTGTAATAGAAGATTCTATTTTTCAATCTAAGGATTTATTAGGTTTAATCAATAATCCTCAAAAAATAGACGGGCTTGTTTTATTAGGAAGATTAACAAAAGGATCGATTCCTTGTGCTTTTTTTGATCCCCAATATCGGGGTATTTTGGATTATCAAAAATATGGCAATGAAGGAAAAAATAGAGAAAAAAAACGATGTTCTTTAGAACAAATGGATGAGAAAAAAATTATTATTTTTATAAAAGAGATAAATAGAGTTTTACAACCTTCGGGACATCTTTTTTTATGGATTGATAAATTTCATTTATGTGAGGGGTTTAAGAGTTGGGTAACGAAAACAGATTTGCAAAGCGTCGATTTAGTGGTATGGGAAAAAACAAGAATCGGAATGGGTTATAGAACAAGGAACAAGGCAGAGTTTTTGGTTGTGTTACAAAAAAAACCTTTGAAAGCTAAAAATGTTTGGAGAATAAAAAATATTCCGAATGTTATTGAAGAGGAAGCTGACAAAACACTTCATCCTCATGCAAAGCCCGTTGATTTACAAAAAAGGCTTATTGAAGCCGTAACGAATGAAGGGGAGGTTGTTTTAGATGTGGCAATGGGTGGCGGATCGGTTTATAAGGCTTGTAAACAATCAAACAGAGATTTTATTGGGGGGGATATAAATGGCTTTAATGAGGAATGCTAATCCTGAAAATTCCTCAGGAAGTTATGAGAGACTTTTTGGCAATAAAGAATTGGGAGATTTGATTACTAAAATACATAGCACGTCTATTGCAAATGGAAATGAGCTTGAAAAAATGATAAAGAAAAGAGCAGGTGAAATTGTTATTCACAACCTTGACAATTTTTTTGAAAACGATCAAATTATCGGAGATATGGATGCCACATATTTAATTCCTAAAGAAGTAACAAAAAAATCAAAACATATTGACTTTCCTAAGCATGAGCCTGATTTTTTAATTATCAAAATTAAAAGTTATAAGAAACATTGTCATATTATTGAGCTAAAAGACGGGCATGTATTTGACACTAAAAAAGTTCATGGAGAAAAAGAAGCCTTACAAAAATTTCAAAGGTATGTGTCGACTAAAATACAATACTCAACATCTATTCATATTTGTTGTTTCAATAAAATAGACAAACAAGAAATTATAACAGGAATGAAAGGAACTTTTTCTATAGATGAAATTATGACAGGGAAAGAATTTTGCGATTTATTATTTATTGATTATAGTGAGATAATAGAAAAAAGAAGACAAGACGCTAAAGATAATTACAATTATTTTTTAGAACAGTTAATTAAAATTGATAACGTTAGAAAAAAAATTAAAAAATTAGTCTAATTTGATATATAGTTACTTAAAGTTTAATTTTTTTTAAAAAAAGTCTTATTGAAATTTTTTTTTTTCCGTTAAATGAGATTAGAAGGAATCTAAATGTTAATGAAAAAAAATCTTATTTTTTATTTTTTATTTTTTAGTTCTTTTTTTTTTTTTATTTTTACTTCATATAAAAATTTAAAACCTTTTCTCAAGCAATTAAAAATTTTTCCTATTAAAAAAATTCAATTAATTGGGTTTGAACAAATGGATAGTGCTTATATTCTTAACAAAATGAACATCTTTGAAGGATCTTCTTTGGTTTTTATTGATGAAAAAAGAATAAGGAATGATATTGAAAATCAAACACGTTTGGAAGTGATTAAAATTAAAAAAAAATATCCAGATACGTTGAGGATTACTTTTTGTGAAAAAGAAGGGAACTTTATTATTAAAGATGGGGAAAAATTAAAAGAAATTAATGATTGGGGACAAGTAATTACAGAAGAAGAAGGGATTTTAAATTTTGATAAATTTTATATTGAATATGATTCTAATTTAACTACAGAATCTATAAAAAAAAAATTAGTTAATGATTTTTTAGCAGCTTATAGAGCTTTGCCTAAAGAAGAGAAGGATATTATTAATATTTCTTCAGGGATTTGCCTTGGTAAAGATAATACGTTGTTTTTAAAAGAAAATCATTTAGAAAGTATTTTAGGGTACTCTTTTAATGTAGAAAGTCTTAGGAAAGCAAGGTATGCGTATTTATACCAAAAAATAAATAAGATGAAAGTTAAAAAGATTGATCTTAGATATGATTTTGTTAAATTTACTTTGATAAATTAAGCTATAATAAGAGAAATTTTAATCATTATTTAAATAAAATTAGGTCAAAAATAGAGGGCGACTTGAGTAGAATTATAGCTAGTTTAGACATTGGTACAACTAAGATTTGTACTGTGATTTCTCGTATTCAAGAAGATGGAAAGATTGAAATTATTGGGATAGGGAATAAGCCATCAGCAGGTTTACAAAAAGGGATTGTGATTAATATTGAAGCGGTGGTTAAAGTCATTAAAAACGTTATTGAAGAAGCTGAATTAATGGCAGGAGTTGAAATCACTGAGCTTTATACGGGAGTTGCAGGGGGGCATATAGAGAGTATTAATTCAAGAGGGGTGATTGCTGTTTCTGATCGATCGGGTGAGTCAGAAATTACTAAAAGTGATATTTATAGAGCCATTGAAACAGCTCAGTCGATTTCTATTCCACCAGATCGGGAAATTCTTCATGTAATTCCTCAAGAATTTATTGTAGATGACCAAGAAGGTGTCATTGATCCCCTTGGGATGTCAGGGATTCGTCTTGAAGTTGAAGTTCATTTAGTAACCGTTCCTAAATCTGCAACAGCGAATATTAAAAAAGTAATTGAAAGAGCAGGATATAATGTTTTAGATGTTATTTTACAGCCTATTTCATCTGCGGAAGCTGTTTTAAGTGAAGATGAGAAAGAATTAGGGAGTATTGTAGTTGATATTGGAGGTGGGACGACAGACATTTTAATGTATATTGGCAATTCGATTTGGTATACGGGGGTGATTTCTCTTGGGGGTAATAATGTGACTAAAGATATTGCTTTTGGTCTTAGAACTCCTAGTCCTTCTGCTGAAGTCATTAAGAAAGAGCATGGAAATGCTTTGGTTTCTTTGATTAATAAAAATGATTACACAGCTGTACCCATGGTAGGGGGAAGGGAACCGATGAAAGTATCGATGAAAATGATTGCTCAAATTATTGAACCTCGTATGGAAGAAATTTTTTTAATGATAAAAGGTTTAATTGATAAAACAGGCTATTTATCTAAAATAGCAGCTGGAGTTATTTTAACAGGAGGAGGATCGCAATGTCAAGGAACAGTCGAGCTTGCAGAAAGAATTATTAATCAACCTGTTAGAATTGGAAAACCTATTAATTTAACAGGACTTTGTGAAAAAGTAGATTCACCTGTTTTTTCAACGGCTATTGGCTTGATACGTTTTGCTGTTGGAAAACAAGAAGAGTATAAATTAGAAGTTAAACCGAGTCATTTTAAAGTATTTAAAAAGATAACGAGTTTGTTAAAAGAATTTTTTAATTAAAATCAATTTTATTTTGGGAGGGAATAAAAATGGCGATACAAATTGTTTCGGAGAGTTCAAATCCAACAAATATTAAAGTAATTGGAATTGGTGGAGGAGGGTGTAATGCTGTTAATCGAATGATTGAAGCGGAAATGAAGGCGATTGAGTTTATTGCTGTAAATACGGATATACAGTCTTTAAACATTTCAAAAGCTAAAACAAAATTACAAGTCGGAATAGAAGTTACACGTGGACTTGGAGCAGGAGGCAACCCTGAAATTGGTAAAAAATCAGCTGAAGAACAATATGAATTAATTCAAAATTCATTAAAGGGAGCAGATATGATTTTTATTACTGTTGGAATGGGAGGAGGCACTGGGACAGGAGCGGCCCCAATTATTGCTCAAATTTCAAAAGAACTTCGTTGTCTTACAGTAGCTGTTGTTACTAAGCCTTTTGTTTTTGAAGGTTATAAACGAATGAAGCAAGCTGAAAAGGGAATTGAAGAATTAGCTCAATATGTTGATACTTTAATTACAATTCCAAATCAAAACCTATTGGGTCTTGTTGATCGTAAAGTCCCTATTGGTGAGTCGTTTCAATTGGCTGATTCTGTTTTAATGCAAGGAATTAGAGGGATTTCAGATATTATTACTACATCAGGTATTATTAATGTTGATTTTTCTGATGTAAGGTCTGTCATGTCTCAGAAAGGAAACTCAATAATGGGCATGGCATCTGCTAATATTAGCTTGGGAGCTGAAGAAATTGCTGAAAGAGTGATTTCAAACCCACTGATTGAAGGAGGTGATATTGATGGGGCTAAGGGGCTTTTAATTAATATTACTCATGGAGAGAATATTTCCCTCCATGATCTTTCGGAAGTAACTAATATTATTTCAGAAAAAGCTGATAAAGAAGCTAATATTATTGTTGGGTTTGTGCCAGATCATAGTCTTGAAGATGAAATTAAAGTAACTGTTATTGCTACTGGATTTAAAGATGAAGATCGTCCTCGATCTTTTATTTCTAACGAACCCTATTATAATGAAGATGATCTTGGGGAAGATTATTCTAATGCAAGTCTTATTTCTAATGAAGAAAAAAATAACTCTAATGAAAGTGAAGTAACAAATGAGCTTTACTCAGATATAGAGAGTTTAAAATTAGAAGAAGATGAGAAAAATTTTGAAATACCAGCTTTTTTAAGAATAAAAAAAGAAAATTAATTACTTATTTTTGATTTTTTTTAAGATTTTATTATGCCAACTCCTTATATTGATTTAGACTCAGATAGGAATTATTCTAAAGCAATTGAACAAATTATTGAAGAAAGAAAAAAACCTATTAAAAAACTAGAAGAAGAAAAGAAAAAAAATAAAACTAGAATTAAAGTTTTAAGAGAAATAAAAAAAGAATTTGGTTTGTTAGGTATTTTTTCAGATAAACTTCATGGTTTCCGGTCTGTTTTTAATAGGCGCTTAGTTAGTACAAAAGATGATCGCTATTTAAATGCAACGGCTATTAATAGAACAAAACCTCAAAAACATGAAGTTGAGATTTTACAAAAAGCTTCTAATCATAAAATTTCTAGTAAAAACTTAAGTAAAAAACAAGCTATTCCAGCTGGAAATTTTGTTTTAGAAGTTAATAAAAAAAAACTTTATTTTAACTTCTCAGGAGGTTCTCTTAGAAGCTTGGCTTCTTTGATTAATAACTCTTCTTCTAAGATGTTAACAGCTTCTACAATTAAAAAAGGAAGTCAATCATCTGTGTTAGTTTTATCTTCAGCTGTTGAAGGCAAGCAAGGTAAAATAAAATTAATACAAGATTCAAACGGAGTTCTTTCTTTTTTAGATGTTTTTAAAGAAAAAAAACTTTCCAATAATAAAATAAAAGAAATTTTTTCTTACAAAAAACCTAATAATTCAAAAGTAAATGTAAGTGGTAGTAAAATTACTTTATTACCCCAAAGTACCTATAACCCAACAATTAATAAAGTAGTTATTTTAAAAGAAGGAGATCAGGTTTCTTTTTCCCTTGCTACTGAAAATATTGAGAATCAGGCATTAAATGAAAAAGAAAGACAGCATCAATTAGCTGCAAAAAAATTTAATATAAAAGAAAAATTGAAAGTGGAAGAATTACAATTAGATTCAGCATTAATGATTCCTTATTCTAAGGAAACAAAAGAAAAAAAAAAAGAAAAATATCCCAAGATAAAAGTAACGGATCGAATTGCTAAAATATTTTATAAAGAAAATGGATCTTCTTCGGAAAAAAATTTATTTTTAAAAGACTTGAATAGTAAAAATGTACTTGTTTTAGACCGTTCTTTATTAAGCAAAAGAAACAAAGAAATTTTAATTGAAGGGGTGGAATTTATTAATGAAAGTGAAAACAAACATTATCTTTTTTCAAAACCAAATTTTAAAATAAAAGAAAAAGAAGAACTAGATAATAGTCCTTATTATGCCCCTAATGAAGTCAACAAAGCTAATAATTCAAAAATTGTTTATAAAGGCATCGAAGTAGAAAGAGATAGCAATAAGATAAATGATTTAATTGATGGGGTTAATCTTGAAATTAAAGAAGCTGCTGATAAGCCAATTCGTTTTTCTGTAGGATTTGATGATAAAGAAATTAATGACTCTATTATTAATTTTATAGGTCAATACAACATTTGTATGGAACTTTTAAATATTGTTTTAAATCGTAATGAAGCTGATGAAAATATAGATGAAAAAATAAGAAAAAAATATGGACTTTTTAAAAGAGAATATAGTTTTAGCTTATTGAAAAATAAAATGAGAAATATTGTTATTCGGTCTTATAAAACTTCTTTAGGAAATAGGTTAAGCCTTTTAGTACAACTTGGAATTTCTCCATTATTTTTTTTAGGAAATTCTAATAATGTTGATTTTGGAAAACTTGATTTTAATCAGGATAAGTATAAAGAGTTTTTTTTAAAAAACCCTAATTATATTGGTGAAATTTTTGGATTTGATTCTGACAATGATGGTGTAACAGACACAGGATGTGCTTATGAAATAAAAAAGTTACAAAAAGCTTATACAAAATCTCAAGCAATGTTTGATACACAAGTAAGAGTTAATCAAAGGAGGCTCAAAGACTTAGACAATCAGATTGCTCAAGAAGAAAAAAATGTAGAAAATTATCGTTTAAAAACAGAAAAAGAATTTAGAGAGTTGGAAGCAGCTCTTAAAGAACAAGAAACAATGGAGAAATGGATAGATAATTCAGTTCCTAAAAGATAGTGAAACAGATAGTGAAATTTTAAATATTTAAAGTCATAATAAAAGAAAGGAAAAAAAGCAATATGATGAAACTTATTATTAATGGTAAAAATACAAATTTTTCTTTAGAAAATGAAAAAGACGCAAAAGATATTTTAGAGTTTATTAAAGATTGGGGAAATGAAAAAGGATTTTTTCTATCAAAGTTTTTACTGAATAAAAAACCAATAGATTTATTGAAGAAAGCGGAATGCTTGGAGTTAAGTAAAATTGTTATTGAAAACATTGAAGAAGTTAAAGTAATTTTTTTACCAGTTCTTTCTTATGCCTTTAGTACTTTAGTTGAAATTAGTGGTTATGTAAAAAAAGTTTCTATCAAAGTTAAAGATAAAAATTTAAAAGAAAAAGAGCTTGATCTTTTAGTTGAAAACCTTTCTTTAATTAAAGAAGGGGTAAAACAAATTTCTAATATTATTTCAGGAATAGAAAATCAATGTTTTAAGTTGAAATCAATTATCAAACAATTGGAAATTGCTTTTTTTAATTTAAAAAAAATGATGACACAAGATGAAAATAAAGAAGCTTATAAAGCTATTATGCTTCTTTTAGAAAAGTTATTAATAGAAATTAATGATTGTGTTTTTAGAGGCAATACTTTTATTTTAAAAAAAGCTTTGGTTAATGGAAATATTAATTTAAAAGATTTTGTTAAAGATTTTAGTTTTTATTGTGGAGAACTGGAACTTATTTTAACTAAAGCTTCAACTGTTTTTCAATGTGGCAAAGATTTGGAAGGGATTAATTATATTCAAGATATTACCGGAGCCTTTGAGCTTTTTATCTTGTTTATACAATATTTAGATTTAGATTTAGACAATGGTTCAAAAAAATATAAGAAGAAAATATTTGGAGAAAAAAGTACAAAAGATTGGATTAATGCTTTAAAAGCTCATCTTTTAGAAATTGAGAAATTGATCAAAAGCAAAGACTATGTTAAATTAAGTGATGTTTTAGAGTATGAATTGGTGGAAATGCTTGAAAATATTAATTGAATTGGATCATGCCTTGAAATGAAAATTGATATTTTTAGTCTTAAAGCAGTTTTGACATTATTTCAAACTAAAAAATATTCTTTTAAATTAAGAATTCCTATTTTTTCTTATGAAGGGAAAAAAATATTTGAGAAAAATGAGACAATTGACATTTGTCTTTTAGTAACTTTAGAGAAAAACCATTTTAGATATGTTGATATCATTCAAGAAAAAAAAATTTTAGAAATTTTAAACAACATTGATCCGAAAAAATTTCAATTACCAACGGATATCTTAAATAGAGATGAATTAGAAAAAAAATTAATTCAATTAGAATATTTAAATCGTCGTAGTCTTCGTTCGAGACGATTAATTTGTTGTGCTGATGTTTTTGATAAAAAAGGAACTTTGATTTTTTCTTATGGGGAGGAGATTCTTTTTTTAAAATGGAAAATAGCTAAGCCTTTTTTAAATAAAGAAGATTTGATTTTTACGAGGCTAAATGAAAATAAAATTCTACTTTGTTTGAATTTTTATTTAAATAAAAATTCAGATGAAGAGAAAATATCAATGAATTCAAATATTATTTATAATTTAATTAATCTTAAAATTTTTTTTAATAATAATCCTTTATTTAAAAATTTTGATCCAAAATTAGATTTATTAATTGTTAATTATTTGGATTTTTTTTTAGATATGTATAAAAAAAATAATGATATAAGACTTGTTATTATTGGAAATAAATTAAATTTTTTTTTAAAAAAAGAAATCATTAAAATAAAAGCTTATGATTGGTTTGTTAAATTAATGTACATAAATAATGAAATAAAAAAAGAAGATCATCATTTTTTGTATGAGGTTGAAAAAAACTATAAAAAAGATTTTTTAGTTACAAGTAAATAGTTTAATGAGTAAAAAATCATTTTCTTATTTTGATCAATTTAATTTGATAACCGTTGATTTAATGCTAGAGCTTTATAAAAAAGAAGTTTTATCTGATAAAATTGTTAGTTCTATTCATAAACTTAATATGTGGTATTATACTATCCTTGAGAAGATTGAAATTTTAGAAGAAAAAGCAAATATTGATTATAAAACGGGACTTTTAAAGTATAAGGATAATTATTTAGAAAAACTTGTCAAAGTTGCTTCTTCAACAATGGAAGGACTAAATAAGGAAAATTACTATATTACTTACTTACGCTTTGATATTGATGATTTTTCAATTTTTAATAATAAGTATGGGCATGATGTGGGGGATAAAGTCCTTAAAAAGCTATCAGCTCTTATTAAAAAAAACACCCGCCCGATGGATTATTGTATTCGGTATGGGGGGGAGGAATTTGATATTCTTCTTCCCAACACTGACGCAGAAGGTGTGATTGGGTTTGCTAATAAGTTTTATAAAGAACTTAAAAAATTAAAATTAAAAATAGATAATAAATATATTCCTATTACTGTTAGTGCGGGTGTGAGTGTTTTGGAAATTTCTTATACAAAATTACGTCAATATGGATCTAAAAAACTGTTAAACATTTATAAAACAATGCAAAAAGAAGCCGACGATGCTCTTTATAAATCAAAATATATGGGGAAAAATAGATTTAATATTTATGAATCTAATGAAAAAGAACATTACAAAGAATATCGACAATCGTATATTCAACAAAGTGGCAAGCGTGGCTAAGTTTAACTATAAAGCGTTTCTTGACAAATTTTTAAAAATTGCTCTACTTGAGAAAGTCCTTTTGTGTCTAGAAGTTTTATTAAATGGCTCCCAATAATAGCAATATTTGCTTTATGTTTTAATTTTTTTAAATGTTCAGCAGAAGAAATTCCAAATCCAGCACCAATAGGTAAATTGGTTATTTTTTTAACTTTTTTTAAAAATTTAAATCCTTCTGGTTTAATCGTTGGTTTACTACCTGTAATACCCACTTTAAGGGTTGTGTAAATAAAGCTATCTGATAGAGTTATAATTTTTTTTAATCTTCTATCTTGTGTAGAAGGTGAAATGACTTGAATGATGGGCAAATTTTTTTTTTTAGCTGATTCTAAAAAAGAATCATTATCTTCATCATAAGGAAAATCTGGAATAATGAGTCCTGAAACACCATTTTTTTTAGTTTTTTCTAAAAAATGCTTCATTCCAATTTGGTAAGGGATATTAGCGTAAGTCATAATACAGATAGGGATATTTGTTTTTTGAGTTATTTTTTTAATAAAATCAAAACACTTTTTAATGGTTATTCCGTGATTTAAAGCAAATTGATTTGCTTTTGTGATAACAGAGCCATCAGCAATAGGGTCTGAAAAAGGAAGTTGTACTTCTATAAAATCAACATCACATTTTTCCATAATTTGGATACATTTAAAATTAATTTCAAAACTAGGATAACCTAATACTAAATGAGTCATTAATTTTAAAGGTTTTTTTTTTAGTAAAGCTTGTTTGAGTTTAAGGTTCATTGTTTAAAGCATCTTGTAAGAATGAAAACCAATTTTTGGGGTCGGTTGCTTTGGCGTTAATAAAGATGTCTTTATCACCTCTTCCTGAAACATTAATAACCATGATTTCTTTTGAGTTCATTTTTGGAGCTATTTTGATTGCTTGAGCAACTCCATGAGCGGACTCTAAGGCTGGGAAGATGCCTTCTGTTTTTGCTAAAATTTTAAAGGCATTAATAACTTCTTTATCAGAAACACTAAAAAAAGAAACTCTTTTTTTTTCTTTTAAGTAAGCCAACTCAGGGCCTACTCCAGCATAATCGAGACCTGCAGCAATAGAATGCGTTTTTTCTAATTGACCTTCTTTATTTTGAAGGAAGTAAGATTTATAACCTTGAGCAATACCGATTCTTGCTTTTCCTTGAAACCTAGTTGCATTTTGTCCTATTTTTTTTCCTATACCACCAGCTTCTACTCCGATTAACTTTACTGTTTTATCTTTTAAAAAAGGATAAAAAATTCCCAAGCTATTAGATCCTCCTCCAACACAGGCAAGAATGATATTAGGTAGTTTTCCCTCTAAAGTTAAAATTTGTTTTTTGGTTTCTTTTCCAATAATAGATTGAAAATCTCTAACCATCATAGGATAAGGATGTGGTCCTAAAGCAGAGCCTAAAATATAATGAGTCTCTTTTAAATTTTCAATCCAATACTTTAAAGCAGCATTAACAGCATCTTTTAATGTTTTTGTTCCAAAAGTAACGGGGTAAACTTGAGTGCCAAGAGTTTTCATTGAATAGACATTAGGGTATTGCCTTTTAATATCAATTTGTCCCATAAAAACAAGACAATCAAAATTAAGTTTGGCAGCAACGGTTGCACAAGCGACTCCATGTTGGCCGGCACCTGTTTCAGCAACAATTTTTTTTTGTTCATGTATTGGGTGAGCAAACCTTGCCCTAAAGCATTATTAATTTTATGAGAACCAGTGTGATTTAATCCTTCATTTTTTAAGTAGATTTTACATCCTTTTAAATATTGAGTAAGGTTTTTAGCATAGGTTAAAGGAGTGGGTCTACCACAATAATGAGTGAGTGTGTTTTCAAGATTTTTTTGAAAGTTTGGGTTTCTTTTACATTCATAAAAAGCTTTTTCTAGCTCCTCTAAGGCAGGGATTAACATTTCAGGAACATATCTACCCCCATAAGAACCAAAATATTTATTTTTTTTCTTCATTTTTTTTTTTGATTAAAAGATTCAATTATTTTAACAAGTTTTGTCATTTTAAAGTGATCTTTTTCTCCAGCAGCTTTTTCAACACCGCTATTAATATCTAAGCAATAGGGATTGTAAGAAAAAAAATTAGTAATATTTTCTTGATTAATCCCTCCAGCGAAAATCCATTTTTTTTTTATTAAGCTAGTTTTATGTAAAATCTCCAAATCAATCATTTTTCCCGTTCCTCCTTTTTTTTTAGAGTCATAAGTATCTAAAAGAATAAAAGGAGTTTGATAATTTTTTGCTATTTTTAAATTCGTTGTTTTTTTAATTTTTAGCACTTTCCAATAAGGAAAATTAATCTTTTGTAAATAATCTTGAGTTTCTTCTCCGTGAAACTGAATGACATCAAGTTTGCAACCATGAAAAATAGATTTTACTTTTTCAATATTCTCATCAACAAAAACACCCACTGTTTTGATCAATTTATTTTTATTAGTCTTAATCATTTTTTTTACTTTTTTTGGGGAAATATATCTAGGAGATTTTTTATAAAAAATAAAACCAGCGTAAGTTGCTTTTAATTCGATTGCTTTTTGAAAATCCTCTACTTTTTTAAGGCCACAAAATTTAATTTTAATCATTATTAAGCATCTAATAGTGAAGTAATGGCTTTTTTTACATTGTCTTTGATTAAAATAGATTCACCAATAAGAGCTCCTGAAAATCCATTTTCTTTTATTTGATTAATTTCTTTGTTAGTTTTAATGCCTGATTCAGCAATGACTTTAATTGAAGGAGGTATTTTTTTGATAAGCTTAAATCCATGGTCTAATTTAACTGTAAAATGGTTTAAATCTCTATTATTAATTCCTATTAAAAGAGGGTTTAATTTTAGAGCTCTTTTTAAATCTTCTTCGGTGTGTATTTCAACTAAGGGGGTCATTCCAAGTGATGTGGTGTAGTGATAAAGCTCTTTTAGCTCTTGGTCTGATACAATACTAGTAATGAGTAAAACTAAATCAGCTCCGACCAAATAGGCATCTGCTATTTGCTTAGAGTGAACGATGAAATCTTTTCTGAGGATAGGAAGTTGACTCACTTTTCTAACCATTTCTAAATCTTGTAAACTACCTTTAAAAAAATTATTTTCTGTCAAAACTGAAATCGCTTTAGCTCCTGCTGATTGATATTCCAAAGCAAGTTTAACAGGGTCATAAAGATTTCTAAAAACACCTTTAGAAGGGGAGGCTTTTTTAAGTTCGCAAATTAAAAAAAAATCATTGAAACATTCTTTTAAAATGTTGATAGGTTTTTGACGGGTAGGGGGATGAAAATTTTCTTTTTTAAAGGTATTAAAAGCTTCTTGATCATCTTGTTTAATTTGAGAGACGATTTGTTTTAAAATATGGCTTATTGTCATTTTAATTGCTGGCTCAATTGTATAAGGTCTTGTAATTTTTTTAGAGCAAGCCCTTGATCGATATTGTAAGCTGCTATTTCAATAGCTTCCTTTAAATCTTTTGCTTTAGAGCAGGCTAAAAGTCCAAAAGCCGCATTTAATAGGACAATTTCTCTTTTAGGTCCTTTATCTCCTTTAAGGATCGATAGAAAAATTTCTTTATTTTCAAGAGCATCTCCTCCTTTTAAATCTTTGGGAGAACAATATTGGAGTCTATATTCTTGAGGATTAAATTGATAATTTTTTATTAAGTCTGTATTGGCATCAAATTGGCTTATTTGTGTGTTCGTTGTTAAACTCACTTCGTCTAATCCATCTAAACCATGAAAAACCATTCCTTTTTGTACTCCCAATTTTAAAAGTACAGAGGCTATTTTATTGGTTAAATCTTTAGAGAAAACACCCATTATTTGTACTTTTGCATTTGCTGGGCTTGCAAGAGGACCGAGTAGATTAAAGATAGTTTTTGTTTTTAAAGCTTTTCTAATTTGAATAACATGCTTCATTGCAGGGTGAAATTTTTGAGCAAAAAGAAACGTAATGCCTATTTTGTCCAGACATGTTTCAAGGGATTTAAGAGATAAATTTAAAGAAATTTTTAAAGCTTCTAATACATCCGCACTGCCACATTTTGAAGTCATAGAACGATTGCCATGTTTGGCTACATAAATACCTGATGCTGCAATGACAAAAGCACTAATGGTTGAAATATTAAAAGTACCACTTTTATCGCCACCTGTCCCACAAGTATCTAAAATGATTTGATTTTTAGGTGTTTTAATTTTAATGGCATTTTCTCTTAAAAAAGAAGCAAATCCTGTTATTTCTTCAATGCTTTCTCCTTTGGTTCTAAGAGCAACTAAAATTGTTGTTATCTCAAGGTCACTTAACTTCCCTTCACTAATGATTTTCATCATTTCTTTGGCTTCTTGTTGAAGAAGTGGCTGCTGATCGAGTAATTTTTCAATCATTTTATTGATATTGATCTCTTTTTTATCTTTTGATGAAGTCTTCATAAGTGTTTTTTTTTCTTTTTTTATTTCTGATAAAAAGTTTTTAAATAAAATCATTCCATAATCAGATTCAATAGATTCTGGATGAAATTGGACACCTTCAATAGGGTATTTAACGTGTTTAATACCCATGATTTCTTTATTTTCGCTTTTAGCTGTTATTATAAAATCATTTGGCAGACTTTTGGAATCAATGAGCAAAGAATGATAACGAGTTGCTTTATGAGGAGATGGGATAGAGGTAAAGATTCCTTTTTGATAGTGATGAATTTGAGATATTTTGCCATGATAAAGTTTTTTTGAAATGACAATATGAGCTCCAAAAAATTCTCCTATGATTTGATGGCCTAAGCAAATCCCAAAAATAGGGATTTTTCCTTTAAAATGCTTAATGATTTCAAAACAAAAACCACTTTCTTTTGGGGTCCCTGGACCAGGAGAAAGAATAATAGTTTGTGGTTTTAGACGCTTGATTTCTTTTATTGTAATTTTATTATTTCTTTTAACGACAACCTTTTCTTTTAGTATTTGAAAATACTGAGCAATATTATAAGTAAAAGAATCATAATTATCGATAATTAAAATCATTATTTTAAGTTGTTTTTTTTAATGCTTCAAAAAGAACTTTAGCTTTATTTAATGTTTCTTCATATTCTTTAATAGGAACAGAATCTGCCACAATGCCTGCCCCCGTATGAATATGGGCGACTTTATTTTTCATAATAATCGTTCTAATGGTAATACAAGAATCTAAACGTCCATTAAAACCAATATTGAGAATCATCCCACCATAAGCAGATCGTTTAATGGGTTCTAGCTCACTAATAATTTCCATCGCTCGTACTTTAGGAGCTCCTGAAAGAGTTCCTGCCGGAAAAGTAGCTGCAATCACATCAAAAGCATCGGCGTTTGTTTGTTTTTTTGACTTGATTTTAGAAACAAGGTGCATGACATGAGAGTATTTTTCAACGGTCATGTATTCAATAACTCTTACAGACCCTGCTTTGGAAACACGTCCCAAATCATTTCTTCCTAAATCAACCAACATCAAATGTTCACTCTTTTCTTTTGGGTCATTTAAAAGCTTGTGTTCAAGTCTTGTGTCTTCTTTTGGAGTTTTTCCTCTTTTTTGAGTTCCCGCAATGGGTTTTAAAAGTAGTTCTTCATTTTCTAGTTTTACCATCACTTCTGGTGAAGAACCAATTATTTGAAACTCTTCAAAATCTAAAAAATATAAATAAGGAGATGGGTTTAAATGACGTAATTGCCTATAAATTTCAAAAGGACTTTTATTCGTTTTAATTGAAAAAAGTTGTGATAAAACAACTTGGATAATATCTCCTTTTTGAATATGTTTTTTACATTGTTTAACACTGTCAAGAAAATACTTCTTCTTAAAATAATAATGAATCGGTGATGTTTTTAATTTTTTTTGCTTTGAAAACCTCGTTTTTTTTTTAGATTTTAAAATAGTATGAATCGTTTTTTTTAAATTTTTAATGGTTATTTTATAATTTTTTTCATTTTGTTGATAGTTTGCTTCTATAAAAGTAATAATCCAAGTGCCTCTTTTTATATTGTCATAGACGATGGTAATTTTAGGAATAATTAAGATCCCATCTGGAATTTTTAAAAAATCTTGATTAGATTGGATAGCTTCATAGTAGCTGACTGTTTCGTATCCTAAGTAGCCAATCGCCCCACCAAAAAAAGCAGGTAAGTATTCATATTGAGGAGATTTAATTTTTTGGTAAAAATTTTTTAGTTCGACAAGTGGATTTTTAGCCGTAATTATTTTTTTGTTAAGAAGTTTTTCTTTCTCATTGTAATGGAAAAAGGTAATGGTTTCCTTATTGATGATAATTTTAGTTTTTTTTCCAATCCCTATAATAGAATAGCGTCCTAATGAAAAATTATTTTCAACAGATTCAAGTAAAATATTAGCAGAAAGTTTTTTAAAAATTGAAATAGGGGTTTCTTCATCTAAATAAACAAAAGAAGAAATTGGGATAAGGTTATAAGTTTTACAATCTTTTAAAAAAATTTCTTTTTTAGGTAAAAAATCCATTTGTTTTTTTGAAATTGTTTCTATTGAAAGAAACAATTAAACTATAATATTATTTATTAATTGATGTCAATATTATTTCTTTAAACTTTTAAGAAATTTTTATAAAAATGGATTCTTTTTTTAGCTAAGTTTTTCCAAAAATATTCTTTTACAAGGAGGCGATTTTTTTTTTTCAAAGTGAGATATTGATTTTGATGATTAAGAATTGTTAGTATTTTTTTTTGTAAGTCTAAAGCATTCCCTGCTTTAAAAAGCATTTTTTTTTCTTGAATTAGTTTAGGAATATGACCTGAAGAAGATCCTAAGACAAGACATTCACAAGCCATTGCTTCAATGATAATTCTTCCAAAAGGCTCTTGCCACCAAGACTTAATGAGTGAAGGGACGACTAAAATATCCATTAAATTATAAAAATCTACCAGTTTTTTATGAGGCACTTGTTTGCTTAGGGTTATTTTTTTATCCATAATTTCTTTTGAAAGTTTTTTTTTAATAAGATTTAATAAATTCCCATCTCCAATAATCATTAAATGGAGTTCATCTATTTTTAAGGATAATTTTTTAAAAACATCAATAAGTAAAAGAATTCCTTTTTCTTCAACTAATCTACCAACAAAACCAATAATTTTTTGTTTGGTTGAAAATTGGAATTGTTTTCTTAAAAGTATTTGGTTTTTTTTAAGAAAACATTTGTTATCAATTCCATTACCAATACAAACGGATTTTTTTTCAAATCCTCTTTTTTCTAAAAGAGAAGCTGTGATTGTGTTTCTAAAAATAGCACCTTTAGAGGTGTTAAAAATTTTTTTTTCAATCCATTTTAAAAAAAATGTTTGTTTTTTTGAAGTATTTTCAGCTGAGTTAAATAGATAAGGAATTTTATTTTTTTTAGCATATAAATAAACTTGATAAGTCACTAAAGCATTTGCTTCTTCAATAACATCGATTAAATTAGGTTTAAGTTTTTTTAAATAAAAAGAAAGAGTAGGGTAATAATGTTTTGAAATACCACTAAAAAGAATCGGTAATTTTAAATGTAAAAAATGATTATTTGGAAAAGATTCTGCTTTAATGGGTTTTTTAGTCCCTTCAGGCCAAGTTTTTGGAGTAATAAGGGTGTACTGATATTTTGAAACAAGGGCTAAAGATTCAATTAAATTTTGATATTCTTTTTTAACAGCTGCATGCCATAAAATAACAATTTTTTGCATTTTTTTAGCGATTGTTTAAAATCATTCACACTACTTTAAACAATAACGAGTTAACAATTTTTTTATTTTAAAAGGGTATTAGGTGATATTTTTGAAAAATTATTATTTTGTAACCATGCATCAATATCTTTTAAATATTTTTGTATTTGCTCTTTAGCTAACAAAAAAGGATCTTTTGAAGAGGCTAGGTAAGTTTGATGAGACTGAGGAAGGTCAAAATTAAAATTAAGATTTTCTTGTTTTATTCCTAAGATGTTTTTTTTTAAATCAACAAAAATAGAAACACTTTGTTTATCAATGGTTTTTTTTATGTAATTAGAAAGAGTCTGATGATTTTTTTCAGAAATGACAGGGGTATAAATAAGATTTTGACGACAATTGTCACGGAAAATATCAGCGAAAGACGCTTTTCCTTTAGGGGCACTACCAATAATCACTTTATAATTTTTAAGGGCATAAACAGCGTGCTCTCTTGAGCTACCACAACCAAAATTATACCAAGTTAATAAAAAATCAGCGTTTTGGGCATTGGGGTGATTTAAAGGGCAATTTTGATTTAATTCTTTTTTAATAAAAACAAAGTCTTCTTTTTCAATAGAAGGCTTACAAATGGTTTTTGTTGTGTATCTTTTTTCAAAAAAAGAAAAAGCTTCAAAGCCATCGATAGCAGTTCTTTTTAAAAAAGAAGCCGGGATAATGACATCAGTGTCAGTATTGGGTTCTAAAAAATAGGCTAATTTACCTTCTATGATATGATTCATGTTTTTTGTTTCTTATCTTTTTAGTTTTAAATAATTTGATGTTTTTTATAAAAGGCTTTTAAATCAGAGAATTTACCTTCTAATGAGGCCAGAGCAACAGATTCTGGGCTCATTAAAAAGGTTCTTGATAGAGGCCCTTGTCTGCCTGGAAAATTGCGATTTGTTGATGAAGCAACTCGACCGATAAATTTATCTGGATTCATAGCAAGACAAGAACTACATCCTGGTTCTCTCCACTCATAGCCAGCATTAATAAAAATTTGATCAATTCCAAGTTCTTCACATTTTTTCTTTACAGACATCGACCCAGGAACAGCTAAGGCTGATTTTACCTTAACACTACCCCCATGAAGCTCTAATACTTTAGCAGCATCTTTAAAATCTTTAACTCTCCCATTGGTACAAGAACCAATAAAAGCATGTTCGATCGTAATTTCAGTTGCTTTGGTATTTTCTTCAACTTCATATTTTTTTCTTGATTCTAAAACATTATTGATCTTTTTTGTTTTTCCTTCAACATTAATGACTTCATTAAGTGTTAAGCCATAGGAAACCATTTGTTTGATTTCAGAAGCATCAAAAGTAACTGTTTTATCAAAAATAGCCTCCTTATCCGTATTGTAAGAAAACCACTCCTGAGTTAAAACATCATTTAAATTAGAGACTTTAAAAAAATCTCTATCTTTTTTAAACCAATTAATTGTCTTTTCATCAACATCACAATAACCAAACCGTCCCCCCATTTCAATGGTCATATTACAAATGGTCATACGACCTTCCATACCAAGATTTTTAATGACCTCTCCTGTAAAAAAAACAGCTCCACCAGTAGCCCATTGATTTCCTAATTTTGAAAAAAGGTATAAAATAATGTCTTTAGCAGATAAATACGAAGGTAATTTTCCTGTAATCTCTATTTTAAATTGTTTTGGAGAAGTATAATTTAAAAGACACCCACTTGCTAAAATATCTCTTATATTAGAGGTGCCAATTCCCCCAGCAATGGCTCCAAAAGCTCCATGAGTAGAAGTATGAGAATCACCACAAAAAATCGTAGTATTGGGTCTAGTAAGACCGACTTCAGGAGAGACAACATGACAAATGCCTTGTTTTTTTTCTTTTTGACCGTAAAGTGTAATTTGGTGTTTCTTACAATTTCTCTCAAGAGTTTTAATAAGGAGCTCATCCATCACATCATTAGGGACATTTCCTCCTGTATGGACCACATGATCAACAACAGCAAAGGTATTTTGAGGATTTTTTACAGGTAGATTCATTTTTTCTAAAGCAGAAAAAGCTTGAGCACTGGTGACTTCATGAATAATATGAAGACCAACAGCCAAAGCTTTTTGATGGTTATTAAAAGAGATTAAATGTTTCTCTTCTATTTTTTGAAATCTTGTTTTATTCATAAGTCAAATAAATAATTTTTTTAAAAAAAAGTTAGATTAACCTATTTACTTGCATTATTATACCACACTTAGTATCTATTGATTATATAATGTTTTATACTTTAATACTTTAGTTTTATTAATTGGAATCATTAATACTAAGTTAATTTAAACAATATTTTTTTTATTTTTTATGATTAAAAATAGTCGTATTATTTTTCTTTTTTTTTATTGATATTATTATCTACCTAGTTTCTTTTTATTTTTCAAAAAAAATTAGAGCTTTTTCAACTCTTTTAATTTTTGATTCCCACGTTAGCCCATTCTTTTTCTAATCAAACTATTTATTTGTTTTTACTTCATTTACCTATTTATATTTTTTTACTTTATATTAACGCTTTTTATGAAAAATCTTTTCAAAGTTTTATTTATAAACGAATTTACAAATTAGTGATAATTCATGTTTTTTTATTTTTTTTCATTATTATATTTATGTATTTATTTGAAATATCATTTATTCCTAGATCAATTATTTTTACCTTTTTATTTGTTAATTATTTTTTAAATATTTTATTTCATTATCTGATTTATTTGTTTTTTGGAAAAAATAAAGTCAATAAAGTCATTATTATTCAAGAAAAAAAAGGAAATTCCTTAAGTAAAAAAATAGAATCAAGTAAAGGGGTTTATTTTGAAATCGTCTCAATTTTAACCATAGAGGATTATAAAAAAAAAGAAATCAAAAAAGCTATTTTAGAAGATTACAAAAGAATCATTAATGAAAAAGAGGTTGATTTTGTTATTATAAATGTAAAAAATTTTGTTTTAAAACAATCTATTGTGACTCATTTTAGCTTAGAAATTAAAAATAAAAGATTGTTTTTGGTACCAGCTTTATATGAGATTATTTTTCCTTTTTCTAATTATAGTCGTATTAATGATGTGCCTTTAATGGAGGTTAAAAATTTTAATTTTAAGCATTCTAGCAGTAAAAGAATCTTTGATTTGTTTTTTTCAAGTATTTTAATTTTATTATTTTTTCCACTTATGTTAGTGATTTATATTTTAATTGTAATTACTTCAAGAGAGAAAGGGGATTTTTAGTCAAAAAAGAGTTGGTTTTAAAGGGAAAATATTTACTTTATATAAATTTCGAAGTATGCAAAATGGTAATGAGAAAAGAACGTTTATAGGGAGGTTGATAAGACGCTTACATGTTGATGAATTACCTCAATTTTTTAATATCTTTTTAGGCAACATGTCTTTTATTGGTCCTCGTCCACTTGTTGCAAGTGAAGTTAATGATTTTAAGAAAAAAATCAAGTTGTTTTAAAAAAAGATTTTTAGTTAAACCAGGGTTAACAGGTTTGGCTCAGATTCATGGAAAAGCTGATTCTACAGGAGAAATTAAACTTAAATATGATTTGTGGTATATTTACAATCGTTCTTTTTATATAGAATGTTATATCTTTTTTGAAACTTTTAAAAGAGTTTTTTTAAGGCGAGGAGCTTAAAAGTCATAACCATAAAGAGGTTAGAATCTGATTGCTTTTAATTTTTGACTGCCGAGTATAAAAACAAGGGTGTTGTGCTCATTATGAAGAAAATAAAGAGTTATAATATCATACAAAACAAATATTATTTTGAAACAAATGAGTTAAATCATCAAGATATATCTGATTTTTTAACAAAACCAATTGTAAGTTATTATGAAGATTTTTCTTTTAAAATACATGAATTTTTCACAGCTGATGGGATGATAAAATTAATTTTGTTATACAAAAAAACAGAATCCGATAAAAAAACTAGTGTGAGTAAAAAATTTCCATCACCGTGGTATGTATTAAATTTTTAGGATACTATTTAACAGAAAAAGAATAAATCAACAAGAATTTTTAGAAAAAATAACCGCGTAGTGCAATTAATGATTATCTATGATTTTTTTAAAAAACTTCCTGAGGAATATTATAATAAATATAAAGAAAAAAAAGGAAATAATAATTTTGGCCATAATAATTTCATTAAAAAGAAAATTGATAAAAAATGATGAAAAAAGTCTTAGATGATGAGTTTAAAGGTTTGAAAAAGCATAACGAAATCAAATACAATGAATTTATAGAAATTATGGAAATTTTTGAAGATATAAAAAAATCTAAAGTTTTATAGTCTGTCTATTCTTAAACAAAATTAATACGATGTCTTTAAATACTATTTTGAAGTCTTTGAGTTTCATCAGTGTTTTCTATAAAACTCAAGATTATTTTTTTTAAAAGGTCCCTTGAAAGAAAAAGAAGTTAATCAT